>NZ_CP010070.1 GCF_000800805.1 Candidatus Methanoplasma termitum | reverse complement strand
AATACTGTATTACATAGATTGATAATAATCACCAATCAAGGAGAATATCAATGAAAGGATACTTGGTCATGGCCGGTTGTGTACTCGGGATAGCGGCGTTCATTCTGATAATTTGGGCCATCGGAAACTTCAGTTAATCATATCTTTTAATAAATTTACAATATTTTTCTTTTATATCGGTAATAAAAAAAGTTCCACTGGAAATAAAGGGGGGAGGGCGTAAATTAAAAGGTAGTATACTTGTAGCTTTATACCTTTAAATCCATCAAAAAAATCAAGCGGTCCATGAAGACATTCGATCGTTATTCTCTGCTTTGTTTTTCGGTTGCGCTGATATTGGTCCTGACCCTGTTCATCGGCGGCGAGGGCCAGGAGAACAAGAAAGAAAGTATAATCGGTATTGTTTATGATATCCACACAACACAGAATGGATACACCTTTTTGCTGGAGGACTGCGATGGCACGGACATAAAGTGTTTCGCTCGCATCGAGCCCACCGGCATGGGAATATATTCTATTGAAGGATCATACTCTGATGACGGCGGTATGTTATTTGTCAGTTCTATGTCGGCTGCCGCCGATAACGAGCTTTAAAGAGTATACGGTAATTAAAGGATGACCGGAATGTATGTTGCAGTCGATGATACCGATTCCCTCAGGGGCAATTGTACAACATTCCTTGCCACCGAGATACTTTCCGTGTTGAGCAAGGAGATGGATCTGATAGGATATCCTAGACTTATCCGCCTAAATCCCGCCGTCCCGTGGAAGACGCGGGGCAACGCCTCACTGTCAATGAGGTTCGGTAAGGGGAGAGGAAAGAAGACGCCGGTAGGCAGCATATCCGGCAGGGACATATTCTGTTTTGAGAGTGCGACATCATACGAACCGGAAGAAGACCACATCCTTGACCGAATCATTCCCGTAATAGATCGGCGCAGAGAGCCGGACTCCGATACCGGCCTGATCGTAAGCAGAAGGAAGCCTAACCCGTCTTTGTATTGGAAAGGGGTCAGGACGATATTGGACAAGAGTGCGGTCGAAGACGAGATAGAGCGGATAGGTGCATTCAAATTCGAGGCCGGGTGCGGAAGAGGGATAATCGGCGCAGCTTGCGGGATGGCGTGGAGGCCAAGAGCCAGCACATTAGAATTGTTGACGTACAGGCCGGAGGCAAGATGGGGCACCGAACGCATCTTCGACCCATTATCGATAAGGGAGGCCGACAGGGTTCTGCCGTCGACTTTCAACAGCTGGGAAGAAAGGACGGAGAAGGTTGCAATGGTTCCCGGGACACCATGCCCGATAATGTACGGTCTTCGCGGAAATGACCCTTCAGAGCTTATGAAAGGCAAGGAAATAATCAACAGCGAACCCATTGAGAGATGGATGGTATTCCTGACCAATCAGGGGACAGACGACCACATAATATATGGGGCGGAAGAATTGATCCCGAACCGATCCTACTATGTCGAAGGACGGATCGTCAAGAGCCGGCACATCTCCGGAGGACATGTGTTGACAGATATGGACACGAGATACGGCAGAATAACGGTCGGCGCATACGAGCCGTCAAAAGAGTTCCGATATCTCTTTGATAACCTGTCGGAGGGCGACACGATCGGAGTGATGGGTGAACTCCGAGAAGAGCCCAGGACCCTCAATGCGGAGAAGGTACATGTCCTCGGGGTCTCAGATAAGTATGAAAAGGTCTCAAACCCGATATGCCAGAGCTGTGGAAGGACAATGGAATCCATCGGAAAGGGAAAGGGCTATCGCTGCAGAAAATGCCACACTTCAGCCGAAACTCCTCAGACGGAAAAGGCGTTGAGGTGGATAAGAGAGGGGTGGTATGAGCCTCCTGCGGCCGCCAGACGGCACTTGTCAAAGCCGCTGAAGATGACAGGGACCGAACCGCCGCTTGAGTTCGTCAATATGCGTATGTGACCCCCGACACCAATATATACTCTTTTTTAATAGGATACGGTAGGTTCGGGCACTATGGAAGAAGTTGTAATACTCAGCGCAGCAAGGACTGCGATAGGAAAATATGGTAAATCGCTCAAAGGCATAAAGGTAACAGAACTCGGAGCGACAACCCTCATCGAGGCTATAAAAAGGGCGAAGCTGAGTCCCGCAGACATTGAAGAGTGCATAATGGGAAACGTTGTTTCAACAGGGGTCGGGCAGAATCCCGCAAGGCAGGCCGCCGTCGCAGCGGGGATGCCGGTAGAGATCGGTTCGTATACCGTTAACGATGTGTGCGGTTCGGGCCTTAAATCGGTGATGAATGCAGCAGACGCCATCAAAGCCGGCGAATACAATGTTATCGCCGCAGGCGGAATGGAAAGCATGAGCAATGTTCCGTACCATGTCGATAATATGAGGTGGGGGGCCGTGATGGGCGACCAGACAATGGTCGATACCATGATCCACGACGGCCTATGGGATATTTTCAGTAACCAACACATGGGGATCACTGCGGAGATCGTCGCAGAAAGATTTGGTATCACAAGGCAGGATGCCGACAAACTGTCGTTCGACAGCAACAAAAATGCCGCAGCCGCGATCGCTTCAGGCAAATTCAAAAAAGAGATCGTCCCATATGTAATAAGATCCAAGAAGGGCGACACAGTGTTCGATACCGACGAAGGAGTGAGGGCAGACACAACAATGGAGGCTCTTGCCAAGCTGAGGCCGGCGTTCAAAGAAGGCGGAATGGTCACCGCCGGCAACTCTTCCCAGTTGAGCGACGGGGCAGCGGCAGTTATCGTAGCTTCCAGATCTTGGGCGGACGAACGCGGCCTCAAACCGCTGGCAAGCGTAGTGGCATACGGCGAGAGGGGGGTTAAGCCGGAATTTGTTATGGAGGCCCCTATTCCCACTACAGAGCACGTCCTCAAGAGGGCCGGGATGAAGATGGACGACATTGACCTGTTCGAACACAACGAAGCCTTTGCGACAGCGTCCTGCGCCGTCAAGAAAGCACTCAATGTGCCAGATGAGATATTCAATGTGAACGGGGGGGCTGTCGCGCTCGGCCATCCGATAGGATGCTCGGGATCGCGCATCCTGACATCCCTGATATATGAGCTTAAACAACGGCATAAAGAGACAGGACTCTGTACGCTGTGCCTCGGCGGCGGGAACGCCGTGACAATGATCATACGCAGAGAATGATCATACGCCACAAAACAGCTTAACCAAACCCCATCTTTGTTCGTTGATAGCAAATCTATATTATCAATATCAGACAATCTCCAATCATGGAACTGGAGCGGATCCTTGCTAAGATCGAAAGGTCTCGGGATGACATGGTGCGGGTGATGTCAGAGATGATCCGCATTCCTGCAATTGCTCCGGAGAATGGCGGAACGGGCGAAGGCAAAAGGGCAGACATGTTGACCAAATATCTGGAAGGGTACGACAGTGTCATAAGGATCGACGCACAGGATGATTTCGACCCCAACGTCATGAGGCCGAACATACTCGCAAAAAAGAATGGTAAAGGTAAAGGGACCGTTTGGATCATCGCTCACACAGACACCGTGCCGGTAGGCGATTTTAATGATTGGGAGACAGATCCGTTCGACCCGGTAGTAAAGGACGGAAAGATATATGGGCGCGGGACGGAGGACAATGGTCAGGCAGTGATCTCGTCGCTGTTCGCTTCCAAGTTCATTCCGAAAGAGATGCTGTCAAAGAGATCCATAGGCATAGCATATGTTGCCGACGAAGAGATGTCCAGCAAGATGGGCATAGACTATCTGATCAAAAAAGGATGCTTCTCCAAAGATGATGTTTTCATAGTGCCGGACTGGGGAAGCCCAGACGGAGATCTTGTCGATGTGGCCGAGAAGAATCTTATATGGCTACAGTTCAACGTCACAGGCAAGTCCACGCACGGATCGACCCCGGACAAGGGCATAAACGCGTTCAGAGTGGGGAACGTATTCCTTACGGACCTGCTCGCAAGGTTCGAAAAAGAATTTCCGAATGAGAACGGCATGTTCATTCCGAAGATGTCCACATTCGAGCCGACCAAATGCAGCAGCACCGTGATGAATGTGAACACGATACCGGGCAACTTCGAGTTCTCATTGGATATCAGGGCCCTCCCGGAATACAAGCAGGACGACATCCTCGCCGTCGCAAAACGTGTCGCAAAGGAACACGAGAAAAAGACCGGGGCGAAGATAGAGATAATCGAACTGCAGAGGCACACCGCAGGCGGCGCATCATCTACAGAGGGGGAGGTGTTCGAAGCCCTTATGGACTCCGTAGAATCGGTCATCGGAATAAGGCCGAGGCCGGTCGGTGTCGGAGGGGCGACATGCGCTAATTTCTTTAGAAAAGAAGGGTACGACGCATATGTATGGCAGAACGGAGGCGGGACACTTCACGGGCCGAACGAGTATGTTGTCATTGACAATATAGTGATAGATGCGAAGGTCTTTGCAACGCTGTTCTTTAAACTCTGTGTTTGAACACTCATAGAGCCAGATGTTTTATTCTTCAAAAAGACGCTCAAGCATCCAATTTGAATCGAAGACCTGAAGGTCCTTATATTCCTGTCCGTTTGATACGAAGGCGATCGGTTTTCCGATGGTATGTGCGATAGAAAGCGCCGCACCGCCTTTTGCATCGGTATCGATCTTTGTAAGGACTATCGCATCGATCCCGATCGCAGCATCGAACACCTTAGCCTGTTCGATAGCATCGTTGCCCGCCAAAGCATCCCCGACGAATACTTTCAACGCCGGCTTTGAGATCCTTGCGATCTTTTTCATCTCGTCAATGAGGTTGTTGTTGGTCTGCATGCGGCCGGCGGTGTCAATGAGGACCGCATCTTTCCTCTTGGATTTGGCGTGCTCTATCGCATCGTATGCGACCGCCGACGGGTCCGCATCCTGCTGATGCTTAACGATCTTCACATTGAGTCTGTCGGCGTGTATGCTCAGTTGTTCGATCGCCCCCGCCCTGAAAGTGTCGCACGCTGCGAGAACGACGCTTCTCTCATGATCCAGCAGCCTTTTCGCGATCTTCGCGATAGTTGTTGTTTTCCCAGTCCCGTTTATTCCGACGAACATTATCACGACGGGTTTAGGCTGTTCTTCGAACCATCTGTCAAAGTCGAACTCGTTGATCTTCAGAACCCTCCTTACGGATTCTTTTACGGCCGTCTCGACGACCTCTTCGAGAGTGTACTGTCTTCCGTATTTTTTGTTGATCAGGTTGTCCCTTACGCCGAGAATTATGTCCTGTACGACTGGATAAGCGACATCGGATTCCAGAAGTATGACCTCTAATTCATCGAGGAGGTCATCAAGTGGGTCATCTTTGATCCTTTTACCCGAGTCGCCGACCATCTCTCCCGCAGGATAGACTTTCTTCTCTCTGGTCTCGGCGGGGTTCTGTTTATTGCGTTTGAGCCACTCTTTCCTCGAGATCGGTTTTTCTTCAACTGCCTCAGGCTTCTTTGGTTCTGCGGCGGGTTTCTCCTTCTCTTTAGCCGGTCTGGCCTTTTCTGCCTCAAGGGCAGCCATCTCTGCGGCAACTCTCTTCTTCTCTGCCGCGGCCTCTTCCTCCGCCCTTTTCTGGGCCGCTAACCTTTCTCTCTCAGCCGCTTCGGCATCTTCCTTTGCCTTTTTCTTGGCGGCTAATCTTTCTTCTTCCGCAGATGCGGCAAGTCTTTTCTTCTCGGCTTCGGCATCTTCCTTTGCCTTTTTCTTGGCTGACGACTTCTCTTTTTCCGCCGCCTTGGCAAGTCTCTTCTCTTCTGCAGCGGCCTCTTCCTCCGCCTTTTTCTTGGCTGCCAACCTTTCTTTCTCCTCTGCCGCCGCTCTTTTTTTCTCGGCAGAGTCGTCGACCTTTGGTGCTACTTTTGCCTTCTCTTCTTTCTTTGGCTGAGGTTTTTCGGACTTTGCAGGGTTTGAGGGGGTCGTCTTTATCGGAGTATAAGTGGAACCGGATTCCTTTGCCCGCTCCTCAAGATAATCATTTTCCAATTTTTCGAAGAAGGCATCGTCGTCGAGGTCCTCATCGGGAACATCAACTTCATCGGCATGGAGTTCTTCTTCTTCATCGGGGGGCTCCTCCTCAATAATTTTATCCTTCTTTTTCGGAGTTTCTTCATAGATCTTCTCGGAGTCCAACTTCGAAGCTGATTTGCCCAGACCTTTGAGCTTGGATTTCAGAGAATCGAACATACCGGTATCACTGTACAGATTGCTCTCTGTATCTATATTCGTTCTGGACGGCGGCCGTCAGTTCAGCGGCCGTTCTCTCTATCTCGCTGATGGCGCCGACAACTTCTCTTAAAGACTTTGAGAGGTCGCTCACCAGATTCTCCATGAAAGTTATGGCTTCATCAAGATCTTTTTCTGTGGATAGCCTGTTGCCGATGCCCACGATCGCCTTCTTGTTGCCGGTGGCCTTTGCGTGAACGAATGAGGATGCACCGACGGGGATCAGAAGGTCATCCCCTTCTTTTGCATCGACCAGTGCTTTGAACGCCTCTTTTGCTCTTGTAGTATCCTCAAGAGAGACCTGAAGCAGTCTGGCCTGCCTGTTAAGAGCCTCTAGCTGGGCGCTGTATGCCTCTAAGACCGCCATCGCCTGACGAAGCTCATCATCTTCCATTTTTATGCCTCGATATCGTATTTTACAACGTGGTTCGTGACCTGATCGGGAGAGAGTTCGACGATCTCTGTGATGTCGATCTCCCATCTCTTGAGTCTGTGTTTGCTGCCGAGAGTGGACAGTGTCTTCTCCCTGCATGCATCCTCATTCTCAGCGGAGACCTCGATGGAGAAAGACTGTCTCTTCCTGGGGTCAGCATATGTGCCTGTTACGCGGAATGCTTTCATAAGGTCTGTGATTTATATTATATTAATAAAGGTTTGGGAAAAAGGTTTGGTTCTTCGCATAGCCGTGTTATCCGTCGCATCCTTCGAATTGGCTGTTGTAAAGTCCGGCATAGAAGCCGTTCTTTGCAAGCAGCTGATCGTGACTGCCGCTTTCGACGACATCCCCATCCCTTATAACCAGGATCTTGTCGGCGTTCTTTATCGTCGACAATCTGTGTGCGATGACGAATGAAGTTCTGCCCACGGTCAACTTATCCATTGCTGCCTGAACTATGCGTTCGGTACGCGTGTCGACCGAACTCGTCGCCTCGTCCAATATCAGCAGAGGCGAGTCCTTGATGATCGCACGCGCGATCGTCAGCAGTTGTTTTTGGCCCTCGGAGAGGCTCATTGATTCATTGAGAACCGTGTCGTACTTGTCGGGGAGGGTCTGTATGAAGTGATCCAGCCCTACAGTCTTGCAGGCATTCTCAACTTGTTCGTCTGTAATGTTCTTTTCCGAATAGATGATGTTCTCCTTGATGGTGCCTTCAAATAACCAGGTGTCCTGCAGGACCATGCCGAATTGATTATGCACGTCTTCGCGAGGGACCTCCGAAGTAGGTACGCCATCGATCAATATCTCTCCGCCGTCTACCTCATAGAACCGCATCAGAAGGTTGACCAATGTGGTCTTTCCCGCGCCTGTCGGACCCACAATGGCTATCTTCTGTCCGGCCTTGACATCGGCCGAGAAGTTATGGATGACGGTCTTTTCTGGAACATATCCGAACTTGACATTCTTGAATTCCACATGTCCTTTCACACCGGTCAGGCGCTTTACTTTTTGGCTTTCATCCTCCATCTCTTCTACTTCAAGGAAGGTGAACACGCGCTCGCTTGCGGCCGCTGTTCTCTGGAGGGTAGTAACTGCCTGCGCCAATTGAGCCAGAGGCTGTGTGAACAATCTTACGAATATCATGAACGTTACGATCGTTCCGAAAGGGATCGAGCCATTCACAACGAGCACGGCTCCGACAATGCTGACCATCACATAACCGAAGTTTCCGACGAAAGACATCAGAGGGAACGTCAGTCCGGAGAAGAATTGGGATTTCCATCCGCTTACGTAAAGCTTGTTGTTTATATCTTCGAATTTTTGCCTGAACGCTTTGCTGTTGTTGTAGGCCTTTATTATCGTGTGGCCTGTGTACGCTTCCTCGACGTGGCCGTTCACGTTTCCGAGATCGCGCTGTTGAGCGGCAAAGTATCTTTGAGACCTTTTTATGATCACTGCCATCAGCGCAAACCCGGCCAAGCTTGACAATATAGCTGTAGCGGCCATTATCCAGTTGGTGAAGAGCATCGCTATCACCGAACCGACAAGCAGCGCTACCGATGTGAATAGTCCAGAAAGGCTCTGGTTCAGGGTCATTCCGATGGTGTCGATGTCATTTGTCAGATAACTCATGACATCGCCGTAGCTTGTCTTATGGAAGAAGCGGAACGGCAGACGGTTGATCTTCTTCGAGACATCTGTCCTCATCTGTTTTGATATCTTTTGAGTGACAGTTGCCAGTATCCACCCCTGAGTGAAGTTGAACATGGCAACGAACGCAAACATGAATATCAGCAGCATTCCTATGCCCACTATGTAATCCATGTCCAAAGGCTTAAGGAAATTCGGACTGTGGAGGTTGATGATGTCGCTGATCGCTGTTGCCATGTCTCCGAGGTAAATTGGAGATATGACCTGTAATGCAGTCGAAACGCACACCACCGCCATCACGATGATAATGAGCGGAAGGAAATTCTTACCATACCTGATCAGTTTGACCCATGTTCCTTTAAAATCTTTTGGCTTTTCTGTTACACGGTTTCGTCCGGGACCGCGGTTGGAGTTGTTTATAGGTCTTTCATCACTCATATTGCCAACTCCTCCTCGCTTAGTTGAGACATAGCAATCTCTTTGTAAATGCTACAGGTCGACAGAAGTTCTCTGTGTTTCCCAATCCCCATAACCTTGCCTTCATCAAGCACAACGATCTTATCCGCATCCATTATGGTACCGATGCGTTGAGCGATGATCATGCTCGTCACACCCCTTGTTTCCTTTTTTAATGCCGTTCTTAGGGCGCGGTCGGTCTTGTAATCGAGAGCAGAGAAACTGTCGTCAAAGATATATATCTCCGGCTTTCTGCAAACCGCTCTCGCGATCGAAACACGTTGTTTCTGGCCGCCTGAAAGGTTCGCACCTCCGCGTACGATCTCGGAGTCATAACCGTCCTTCATGTTTTCGACAAAGTCCTGTCCCTGAGCGATCCTGACGGCCGTCTTCACATCCTCTTCGGTTGCCTGCTCTTTTCCATTCTCACCGAATGCCACATTGGATGTGACTGTTCCAGTGAACAGTACACTTTTTTGGGGAATGTATCCGATCTTGTTGTAAAGTGATTCCAATTTATAGTTTCGAACATCCACTCCGTCAACAAGGACCGAACCCTCACTCACATCATAGAATCTGGGGACAAGATTGACCAAGGTGGTCTTTCCACTCCCTATAGAACCGATAAACGCAATGGTTTCTCCTTGCTTGGCAGAGAAGCTTATGTCCTTCAGAACGTAATCAGACGCCCCCGGATATTTGAAGCTTACATTTTTGAATTCGATAGTGCCCTTCAGACCGGTATCCGGCTCAACAACACCTCCATCTTTGATAGAAGGTTCTGTTTCGATGACCTCATAGATACGCCTTCCAGCCACCTGTGCTCTGGGCAACATTATGAAAAGAATAAGGAGCATCATTACTGCCATCATTATCTGCATGGCGTAAGACGAGAACACTATCATGTTGCCAATAGATGCGCCGACAGCCTCTCCGTAGTCTTGCATAGACGCAAAATCCGCGGGGTTGATTCTGCCGATGATTATCGCACCTATCCAATAAATGGCCAGCATCAGGCAGTTCATGATAACCATTATGAACGGGAACATCACCGCCATGCCGTGTGTAGTGTATAGTTGGGTCTTCACAAGCTCGTCATTCGCTCTCTCAAATTTTTCTTCCTGATATTTCTCTGCATTATAGGCGCGCACAACGGGAAGTCCCATCAAGTTCTCCCTCGCCCGGTCATTGACATTATCTGTAAGGGTCTGCATCTTTTTGAACTTCGGAATCACCGCCTTCATGACAATGACGAACATTACAACGAGCAGAAGCATAGCCATGCTTGTCGCAAGCGTCCATTCGTAATTAGCGACCGTGATCTTGAACAAGGCCCCTATTGCCAGCATTGGTGCGTAAATTATAAGCTGCAATCCAAAGGTGAATATCATCTGTACTTGTGTGACATCATTTGTTGAACGTGTGATCAGACTTGCGATGGAGAACTTATTGATGTCTCCCATCGAGAAAGAGTCCACTCTGTTGAACATGCGGCTTCTGCAATCCTGCGACAATCTTGAGGCCACTCTTGATGCGATGTAGCAGATCACAATAGTTGTGATCAAGCTCCCTATTGAACAAAGGATCATTAATTCTCCATAGGAATAGACCTGGTTCATTACCTCATCCTTCCCAATAAAGAGAGGGTCTCCGGGCGTAATATAGCTGGAATTAGTGATATATCGTGTTATTATGCCCATGTATTCAGGAATCTTAAGATTGAGCCAGACCTGAATTACATTGATAATGCCGATTATCACTATCAAGCCCCATTCTTTTTTCGTTAGGTATTTTAATATACTTTTGAACATAGTTTTACCCTGTTTTTTGTCGTTGTTTAAAGTCAGTATGGAGTCCCGGTCGCAATATCATCCTCTAACGCCGGGTTGTGTTGTGAATATGCATCATCGGATCATCTGTCGCAAAGCGTCGAATCTTTTGAAATGATATCCGACAATCTGCCGACGATCCTTACGAGCTCTGCCGAGTCCTCCTCTCCCAGCAGCGCAAGCATTGCTCCGATCCTCTCAGTGTGCGCCTTTTTGCGTTCTTCCGCAAGCTTCATGCCTTCCGGGGTCAATTCCACGATGATCTTGCGTCTGTCGTCGCTGTCGATCCTCCGAGTGATGAGTCCTTTATTCTCAAGGCTGTTCAATGCGGTCGCGACACGCGCAGAGCTGACACCGATAGCATCACTGATGTCACTGGGAATGATCTTACCATGTCTTTCTTTTATGAAAATAAGAACGAACGTCTCGCCTTGGATGCTGTCCGGAATGCGCCCTTTATGGGTCGCCTTCCGGATCAGTTGCATATTGCGTATGAATTCCGTGGTGAGATCATCGTAATTCATTTCATTCCCTTTTTACTAACGCCATTAGCAATTTACTATATAAGTTATTTTATTGTTGAACTGTTAATCTTGTTAAGAAAACTCAGAACAAGGATTCTTTCTTCTCTGACAGATATCCATAATCAGCGACCCGTCTGCCGACCAGGAATATTGCGGCGAACTCCGGTACTTCCGTCTCTCCGGACAGTTTGAAGTGTTCTCCCTTCATGTCGAACTCATAACCCTTCTTCAGTGTTATCTTGACCGGTTCATCTGAGTATGCGGAAGGTACGGCACTTTGGAGGGGATCGAAATCTGTCAATTCGTCACGTGTGATCGGCGTCACTCTGAGCCCTGTCTTTCCGTGTATCGACCCCGGAAGGCGGATGATCCTTTTGATATCCGGAGTGACCGGTTTATCCACCTCTGCCGTAAGGGTCGGTGCGATATCCTCTTTCATTATCTTTACGAGGGTCTCTTGGTTGTTGCGGTCAAGCGTTGCCATAGTATTCTTTTCGAAGAGCACTTTCCTCGACGCTTTCACGTCCTCCTGCAGTTTTATCACAGTGGCGGTCTTCGATGCCGAGATCGACGGATAGATCTTCCTCAATACTTTCGGGTCAAGGTCGCAGACATCGTTCACAAGGTCCATCAGCCCGACCCGCATCCTTCCTCTCCATCCGCCGGCCTCTGAGTCAGGTATCAGGCGGTCCTTTGCAACGTTGGTCCTGGTACCGGTCGCGGTCTTGACCTGAGATGTTGCGACCTTGTGGAACGGGAATACCCAGTCTATGTTAAGACCGGAACATGTGATGTAGTCGACAAGCTCTCTTCTTTCGTAGGTCCCAAGCGTAAGTACCTCCTGCGAAGGGATGTGGGCATGATATCCGCGGCCACCCGAGAATGTTATGTGCACATCCTTCTCTGAAAAGCCCAGATCGGAGAAAAGGAACGAATCGGTAAGATTGATCATCTCGTCTCTGATCTTGATCATCATCTCGGAATAGGACATCTTGTCCGCGCCTTCAAGGTGATCCGCGTCCAGATCGAATATCAGTTCCGCACCCAGCCACTCCTTCTCCTCCATGGTCGGGGCGCTCGGTTTTCTGTAATATGCGGTGGAATAGTAACTGTGGCTGGGCACCTGCGCGATCATGAATCTGTTCAATTCCTCCGGTGTGGGGAAACCCATATGCCTTTGCACCATCTGTCTATCGAAGAACATGAAACCGAATTCCCTTTTTGTGAAACGGTCCGGCATTATCGGAGGGTTCTCCTTGTAATATTTCCTGAAGGATTTCAGCAGGAAGCGGGAATTGGCGTCCATAGCATACTCGAATCAGGTAATGTATAATTATATTGTCTGCCGCTTTACCGATATGGCCGAAAAGATCCCAGTTTATGACAATCATATCCACATGGACCCGTCCGGTAGGAATGTGGACGCCGTCAGGGAGTTCGAGTCGGCCGGAGGCACAGGATTCACTCTTGTCACGTTGCCGTACAAACAGGTCAAAATAACAAAAGGGAACGATTTCATCGACTCTTACGGCATAACCTTCTCTCTCGCCGAAAAAGCGAGAGCGGCAACAAAGCTGGAAATAAACATCGCCGTCGGCCCGTATCCGGTATTGATCCTGCCGCTTGCAGAGAGATACGGTCTCGAAAAGGCGGAAGAGATCCTGATGGAAGGAATGGATATAGCGGCTAAGCTGGTGGGTGAGGGGAAGGCTTGTGCATTGGGAGAGATAGGAAGGCCTCATTTCGATGTGCCAGCAGACATTTTGGAAGCTTCAAACAGGATCTTGTCAAGAGGTATGGAATACGCAAAAGAACTGGACTGCCCCGTGATAATCCATTCCGAATCCAGGGAAGATACGGATCTGTCGCTTTCAAAAATGGCGAAGAGCGCGAGCCTCGAACCGAGCATGGTGATCAAACATTCATCCCCGCCGTTTGTCACGGACGGGGAGACGCACGGCGTGATGCCATCCATGCCGGCCTCAAAAAAGAATATCAACGAAGCTCTCGGAAAAGGGTCAAAGAGGTTCATGCTCGAGACCGATTACATCGACGATCCCGAAAAACCCGACATGATGATGCCTATAACGACCGTCCCGACGAAAATAAAGATGTTCCTTGCGAACGGTAAGCTCACGGAAGAAGATGTGAACAGGATATGTTCGGACATTCCGAATAGATACTATCGCCGTTGAAACATTATTCAATGAAAAGAGGAATACGGAGGCGAAGGACATGGAGGCAAAGATAACCAGCGTCTACGACGAAGGTGCGGTAGAAGGCACCCCGCTCATCGGAGCGGAAGGATTTTCGGTGCTGATAGAGATAGGCAGCAATAAGATACTTTTTGATACAGGCAGAAGGGGAAGGTACCTTATGCACAATCTTTCGTTCCTTGACATAGAGCCAGAGATGATAAACACGGTTGTGATCTCCCATGGGCACAAAGGCCATGCGGGAGGGCTGGACACCCTGCTCCGGGAAAGGGAGACGCCGTTGCTCATATATGCTCCGAGATTTGCAATGGGCACAAAGACCATGTTCGGTACCGGCGGCGGGATACAGATCGGAGAGGACATCGCAGATAAGGCGGACATCGTCGAGATCAACGATTGGAAAGAAATAGCCGACAAAGTATTCGTCTCCGCTCCGATGGACATCGGCAAAGAAGAGACGGAATCGTTCATTGTGATAAGATCGAGGAAGGGGCCGATCGTGATCTCCTCGTGTTCCCATGCAGGTGCTGACAAAGTTATGGAGGCCGTGAAAAGCAAATTCGGGGCGTACCCGCACGGATACGTCGGCGGACTGCACATGGGCAAAAAAGAAAAGACCAAAGCGGAAGCGGTCGCAAACCTGTTCTCCGAGAAGAATTGTAATTCCCTTTATATCAATCACTGCACCGGCGTCAACGGGATCATGTACATGAGAGCCGTCCTCGGTATCAAAGGAGTTAATAATTTCTACGTCGGTTCAAGCATAAGCGTCGATCTTTGAAAGCGGGATCCGGCGCAACAGATCTCTGTTTACAGCTACTGCCCGATGCCGGCAAACTACGACTCGAAGTAACGAACGGAAACTGCCCCAGACGGTATTGAGCGCATCTGTGTTGGCGCAACACCGTCAACAGATCGCATCGGCAGTCGCCTAAACCATCAAGGTTCCTTGCGCCGTCTCTTTGTCGGTCGTTCCGAAAGCAATGCCGGTTTTATGTCGATTATCCATTCCCCCTTCTTTCTGATGTAGTAAGGGCGCTGCTGTCCGCATGAGACTATCACGCGAACAATATCGTTGTCATCTATTTTATCCGCAACAACGTCGAAAAGACCGAGGGTCTGCGGGCGGATATTGTTGCGTATGAGGTCGACCGCTTTTCGCTGTACGGTGTCTGGGTCATCCACCCCGATTGCTGCGCCGTTATCATCGATGCCGACGATGATCTCACCGCCTCCTGTGTAATTCAGGAAAGAAACAACAGTACGTACAAAGCGTTCGTTCAGCTCTCTCTCGAATTCGATCCTGTTTGTTTCTTGCATCTTTATCACCTTTATGTCATTATAAAACTAATTTATCATCCCATTTAGCAATATAAACACTGTTCACATTAACATTTGCTTTTTGAGCAGTTCTTTTCAAAGATATATTCAAATACGCTCGGAATAGTACCAAGCTGAGTGATACCATGATTTGGCAGGTCAGGACCGCAGTTATGTTCATCGTGATGACAATCATACTTGTTGCCGTAGGATGGCTGGTAGGATGGTTTTTCGGTCAGATGTGGATCGGCATGATCGCAATGTTATCATTGGCGGTCGTGTTCAACGTATATGCGTATTTCTTCTCCAAGAAAAGCGCGCTGAGAGCTAACAAAGTACGCATCGTGTCCGAAGCGGAAGAGCCGAGGCTGTACGCTATAGTTAGGAAAGTATCAGAAAAAGCCGGGGTCCCGATGCCGGAGGTCGGAGTTTCCGAACTGGCTATGCCGAATGCGTTCGCAACGGGAAGGAACCCGAAGAATGCGGCGGTCGTTGCCACAAGAGGCATCCTCGGACTTCTCAAAGATGATGAACTGGAAGGCGTGATAGCACACGAGATCTCCCACATAAAGAACAGGGACATCCTAGTAATGACGGTGGCATCGACTATGGCGGCCGTGTTGTCATTCCTTGGAAGATGGGCGTTCTGGATGGCCTTCACGGGTAATCAGAGGAGCATCTATATGGTCATCGTCGCACTTGTCGTCAGCGTAACCATCCCTATCGCAGCCATACTTGTGCAGCTCGGCATATCAAGAAATCGGGAATACCTTGCCGATGAATCGGGGGCGAAGATCACCGGCAACCCGCGTGCGCTTGCGAGGGCCCTTCAAAGTATCGAGGGTGGTGTAAAAGCACCGAGCAGTGATTACAGCAACACAAGTTATGAGAGCCTGTGGATATCAAACCCAATTTCCAATAAGAATTACTTCAGGAAACTCTTCAGCACCCACCCCCCGATGGATGACAGAATAGCCAGGCTCATGGATCTCGCTGCAAAGATGGACAGCGAAAGGACCCCGAGGCAGACAGACCCCTTCAGCAAAAAGGACAGGCCTTACTGATCCTACTTTACAGGTTCCCACTTTGCGAGTTCGTTGACCTTCGAAAGTGTGGAACCTCTTTTGATCTCTTCCCTGGTCCTGTTCTCCCTTTCATTGATATCAACGGTCCGGTTGGCAACTTCGACAGCGACCTCTTTCGGTACGACCATGAGCCCGTTCTCGTCGCCGATGATCCAGTCTCCCGTACGTACGGTCTGCCCCCCGATGGTGACCTCCATGCCGATCCCGCCGTAACCTTTAGGCTCTCCCGCACACGGTACCACAGATCTTGCGAACGCCGGGAATTTCATTTTCTTTATGTCGTCAATGTCCCTTATCGCACCGTCGATGACAACACCGACAACGCCCATGGTAACTGCAGAGTTGGAGGCAAGTTCTCCCCACACCGCCATCGGAGCATTCCCAACATCGATGACAATGACATCGCCGGGTTTCGCTCTGTCAATCGCTTCCACGGGCTTTGCCCAGTCCCCGTTCGCAGTTTGGACGGTAAGCGCCCTGCCGACCATCCTAACGCCTTCGGCTATGAACGGCCTCAGACCCATTATCACTCCTTTTTTGTGGAATGCGTCGGATATGTTGCAGGTCGAAGCCTTTGAGAATGCCTTGAACAGCTCCTCTTCCCCATATTTCTTTGAGAGTACGGTGCTGACCTTCTGCCCGGACATGGATGATAACATGTCCTTAGCAGATTGTTTCACATCGGCAGCTTTGATGATCCCGCCGCCGACTATTATGATCGAGGCCCCCGCTTTAACGTATGCAGGTGCGGTCTCAACGGTTATTCCTCCGGCTGCCGCAACAGGGATCGATACCTCCTGAGCGATCTTTCTGAGAATGTCGACAGGTGCTCCTTCTCCTTTCATTTGGGTATCGATACCCATGTGAAGACAGATGTATGAAACGCCGAGCTTCTCTACCGCTTTTGCTCTCAAAACACGGTCTGGCACATTGATCATGTCTACCATGATCTCGGCGCCGTACTTCCTTCCGGAGGAAACCGCTTCCGCTATTGTAGAATCGTCGGCAAGGCCCAGGACAGTTACAACATCCGCACCCGCCTTTGCCATCATTTCAACCTCGAGCCCGCCGACATCCATTGTTTTTGTGTCGGCAATGAGCTTCCTGCCGGGGAATTCCCTGCGCAGTGTTCTGACAGCTTCGGCGCCCTCGCTTTTGATCAGCGGAGTGCCCACTTCGATCCAATCCGCGCCGCCCTCTACCGCTTCATGTGCGATAGTGACAGCACGGTTCAACTGCATAAGGTCCAAAGCTACCTGCAAGACCGGTTTCATATCGTAGTGATTAACGGGGCGTTATTTACAGTTATTGAGTGTCGATTAACGAACATGAAAAACAGTATAATTGTGTGGCATTATGCCGACACGACTGTATTTTGAATGGCATATTGCAAGTGTTACACTTGCATGAATGCTGATAATTGTGTTTTGTGCAAGTGTAACACTTGCATTAACGCTAATAATTATGCTTTATGCAAGTGTAACACTTGCACAATAAATACAATAATATACTGCAAAAGTCATATCAAAAATATGGCAGAGATGGAAAAGCTTGTTGAAAGGGAAGTATACACAACTCAGTTAAAGGGATTTATTGATAAGCCGCTGATCAAGGTCATCACGGGCGTAAGAAGGTGTGGGAAGTCGGGGATACTCAATCTAATAAAGCAAGAGATAATGAAGACAGTAGATGAAGATCACATAATCTTCATCAATTTTGAAGACTCTGATTTTGATAACATTGTTTCATACAAGGATCTTAATCAATACATCAAGGAAAAAATGAAGGATGATAAGAGGTACTACATTTTTTTAGATGAGATACAAGAGGTGACAGGTTGGGAGAAGGCCGTAAACTCGCTGAGGCTCAAAAATACCGACATCTATATTACAGGTTCCAACTCAAAGCTTCTGTCGGGGGAACTGGCAACCTTGCTGGCAGGAAGATACGTTTCTTTCGAGGCACGGACTCTGTCCTTTAAAGAGTTCATCAATTTCAGAAAGGAATTTGGCCTCGATGAGGGCATCCAGTACGGCAGGTATGGCCTGTTGGACGAATATATACGTTCCGGGGGATTCCCCTTGCTGTCTTCGATAAGGTTCACAGATGAGCAGGCCAGACAGGTCATTTCAGACATACAATCCGCGGTTGTTCTGAAAGACGTGATCGAAAGAAATAAAATAAAAAACGCACCGCTTTTGGAAAAGATCGTTTCTTTCCTCTATGATAACGTTGGGTTTTTCATTTCAGACAGAAAAATCGCAGACTATATCAAAAGTGGCGGCGGAGGGGTCGACTATGAGACGATAAGCAGTTATATCGGGCATTTGGAGAAAGCCCTTCTGATAAAACGCGTCAGCAAATACGACGTCAAAGGAAAAAGGCTTTTGGACAGTAACGACAAGTATTATTTGGCAGATCATTCGCTGCAATATGCTGTCCGCGATATGAAAACAACAAATAGGTCAGGGGTTTTGGAGAATATTGTCCACAACGACCTAGTCCGCCGTGGTTACAAGGTATATGTCGGCAAGATGGGTACAAAGGAAATAGACTTCGTTGCGGAGAAAATAAACGGCGGTGAGAAAGTCTATGTCCAGGTATGCGCGGAGCTCAAGAGTGCCGAAACTATCGAGAGGGAGTTCTCTCCCTTGGAAGATATACAGGATCACTATCCGAAATATGTTGTAACAACGGACACGTTCTGGAATGAGGACAGGAACGGTGTCAGAGGCATACACTTACACGATTTCCTTCTCAGAGAAAAACTCTGAAAGAAGTATGGGATAAAAAGCCACTCAGCTCGCCCGTCTATCATCAGATATCAGCTCGAAAATGTTCATCATCGTGGCATCTCCCCATCGAATGACGAAGATAAATGATTGTCTGTTCGGGTAAGTGCTAAATCTCTTTAGTTTATACACAGAGGTGCTCAAAGAGGGATCGAATGTTCGGGAAGAAGGAAAAGAAGGTCCGGGTGCTGTTCGTCGAAGAGAAGAACGATCTCGTCTCACAGCTTGCGGAGCATTTCACAAAGGAATATTTCGGAAATAAATATGATGTGTACAGTGCGGGGCCGAAGAAGGACATAATCGACTGTGAACTGATATCTGTGATGTACCAGATGGGAAATGATATGAGGCGGCAGGTCTCGAAGGACTTCAAGGACAGGGACTACTTGAGGGATGAGGAAGACTATGATTTGATCATTTTCCTGCAGAAAAGCACATTCGACGAATGGGCGAAGAGGACACCGTGGCAGGGGAAACAGATACTCTTTGAGTTAGAGAGGACAGAGAACTTCCAAGCGACCGACGACCTTGAGCTTGCGAACTGTTATTCCGAACTGATCGACAGGGTAAGTTCATGGGTCAAAGAGAATATGGCCGATCCCGGAAAACTGAGAACGATGATAAGCGCATGATCCCGGTAATAATACACGACAAATGTCAATGCGACCCGAAGAAATGCACAGCGAAAAGAATGTTGAAATTCGGGCTTGGAAAGGAAGCAAAAACTCTCTCGGCAATACCGTCTGGCTCTATAGTACTGTCTCCGTTTTCAAAGATAGCGCTTTCTCCTGCGGATATCGTTCACGCAAGGAAAGGATTGGTGGTCATGGACCTCACTTGGACGAACATAGACGAATTCCCGAGAGTGAGGGGGACTAACGAGCGAGTCCTGCCGTATCTTTTGGCATCCAATCCGGTCAACTGGGGTAGGCCGATGGAACTTAACAGTGCGGAAGCCGTCCTCGCATCGCTTATGATCCTGGGTGAGAAGGAACAGGCGGAATCATTCCTGGGAAGATTCAACTGGGCGCCGGAATTCATCCGACTGAACGGATCGATGCTTGAGGATTATTCCAAAGCAAAGGACAGTTCCGAAGTTGTGAGGATACAGAACGAATATCTCGAGAGCATACGCGGCAAAGATTGACGATTCTAATGATTCTCTATCGTTTTACTGTCATATCTCTTTATTAATCAAGATAGCGATGTTAATTATCCGAGGAATAAACATGATGAAAAAACCATTGAAAGCATTATCTTTGATGTTAGTGGCGGCGGCAGTCCTGATCCTTCTTTTCGGGGTGCCGACAACAATATCAAATGGAGCAGACGACGCGATCGTCATTGACACACCGTCAAAATGGGCCGATCTCGGAACAACGATAACTTTGGAAAACAACAAAGAGCTTTTCATTTATCCGGCCGCAGGGTCGCCTGCATTTCCCACGGTGATACAGATCGCCGCTAATGCTAATGTGAAGATCAATTCCTTTAGCCAGCTTATTGAAAACCTGCGGATCGCAGAAGGTGCGGACACTGCCGCACACACGGTCAGACTAAGCAACCTTACAATTACAGCCAGCGGAGGAGTAGGGTATCTCCACAATATGGGAGTGATAGAACTTATCGGGGACAACTTGATCAACGGCAACGGTAACATAGCCTTGTACTCAGCCGCCCCAGGCTCCGTTCTTACGATCACATCTTCGAACGGCGGTACACTGATCGCGAACGGTGTCGACCAGACAGGAATACATGCAATGGAACTGAGTATAGAAGGAAATGCGGATGTTTCCGCCGAGACTAGTGGCTCCGCGAAAGACGCACTCGTTTTGGACGGCCCAACGCTAAGATTAAGTGTGGCAGAAAATGCAAAACTGACCGCCACAGGCTCTGAATGGAGAGGAATATTCTTCAACATCACCACCATCCACAGCGTCGAGTGTAAAGGCACGATAATCGCTTCCGGCAAAGCCTACGGAATTGTCAGCCTAGGAAATATGTCAATAACCGGAAGCGGGACGATCATCGCAAGCGGAAGCACAGGCATTAGTACAAATCAAATGGCCGTCAGCGAAACGAATATCGTCGCTAACGGCACCGCTCAATACGGCATCTATCTCGCTACTCCGACAGACATCATCCTGTCGAACAGTGCAAAGATCAATGCGACCGGAGCTAACGGTGCCATGATGACGTTTGGAGCAAAAGGTTTCACGATGAGCTTGGGTACCACCGTTACCCTGAAGAACAGCCTGGCGGCGTGGGAGGTCCATCCGTTCACAATGGGCAGCTCCGGCAATCAATGGGTGCTGTCGGGTAATGCAAGCTTTGGTTCGTCACAAACCCCCGAAAGTTCACCCGCGACAATAGAGATATCGCCGAGCGGAAGAGGCACTGTTGTGCTGGCATCCGTTCCCGGGATCGACGGCCCCACGACCATGACCTTGACCGAGGGTTATGCCGCCGCTTCGTCTGGTGTTTTCACATTGACAGGCACCCCGACACCCACGGTCACGACCACCGGCGATGAAAAGATCACATGGAATGCCGATACAAAGAAGCTCAACATCGCGGCCGGTCTCGCCGCAGGAAGTTATGAAGTGGTGCTGAAAGCAAGCAACGGCGCTACGCCGGATGCGACCGTAACCTTCACTTTGACAGTGACGGAACCCGTTGTCAACGACAGCTCAGGTACCAGCATATGGCTGTGGATCAGCATTGTTGTGGTAATAATCATCGTGGTGGGATATGTTCTGTTCAACTTCGTCCTGAAGAAAAAGGGCGTGTGATACACAACCGCAAATAAACCTTAACAAACAACGCCCTCCGGCAAGGCTGCCGGGGGGTTTAAAATTATTTGACTGCCCGCATCACGGAACCCCTTCTCAACGGAGCAAACTGTAAATTTCTGCCTTAATCATCTGTATTTGCCAGCTGCGTCAAAAATGCGGGAAGTTCGAAACCGCTCTTTGGTCCCACGATGACCTTCCATTTGGTCATGACCTCTATGTTGCGCTCAAGGCCCTCGCAAAGTCCAGGGATTATCATGACCCTTGAATCCACTTTTTGAGAGATCCCCGAATCCGTGAGTGCCCTCATCACGGTCATCGGCGTCATGACCTTCATGGTCATAACATGGTCGATAGTGAAGCCCTTAGTATCGCTCGGTATGATCCAGGCACTCACATCAGGCGCTTTCTCAAAGATCAGCCTCAAGACATACAATGTCACTTCGCAATTACCCGTCAACAGGACCGGCGAATCCCGCGTCGGTTTATTCACAGGGATGATCGACTCCGAGACAGTCGACATAGAAAAATCCGCTTCATGGACCACAAGCCGTATCGACAACCCGCCCTCAAGGGACTTTTTCAGTTTCAGACCGATCTCGGGGCATTCTGTTATTTTTGCCTCGCCTTTGCTCAGGGCTCCTGCGAAATCCTCGCAGCTGTCCTTACCGCAACCTCCGCAATTCTTCCCCGGAAGATATTTCAGGATATCTTCCGGCGGCATCTGATAGAAATCGACTGGCTCTACTACCATATTCTCACTGAAAAGATATTTCTTTATGTAGTATAAATAGATAAATATCAATATGATAAATCGTAGCCAAAGCATTGGAACGGCTATGCAACAGTACTGGAACTATGAGCTGAAACTACAAGCGACACTCAGCAGAGCATAATTTTATAATCCGAAATTAACATATCGAGATGTGTCTATATGAGGCTCACATGACAAGAACAAACACCGAGTGCGCAACCACCTTCAAGGCTTTCTGCGATGAAACCCGCTTGACGATCATCTCTCTTCTGCAAAACGGAGAGAAGTGCGCATGCGTGCTGTTAGAGCGTTTGGACATCAGCCAGCCGACGCTGTCGCATCATATGAAAATTCTTGTCGACAGCGGCATAGTCGATGCCCGCAAAGAGGGAAAGTGGACATTCTATTCTATAAGCGAAGAAGGCAGCACGGCGGCAGCAGAGATGTTGCGCGAGCTCACATCTGTCGTGATCGATGATGACGATGACAGTAATAATGTCTGCTACGAGGCGGGGCCTCCCTGCGGATGTGCGCAGAGAAGGGATTGCTGGTAAAAGAAGGAGGGAGAAACACGGACAAGATAATCGAGGATGTGAAAGAGTATTATGGGAAGAGACTGCAGACAAAGGATGATCTGAAAACAAGCGCATGCTGCTGTTCGGACAGCCCTCCGGCCCTGATCAAACCTATCCTGCCGCTCATCGCTGATGAGATAAAGGACAGGTTCTACGGCTGCGGCTCACCGCTCCCTCCGCTTCTCGAAGGTATGACGGTGTTGGATCTCGGGTGCGGTACCGGCAGGGACATCTATATCGCATCTAAATTGGTAGGAGAATCAGGGTGTGCGATCGGCGTCGATATGACAGACGAACAGATCCGGACCGCAATAAAATATCAAGAGGAACAACGCAAGCGTTTCGGGTACAAAAAGTCCAATGTGAAGTTCATGCAGGGATACATCGAGGATCTGAGGTCTCTGGGAATAAAAGATAACAGTGTCGATGTGGTGATATCCAACTGCGTGATCAATCTCTCACCGGCGAAAGAACAGGTGTTCAGGGAGATATATCGTGTCCTCAGACCCGGCGGCGAACTGTATTTCTCTGACGTATTCGCAGACAGGCGCATACCGGAGGAACTGGCGACAGACCCCGTTCTTCGCGGTGAATGCCTCGGGGGCGCAATGTATGTAGAGGACTTCAGAAGGCTCATGGCAAGGGTCGGATGGAAGGATTTCAGATATACGAGCATACGCGAACTCGAACTGGCCAACGAAGAGATAGAGAAAAAGGTCGGGTTTGCAAACTTCTCGTCAAGGACGGTAAGGGCCTTCAAGCTCGACTGTCTTGAAGACATATGTGAAGATTACGGGCAGGTCGCATGGTATGACGGCAGCATCCCCGGGAACCCCCATTATTTCGATCTGGATGATCATCACAGGTTCTTTACCGGCAAGCCGATGCTGGTCTGCGGGAACACCGCGGCAATGGTATCCGAAACGCGCTACGGTAAGGCCTTCAAGATCGATGGGGACAGAAGCGTGCACTATGGGAAATTCGACGGCTGCGGCGATGAAGGTAAGAAGAAAGATTCCAAATCAACATCCTGCTGTTGCTGAATCGAAATAGCACTACCAGTCCCTCCGAAAGAAAAAGCTTTTTTACTTACCCCTCCACTGGAAGTGCACGTTATATATCCTATTCGGCAATATAGAAGTTTGCGATGCCCGACGATGTAGTTGCGCTTATTTGGGAAGCCCTCGGAAATGATAGGATCACAACCAGAGAAGCGGCAGACAGGCTCGAGTATCTGTTCGGCTACAGGTGCCCGGACGATCTGGCCAAGACCCTTTCCAAACTAAGGAAAGCGGGATCGGTCAAAGGAGAGATCGACATGGATGCCGGAGGATGGATGTGGTGGGCGGACGAAGAGTGCAAAAAAAGCAGAAATCAGGGGGAATGAAGAGATGACGGTAAATTTCCAAGATAGCGAGATAGTGGCAGGATGGGAGGACATCCTCAGTAAGGACAAATACCGCATTATGTTTGCTGACATTGCGGCAAGTTACCCCGACAAAAAGAGTATTTATGTCGATTATGAGGACATTGATGCATACAACCCGGACCTGGCAATGTTCTTTTTGGACAATCCGAGTAAATGTCTGCACAAAGGGGCTGAAGTTGTAAGATCATCGCTCCCGCCGACATGGGATATGAAGGACACGGTCAACCTCAGGATAACCTGTCTGCCGAGAGATGCAAAGGTGGAGGTAAGACACCTCAGAGCAAAGCACCTTGGGAAGCTTGTCGCCGTTGAAGGGCTGGCAAGAAAGGTCACTACAGTTAAGCCGAGGATGACACAGGCGCTGTTCAGATGCAGCAGGTGCGGTGCGGAGATATGGGAGAAACAGCGCGGCGTTCTTATGAAAGAACCGCTCATGTGCTCAAACCCGGACGGCAGTTGTAACAAACAAGCAACCCATTTCGAACTCGATTCAAAGGCGTCCGTTTACATCGACACACAAAAGATCGAGATCCAAGAGAGTCCGGAGGGCCTCAGGGGCGGGGCACAGCCGGAAAGGATATCCGGATTCCTGGAAGACGACATAGCAGGGATCGTGACCGCAGGGAACAGAATAACGATCAATGGGATAGTCAGATCCGCGGAGAAACCCGATAGGGATAAAACAACGATATTCGAGACATTCATGGATGTAATTTCCATTGAGTTCGAAGAGCACGAATACGATGAGATCCAGATAACGGAAGAGGATGAACTTCAGATATTAGAGATGTCGCAGGATCCGAAGCTCTTCGATAACATCGTGGCATCGATCTCCCCCACGATCTTCGGAATGACAGAGGTCAAGGGAGCGATCGCACTGCAGCTGTTCGGCGGATGCAACAAAGAGATGGATGACGGCACCGTAATAAGGGGAGACATGCACGTTCTCCTTGTCGGAGACCCCGGAGTCGCAAAGTCTCAAATATTGAGGTATATGAGCACTCTCGCACCCAGAGGAATATATGCGTCAGGTAAATCTGCATCAGCAGCGGGGCTTACAGCTGCAGCGGTAAAAGACGAATTCGGCGACGGAAGATGGACGCTGGAGGCAGGGGCGTTGGTCCTTGCGGACAAGGGGCTGGCATGCATCGATGAGTTGGACAAGATGACGCCGCAGGACCGTTCTTCGCTTCACGAAGCGATGGAATCGCAGAGGATATCTGTCGCAAAAGCAGGAATAACGGCAACGCTTCAGTGCAGGTGTTCGATGCTTGCCGCCGCAAACCCGAAATTCGGAAGGTTCGAAACGACGGGGACATCGATAACCAGCCAGATCGATCTGCCGCCCGCACTCATGTCCCGTTTCGACCTGATATTCGTTCTGACCGATAAGCCGAATGCAAAGACGGACATGAAACTGACCTCGCACATACTCAATGTTCACAGGAGGGGGGAGGCCAGGCATGTCAAGGACGACGCACCGATGGTCGTGGGCATAGATTTGAAAAAGATAAAAGAGAACACTCAGGCGATCAAACCGGTCTATGACCAGGACATGCTCAGGAAATATGTCGCATATTCGAAACGCATCGTACCGGTTATGACCGATGAGGCCATGAGCATAATCGAGAAAACATATCTTGAGATCAGGGCGCAGGGTGCGGGAGAGAATGATTCCGTACCTATAACAGCAAGGCAGCTGGAGGCCTTCGTCAGGCTGTCGGAAGCTTCGGCAAGGATGAGGCTCAGCTACATGGTCGAGGGTGCTGATGCTCAAAGGGCGGTGGATCTGGTGCAGTATTATCTCGATAAGATCCTGGCACCTAACGGCGGGCAATGGGATATTGATAACTTATCTGCTGACTATACCAAAAAGGACCGCAACGAGCTTAATATTATCTTAGATGTCATAAGAGAGTACGGATCGATAGACGGGCTGTCAGAGGAAGAGATAATATCCCATTCACTGAATGAAGGGCTGTCAGAGGATAAAGCGAAAAGAAGGCTGAGGATGATGAAAGAGGACGGCACACTATTCAGCCCGCGCAATGACGGCCGCTATAAAGGTGCATAAAATGATACGCTGTAAGATCCACACGCATGAAAAAGACAGGATACTCGCCGCATGCGACGAAGAGATCCTGGGTATGACGTTCCGAGGCGACGGTGTGAAGATAAAGGTATCTGAGATATTCTACGGCGGGGAGTCGGTGACCGAGGAAGTTTTCATTGAAAGGACAAAGTCGGTCACGATAATGAATCTCGTCGGCAATCGTGTTGTAGATAAAGCAATAAAGGAAGGGCTGGTATCCGAGCAGAGCGTGATGATCATCGGAGAGGTGAAGCACGCTCAAGTGGTGATAATGTGAACTTCTGTGTAAAGTGCGGGAAAGAGACAGAGAACATCATCGACGGCCTATGTACAGAGTGTTTCCTCGACGGAAAGAAACTGATATCCCTTCCGCACCACGTCAACGTGTTCGTTTGCACTAACTGCGGGGATACCGGCACAGGGGAGTTCTGGGAGACGAAGGATCTTCGGGACGCCATCTTGGATGCCGCCGAAGGCGCATTGAATATCAACAAAGAGGCAAAGAAGCTTGACATCGAGTCGGTCTCTTTGGAACAGGACCCCTATACATTTGTTGTAGAGGTCACAGCGAAACTTGATGTAAAAGGCTGTCCGGCCGAAGACTCGGCAACCACGATCATCAGACTGAAGAATACAGTCTGCAAAAGATGTTCCAGGCAGCTTGGGAATTACTATGAAGCAATACTCCAGATAAGGGGGTCTAAAGAGGTCCCGCATAAGACGATGAAAGAAGCGCTGAGGAAGGTAGAGAACCTTGTCGACGCTCAATCGATAACCAACCGAAGGCTGTTCATCACAAAGGCCGAAGAGGTGCAGGGCGGAATCGACATCTATCTTTCGTCCATATCGATGGGGAAAGCGGCATCAAAAGAACTTACCGATACGTACTGCGCCGAGACAAAGGAAGCCTCAAAACTCGTCGGGCTGACAGAGGAGGGGACTGAGATGTACAGGGTGACGTATCTCGTCCGCCTTCCGGATTTCCAAGCCGGCGACATTGTACAATTCGAAGGGCGCTATTTCAAGCTCGTTCGATTATCCAGCACCGGTGCAAAGGTCATCGACATCACTAACCACCGAGAAAGGTCGGTCAAAAGGTCGGACATCCCCATGTTAAAAGTATTTGTAAAAGCGGGGGACCTGCGCGAAGCGGTGGTAATCAGCAAAGGTAAGGGAGAGGTACAGATCCTCGAACCGTCGAATTACTCAACGGTCGATCTGAAGATCCCGGAAGATGCAGAGATAGGCGATGCTGTCAAAGTGGTAGAGATCAACGACTCGCTTTACTATGTTCCCTGAGTGCATTTTTTATCGGGAACCGCTATAAAGGTATCATGATAAAATTGCCGGAACCCATCGATCAGATAGTCGTCAATCTTCTGAAAGCGGCCAATACGAAACTTCCCAGAGATATCGGCTGGGCGCTGGAGGCCGCTGCGGGATGGGAGGCGGACCCTCTTGCCAAGACACAGCTCGGAGCAATAATGGATAATGTGAAAAAGGCAGAGGTCCTGGGACGCCCGATGTGCCAGGATACCGGTATACCTACTTTTTTTGTTAAGGGGAAGTTTGATCATTCCATCGGCAACGAGATCGCAAAGGGGCTGAAGAGAGCGACCGAGGCGATTCCTCTCAGGCCAAACACCGTGGATCCGCTGACAAGGAAGAATCCGGGCGACAATCTCGGCAAAGGGATGCCTGCGATCCATTACATCCCGACGAACGATAACTTCCTGGAAATAGCCGTTCTGATAAAAGGGGCCGGTTCTGAGAACATGACCAAGTTGGCAATGCTGAACCCGTCAGACGGCATAAACGGGGTGAAAAAGTTCATTGTGAACTCAGTTCTGGACGCCGGCGGAAAGCCGTGCCCCCCCGGTATCATCGGCATCGGCATCGGCGGAACAGCTGATGAATGTGTCATAATGTCAAAAGAGGCCCTCATATCCTCGCTGGACTCAGAGAATGATGACCCGGTGCTCAAGGACCTGGAGGAAGATCTGTTCGTCAGGCTGAACGGCAGCGGCCTCGGTCCGATGGGACTAGGTGGGTCGACAACAACGCTCAGGGTCAAAATAAAGACCGCATACTGCCACACAGCAAGCCTTCCGGTCGCAGTCAGTATTGGTTGCTGGGCCACGAGAAGGGCGGTAGCCCGCATCACCGACACAAATGTCGAGTACAGCCAAGGAGTTGATCTCTGATGGAACTAAGAACCCCCCTCAGTGAGAATGCCGTAAGGAGCCTCAGGATCGGTGAGACCATCCATCTGACAGGTGATGTTATAACCGGGCGGGACGAAGTCCACATCAGGGCAATGGAGTATCTGCATAAGAAAGGGTCAATTCCGAAAGAGATCGATAATTCGGTACTGTATCACTGTGGCCCGATAATTGTGAACGAAGGCAAAGGATGGAAGGTCTTGGCAGCAGGCCCCACTACAAGCGCAAGGATGAATTCTTTAGAGCCAGATATGATAAGGAAATTCAATATCAGAGCGATAATCGGTAAGGGAGGAATGTCCAAGGAGGTCGGAGACGCAATGCGTGAGGCGGGGTGCGTTTATCTCGCCGCGGTCGGAGGAACGGCCGTATCTCTTGCAGAGGCCGTGAAAGAAGTTCGCGGCGTTGAATGGGCGGACCTCGGAATGGCAGAAGCGTTGTGGTTTTTCAGAGTAGAGAGAATGGGGCCTTTGATTGTCGCAGTGGACTCAAAAGGCAACAGTCTTTATGAGAATGTCAGGTCGAAATTGATCAGAGGCCTCTGAGCTCTTCATTATCCTCATTATCATCGATTATTTCGAGCCTGTTCGGTTCGTTCACGCGTCTGCTGAGGAGCCACGCGGCAACCGCCATCAAAATGCCTACAATGACTCCGATCAACATCAATAAATGGGCCACATCCACCCCGGTGTGCGTAGTCGAGTCGGCTTTATCTAAGACAATGTTCTGCACCAGCGGGACTTGTTCGGTATTATTGTTTTTTACTGTTATGGTGTAGTTTCCGCTCGTTATGAAACCTTGTCTGCCGGCACTCACATTGTACGTTCCGGTCGGACAAGATGTCAGATAATCTCCGTTATCATTTGTGGAGACTGTGATATCGCTCCCTCCGGATGTAGGCGTCAGAGTAACAGTGGCATCTTTCACCGGACCGTTGACATAAGAGACGCGACCGCCGACCCATCCGTCCGTGGCGCTCATTATCACATAAAGTCCTTCTGAAATGTAGCCGGTTATTGTGTATGTGTGATTGGCACTGTTGTAATTGTCCTTTGTCAGATTAAGGATAAAGCTGCCGTTTTGCTGCTTCGGACAACTCATGCAGGATATCGCGGTGTATCCATATGCCGTGAAAGATATCGAGAGGCCGGTGTTCACTGCGACGCCGACGCTGAAGAATCCCGTTTCCGAGTCATATGTGCCCGGGTACTGAGTGCTGGAAGCGTCTGTTACAACGATTGTTACGTTGTCGAGCGGCCTGCCAAGCGTATCCGCTAAATACCCCTCGATGTAGTAGTTCGAGGCGTTGACGTTGTCTGCGCCGTCCGACACGAAAGATGTAAGCGGAACCAGGACCGATACTGCGACCAACACTAACAGAAGCTTATACCTCATCGCCTTTTAATGGTCAACTGCATTTAATATATTTTCGCGGTAAAAAGGGCTCCGGAAGTGGTTGCTGTACAGACCTCTTAAATACCTCCTGATTGTAATGGTAAGAAATTTACGGTGAATAATATTGGAGAAGGTCACTAAAGCATACCCGATGGAGGAGGTAATGGGTCTCATGGAACCGCTCATTGCAACGTGGTTCAGAGAAAAATTCGACACCCTTACCGAGCCGCAGGCGAAAGCGATACCGGTAATACATCAAAGGAAGAATGTATTGGTATCATCGCCGACAGGTTCAGGCAAGACCCTCACAGCATTCACAAGCATCATCAATGAGCTTTCTAAGTATGCGGCGGAAGGAAAACTCGAGGAAAGGATCTACTGCATCTACATATCTCCGCTTAAAGCTCTGGCAAACGATGTCAACAGGAATCTGAACACTCCTCTCGCCGAGATGAGAGATGTAGCGGCGGCGCACGGCATGAAAGTTCCCAACATCAGGGTCGCCGTAAGGTCCGGCGATACACCTCAGAACGAAAGACAGAAGATGGTCAAGCACCCGCCACACATTCTTATAACAACCCCGGAGTCGCTTGCGCTTATTCTCGCCGCACCGAAGTTCAAGGAGAGCTTCAAGAAGGTCGAATGGCTGATCTTAGATGAAATACACGACATTTGCGACTCAAAAAGAGGCGCATTCCTATCCCTGACCCTGGAGCGCCTCAGAGACCATTGCGAGACCGACTTTACAAGGATAGGGCTCTCCGCCACATTGGCGCCCATCGAGGAGATCGCCGGTTACTTGGTCGGGTGCGACCCCAATGGCGAAAAGAGAGAGGTAACGTTAATAGAGGCCGACTCGAAAAAGCAGCTGGACCTCGAAGTGGTATGCCCGACAGAGGACATGACCACATTATCCTCCGATATCGTGAACTCTATGATGTATGATAAGGTCAAAGAGATGGTCGACACGCATGAGACCACTTTGATCTTCACCAACACCAGGTCCGGGGCCGAGAGCGTGGTATACAAGCTTAAAGAAAGAGGGCTTGAGAACATCGAGGTTCATCACAGTTCGCTGGGAAGAGAGACAAGACTGGACGTCGAAGAGCGGCTGAAAAGAGGGGAGATCAAGTGCGTTGTTTCATCAACGTCCCTCGAACTGGGGATAGACATAGGCTCCATCGACCTGGTGTGCCAGATAGGTTCCCCCAAGTCGGTCGCAAAGGGATTGCAGAGGATAGGGAGGAGCGGCCACAGTTACGGAAAGGTCGCAAAGGGAAGACTCATTGTTTTCGATCCAGATGATCTTGTGGAATGTGCGGTCATGTGCCGTGCGGCACACAGAGGGGACATAGACAGAGTCGGAATACCGGAGAACTGTTTGGATGTACTGTCCCAGACCGTTGTGGGTATGAGTCTCGATCAAAGATGGGACATCGATGCGGCGTATGATCTGGTTAAAGGGTCGTATTGTTACAGGAACCTCAGGAAGGACAGTTTCATCGACGTTCTGAGATATCTCGGAAGCAAAGACGAGCACGAAGGCGTCTACTCAAAGATATGGTACGACGAGGATGAGAACCAATTCGGCAGGAAGAAAGGCGCCAGAATGATCTATCTGATGAATCTGGGTACGATACCGGAAGAGGCGAATTACAGAGTGGTGACCAACCACGGCACCACTGCCGGCGAGCTATCTGAGAAATTCGTTGAAAGGCTGGCGCCGAGAGATGTTTTCGTTCTCGGCGGGAGGTCTCTCGAGTTCGTAAGGTCCAAGGGGATGGTCGCACATGTCAAAGAGGCAACGGGAAGGAAACCAACTGTGCCATCGTGGGCCGGAGAGATGCTTCCGAGAAGCTTCGACCTGTCAATGGACATCGCCCTATTCAGGAAAGAAATGGCAGAATGGGTACAGGACGACAAGGCCGATCTTATCCCCAAACTCTGCCACGATTTCGACATCGACGGCGGTTCCGCGAAAAGCTTGGTATCATATTTCAAAGAAGAGAAAGCGGTGACCGGAACGATACCGGACATCGACCATCTGGCTATTGAAGAATATATTGACCCGTCAGGCAACCAGAGGATAATATTCCACTTCCCCTTCGGAAGGAGGGTCAACGACGCACTGTCGAGAGGATACGCATATAGATTATCGAACATCATCGGCTCGAACGTCTCTGTCACGATGTCCGATGATAACTTCATGATCGGAACGCCCAGAAAGGTGGACATTGAACAGATCCCGGGGCTTCTGACGTCGAGGGAACTCGACTCGATCTTAAGAAAGGCCATCAAGGATTCCGAGATCTTCAAACTGAGGTTCAGGCACAATGCGGCGCGCAGCTTCATGATACTCAGGAACTATCTCGGCCGTCCGATCTCGGTCAACAGGCAGCAGGTCAGATCGTCTTACTTGTTGGACGCATTAGGCAACATGGAGAATGTTCCAGTTATAGAGGAGACATACCGAGAGGTTCTGGAAGATGATATGGATATCAAGAACGCCGCCATCGTGCTGGAGATGATAGAGAACGGAAAGATGGGGGTCGAGGTTTTCCATTTCAACGGAACTCCTTCTCCCTTCGCACACTCGATAATATTGTCAGGGTTCTCAGACATCGTTCTGATGGAGGACAGATCAGAACTGCTCAAAGAACTGCACCGTAAGGTACTGTACAGGGCGCTCGGAGACTCGGTGAAAGACTTTGAGTTCAACGAGGACCAGGTCATCCCGTATTTCAGGCAGAAAATAGGGCGCGTGGTGTCCAAGAACGACATCGTCCCGCTCCTGAAGAGGACGGGGCCGCTTCAAGCCATAAGGGAAAGAGGGCGCAATATCTATTCGTATTGCGACGAGGACAAGAAGGTCGTCGACGAATGGGTCCATGAGCTGATAAAAGAGGGAGAGATCGGGACCGTGTTCATGGACGAACCGCACATCATGATCAAGAGCGAGATCCCGGCATATGCCGCGGCGACCGCAAAAGAGCGTGAGTTGAACGATATCGATCTGAAGGTTCTGGAGAAGGTCGGCGAGAAGACCGCACTAAGCGACATCACAACGGCCTTGGAGATAAGCGAGGATGTGACATTCAGATCGATGAGGAAGCTCGAGTCGATGTATCTTGTCACAAGATCGGATATCACAGCAAATAACAAATGGTACTTCTCCAGGGCAGAGTATCCCAAGCTCGATAAGAACAAGTGTTTGGATGAGATCGTCCTCAGATACCTGAACTGTTTTGCGCCGGCAACTGTGCCGGAGGTAGCATTTGCCCTCTCGATAACCGAGGACGAAGCACAGAGCGCTTTGGATTCTCTGGTCAACAGCGAAGAGGTCGTCAGAGGACAGTTCCTGATATCTCAAAGCCCGCAGTACATGAAGGTACTCGACCGTATGAGGCTCAGGGCGGGAAAGGAGAACGTGTTCGATTTCGATACCGTCGAGGAATACAGAAGGACAAAGGGAGAACAATTCAAGACGATCGAGGACTACTTCAAATTCTACGGGTCGGCGGGAAGCGAGATAGATGTTTTCAACAGGGTAAAGGACTTCAGTCTTGAGGAATGGTATAAACTGAGGGAATCGGAGAGGCTCCTTTTGGGGAGGTTCGTCAGAGGAAGGGTCAGATACGTACTCTCCGAGGACGGAGGCAGACTCGCCGCATTAAGGCCTTCCGAGATGAACGAATCGGATGAGGAGATCCTCGACCTGATAAAGGGAATGGGTCAGACGACAATGAGGCACCTGGTCTCTGTGACAGGCAGGGATAAGAACGAGATCAAAGAGTCCATACAAAGGCTCGACCGTTCGTTGAAGATAATACGCGCATTCACCGAAAGGGAGGACTGGGGTACCGAGAACACATACAAACCATATTATCCCCAGATACCGGACAGGGATCCGACCGAAGGGCTGATCAGAGAATGCATCAGGTCGTACGGGCCGATACCTGCTCAGGCCCTGCGTTTCCTTGTCGGAGTTACGGGGGATGAGGCAGAGAAGTACGCAGCGTCGGTCGGAGCGGCAACGATATTCGTCGGAAGCGGACAGAGCCAGATGTTCGTTATGCCGGAAGAGGTGCCGCTGATCACGAAGGTAAGGAACAGGAAAGAGAATGTTACGATAAGATCCCTTTTCGACCCGGACCTGGGATCGAAATGGGCGGAACTCGCGGCAAGGTACGGCGACAGATGGATATATCCTATAACAAAAGCGAACAGTGTCATCGGTGCGCTGGAGATATGGGAGATGTCCGGATGCATAGAAGTAAGAAGAATGGACATCGACTCCCCCGGACTCCTCGACGATGTGCTCAAGGCGTTGGACCGCCTGATGGTATTCTTTAACATGAAAGGCGTAGACATCGTAAGAGTAAGGGAAGTTCTAACCAAGGATGCGGCAGAGCTCGACGAAGAAACCGCGAAGTGCCTCAAAAACAACGGATACAGATTCGTCAACGGATTCTATGCCAAAGGAGAATTCATCGAAAGGACGATGTCGGACGAGGAGCATCTGAACTATGTTTTCCAAAAGCAGAGGGTGTCGTATGCATACAAATTCTCCACAGTGGACGAGGCCGTAAAAACAAGAGGATACATAAGGAACGATCAGGAAGCGGTCACCAGAGTTATACAGAAGATATCCTTCAAAAAGATCCTCGGAAAGGGGAACCTCTTCAAAATGTCATTGCTTCCTGGCTATGTAGGATATACTTTAGCGGAATTCGCCCCGATATATCGTGCGGCCAAGCTGGGCGAGATCGGCAAAGATGCCAACTCTCTGTTGGAACTGATCCGCGACAGGCAACCCATATCGAGGAAAGAGATAATCGCGGGATCGCCGTTCTCAGAGGAAAAAACTCTGGAACTGGTATCGGAGCTGTCGAAGGTCTCGGCGATATGCCAGGATCAAGATTCATTTTATTACATTGTCCCGCCGAGCCGCATGGGCAAAGAAGAAGCACTCAAAACAATAACAAAAAAACATTTCAAAGACTTCGGAACATTCTCCGCAGAAGAGCTGGCACAGTTCCTCGGACTCAGAATGGCAGTTGTCAGGAAAATGCTGAAGGACCTTGAGGAAGAAGGGTTCCTTGTCAAAGGGTTCCTTGTAAAAGACGATCCTACATTAAGGTGGATGCTTAAGGACGATGTGGGTCTCAAACCCGAAAAATTCAAGGAGACATTCCTTCTGAACACGCAGGACAACCTGCATATTTATCTCAGAGAGATGATAAAAAGAGAGTGCGGCGCGACCGAGTGCGTTGTTTTTGACGGTATAAATATAATAGGTTCCTTTGAGGGGAAAGTAGCGTCGTCCGGTGCGAAGGTCGAGAACTTCAAAGGCGGCGACAAGGCATACAAATGCATCAGGGACACCGCAAAATCACTCGGAGTGAAGATAGAGGAAAAGAAGTCCCAGGAGGACGACGATTGGGATGTGTCCGAATTCTACTTGAAGACCAATCCCGGAGCGGTTTGATCCCGGGTCGGATAAAAGAATAAAAGTTAAGGGTGGGGGATGCCCCCGGTTTTATTAAGGTGCCTGTTTGGACTTGTTCTTCTTGGATCTCATGTACAACAAAACGGCAACAACGATCACGATGATCACTATTATGATTATCAAGATGTATATCAGCGTCCCAGAACTCAGAGACGAGTTGCTGGAATCATTAGAATGGATTTGATCTCCGCCTATATTGTAGTACCAGCTCAGACCGTTACCCTCGAGGTAATCCACGGAATCATTTGCAGCTGTCATATATGCTGCAAAGGGTGCACGGATCTGATTCATCGTTTGATTGTAGTCGGTTTGGCTGATCTGGCTGCTCATTTCTGACCCAAAGGCATCGATGAATTGAGCATAAGTGGGCAAAGTGCCGTTGTTCCATGCTGTTTTTATAATGTTATTGATCTTTTTGCTGTCTGCAGAACTTGTTCCTGATGTACTGGGAACTGCACTGTTTTTAAGATTGAACGATGTTGTGTCACTGACATTTATGGGTGTGGAGGGGTATCCATTACTTGTTTCCGTCATCCTGATGCTGTATGCCATATCAACGAAAACATCTTCTCCGTTAAGCGCTCTGTCATAATCGGCATTTGTCATATCGGATCCATTGACACTTATTGCAAAACTTGTCGATGCAGTCACATGTTCTGATATATTGTCCACGGTGTTGGGCGTATATGTGTAGTAAGAGGTGTAGGGATAATAGTTGTTGTATCCATATGTATAGTTGCTTGTGCTTTTTCCACTTATGGTGATCGTTGTCTGGGCATCAATCGTTCTGGGTATAAACTCAGATGTAAGATTGATATTCAGGGAACCGCCGGCTTCAATGGACATAGATATTGCATCCGTCGGCTTGACGTTATTGGGGAAGCCGATCAATTGGTAGTACGGGTCGTTATTGACCTCGGTAATGCCAAGATCCCCCCTCAGTGAATATGTCAGGGTCATCTTGTATCCGTTGGAGTTTTTCTCTTTGACCAGGAAATCAATGGAAAGCGAGAGGTTTCCCGAATCAATACTGACGGCATATCCGGAGCCTGACAACTTATTTAATGCTTCATTGAGGTTTTTGCTTGAAGATATCGCATCGACTAATTGTGCCATCGAAGGGTCTTCCTGGACAATGTAGTTTCCTGCGTCTGCCATAATGATCTTTGCTACTTGGAAAGCTTTATCCGAGTTCAAGTTCAACGATATTCCGGCCTTATCGCCTTGGTTTATGTCCGGAAGCATGTTGTTGGCGGAGTTGCCGTTCGCTGCGGACGAGTCTGTGTTTTCATGCAAAGTAAAGGGAATGAACACGAACATTGCCACAATGAATGCCGCTATTATCCATCTGCTGCGTGAAGATGATTTTCTTGTTTTTGACATAAATTATCCTCCTACTTTTTGTAATCAATCGGGGCCATATATAATGCCTCTTTTTAGGTAAAATAAAGGAACAAATATTCAAAATAAAACACACAGAAAAACACCTGTGCACGCACCGTTCTGACAAAAAATATTATTCTAAGTGAAGCTATGTGCAACAGTGTCCAAAAAAAACGCTCGTGCTGAAGGCGTTGCCGTATGCTCTCGTCATAATAATCGCGGCCCTGATACTCTCGGCGGTAGTACCCATCCTGAAAGGGGGTTTGGACATCACGGCGGAAGGCAATATAAATGTCAGCATCAACGGCGCATACATTGTCGCAAACGGCACCTACGTGATAGATTCCGATCTTTCATATGATATCAAGGGTGTTACCGTCAGAGTATATATTGTGGATGAAGTAATGAATTCCAGAGTGAACATCCTTACTATGGACGGGATCACGGTCAAAGCGCACTCGATAACAGAGTTGGAACTGAGGTCGCGCGCATTCATTCCCTCCACTTATCTTATCCTGAGGGATCTCGCTTCCAGAGATGGGTCGGAGATACCGATAAGAGCGGAGTTCAGCGGGAAATACATCTACGGGCTTATCGGGATGGACGTGAGATTGGACACGAACGTGAGATTATCCGAGCCCGGGAGCAAGCTGGAATACAGCATGGGTAGCGACGAAAGCTCGCTTACATTCGGGTTGCGGAATCTGAGTTCCGACATACCTGTCAGCGACTATAACATCTCGATCAAAGGCGGCGGAACAACGCTGAACGTCTCGGTTGCAAAAGAGGGCAACAATGTTTTTGCCTCGGTGGAGGCGGGCGGAAGCTTCGCCGAGTCCGTGAACAAGATAATCGATTCAATGTGGATCGCCCCTCCCGAAGTGATCGATAATCTGACCGGAAAAGCTCTGCGGGTCGATCCTAACGACCTTAAGCTCGTGCTGGATTTTCTTGAATATGTTTGGGAGGGTGCCTATGAGCCAGGCAGTTAATGAACGATTGAAAGAATTTATTGGAGAGGGGGACCCCCGTTCGGCGTTCATATCCGTTGTGATAGGTATCGCAAAGATCGCCGCCGTCGTTTTTTTCATGGTGGCCCTCGCCTACATTCTGCTTTATACGTTCGCAGGGACGCAGGACATCAGTATCAGGATGATCGATATTCTCAAGTCGGCAAAAAATCCGATCCTTCTGTTGATCCCGTACTTCATACTGTCTGGGGTCTGCGGATATTACTACAAAGGAACGAAAAGAAGACTTTATTTTATGATCATCGCCAATATGTATCTTATTCTTGCGATACTCTTCTTCTCGCATACGTTCAGATATGTGATATACAATATTTCGGTGGACGTCGGGATGGAGCTGAACATCGATGCGGTGCACCTTGGTCTGGATATAAGCCTCATTGCATTCATCATGTGCATAATACCGCTAAGTTCAATGTTATTGGCTTACATCGAATACAAAGAGAACAAAAGCGATGCCGCAACATCATATTAGGGATCGGTTCGCAGGGTCAGTCACCATTTTTATTTGTGATGAACGGGCTGTGGTAAAGGAACTCTTGTGCGTATCCGGCATATCTTCCGAACTTCTTCCTGCCGAATTCCGACATCACTTTGTAGCTTCCTGTCACGCCGTACATCTCGTTTAGGCACTTTGAGATCCTGGCGTCCACAGGGAACGCTTCGAGGTGGCCGAACCCGAAAAGGGCTACGCAGTCAGCCACTTTTGGGCCCACGCCGTTTATTTCGATCAGTCTTCCAACACATTCCGAATAGCCCGCCTCCCCTATTGCTTCAAGGTCGATAGCGCCGTTCTCAGTTCTTTCCGCAAGTTCGATGAACCGATCCTGGCGATATCCGAGCCTGCAGCACGGTATCTCTTCCTGTTTATCGAGTATCTGTTTCGGTGTGGGAAAAGCTCTTCTCTCTCCGAGGTTCTTTCCGAATGTGTCGCACACAGACTCCACCATCTTTGCGATCCTTTTGACGTTGACGTTCGTAGCAAGGACATAGGTCGCAAGGCACTCCCACGGCTCCTGTTTCAGGATCCGCATACCCGGGCAGGATGATGATAATGATGCAACATAAGCATCGGCATCCGAGATCTCTCTTATTATTTCCGAAAGGTCGTCCCCGCTTCTGAAGTATTCATTCAGGACACCTTTGTCGGAACAGCCTTCCGCATCGAAGCCGTACGCGTTCTCCCTGAGGTTGACTATGCTCTCTCCGAGGACGCCGTTCCAGCGGTCGCCGACCTTCCTCCACCTGTGGGCTTGGCCGCATCCGAGGGTAGGATCCAAAGAGACATCAAGTTCGATCTGCACAGTCGGGAGTATAGCAGAGCCGACTAAAGGATTTACCGTCTGATCGCACGAAAGTTCACAAATTCAATATTTTACTCACCGTATTCCAGTTGCGCGCTGTGCAGACCACACCCAATTCTTTCTCGAAGAAATTGTTGGACAGTTTTGTTTCATGGTATGGCCCTTTGCAATTCAGATAAATGCAGCCCCCAAGCAGTTTTGCGGCATCTCCGTTGTTCTCCCATTCTCCCGTCCTTTTTGACGCCGTTCCGCTCGTGAGTATGAAATACAATTGCTCAACGGAGGCATCCCGGAAAGGGTTATTGTCGAAGACCGCAGATAATTCATCTTTTGTCAGCACGACGCATGGTATTTTTAAAGCAAGGTTCTTCTCGAGCTCATCCTCGATCATCCCCGCAATGCGCCCATTTCCTAATTCAGAGATGAGGACGAAGTTCCCGCTTCGACCATACGGTCTCACATTGCCGAAATGTCTTTCCAGTATCTGTGTTATTTCCGAGACCTTCACTCTTTTTGTTCTGCCTACATTTATGCCTCTGAGGAACACGGCACATTCTACCATGAACGCACAACCGCAGCAATACTCTTAATGGATTCCTCAGAACGCTGCCGCAGAGCCCGTAAAACGGCTAAGAACTCTGAAATACACGTAAGATATCGGGGATTCATGCGTTTTGGTCCGGCAGGATACCCAAGCGAGGGGAAGACTCCAGAAGGCTCTCTGAAATATACCAAAGGACTCGGTCTTGATGCCCTTGAGGTAGAGTTCGTAAGAGGCGCAAGGATCAGTCAGGAGAGGGCCGAAGCTGTCGGAAAAGCGGCAAAGGATCTGGACATCAGGCTGAGCTGCCATGCGCCATACTTCATAAGTTTCAACTCCGAGGAGCAGGAAACAAGGAACAAAAGCATCGACTGGGTCATGGACACCGTAAGAGCGGCGCATGCACTCGGAGCATATATAATCGTGATACACGCAGCGTCATACGGGAGATCTCCGGGCACGGCAACGGCATCGGCGATCGAAGGGTTGGCCAAGTGCAAAGAGAAGATGGATGACGAAGGTATCAGGGATGTCATCCTCGGCGTGGAAACGATGGGTAAGAAAGGTCAGTTCGGAACACTGAAAGAGATCGCAGAAGTTATGAAAAGCGTGGATGGAGTAAGGCCGGTATTGGATGTTGCACACGTCCACGCAAGAGGTGTGGGATGCCTTAAGACCAAAGCGGATATGGAGAAGCTTGTCAATGAATATTTTCCGTTATGCGGGGAGATAGCGCATTTTCATGTGAGCGGAATTAAGTACGGCGACAGGGGAGAGATATCCCATCTTCCTCTGAGTTCCAAAGAGCCGGACATGCAGATGTTGGCCGATGTTCTTAAGGACTCTAAACAGGACTGTACATTCATATGCGAGTCACCGCTTATCGCCGCCGATGCGGTGGTGTTCAGAGACATGTTCCCGAAATACAGAATATCATGACGTTGCCTGCGAACGAAAGATAGTAAACCTTTTTATCTTAGGTCTCAATCAACGGTTCCGATGCCACTGTGGCTCAGCGGTAGAGCGGCAGTTTCGTAAACTGTAGGCCGGGGGTTCGATCCCCTCCAGTGGCTCCAAATCCTCAACAGTCCTCGTTCGGACCGTTCTTTATGAGATATTTGTTGACTATCTTGACGGCACAGACATCTCCGCACATTGAACATCCGTCCTCTTCTTTGGTGCACCCTCTGGCTCTGTATCGTCTTGCTTTTTCCGGATCGATACAGACCTCGAACATCGTGTTCCAGTCGAGCGCCTTCCTGGCCTTTGCCATCTTTGTGTCCATCTCTCTTCCTCTGCCGAAGCAGAGGTCTCCGACATGCGCTGCGATCTTCGATGCTATGAGGCCCTCTCTCACATCTTCCTCATCGGGAAGGCCGAGGTGCTCGGCGGGCGTAAGATAACAAAGGAAATCCGCACCGTGTTGCGCGGCGACCGCGCCGCCTATCGCACCGACGATGTGGTCGTATCCCGGTGCGATGTCTGTCACGAGGGGCCCGAGCACATAGAACGGCGCGTTGTGGCAAAGCCTTTTTTCCAGATGTATGTTCATCGGAACTTGGTCCAACGGGACATGCCCCGGACCCTCCACCATGCTCTGCACGCCTGCTTCCCTGCACCTTGTGACCAAATGACCCAGCGTCATTAATTCCGACAGCTGCGCCTGATCGGAAGCATCGTCTATGCAGCCGGGTCTGAACCCGTCGCCGAGGGAAAGGGCGAATTCGTATTTGCGGGCCAGTTCCAAAAGATAGTCGAAATTCTTGTAGAGAGGGTTCTCCTCTTCGTTATGGAGGATCCACGCCGTCAGGAACGATCCTCCTCTGGAGACCACATCGGTCTTTCGTTTGCTCTTTTTCAGCCAGGCCACGCTTTCTTTTGTTATTCCGCAGTGAACGGTCATGAAGTCCATCCCGTCCTTTGCGTGCTTCTCTATTCCGTCGAAAATATCGTCTTCCGTCATATTGACGATGGCATCTTTCCTTGCCGCGGTCAATCCTGTCTGGTATATCGGGACCGAGCCCATCATCATCGGGGCCTTTTTGATCAGTGTCTTTCTGATGCGGTCGATATCTCCTCCTGTGCTCAGATCCATCACGGCGTCGGCACCATACTTAATTGCAATGTCTAATTTTTTGAGTTCGCTGCATATGTCCGCAAGGTCTCTGGATGTTCCGAGATTCACATTGACCTTGACCCCCATCCCTTCGCCGATCGCAGCCGGCTCCGGGTTGTGCTTCGGGTTGCAAGGCACCACGATCCTTCCGGAGGCAATGCCGTTCCTTACGAACTCTTCGCTGACCCCCTCCTTCTCTGCGATCCTCTTGATCATCGGGGTGGTCCCGCGGCGGGCCTCTTCCATTATGGTGCTCATGTACCCGTGCATGGGTTGTCAATATTTCAGATTTGCCAAAGATAGGGGGTTAATGAATTATCTGACACAGTTGGCAACATGAAAAATTATTATTTGAATAATAATTATCCAAATAATAATCTTTGCGAGACCGTGTCGCTGGACGCACGCACGCGTACGTGCGTATTTATACGAGATGTGCATAGGTAACGACAGTTTTATAGCAGGAGCTAACAGAAATGGATGGGGAAAAACAGCAGGGGCTATACGATGCAGACAGTATTGTCGCCCTAAAAGGATTAGAAGCGGTCAGAAAAAGACCCGGAATGTATATCGGGAGCACCGACAGCAGAGGCCTTCATCATCTTGTTTATGAAGTGGTCGACAACGGAATAGACGAAGTGATGGCAGGCTATGCCGACAAGGTCAACGTCTACATAAACGAGGACGGTTCGATCACCGTTAACGATGACGGAAGAGGGATACCAGTCGGCCTCAACAAAGAAGAAGGCAAGGATGCGTTGGAGATGTGTCTGACCGAACTCCATGCTGGAGGAAAATTCGATCACAACTCTTACAAGGTGGCCGGAGGGCTGCACGGAGTGGGAGTATCCGTTGTCAACGCATTATCGAAACATCTCATAGCTCTCGTTGAAAGGGACGGGAAGCTGTACAGGCAGACATACCATATCGGCATACCGGACGGGCCGGTCGAGGCGATCGGCGTGTCCGACAAGACGGGAACGACGATAACATTCTGGCCGGATCCGGAGGTATTCGAGACCACAGTCTTCGAGTACGACATTCTTCAGAACAGATTCAGGAATCAGGCATTCCTGAACAAAGAGGCCACGATCTACTTTGAGGATAAAAGGACCGGAAGGTCAGAGACATTCCACTACGAAGGCGGTGTGTCGGAGTTCGTTCAATACCTCAACAAATCAAAGAAAGCTATACACGAACCGCCGATCGCTCTAGCGGGAGAGAAGTACAGCGTGATGATGGACATCGCACTCCAGTACACAGACGGTTACAACGAAGCCATAGACTCCTTTGTGAACACCATCTATACTCCGGAAGGCGGGACCCACATGACCGGGTTCAGAACCTCATTGACAAGGGTCATCAACAACTACGGCAAAGAGAACGGGCTGCTCAAGGACCTTACGCTGACCGGCGATGACGTGAGGGAAGGGCTCACGGCGATCGTCAGCATCAGAATGCCCGATCCGCAGTTCGAAGGCCAGACCAAGGCGAAATTGGGAAGCAGCATCGCTCAGACGGCCGTAACGGAATTCATGAACGAGAAGCTCGCAGAGTACCTCCTGGAGAATCCGGCGATCGCCTCGATAGTCGTAAAAAAAGCCATCTCCGCATTGGAAAGCAGGGAGGCGGCAAGGAAAGCGAGAGATGCCACAAGGAGAAAGAGTGCCCTCGAGTCCGGCAGCCTTCCCGGAAAATTGGCGGATTGTTCGGAGAGGGACCCATCAAAATGCGAACTGTATATTGTGGAAGGAGAGTCTGCGGGCGGAAGCGCAAAACAGGGGAGGAACCGTGCGTTCCAAGCCATACTCCCGCTGCGCGGAAAGATCCTGAATGTGGAAAAAGCAAGGCCTGACAAGATCCTCGACAGCGAGGAGATAAGGAATCTTATGATCGCAATAGGCGGCGGCATAGGGAAAGATTTCGACGTATCCAAAATAAGATACCATAATGTTGTGATAATGACCGATGCGGATGTTGACGGCGCACACATCGGGACATTGCTGTTGACGCTCTTCTATAGGCAAATGAAGCCGCTCATCGAGAACGGCCATGTATATCTGGCTATGCCGCCTCTTTACAGGGTCTCCAAAGGGAAGAAAGAGATATATGCATACACCGAAGCAGAGATGGCAAAGGCTGTGGAAGAGCTCGGACAAGGAGCGAACGTGAGCAGATACAAGGGGCTGGGTGAAATGAACCCGCAGCAGCTTTGGGAAACGACCATGGACCCGGAAACAAGAATGATGAAGAAGGTCGAGATCGAGGACGGAATGCTTGCAGATCAATTATTCTCGATACTGATGGGCGACGACGTCGAACCGAGGAGAGAATTCATCATAGAACACGCTCACGAAGTGGTCAACCTGGATGTGTGATATCATGGAAGAACAGCAAGAGCGTAAGAAGATCATACCCCAGAGTATTGAAAAAGAGATGAAAAGGTCGTACATCGACTACTCGATGAGCGTTATTGTCGGAAGGGCGCTTCCGGACATACGCGACGGCCTCAAGCCGGTCCACAGGAAGATCCTGTATGCGATGTCAGAACTGGGACTGCCGTACAACCGGCCACACAAGAAGTCCGCAAGGGTCGTGGGAGAAGTGCTGGGTAAGTACCATCCCCACGGTGATTCGGCGGCGTATGAATCAATGGTCAGAATGGCCCAGACATTCTCGCTCAGGTATCCGCTGGTGGACGGACAGGGCAACTTCGGTTCGGTCGACGGCGATTCTCCTGCGGCCATGCGTTACACAGAGGCCCGCCTGTCGAAGATCTCCAGCGATATGCTTGCGGACATCGACAAGAACACCGTCGACTTTGTTGATAACTTTGACGGCTCCCTCAAAGAGCCAAGCGTCCTCCCGGCGAAGATACCGAACCTTCTGGTGAACGGTTCCGACGGAATAGCGGTGGGAATGGCGACCAAGATGCCCCCGCATAACTTAACAGAGGTATGCGATGCGATCATTCATGCGATAGACAACCCCGAAGCTGACGTGTTCGAGCTGATGAGGTTCATAAAAGGCCCGGATTTCCCCACAGGAGGAACGGTATACGGCCTGAACGGCATAATATCGGCCTACGCGACCGGCCGCGGAAAAATAAAGGTCAGGGCGAACACCCACTTTGAAGAGATAGGGAACGGTAAGAGCAGCATCATAATCGACGAGCTTCCGTATCAGGTCAACAAGGCCGCACTTCTCGAGGCGATCGCAGAACAGGTCAAGGATAAGGTGCTCGAGGACATCACCGACCTCAGGGATGAGTCCGACAGGGACGGAATGAGGGTTGTGATCGAGCTTCACAAAGACGCCATAGACAATGTAGTCCTGGAGAACCTTTTCAAGAAGACGCAGATGCAGATCACATACGGAATAATCAATCTGGCACTTGTGAACAACAAGCCAACCGTGCTCACACTGAAAGAGATGATCGACAACTACATCTCATTCAGGACAGAGATAGTCGTGCGCAGAACGCAGTTCGATCTGGAAGAGGCGGAAAAGCGTTATCATATCTTAGAGGGTCTGATGAAAGCGCTCGGCATGCTCGACGAGACCATCGCTCTCATCCGTGCATCAAAGGATGCGGCGGAAGCGAATACCGGTCTGCAGGGCCTTCTCAAGATCGACGAGGAGCAGGCAAAAGAGATATTGGCCCTGAGGCTGCAGAAGCTAACAGGATTAGAGATAGATTCGCTCAGGGAAGAGACCAATCAAAAAATAATGCTGATGAAGGACCTCCGCGACATCCTCGGCGACCACTCCCGCGTACTTTCCATTATAAAGGACGAACTCAAGAAGATGAAGGACGACTACGGCGACGAGCGTAAAACGATCATCAACGAGAATGCCCTGGATGTAGACGAAGAGGACCTCATCCCGATGGAGGATGTTGTGATAACGATCTCCGCAGACAACTACATCAAGAGGATCCCGCTCAACACATACAGGCAGCAGGCCAGAGGAGGGGTAGGATTGATCGGCATGCAGACCAAAGAGGAGGACTACGTTTCAAGCATGTTCGTTGCCTCCTCGCATGATTATCTGATGTTCATCACCAATCACGGAAGGCTCCACTGGCTCAAGGGATACCGCGTCCCGGAGGGAAGCAGGCAGTCCAAAGGAAAACCGATAATCAACATGATCTCCGACCTCGAAGAAGGGGAGATGGTTGTCAGCACTATCTGCGTACACGAATTCCCGGAGAATGAGTATCTCGCATTCTGCACAAAGAACGGTTTGCTGAAGAAGACAAGCCTCAGCGCATACAAGAACGTCAGAGCAAGAGGGATCAAGGCGATCAAATTCGACGAAGGCGATGAGCTGATAGAAACATCCATCACCGAGGAGAACGACCAGATCATCATCGCGACCAAGAACGGCCAAGCCGTGAGATTCAACGAATCGGACGTCAGGTCGACCGGCAGGGATACGATGGGTGTCAAGGGAGTAACTCTCAACGAAGGCGATGCCGTCATCTCAATGGCGGTAGTCCGCCCGGAAGATAAACTTCTGACTGTCACAGAGAACGGCTACGGGAAGATATCCGACGTTGCCGATTACAGGCAAACGAACCGCGGCGCAAAGGGAGTGATCACCATAAAGACCGACGAGAGGAACGGCAAGGTCGTCTCTGTCAGGAAAGTCTCGGCAGGGGATCAGCTGATGGTCACAAGCATGTCCGGAAAGATGATACGCATGAGCGTCGACGAGATCAGAGAGACCGGGCGCAACGCGAAAGGCGTGCGCATAATGGACATGAGGGACGGGGACAAGGTCACGGCGGTACAGCCGATAATCTCGGAAGGCGAAGGAGAGGGAGCGGAAGAGAAGAATGAAACAACTGCCCCCTGAGAGGATCTGGCTCATAGTGATGGTCGCCTCTGCGATTGTAGCGGCGATATCTGCGGCAGAACTGATATTGTCGGTCATGAACGGGAACGTGATCCTTGCGGCCCTCTCCGGGGCGGCGCTTGTGGTCTTCGCGGCGTGCGCCGTCATGGCATGGATGATATGGTCCAAGATCGACACAATGAACAGGACGGTCTACTGTCTGCGGCTGAAGAAGCCCGGTCTTGATATTGTGTACAACGAGGAAGACGGCTATGACCGTGAGGACGAGATCGTTCCCAAAGGAAAGATGCCGAAAGAATGATATGGGGAGATGTCGTCAATGAAAGTGTATATTATTGTGGCCTATCCTAACAAGAAAGGCTTGAATTATGCCGCCTTTGAAAAAGCCAGACAGGGATTTCAGAATGCGGGTCATGAGATCAGGACCACAAACCTATATGAGGAAAGATTCAACCCGACCTTAACATTTGATGATGAGCACAGACGGCGCGATATGCAGTTCGATGAAGAAACCAAAGCATATCGCGACAACATCATATGGGCTGACCACTTGGTCTTCGTTTTTCCGATATGGTGGAGCGGCATGCCGGCCATATTGAAAGGCTTCATAGACAGGGTGTTCGCTAAAGGATTCGCATACGACTATGAGGGAGTAAGACCCGTCGGTCATTTGAAGAACAAGACGGCCTGGATCATAAACACGTATGATACCTCGGCAATATATGCAAAGCTTTTCCAGCAGGATTACGGCAGAGTACTGAAAAAGCAGGTCCTGTCAATGTGCGGGGTCAAAACGCTGAAGCACACATCTATGCCTCACACCAGGAACAGCAGTTCGGAGAAGAGGTCAAAATGGTTGGACGAGGTCGAGTCGACCGCGCAGCATCAGCTGCGCACAAAATAAATGCCATATGTTATTGTCGACAAAGCAAATTGCGAACAATCAGGAAACTTTATAATAGGAAACCAGAATAGGGGGAAGTACGCCGTGGTAACTCAGTTGGGAGAGTGCATGACTGAAGATCATGAAGTCGCTGGTTCGAGCCCGGCTCACGGCACCATACTTTCTTTTTATGTAGTACTGATACATTCTATGAAAAGGAGGATATCTCTTGGAATCAGATAAGATCTTCATCGACATAAGGACGAGCGAGCTGACGCTCACACAGGTCCTGCAGGAGATCCAAAAGATACAGGCGGAGAATCCGGATTACGAGATATTCCTGGACGGGGATGCGCATGCCATAGCGGGCAGGATAAAGGCCAGGAGATGAAGGGATGAGAGGAAGGATCACCATCGCATTGTACAACTCATACGACCCCAATAAATTCAGGGAGCCGCACAGAAGGGTCATCGCAAGAACAGGCGATCTCGCAATGGCGTTCGGCATGAATCTTGCTTTGTTGGGATTCCCGATCCCCGAGGATGTAAAGACCCCCGTAGAGATAGCGGAATGGGTTGCTGGCACTACGAGTATCGGCTCCCACGGGGACTACTTTGTGGAACTGGCCGAGAAAGGCAGATTCAATAAATTCCCTTATCCGTCAAAGGGATTCCCCCCGCAGCTTGGGGAACCTATACTAACAACAAGCAAGCCCGACGAGAAGAAAAGAGCAAGCGTCAACGATGTGGCGGAAATGGTCAAAAGCGGAAAAAGCATACTCTTGGTGTTCGGAATAGGGCCGAACGGCGTCCCGAAGGATGTTGCGGCAATACCGAAGTACCACATGGACGTTACCAACGGCGGCGGGTTCTCTCTGGAGACATGCACCGCTCTCGGCGCAGTGTGCGGCGCGCTCAGCTCCAAGCTGGATCAGTAAGAGTCGTAAAAGAGGTTGCCGGGTTCCAACAGAACGCCGTTGCCCTTCTCGACCCTTCCGACGATGTCCGCATTCTTGTATCTCTTGACTATGTCTTCCGCATCCGATTCCGGTGCGATGATCGTAAAGCCCATGCTCATGTTGAAGGTCTTGTACATCTCCCTCTCTTCAATACCTCCGAGGTCTTGAATGATGCCGAAGATCGGAGCGGGCTTTACCGGATCGGATATGATGTACTTCAGCCCCTTCCTCATGCGGTATATGTTCTTGAGACCTCCCCCGGTAATGTCCACAAGGCCATGGATCTCGTGGTTCCCGGTGATCTCAAGCACCTGTTTAACGTATATCTCGGTGGGGGTGAGAAGTTCCAGACCGATCTTTTTCGAGAGACCTTTGACCTTATCGTTCAGGGATACATTGGAAGACTCCAAGACCTTTCTGGCCAATGTGTATCCGTTCGAGTGCATACCGGATGACCTCAGGCTGATTATGACGTCGCCGTCCTCACATTTCTCCCCGGTGATCTCCTTTCCTTTTTCGACGAATCCGAGACATGTGCCGGAGAGATCAAGGCAGTTCACTATCTCCGGCAGAACGGCGATCTCTCCGCCAACGATCTCCATGTTGGACATCTCCGCCCCCTTCTGTAACCCTATCCCGATCTCTTTTGTAACGGCATCGTCCGGGTGGTCAATCGCTATGTAATCCACGAACGACATCGGCTCTGCGTTGACGCATATGGTATCGTTGACATTCATTGCGATGCAGTCTATACCTACGGTGTTCCAGATGTTGAGCTCTTTTGCGATCATCAGCTTCGTTCCGACGCCGTCCGTTGCCAGCGTGAGATATTTGTCGCCGAAGTCGATCAGGCTTGCAAAGAGGTTCGGAATACGGACCATCTGTCCGATGCCTTCCCTTCTGAACTTGAGTTCTTTCACGAGAGAGCTTATTGCCCTTGATTTATCGTCTATATTGACGCCGGCTTGAGAATACGTCCACCCTTTTGGCATTGTTACGATAATGGGCTCATCCTCTTATTAGTTTTCACATGAGTGCCTTGCCCCCTGCTGTTTCGCACAGCTTTATTATTTGTACAGAAGGCCTTCACACAAGAGTTCTAAATGTCTGGACGATGAGATTTGTAGATGTATGCAAAGCGGCAGAGGTTGCTTGCAGCATCTGTTTCCGGAGGTCTGAACTTTGATGACATCAAACTTTACTCCAAAAAATCAAAGTATCATTTAAAGTGTCAAAGTATTACTTTAAGCATCAAAACTTCATTAAAACTTCAAAACTTCATTTAAAGCATCAAAACTTCATTAAAACTTCAAAACTTCATTTAAAGCATCAAACCTTCTTTTTATTTTGACCATTTATGGAACTACCCATAAACTAAACCGACCCCACGCAAAACGGTTTATCGGAAAAGCACATCCCCCTATCGAAATGAGTCTGCACGATCGTTGGGTAGAGGAAAGGAAACATGAGCATTATTACAAATTAGCTAAGAAGCTCAACTACAGGTCCAGGGCATCCTTTAAACTCATCCAGATAGACGACCGCTTTAATGTTTTCAGGGAAGGAGACTCCGTCGTCGATCTCGGAGCATCGCCCGGAGGATGGCTTCAGGTCGCAAAAGAAAGGGTAGGCGATAAAGGGAAGGTCATCGGAGTGGATCTCCGCCCGATAAAGTACCTTGAGGGAGTCACCACTATATTGGGGGACATCACCGAAGACAGCACAATGAGGGAACTGCTGGAGAAATTCGGCGGAAGGGCTGACGTCGTACTTTCCGACATGGCGCCGAACGTCGGCGGTGCATATTCAATGGATCACGCACGGTCCGTGGATCTATGCACGTACGCTTTGAACGTATGCGACAGGATCTTGAAAAAGAACGGAAAGTTGGTAATGAAAGTGTTCATGGGAGACATGATGGACAGCCTCAAAAAAGAGGTCGAGTCCAGATTCGTTTCCGTGAAGGTGCACTCTCCGGATGCATCCCGCGACGAATCGTCTGAATTGTACATAGTGGCGAAAGGGTTCAAAGCATCCAGGAATGTCAAACTGAAGGACATTTCCGAAGAAGAAGAGAGACCGGAATTCACCGTAAAAGGCGGGAAGATCTGATCAGTCCCAGAAACGCTTGTTCTTGGCGTAGAGGACCTCTGCATTCATAATTTCGCGTAGGAAATCATCCTCGTCCGAGTGCATGCTCCTCAGGATCCTTGATGCATTGTCGGGACCTATCCCTCTCCCAGCCAGCACGATGGCCGCTCTTTTCCCGTATTCGTTGACAAGGTTCGCATTCCGCGATACTCTGAGGGCATCTTTCTTTTCCTGTTCGTTGCGTTCCCTCATCTTGATGGTCTTGATGCTCTCTCTTTCGTAGCTCTTCAGTAATGCGACCATGTTCCCCTCGCATCTGGGGCATCTGAAGCGTTCGGGTGCATCCCTGACGGCGACCCTCCATTGGCTTTGGCAGTTGAGGCAGGATGCGAACAACACTTCCTCTTCCAATCTTTTCTTAAGAGCCATCAGAATGGAATGGTCTGCTCTTCTGGGCTGCATGAGCTCTTTCGATCTTACTATTCCTTCGAGGCCGATATGAGATACTCCACCCGTCTCCATCCGGATCTTGCCATCCGAGATCATCTTCACAACAAGTTCGGTATTGTCTATATCCAGATCCTCGAATAGCACCATGCTGATCGCTTCGTTGTATGCGGGGGTATCCTTATGCAGATCGAAAAGCCGGTTGAAGTTTATGAAGCGGTGGTCCGCTCCTTTTTCGATGATGCCGAACTTCTTCGCAACATGAACGAAACGCCATTTCAGGTATGTCGAGTTCAGGATCGTGATCCTGGCGAGTGCCTCTACAGTTCCTGGTTTTATTGATCGGAACGTATCTTCCAGAAGTTTTCTGTCGACGTTCCTGGGAAGTTCAAGTATTATTCTGTACGGGTCTGTGGAAACGCCTACGCTTTCTCCGAGACGAGCCGTTATCAAAGCGGAATAGATCTTGCCGATCGTTTCGTTCACTCTGCTGCCGAAACAGCAGTTGACGATAGCTAATCTGTCCCCGATCTCCAGGGTGATGGTCTCGTCCGTGGGGACCGTCCACTTATCTTTCTGTTTGCTGATGTATTCGTTCACTTTCTTTGTGCAGTTCTTGTCGCCCGGGTATCTGTCGAAGTTCATCTTGCGGCGCATCCTTCCGACCTCCATTGCCACCTCGAAAGGTACGGGGATATCCGAACCCGCCCACGACGGAACGGAACCGACGTCCTTCGCCTCTTCGACAAGGAGCTCATCCTCACGCATTTCGATTATCCTCCACGTTCTTCCCTTTGCGATGAACATGGCGTACGGTTCTGCGAAAGATGCGACAAAACTTTCGTCAAGCGTTCCGATTATTCCTCTGGTGCTGATGTCCCGGATGAGGTATGTCCTCTCATCGGGGATCATTGATATGTTATCGTAGAAGTACTGCATCCCCTTCTTCGAACGCCTGAACCCGTTGTCGTCCTCGAATATCATCTTTATCGATTTCAGCTGTTCGAGAACATCATCCATGTCCGAGCGTGAGAGGGTGCTGAATGAATTGGATCTTCTGAATATCTTATATGCCAGATCCCGATCCATACGTCCTGCCATGGTCATTGCAATAAGTTGATTGGCAAGCACGGTGAACGGATTCTTCCTTCCTTTGAAATATTCCAATTCTTTCGCGTCGCTTCTTCTTGCGACCACAAGCGATTCCGCCACTTCATCGGGGGCGGTCGCAAGAATGACCGAGTGTATCACTTCCCCCATCCTGTGTCCCGCACGCCCGGCACGCTGTATCATTCTGGATACTTCCCTCGGTGAGTTGTATTGTATCACAAGATCGGCGGAGCCGATGTCTATACCCAGCTCAAGGGAGGATGTGGCGATCACCGTTCTGAGATCACCGTTCTTGAAGCGGTCCTCGATGCTCATTCTGTTCTCTTTTGAAAGGGACCCGTGGTGCACATCGATGGAAAAGTCCTCGTCCCACATGTGGTATCTTGCTGCTAACCATTCCGCCGTCTCCCTGGTGTTCACGAAAAGCAAAGTGGACCTTCCCACCTCCATAAGATGTCTGGCCCTTTTCATTACCGCCAGGATGTCGGGGTCGCATTGAAGTCTATCGAGAAGTACGGAATCCTTATCATCGGGCTCCGGGCATTCGACCGCGATATCGAACTCTCTGTGCGTATCGTGTTTGCAAAGCACCACTTCTCTTCCGACGCCCGAAAGGAAACTCTTGACATCATCCACATCTCCGACGGTCGCTGACAGCCCGATCCTCTTGAATTCACCGCACAGCTCCGCGAGCCTCTCAAGGGCGACGCCGAGCTGTGCGCCCCTCTCCGTGCTGGAGAGATCGTGTATCTCGTCGACAACGACCCACTCTATCTTCTTCAGATGCTCCCTCAAACGCTTTCCGGTGAAAAGCACCTGCAGGGTCTCCGGGGTCGTGATAAGGATCTCCGGCGGGGTCTGGGACTGTTTGTTCCGCTCGGCTTGTGTGCTGTCCCCATGCCTTACTCCCACTGAGATGCCGAGGGCCGCGCCGTACTCCTCCATCCTCTTCAGCATATCCCTGTTCAGCGCCCTCAACGGCGTTACGTAGAGGCAGCGTATGCCCGGTTTACCTTTTGTTCTGAATATTGAGTCAAAGATAGGAAGCATTGCCGCTTCCGTCTTGCCGATGCCCGTCGGAGCGACAAGCAGTATGTTCTTCCCGGAAAGTATCTTGGGGATAACGTCTTTCTGAGGGTCGGTTGGTTGCGTTATGCCTTTGTCCTTAAGGGCAGAGACCAATTCGGGACAGAGTTTATCGAACGACATTTTTAAAAAAAAGGATATGCCGGGGATCCCGGCAAATAGTTTACTTTTTCTTCTTTTTCATGGCCTTGAGGTTCTCTTTGACGGCCGCTTTTATCTCAAGCGCTTCCTTCTCGGCATCGGTGACATCTTTCTCAAAGAAAGTGAGGATGGCCCATCCTTCCTCTTCGAGCTTCTCCCTATCCTTGGGGTCGACCTCCCCGTCTTCGGCGAAGACGTATACCGCAACCTTCGGTTTTACGAATGCCACAGGTATCGCCCGCGCTCCGTAGTCCAACCGGCATCTGAGGCCTTTGTTCCAAGCGGCCCTTCTGATAAGAGCCTTGGGAGAGTTATCAGTCCATATGTCATCGCCCATCCCTTCATCCTCGTCATCCCCGTATACGATGATCGGTTCGTCCTCGGATGCCTTGGCAGCCAATGCGGCAGCGATTCTCGCCTTTTCTTCCGCCATCTGTTTCTCTTTTTCAAGCCTTTCTTTTTCAAGTGCGGCGGCCTTTGCCTTCTCTGCCGCAAGTCTCTCCTTCTCGGCTATCTCGGCGGCGCTTGGCTTCGGCGGCTCCGGCTTTGCCTCCGGAGGCGCAGTCACTTTCAGGAGTATCTCCATAAGATCCATGACCTTTATCTTGGAGCCGATCTGTTTCGCACCCTGCGAAAGGTTGACGACGCAGAACGGGCAGCATGTCACAAGTATCTCGGCGCCTGTCTCCTCGGCGTCCCTGATCCTCTCCGCCGCGATGTTAATGGCCATCTCGCCATATTGGCTTTTGTACCCTCCGCCTGCGCCGCAGCATCTGGAGTTCTCCTTTTTGCGGTCCATCTCTACGAGCTCGATACCTTTTACTTTCTTCAGGACATTCCTCGGCGGGTCGAACACTCCCATATGCCTCCCCAGATGGCAGGGGTCATGGAATGTTACCTTCGCTTTGTATTCGTTGTTGAGCGGGAGTCTCTTCTCCGCAATGAGTTTCTCAATATATTGTGAGATGTGGTAGACGTTCTGTCCGGCCTTCGCATAGAATTTTCCGAAGTCGGTCGAAACGGTCTTGTAACAACCGGAGCAGGTCATGACCATGTCCTTTGCGCCTATGCCGTCCGCCCTCTCGACGGTGTGCTGTGCGCAGTCAAGCGAATATTTGTTGATGCCCGTTCTGAGCAGAGGCGATGTGCAGCAGTACTCCTCCGGGCCTAGCGTGTTTATAGTCACGCCGGCTCTCGCAAGTACCTGTACGCCCATCTGCGGTACCTTCTGCTCTCTGTATGAACCGGTGCATCCGGCGAAGAACAATACTTCGGGGACCGCCGTTTTCTCTACTTCCTTAGGCCACCAGTCCCCCCTCTTTGAAGGTCTTTCCCCGTAGGGGTTGTGGACCTCCTCTATTTTCCTGGCCATTCCTTTGTGTGCGGACATCGGGCCCACGCCCTCATCCACCAGCCATTTTCTTACCGTTTCCCAGAACTCTACAAGCGGAATATTCGCATGGCAGACCGCTTCGCAGTTGCCGCATCCGGTGCATCTGTACATCGCATCGATGAAATAGGGACTCAACGAGACCTCTCTTCCGAGGACCTTGTCGGATTGTCCGCCGCCTTGGATAGCTCTGAGATAGTAGATCTTCCCTCTTGGCGTCACCGACTCCCATGGCGACTGTTCGTGCGCCTCGCAGACATCGATACAGTATCCGCATTGGAGACAAGCGGTAAGTTCCTGCTGGATGCGCGGCATTTTCTTTGGCTTCATGTCGCGCATCATCTTTGAAAATGGATTCTCTATCGCTTTCATAATAGGTGAGCGAAGGCGCACGCACATATATTAAGGCTTTTGAATAGTTGCCATGTGCCACCACAGTAATTTTTGCCTAAAACATATGTTTTTTTGTCGCATGCTGTCCGTTCAAGAACATCGTCAATCATCGATCGCATATAGCCTAAGGATTTGTCATGATCGTCTGTGATAAAGAGTAAATGCATAAGGTCTTACATCGAGACGCGGCGCCCTTCTATTCTTTATACCAATAAATATTATTATATATCTCCGAAAAGGGTATGATACTTTAGACGATTTTATGATAACAAAAACGATGAAGATTTTGGCTCTTTTGCTCATAACTGCGATGGCTGTCGGGCTTTTTGTAGGATTGGTACACACTACCGATTCGGAAGGGGCCAACACAATAAACATTACCACACAATCAGACTGGGGTTCTGGATCGATAATGCTGAATGATGGCGACAAATTGATCATTAATCCTGATGCCGGAAACCCAATTTACAACGATGAAATAATCAATGTGATAGGGAACGCCAGCATCGACGGCGGAGGGGGCACATATGATAATCTTCATATAATGGTGCAACCCAGCGTACAACTTGTGCTGGAAAATTACAATTTGGATTATAACTACACTGCGCCAGCGATCGCTCTATCAGACAATTCCAGTCTGGTGGTGAATGGGAGCTGTAACATCACCTCATACATGGCAAGCTCGGTAATATCTGCTGGTTCATCAAATATTGTCCTGTCGGGCGTAATGATAATCAACAGTAACAATGGATGCATATCTTCAACAGGCAATCTGACGATCTCCGGTAGCGGCGCATTGATATCCGTTGCTGGAAGCGGATCGTGCATTCAAGCTGCAACATTATCCGTTGACGGGGCGACAGTCAGCGCCAAAAGTTACAGCGGCAACGGTTTATTGGTGGGGGCATCATCCGACACTGCTGTCAAGAACGGCGCCACACTGAATCTGACGGGTGGCGAGGCATTCTCAAACAGTGCGGGTACATCCTACGGCTTCATAATGGATGTCGGCACGACAGTCGGTATCAATAACAATTATGGATACGACGAAACCCATCAATTAAAAATGGCATCATCCGCGGTCGGGAGCAGCAAGTGGGTCTTAAGCGGTGCTTCCTGGGCCATGCCTGCACTTGACACCGGTCAGACAGCTTCGGACCCATCGGTAGATGTTCTATTCACATATGGGTTTGCGGGAATGGTAAAACTGGTCCCGAGCGGAGGCACACCGATATGCAGGATCGGAACGGCAATGTATTATTCACTAGATGCCGCGATTGCGGCAGTTCCTGCCGATCAGAGCGGAACCTCGCCGACAACAATCACTCTTCTGACCGATATAACATATGCCGGTGAATGCCAGATACTTGAAAAAACCATAACTTTTGACTTGAACGGCCACAATCTGATTTTTAGTAATCTCTGCGGAACTGCGCTTTACGTGGATTATAATAGTGCAGTTGATTATGTGGACGCATCCAACATGGGAACATTCCAGACCTTCGGAGGTCTGCCCTCGTATATGTCGGGAGGCATGGATGTCTACGCGGGCGGTTTGGATGTTATGAGGGGTAGGTGCAGTCTAACATATGCCGAAACAACCGACGGAATAGCGGCATATGCCGAGGACGGCGGACACATCACTGTGAACGGAAATGTGGTCGCGACCGGCAACGGGATCGGTGCCTCTGCGATCGGCTATGCCGACGTTACCGTAGAAGGTACAATTACCGCACCGGTGTATGTTGTTGTGAATCAAAAGGAATTTGCCTTTGGAGATGGTGTTCAAGATCCATACTATCCTGGCTATTTAACGTATGAAAATATTGGCGGCTACGTGTGGGTGAAAGCAACAACAGGTGCCGCACCGACGATCACAACGACAACCCTGCCCGACGGCAAAGTCGGAGTTTCCTATAGCTATACAATTACAGCAACAGGCGATGTGCCAATAACCTGGAACGTGTCTGCAGGTAGCCTGCCCGCAGGTCTGAATATAGATGCGGCCACAGGTGCAATAACCGGGACGCCGAACGGCACACCGGGAACAGCGAACTTCACAATAAAGGCATCTAACGGGGTGCTTCCCGATGCAACTATGTCGCTATCGATAACGGTCGCTGCGGCCTTTGTTCCAGTAACTAATATAACCGGTATCCCGACGACGGCAACGGCGGGAACGCCCCTGACTCTGGTGGGAACGGTGGCGCCACCCAATGCAACGAACCAGAGTATAATCTGGTCTATCAGCTCTGCGGGGACCACCGGAGCAACGATAACCGGTAGCACGCTTAACGCTACTGCAGCAGGGACTGTCATTGTGACAGCAACTGTTGTCAATGGCCAGACCTCCACTACCGATTACACGCAGAACTTCTACGTTGATGTTGTACTCTCACCCATCGCCCAGACGTACGAAGATCTCTATGTTGCCATGCAGGGCGAGCTCAATGCTAACGCGCATTTCACGGCATTCGCAGCCAAGGCGAAGGATGAAAGCTATCCGATGGTGGCACGCATATTCCAAGCGATGGCAGATGCCGAGGCCAAGCAAGCCGAGGACGCATGGGTGATCCTGCAGAGCATGGGCGCAACGGTCAAGCCGGTGGCAGCGACCCCCACAGTGGGAACGACGGCCGAGAACCTTCAGGCGTCGATCGACGGTGCGACCTATGAATATACTGTCATGTATCCGGGTTTCCAAACGAACGCACAGGCAGCCGGCCTGACGGCCGCAGCCGATTTCTTCAAGTTCGCCGGCAAAGCAGCCCAGACGTATGCGACCATCACCACCGACGCGTTGCAAAACCTGAGCGATTGGTCCTATATGGAGTCCAATTTCAACGCGGTATACCGCTGTCCGACATGCGGGGAGGTTGTAAAGGCCCGTCCGACAACATGCCCGATCTGCGGAACGGCAGGCACGGACTTCGTGTTGTACAGCCAAACTTATGACGATCTCTATGTTGCCATGCAGGGCGAGCTCAATGCTAACGCGCATTTCACGGCATTCGCAGCCAAGGCGAAGGATGAAAGCTATCCGATGGTGGCACGCATATTCCAAGCGATGGCAGATGCCGAGGCCAAGCAAGCCGAGGACGCATGGGTGATCCTGCAGAGCATGGGCGCAACGGTCAAGCCGGTGGCAGCGACCCCCACAGTGGGAACGACGGCCGAGAACCTTCAGGCGTCGATCGACGGTGCGACCTATGAATATACTGTCATGTATCCGGGTTTCCAAACGAACGCACAGGCAGCCGGCCTGACGGCCGCAGCCGATTTCTTCAAGTTCGCCGGCAAAGCAGCCCAGACGTATGCGACCATCACCACCGACTGCGTTGCAAAACCTGAGCGATTGGTCCTATATGGAGTCCAATTTCAACGCGGTATACCGCTGTCCGACATGCGGGGAGGTTGTAAAGGCCCGTCCGACAACATGCCCGATCTGCGGAACGGCAGGCACGGACTTCGTGCAATATATAGAAATAACACACGCCGTCACCTTTGACTACGCCGACGGCACCGCAGCTGTTACAGTAACGGTAAGCGATGGTTCCACGGCGGCAAAGCCCGCCGACCCCACCAGAACGGGATACACCTTCGCAGGGTGGTTCAACGGTACAGCTGCATATGTATTCAGTACACCCGTGACAGGCGACCTTACGCTGACCGCTCACTGGATCCAGATAACGTACACAGTGACCTTCGATTCCGACGGCGGAAGTTCGATCGTGTCCGCCACAGTGAACTACGGTTCCGCCGTGGCAAAGCCGGCTGATCCGACCAAGACGGGATACACCTTTGCGGGATGGTTCAACGGTGCGGCCGCATATGACTTCAGCACGATCTTGACCGGGGACATTACGCTGACCGCTCACTGGACGGCCGTTATATCTGTTGCTCCGGGTATAACCGGCCCCATGACACTGACGCTGGCAAAGAATTACACAGCAACCTCCACGGGCGTGTACACAATAACCGGCACAGCCCCGGTCACGGTGGCAAAGACGTCCGGAGATGCGAAGATAACCTGGGACAGCGGCACAATGAAACTGAACATCGCAGCAGGCCTGCCGGTCGGAACATATGTTGTAGTATTGACAGCAAGCAACGGAACATCACCCGATGCAACGCTTACGTTCACATTGACCGTCCAGCCCGGTAACAGCGGCACGGCGGTCGTGATCTCAAGCGTTTCTGTGTCGCCATCGACAGCAAATGTGAAGACAGGTTCAACGCAGCAATTCAGTGCGTCGGTAAAGGTATCTTCCGGAAACCCGTCAAAAGATGTTATCTGGAGCATATCCGGCAACAACAACGCCGGCACCACAATATCTTCCACGGGGCTGCTTACAATAGCGGCAGGCGAGACCTCGACCACAATAATTGTCAAAGCGACATCTCTTGTGGATCCCGCAAAGTCGGGAACTTCTTCGGTCTCGGTGAGTCCGGCGAGCGGCAACGCAGGAGGGAAGAAGTTACCAGATCAGATCATGGTGATAACAAGCGGCGACCCCGCAAGCTTTGTGATCGACGTGCCACTGAGCGAGTTCCTGTATTTGTCGTATAACGATTCCATACTCCCCGGCGAGAACTATGTTCTTACAAGCGGCAGTACGATCATCACCTTCACAGAAAGCTATCTGAACTCTCTTGCTCCCGGTACATATGTGTACAACGCAGTATTCAACAGCGGAACGGCCAACCTTACGTTGACCGTGGAACCCGCCGGTGCAGGGCCGGACAACGTTAGCGACAGCAGCAACGACAGCAACGTTGTGCTGTGGGTTGCGATAGCGGTCGCGGCAGTGCTCATCGTCGCCGGACTGGCGGTAGCGGTATCCAGGAGGGCTAAGGCGTAAGCAAGGTAAGTAAAACCATAATAAAGAACACCAACCCGGGTCGTGTGTCGGTTGGTGTTCCAGCTCTTTTTTTCAATACGACAAAGCAATGAAAAGCAATTATAAGGGTTAGGCGGAGCAGATTTGTTCAACTGAACAATTAAATGAAATAATTTGAACAGCATGTCATTCTCGAGATGGAAAAATTTCTTGAACTCAAGGTCGCAATGGCGCAGAGGCAATCCGAGGCAGGATACGGCAGGGCCAGGTTGGACAATGATGCCCGTAAGAAACTCGGTCTCGACCTCGGGGACGTCATCGAGATAATAGGAAAGAAGACCGCCGTTGCAAAGGTGTTCAAAGGCGAGGCGGGCGATGATGGCATGAAGCTCATCCGAATCGACGGATTAACAAGGACAAGCGCAGAGGTCAGCGTCGACGAGACTGTGAAGATAAAAAAATGCATCCCTGAAACAGCTCAGAAAGTGGTACTTTCCCCGAACATCTCCGAGAACAAAAGGATAAGTTACGAGGCAGGCATCGACGATGTGTTCAGAAGCGGACTGGAAGGAAGACCGCTCATTGTCGGCATGGATGTGATGATACCGAACATAGCCCTTATGGGGAACCGAGCAACGTACCATGTGCAGTCCACCGTCCCCAGAGGTCCCGTCATCGTCAGCACCGCCACGGAAATAGTAATAAAAAGCGAGCCGGTCAAAGCAGAGAAGGACTCTGAAACCCCCGTGCGCACAGGCCGCACAACATATGACGACATAGGCGGATTGGATGACGAATTGAAAAGGATAAGGGAGATGATCGAGCTCCCGCTCAAGCATCCGGAACTGTTCGACAGGATGGGGATATCGGCGCCGAAAGGTGTGCTCCTTTACGGGCCGCCCGGTACCGGAAAGACCCTGATCGCAGAAGCCGTCGCCAATGAGTCAGGCGCATCGTTCTACTCGATACGCGGGCCGGAGATCATGGGCAAATACTACGGCCAAAGCGAAGAAAGGCTTAGGAAGATATTTGAGAACGCCGAGGACAAGGCTCCGAGCATAATCTTCTTGGATGAGATAGATTCGATCGCACCGAACAGGGATTCCACATATGGGGAAGTGGAAAGGCGCGTAGTTGCTCAACTCCTTACGCTGATGGACGGCATGGGCGGCAGGGGGAACGTGATCGTGATAGGGGCGACCAACAGAGAGGATTCCATAGATCCGGCACTGAGAAGGCCGGGAAGATTCGATCGGGAGATTGAGATCGGTGTTCCGAACATGCAGGGAAGGAAGAGCATCCTCGAAGTCCATACAAGGGACATGCCGTTGGCCGATGATGTGAAGATAGACGAGATCGCCTCGATGACACAGGGGTTCGTGGGCGCGGATCTTGCGTCGCTTGCAAGGGAATCCGCAATGAAGTGTCTCAGCAAGCACATGTCCAAACTGGACCTTGACAAGCCGGTGCCGCAGTCCACATTAGAAGCTATGAAGGTCGACATGGCGGACTTCGCCGACGCTCTTGCGGAAGTTGAACCTAGCGGAATGAGAGAATTGTTCGTTGAGATCCCGAAGGTCCGCTGGAAGGATATCGGTGGGTTGGAACACATTAAAAAGGAGATACAGGAAGTGTTCATCCCCATAGAGGGCCAAAAATCATTCGAGAGACTCGGCATAGAGCCGGGCAAGGCCGTCCTTCTATATGGCCCCCCGGGTACCGGTAAGACGCTGATCGCCAAGGCCGTGGCGAACGAGTCCGGCGCGAACTTCATTTCGATCAGCGGCCCGGAGATAGCCAGCAAGTGGATGGGAGAGTCGGAGCAAGCCATCAGAAAAATATTCAAAAAAGCCAAACAGATGGCTCCGTGCATAATCTTCTTCGACGAGATCGATTCAATAGCGCCCATAAGGGGGGAGGGTGACTCCCAGACTTGGGAAAGGGTCGTTGCGCAGCTCCTTACTTCAATGGACGGCATTGAAAGCATGAACAGAGTGATGATAATGGCGGCCACCAACCGTCCTGACATGATAGATCCGGCGCTTCTCAGGCCAGGCAGGATGGACCGCATGATACTGGTTGGGAAACCGGACCTGGAAGCAAGGAAGAGCATACTCAAAGTACACACTGAGAAGATGCCGCTGAAGGACGTGGATCTTGTTGCAATAGCAAAGATGACCGATGGGTTTGTGGGAGCGGACATCGCCGCATTGTGCAGAGAGGCGGGATTATCCGCATACCGCAGGGACAACAACGCACAGTATGTGACCGAAAGGGATTTCAAGGACGCAATGGAAAGGGTGCACCAATCTGTCGACGAATCAACGTTCGTCAAGTATGAAACACTGAGCAAAGAGATGAGAAAGCTTCACACTGGCTGGAAGGACCAGCCATTCTATGGGTGATCCAATGGACAATAAGATCTTCAGCAGAGAAATTATCGGCAAGGAAGTGGAGACCATCACCGGACGGACGGTGGGAAAGCTCGAGGATCTGGTCATCGATACCGTCGATGGTTCGATCAAATATCTCCTGGTCTCGGCATCCGGGAAAGTCATCGGAGAAGAGCACAAGGTCGACGACAAAGGCAGGTTGGTGGTCGAGACGGACCGTATAAGATTCGACGGGAACAAAATAATAATCAACTGAGGTCCTTGACCATATACGGCTCTTCCAACACGTACCCCAATGCCCTGTAGTATCCTCTTACGCCGATGCCGCTGTTGATCCTCATCCTTTTCTTACCGTCAAGAACTGCTAGACGTTCAGCCTCAAGCATCAGCTCCTTTCCGAACCCTCTGTGCTGCCAGTCCTCTCCTTCGGAGCCGATAGAGGCGATCTTTCCGAAAACTTTCAATTCTCTGATCGTTGCGGTATCGGTATCATCTGTTCTCAGTCTGACATAACCGATGAGCGAATCATTGTATTCCAACGAGACGAACCTTTCAAACCCCTCGCTCGCTTCATACTCCATAGCCTTTTGGTTGACAAGATCTGGGTCATCAAGAACTTGGTTAGTATGTCCCACTTCTCTGCACCTGATGCACCTGCAGGACATCCCATGGGCGGCCATGTTCTCCTGGACCACCTGGCGTATGTTACTGGTCTTTATACCCGCTGTTATCTGCGGTGCCGGGATGTCCCTTTCCACCCTCTGTATCCTGGTGTATTCGGGAACGATCGACTTCATCTTTGACAGGAGGTCGACCGCCGTACTCTCGTCGTATGGAGTGTATTCTCCTTTCTTCCACAGGTCAAAAAGTTCTGTGCCGGATATAACAAGCGTCGGGTAGAATTTCAGCATATCCGGGCGGAAGTCCGGATCTTCGAACACTCGCTTAAAACATTCCAGGTCCTTTTCCGGGGTCGAGCCCGGCAGTCCGGGCATTATGTGGTAGCAGACCTTCAGGCCATGGTCCTTACACGACCTGGTGGAATCGATTATCTCTTTTACACCATGGCCTCTTTTTGACAGTGCCAGGACATCATCGTCAAGTATCTGTACGCCGAGTTCAACCCTCGTCGCGCCGAGCATCATCGCCATTTCAATTTGTTCATCGCCGAAGACATCCGGCCGGGTCTCCACTGTCAGGCCGATGCACCTGTGTTCGGAGGTCTCGTTCCTTTGCTTTGCATTTTTGATATCCTCCGAATCCTCTCCGTTCATCGCATCAAGACATCTTTTTACGAACCACTCTTGGTATTCTCTTTCTCTCGAAGTAAAGGTGCCGCCCATTATGATAAGGTCTATTTTGTCAGTCTTATGGCCGATGGCGGTCAGTTGGTCTATCCTGTCCTTTACCTGAAGGAACGGATCGAAGTTGTTCCGCTCCGCTCTTCTTGCGGCAGGCTCTTTCCCTGTATATGATTGAGGAGAGCCGCTGTCGACCCCTCCCGGGCAGTATGCGCATTTTCCGTGCGGGCACGGATGGGGGGAGGTCATAACGGCAACGACGGCAACGCCGCTCATGGTCCGCATCGGCTTTTTTATTAAGAAGGGCTCTATCAACTTTCTGTCCTGCGGAGCAACCTCTTTGAGGATGCTTGAGTTAGCTGGCACATCGGTGAGACCGAGTTCTCCGCAGAGCTCGATCTTCATTCTTTGGACGGCTTCCCGATCCTTTACATCCCCCTTCTTGATTGCCGTGATGATCCTCAGGCCGAGTTCTTTGATCTTTTCATCCTGGCTCATTCTTTCTCTGCCTTCGCAAGGGATTGAAAATGAGACACGGTCCGCTTATAGTTCTCCATTGCCATGTTCACATTGGCCTCGGTGAAACTCCACGCCTTGGAGAGATCCCCGTATCTGATCCTGTATCCTTTCCTCATCGCCCCGTCGAATTCAACGTCGATGCTTTCCAAAAGATCCATTGATTTCAGTTTGTTTATGTGGCGGTAGATCGTAGGTTTCGTTGTTTCCAAAAGAGCGGCAAGCTCTTCGACCGCCCACGCTTTGCCCATGTTCTTCATGAAGAAATCCATAAAAAGTCTGTAAGGGACGCTGTCCCTCACGCTCGAGGCCGATGTTTTCGGATCATATCCTTTAGGTATGTACCCGATCTGTACCAAGAAGGTCTCTGCGACAATGTCTTTGTCCGCTACTGCATTCATCGGTGTATTGCTGACAACCTGTAATTCGAACAGAATTACACACTCCCCTATTGTCGATTAAATAGTTAAGCTGGTATTTTAATTTGTTCAGACCAGACCTTTAACGATATCAAGTGCTTTGAGGACGCTTCCGAGGGGCATGACCGGCGAGACCGGGATGCGCAGGATCTTCTTCACAGTGACCGCTATTATGGGCGCACACACTATAGCCAGCGCGCCGTCGCGCTCTGCTCTCACGGCCGCTATTATTGCGTCCTCCACTGTTGAAATGGGGTATTCTTTGATCTTTATCGTCCGGCCTTCAACCTCCATTGTCTTCGGAAGGGACTCAAAGAAAGTGGACGATGCGATGACCGCAACGAAATTATCGTCCTCGGACCTGCTGATGACATTCAGGGCATGGATTATCTGCCGTATGGTTCTCAGATTTGGCTCGCGGTTCTCTTCAAGTATCTTGTACATCGTGCTTTGGGAGATGCCGGATATCGAGCAGAACTCGCTCAGCGATATTTCCAATTCTTCGTCAAGCATGCTCTTGAAGGCTTTCTGGAACCCGCCTTCTTCCCTGAGCATGCTGGAGATAATGTCCTCGACGGTCATTTTATGCCCTTTGCTCTGCCTGCGGCGTTGTTTCCGGCAACCGCCCCCTCGCCGACGGCTTTGGCCAGCTGCCACGGTTCTCCCGTTATGTCCCCGCATGCGAATACGCCCGCAACCGAGGTTTCTGCTTTTTTGTTGACTTTGATCGAGTCATCGACCTCCGGCACAACTCCCAGATCCATCGCTATATCGGAGGACGATCTTCCTCCCAATTCAATGAACACGCCGTCGACGCCGATCGCACTGCCGTTGTCGAGAAGCAGGGAGCTCACATTCTCTTTTCCGATGATCTCTTTTGCCCCCCTGTCGATGATCTCAACTCCTGCGGCCAATGCTTTGTCCACAAGCTTCCTGTCTGCCGAGCTGTTCTTAGTTACCCAGTACACCTTTGAGGCATACTTCGTCATGAGCTCGGAAGATATCGCAGCCTTTGACTCGTTTCCGATCACAGCAACCCTCAGGCCTTTAAAGAAATTGCAATCGCACTCTGCGCAATAGCTAACTCCCTTGCCGAAGAATTCTTTCTCACCGGGGATGTTCAGTTTCATTCTGGAGACGCCCGTTGCGATCACGACCGATCTGCAGTGTATATTCTCTCCGGATTCGATCGTCACTCTGAATCCATCGCCGTCCGCACTGGCGCCGATGACATTTCGGTCGATGTGTCTGCATCCGAAAGATAATGCCTGTTCTAACCCGGCCTTTAACAGTACCGAGCCGTCGGTCTTCCCGCCGAGTCCGAAGTAATTCTCGATATGTGCGCCGGAAAGAGCGCTGTTCTTCAGCTTGCCGACTATCACTGTATCCGCTTTCCTTCGGGAAGAGTGTATGCCCGCCTGCAGACCCGCGGGACCGCAGCCTATCACCACGACGTCTGCGTTCATAACGAACGTATGATGTCAAGGAAGTCTTCTTTCCCTCTCAGTCCGACGAGGGTCTCAACCGGGACGCCGTCCTTGAACAGAAGGACGGTAGGTATGGCCCTTATACCGAACCTTGCCGATATCGCCTGGTTATTGTCAACGTTGAGTTTCGCAACGCCGGCTTTTCCTTTAAGATCGTTCGAAAGTTCTTCGATTATGGGGCCCATTCTTCTGCACGGGCCGCACCAAGGTGCCCAACAGTCTATTACCGCTATTCTGTTATCTTTGACAAATTTGTCAAAAGTGCTGTCTGTAAGTTCTGTTACCATATGTTTTCGCCTCTTCTGAGTGATTATTATTAATAGTTAAATAAGTTTAGAAGGGACAACAAAAGAGGAGAGAGGATGCTGGAGAGCGTCGGCAACATAAAAGGGTTGGAAATATACACCCCCGAAGGCATATTCGTAGGGATAGTCGATGAGGTAGTGATCGACATTTCGGAGATGGGCATAAAAGGGTTATTCGTTTCCGATGCGAATCCGGCGCTCGTCGAAGATGATGTTTCGATCAGCATCCCGTTGAGATGGGTCCAGAGCATCGGCGACGTGATCATTCTTAACAGATTTCCGAATGAGAGGATATGCGGCTGACCGGTTCTATATCCACTTGAGCTTCGGGTATTCTCCGATAATGTCGCGGATGATGTCCAGATCCATTCCGTAAAGCTTTGAGAGTTCCCAATGAAGGGCCTCCATCCTGTCGGCGCCTCTGAGCGCACCCCTCTCCCTTAATCTGTCGACGGATTGTTTATGCGATATCACTCTGTTGTCGCTGACGAGGTTATCCGCATGTGCGACGAGCTTCTCTTCTATAGTCCTCGGAATATAATCGCCGGGAGGGAGGTTCATTTCAGCAACGTCAATGGAATCCAGCCCGGCGCCTGTGTGCTTTTTTACGATCTTGACCAGATCCTCTGGGAGCCCCAGGCTGCTTAACATATCCCCGCCGGTCATCGCATGCGTAATGCTGTGGTCTTTGGAACGCCCTATGTCATGCAGGAGAGAACCGGCAATCACCAGTTCTTTGTCGGCATCGATCTTACCGAGCATCTCTTCCGCTACGGCGCAGACCGTACAGCAGTGGATAATCACTCTGTCTCTGCATCCTGCTTTTTTGAGGATGTTGACGCAGCTCGGTCCGTCAGGAATGTTTTTCGACAACTGTCTTCCCTCTTTCGTTCGGTATTACCGTCAGGTTCCCATTGCGGTCTGAGTATAGATTTCTGCCGTCCGTGAATGAGTAAAGTAATATCGCCAGCGCCGCGATCTCCGAGTGCGGCTGATTCCCGACAGATATGTTGAAATCCGCCGCTTGATATACCTCGGGAGGGACCTTCTCCGCTCCCACAACGATAAGCAGATCCTTTTCTCTGGATATTTTCGGCAAAGACTCATCGAACCTCTGCCCGTACATTGTGAGATGCACTATCTCTCCGTCGAAATCCTTCAGCAATTTTTTCCATTGGATGCCGGTCTCAATAGTGTAATCCCCTCCGAACCTGTCCACCACGCTGCGGATGTTCTCTTCAAGAACACGATCCGCTGTGTCAACATATATTCCGGAGGCGCCAAGCGCACGCGATGAGAGGGCAACATGCGTTGTAACTCTTTTATCTCTCTGCGGACGATGGCCAATCCTCAATATCCAGATGTTCGGCATCTTACTCTTCTCTGATAGGTTCTATCCTGTGGCCGCGATAGTCCATTTTCACAGACCTTCTTACGAGGCTCTTCAGCATTGTCGAAGAGAGCCCGAGGACCTCCGCCACATCTCCCGAGAAACGACCGCTCTTCCCCACTTCCGCAAGGATCTTTGTTTCTATCTCCGCATATTCTTCATCATTCATCATCGCCGCGGTCAGAACGTCGCTTATCTCATAGACGGGCCACTGTGCGTTTATGTTGAACGATGTGTAATATGTGTGGTATGATTTTTCTGGATATCCGCCGTTCACGGAAAGCCAACGTGTTTCAACAAGTTTCATCTTCTCAAAAAATACCAAGGCATCCCTGCCCGCCGGGCCGAACTTTTTCTCAATGTCGTCCGCGGTCCTCCATTCCAAGGTCACCTCTTTCAATACATCTCTTTTTATGGGAGTATCAACTGACCTCAGCATCGGAACAAGCTCTGACGGTTCATTAATGACCTTGATTCTGTTCATAAAGGTTCTCCCTAATCTGAATAAACGTATATAACAGTTCTTAAATAAATTACTATATTTTTGGTAGGACAGCTTGCCAAGTTTTATTAACGGAATCAATGATTTAGGGACGATGGCGAAGAACAAGCCCCTTGAACTGAGATGGCAGTGCTTAGGCTGCTATAAGACCCACCGCGGTCCGAATGCCGAGAAGAAAGCATTGGACTGCTGCGGATCGTTCACGCAAGGATATTGGGTGAATTATACGAAGTGGGGCACACAGAAGTGGTACGGCCGCTGAAGATCGTCAAGCGGGCGTTACACCGTTGGCACTATGATTAATAACAAACAGTGCTATTCATTATCATGGCGGGAGTGGCATCTATCTTCGATCGTGCTTTTGAAGAGGTCGACCTTATCGAAAGGCACATCGAGATGCTCAAGGTCACCAAAGAGAAGCAGCCGATCGGGATAATCAAGCTTTCAGAGGTCCTTGGGATACCTAAACATAAAGTAAGGTATTCGCTCAGGCTCCTTGAACAGGAAGGTCTGATCATTGCGACGAACGACGGTGCGATGGTGTCCGATAAGTACGAAGAGTTCATGGAAGAAGTGTCTGTCAGATTTGACGAGTTGATAGAACGGATCAACAAAATAAAACAGAAATGATCTTAGTTTTTAGGAAATAAGAGTTCTTCTCTCATATATCGACGAAAGGACGGTGGAGGCGACGATCAGAACAGCGCCTACGAACAGAGGTATGGTTATGATGTCGTAACCGAGCGCCCATGAGAATATCACTGCGAAGACCGACTCTGTGCAGCACATTATCGCTATCGTCGTCGAAGGGATCTTCTTTTGGGCCGCGGTCTGCACATAGAACCCAAGACCGGTGACGATGAAACCCATGAAAACAAGACCGAGCCAGGACCCTATCAGGCCCATATTGTTGTATTGGCCGTTCTCGAAGACCAGACTGACGGCTATACCTATGGCCGCGGCCGTGATCATCTGCACCAGCGTAAAATTCACGGCATTAAGGCGGGGAGAATATTTCTCAAGGGCTACGAACTGCATGGCGAACATCACGGCGCAGATTATCGTCAGAACATCCCCGATGTTCATCGAAGCATCACCGCCGGTGATCCCGGACATGATCAGCACTCCCATGAAGCCAATTAACGCAAATAAGACGGAAAGCCATGATATTTTTTTCTGGATCAACGCGATTATTATCGGAACGAACAGAACATACAGTACGGTCAAAAGGCCGCTTTTGGCAGGTGTCGTATACAAAAGTCCCACTGTCTGGAGCCCGAAGGCCAGGAAGATTATCGCCCCGACCAACGCTCCGTATCTCCATTCGTCCCTGCTTATTTTCGGGACGGACCTGAATGCGAACTTCGCGGGAATAAGGGTCACCGCACCGAGGCCGTATGTCACCGCTATCAAAAATATCGGCGGGATCCCGGTATCGAGAAGGTCATATGCAACGACGAGGCTGAGGCCCCATACCATACATATCGTCAGAAATGCTGACAGATACGGCAGTCTTTCCTTTTCAAAGATCAAATATTCACTTGGGGTCAGCATCACGGAACCTTTATTTTAATGTGCATATTGTTGGGTTTATGTATTTTTTAATGCTCAAGGTGCCGGCGGTGAACGTAATTATTTAATATGCGGCACACTTTCGCTTTTTCCACAGGCCGTTGTAGCTCAGTAGGTAGAGCGTGTGACTGTTAATCACAAGGTCCACGGTTCGATCCCGTGCGACGGCGCCATACTCCTTTTAAGGGGCTCATAGCTTAGACAGGTAGAGCGCTCGGCTCATAACCGAGTGGTCGCCGGTTCAAATCCGGCTGGGCCCACCTAATCTTCCTGTTAAGCGAATTGTAAGAAACAGAGGTTGACGATAAAAGATGTCCTCGGTGGCGCTTTACTTTGTTTTGTTTGCATGGAACGGCAAAAACTTCAGCGAGATATTATATACAATGAAGGATTGCTCACGCATTACAAGCTTAAGATATCTAAGGGCCTGTAGCTCAGCTAGGTAGAGCATCTGACTTTTAATCAGGTGGTCAAGGGTTCGAATCCCTTCAGGCCCGCTGAGAGTCTTCATGAGCGATCAGTGGCAAGATCAAGTATGAGGAAAGGAATGACAAAAGCGTATTTCTTAAACGGGGGTTCCCGCTGACAAAGCGGATATTAATAGTGGCAGGTGTAAAAGTGGCAGCAGACAATATTTCATTTAACGTGCTCAAGCACGACCTTGTACCCGAACACCATCTTTTATCGGAGGAAGAGGCCAAGAAGATCCTTACAGAAATGGGGATGACTTACGACCAGCTTCCGAAGATAAGGAACAATGATGCGGGCATCAGGGTGCTTGAAAGCATACATGGGCCGATAGCCGAAGGGCGCGTGGTCAAGATCGTGAGAAAAAGCGAGACAACGCAGGAATTTGTGGCCTACAGGCTTGTGACGAAGGGGTGATCATTTGAGAGAGTTGGTTAAGTTATATTTCGCAGAGAAGAACATTGTGAACCACCATATCGCATCGTTCGATGATTTCCTCGCCACAAACAGGAACCCGAACAGCAGGATGCAGAAGATCGTGGACGACATCAGGGTCCCCACGGACGACGCCGAGCGCGGTGTAATTAAGTTAGATCCCGAACGCACAGGCGGGAAGAACATAGAGATAAGGATCGGAAGGAAGAGGGATGAGGACGGACACATCGACCCCCAGTCGAAGCCCACTATCAAAATAGACCAGCCGAAGGTCATGGAGGCCAACGGCTACAGCCACGAGCTCACACCTATGGAGGCCAGGCTCAGGAACCTCAACTATCTTTCGCCTGTTTTCGTCAGATTCGAAGTTTACGAGGACGGCGTTGAAAAAGAAATGCCGGAGAACGAGAGATGGGTCCATGTCGGCGACCTTCCGATGATGGTGAAGTCGAACGGATGCAACCTCAACCACAAGGTCATGGAGGAGAACATGGAACGCAAACTCTCCGAGGATGAATATCTGGCCGAGTTGGTGAAACAGAAAGAGGATCCCAAAGAACCCGGAGGGTACTTCATTATCGGCGGGACAGAGAGGGTCCTGATCACGCTTGAGGATCTGGCCCCCAATAGAGTGATGGTCGAATACAACGACAAGTACGGAGCCTCCGTAGAGCTGGCAAAAGTGTTCTCCCAGAAGGACGGATACCGTGCGCTGACGCTCGTCGAGAAGAAGAAGGACGGGATGGTCATGGTATCTGTCCCTGTCGCATCCGGCTCGATACCTCTTATCGCTCTTATGAAAGCGCTCGGAATGGAGTCCGATGCGGAAATTTATGATACAATAGTCTCGGACGATGCGATGGCCAACATAGTCTATGCGAACATCGAGAACTCGCTTGACAAGAAAGCCTACCCGCCGAACGGATACCACACAAAAGAAGATGCGATACTCTTCCTTGAGAGGAACTTCGCCGCCGGGCAGGCAAAGGAATACAGGACAAAGAAGGTCGAAAGCATCCTGGACCGCTCGCTTCTGCCCCACCTCGGGGACACAGAGGCCGACCGCATGAAGAAAGCGATCTTCCTCGGACGCATAGCCAGATCAGTACTCGAGCTGTCGCTCAAAAAGAGGAAAGAGGATGACAAGGACCACTATGCGAACAAGAGGCTGAAACTCTCCGGCGATCTGATGGAAGACCTGTTCAGAACAAGCTTCAGCAGCTTGATGAAGGACCTTAAATATCAGCTGGAAAGGAACTGGGGCAGGAAGAAGAGCGAGTTGAACATATCCTCATCGATAAGGCCGGATCTTCTGACGCACAAACTGCTTCACGCGCTCGCAACGGGTAACTGGGTGGGCGGACGCGCCGGTGTATCTCAGCTTCTGGACAGAACATCGAATCTGTCGGCGATGTCCCACCTGAGAAGGGTGACATCCTCCCTTACAAGAAGCCAGCCTCACTTCGAGGCTCGTGACCTGCACCCCACTCAATGGGGCAGACTGTGCCCGTCGGAGACCCCCGAAGGACAGAACTGCGGTCTTGTCAAGAACGTTGCATTGATAATAGATGTCTCGGAAGGATTCTCCGAGAAAGATGTGAAATGGATGCTCAGGGAGCTCGGTCTCGGTCCCGTTAAAGAGGAAGGGACCAGGATATACATCAACGGTGACCTGGTCGGAACACACAGGGATGCCGACAAACTCGTGTCGGAGATAAGGGACCGCAGAAGATACGGTCTCCTTTCGAACTGCATCAACATACGCCACGACGATGAAATGAAAGAAGTGATCATCAACTGCGACGAGGGACGTCTGAGACGTCCGCTCCTGATCCTAAAGGACGGCAGAACCATGCTCACGAGGAAGCACCTCGAGGGAATACGCGAAGGAAAGGTCACATGGAACACCCTCTTCAAAGAAGGGATAGTCGAGTGGATGGACGCCGAGGAAGAAGAGGACACACTCGTTGTCGTGGACGCCTATGACGTACCTAAGAGATGCGAGCACTGTAAACATGCCCTGTCGGAAATGGACGTCGACTGGCTGAACCCCGGACAGGAGGAATCCCCCGTTCTCAGGTGTAAGTGGTGCGGAGAGGATTTCGCGGTCAAAGCGAAGATAACAAGGGACCACACGCACATGGAGATAGACCCGATGGTCATACTCGGCGTTGCGTCGGGAATAGTCCCGTATCCGGAATACAACTCCGCACCCCGTGTGACAATGGGGGCGGGAATGGCGAAGCAGGCTCTCGGTATACCCGCATCGAACTACCGTATCAGGCCGGACACAAGGGGACATGTTATGCATTACCCGGAGGTACCGATGGTACAGACCCAGACAATGGAGTTCATGGGATACAGCCACAGGCCCGCGGGGCAGAACTTCTGCGTTGCCGTCCTGTCATACCACGGCTACAACATCGAAGATGCATTGGTCATGAACAGGAGCTCGGTGCAGAGAGGTCTCGGAAGGTCAAGCTTCCTCAGATCGTACCGTGCGGAAGAGCGCCGCTACCCGGGCGGACAGGAGGATCATTTCGAGATCCCGTCGCCCGACATAATGGGTGCGCGTGCCGACTTCGCATACGCGTCGCTCGGCGAGGACGGACTCATATCTCCGGAATCGGAAGTTTCCGGAAGCGATGTCCTGATAGGAAAAACATCTCCCCCCAGATTCCTGGAGGAAGAGACGGACTTCCTGACCCCTCAGAAAAGAAGGGAAACATCCGTGACCGTAAGGCCCGGAGAAAAAGGATACGTCGACTCTGTGATGGTGACTGAGTCGGAGAACGGTTCAAGACTTGTGCGTGTTAAAGTAAGGGACGAAAGGATCCCGGAGCTCGGCGACAAGTTCTGTTCCAGATTCGGACAGAAAGGTGTCATTGGAAGACTGGTGGACCAGTGCGACATGCCGTTCACAGCGGAAGGTGTGACTCCGGATCTTGTTGTCAACCCCCACGGGATACCGTCCCGTATGACCATCGGACACGTACTGGAAATGATAGCAGGTAAGGTCGGTGCGATGGAAGGCCGCATCATCGACGGAACGGCATTCTCCGGAGAAAGAGAGGGTGCGATACGCGATGCGTTGGTAAGGAACGGTTTCGGCATGCACGGGAAGGAAGCGATGTACGACGGAAGGACAGGAAAACTGATCCAGACCGAGGTCTACACGGGAGTGATCTTCTACGAGAAGCTGCACCACATGGTCAGCGGAAAGCTGCATGTACGTTCCAGAGGGCCGGTCCAAATACTCACAAGGCAGCCCACCGAGGGACGCTCCAGACAGGGAGGTCTAAGATTCGGTGAGATGGAGCGTGACTGTCTGATCGGTCACGGCGCCGCAATGGTGATCAAGGACCGCCTGCTCGATGAGTCGGACGGCACACAGCAGTACATCTGCGGCAACGCCACATGCGGGCACATCGCAATAATGGACAGGCACGGCTCGCTGTACTGTCCCGTATGTAAGAACAATTCAAGCATATATCTCGTGCAGACATCCTATGCCTTCAAACTGCTGATGGATGAACTTCTGTCTCTCGGTGTTGCTATGAGGCTTCAGCTGGAGGACCTAACATGATGCGCGGTATAACGAAAAGGATAGGGTCGATAAAGTTCTCCTGCGTCTCGCCCGACGAGATAAGGAAGATGTCCGCAACGAAGATCATCACCGCGGACACGTACGATGACGAGGGATACCCCATCGAGATGGGATTGATGGATTCGCACATGGGTGTGATCGAGCCCGGACTCAGGTGTAAGACCTGCGGACGCAAGGTCGACGAGTGCCCCGGACACTTCGGCCACATCGATCTGGCCATGCCGGTGATCCACGTCGGTTTCATAAAAGATATAAAACTGATGCTTGAGAGCACATGCCGCAACTGCGGCAGGATCATGCTCACAGCCGAACAGATAGAGTCCCGCAGAGACGACATGTCCGAAATGAAGGACCTCGGCGGCGGAACGATCGATCTGAAGAACTTCTCCAAAGAGACGGCAAAGGACGCATCGACCAAAGGCATCTGCCCGCACTGCGGAGCAGAACAGATCAAGATCAAACTCGACAAGCCCACGACATTCAGGGAAGTGGACGATAACCACAAACTCACACCGAAAGAAGTGCGCGAAAGGTTGGAACGCATTCCCGACGAGGATCTGAAGACGCTCGGAATGGACCCGGCGACCTGCAGACCTGAATGGATGGTGCTGACAGCTCTCGCCGTGCCCCCGGTGACGGTAAGGCCGTCGATCACTCTGGATTCCGGAGACAGGTCAGAGGATGACCTCACGCACAAGCTCGTGGATGTCCTGAGGATCAACCAGAGGCTGAGAGAGAACCGTGACGCAGGCGCGCCTCAGCTGATCGTCGAAGATCTTTGGGAGCTTCTGCAATACCACGTTACAACATACTTCGACAACCAGACATCGGGAATACCTCCGGCAAGGCACAGGTCCGGCCGTCCGCTTAAGACGCTGGCACAGAGGCTGAAAGGCAAAGAGGGGCGTTTCAGGTCGAACCTATCGGGTAAGCGTGTCAATTTCTCGGCCCGTACAGTGATATCTCCCGACCCCCTTCTTTCTATTAACGAAGTAGGAGTCCCATACCTTGCGGCGAGGGAGCTGACCGTTCCGGTACATGTCAACGAGCACAACATCGGAAAACTCAGGACGCTCATCGCACGCGGGCCCGAACCCTCTATGGAGAAAGGCTATGTTCCCGGCGTGAACTATGTGATAAGGTCCGACGGAAGGAGGATCAGGGTCACGGAACGTAATGCGGCGGAGGTCGCCGAGAACATCGCCGTCGATTATGTGATAGAGAGGCAGCTGATGGACGGGGACGTTGTTCTGTTCAACAGGCAGCCGTCGCTTCACAGGATGTCCATGATGGCGCATCGCGTCAGGATAATGGACGGAAGGACCTTCAGGTTCAACCTTTGCGACTGCCCGCCGTACAATGCGGATTTCGACGGGGACGAGATGAACCTTCACGTCCTGCAGTCGGACGAGGCACGCGCGGAGGCACGCATTCTGATGCAGGTCCAAGAGAACATCCTCTCTCCGAGATACGGCGGACCGATCATAGGCGCCATCCACGATCACATCACCGGGGCGTATTTCCTTACACACAACAACCCGAAGTTCGGCAGCGCAGAGGCTATGGACATACTCTCTAAGCTCAAAGACATAGAGATACCCAAGCCTATGGTCGACGAAAAAGGGAATGAGTACTGGACCGGGAGGCAGTTGTTCTCGATAGTACTTCCCAGCGACTTCAGGACCACCTTCAAAGCGAACATCTGCCAGAACTGCAACGTATGCAAGAGGGAGAACTGCGAGTTCGATGCATATGTGAAGATACGCAACGGACAGCTGCTGTGCGGTACGATCGATGTAAAGGGGATAGGTAACAGTAAAGGAAAGATCCTGGACAGGATCGCACGCGACTACGGCTCCGAAAGAGCGGCCAAGTTCATCAACGAAGTAACGAGGCTGGCTCTCGGCGCACTTATGAACCACGGGTTCAGCACAGGCATCGGGGACGAGGACATCCCGGAAGAGGCGGCGCTGCAGATAGCGATCAACATCCAGGAACGCGTCGACAGCGTGACGGAACTCGTCGAATCATATCAGAACGGGACCCTCGACCAGATGCCCGGACGTTCTCTCAGGGAGACGCTTGAGGTAAGAGTGATGAGCGAACTCGGCCAGGCGCGTGACCAGGCGGGAAAGATCGCAGGAACTCATCTGGGTCTTTCCAACCCCGCAGTAGTGATGGCGAAAGCGGGCGCCCGCGGATCGATGCTCAACCTATCGCAAATGGCAGGCTGCGTCGGTCAGCAGGCAGTTCGTGGAGAAAGGCTGTCCAGAGGATACTGGAACAGAACACTCCCCCACTTCCAGAAAGGGGATCTCGGAGCACATGCGAGAGGCTTCTGTTCGAACTCATATAAATCGGGTCTGACGCCTACGGAGTTCTTCTTCCATGCTATGGGAGGAAGAGAGGGACTTGTCGATACCGCGGTCAGGACGTCAAGGTCCGGTTACATGCAGAGAAGGCTTGTTTCCGCGCTTGAAGATCTCAAACTGACAGCGGACGGCACCGTCAGGAACACAGTCGGCACGGTCATACAGTTCAAGTACGGAGAGGACGGAGTGGATCCGTCCAGGACCGTAAGGGGAAAAGCGATAGATCTCGATGATCTATTCGCGGAAGTGCTCGGCGACGAAGCGGACACCCTTCTCAAGATAGATAATTCGGCCTCCGGGGACGACTACGGATCGAGGGAGAAGGACGAAATGGAATATACGGAAGAGGAAGAAGGGGAAGAGTACGACGACATCGAGACGGACTTTGAAGGAGGGAGCGAATAATGGCAAAGAAGGATACGCTTAAAGCACTTACAAGCAGAGATATCAGCGAAGAGGTCGCAGTGCTTCTTCTGACCAAATACAGCACCCTGAGCGCCATTTCCGCGGCAAGCATCGAGGAACTCGTCGCTCTCGGAATATCGGAGGCGGAAGCGGAGGCGACCCAGTCAAAGATAGGCAAGCGCACCACACGCACTGCCGCAGCACCCGTGAAGACTAAGAAACCGGTACCCGAACCGAAGAACGAGGTAATGGAGGAGGTTTACCGCGAGTATGTGTTCTCGGTAACCGAGAACAGGCTCAATGCCATCATCAAAAAGCTTGGGATATTCCTCCCGATGAAGATCGTAACCGACATTTCGAGTGCGATCGAGGCGGCGGATCTCAGCGATGAGATATGCGAAAAACTGATCGTGACCGCTAACCGTATGTACACATCCCACCTGATGGACAAGAACGAGTCCACCGGAGTGATGGCGGCGCACTCGCTCGGAGAACCGGGTACACAGATGAACATGCGTACCTTCCACTACGCCGGTGTGGCGAACATCAACGTTACTCAGGGTCTGCCCAGGCTGATCGAGATCGTGGATGCGAGACGCGTTCCCAGCACGCCGTCCATGGACATCCCGCTTACGGGAATGGCCGCAGAGGATGAGGGAGTGGCAAGGCACGTAGCATCGGAGATAGAGGTTACGTCGCTCCTTGATATCGCTTCTGTCGAGACGGACATAACGAATATGCGCTTAGTTGTCACGCCGAACACAAGGAAGATGGAGCAGCGCGGCCTGGAGGCCGAGGACATAGTCGACCGCCTGAATAAAATAAAACAGGTACGCGGAATGGTAAAACTTTCGGGATACCAGATAGTGATAACCTCCGACGAACCTTCATACAAAAAGCTGCAGGCGATGTACGATGCCGTCAAGACCGCCAAGATAAAGGGAATAGACGGAATATCCAGAGCGGTCCTCAGCAGGGTCGGGGGATCCTGGAAGATCATCACCGAAGGAAGCAATCTGAAAGAAGTTCTCAAGATAGAAGGGGTGAACGCCAACAAGGTCATGACTAACAGCATACTCGAAGTGGCCGACGTCCTGGGAATAGAGGCGGCGAGGAACTCCATCATCCGCGAGGCCATGGGAACTCTGGGCGAAGCCGGTCTGGATGTGGATATAAGACACATCATGCTGGTGGCAGACCTCATGACCAATGACGGTCAGGTCAAAGCGATCGGAAGGCACGGAGTATCCGGAAAGAAGTCATCGGTCCTGGCCAGAGCGGCATTCGAGATCACCGCCGCGCACTTGTTGCATGCGGCGATGGTCGGAGAGGTCGACAGTCTGGAAGGAGTGACCGAAAACATCATAGTAGGACAGCCGGTAACGTTAGGGACCGGCGCAGTAAACCTTATTTACACACCCAAAAAGGGGGAGAATGAATGAGCGAGAAAATCGATATAAGCAGAGCATTGAAGTCCGCGATCACCACCGGAAAGGTGGAGTTCGGGATCGACCAGACAGAGAAAGCAATAAAGGCGGGAAAGGCCCAAATGGTCATCCTGTCAAGGAACTGCCCCAGCAAGATGCTGACGGGGGACATAGACGTGAAAGTCCACGTCTTCGAAGGAAACAATATGGAGTTGGGAGCCCTTTGCGGTAAACCATTCTCAGTTTCAGCCCTGGCCGTCATTGACAAGGGTTCTTCCAACATCTTAACGCTGTGAGAGCCATGTCAACAGATATCGTACTAAATGAGGATACCCTCAGATACATAGCGCTGTTCTCAGCAATAACCAAGGCCAGCCCGATCGACTGCATGGATGCCGATGATAAATTGGTGTTCGTGGTGGAGAAAGGACAGGGGAACATCGCGGTCGGAAAGAAAGGGGAACACGTCATAAAACTGAAAGAAAAGACCGGGAAGAACATCCAGGTCGTAGAGTATTCGGAGGATCCCGAGCAGTTTGTGAAAAACGTGTTCCACATATACAATCCTCAAAAGGTCGTTATCGAGCAACGCGGGAACATCACCCATGCCACGATCACAGTGGACCCCAAGCTCAAGGGGCGTGCGATCGGTAAGGCCGGAAAGAATCTTCGCATCGCAAGGGATATCGTGAACAGACACCACGAGATCCAGAGCATCAGCGTAGATTGAAGGACTCCCCCGCCGACCGGTGTGAAAAACCTCTTTCAATACCTTTCTTTATTTCTACGTTTCTCTTTATCCAGCATGGCCTTAGGCGGCAAATTGCTTGCGCATAATTTACTTTAAGGATTATCACAATTATGGTGGTTATTGTTTTTGGTAAACACAATAAGATTATATATATATATAATATAGTTCTATAATTATCATGAAGGCAACCACCGTCAACTTCACGATTCTTGCCTCCGTGTTGCTGCTTTCAGCAGCATTTCTTGGAGCAATAGTACCGAATATCAACAATGAGAATATTGTTGGCGAACAATATGTCAAAACAGTAGATTTTGACACACCTATACAACAAATCGATCCATCTGCATTTGAAAAATTCACAGAATACGATCTCTCAACAAACGATGACGGCTCAATGACCTTTGTTGGAAGCACGCCGTCAAACCCTTCAGACCTATCAACGGAACAAATGAAGAATGAAAAAACAAACAACGATAAAAATCATATCGATGTCAAATTGAAAACCAGCTCAAAAAGAACAAGTGCCGAAGGAAGTGCGGATGTTTATCAGGATGGAGAACTCCTCGAGACAGTATCCTTCATAGCATGGAGCGTCCCCGACGACGTTCTATTCTCAATAGGCGGGGTCACATACTCTGTTAAAGAGGTTCAATTACAAGAAGGCGTTGAAGAGTGCTTTGCATTTCTTATTGTTCTTATACCAGTAATTGTGGCAGTTTTGGCTCCTATAATTGTCCCGTTAGTTGTCGTTGCAGTTGTAGCAGCTATCGCTTACGTGGCAACCGGATACATCATTGAACAAAAAGAAAAATATAACGATGGTTCTGAAAAGACAGTTGCAAAGCTTAAAGTGAATTTTTCCGACAATACTGCAGAAGTAGATGGCGTAAAGTATAATCTAGTAACGATTCAAAGCAGTAACCCACAGACAGGAAAATACTATTTTGCTGCGATTAATACAGCAAATGGCTTTGTATACATTTCAACTGTGAGTATTTCCGAACAAGCTGCACTCTCGATCATGAAGATTGAGCTAACCGCTGATTTGATAGGAGTTTATTCGCTAAAGGAAATGGATGCCAGGAATATAGCCCTCAGGGCAGCAAATTTGGGCGCTGATTTAGTTGGGCCAGAAAATCACTATTTTAATAATACGAACAAAGGGTATTATTATGACCACTACCATAAGAGCCGCACTAACCATATACATGCATTCTTTGGATTCCCAAAAATAAGGAGTTAAGATAGTAGATGTCTTCACAAGTAATGTTCTTTACAGACGAATCCGTGACGGAACTGGCAAGGTATATTGGGGGGGAGTACCCAAACTATGATTACAAGGGCATGGTGTTCAGTCAGCCTGGTTTGATAGAGCCTGTAGAGATAATTCCGGGCATGATACAACATGGTTTAGCATTATGGGCAGATGTTCTGCGTATATTCGATCTGGCTAAAGAATATTATGAAAAAAATAAAGGACAATTTATTGTGGTTGAAATTTGGTTGGGATATCCCATACCGCCCCACACTCTGATGCACGAGACTACAATTGATTTAAAAGATCATGTTTCAGGTAAATGGCCGAAGCCTCTAATAGACACACTACCTGATGAAAAATTGTTGAAAGATTATAGGCTAGAAAAAGGTGCTGAAGATTTCTTTGGGTATACTCCAACAAAAACAAATCCATATTTTGAATGGTTCACAAAATATCGTTTAATCGACTCGGGGATCAAGTGATATGAAAAAAGATTATTTGATCCCCATTTCTATTTTTTTATCCGCAATCTTGGTTTCCTGTGTAATTGTTTACGTGACAAACAATGATGAGAAACCTTTCTCCGGCAATGATGCGATGGCATCCGCCGTTGAGATCATATGCGGAGAGGGGATAAACGAAGTAACTGGGACAGGGTTCATTATCGACCACAACGGACCGATCGTCATTTCCAACAGTCACGTTGTTGTTACGAACGGAGTTGTGAATGAAAATATCTTTGCTGTGTTTTACAACAGTGAAGAAAAGTATCCTCTTTCCGTAATATCGTTCGATGAGGCCTTAGACATTGCAGTGTTAAAGTTTGACAACGCAATCAAAACCAATGTATTCATTTTCGGAGAGAGCGGCAGACTTAGCTACGGTCAGAACGTTTATGCGATAGGCAACTCAATGGGTTATGGACTGTCTCTTTCTAAAGGAATAATATCTGTTCCTCTGATAAATGTCAAATATTCAGGGAATGAAAGACTGATGATACAGGTCGACATAGGACTCAACAGGGGAGGGAGCGGCGGACCGTTGCTTGACGAAGGAGGGAAAGTGATCGGAATGATGACTTTCAGGCTCAACGGCGGCGATTACTTAGTACAAGGAATGAGCTACGCAATACCCTCAGACGTTATTCAAAAATATCTCGATTCGTTATGAAATAAAGAGGTTCATTCCATTTTTTTCCAGAACGAATCTTATTTCTGATGCTTATACGTATGTTTATTTATGTACGATTAAATCATTGTGCGTGACTTTTCAAATAGTGTTCTTAACCGATAAACAAGTGGATGATGTGGCATCACTAATCGAAAAAAATGATGACTATACGCTTTTTGAGTACAGAGATACGAGATTCCATACTGCAAGCATAAACGATATTACTCCCGATCAGATTGAATACTGGAACCCAAACGGCATTAGAGATAGATCCATTCCTGATATGTTTGAATACTGGATCGCATACGGATCAACAAGTTGGTCAATTTTTGATTTTGCAAAGGAATATCTGAAAAGAGTAGGTGATACAGTTATTGTTATCGAGGTGTGTCTAGGGCACCCAATACCCCCGTACTCCATTATGCCGGAGATAACTGTAGACATAAGGGATTTTGAGCCAGTCCCTTCATCCGCCTATGAGCCAAAGGTGGTTTGGATGATAGATGTTAATGGCGAAGGTGATCATTGGCATTGTCCGCAGTCTTTCATTGATACGTTCCCAGACGAAATGACTTTGAATAACAACTGGCCCGATGATACTAACTATTTTGAAGCTTATTCTTATTCAAAAAGTCACCCTTACTTCAGTGCATTTAAAAGATACCGTCTTATTGATACAGGAGTCAAACGAACAAGTCATTCATGACCCAAAGGCATCCTTTCAACTTCCATCCTATCGAAGGTCGGATACTCTTCTACTATGTACGACTTGTATGGCAGCTTTTTCGCTATCTTTTTCAATTTCCAAGACGCCACCTCTATCCTGTTCCTTTCCTCATCAACGAACATCAGATCCTTCGGGACCCTCAATCTTATCAAAGCTTCGGCGGCCTCCCGCAGATCATCGGCATAAACAACACCTTTCAGGATTGTGCCGTCCTCTGTTATGACATCATATTCCTTTGCGATCACGTTGGCCCTTCTGATGAATCGGTTCCTAAGCTGTACGCCGTCCTTGAATGTGGATGAGCAGAAATGGATCGGTATCTCGGGATATTTCTTCATCAAAGCTATTGTCATCTCTTCTGAACCGGCAACCGCCGAAGACAGGTCGTCTTTGACCCTGAAGCCCAGATCTTCCATCATATTCCAGTTGCTTTCGGAGAACTCGAACTCATTGATATTGATGCAACCGATGCCTGCCTTTGCCGCAGCGACGACGACCTTCTCGAGTTTTTCTTCGTTTCCGGGTATCGCCGGCACTTCCATACCGACATCCAATGAAGTATCCGAGATGATCTTTGACACAACGTCGAAGCTCATTGTCTCCCACTGGCTCATGGGAGGATGGAACCTTATCTCATCAAGGCCCGCGTCGCAGAGCTTCTTCGCTTTGTCAAGGTCGATCATCGAAGTGTAAAGGTGGATATGGTGTTCCGACCCGAAATGTTCTTTGAGCATTTTTATTGCCGTTATGGTTCGATCCATATTGGAAAGAGGATCTCCGCCGGTTATCCCGGTGCCTGCGGCATCCATTGATTCCGCCTCTTCCAGCATTTCGCTCAGTTCAGAGATCCTTCTTTCGTTGGCGAATATGACATCCTTCCCTTTCTTTTCCGGAGAAACTGGACAGTAGAAACAATCCGTGCCGCATTTTCCTGTAATGAAAAGGACCATCTTCGATCCGTTCACACAGTGTTTGCACCCTTCCGGAAGAGGGCAGTTGGAGGCTGAGCCATAGTCGTAGATCTTCAACTCGATCGATATGAGATGGTGCGATGTCTTAATAAATATTGGAGGGATTGAGATAGCAATGAGGAGAGAGACGGGACTCATAATCGCATTGGACGAGACCGATCCGGCAAAGGCGCTCAAGACAGCGAAGGCGGTCTCCGGTATGGTCGATGCGATCAAGATCAATTGGCCGCTCGTTCTGTCTGCGGGACCGAATATGATTACCCAGCTGTCTGAGTTCTCCGACGTTATATGTGATTTCAAGGTCGCCGATATCCCGAACACGGTGCGCCTGATCGTCGAAGGAGCGGTGTCAAGGAAAGCTTCCGGGGTGATAGTGCACGTATTCACGGGAGAGGACTCTCTCAGAGAGGCCGTCAAAGCGGCGGGAAAGGCCGATATATTCGCTGTGACGGAGATGAGCCATCCCGGCGGCGCGGAGTTCACCGCACTCCACGCGGAGGAGATGGCGGAGTTAGGTGTAAGGTGCGGAGTGGCGGGTTTCATCGCTCCGGCGACCAGGCCCGAAAGGGTCCAGGCCATAAGGTCGATGATAGGGGATCTGAAGATACTTTCTCCCGGTGTTGGGGCGCAAGGAGGAAGCGCAGCTTCGGCGATATCCGCAGGCGCGGATTATGTGATAGTCGGAAGGACGATATACGGTGCAAAAGACCCAGCACGCGAGGCGGCCGTCATAAGAGATGAGATAAAGCCGTTCTTGTGAAGGTCGCGGCAGGAGTTTTGTTAAAATTAATGCGCGCGAATCTCTATAAAGCTATAAATACGCAGTCAGGTATGAGCCACCACTCTAATAAACGGAGACAATTAGAATGCGCAAATCTACAACTAAGTCAGCCAAACCCACTTCGGATGGGGGCTTCCTGCCGGCATCGGATGATTCCCAGGAGTCATGGTTCAAAAGAGAGTGGCGCCTGATAGCACTTTTAGCGATAATGGTGGTGGCCTTTATCATAAGGTTCATTTTCGCTTTCGGCATTTCTGCGGGCAACGATTTTGCTCTGTCCGGCGGAACCGGTGCATCAAGCCACGCACACATAATCGGAAATATGCTGAACGGTTCGTTCTCTTTCACCGACCCGGCACTTAACTATCCGTACGGATCAACCGTCGTCTACCCTGTGTTCATGGATGTCATCCTCGCAGGCGTCGCAGGCGTAGTGTCCATGTTCGGTGTATCCGCAGGAACCGCTGCGGCGGGAACTCTGGCATTTGCGGCGCCCATATTTGCGGCCCTTACATGCTGGCCGGTCTATCTGATCGGAAGGAAGATGTTCAATGATGAGAAGATAGGTCTCCTCGCAGCGCTCTTGTACGCATTCTTTGCGCTGATGATAATGACAACCGTCTTCTCCAACGGTACGGAATTCGCATTTGTCGGGTTCCTGTTCGCATTCATGATATACTTCGTGCTCAAAGCTCTGGAAGGCGTCGATAAGGATCAGCCGAGCGGATTCGGCGTGTTCGCAAGCAGAGGAGTACTAAAATACACGATCATCGCAGGAGTGTTGTTCCTGCTTATAGCGCTTTCATGGAGCCAGTTCCGCGTGATACTCCTGATGCTTCTGTTGTTCATGGTCTTCCAGGCGATAGTTGACCGTATCAGGGGAAAAGAGGTCATGCCGACGGTCATGGTCTATTCGGTGATCGTACTGATCGGACTTTTGATATCTCTCCCGTACTATCTTATGGCGGGCCTTTGGAACCTTGCGTTCTCGGGGCCGTTCGTACTTGGAATAATTACTGTCGCACTCAGCTTGTTCTTCGCACTCACCGCAAAAAGGTCGTGGGTGATTATGATCCCGGTGACGATAATAATCGCCGTGGTCGTGTTCGCTGTTCTTGCTGTCTTTGCCGGGGACATATTCTCCGCCGTCATAAACGGCAATTCATTATACACTAATCCGTTGATGGCCAGCCTGTCGTCGCGGTCAACGACCACATCGGTCTCATCAATGGCGGCATTCTTCGGATGGGTAACTGTCTGGTTACCTCTTGTGATGTTCCTGTATATGTTGTACAAGTACCGCAAGAACATGGACTCGAGAAAATACACTTTCATCATGCTGTGGATTATGGCAATGTTCTGCATCGGATGGTATTCGTCATCCTATGCGGCGGTAGCAGGCGCCGGGTTCGCAGTAGCAGGCTCGGCGCTGATACTCATGGTCATGAGAATGGCCGGCCTGAAGACCTACTTCCACGACATGAGAGGTAACGGAGTGAAATTCGCTTTGAAGAAAGCTCTGAAGCCTATACCGCTTGTAACGGTCATTGCGGTCGTCGCATTGATCGCAGCACCCAATCTCATATATGCTGTGGATGCAAGCACCCCGACGAACTCTGAGAACGGCGGGTACTTCGGCGGTCTCGGATATACGATAATGACAGACGATGTGAATTCTATCAACAAAATGTGGAGCGACTTCCAAGGCACAGACACAGAAGGCGCAATAATAACCTGGTTCGGTAATTCCACCACCGCGGTCTCCAACGGCGGATTCGATTCCGTTACGGATGCATACGGGGGCGGTGCATCAGCCATGTCGGCAGTATTGCTGGCAAGCAGCAGCGCCGCAGCCACGGCAGCCATGGCCGTGCGTTTGCTGATGAGTAAGAATCTGTCAGATTATTCAGGGATCATAACCGATGCAGGCCTGTCGTTCGATAAGATAAACGGATACATCAGCGACCCATCTTCCGCCGCTCAGTTCGTTAAAGACAATTTTGACGTATTCAGCGGAATAAGCCCCAACGTAACGGATGAGAATGCCGTTTATCTTGCGGTCACGAACTACATCACGACCACCATCCCGGAGCCGAGCATAGGCACACTTTATGATAAGATATGCGACAAGAGCGGCGAGTCGATAAGATATGTGGCGGTCGACATGACAATGCTTCCGCTGTACTACAGGGACAACTCGAACTTTGCGACGGTCGCATACTTGGGAAGCTATACCATCGGAGCATACGGTGCGCCGACACAGTTCTTCTCATACGATACAACAACAGGTTATGCAACCTACACAGACGCAATGTACACAACGTTCTTCTGGAAGTCGCTGATCGGAATGTCCCCATCTGAAGCGGGATACTCCTCAGCCGTGGCATATCTGAATGCTCTTGCGGTCAGCGATGGGACGGTGAAGGCCAACCCCGGATATGGGCTCTCCAACTACAAGATCTCTTACTGGCATGTTTACTACAACCCAGACAAAAATGCGACGGGCGCATCAAGCGGGTGGGTCGACATGGACGCACTCGGTCCCGAGGGCGCGATAGCACTCCAGAGCGAAAAGGGAGGGCTGATCAACTATGTTAACGGAGTGGTCGTGCTTGAGTATGACACTTCTGCAACCAATACGGTCACTGGGACAGTGAACTACGAATCGTCGACAGGAAACATCGGTGCAAACGGAATACAGGTCTCTGTATTCGTCGAGTCTGCCTCCGGCTCTTCGGCATCCGGAGAGGCCGGATACGTGAAGAGATCGACCGCATTCACCGACTCAAATGGAAACTATGCAATATCGGTTCCGAATGACGGCACCTCTTATTATGTAGTATTCTCATCAGGAACAAGCACGATTGCAACAGGTTCCATAATCGAGACACGCTGGAACATGACCCAGTCCAATGCAAATCTGAACATCCCGGCAACAAACCTGTCAGGTACGGTCACCGTCAAAGACGGCCTATACACACAAAACTCGTATGTTGTTATAGAAGGAAAAGCATCCGGAATGAAATATCAGTCTAACGTCAACACGGCGACAGCAGGATTCAGTTTCGGCAACATCGTTCCAGATATATACAAGATTACGGTGTTCTCTCCCAACGGGACGGTGATCAACTCCGCAACCGTTACAGTGAACGTAGGGGACAACTCAGGGTATCAGATATCCGCAACGTCCGGTACCATAACTGTGACCGTGACAAACGACGTAGGTGCGAGCGCACCAGACGGAACGGTCATTTCGGCTAAAGATACTCTCACGGGTATCGTGTACACCGGAACCGTGGCCGACGGCAAGGCAACGATCCAGGTCGTGCCGGCAACATATATTGTGTATGCGGCAGGTTCAAAGATCTCGACCACAAACCCGTCATCGACGGTGTCCAGCGGCGGGTCATCGTCGGCATCCCTGACAGTGTTCGATGCAAAGAACATATCTGTCTCAGGGGCCCCGGCCGGAAGCCTTGTGACGGTCATGTCATACGGATTCACCACATCTTCGACAACATCGCCGATCGCAGTACCGATGAGCGGCGGAAGCACCAACGAGACATACACCGCATACGCAGTAAGCGGCGGCAATGTTTACTATGGCGTGACCAACGGCACCAGCATATCACTCAGCCAGGCAACCGGATATAATGTATCAGGTACTGTGAAGAGCAGCAGCGACGGTGTGTTCACAGGAACCGTTTCATTCATAATGTCGAACGGTACAACGTTCATATTTGCCACAGGCTCGGATGGTAAATTCAATGTCACTCTGCCTGCCGGAACATATACGATGTATATCTTCAGTTCCACTAGCATGAGCGCATCGCTGTCGACAGTGACCATTTCCGGTAATCAGGATATGGGCAACATTTCGACATCGAGATCACGCGACCTGACCGTTACGGTGAACTACAAGACGAATATGTCATCCCCGTCGACAAGAGGGATCGGGTTCGTCGATCTCACTCTGCTGGTACTCAACGTCGATGGCCATGACTACAGCATAGTCGCGAAGACCGACTCGACAGGAAAAGCAGTATTCACCATCCCACAGAATGTTGCCGCAAAGGTGACATCCGCAGGATTCAGCACAGAAAAATTCAATATGCCTGCCAGATCGAACGACTTCGTTCCAGGCACAGGGGCGGCATCATATACGTTCACACTCGAAGCGGACGGTTCAAGCACAAACACCAATGCCGCAACGAACGGATATGTTAGGTCGGTCAGCGTGACAAACGGCGTAACGGTGAAGTTAACGCTTTACGGCAACTCAAACGTCACCTACACAGGTACAAGCTTTGCAAACATCCAACCGGGACAGTACACCGCGGTCATCGACGGCAGCACCGGTTCCTATTTCAACGGAACGGTCTATATTTATCCCGGACAGAAAGGATCCCTCAACATACAGGCTACTAGCGTGGCGAAGGTCACGCTCACCGGGACCTCGGACACGGACAAAATCGCAGTAACGCCAACAGACGATGATAAAGGAGCATATTATAAAGACGCAAACGCTCCATCCGTTTACTATCTCCAAAGGGGCAAGAGTTTCTACTTCACCTCAGTATCTAACGACAATAAGAAGATCGCTTATGCGACCGCAACAAATGTCTCGGGTCCGCTGACCCTGGATCTTACAGGCGTGGCCAAAGCGGAGATAAAAGGATATATGGGAGTCATTGCGGACGGAACGCTTACAATGACATATGGCAACGTAAGGGTCCCGTTCACAGTGTCCGGAGGAACATTCGACATTGTTGTGCCTTCCGGAACAGCGATGACGCTCACTTCGAACCTAAGCCAGACGATCGGCGGCATGAAATATACATACACAGGAGCAAAATCATTGACAGCCAGCCAAGTGAAGGACGGTGCCGATGTGCGCTTCCACTCGACGACATCCTCATCTGTCAGCACAGTCCCCGAACTTACCGGAACGGGATTCAACTTTGCCGATGGGCGCGGTTCGTTCACACTGAGCATAAAAAACACTGGTACAGTCAAAGCTACATACAATATTACTGCGGGGCCGGCATGGGTTCTTAACAAAGCGTATTCGGTCGTTGTAGACAAAGGGCAGACTGCCACAATATTGATTGAAGGTCGTTACGATGCCAGAACAGTAGGTGCGGGCAACCCCAATCTTTCTGTAACGGTAACATCGATAAACGGAACATCGGTCGGAACATATGTGTTGGATGCCGGTGCGTTCCCGAGAACCGGTACCAATGTAACAACAACGGATACATACGCAGACATAAGAGGGACCGCAGGAGCCAGTGCAGATGCGGTTAACAGCTTTGAATACATGTATGCAGTGACGATAACCAACAACGACAGCTATCTCAAGGCAGTGTCAGTCACTGCAACAATGGTAGGTGCTAGCGGCAGCTGGTCGATGGTATACTCCGACAAAAACGGAGGCAACATTGCGCCGGCGACAGGAACGAACACGTTCAATGTCAACGGCTTCGGAGCCACCGTTGTATATGTGAAGGTCATGTCAACGGATGCATCGGATACAAGCGTCCCGAAGGTCAATATATCGGTCACAATGCTGACGCCCGGTCAATCTCTTAAGACCAGCAGCATCGGCGGAACGTCTGACGGCACAACTGTCAGTATAAGCGGACTGGAAGCGCTTCCCGCTACGCTGGAGGTGCAAGAAATGTCTGCATCAGGGGACAACATATACAACGAACCGAGCGGAGTGCCGATCCTGACACTCGTGTTGATAGTGCTGTTAATCGTATTGGTGATTGCAATGGTATGGCTCGGGATGAAGAAGGGGGTGTTCGTACGCAGAAGATAATCGCTGCTATCGCAGTTCTGGTAATGATCTTCGTAGCAGGAGCGGTCCTGGTCGAAGAATCATCGAATGTAGATGCATCGACATCTTACATCCACGGAGATACAAATGTGGTGGCGGTCAAAGGCAGTCTGACACATCAGATAATGTTCTTTGAACCGGAAGCCACAACGATCAGCATTAACTATACGGCTGTGCTGAATGACAGTAGAGGTAATGCTCAACCCAATGCAGTATCTCCCTCATCTGGGTCGCTGACCAACGGCGTGGAGTCGACCCTTACCATCACCGCACCCGCGACAGCAGGAAAGTACACTCTTGTGGTCACATTCAAGGTTGCCATCGATGGAGCCGCTGCAGAGAACACAGAGAGGACCCAGACAATATCGGTCGTGAATCCGATCGTGTTGAGTGCGCCAGCGCGTAACAATGGCAATGTGGACTTTACCGACTTTGCCGTCTACTTCAAATTAGACGGAAAGTTGTTGGAAGAAAGCAAGACCTTGGTATCAGCCACTGCGGGCAGTACGACCACAGTGACATACAATCTGGTAGTGGACAATCTGTCAAGCGGCAGGCACGACTATGAACTCGTGGCGGGGACCGAGAACATCGGAGGGCAAGCGTCATTCGTCGGCGGGCACGACACATTCTATGTCGGTCACTCCGACTACGGTCTGTTCAACATCCTGTTGTTCATACTGTTGATAGTGCTTCTCATTGTTGTGATCTATCTGTACCGCAAACCGGTCAAGAACTACGGCAAGCCGAAGTCAAGGCGCTGAACGCGCCCCTTAAAAACATTTTAACTTTTTACTTTCAGCATGATTATTGCATTTGTGATGTCGGTGCGTGTTCTTTCCATAACACCTCTGGCTATGTCCTGTTTCCTTCTGATTGGAAGTATTTGGTCAGGTATGTCGAACATCATTATCACATAGAATATCTCTTCCATTTCCGAAAATACCGACGTTGCACGCTGCATATCCTCCGAGACAAGCGACGTTAATACAATACGTCTCATCTCGCCGAGGCAATCAGCAAGGCCCAGGATCCACGGCCCGGGACCGATCCCAAGCTCTTTGAACGAAGGCATATCATCGCCATTGATGACAGACTCGAATATGATCGCTTCGGCATATTCTGCCAACGCATCATCTGCAGGACCGTTCTCAAACAAACCTCCGTCCATATATCCGACGAGATCGGCGACAAGTTTGCGCAGGTTCTCTTTGTTGACAGAACAATCTTCGGAGTTGTGTATCGAATGGATCATTCTCTTTGTCTCTCGGATTATCGATCTGGAACATCGGATCGTATTCTCTCTTTTAGATTCGGCATTGCGAAATATCGCAACCGCTTCCTCGGCGGTCTCTGCAAGTTTATTCATGAAGCGATAATCGCATCCGGGATTATTACAATGATGCAAAGAACAGATTCTTTAATTTATCTTTGAACATCTCTTCTTCGATCCTTCGATCCAAAACATCTGCCGAAGGCGTCATGAATTCAACATTTTTGTAATAGACATCGGTGAGTGTAAGCGCATCTGGTCTTGCGATGCCGAAGGTCATGTCCTTTCCGTCAAGCACATCCTTTACGTCGGACAAGGACGAATCCCCCCCTCCCACCGATGCGATGGCGGCAACTATGCGACGCACCATGTTCCAAAGAAAATACCGGGCGGCGAAGTCCAAAATGATCACACCATCTTCTTTCCGTATGTCGACGGAGTTCAGCACAGCTGTTGTGGACTTCCCGTCAGGCTTGCAGAATCTTACGAAATCATGTTCCCCCACGAACAGCTCGGCGCATTCTCTCATTGCAGGCAGATCCATTCCGTCGGAACGGAGAACATATCTGTACCGCCTCATTTCGGCGAATCTCGGATTGAAATCGTCATTGACGAAGGCGACGCTTCTGTAGAAAATGTCCTTTGAAACCGCATTCAACGCCTTCAGTATTATGTCTGGGTCTTCGATGTTACTGCTGAACACAGCGACGTTGCCCAGAGCGTTGACTCCTTTGTCTGTTCTGCTTGCGAGTTTAAGATCTATCTCTTCATCATGCATCTTTGTGATCGTCTTCAGGTCGGAGAGGATGTCGCCCCCGACAGTCCTGAAGCCGGGCTGCATCTGGGAACCGGAGAAGCATTCCCCGAGATAGGCTATTTTCACAGCGGTTCTGATCATGATCAGAGACTCTTCATGTGATCCACTCTTTTCTGGATCAAACTGCGTTTGCCTATGTCATGACGTACGCAGATGCCGCTGCCTGAAATGAATTTCAGGGCAGATTCGCATCTTTGCTCAGCTTCCTCGATCGTCGCACCGATCCCGACCAAACCGATCGCTCTGGATGTCCCTGTCAGAAGTTTACCGTCGACCATATCCACATTGGCATAGAACATTTCCGCACCGCATTCACTGACGCCTTTCTCGTTAACGCTTATCTCATGCCCGGACTGGGGAGATGTCCCGTAGCCGATAGGGACAATGTATTTGCACACTGTGGCAAGAGGCTTGAACTTTATGTCATCCTTGAGCTTTCCGGATACCATATCCTTGATGATGGAAAAGAACCCGGTCTCCAATATGGGAAGGACATTCATTGCCTCCGGGTCTCCGAATCTTGCGTTGATCTCTATGATCTTTGGGCCGTTCTTTGTGAGCATGAACTGACCGTACATCGGGCCGACATAAGGGCATCCTTCGGCACTCATTGCGTTGACTATTTGCTGAAGTATCGCCAGGGACTTCTTCCTGGCTTCTTCGGGAACGAACGGAAGAAGGTGGTTCGCATCAGAATATGAACCCATTCCCCCGGTGTTGGGGCCGACATCTCCCTCATAGGCCCTTTTGTGATCTTGTACCAAAGGCATCGGCGCTATGTGCTTGCCGTCGACGAAGACCATCTGGGTGAACTCTTCACCGACCGCCTTCTCTTCGATGATAACGCCGCCCATACTGCTTACGCTCAGAACTTCTCTGACGTACGCCATCGTCTCTTCATGGTTGTGGAGGTGTTCTCCCTGGACCTTCACTCCCTTCCCCCCCGTCAATCCGATCGGCTTGACGACGATCTCGGAGGCCTGCGCTCTGATGTATTTCTCGGCATCGCTCGCATTGTTGAATGATGCGTATTTGAGGTTACCATCGATGTTATGCTTCGAAACAAGCTCTCTCATGAAAGCCTTGGAGGTCTCTATCCTTGCCGCCGCTTTCGTAGGTGCGGCACATTTCACCCCTATATTCTCCAGGGCATCAACGAGGCCGACCTCTAAGGGAGCTTCCGGTCCGATGAATGCGTAATTGATATCGTGTTCTATTGCAAACTCGCAGATGTCGTCGATACGTTTTTCGTCGACGATCTTATATTTTTTTGCTCTGCCTATTATTCCGGGGTTGACATTCCTCATCACCGAATATATCTCGGCGCCGGAGCGGAACAATGCCTCAACAGCGGCATGTTCTCTCCCTCCTCCGCCGACAGTTAAGATCCTCATAGTTCCACCTCACAATCCCAGCGCAGACATTATCTCGTCCAGGCCGTCCTCTGTTCTCACACTGCATCTGTACATGGTCTTCAGTCCGCCGGTGAGTTTTCTGTAATCGTTCAAAATGATCTCCGGGTCGACTCCCACGGCATCGGCAATGTCCATTTTATTCAAGATCGCAACATCCGAATGCAGGAATATGTCGTGGTGTTTTCTCACCATGTCGTCCCCTTCCGTCGTTGAGATAACAACGACCCTGTAATCAGCCCCCAACGGAAAGTCGGCGGGACACACCAAATTCCCTACGTTCTCGATAAGTATGACATCATATCTGTCCAGATCTATTTTCTCAAGGCTCTTCTTGATCAGGTTCGCATCAAGATGGCATTCGTGGCCGGTGTTGCAGTTAACGGATTCGAGGCCGGACGCTTTCATTCTCCTTTGGTCATCGTCCCCCGTAACGTCCCCTGCGATAGCACATGCTTTGAGGCCCTTCTTTCTCATCTTCTCTGCCAATTTTATTATCAGAGCGGTCTTGCCGGATCCGATCGAACCCATGAACTCTATCGTCTTGATGCCGTGATCCTTAAGCAGGCGGTAATTGGAATTAGCGATCTTGTTGTTCTCTCTGAGAACATCGTATTCCATACCTACTTGGACAATGTGCATAAGGGTAGGATGTCTTCTATAATAAAAACACTATCCTTATACATTAGACAGTACTACGCGAAGTGAGCAAATGAGCTATTCGGTCTCTTTATCCAAATTGCTGGAAGGCATCGGAGCTAAGGAAGGTTCCAAACTATCGGTGGCATCCAAAGGCAAGACATACACAGGCATACTTATGCCGCATCATGATTTCAGCGGCAAAGATATCATCGTACTGAAACTAAGCAGCGGCTACAACGTAGGCGTAAAGGTAGAACCGGGAACTGAAATAAAGGTCCTGGGACAGCAGGAGCCCCGCCGGATAAAGGAAAGCAAAGAGGAGGGCAAACCCGGACTTCCAAAGATATCTTTCATCGGTACAGGCGGCACCATAGCATCTAATACAGATTATAGGACAGGGGCACTGCATCCCGCACTCTCAGCGTCGGAGATCGTTGACATCGTGCCGGGACTAAGAGATGTTGCCAACATCTCGGCAAAGATGCTGTTCTCGGTATTCTCAGAAAATATGAGTGTGGAACATTGGCAGAAACTTGCCGAAGCTGTGGCAAGCGAGATTAACGGCGGCGCAGACGCGGTCATCATACTTCATGGGACGGATACCATGGGATACACAGCCGCCGCACTATCTTTCATGCTCGGAGACGTCCCGAAACCGGTCGTACTCGTCGGAGCGCAGCGTTCTCCGGACAGACCGTCCTCGGACGCTCCGTCCAACATACTCGCTGCGGCAAGGTTCTGCGTCAGCGGAAGGACGGCAGGTGTGTTCGTTGTAATGCATAAAGGTCTCGGGGACGATCTGTTCGCGGTCCATGCGGGAACAAGAGTAAGGAAGATGCACACGTCCAGGCGCGACGCGTTCGAAAGCATTAACGTTCCGCCGGTTGCGATCGTCGACGAGAACGGAAAGATCGAATTCAAAATGAAAGGAAAGGATGTCACTTCGGAGAAGGTTGTCGCAAAGACGAAGATGGAGAGATCGACGATACTCCTGCAATATTATCCCGGTATGGATCCCGCACTCTTTGAAGGGATCATGATGAAGAGCAAAGGTATCGTAATTTCAGGAACAGGCCTCGGGCATGTGGGTGAAAGCATGGTCCCGCTGATAAAGAAGGCCTGCGACAACGGCTCGGTCGTAGTGATAACATCGCAATGCCTGAACGGCCGCACCAATCTCAATGTATACGACACGGGAAGGGACATGCTCACCGCGGGTGCGATAGCGGTACTCGACATGCTCCCCGAAACAGCTTACGTAAAACTCATGTGGGCATTGGCCAACTCAAAGAACGCCGAAGGAGCGAAGAAGCTTATGATGGCCCCTATCGCAGAGGAAATGGGAGACAGGAGGTTCGTCGATGAGTAAAGAGAGAGAGCTCAAATGCGGCATAGAGATCCATCAGCAGCTTGACACGAAAAAGCTGTTCTGCGACTGCGAAAGCACCCTTATGGATGAAGGGTACGGCGCATTCTACCGCAGACTGAGGCCCACGGCAGGCGAGTCCGGAGAGATCGACAGAGCCGCGCTGGCACAATACGAAAAAGGCGAAGGTTTCAGATACCAATGCTGCGAGAGATGTACCTGTCTCTGCGAGCTTGATGAAGAGCCGCCGCACAATGTGAACGAGGAGGCTATGGACACTTCGCTGACATTCTCGATGATGCTGAACGCTAACATTGTGGATGAAGTGCATTTCATGAGGAAGATCGCCATAGACGGCTCCAACACCACAGGCTATCAAAGAACGGCACTGATATCAATGGACGGAGCTGTCGAGGTCAATGGTAAGAAAATAGGGATATCATCGGTCTGTCTGGAAGAGGATTCCGCAAGGAAGGTCGAAGCATCCGGGAATGTCGTATTATGGAGGATGGACAGGCTTGGGATACCGCTTATCGAAGTGGCGACGGCACCGGACATGGAGACCCCCGAGGAGGTCATGGAGGTCGCACTCAGACTCGGTTCCATTCTGAGAGCGACGAAGAAGGTAAAACGCGGAATAGGAACAATAAGAGAGGACATAAACATCTCGATCCCGGGAGGGGCAAGGGTCGAGATCAAAGGAGCTCAGGAGCTCAGGCTGCTTCCAGACTATGTAAGGAATGAGATGGAGAGGCAGAAGATGCTCATAAAAATAAAGAGCATCCTGAGCGAGAGGAAAGCGAAGACCGTCGAGTTCCTGCCCGTCGATGTTACTGAAATGTTCTCAAGGAGTTCCTCCAAAGTTATCAAAAGCGCACTCAGTGACAAGGGAAAGGTCATCGCCGTAAAACTTCCGGGGTTCGCCGGCGTACTGAACGGAGACAACGGAAAACTCAGACTCGGTTCGGAGATGGCCCAATATGCCAGGACCAGAGGAGTGAAAGGAATATTCCATTCGGACGAACTTCCCAATTATGGGATAGAGAAGGAATATGTCGACGCGCTGAGAGCACATTTCAAACTGTCTTCCGAAGATGCGTTCGTAATATGCGCAGAGAAAGAGAAGAAAGCCACCGATGCGTTGAAAGTAGCGGTTATGAGAGCGAACTTCGCCATTAACGGCGTGCCCGAAGAGACCAGGGATCCTCTCCCGGACGGTACGACAAGGTTCTCAAGGCCGCTTCCCGGAGCCGCAAGGATGTACCCGGAAACGGATGTTCCGCCGATATCGATCACCGAAGAAAGAATGAAACGCCTGAAAGAGAATATGCCGGAGTATCCCGAAGAGATAGCCAAGAGGCTTGGATCGACATACGGTATAAACATACAACAGGCCGCACAGATAGTAAGGCAGAGCCGCGATGAGTTGTTCGTAAAGGTTGCCGAGAAGACAGGAATGACCGCGGCGGCGGCCACCACGCTGACGAACACTTACACTGAGCTGGAACGCGAGAATATAGATCCGGATTCGATAAGCGAAGCAAAGATCATAGAACTGTTCAAACTGTTGAAAGAGAACAAATTCTCGAAGGAAGCATTGCCGTCTTTATTGAGAGAGATCGCCGAAGGGACAGAGATAAAAGAGGCGGTCTGTAAGTTAGGATTGGAGGCTGTCGATTGCGGCGAGGCCTCGAAGATCATCGCATCGATCATAAAAGAACGCGAGGAATTCGTGAGATCGAAAGGCATGGATGCCATCGGACCTCTGATGGGACCGGTAATGGCCGCTCTGAGAGGAAAGATAGACGGCAAGCAGGCGAACGAGCTGCTGGCACAAGAGATAAAGAAGCTCATGGGATGATCTCAAGGACGCTGAGTTCCTCAAAGAAGAGAGGCAGCTCCGCCAAGGTCCTTACCTCAAAGCCTTCAAGTATAGATCGCAGAGCTTCCTGGTCCATCAACGACGAGACAACAACAATTATCCGCCCGCCGGGCAGAAGGTGGCTCGGCGCACCATAGAGCAGCTTCGGAAGCGGCCCGAGACCGTCCTCTCCCCCGGACCATGCCTTTGCCAATTTTCCCTTCTCATTGACCGGAAGATACGGGAGATTGAATATGATCGTGTTGAATCTTGAATTTACGCCGGAATATACGTCGGTCTCGACGACGCTTGCATAAAGCGAATTGAGTTTCATGTTCTTTTTTGTCAAGGCCACGGCTTTTTCGTTGATATCCCCGCACGTTACAACTCCGCCGTAAAGAACACAATGCATCGAAACAATCCCGGAACCGCACCCGATCTCCAGTATCCTTTCTCCTTCTTTCACATCAAAAGATCCTATCAGGAGGATGCTGTCATCTGAAGGAGGGTAGACCTCATCATCCTTTTCCACGATAAGATCTGGGCGGTATTCCATGCTAAGTAATGAAATTCCAGAGATAAAAAAGAACATAACGGCAAAGTCGCTTAATTAATCTACAATTTGTTGTTTGGATAATTTTTATGGCCAATCTTCATAGGGGATATCTGCCTTTGAATCTGGCCTACAATTCATCCATCGGTAGATTGATTTATACAACGCCTTAAGGAACCCATATTTTTTCCATGCAAGTATCATATATTCAGTACACGAGGGATAATGCAAACACCTATGGTCCCTATCATGAGTTAGTAGTTGATACATCTTTATTAATCCAATTGCATAATAATTTAAAGGATTCATCATTGAGCTTGCATCCATATTATTTATTGCTAGCAAAACCAGCGCGATCTTCGAAGCAATCTGGCATTTCTACTTTTAACAGATCAAAAATGCTGTACACATCTTCCTTGGAAATGCCAATCGAGTGTGCACGATCGAGGTGATGTTGGTAATCAGGCTTTATGTTGAGAAATTTACGGCTATAATAATCATATTTGATATACGCCATCAAATATTGAAAAATCCCAAAATCTTCAATCATTATTGCTGCGTTTAGATATTCTATCGACTTATCTATTGTTTTCTTCTCACACAAAAATGCTGGCTTTCCCTTTAATAAGCATATTGCCATGGCATAGTATCCGAAACTCCCTTCTGGGTTGATATCAATGACTTTTTCAAAGCACGCACATGCTTTTTCGTATAGTCCAAGGTAAGTAAAGCAAATACCCATTGATCGATTCAATGTAGAATCTATCGGATTGTTAGCTAATGCTTTGGAAAACGCATCTCCAATTTTTTTGATTTCCGACATGCTATTTTTTGAAAGTGAAGAAAAAGAGGAGATAACATATTCTCTACCACAATATTCGCATTTTATTGAATTGTTGGATATTGGTGCAGCACAGTAGGGACAAACAAGCGTAAAGACATTCAAGCTAAACACTCATTGCATCTTTTTGTCGCGTATTAGATTCTTTACAGCCTGGATGTGCCGGTCATTCAATTTTCCTTGGGGCACATAGCCGGATGAGAAACTATCACTCCCTGGCACTTGCAGTGTAAGTATACAATATTTTCTATCACCCACAGTTTCATCCCTTACATTAATTGATACAACATCTCTGTAGAATATTTCCTCTGTTCTGACACTAATGTCGAAATCTTCAACGTTCCAAACCTTAATGTATAATGCAATTTGTTTTTCTGTAAATCCCATAATGTATGTGCTCGAGGAATACCCCCTCATTATGCCATCTCGTCCTACTTTAAAAAGAGCCCTTTTTTTTATTCCACCGTTTTGTAAATGGATGGTTTCAGTAGCTTCTATCGGACCCGTAATGACGATTGGTTCGATGAGGTTCATCTCCTTTCTATCAAAACCCCATTTGTTGAGCGCATCAATGAATTTTGGAGCCTCAGATATATTTATTAAATCAATATCTTTCTCAATCCTTGAATTGCCTCTGCTTGAAAAGCCGCACCCTCCGCCATAAAAATATTTTTTATTTCTAAGTCCTCCAGGCCTTAATGTCATGTCCTCAACTTCCTTTGTATTAGATATGCTCCAATCTAAAACATGAAGGGAAACAAAGTATAAATTTATTACTTGTTTATTTGTTTCTTTGTTACTTTGCATTTAAAATATCAGTAGGAAGTGCGATAGCCTCCTATGGACGAACATATCGCTCAGGCGCTTGTCTCTGGGAAACTTCAGATAATGATACCTAAGAAGATAAAAGATATGTTGAACGTTGAAGAAGGAGATTACATCCTGTTCTTCGAAGAGGACGGGAAAGTTTACATCGATGCAGGGAAACTTGTACGAAAATGATTCTTCTGCAGTGGTTTATAGGTCTCCAGACTTATTTCCGTAAAGTCAACAACACACTTCTATATGCAAAGACATTCAGAGTGCGATGATAAAACTGGACGTACTGGCGATCGGGGGTCTCAAAAGAGATGAAGAGGGGAAGGTGTATGATGCGTTCTCCACATCCGTCCTGATACGAACCGATGAAAGGATCATCGTGGTCGACACCAGCACGCCGTTCATGAAGCCTGCGATAAAAACCTCATTCAAGCAGATAGGTGTTTTTCCGAAGGACATTGACACGATAATATTGACGCATTCCCACCACGATCACATCGGAAACAACGACATGTTCGAGAACGCTGAGATCCTAATGCATCCGGCCGAACAAGGCAACGTTAGCGGAGCGAAGCCGATAGAGATAAACAAAGAGATACTCCCCGGAGTGAAGATCGTTCACACACCCGGGCACACGGAAGGTTCGATAAGCATTTTCGTAAAAGCGGATCAGAAGTACGTGATCTCGGGCGACGCATTACCCAGACACGGAAATTATGAGAAAATGACACCACCCATGATCAACATCGACCCCGGCCTGGCGATGGAAAGTATAAAGATGATAACCAAGTATGCCGATGTGATAATACCGGGGCACGACCCCCCCTTCTTGGTGAACAGGTGATAAAAATGAAGAACAGAGAGATGCCGGAGAGTCTGTACATAAAATGTCCCGACTGTGAAGACATCACAGAGCATGATATACTGAAGGGGAGGATGGGTAAGGACAACATCACCGGAACATTCAGGTGCACCGAGTGCGGCAGGGTATTCTCGGATACGGTCAGGATCCCGAGGATCCTGAAGGTGAAGGTGCTTTTCAGCGATGCAGATAAAACAGAGACGATCGATACGGAACTGGAATCGAACGAGATCCTGAGGATCGGCGACGAATTCTATCTCGAGGACGGAAGGAGAGTATGCATCACTCAGATCGAGGCGATCGACGGCAAGAACGGTAAAAAATTCCAAGCGGACCAGATAAAGGCCCTTTGGGTAAAGCAGTTCGATGTGCTCAGCGTCAAGGTGTCCGTCAACGACGGGCAAAAGACATATTCGGTAAGAACTCCCGCAGAGCCGGACGATGAGTTCGCCACAGGCATGATCCTATCCTTCGAGAACTTTGACACTATTGTCCACGCGATAAAAACGAAGGAAAAACTCATCAAGAACGGGACCGCAGAGGCAAGGGAAATCACGAGGATATACGGAAAGATGCGCAAGAAGAGATACGAGGTACTCGATCTCGAAGAGGACAATGATCCCGACGGTTTTGACTTCGACGATGATTAAGGCTCTTCCTGCGGAATAATATAATCGAGAACGTCCGAGATGTTCTTCGATTCCACAACGTACGTGGCGGCCTCTCTAGTGGAGTCGTCGGTGGGGTTGAAAGCTATCGACATCCCGGAGTTCCTGAACATCGGTATGTCTGTGTGCGAATTTCCGATGGAGACCGTCCTTTCCTTCGTTGTGCCGTACTTTTCGATGAAATGTCTGACCGTGATGCCCTTGTCTTTCAGATCCACGTGGAGCTTGCCCTCGCCGACAAGGACCCCGTTGGCAGTACAGCATATCTCGTCCGCTGCGTAGTCGTCGAATCCGAATTCTTCTTTGATCATTCTCGCCGCAAGGTCAATGCCTCCGCTGACTATCACGCACTTTATTCCGCTGCTGTTCAGGCATGCGATCGTTTCCTGTATCCCCTCGTTGAGCGGAAGTTCCTGAAGGAATCTTATGATGTCCAGAACCCGGATATCAGGCTTGACCTCTTTCCATCTGGCTATATCCCTTCTCATGAATTCGGATTGATCGATCTGACCTGTGACGAAAGCAAAGAAAGTATCATCGTTATTGATGTTAAGGCACAGGTTGATCCAATGCCACGAGCTCCTTATGGATGTCAAGACTCCATCCATGTCGAAGCATACAAGGTCGTATTTCCTCATTGGCGGGGTTATTGTCTGAGAGAGATAAAATTATTGGCCGGATGTGTTCAGAACATCAGCGTAAGAAGGCCGATTGCAATAAGCAAGGTCACGAAAGCGACCGGAACACCTATCAATGCGAACTTCCAGAAGTTGAAATGGACGTTGTGGCTCTCTGCGCGTTCGGAAACGATCACGTTGGCGGCGGAGCCGATGATCGTTGCGTTGCCCGCAAGCGTCGAAAATGCAGCCAAAGCGAACCAAAGCATTGTGTCATTGGGAGGGATCATACTTCCGAGAAGCATTACACCGGGAACATTGCTTACAAGGTTGGAAAGAAGCGCTGAGAATCCTGCCACACCGACCAGTGAAGGCGTCTCGCCCGGTCCGAACCCCGGGAAAAACGATGCGATCTGAGCCAGCAATCCTGATTTTTCGACAGCGCCCATTATTATGAACAGACCAATGAAGAACAAAAGAATGCGCCAGTCCACCTTCTTTGCGACCCAAACGATGTTCTTCGGAGCCCTCGTCATAACTACTACAAGTGCCAGAATGCCCGCGACAAGGGCTATTGCTCCGGTAGAGATCCCGATACTGCTTGAAACGATAAAGCCGGCCAGCGCGCCGAGCAGGATAATAATGACCGCCCAGAGTCTGTTGCGGTCGACCTCCATCTCTATGTCGGCAGGCGGAACGATCTCTTCTGAGGAAAGCTTCTTTCTGAATATCAGGTATATCATCAAGAATGCTACCGGCAGACACACCAATGATATCGGGAGAGCGTGTGCGGAGAACTGGATGAAGGAGAGCCCCGCCTTGGAGGCGATGTATGCGTTCTGCGGATTGCCGATAGCTGTGGAAAGGCTTCCGATGTTCGCGGAGAACATAACGCCGATCAGGTAAGGGATGGGGTTGGAATCGGTGATACGGCAGCATCTTATGACGATCGGAGTGAATATCAGGACAATAGCATCGTTCAGAGCGACGGCCGAGAGCACCGCACACAGGACCATGACGTATCCGAGCAATTTCACCTTGCTTCCCGAACGCGCCACAAGCATGTTGGAAACAATGTGGAAAAATCCGGAGAACTCAAGGCCCGCAACGAGCATCATCATGCCCAGCAGAAGAAAGATCACGTTGAAATTAATGAGACCGAGCACATCGAAGATCGGAACTATGCCGAGCAGGATCAGCAGGATGCCGCCCAGAGCCGCCGCAAGACCGCGGTTGATCCTTAACTTAGGAACGTTACCCATTGAAATAAGAGCGTAAGTGAAGAGGAATACTGCCGCCGTAACAAGTATCGCGTCCAAAATGTGTGCCCAGACAGGATAAATGTAACATCGATGATTAATCTTTCCAGAGCACGTGCCACATCGGCTCAGAGAGCGTATATATGTTCAGGGAATACAGGGTTACACACACGAGGTGCGTTCAAAAAGGGAGGAGTCTGAATGCTGGGGAGGAAAACTATTGCCAAGACCGCTACGCAAGCGGGATCAAACAAGAATCTCCTCTCTGCGGCGCATAAGACCCCAGACGATGTTCTGAGCGAGTACGGAAACACTTTTGACGGATTCACGGAAGAATCGGTAGAGGCCTCGCGCGACAAGTACGGAAGGAACGTGATTACAAAGGCAAAAAGGACCTCCGTACCCGTGCAGTTGTTCGGGGCGTTCGTCAGCCCATTCACAATGGTCCTCATCGTCCTTGCGGTGATATCTTTCGTTACGGAACGGGACATCCCGACCGTCTCCATTATAACCGTCATGGTCGTGTTAAGCGGAACGCTCAGGTTCATCCAGGAGGGCAGGAGCAACAAGGCCGCCGACAAACTGTCGGAGATGGTCGAGACCACCATCGCAACTTACCGCGGCTCCTCAGAGTACCATGAGATACCTATTGATGAGCTTGTTGTGGGTGACGTAATACGGCTTGTTGCCGGAGATATGATACCCGCCGACGTGCGAATACTCAAAGCAAGGGATCTTTTCGTAAGCCAGTCATCGATGACAGGTGAGAGCGAGCCCGTCGAAAAGTTCTCGAAGATATCAGAAAAGTTATCAAAGAATCCTCTTGACTATGATAATTTGGCATTCATGGGGACCACCGTTGTGAGCGGCTCCGCCATAGCCATCGTGTGTTCGGTCGGGGATTCGACAATATTCGGAGGAATAGCGAAAAAGCTCGTCGCTAAGAAGGAGCCGACAAGCTTTGAGAAAGGAGTATCGTCGGTATCGTGGGTGTTCATACGCTTTATGCTGGTGATGGTGCCTATAGTGCTTTTCATTAACGGTTTCACAAAAGGGGACTGGACGCAGGCCCTTATGTTCGCTTTGTCTGTTGCGATCGGCCTTACGCCGGAAATGCTCCCTCTTATCGTCTCCACAAACCTTGCAAAGGGAGCGGTCTCCATGTCAAAGAAAGACGTGATCGTGAAGGACCTGAACTCCATCCAGAACTTCGGCGCCATGGATATTCTGTGCACCGACAAGACAGGAACGCTCACTTATGACAAGATAATATTGGAGCTCCATCTGAACATAAACGGCGACGAGGATCTGCGAGTATTGCGTCATGCTTACCTCAACAGCTATTATCAAACAGGCCTGAAGACGCAGATGGACATAGCGATTATAGAGCGCGCCATTGCCGAGAATCTGTCGAACGTATTCGAGAAATACAAAAAAGTGGACGAGATCCCTTTTGACTTTAACAGAAGAAGGATGAGCGTCGTCGTATCAGATGGAAAAGGTAAGACCCAGCTTATCACTAAGGGTGCGATAGAGGAGATGCTGATGATATGTTCGGATGCCGAATATAAGGGTGTGTTGGAGCCAATGACGAACAGTCTCAAGGAAGAGATAATGAAGAAGGTCAACGGCTACAACAGAGGCGGGATGCGGGTGCTCGGACTTGCCCATAAGAATAATCCGCCGTCGGCAGGCACATTCAACTCCGACGACGAGACAGGCATGACGCTCATCGGGTATCTGGCCTTCCTTGACCCGCCGAAAAAGAGTGCCGCAGAGGCAATACGCTCTCTGAACGAGTACGGCGTAGGGGTAAAGGTGCTGACCGGGGACAACGATGCGGTCACAAAGTGCATATGCCAGCATATAGGCATACTCTCCGAAACGGTCACTCTGGGGTCGGATATTGAGAACATGGACGACAAGACGCTCAGCGAAGTTGTCGAAAGGTCGGACGTGTTCGCAAAGTTATCTCCCGATCAAAAATCGCGCATCGTGACAACGCTTCGCAAAAACGGTCACACGGTCGGGTTCATGGGTGACGGGATCAACGATGCGACCGCCATGAAGGCGGCGGACGTCGGGATATCTGTGGACACGGCCGTTGATATCGCAAAGGAATCAGCGAACATAATCCTGCTCAAGAAGGACCTGATGGTGCTTGAGAAAGGGGTGATCGAAGGACGCATAATCTATGCGAACACGATCAAATACATCAAGATGACCGCGAGCTCGAATTTCGGGAACATGTTCTCCGTTCTGGTCGCAAGCGTCTTCCTGCCGTTCCTGCCGATGCTAGCGATACAGATACTGATGCTCAATCTGATCTATGATATATCATGTATTGTGATCCCCTGGGACAATGTGGATAAAGAATACCTCAAGGTCCCGAGGAAGTGGGACGCCTCTTCTATAAGCAGATTCATGCTTTGGATAGGCCCGACCAGCTCTGTTTTTGATATTACCACATATATTCTGTTATTCTTCGTTGTATGCCCCGCGGCAATAGGCGGCGCCTACGGTGCTATCGGGGCCGAACAGCAGGCGGCATTCGCAGTGCTGTTCACGACCGGATGGTTCGTCGAATCACTTTGGACGCAGATGTTCGTTGTACACATGATCCGCACGCCGAAGATCCCCTTCCTGCAGAGCCGTGCTTCGCTGCCGCTCCTCCTCGGAACAACAATAGGGATCACCGTAGGCACGGTCATCCCGTATACGGCCGTGGGCGATGCCCTCAACATGTCGCCGCTTCCGGGAATGTTCTATCCTCTCTTGCTGCTGACGATACTCGGGTATATGATACTTGTAACGATCGTGAAGAGGCAGTTCGTAAGAAGATATTCGGAATTGTTGTGATCAGCGCAGTCGGATCGATCAATGTTCGATGTGCTTTCTGCCAAGGCGCACCATAATCGCGATCTCTTTTGGGGTTCTGATGCCAAGCATCAGCCACGCAATGCCCGTCATAAACACCGCGCCCAAAGCATCCGCGGCAAGGTTGCCCATCGTATGCTGTGCGCCGTACGACATGTAGTCGATGCCAGTGAGGATATCCGTCATACCTTCCATTACTTCCCAAACGGCTCCGAAGCTAAGTGCCAGCATGAGCATCATCAGTATGGTGCCGCCCCTTGTTCCCTGAGTAACATGCGAAGGCGAGCGGGCCTGCACGGCACACAATGCGATGAAGATTATCGATGCAACGACCATTGTGGAGATCACATGCGTGAAGTTTGCCCACCATTCAAGATTAAAGTAGAAACCCTCGCAGAGACTGATAACATACAGATACATATTCGCATACAACAACGCCAGGAACCAGTACGGAAGCGCGACCAATCGGATGAGGCGCATAATCGGCAGGATCGTCATGATCACTCCCCATAGGAAGCAGGTCATTTGCAGATACTCTTCGGGATGTCCGGCGGCGAGACCGCGGGCATATCCCAGTGTCACATATATGAACATCAGGGCCATGGTCAGCGGACAAAGGATGAGCATCGCCCAAGCGACGCGCCTTTCTTTTTTATCAAAGGCGTTCATTGTCTTCTCACCAACCCGTTCTTTGTTATGAGGTATAAGTTCTTCTTGAAAACCCGGCGGAGGTATAGAGAGAATACAATGAACATGACCATGTTCACTAACATAGTTAATGTGAGGGTGGTGTTCGAGATGACCCCGCTTTCAAAATCCGAATATTGCACAACGTAGACCATAAGATACTTAGGGACCTGGAAACCCGTTCCCACTAACCAACTCAGTCCGGGCATCAACACCCAGTTGTATGATGCGTCGAAGAGAGCCGCGGTCACGAAAAAGAACATGACGGTGAGCGGGATCATCGCCGCTCCGTGGATGGCGCCAGACAGGTATATCCACCAATAGTCAGACATCGCCTTCCCGTTCACAAGCGTATCGTATGAGGCGACAGTGATCATCAGGATAGTGCAGATGAGCACGGACACGGACATTATCACGGAATATTTGTAAACGGTCTCGGAACAGCGCATCAAAGACACGATCGAAAAGACCACGGCAAAGCATGACAGGGCGATCATCGCACCGTCCCGCCCCCATATTCCAAACGCAAGGGCTATGATAGCGGCAAATATGCTGAATATGGCCCAGGCCTTAGTGCTTTCCATGTACACATGATATGGTGTCAATATTTTTGAGTTTCGTTGAATAAGCTGAAAGGGTGCGTCGTATCCGGTAAGTCTTTATAAACAGGCATAAGAATGAACCTTCATGCCCGCAGGGAGCACCGATGCGATAAAGGTGAAGGAAGCCGAGAAAGCGGATTTTGAGAAGATCTTCCCGCTTCTGGAACAGCTTTGGCCGGATAGGAAATTAAACTACGATGCGCTTGGGCAGATATACAAAAACGAACTCGCCAACGATAAAGCGATCATGCTTTGTGCATGGTCAGGCTCGGACATCGTCGGATATCTGGCGGGAAACACGAACGAGAATTTCTACCACGTGGGGAAATACATTCACTTACACGTCCTCATTGTGGACGGGACAAAAAGAGGTACGCACGTCGGCACTCGTCTTTTAGATGAGGTCATTGAATATGCAAAGAAGAACGGCTGTAATTCGGTCGAGCTCGACTCGAACTTCCACAGACTCGCGGCGCACGAGTTCTATGAGCACTATGGCTTCCACAAGCGCGCCTTCACCTTTACGATAGATGTCTGAGACATCAGGGCAATGTCAGAACCGAAGGCGGAGAGAATGGTATTATATCTGCTATGAAGATTACATATTGAGATAACCAATGTTCCAAGTTTTCCGGCCAAATATGGAGCAAAGTACGGGGTCTTTTGATGAAGCCGAACGCCTTTTTGGGAGTTCTTATCAACGATATAGGGGGAGACCGAGAGTTTCAACAAACGTAAAAAATTCACAGGGAGGTCTCAAAGGAAAATGGCAACATATAAACAACCATGTATCCGCTGCGGCGAGATGATAGAGAGAGACGGCCACTACTGCCCCAAATGCGGCAGCAGGAGTCCGTTCGGATATCACTGCCCGACATGTCTGAAACCGATTGTAAGAGGCGATGCGATATGTTCGGGATGCGGCAGGGCACTGACAGTAAAATGTCCGTTCTGCAGCGGAAGCCTGTTCGCAGGCGATGAGAAATGCGGCAGTTGCGGCAAATCGATTTTGATAAAGTGCGAGAACAAACGCTGCGGGGAGTTGCAGTTCTTCGAGAACACAAAATGCACTGTATGCGGAAAGAAGATCAAAAAGAAGGAATTCGTTTAAGAAATAAGAAAAGGGGACCAAAACATGCTTCAAGCATTCACAAGAAATTATCAAGACAACAGTACGGATGCGGGATTCCAGTTCACGTTCTATTGCGACGTATGCAATGACGGCTATAAATCCAGTTTCATTGAGTCAGAGACATATAAGAAAAAGAAGGCAAGCCGCCTATTTGGGCAGAGTGCCAGCGTTATAGGGAGCGCCATTGGCGGTGCAGTGGGCAGGGCCGGCAACACCGCCAGTCAGAGTTCAAATGTTTTGTCCGAACGCTTCGAGAATAAAACCCCAGAATGGCACAAAGAGCATGAGAATGCGTTCGTAAAGGCGCAGAACGAGGCAAAAGAACACTTCCACCGCTGCCCCAGCTGCAATCAATATTCATGCGACCAATGCTGGAATGAGGACGCAACGCTTTGTACGAAATGCGCCCCAAGGACTGAAGTATATGTAGCTAAGGTGCACGCCGACGCCACAAGGCGCAACATCGACGAAGCGGGCAAGGATGCAAAGGTCTGGGAAGGGAAGATCGAGAGCAAGACCACCATGTGCCCAACATGTGGCAAACCTGCGGGATCCGGCAAGTTCTGCAACAACTGCGGAGCAAATTTGGAACTGAAAACATGTCCGAAATGCGGTGCCAAGAATGCACAGTCCGTCCGTTTCTGCAACAACTGCGGCGAGAACCTTCAGCAGACGTCAGCCCCAGCGGGAAAATGCTCGGCCTGCGGACAAGCGAATCCTCCCGGAACAAAGTTCTGCGGCGGATGCGGGAATAAACTGAGCTGATGAGCCAGATACACTGTCGGCGAAGCATCGGACAAAGAGGTTGAACACATGGCATCAGCACCAAAGGACGAACAAAAACCTGGATTCAAATATACAGCACAGCTAGAATCATCACTCGTAAAAGGCGAGGTCAAGATGGAGGTCGGGGAGAATGCGCTGATCGTAACGGCATTGTTCGATGTGTTCGAGATACCTTATGCAGAGCTGAATGCGCTTTTGCTTGCGAACTATGTGATCACTGTCAAAGCGGACAGCGGGGACTATGCCTTCTCAAAGATGGGGAGCTGGTGCCAGCCATTCTATGATAAATTGTACGAGGCGTACAACAAAGCCGTTCTACGCTCTCTTTTTGTAAAAGGCAGCCCGATCGTAAGAACGAACGGCGAGGTAAGATTCACCGAATCGGGAGCAAAGAGCAGCAATGCAGCTCCTGTGCATGTATATGGGAACAGCGTGGTCTCGCTCCCGCCGAACCTTGAGGCCAGGCGCGTACCTTTGTGTTTTCTCACCGGAATGGAAAAAGGAAGCTACGAGCTTACACTGAAAGTGGACGCGGATGAAACATACACCTACAGTAAGATGGGATATGACTTTGAGCCCGTGGCGGACGCAGTGGAGAAGGATCTGCGTGAGATACGCGATAGGTCTCTGGCTGATGTCAAGGAGATATGTCCATCTCTGACGTCAATGCAGGCGTCGCAGATCGCAAAGATCATGCCGAAAGGTGCCGCTGCATCCTTTGGCCAAATAACCGCAATAGCGCCGCCCTTTGCGGCCGCGATGGAAGAAAGAATCTCAAAGACAAGGGCCGCGGAAACATACAAAGCGTTCAAAGAAATGTGTAATCCATCCCAGATTTACGTAGGGTTCAAGAAGAAAGAAGGTTCGGCGGAGAATACAACGGAAGCAAGCGAGGGGGAAGAAACCGAAGCGCAGAAACCCAACGATTTCTTGCTCTGGCTCATCGCACCGTCCCAGGACGGAAGATTTGTCGCCGTTGAGTTTGCCGTAACAGATGCGGCAACATTCGTCTACCGCACCGGCGGCGACTTTAACAGATTCGCAAGACAGCTGAACAGGGCGCTGGAGGCCATCGACTTCAAGCGCGAGGTGATCTGGATGTCTGATGCGGATCTTAGGAAACCGGAGAATGTGGACTATTTCATGGCGGCTAAGCGTACAGCTGCTCTGAGATACGTGCGTTCCAGCTTTGTCGGAAGAGTGATCCACTTGGGCGCCGAAGCATGGAAAAACAATTTGAAAGAACTTTGGAGCGGAAAGTGACGTTACTGCGGGTTGTGCACTCAAAACAAGCTACCGTCAGGTCCAGGCCGCAGGGGCCGCCCTGTTCTCTTTGAACCAATCCGTATCTTTCAGCACTTTGTCGCTGCCGCTGCACGTAACTGTCGGCTCCCCGTCCTTGACCGAAAAGATGACATTGCCGTTGAACGACTCATAGACGCCTTTGCTGAAATCCACCATAAGCGTTGTGATGTAGACTTTATCCGTATACGATGCGATCCTATTGATGAATTCCTGTGTTGGGAACTGATTTGACTTGGTAGAGGAATATTCAGGTGAGCCGGCACAAGTACAGATTATGACATAATCGGGAGTGATAGCATCCAACAACTTTATGTTGGAAGATGTCGACGAGCCGTGATGTCCCCCTTTGTAAAGTACGCAATGACCCAGGCCGCCGCGGTCGTTTTTATAGAAGTCCACCATCGCATCTTCGCCCGCCTTTTCAAGATCGCCCGTGAATAGGTATTGTTTACCGTTTTCTGTGATCATTATGCAAACAGAATAATTATTTTCGGTGGTTGCTTTTTTCTCATAGAATGGTTGGTATAAGACCTCCATTGTCACACCGGGACCCAACTCGTATACACGCTGTGCACCGTCCTCGTTGTTGTAACATTGCAGTGCAGTATAGTGAGCGGTGCCATCCTCTGCGACCAGTTTATCTCTTGTAGTCTCATAGTTGCCGCGGACGGTAAGATTGCCGGCAGAGGTGAGAGTACTGTTATCCGAACGGGGATAATCGATTATTGTCCCTATTTCAAAAGCGTCGAGGACCCCTGTTGTGGTTTTTGTGCTGTAGAATCCAGAAATATGGTCTTCATGTGCATGGGTCGCGATAACGTATTCTATTTTGTTGTCTTGTATATAAGGTCTAATGTAATTGATGATCGTGGGTGATGAAGCGGTCTTCGAACCTGCGTCGATCAGGATATCGATGTCCCCATAATCAATAAAGACGCAATCTCCCGTATATTTGGTGCCCAACTCTAAGAAATGGATGCTCATGCCGTTGCCATCGATCACTGTTGTACCCGGATCCGTGTCGCCGGGATCCAAGTGTCCCGGGTCAGTGTTATCTGCCGACTCGGGGCTATCTGTTTCGTTAGGCAAAACATCTGTGGCCAATACGGCACCGCCCCCTACCAGAGCGAGCACCAGAACAACAGCGACAGACGCAGATTTCTTCTTCATGTTTGCCTCTTACCGCCCATGAAAATCCCACCTCGATATTCAGCAGGCATATGCAATATATCAATATCATTCAATACATATTTAAGCGGCATTCGACAGATATGAATGAACAGTTGTTATGGCGATCGTATTTTCACCGTTGCCACAGTGCCAGCAATAAAGTGGGTCACAGATCGATGCTGTCAAAGCTGTATTCCATCGGGTTCTTGCATTTATCCAGCGCTTCGATCACAGACAAAGGCGGCTTTGCATATATCATCGGGAAATCCATCTCTCCGTATCCGATCCGAACGGTATAGGCGATCATTTCATTCTCTGTGGAGAATTGGGCATTTACATTTTGCTTATTCCCTCTGGCATCCAAACGTATCCATCTCTCCTCATCTGAGAGAAATACCGCATTCAATCCGTGAACGAAGTATCCTGCTCTGGGGCTGCTGCCTGCGACCAATCTTTGGTAGCAAAGGCCGGCAGGTATACCGCTACACCTTAACAAAGCGGCCAGAAGCATTGATTTTGAAAGACATAGCCCTTCTTTATGAGCCAGCACCTCGGAGGCGCACCTCGTTACCCTGTCGCTGTTTATGTCTCTTGAGTGTCGTATCTCATCGCGCACGAACTCGTACGCTGTTTTGATGTTCTCCATATCCGAAGGTGAAACGAACAGTTCATCTGCCTTTTGCCGTATCGACTTATTTGTGAAATCGATGTGTTCGTCTGCCTTAAGGTAATCTTTTATCTCCATGCTTTCTTGTATGAATTTCATAGACGAACACCGTTAGATTCCTGATGGCATTGTTGTTTTGGTTATTTAACTTCAACAACATATTTTCTATTTTGGGAAGTTGGGGTTGAAAATATGTAACCATCACAAAAACCTGTAGTTTCACAATGATTATAACTCCCAAAAAATATCAGAAAACGATACCGATGGAAAAACTAATCAAAAATATCGATCACCGCACGGTACTGCCCTTGGCAGACCAGGTCGGGTACCAAACGGGTCAGGTCGTAAGCAAAACGCTGGCGCAGAACAGCCGCCACAGTTTGACATTGTTCGCTTTTGATAAGGGCGAAGAGATCAGCGCCCACAAATCGGGCGGCGACGCCATGGTGTTCGCGCTTGACGGCGTCGGGAAGATCACGATAGACAAAAAAGAATACATCCTCAAAAAAGGCGAAGCGATCATTATGCCTGCCGGGATCCCGCATGCTGTCTTTGCGGAAGAGAGATTCAAAATGATGTTAACGGTATCATTCCCCGAACCCAATGTAACGACGGTAAAATAATCTTTTTGAAAAGATCACGGGGGACTGTTCTTTTCTTTTCTCATACGGACGAAGCAAAGCGTTTCGGTCTCCCAGAACTTCTCGCCGGTGAGAACGTAACCCACTTTCTTGTAAAGATGGATGTTCTTATCGTCCAGATATCCGGTCTTGAGCTCAAACACCCGCACTCTGAATTCATCCTCGATCGCATCCAGGAGTTTATGCGCTATGCCTCGGTTCTGGTGGTCAGGAAGGACCATAACCTTACTTACTCTGCATATCTCTCCATCCATATGGCCTCTGATGGTGCCTACTATCTTACCGTTCTCAATGGCTTTGAGAAACACTTTACCCTTGGATTCCGCACGCAATTCGTCAAGGGTCTGCGGCATCGGAGGCATGTTCGGGTCACCGTAACGTATGCTGTTATCGTAGAATGCCAGCCTCTGCAATGCGAGTATCTCTGGAAGATCGTCTTCGCAAGCCCTCACTATCTCCAAACGTAACACCTGGGTCGGGTATGCGGCTCTCCTTTAAATCATTTATAGGTGCAGGTCACTGGCGCTGATAATTTACAACGAAAAATTTCATTTTGCCGGTGAACGGATTCATCGTTAGCTGAATTTTTTTCTTTGTCTTTTTTTGCCGAGTAAGTGCATTTTCTGAAGCTGCATTTTGCGGTGATGATGCAATCTTCCTTGATCTCAAGTTCCATGTGCCCCCTTTTTCTAAATTCACGGGGTATGTATTGTCTTTGTATGTCTGTACATTTGGGGTTGAAAGGAAATCATCTCTGTAGCCATAAATATGCAGCTTTTCTTTTTCGGGTGAATCATTAATGACGAAACCACAGTGTATGCACTGTTTTACGGTGTCTGATATTTCCTTTTTGCATTCGGGTCGGGCATGAGTGTAATATTCACTTGTTCTTGCTGTGTGCGGCTGTGATCCTGGCGATCTCGATGACATCGCCCATGACCGCGCTGGCGGTCGCTGCCCCGCCGGCACCCGGCCCGTAGAACATCACGTCGCCGATAAAGTTGCCTCTGACGGCAATGGCGTTGTAAACATCGTCGGCAATGGCCATCGGATCGTTCAGAGGTATGACTTCGGGTGCGACCGTGCAGCGGACCTTTCCGCCAGTGAACTTGGCCCTGCCGATCAATTTGATCACTTTACCGGCGGCTTTTGCTTTTTTAATGTCCTCAACGGTGATATTCGAGATCCCTTTCCTGTCGATCTTTTCAATAGGGACAAGCTGTCCGGAAACGGTCCAGGCCAAAATGGCTATTTTTCTGCCTGTATCATAACCTTCGATATCAGCGGTGGGGTCGTTCTCGGCGTAGCCTTTGGCTTGTGCTTCCTTAAGAGCTTCTTCAAAGGATTTCCCTTCCTCACGCATCATTGTGAGGATATAGTTGGTGGTTCCGTTAAGTATGCCGTATATCTCTTCAAATTCGTTAGCGGCCAAGCATTGTTTGAGCGGGCGGATTATGGGGACACCGCCGCCGACGCTGGCCTCGAAAAGGTAGTGGACGTTGTTCTTCTTCGCGAGGTCCGTAAGTTCCACGCCGTGCGTCGCAACAAGCTCTTTGTTGCTTGTTACAACGCTTTTGCCGCCTGCCAGCGCACGTTTTGTAAACTCGTAGGCGGCCCGCACTCCGCCGATCGTTTCGATAACGATCGATATCGTGGGGTCATTCATAACATCGTCAAAGTTCTTACTCAAAAGTTCCGGTGCAGGGTGATTAGGAAAGTCGAGTATATCTACTATTTTTTTAACTTTGACCGAATCGCCTACACGTTCCCTGATCAACTTAGCGTTCTTAACCGCAAGTTCATATGAGGCGGAACCGACTATACCAAACCCGATTATCGCAATGTTTATCATGATGCCCACTTCAATTTTTCCACTTACCAAAGCGTATTAGCCAGTTGCGTATGTGTTTTTGATATATATTGTCAACTCTGCCGCGGGATGAACATTCGCATCATTTTGCGGACGCAAACTCGGCCCGAACCGGTTCGGACACTGATTATGCACGGTCCGAATCTTTAGAACAGAACGATCGCTAAGACAGCAATGATCAACGAAGCTGCGGCGATATAGAAACGGCGGCGGTTGAGTCTGTCAGACGCTTTCTTGAATCCGAACTCGGACTCGCGCATATTGTCGTCGTACGCTATTTTTGCTTTGTCGCACCAAGCGTTCATCATTCTATTCAGTTCGTCCACTCTTTGGGGCGTGAATTCATTGCGGTATATGTCCAAAAATCTTCTAAAGTAAAGTTGGTTCGCATTTGAGACATTTTGCAGATTCCTTGATTTGTTCCACAAGGTCTCCCACCCGCTGGTGGTTTTTGTATTCTTTTCTCTTATTATGCGCCCGACTATGCGGTTTGCAAAGTCAGTTTCGTGCTCTATTGTCTCAATGAACACCTCAGCGATCTTTTCGTAGAGCGATTCGCCAGGATTCAGATAGATCGGTACCATGGCGGTACAGTCACAAACGGTGTCTGAGCACCCATCTATCATCTCTCTGAATCCCCTCCAGACCTCTGCGATCCAGACTTTTGTTCCCTTATCGTTTTTTATTTTATTCTTTGTTATGTTAAGGGAACAGAGGCCGCCTTCATGGAGGATATTGATCTCGACAGTTCCGCATAGGTCATTCGAGACCACTATCTTATTTCCGGAAATGTCGTATTCATATTCACAAAAAATATTCAGGACCGACGTATTCTCTCTTTTGGGATAACTCAAAGAGGCTTCGTCAATCTTTGATTTAATATTTGCCGGGTTACAGACATTGCCTCTTATGTTGGGAACCCAACCGTATATGTTTTCCACCGACATTGTAAATCCACCACATCAAAATCTCAGGAAGTAGTTTTTTGCGAACCGGACAACAGCTCTTTTCCCAATTGGTTCGTTTTGGCATAGACGATGCCGCCCTCTTTGAGCGAATATTCAATGCATTTTGCCTGGACCAGCAGGTCCAATATTTCTTCGTCAGCTTCATCGACCACACTTTCCTCAATGTATTTGGAGAGGATCTCAAGCATCTTGTCTCCCTCTCCTTTGAACTGCATGGTCTGTTCCTCCTGAAGCATTACGTCACTGTCAAAATAATTTGTATAGCTCGTATTAACGCAATCTCATCAGAGAGTGGATATTTAAGGTTTGTTGACCTATATTAACAGCATCCGACGGAGTGCCAGATATGTTAAGGATCGTATGTCTGGCCGGAGATTTTAGTGATACGATCGCGATAGATAGGTCGAAAAATATATGTTAAGATAAAACACTCATTATGTTGAAGTGCACATTATGACACTGGCAGTAAGGGTTGTTATCATTGTGGCGGTCACCTTGATCATCATCGCGGCAGTAACCCCAATGAAAAGCAGATATAAGAGATCAGACCGTTGACGATCAGGGAAAATTGTTGACCCAGACATGCACACTCCGGTCGTATGTGAATACAGGAATAAAGGCATCATTTGAGATAAAAGTGAGGAGTTGAGAGTAAGTTAGCTTAAGGCGGTCTACTTTCTTCTTTAATGATGCTTTTCGCTTCCTCTCTGGCTCTGTTTGTATGTTCTTTTACAAACTCCCCCTTTGCTGTCGTATATCCGTCGCGGTCATGTTCATAAGCATTGAGTAATCTTCGCTTCAAAGCAGCGTATTCGGAGGCGATGTCGGGGCGGGCTGCCAAATAATCACGGAAATACAACTCATCCCAATCGCCGGGGTTTCTCACATGGATGTGGAACACTCTTTCAGAGAAGCCAGTATTGGCATATCCTTTCAGGAAAATAACGCGGTCAACAGTTGGGATCGTCTGTTGCCGAAGGCAGATATACTCATGCACCGGCAAAGCGGCGATCAGATCTTCAATATCAACACTTTCGGCGACCTCCAACAAAATATCCACCGTTGGCTTTGCCGTCATTCCCGGGACGGATGTGCTTCCGATATGTGTAATTCGGATGATATTTTCGCCACCGATCAAGCTGATCAGCCGCGTCCTTTCTTCGGCGTACCATTGCGACCATTTAGGATCGTACTCACTCAATATGATAGGATAGATTCGGGCTCGCCGTCCCTCATCGGTCTCAAGGTCCGGGTGATTATCCACAGGTTGTCATCCGCTCTTATCTATAATATTTTTTAGAAAGCGGGGCCCTATTCTGATAAAAATGAAATTTTTAGGAAACATTTCCTATCTTTTTCATTTTTTAAAACTTTTAGGAAAGATATCCTAATATTTATATCATTGAAAGCATGTCTCCAACTATGGCAAAAGATATCGTCATCCGCAGCGACTATCTGGAAAAATTATCAAGGTATAAGGATCAGGTCGACCTTGTAAAAATAATCACGGGGATGAGAAGGTGCGGAAAATCGACGCTTATGCGCCAATACAGAGATCTTCTTGTCAAGAATGGTGTCAGTAAAGAGAGCATACACAACATAGATCTCAACTCGAAGACCAACGAACATCTTCTCGATGCGGACACGCTGTATGAACATCTGATGTCAAAGGTGTCTGTTGAAAGAAGCTATTTCCTTTTGGATGAGATACAGAACGTGACCGGATGGGAGAGAGTGATCGACTCTCTGCTGGTCGATACAGACGCGGACATCTATCTCACCGGATCGAACGCACGTCTGCTGTCGGTTGAGCTGGCTACACATTTGACAGGAAGGTCGGTCTCGATCAATATGCTTCCTCTTTCATTTAAAGAGTTCAAAGAACTGAATGCTCTCAAAGATGACGAGAGTGCATTCAATGACTACCTTTCGATAGGTTCTATGCCGATCATAAGGAAAAGTATGTCCGGAGAAGACGCATTCGACATCCTCGGCGCAATACGTTCGGACATAATGGTCAACGATATCTCTGTTAGAAAGAAAATGACCGACGTGTCAACGCTTCGGAGGGTCATTGATTATCTTTTTTCTGAGATAGGCAACCCGATATCAGGGAACTCCATTTCAAAGCAGCTGAGAATAGACAACAAAACCGCTGAGAGTTATCTGGAGGCGATATGCGAGGCTCTGATGTTCTATCAGGCGAAACGATATGATATGCGCGGAAAGATGATTCTGACGACACCGTCAAAATATTACTGCACGGATATGGGAATGAGGAACGCTTCAATAGGTGAATATTCCCGGGACATTGGTCGATCCATAGAGAATCTGGTCTTCCTGGAACTTCTCAGAAGGGGATATAACGTACAGGTCGGAAAGCTTGGCGATGCAGAGATCGATTTTGTTGCGGACAAAGGCGGACAAAGGGAGTATTACCAGGTATCCATGACTGTTCTGGATGAGAACATAGAAAAAAGGGAGACCAGGCCGCTGGCAGGAATGAATGACGGGAACGCAAGAGTGATCCTGACAATGGACCGGGTAGGTCTCGGAACTTATAATGGGATACAGCGTGTGAACATCATAGATTGGCTGCTTAGCAAATAACAACAGTTCTGCAAAATGAATCCAAGTCGTCCGGAAAACGGATAACAAGCGGGATCGAAGGGACTTACCATATTTTTATAGTTACAAACGGTACATAATCACATGGGCGATCTCAGGACGGAAAAGCTTCTATCTGTAAGTGAGCCGTGGCTTCAATTCTCAATAAGACATAATCTTCTGAATGAAGATAAAAAGATGTTATCAGAACTGAAAAGTGAAGCACTGAGAGACAAGAGGATCCGAGCGTACCTCAAAGGCGTTTCAGACTTTCATGGTATACTGGTAAGCAATCACAAAGCGCCCGATCTCCCGATAAATCAGCTTCTGTTCCTACTCGACAATGGCTTCAACACAGAGATCACGGAAATAGAGAACGCAGTGAAACAGATAATGAGCCACAAGGATAAATTTGGAGTTTATAAGTCCAAGACCAACATCCCTAAACATTACGGCGGAAAGGGCGAGGATGTGTTCGGATGGTGCTTGTGCGACGCACCTTTGCTGCTCCGTGCGCTTCTCCTCGCCAAAATCGACTACAGAGAGCATGTAAAACAGGGGGTCGATCATTTAACGACACTGATCAACGAACAAGGGTTCCCCTGTTCGGTCTCCGAAGAGCACGGCTCATTCAGAGGACCCGGACGGAAAGGAGACTGCTGCCCCTTTGCAACGCTTTCGATGCTGAATCTTTACGCAGAGATCGATGAATACAGAAAAAGCGATGTCGCAAAAAGAGGGATAGATGCTATTCTGTCCCTTTGGGAGAACAGTCTCGAAAGACATCCGTACATGTTCTACACAGGCACGGATTTCAGAAAACTGAAAGCTCCCGCCATGTGGTATGACATCGTGAGCGTCACAGACTGTCTCAGTAAGTTCGAGTGTGCGAGGAAGGATACAAGGTTCTGTGAAATGATCGAGATCATAAAAAGCAAACAAGATCCGGACGGATTGTTCATTCCGGAATCCGTATATCAGAAATGTAAGGATTGGGACTTTGGGCAAAAGAAAACTGTGTCGCCGTATCTTTCATTCCTATGTATCAGGCTGTTAAGCCGTCTTGAGTGACGAAATATGTCAAAATATAGGCGGAACGTTTTGTGTTAATTCGCCAGAAGGGATTTAGTACAGTATAGAATCTGGTGGAGTTGAGGCTGCGCTTTTATTGGTGAGTTTGACACATTATTCGTGGGAAAAAATAGTAATAATTACTATTGGCAAAATATTTGTTGAGTGGAGGGGAGTAGAGCATTATCCTTTGTCTGCTGCGGTGCTTCTTTTTGAAATCGAAATGAAATGATCTTTGGTGGTCGACAAGCGAGCCTGAAGGGATTTGACCTTCGACTCCATTTTGGAGTCAACTAAACATTAATTGGATACACATTCCGCAGTCAGAAAATATTTTCAAAATGCATAATATTTTATTGTCAATTACAACAACAAAACATTGTCAATTACAACAACAAAACATTGTCAATTACAACAACAAAACATTGTCAATTACAACAACAAAACATTGTCAATTACAACAACAAAACATTGTCAATTACAATAATTATATATGTCTGGATATTAATGACAGATATATGAAAGACTACAGGCCTAGAATAGCGGATCGGCAGCTGAGAGATATGTTGGAAGCATTCGGTGCCGTATCTATTGTTGGGCCGAAATATTGTGGCAAGACCACGACCGCCGAGCAGGTCGCAAAGAGTGCCGTCTATATGCAAGATCCTGATAAAAAAGAAACATACAAACTGATGGCCGCCGTCAAACCTTCTCAGCTTTTGGACGGGGAAAAACCGAGACTGATCGATGAGTGGCAGGATGAAACTAACATCTGGGATGCGGTGAGGTTCAGTGTGGATAAGCTGTCTGAGGAGGGCCTGTATATATTGACAGGGTCCGTCACTATCGACGAGTCGAAGATAATGCACTCCGGCGCTGGAAGGATCAGCAGGATGCGTATGTATACGATGAGTCTTTTTGAATCGGGTGATTCCACAGGAGAAGTTTCCCTATCGGAAATGTTCTTGGGGAAAGAAGTGTCCGGTATCTCTCGTCTTTCCTTAGAGGATATTGCTGAACGGATCACAAGGGGAGGATGGCCGAATTCGGTCGGAAAAAGCCCATCCGTTGCACATAATCAGATAAAAGGTTACTGCGAGACCATACTCGGATCGGAAGTCAAGACAGCAGACGGAGTGGAACGTGACCGGGACAAGATGCGTCTGGTGCTGAGGTCGATTTCAAGGAACATATCCACATCGGCAACGGATACGACTATTGTGGCAGACCTACAAAAAAAGGATAAAGGGGCGGTTCACATCAATACTCTGAGGTCATACGAAAAGGCTCTGAGAAAGATACACGTCATAGATGACCTGCCAGCATGGACGCCGAATCTGCGTTCCAGAACAACAATCAGAGTGACAGACACCAGACATCTCACGGATCCGGCCATTGCAGCATATTTTTTAGGCGCATCGGCGAGAGACCTGATGAACGATCCGAGAACATTCGGACTTCTTTTCGAATCACTTGTCATTAGGGATCTGAGGGTCTACGCAAGTTCGCTGGGAGGCGAAGTGTTACATTATCACGACCGCAACGGGCTGGAAGCGGATGCAATAATTCATCTTCATAACGGAAAGTGGGGGGCGGTTGAAGTCAAGCTCGGAGCCGGAATGATCGAAGACGCGGCGAACAACCTTCTGAAAATAAAAGAAAAGGTCGAGAGCGAGACGATGGGTTCACCATCATTTCTGGCCGTTGTAACAGCCACAGAATATGCATACACACGCAAGGACGGGATACACGTCGTGCCGATAGGGTGCTTAAAAGACTAATGCAGAAAAAACAAGATTTTGTAAAAGCGGGCCTGAAGGGATTCGAACCCTTGGCCGATCGATTAAGAGTCGATCGCTCTACCTAGCTGAGCTACAGGCCCCGTGAGCCTCTTGATTACATTATTGTAGATAAAACTGTCTGTTTTTATTTATTCAGGGGGTACGGCAATCAGCGTATACAAACTCATATATTGTCGAGGTTATATTACGAATCAATGAAGGAATTAAGGGTTAGGGATCTAATGACCACACAGGTGCTGACCGTCAAACCGACGGATACAGTTAAACGTGCCATAATCAAGCTTGCAGTCGATAATGTGACCGGCGCAGCGGTAGTGGACAACAGGAACCATGTCATTGGAATGATAACCGAGTTCGATGTTCTCAGCCTCATAATAAGGTATCAGGACAAGTTGGACAAAGACCCGAGCACCACTCAGTCCCTTCTGAGCGTTCCCATGGACGGTGACGTTGCCGATCCGGCCTTGGTGGAAGCGAATAAAGAGATCTCCGAGATGAAGGTCGAGGACATAATGATAAGAACGGTCCTCTGCACAGCACCGGATGAGGTGATCTCCCGTGCCCTTCAAAAGATGATGAAGCTCAACGTCAATCGCCTGCCGGTACTGGAACAAGGTATTCTGGTGGGTATCCTGTCCAGGTCTGACATCATATTCCACATTTACAAGAAAAAGATCTGAAAGCGATGTTTGAGGTACACGTACTCGCAAGCGGAAGCGATGGGAACTGCACCATTATACAGTTCGAGGACGAAGCCATAATGATCGATGCCGGCATCAGCTGCAGGAGGACCAGAGAGCTGATGGAGAAAGAAGGCATAGATCAAAGGGCGTTGAAAGCGCTGCTTATCACCCACGAACATTCCGATCACATCGCAGGCGCCGGTGCGGTATCAAGGAAGTTCAACATCCCGGTTTTCTGCAACAAAGCCACATACGACAGCAGCGGTCTCAGCAATGTCGAGTATTCCGAGATAAAAACGATGGGGTCGTTCTGTATCGGGAATATGGTCGTAATCCCACTTCCCACCTCCCATAACGCGGTGGATCCGAACGCCTTTTTTGTCGAGGCAGAGGGGAAAAAGGTCCTGGTCGCGACCGACACTGGAAAGATTACGTTCCAGGTGGAACATGCATTGAAACAGGCGGATGTGGCCGTCATCGAATCCAACTATGACAAGAAGATGCTTGCGGAAGGCCCCTATCCGCCGTATCTGAAAAAACTCATAGCAAGCGAAATGGGGCATTTAGCGAATGTCGATTGTGCAGGAGCCATAAAACGGACAATGAACGAACGCAGAAAGATATTCCTGGCACATCTGAGCAAGACCAACAATGCCCCGGACATTGCGAGAGAGACGGTTGCGGAGCTGACCGGGATAAAAAGATTGAATATCGACTGTCTTGAGTTCCCCGGGGACACAAGGACCATCAAGGTCCGGGATTGATCAGCACGGCCTTTTCTCTGTTTACAAGGGCCATGGCCATTGCCCTCGGCATCCTGACCACATCTTCCTTGGTGAGCTCATAATTCCTGTCCGGGCCAGAGAAAGGCGGAAGATCCTCCAATATCCTTATCACGACAAGCTCATCTTCCTTTGCCGGTTCTTCTTTTTGTTCTTTCTTAGCGGGTTTATGTTCCTTGACAACGGCAGGAGCATAACCGTAGTCTTCCTGAGGCAGTTCCTCGGCCTCGTCTTCCGGTATGACCTCTGCTTCCGGCTCCGGGCGGAGGGGTTCTTTGAAAACAGGTTTCGCAGGCGGCACCGGCTCTGCAACGACAGGTTTTTCCTTTATCGGTTCGGCAGCTTTCCTTTCTTTTTTTGGTCTCTCATCTATTTCGGGTATCTCATATTTTTTCTTCCCGCTCAGTTTGTCAACTATCTCGACATGCTTCCTTGAGATGTCAAGGACCATGGTATAGTATTCGCGCTCTTCGGGAGTGAGATGGTCCAAGAGATTCTGCCCGCCTCTGGCGCCTATCAGAGCGAGCGAAGCGATCTTACCCATCCTCATTTCTGTGATCTCTTTGGACATAGAAACCGCTTTCTTGCGTCGTTGGTTGGCCCCCTCGCAGATTATCGAGTCGGGGTCTTTGGAAAGACATCCTTCATATTCGGACTTCAAAGTCATTATTAAGCCGGCCATCGCCGGATACAGATCCTTCCTTATTGGAGATAATGTGGGAGATTTCTTCTCCACCCTGTATATTGCGCCAAGGTCCTCGAATGACATGGAATCCGAATTCTTCAACATCAGCACCCCTATTTTCCCTGCAATTAATTATGATTTATTCTTTCCCAATTCTCGGGAAATACAAACCATCCATCCTGTTGTAACGGTATGGGCTTATCATATTAAACACATATTTTTACATATCGGGAACTCAGAAGAAACAAAGATAATAACCATCGGAGACATCTTACGCAGGATGCCGATCGAGGATGTCATCAGAATAAAGGGGTCGGGGGTCGAAGCAGACGTGCTGGTATCTCCGGGATCAAGCAGGCACGGTATCGAGGGCATAGACGGCTGGCGCAAGAGGCTTACAGTGAAAGTGACGGCCCCGCCGCTTGACGGGAAGGCAAACGCAGAGGTGGAAGAACTCTTCAGCGAGGTCACAGGGGCGCCGTCCTCAATATTATCGGGGCACACGAGCAGGCAGAAGACCGTTTTCATCAAGGGCGACCCCGTAATGATCGTTTCAAAACTGAGGGGTCAAGTTGAATGACGAAGAGAGGCTGGCCGAGATCGAAGCGATCCTGGAAGAATTAAAGGAACTCTCGGCGGACCACATTATTCTTGTTGAAGGCATCAAAGATAAGAAAGCTTTGCGGCGTTTGGGAATAAACAGGCACATCTTCATGATACAGGCCGAGGCCGGGCCTATAAAAGCCGCCGAATATGTCTCCGCTCATGGCAAAAAAGCGATCATTCTGACGGATTGGGATCATAAAGGCGGGGTCATAGCTCATGAGACGGAACGTCAGCTGGCATCTTTGGACTCCGCATACAACACGGAAATAAGGGCGAAGCTGTCGCATCTGTGTAAAAAATATATCAAGGACGTAGAATCGCTGGATACGCTGGTGGAAAGGCTGTCTTTCGGCACAAGCGGTATTAAATCAGGATATGATACGGTTACGGATGGTGAGTCTCTGAAAGCAGGTGCGTTCCTCGTTATCGAAGGCATAGACGGTGCGGGCAAATCCACACTCTGCGGTATTCTTGAAGAAAGGCTCACTTCCGAAGGTTATTCGGTCAAGGTCACCCAGGAACCCACACATGATGAGATAGGCAGCGTCATAAGGGGAGGGAAGATAAAGGGCATATCCCAAAAAGCCGAAGCTCTCCTTTTCACAGCCGACCGCGCAGTGCACACGCAGCAGATAATAGAGTGGGTGTTCGAAGGACTTATAGTCATTTGCGACAGGTATTTCGCATCCACGGTCGCATATCAGTCATCGGGCCTCAACGGAGAGGCGCTGGACAGAGAGTGGCTGATATCCCTGAACAAGCAGATAATGACAACACCCGACCTCACTGTGCTATTGGACATAGATGCTAAAAAGAGCCTGAGCAGGATCGGAGATCGGGACGAGCTCAGCAAGTATGAGCAATTCGAGTATCTGGATAATGTAAGAAGGGAATATCTGAGGCTCGCCGACGAGTTCGATTTTATGGTAATAGACGCCGAAGGCAGCCAGGCAGAGATAGCGAGCAAGATAATCGCAGAATTAAAAGAGATATTTTCAAGGAGAAGGTTTTGATGCATCCGTCAGAAGAGATATATTGTGAGAAAAGCAACAGACTGAGAGGAAAGACAATAGTGATCGGAATAACCGGAAGTATAGCTGCGGTCGAGTGTTTTTCGGTGATAAGGGAGCTTGTAAGGAATGGGGCAAAGGTGATCCCTGTAATGACCCAGAATGCCATTAAGATTGTGGCGCCGGATGCAATAGAGTTTGCTTGCGGAGTGAAGCCGATAACAGAGCTGAGTGGGCAGACAGAACATATAACGCACATCGGCGACCCCTCCGCGGCGGACCTTTTCATTGTATATCCCGCCACGGCGAACACGATCTCCAAGATGGCCAATGGAATAGACGACACAGCCGTGACGTCTATGGCGAGCGTAGCATTGGGAAGCAAGATACCCGTTGCGGTGGCACCAGCGATGCATGAGCACATGATCAACAACCCCGCGGTCTCGAAGAATCTCGGGACCCTAGCGGAGTGGGGCGTGCACATAATCGGACCCCACAGGGACGGTGTAAGAGCAAAGGTCGCCTCCAAGGAAGAGATCGTTTCATGGGCGATCAGACTTTTATCGAGAACAGATCTTTCCGGACGCAGGATACTCATCATCGGAGGACGGAGCGAAGAACCGATCGACTCCATGAGGATGATAACGAACAGATCCACGGGAATGATGGCTCTGGCACTCGCAAAACGCGCATTCGAGAGGGGAGCGGACGTCGAACTCTGGATGGGAGGGTGCAGTACGACGCTGCCCGATTTCTTAAAAACAAAAAGGTTCACAGAAGTGTCCGATCTGGTCGAAATGTTGGACATGATCGATCACGACCTTGTGATAATGCCGGCCGCGTTGGCCGATTTCACACCCGCAAAGAAGGTAGACGGGAAAATACCCAGCACGGCATCTTTCGACATAAAATTAAAGCTGGTCCCGAAGGTGCTTCCGATGATAAGGAAGAGATGCGATAACGTAATAGGATTCAAGGCGGAGTCCGGCCTCACAGCAGAAGAACTCGAAAAGAAGGCGAGGCAAAGGCTGGAAGAATATGACCTCAAGGCGGTGGTCGCAAACGACATCGACGTGGCGGGCAGGTCAACGTCATCCGCCATATTGGTCTGCCGCGACGGGTCGAAGAACATCACCGGCACTAAGATAGAGGTGTCCGATGGGATACTGAATTACTGTGCCGAGATCCTATGACATCAGCATACTGTCCGGCACACATAACCTGTTTCTTCAAACCATCCGAATCCTTCCGCAATATATTGGAGAGGGGGTCGGAAGGAGTCGGCATCAGGCTAGGGGCCGGCTCCATCGTTCACGTGGATGAGATCAAAGGAAGAACAAAGGTCATTATCGACGGAAAAGAGGATGAAGCAAAGATAACGAGACATGTCCTGGGTCATATGGCATCGGGCCGTACTTTCGAGGTAAATGTCGAGTGCAGGGTCCCGCCGGGGCAAGGGTTCGGAATGAGCGCATCCGGAGCGGTCGCAGCGGCCTTGTGTTTAGCGGAGATGACCGGGAAGAGCAGAAGGGAAGCATTCGAAGCGGCGCATGCCGCCGATGCCATATGCGGAGGCGGACTCGGGGATGTCTCGGGGCTTATGCATGAAGGCGACGTTCCGATAAGGATCAAGGCAGGTCTCCCGCCGGTCGGCAGAGTATATGATATGAAACTTTCCTTTGAAACAATGACCGTTGTTGTGCTGGGCGATAAACTCAGCACGGCGGGAGTTCTCGGGAATGCCGGCAAGCTCAGATCCATAAGCGAAGCGGGCGGCACAGCCATGTTGGAGTTCAGGACTAACGATATGACAAAAAATGACAGTGATGCGGTAAAAAGGTCGCTGTTCGAGATATCAAACAAATTTTCGGCCGAGGCCAATGTCCGAGGTCAGGCTGTTGATGCAGCGATCGAGCTGCTCAAAAAGAACGGAATAAGGTCTGCGATGTGCATGCTCGGAAACAGCATTTTCACTGATGCACCGGAGAAAGAAGTCAGGGAAGTATTGGGCGAAGGAAAAATATTCTCGACATCGTCCACCAATGAGCCAGCACACATCATTCAAAGAGTGTGAAGAGGACGTCGTCCTCTCCGACATCGAACAGACCTATCCTCGCACCGCAGTCCAACCACCCGTGTGCGTAATTGACGGCTGCGAATGCCGTGACAAGATCCCCCACGTCTCTGAAGTGCTTCGCATCGTTGTAATATGATGTTGCCATATCAAGGAAGTCATCGGCAAGTCTTTTCCCGAAGGACCTGTCAGGGGCCGCTATCTTGAGCTTTTCCAGCGCTTTCTTTGTTATCTCAAGATATCTGTCGATCTTTTCTTCGGAAACGGTGTTGTTCATCGGCAGTGATTATGCCTCCCGATGATAAAAAGATTGACTGCGCGGCAGCCCTCTGGGGACATTTAATTATAATATTATGCTTATGCGGGAAACATGATAATAGTAGGGGGATCGTCTTCCAAGGATCTTGCAAAGGAGCTCTCGACCAAACTCGGTTGCGCATATATACGAGCAGCTACAACAAAGTTCCCGGACGGCGAGTGCTATACAAGGATCGATACCGAATCGCTAGGAAAGGATGAGTTGATCGATGATGTGGTGATAGTTCAGAACACCTATCCCGATTCTAATATGATCGAGATGTTCCTTCTTCAAGATGCGGTAAAGAAGATGGGTGCGAAAAGGGTGATCCTGGTGATCCCGTATTTCGGATATGCCAGACAGGACAGGATATTCAAACCAGGAGAGCCTGAGAGCGCCAAAGTAATGGCAAAACATCTTGGCTTGGTATGCGACAGTGTATTCACCATCGATATCCACAAGGAAGCGATACTCGACTACTTTGATTGTCCGCATAAGGATCTCAAAGCGGCACCCGCGATCGCAGAACACTTCAAAAATAAAAAAATAGACATGGTTATGTCTCCCGACAAAGGTGCAAAGGACCGTGCAAAAGCTGTCGGTGAAAAACTTGGTCTGGAATATGATTATTTCGACAAGACCCGTCTTTCCGGTTCAGAAGTGAAGATAGACTCAGATCCGACGATAGATTGCAAAGGAAAGAACATCCTCATTGTGGATGATATGATATCCACAGGCGGTACGATAATCGCCGCAAAACAAGCACTCAAGGAAGCGGGTGCGGGGAGCATATCGGTCGCTTGCACACACGGCGTGTTCGTGAATAATGCTCTTGAGAGGCTTACCGGGAACGCATTCGCAAACATTCTCTGCTGCAACACGCTTGAGAACGAAGTATCGCTCATCTCGGTCGCCGACATAATCTGCGATGCGTTGAAAGAAGATGTTGCGAGGAACAAGAAAAAACCCCGCGGTTCTGTAAAAGGAACTATACGCGGCGCACTGAAAAAGGAAAAGTGATCTTATGGAAAAGGAGGATAACTTCAGTGACTGGTACTTGGAGATAGTCGAGAAGGCCGGTATGTCCGACAAAAGATACCCGATAAAGGGAATGAACGTTTGGACCCCCTACGGCTGGAAAGCCATGAAGCATATTGACGAGTTCATTAGAAAAGAACTGGATGCCACCGGTCACGACGAAGTATGTTTTCCTCTTATGATACCGGAGACCGAGTTCAAAAAGGAGAAGGACCACATCAAAGGGTTCGATTCGGAGGTGTACTGGGTCACGCATGCCGGCCTTAACGAACTCGACGTAAGGCTCGTTCTGCGCCCCACATCCGAGACGGCAATGTATCCGATGTTCGCTCTCTGGATAAGATCACATCAAGATCTTCCGCTGAAGATATATCAGATCGTGAATGTGTTCCGCTATGAGACGAAGCAGACAAGAGCGTTCATGAGAGTGAGGGAGATCCATTTCTTCGAATCACACACCTGTCATGTATCCGAAGAGGACGCACAAAGGCAGATCGAAGAGGACACCGAAATACTGTCCAAGGTTGCAAAAAGGCTCTGCCTGCCGTACTTCTTATCTGTAAGGACGGAGTGGGACAAGTTCCCCGGCGCATATTACACGGTCGGTATCGACACCGTCATGCCAAACGGAAAAACGCTGCAGATGGGGTCCATTCACCACTACCGCACTAATTTCTCGATACCGTATGAGATCACCTATGAGGATGACAAAGGCGAGCACAAGCATGTTCACCAGACAACCTATGGAATGAGCGAAAGGCTTCTCGGAGGAATAATAGGTGTGCATTCGGACGATAAGGGATTGATAATGCCGCCTGACATAGCACCGTTCCAAGCAGTCATTATTCCGATACAGTCAAAGGACAACGGTGCGATGGTCGCAGAAGCGGCACGCAGCCTCGCCTCTAAACTCACAGAGCACGGAATAAGAGTGAAAGTAGACGACAGGGACATCAGACCGGGAAGCAAATACTACGATTGGGAGATCAAGGGCGTACCGCTCAGATTGGAGTTGGGCGGAAGGGACATCGACAACAAAGTGGTAACATTTGCCAGAAGGGACACCGGAGAGAAGGGGACGATCGACATCAGCACAGTAGGGAGCGGCGTGGACCTGATCCTGAAAATGATCAGCTCAACGCTCCTTGAAAGAGCAAAGAAGATACAAATGTCCAGAGTGAGTGAGATCAGCTCACTCGATGACATTCCCGAAGATAAGGTCCTGAAACTCGGGTGGTGCGGTTGCGAAGAGTGCGGCCACGCTTTCGAAGATAAGACTGAAATGAAGATACTCGGGAAGCCGTATCCGAAAGAGAAAGGATACAAGGGCAAATGCATAATATGTGGCAAAGAGACAGATGAGTACACACTTGCCGCACGTACAATGTGATCACATGCCATTCCTGGAAGGCGAAACGGTATTTCTTGCGGACAGGTCAGGAAAAAGAACATGGCTGAGAGTGTCTTATGAGATGCTTAAGATCGCTTCGTTAGGGACTGTAGATGGGTCAAGATTCAAAGAACTTAATGACGGCTCTGTTATTACTATCGTCGGAAAAGACTATTATGTTTTCAGACCTGGCACTGTAGAATTGATGGAGTCATTGGATAGAGGTGCGCAGATAATAGGTCCGAAAGATGCGGCAACAATACTGTTGAATTGCGATGTGAGTTCCGGCAAGACCGTCCTCGAAGTAGGTGCAGGGTCCGGAGGTCTGACGACCGCTCTCTTGAGTGCAGTAGCGCCTTCCGGCATTGTGCATACTTTAGAGTTCAAAGAAGAGAATGCCAAGCTCGCACTCAAGAACGTAAAGCGCACAGGATTGGATAAATGCTGGAAGTATACGATAGGCGACGCCAGGAACACGAAGGTAGACATTGTTGCGGACGCTCTTATCATGGATATGCCGGACCCGTGGCTTGCTTTGGACAATTTATATGGGAATCTGAGGATGGGCGGCCGCCTATGCTCATATGTACCTAACATGAACCAGGCGGAGAGCATTGTTCACGCCATGAGGGAAAAGGGGTTCGTTGAAGTATATGCGTTGGAGAACATACAGCGCGGGCTCGAGGTACATCCCGGCGGCGTCAGGCCGTCGTTTGACACGTTGGGCCATACGGGATATTTAATTTTTGGAAGAAAGGCGGCGACCGGTCCAAAAAGCTGATCGCCGTTTTTATGAGATTGGAAAGGTCGGGGCTGTGTTCAGCCCTTCATTATTTTGCTGAGGGGAGCCTTCCACGCTTTCAGCATGTCCTTGACTGACAGGTTTACCGTGTTGTCGATCTTCAGCTTTGTTCCGCCGGTCTTTCCTATGCAGGCGGCTTTTCCTCCCAGAGCTTTCTTAAAGGCAGCTTCATCATCCTTTGAGACCTCGACGATCCATCTTGTGTGGCTTTCGGAGTACAGCTTCACAACATCTTTGCCAGCGATCTCTGAGAGGTCTACTTCGGCGCCGATGTCGCCCGCAATGCACATTTCCGCCATAGCGACGGCAAATCCCCCATCGGAACAGTCGTGGCAGCTTTTGACAAGTCCCTTTCCGATGGCTTTTAACATACTGTCGATGAGACTCTTTAGGTTGGCAGGTTCGACATCTGGCACACGGCCTCCGACACCTCCGAACTTACGGAATAACAGCGAACCGCCCATCTCGTCCTTGGTCTCACCGATCAGGAATATCAAGTTGTCTTTTTCTTTCAGATCCGATGTTACGGCCTTACCGCTATCTTTGATCAATCCCGTACCGATGACCATCGGCGTCGGCAAAATACAGGCGCCGTTGGATGATTCGTTGTACAAACTTACATTTCCGGAAGGGATAGGGACACCAATTATGCGTGCGACCTCGCCGAGTCCTCTGACAGACTCTCTTAACTCCCCCATACGATCCGGCTTTTCCGGGTTGCCGAAGTTTAGACAGTCGGTGAAGGCATGAGGTCTCGCTCCGACCGCCACCAGATTGCGGCATACTTCGTCCATGCATCCCATGCTGCCGCGGTAAGGATCTGCGGCGACCAACCATGGGTTGCATCCGACCGTCACGGCAAGACCTTTTACAGAGTCTTTTACAGGAGTCATTATGCTCGCATCTCCGGGTCCCTTCCCTGCCATAGGTCCGGAAACAGTCTTCCTGCCTTTCTTTTCGAATTGATCGATCGCCCATGCTCTGGATGAGATGTTCAGGTCGGACAACATTTCCATAATGATCTCGTTATTAGAGGGTAGTTTCGGCATCTTTTCCTTTGCCTTCGTGGAAACTTTCGGGGCGGTGAAAGGTCTTTTGTACATCGGACCGCCTGTAAGGAACTTCAGGTCCATATCGAATATCTGTTCGTTTTCCCAGAATATCTTTGTGCGCCTTGTATCCGTGCTCTTTCCGACGACCGTGGCCGGGACACCGTGTTTCTTGAATATCTCCAGGACCTTCTTGACATTCTTCTCTTTTACGGAGAGCATCATTCTTTCCTGTGTCTCCGAGACCCATACTTCCCACGGAACAAGGTCCTTGTCTCTGAGCGGGACCTTGTCGAGGTACACTTCGGCGCCGCAACCCCCGCCCAATGCCATTTCGCCTACGACGCAGCTCAATCCGCCCCCGCCGAGGTCCTTCATCCCGGTCAAAAGACCGGCTTTGTTCGCATCTAAACAGGCGGCAAGAACGAAGCGTTTGGGTATCGGACTCACACCATGTTTGGCACCTTTGTTCTCAACTGCTGTTGAGAGGTCGGCCGAAGCGAAGTTGACCCCATGTATGCCGTCGCGTCCCGTGGGCTCGCCGCACAGTATGAATGTCTCTCCCGGACCGCTGACGAAGTTGTTCCTGAGGTCTTTGTTCTTTACTATGCCAAGTGCACCGACGTTGATCAGACAGTTTTCAGTGTATGTCTCATCAAAGAAGAATGCTCCCGAGATCGCCGGTACTTTTACGGTATTGCAGTAGTCCCTTCCTCCGTCCACTGCTTTTTTAAGGAGGTCCCGCGGGTGTATAGTGCCCGCAGGCAATTTCTTTTCTGTATCGACCATACCGATGCAGAACGGATCTACGATCGCGACCGGTTCCGCACCCATGCACACAACATCTCTCAGGATCCCTCCGACACCTGTTGCGGCACCTCCGTAAGGCTCTACGGCGGAGGGATGGTTGTGGCTTTCTATCCTAAGGGCATATCCATGCTTTTTGTCGAACCTCATTATCCCCGCATCGCCTCGCGACATGACATCCGGGTGATCGATGCCAAATACGAACTCTTTCAATATCGATTTGGAGCTTTTGTAACAGCAGTGCTCACTCCACGCCTGCCCCAAAGATTGCATCTCGATATCTGTGGGGTTCCTTCCTTCTTTCTTGAAGTAATCTTTGATCGTTTTCATCTCGTCGACCGAAAGGCCAAGGCTCAGGTCCTTCGAGATCTTTTTTAGGTCGCTGTCATCAGCGTTTTTGATCTTAATTTCATACAACTCGAAAGTAAGTTTGCGTTTTTCAGTAAGCTTGTTATTATTCATGAAGTTGCCTCGCGGATACTGATTGTATGCACGAGCATTTATTAAAACCTCAACTCTATAAAACGGGAGGATGCTGACGTCTAGCTTTTTATATGGCGGCTTTCGCTTTTTTCGGACAATTGACTCTCCTATCTCCGATAGAGCCATCGGGAAGTTATTGGGCCGCGGTGGAAAATTTAATTATGCGCGCACGTTACGTCACTCAATGGCAGTGATCGATATCAGAATAGATCTCAAAAAGGGCGTTGCGGACCCGGAGGGAAGCAACACAAAGAAAACGCTCGAGTCCCTCGGATTCAAGGGAGTTATCGATGTTAAAGCGGTCAAGGTCTTCGAAGTGACCCTGGATATGCCCGCCGAAGAGGCAAAGAAATGCGGCGAGGAGATGTGCAGAAGGCTCCTGGCGAACCCGGTGATACAGAGTTTCAGCGTTACCGTGAGATGAACAAATGTCAGAAAAAGGGTTCGCAGTAAAAAGAAAGGTCCCATTCGAGTTGCATGACATCGATATTCTTTCATCAAACGACAGGGGCCTGAAGAAGATATCGGAGGACATGAGCCTTGGACTGTCAGTAGATGAGATGAAAACGATCAAAGATTACTTCAAGAAAGAAGGAAGGAACCCAACCGATGTTGAAATGCAAGCGCTGGGACAGGCGTGGAGCGAACACTGCTGTTATAAAAGTTCGAAGAAAATATTGAAACAGTTCGTTTTCGGGATAGACCGCGAGGATGTGCTTTCCCGGGGGGATGCGGGGGTCATGGTATTCGATGATGAGCACGGATATGCCCTCAGAGTAGAGAGCCACAATCATCCGTCGGCCATAGAGCCATACGGGGGAGCCGCGACCGGGATAGGAGGGATACTCAGAGATGTCGTCTGCATGGGGGCTCAGCCGATCGGTCTTGCGGACCCGTTGTGCTTCGGCCCTATTGACAAAGAGATAGACGTACCGCCAGGAGTGAAGCAGCCCAGATATCTGCTCGGCGGAGTAGTGTCCGGGATAAGGGATTATGGGAACAGATGCGGCATCCCGACTGTAACGGGCGGGATGTTCTTTGATGAGAGATATACCGGGAACTGTCTTGTAAACGTCGGATGCTTCGGCATAGTGAGGAAGAAGGACCTGGCACGCAATTACGCAGGCGGCAGAGGAGAGGTAATGATCCTGATAGGCGGCCGCACCGGCAGGGACGGCATACACGGAGTGAACTTCGCATCACAGGACCTAACGACAACTTCAGGTGAGGATTCAAGGGGCGCCGTGCAACTCGGAGATCCTATAACAAAAGAGCCGGTCATACATGCCTGTTTGGAAGTGAACGGAAAACATCTGATAACCGGGATGAAAGACCTCGGCGGCGGAGGATTGAGCTGCGTGGTCGGTGAGATGGCGCTTGCGGGAGGATGCGGCGCGGATGTCGACCTGGAAAAAGTACCGCTTAAAGAAACGGGACTTGCTCCGTGGGAGATCTGGGTATCCGAATCTCAAGAGCGTATGATGTGTACCTGCAAGCCGGAGAACGTGGAAAAGATCCTGGAGATATTCGACATGTGGGATGTCTTGGCCACACCCATTGCAAAGACGACAGACTCCTCGCGCATGAGGCTGTTCTGGAAAGGGGAGAAGATATTCGAGATGGACCTTGAATTCCTTACAGGCGGACCGCAGTACGACCGGCCGTTCATCATGCCGAAAGTATCGACAAAAAAGGATGAAGTCTTCCCAAAGCTTCCGAACGGCAACGAAGTTCTCTTAGCTCTGCTGTCTGACCCGAATGTAGCATCCAAAGAATGGGCCATAAGACAATATGACCATGAAGTAAGAGGGGCAACGGCTGTACACCCTATGGTGGGGAAGCTTAACATGACCGGGCCCGGAGATGCGGCCATATTGCTGCCCGTAAGCGGAAGCATGAAGGGTCTGGCTGTCGCAACAGGATGCAACCCGTGGTTCACCGCTCAGGACCCATATAGGGGTGGTATGGCGGGGATAGATGAGGCCTGCCGCAACATAGTGGCAGTAGGCGCAAAGCCTAATGCATTCACCGACTGCCTCAATTTCGGCAATCCGGAGAGGCCGGAAAGGCTCGGGGAGCTCAGAGAGGCGGTAAGAGGCATCGGTGACATCGCAAGAGGACTCAATATACCGATACCGTCCGGAAACGTAAGTTTATACAACGAGGGGTCAGGGGGAATAGGGATACTCCCTACACCGATGATCGTCGGCTGCGGACTGATCGATGATGCAAGGAAAGCAGTCACCGCCGATCTAAAGAAAAATGGCAGCAAGATCTTCCTGATCGGTAAGACAAAGGATGAGATGGGCGGATCACTGCTGTTCCGTAAATTCAGAGGGAGATCCGGCGATGTGCCAGATGTAGATGTGGCTTCATTGAAAAGGTCAATGGAGAGGCTTTTGAAGGCAATGGAAGGCGGATTGGTGCTCAGCTGCCATGACTGTTCGGACGGAGGCATGGCAGTCTCGATCGCAGAGATGTGCATATCCGGAGACATGGGTGCCGAGGTGAATCTGCCATCGGGCGGCATGGATATCGAACGTACGCTTTATTCGGAAAGCAACTCCAGATGGCTGGTCGAGGTGGATGGTAAAGATGTTACCGCGTTCAGGAAGATATTGAAAGATGATGCGACCGAGATAGGGACCGCAGGCGGCAGGAACCTTCGCATCATGAAGGTCAGCAGCTCTGCCAAAGGGCTCGCTGATAATGTCGCCGCTAAGGATACACAGATCAATGTCACTGTAGAAGAGCTTAGAAAGGCCTGGAATGACCCGATATGGTCGATCATGGGGGGGTCCAAGTGAGACCGAAAGAAGTCAAGGTGTGCGTCCTTAGGATAGAAGGTACGAACTGCGAGGATGAGATGGCATATGCTTTCCGTGCGGTCGGAGCGCAGGCGGAACTGGTACACCTTAAACAACTGACAGGAGCAGTGCCGGGAGAAAAGAGAAGAAACCTGGAGGAGTATGATGTTCTGGCACTTCCGGGAGGTTTCTCTGCGGGAGATTACGTTCGTGCGGGAGCAATATTCGCCGCGAGGATGAAGAGTGCGATAGGCACGGACATAACGAGGTTTGTCGAAGACGGGAGGCCGGTCTTGGGAGTATGCAACGGCTTCCAAGTGCTCGTGGAATTGGGATTGCTTCCGGCGTTCGATGAGACAATGTCCAAAACAGCAACGGCCGCGCTATATACGAATAACTCAGGGAGGTTTGAATGCAGGCCGACGATCCTCAGGAACGATAACAGAGGAAAATGCATATTCACCTCATCAATAGCAAAAGGAAAGATCCTGATGATACCTTCGGCGCACGCAGAGGGCAATCTTATGAGCCTGGATCCGGATTTCATACAAAAACTGGAAGACAACGATCAGGTAGTGTTCAGATATGTCAAAGAGGACGGAAGCAAGGCAGAATATCCGTGGAACCCGAACGGCTCAAGATCGGACATAGCAGGAATATGCAATCCGGCAGGAAACGTGATGGGTATGATGCCGCATCCGGAAAGGGTCATTACAAGATACACTCATGCCGATTGGACAAGGAACCGTCCGTCCGCAGACGGTGACGGTCTACCTATATTCAGGTCCGTAATAGAGAAGTTAAAGTGATCAGATCTTTACTTTGATCTCGACGCGGTCGCCGTTCCCTATTCCAAGGGTCCTTCTTAGGTGGTACTGGCAGACGATCTCAACGGTGTTGTCATGATGTGTCCTCTCGGGAATGATTATGGCACAATCTATGCTTTTGATCTTTGCCTTATGTGCGACGGCGCTTCCGAAGGTCCTGCCCTCTTGTGTGAATCCCTGTATCGTCTCTCCGGGTGCGCTTCGGATGATATCTATCTTACTTACGTCCTCCCTGTCGACCTTGACATTCAGGGTCCCTTCGTAGGGCTTGAACCCGAGTTTTTCTTCGAACTGGTTGGAGTATCCTATCTGGCACATGTAGTATTTCCCTTCACCTATGCCGTCTGCGATGACGCCGCGCAGAGTTATTTGGTCGTTAATCTCGAAGATCCTTCTGTATTCGCTGTATTCTTGTTTCAGTTCTTCCACTCCTTTCGGAGTAAGTTTTATACGCTGTCTCCTTGCGCCGAGATCCCTTATGATGAGTTTCTCATCCAATAACTCCAAGATCCTCTTTGAAGCAGATTGCTGACTCATCTCCAGAGCTTCGCCGAGCTCTCTTGACGATAACACTACATAATCATCAATGCCCCCCAGTAATGCGATTCGTCTAAGTGCGAATGAATACTTCGAGTCCACACGGCTAAAGCGCTTACATCTGATTTAAACGTATCTGATTTAAACGTATCTTATGTTGAAAAAGGAAAGTGGCCCTTGCGGGCCGTGAACATCAGGCTTTTGCCAAATTCGCCCAGATCTTCGAGGATGGCATCACAAGGCTGATGATGATGAGCGCACCTAACACGACCAGTATTATTGCGACATATAAGTCGACAATACCGAAAACTACTGAGCAGCCTACTGCACTTATTGTCAGGAACGTCATTAGCAGAAGGACATTCCATGTCCACTGTCCGCCCTTAGAAAGGCCGCCTGCCAAAGCAAAGAACATGACTGCGAGTAGCATATACACCCCCATGCGGGACAGCATGCTCTCATCTGCTTCAAAGAAGAAAGCCAGACAGAAAATGCAGAGCAGCCCTCCGATAAACCCGAGTGCGGATCCGATCTTAATTATTCTTGGTGTTGCATTGAACGTTTTCATTTTTGCACCTTCATTTTAAATTCAACCCTTCCTGCTGGAAACAATCATATTCACACTTTCCGTGATGAACCATATCCCCGCCAGGATAATGCCGTATGCTTCAAGGCCGGCAGTATCGTATGCAAAGAACATCGCCGCCAATAAAAAGACGATGATGATGCTCACTCCGGCGAAGATCTTGCGATCCGCCGCCCAGTTCCCTGCTGCAACGGCGATCATCGCCAAGAAGATAAACAACGCTGCACATGTTGCAATGAATTTGTGTAAGTCCCCGTCATCGGCTGTGAACCAACCCACCAGGGCAAACGCAACGCTCCCGAATACGATTAGGACTCCGCCGGCGATGTGCCCGGCATTCTTTGCGTATGCCACGCGCCCTACGCCCATTATTGCGAGAAGTATTCCTGCGATAATGCAGCCATAGTTGAAGTAGAGTTTAGCGTCCGTGTCTGAGACGCCAAGATCCGAGAGATTATTGACGCCGAATTGCCAGGCAGTATCGATAGAGTCTGCGCAGATCCATGCGATAATGAACGCCGCAACTCCGATAAACCCGAACCAGGCGAATGCGATGCTGCGGTCTTTTGAAACTTTCATAGCCCTGAACATACTTATTGTTTAATTATACTTGCGCCAGAAAGGAGAGAGATCGAAAGGGGACAGGACGTTCTCGCAGCAACAAATTCGAACGACGCAAAAGCAATTTATTAATGTGGCAGCAGGATATCATGGCGGTCTTATGAGGAATATCTACTTCGTCGGCACGGCAGGGAGCGGAAAGAGTACGATGGTGGGGGCGTTCAAACAATGGCTCGATGATAACGGCATCGATGCAATAATCATAAATCTGGATCCCGGAGCCGACAGACTGGCTTACGAAGCCGATATCGACATAAGAGAGTGGATATCCCTGTCAGAGGTGATGGACGAGTACAATCTCGGACCGAATGGTGCGCAGGTCGTTGCCGCAGACCTTATGGCAATGAACATACACAAGTTGATCTCTGTCCTCAACGAATACAAAACGAAGTACGTCCTTATCGACACTCCCGGGCAGCTTGAGTTATTCGCATTCAGAGAGTCCTCAAAGATGATCGTTGAGGCGCTGGGTAAAGAGAGGTCCATGTTGGCATACCTTTCAGATCCGATGCTTTGCAGAAGCCCGAACGGGTTTGTGTCATCAATGATGCTTTCTGCGCTGGTACAGTTCAGGCTGCAGCTTCCGATGATGAATCTTCTGTCGAAGATCGATACCATGTCAGAGGAAGAGAGTCAGAGGATGATAGATTGGTTCGAGAATCCGGATGCGCTTTACGGCGATTTTTTGGATGAGGACTCAGATCCGCAAACAGTTGTGGGGATGGAGCTTTTCAAAGCACTTGAGAACACCGGGATCTTCGGAGAAATAAGAGGAGTATCCGCCGAAGCAGACATTGGATTAGAAGAAATATACGCATCCGCACAGCTTGCATTCTTCGGCGGAGAGGATGCGGATAGTGATTAAAGGGTTTATCCGAACATATGGGTCGGAGCACTTTTGATCTTGTTCCTTCCCGCTTCCATGACCTTCTCCTTTGCCTGGAAAAAGTCTCTCTCGGTGACCGTGTCCCTGCCGTCGCGTATGGCAAGCATTCCGGCCTCGGTGCAGATACTCTTGATCTCCGCTCCGGAGGCTGTGTCGGTCACCTCCGCCAGCTTTCTGGGGTTGATGGCCTTATCTATGCTCATGTGGGACATGTGGATCTTGAATATCTGTGTCCTCCCCTCAACATCCGGAAGACCGATCTCGATGATACGGTCGAACCTTCCGGGTCTGAGGAGCGCATCGTCAAGTATGTCGGGTCTGTTCGTCGCGCCGATGATCTTTACGTCGCTGGTGGGGGTGAATCCGTCCAGCTCGGCGAGAAGCTGCATCAGTGTTCTCTGAACTTCCCTGTCGCCTGATGTTGCGACATCCATCCTTTTGGCGCCGACCGAATCAAGCTCATCTATGAATATTATGCTGGGAGCCTTCTCTCTCGCAAGTTCGAACAGTTCCCTTACAAGTCTGGCTCCCTCTCCGATATACTTCTGGACCAACTCCGATCCGACGAACCTTATGAACGTTGCATTCGTAGCGTTCGCCACCGCTTTTGCCATAAGGGTCTTGCCGGTCCCCGGGGGACCGACGAGCAGGACGCCCTTGGGGGGCTCGATACCGACCTTGGCATACAGCTCCGGTCTCAGAAGCGGATCTTCTACGGCTTCGCGCAGCTCAAGCATCTGCTTGGCGAGACCGCCGATGTCTTCGTATGAGATGTCAGGCTTCTCTACGATCTCTGCTCCTGTAACCACCGGGTCGAGGGGCAGAGGCAGCACGTTCATTACAGCGAGCGTCTGTTTGTTCAAAGTGACCCTCGCACCCGCTACGAGGTCCTCCGGAGGTATGTACTCCGACACGGAGACAACAAAGTCCGGCCCGGTCGAACTCTTTACTACGACGCGGTTGTCCGGAAGGACATCGCGCAGCGAGCCTATTATCAGCGGAGGACTCTTCAGCCTCTCCAGCTCGGCCCTTATCCTGCTGTGGTCCTTCTGTAATCTAAATAGTTCTCCCTCCGAGTAGCGTTTGTCATTCTCGGCGGTCTGAAGATCTTCCATTAATCTGATGTTCCTCTCTTCAAGGGTGATGATTTTCGCCTTCAGTTCTTCTAAAGTATCTTCCATTAAGCTACCACTCTATGGTACATGTATCCTTTATCTTTATTACTTTTTCGCGTACCTACAATATTTTAATAACAACTACGCCAATCATGTGTGCGATGATTTGTGAAATGTGCGGGAAAGAAGTTCCCGTTACCAAACCAATGATGGTCGAAGGCACCAAACTGAACCTGTGCCAGAATTGTGCCAAGTTCGGGGATGAATACAAGCAGACGAATTCTCCTTCTGGCTCATCCGCTGCCCCGGTCTCAAAGACAGTGATAGACGAAAGGCTTCAAAGAAGAGAAAGGAGGATGCAGACCAAGGATATCTATTCAACGACCACCAGGGAGCTGATAGATGACTACGGCCCCACGATAAGGAAAGCCAGAGAATCGAAAGGGATGGATCTGGACGAGTTCGCTAAATCAATCTTCGAAAGGAGGAGCATCCTTGCCAGGATCGAAGCGAATGAACTTGTCCCGGATGACAAGATGATCGCAAAGCTGGAAAAGGCGCTGAACATCATCCTCAAAGAGGATGTTCAGTCGGGCGGCGCAGTCGGAAAAGGCAACCAGAAGTCCGACGGCATGACACTAAGCAATTTCATTAAGAAAGAATGATCATCTGATAAGGACGGATGATCGTGCGTCATCTATAAAGGGCGAGATATCAACGCCTTTCTCACGCAAGATCATCAGTGCTGCGACCTCTGTACTTACATCGATCCTCTTGCTGACCTTATTGCACTCGGAAACGAATGCCCCCTTTTCCATCCCCGATTCCAGTGCTTTTTGGATGAGCTTCGTTAGCAGGTCGGAGGAAACATCTTTTTTCTTGGCCGGTTGCTGCTTGGGAGTATGTTCCTTCAGCATCTTCAGGAGATTGTCTGACGGCCTATAAGCGACTGGCACATTAACGGAAGAAGTGTCTATGGCGGGCCTGAGATACTCGTTTGTTTTACTCATGAGGCCCTTTTCGACCAGGATATTCATGAGGGTTTCAGCGTCTCGGTTGGGCATCCACCTCAGGTCAAGCGAAGCATACATTGTGAACTCTTTGGTCGTGAGGACATCCTTGCCCTTGTTAAGGAATATCGCGGCGAGGCAGGTCTCAAGCTCATCGGGCATATCGCATCATCCTCATCGGTGTAAAAATACGTTGCCGTGGCGAACGGCAGACGCAGGTTCACAAAGCCGAGAACGGATGGCTTTTCATGAATTCTTTATTCTCAACGAGTATCTCGTAAACAGCGGCGATCACTTCCGGATCGAAGCCCATATGTATCGCACGTCCGACAAGGATCGAGGCAAAGTATTCTTCCCACTTGGTAAAACCGGAAGCTTTGATCTTTGCTGCGACCTTTGCGATCCAGTCAAAGGATTCTTTTTCGTCTATCCACCCTAAGTGAACGAATATCCTTGCAAGATATCCGGCTCTGTCGAGATCCCATGCTATCAGAGTTTTGCATTTCCCTATGTAAGGGGCAAGTGTCGGAAGATATTCGCCCGCGGCCTCGACCAATGTTTCATAACTTTCAATGCTGTCTTCATCCAGTTCGTTCGGCTTTTTTGCTTTGAAATTACGATAATCCTATCCCAAAACGGACTCATGCCTGCCGTCAAGAAGAGATGCCAGCATTTCTCTTCCGTCTTTGGCATTTTTGATCCCCCAAGCTTCTTTCATCGCATCCTTCCAGTCGCTCTTCTCGCCGGTCATGGCAAAGACCTGGTACGGCTCGTAGTTGGTGCAGAGGAGCATTGCCCCGATCGGCAGATACTTGGCCTTGTCTGCGGGCACCGGGTGATCTTTGATGAATTGTTCGAGCTCTTCGTCACCCTCATCCGCATCAAAGTCAAATGACTCCGGGCGTACCTCCGCACCTTCTGCCACCGCAATGTATTGTGCGGTAAGATTTGCCATCTTTTGTTGGACAGCCATCATTTCCTGCTGCATTTTCACAAGGTTCTCAGGCGTCGGGTTGGCAATGTACTTTGACTGTATCGCCATCATCTCTGCCCGGAACTTCTCTGTTTCGGCCTGTATCTGTTTCATATCCATTTTTTCACTCTTCATTTGACAAAATCGTTCGTTCCCTCTATAACGGATGAATATCGTTGTATTGAGACACATACGCAGATTATCAGATAAAATATATTTGCTACAATTTGCCTCTCGCTCGCGCGTGCGTTGTATGTTTATTCACTAACAGAATAAAATAAAAGGAAGCCGATTCTTTAGAAAGATTTATAATGGGCGTCATATTAGCCTGTCATCCTGTATGGTGACTAAATGATATACACAAGGTTCGAGAAAGCAAGGATCATAGGTGCAAGGGCGCTTCAGATATCGTATGGTGCTCCTGTCCTCGTTGATTATCCCGAGGATATGCTGGACCCAATAGACATCGCCATGCTCGAGTATGAGAAGGACCTCATACCGATCACAGTAATCAGAAATTAAGAGGAATCACAATGAGCGAAGAGGAGAATGTAACCGTTAACGACGACCTGCTTGTCGCAGAGGACCTGTATCTTACATCTGGTGTACACATCGGTACCCAGCAGAAAAGTGCAGACATGAAGGACTTCATCTATAAGGTCAGGCAGGACGGTCTGTATGTACTGGATGTCAAGAAGACCGACGATAGGATAAGGGCTACCGCAAGTTTCCTTGCAAAGTACGATCCGAAGAGGATCCTAGTCGTTTCCGCAAGACAGTATGGTCAGAGACCCGCAAGGGAGTTCTCCAAAGCAATAGGCGCACCCGCATTTGCAGGGCGTTTCGTTCCGGGTACACTCACGAACCCCTCCAACGATGGGTTCATCGAGCCGGAGATACTGATGGTCACAGACCCCGCAGCCGACAAACAGGCACTTAACGAAGCACTCAACCTCGGCATACCGATAATCGCACTCTGCGATGCCAACAATGAGACCAGGAACGTCGATCTTGTTCTTCCCACAAACAACAAAGGAAGAAGGGCGCTTGCCTGCATTTACTGGCTCCTCACAAGAGAGGTTCTTTTCGCAAGGGGCGATATAAAGGACCGCGCCGACTTCCAGATGGAGATCGAGGACTTCGAAGCCAAGCTCTGATCTCCAGATCGGGGAAAGCAAACATTTTACCCTTCAAACCCATTTATGCTTTTATGAGACCTCCGGCCATGGCGGGCAGGTTCTATCCCGCGAAAAAGGATGATCTGCTGGCGAACATCAGAGACTGTTTCAACCATCCTATCGGCCCCGGGCTCCCTAAGCGCATCGGAAGCGATAGGATGATATCTGCTGCGATCGCTCCACACGCAGGATATATGGCATCGGGGATGAATGCCGCCCACACATACAAAAGAATAGCCGAGGACGGACTTCCCGATGCCTACATCGTGATCGGCCCCGACCACGTCGGGGTACCGTTCGAAGCCGTCATGTGCGACGAGGATTTCATGACCCCTCTGGGGCCGTGTAAGATACATGAAGAGATCGCAGCCAAGCTTAAGAGAACGATACCGTGCAACTGCGGCGCGCACCGATATGAGCACTCCATCGAGGTTCAGATACCGTTCCTGCAATTCATCGACAAGGACCCCAAGATCGTACCGATAATAATGGGCGATCAAAGTAAATCTACCGCAGAGAGACTGGCACATGCGATTAAAGAAGCATGCAAGGGAAGAGATGTGATAGTTATAGCGTCCAGCGACATGTCCCACTATATTCCCAAAGAAGATGCGGAGAGACTGAATACCATGGTCTTGAGAAAGATCGAAGAAATGGATGTTGACGGAATGTATTCGGTCATAGAAAGCAAGAAGATATCCGTGTGCGGATTCGGCCCGATGGCGACAGCAATATTCGAGTCTGAACCGTCAAGGGTAGAGATCTTGAAATACTCTGACTCATGGGACTCTCTGAGATATGACGTCATGTCGGTAGTAGGATATCTGTCGGCCGTTATGTGCAGGTAACACAGAAATAGAAAGAAAATCCGCCCTCATTAAAAGTTGGTCTGTGATATTAGTTTACCACAACAGAAAACCACAGACCGTATGTATGATGGGCGGCAAGGTTATAAAATAACCGATTTCCGGTGCGTACGGAAGCGGTCCTCTGTTTTGGAGGAGGAACGCATAGATGAAAATAGCGATCGGGATAGATGTGCATAAGGAAAAATGTGCGGCGTTTGCAGTGTACGCAGGCAAAGAAGAGCCGAGAAAGAAGAACCTGGATTTTTTGGAAAGATTCAACGCCGATTTCCGGAGGTTCCCTTCGGACGCTGCGGGAATGGTAGGACTGACGAACCGTCTTCACGGTCAGGATGCGTATATTCTGATAGAGAATTCGACCAAGTCTCACGACGTCTATTGGATGCTGACCAATCTCGGGTTCAGAGTGACGGTGGCCCATGCCGCCGACCTGTACAGGATAACCAGGTCCAAAACAAAGAACGATGATAACGACGCTGCTGAACTGGCGGGGTATATGCGCAGGCGGCTGATGGGGGAGATCGAGTTCGCCGTCGCCCATATGCCTTCGCGGGAGGTGCTGGTGCAGAGGGAATTGTGCAGGTTCGATATCAACGACAGGAACGATCTGACCGCTTTGAAAAAACAGATCAGATCCCATCTTCTGATAAGAGGAATGAAGCTGTCCCGCGATTACTCCGACATCACCTGTGTTCTTGCCCTCAGGGAGCTGAAGGCAACGGGGGACCACATTCTCATTCTGGATGCGGCGAAGGCCGAGAGTATCAAAGCGAGGAAGTCTCAGACGGAGAAGATGATCCGATACAGGATGGAAGGCAACAGGATGTTCGATATCGTTTGGTCGGTCCCCGGATTCGGTATCCTGTCTGCGGCGTATGTCACGTGCATGGCCGATGATATGACACGTTTCGTGGATGGGCGGGCATTCGCCGCATCTGCCGGTATAACTCCCAAACTTGACGAATCCGCCGACAGACCGAAGAACTGCGGGATCAGCCGCAGAGGGGACCCAGAACTCAGGAGGCTGTTGTGCCAGGCAACGTTCGTTCACATAAACCATGCGGACTCGTTCATATCCGAGAAATACAAACGTCTGAAGGCCAACGGCAAACATCACAACGAGGCGTTGGTGGCATGTGCGAATTCCATGGCCCGTATGATCTGGGCCATGGTGACCCGGGACAGGAAGTATTCCGCAGACCCGACAGTGATGGCTGTGACAAGATATCTCGCCGATTCCGACGAGATAGAGGATGAGATGGAGGCAGCGCAGACAGAATGATCATGAACGATCGGGATGCGGTGAAGCACAGCCGGACGGGAAAGGATGTCGGCTTCTTTTTGGCCTTCGTGGTCGCTTAGAAAATCGATACAGTATCGTCGGGCATATCGGGAACGCGGAAATGGCCTTCGGGGCCGGGCAATAAATCGATGATGCGGAACTGCGGGGGACCCGACCGCATGGGTTAATGGATATCACAGACCGATGCCTCCACGGTCGGCATCGGAACATGGGGACGACCTTAGGTTGTTTTTATGGGTAGGATCAGCGGATGCGGTAACAACCTTTATCAAAAACGAGTGGCTATAGTGGTGACAGACCAACTTTTAATGGAATAAAAGGGGCGTATGCCCCGTAAAAATTAAACACGTTTTAAATGCGTTTAAGATATCTCAGATTGGGTTCGTATACCAATCCCTTATCCATCAGAACATTGGAGATCTCTTCTAGCTCCATGCTCGATATTCCCTCCGATTCCGCTCTTCTTTCGAGCTCGTCCCTGGGCGCACCTTTGCCGTCGGTGTCCAATTCTTCCAAGAGAGACATGATGATGTCCTCCATGTCTGCGTTGTTGCGGTTGGACGATCCGGGCTCGATATCGATCTCATCGGGCATATCGGCCATGTCCTCCGGAAGACCCAGATCGATGTTCTTCTCAGGAAGTATTGTCCGCAGAGCGGTCTGTATCGATTTGAGATAGACTGTCGAGTTAGGAATGTCGTATTGATCCAAAGCAGTTATTATTCCCTTTGCATCCTTCTCGCTCAGCCCCCCCTCTAAGAGTGCTTTCTCCGAAAGATCCCCGCCGAGAGCTGATGCCTTCCTCATTTTGTTCATTCTGTCCCAGGTCGATTTTGCGGCATCGAGGATCCACTGAGCCCTGATTTCCTCATTGATCCTCACAACGGATTCAGGTCTTATCGAAACAAACACTTTCCCCTCATCGGTCGTATATGTCCTTACTTTCCCGACAACCGCAACGAATGCCGGCGCCTCAATGTCGGCCATTGCCGCAGACGCTTCCGGCTGGTATCTTCCGACATTTATGAAGAAATTGCCGCTGGCAAGATCTTGTATGCGGCCTCTCCACATCGGCTCGTCATCGGTGCCGACGTTCTCCTTCTCAGTAAGGACGCCGGCAACGAGCACTCTGTTGACCATTGCGCCGAGTCTCGAGACCAAATATGAGGGGGATTTATCATCGTCACCCTTGATCTCATAGGTAGCGGTGTTCAATTCAGAGGAGAATAACCTCCAAGCGGTCTCTCTGGCATTCACAGTGCCGCCTCCAGTTCGTTGTAGAGTTCTTCGGCCTCTGCATGGACATTGACGGCCTCGACCTTAGCTTCGTTGACTATCATCATCGGTCCATAATCGTCGCTCAGGACATTACCGGTGACCGTCATCTTTTTCATTATTATCAGTCCAGCTATCTCCCTTGCTACCACCTCGGAATCCCCCCTCGCTTTGGCCAATCCTTCCGCTGCGGCGAGCGTTATCCCGGTAAGTCTTTCTGTGTCCTGACGGTTGACGACAGCGCTTATCGCACCCGTACCGTCGTCAAGTATGAGTTTCATTCTCAGATCGGGTATCGGCTCCACCCTGCCGTGTGTGGTGCACTCGCCGTTCAGTACGGATCTGTTGCAGTCGGGGCATCTCCAGATCAGCCCGCTTCCGGTCCTCAGATCGACGACCGTTCCTGTAACAGATATATCCAGGCCGCCCCCGACCTTAATCAGATCCGCGATGGTCTTCTTTGAGACGGCAACATCTATTTCTCCGAAGCTGTCATCGACCCTGCTCACTTCGCACTTGTCGCCGAGGTTCAATTGCGGGATGCCCTTCCATGCTCTTATATAGGCGTTCTTGACGCAGATCGTCTCTCCCGCCTTCAGGCTGTAGTCGTTCCATGCGGAATATTGTATCTTGCCCGTATCATCGGCGATCAATCCTGAATAGACGGTCTTGGGCTCCCCCTTCACAGTTATATTCCTTTGTTCGACGGTCATGATGCGGCCGGTCACTGTGATGTTGCCCACACCTTCTCTGATATCCCCTATCTTTATTTCTGTGGATTCTGCGGTCAATGTGCGCTCCGGCACATCCACACGGACCCCCTCCGCCTTCTCGACCTTTCCGCGTGAACCGAGATTGATCTGAACCTTTTCGTTCCACAGTTTGGTGTATGCGTTCTTGAAAACGTAGACAGCCCCCTTTTCAAGTTCAACGCTGTCCCCCTCCCAGATCGTAAAAGGAGCCGTACCGGTCTCATCCCCGAGAATTCCGGAGACTATTGTTTTCGGAGTGCCTCTTACGGTTATTTGTTTCTTGTCAACGAATATTGCCTTCGCAGTTATGTCGACATTCATCTCTGTACCTTTGAGGTCGGATACTTTCTTGGATAAAGTATCGGCCGTCAAAAACGAGGAAGAACCGTCCGCCCCATATTTCCTCTTGATCCCCCTCTTTGCGGCTTCCGGCGTAACACGATATTCGTTAAGATAGGTGTTCAGTTCCTTCATCAGCTGGGCGTCGTCGATCTTTCCGTTCAGCTCTTTTTTTAGTTCATCAAAATAGATTTGCAGTTCTTCTTTGTTCATTGTATCGACCTCTTTGTTTTCCCATCTTGAGGTGTTTCATTGTACTCATTGATGGTATAAAAGCTTAAGTGGGGGGTGTCCGAAAGTACCCGAAAGTGGTCCATTAAAGCAGTGATCCTCTTATGTTGTGGCGCAAAAATAGACAAAGAAAGATCGATATGAAAGGACGCGTTAGATCGGGGGGTGCCGTCATGGGCGTGACGGCTGTGCCCCCGATCACATTATGGCCCCTTTATTGTCTCGACCGCCTTTTCCGGTATAGGTATATCAGGATCAGGGTGGCTGCGACGATCAGCAGGATGCAGATCATACAACACCATAGTGGGCTGTTGCCGTGGTCGGCGGGGCCGCTTTCGGCCTTGAAGTGCAGGTCGAGGCTCATCGATGTCGAGACATTCTCGAACGCAACTTCCGGCGATGTGTACGTCTGTCCATCCACATTCCACTTGTTGAAGACGTAGCCTTCGTCCGACGTTGCCGTCACGGTGACATCGGAACCAACTGCGATCCTGACGGGGTCGGTGTACTTGATTGGAGGCGAACCGTCAACGCTGTACGTCGCAAAGCCGCTGCCCTCTGCGGTATTTATCGTCAGGGTGATCTCGTTCCCCGGACCGGATGTGACACTCTTCACCTGTATTGTGTGGTTGGACATCACGTTGGGGAAGGTGTACGATCCGCTGTCGATCTCGGTTTGTTTTAATGGATACAGACCATCTATCAGCACTTCGGTTATCTTGTAACCTTCCTTCGCCTTGAAGGCGAACGTTTGGTTGTCGCCCTGCTGCACCGTTACCTTTCCGCTCGGGGTTATTGTGGAACCTGAGTCGGACATCGCCCAAATGGTGTACATTTTCGGTCCGGTGGACCCGGCCTCAAATGTAGCGGTGACCGTATCGCCGTTTGCCATTGGGAAAGTGACAGGGCCTTGGTTGACCGCGGGATCGTTGTTCAGCCTGAAGCTGACGGAACCGGCAGAATTCTCCGCGGCGAATGTCAGCTCAGACGTTCCCAATGAAATGATGAAGGGATAGGTCCCCGGCCCGCTGTAGATCTCATTGAAATCTGTCCCTGTGACCCTTACCGAACCGTTGCCTATTATCTCCAAATTGATCATATTGCCGACAAAGGCTATCAGTTGGTTGGCGTCCGGCATGCCGAGAGGATAGGCTCTGGTCGTGATCCTATGCGGAGGCTGCATGGAATTATATTCCGTGACCTGTCCGTCCGGAGTTCCGTCTATTAGGATGAGCGCCTCGGTCTCTTTCACTCCGGCCGGCACGTCGAATATCACCGTCGTGTCGGCAGAGATGCTGCCGATCCCCGTGACCTTGGAATAAACAAGGTCCGCATTGGGGGTGCCGGTGAAATATAACGTTGAACCCGCGGCGGAGGCTGAGATATCAAAATCGCCGTCTATCGTGCTTCCCACGCCGAAGGTCACGGTGTTAAGGGTATCTGTGAGCAGAACGTCGCCGCTTACGTTGCTGTTGTTGGTGAATACAACGGAGGCATCGGCGATTATGCCGTTCGAAGAGGCTTGGATGAGTCCCGGGTCGCCGATGGAAACACCATTGATAATGGTGGCTATGTCCTTTGTGATTATTCCGTTATCGCTTACGTACGTGCCGTCAGACCCGATAATGCCGCCCCGGGCGTTGGTGACGGAGCTTCCTCCGCTGCCCGTATCGAGCATTATGGCTGCGGATGCGCCGTAGATGTATGCAGTGCCTATTGTGAACCCGTTGCTGATCACCACCTGACTGTCCGAGTATATGCCCTGACCGTTACTGTCCGTTGCCATGATAATTCCGTAGTTGGCGACCGCACCGCCGGTCGCAATGAACGTACCGTACGAGTTGCCTCTGATGATGCCTGTTACTCCGTTCACGATTATGTCGAGAGCGTCCGCGTAGACGCCGCTGCCGCGAGAGGTATCGGGTGCTTCGGCATTGACCTCCGCGGTATTGGTGATTGTGCTGTTGGGCTCGGCCTCGATGCCGCAGACATCTCCGGTCGCGGCGGTCACAGACAACACGCCGCGCTCGCCGCTGTCGATCCCGCCTAAAGTGTTAGACAACAGCGTGGCCGTGTATCCCGAGCGGACCAATAAACCGATGCTGCCGTTCACAGTGACTTTGCTGCCATCGGCCAAGATCACGTAAACGAGATTGCTGTCAATGACGATCTGAGAGTTGAGAGTGACATTTCCTTCAACAATGTACCAGCCGTTGTTCGGATCTCCAGGATTATTTCTCAGGGCATATGAGCCATACAGCTGTAACAAGGTATCGAAAGCATCCTGGTCGAGCACCATCGGCGGGAAAGGAACGGGGACCTCTGCGCCGCTTCTGCTGACATAGGTCGTACCAATGTCCGCATATGGATGGGCGATCAGGGTCTCGCCGCCTCTGGTCATTATCATGAAGTACTGAGCCGTACCTCCGGGCGGCGGGGACGGAGAGGACAGATGGCCCATCGCCATGGAGCCTCCCCCTATCAGTATGATCCAGTCGGTATCGGCTAAGGTCGGCATTGTCCAACTGTTGTCCACATTGAAGGACACGTTCGTCGTCATCATGATCGACGAAATTCCGGTCACTGTTGAGTATAAATACATGCCGATTCCCCCAACCGTATGGGGTTCCCCGATGAATCTGAGAGTTGAATTTCCCGTACCGATGTTAAAGTCGCCCTCGATTCTACTGCCGGCCGAGAATGTTACCTCATTGTATGCGTTGGATAGGGCGACATTGCCAATGATTTTGCTGTAATTGGTAATATTGACAGAAGCACCAGCGAAAATGCCGTTTGTGGTTCCCGATATCAGATTTTCGTTAGTGATCGTCCCGCCCGCACCGAGGTAGAAACCGTTGGTGCCGCCGTCGATCGTGCCCGTGGTGTAATTATTGATGATAGTGCCCGCGGCAACGGAATAAATGCCGCCGCCGGTGGCACCGGTTCCGTTACCGGTTATGACGCCGTAGTTGTCAATGGTGCTGTTCGCCGCACCTGCCGCAGAAAGATATATGCCTGTGGCACCGCCGTTTATCGTGCCTCTCATATTGTTGGTGATAACGACATTAGTGGCTGAGTTTATGCCATAGCCGGATGTCAATGTCCCGTCTATACTGCCGTAGTTGTCGATGGTGCTGTTCGCTGCGCTTGATAGATTTACTCCATTGGTACCGCCCGTTATTTTACCGTCATCTTTGTTGGTGACCGTTGTCTTGCCGCTTGAATTGATGCCATATGAAGTGCCTGAGATCAGATTATAATTGGTGACAGTCCCGCCCGTGATAAGTAGTATGCCGGTGACGCTTGTTATCTTGCCCGTGGCGTAGTTGCTGATGACGATGATCACCAAGGAATAAATGCCGCGGTATCCTCTACCGATTATCTCGCCGTAGTTGTCTATGGTGCTGTTCGTTGCGCCATAATTCGCATTCACGCCGTCGGAGCCGCCCGTTACCGTACCGCCCTCATTGTTGGTGAACGACACCGTGCCTCTGAGATAGAGGCCATAAGTGGTGCCTGAGATAAGATTATCGTTGATGATCGTTCCGTTAGAAGAAAAGGAAATGCCGTCGTATCCGCCGGCGATCGTGCCCGTGGCGTAGTTGTTAACGGCGGTACCCGCTACAGATGAAAAAACGCCGCCGCTCCCTTCTTGAATCCCGGTACCCTTTATCATACCGTAGTTGTAAATGGTGCTGTTCGCTGCATTAACCTTAAAAATAATGCCGGTGCCGCCGCTGGTTATCGTGCCCCCATCATTGTTGGTGACCGACGCCTTGCCGTTGGAATTGATGCCATAGTTGATGCCGGAAATCAGATTATCGTTGGTGATGGTCCCGCCTACCAAGAGGTTTACGCCGTTGTATCCGCCGGTTATTGTACCCGTAACGTAGTTGTTTACGACGGTGCCTGTGCCACCGGAATAAATGCCGCCATTGGAGTCAATGGAGTTACCATTGCCGGTAATCCCACCGTAGTTGTCGATGGTGCTGTTGTTCGTTGCCCCTGTACCCAGAAATATGCCGGTGGCGTCACCGGTGATTGTGCCGCCCGCATTGTTGGTGATCGACACCTTGTTGTTGGAAGAGATGCCGTACGCAGTGCCAGAAATCCGATTCTCATTGATGATCGTCGTGTCCGCAGTAAGATAGATACTGCACCATGCACTTATTATCGTGCCTGATACGTAGTTTTTAATGACGGTGCCCGCGGCAGCGGAACGAATACCGCCGCCGGTGTAAGTTGTTCCATTTCCTGTTATTCCGCCGTAGTTGTCAATGGTACTGTTAGTTGCGGCCAAAGCGATGTTCACGCCGGCATTACCGCCCGTGACATTTGAGACATTGGTGAGTTTGCATTCCGCGCCGTTAATATTGATCACTGTGCCCGCAGATGTCAGTTTTCCGGTCTTTGCGACCGTTGATGTTGATGACCCAGGATATATCTGAAGGGTCGAACTTGCGTTCATGTTAATTGTGGTAACTTCCAATGTGAAGCCGTCCATGATGATCAGATGCACATCGCCGCTGACGGTGACCGAGCCCGCGGTGATGTTGTTGTCGATGTAATACCAACTGCCGTCATCCATTGCTGTGGTTGCAACTGTGAACTGTGTAAGTGGTTCGCTCGTGACGGCGACGGTGTTGCCCGTCTCGTCAATGTAATAGGCGGGTGCTGCCGCTTCAGTGCTGCTGCTGTGTGTGGGTATTGAAACAAGTGCTGCGATTATCACAGCAAAAAGTGTCAAAAGTATCAACATTCTAACGTTGTGTAAAAAAATTTCATTTTTCATCTGAACCCCCCCTTTATTTATAAAGTCAATATAGATATTATATATATAATACATTCGATTGCTTGAAATATGCCGCCGTTCAGGGAGGACCTATTCGGCAAACGGCAAGCGGTTCGAATGTTCCCTTGATCATAGGCCGCCGTTATAAAAAAAACGTTCGGGAACCAACCTCCTATTAGAAATATTTTTGAGAAAACGAAGACGATCGGCGTAATAACGAGGTTGCCGCTCTTGAAAAAAGTGGCTGTTAAGGCATGGCACAAGAGACGTTTGCAAATATCGCAATATTTAAAAGTATAATTGCAATAATCCGATATGGTTCCCAAGAAGAGGATAGACGAGATTCTTGACGGATACGACACCAGCGAAATAACCATCGCCACGGTGTGTTCGCACTCGTCGCTGCAAATTTTTCACGGAGCGCGCAAGATGGGCTTCAAGACCTTGGGGTTGACCACAAAAGACAACACGAAGCACTATGATGCATTCCCGCTGGCAAAGCCAGATGAGATAATAAAATACTCCGATTACGATGAAATGTCCGAAAGGAACGGAGAACTTCTCGATAGGAATACGGTGATAATCCCCCACGGTTCGTTCGTTGAGTACATGGGGGCGAACAAGTTCGAGGATTTCGAGGTCCCCTCTTACGGCAACAGAGCGGTCCTGCAATGGGAGTCCAACCGTGAGAAACAGAGGAACTGGCTCACTTCGGGCGGCGTCCCGATGCCGAGGCTCATCACCGACGCGAGAGAGATAAACGAGGTCGTGATGGTAAAGTACCACGGAGCGAAAGGCGGACGCGGATTCTTCATCGCAAAGGATTACCCGGATTTCAAGATGTCCATCGACAGTACCCAGCCGTACACGATACAAGAGTACTGTATGGGCACCAGATACTATCTGCACTTCTTCTATGACCCGCTGAAAAAGGACGGATACATGTGCAAGCACGGAGGGTCCCTTGAACTCTTATCCATCGACAGAAGGGACGAGAGCAACATAGACGAGATGTACAAGATGGGTTCGATCGAAGATGCGAAAAGACGCGGACTCTACCCATCATTCGTTGTGACAGGCAACACGCCGGTTGTGATAAGGGAATCCCTTCTCCCGAAAGCGTTCGAGATGGGAGAGAATTCGGTCAACCGTGCCTATGAGCTATTCGGAGGCATGTGGGGGCCGTTCTGTTTAGAAACTGTGGTCACTGACAAGCTCGACTTCAAGGTGTTCGAGATCTCCACCAGGATCGTTGCCGGAACGAATCCGTTCATTTCCGGCTCGCCTTATGCAGACCTTATATATCCGGGGTTAAGCACGGGCGGAAGGATCGCAATGGCGATAAGGGATGCATCGGTGTCAAACGATCTGAAAACACTGATGACTTAAAAATAAAGGATAATATACTAAAATCACTTGGGGTAGAACGATGGTATCAAAAAGGCTGATGGGCGTTCCTGCGTCTGGAACTATAGCACTCTCCAATCTTGTGAGCTTTATGAAATCTAAAGGAGCAGATATAATTTCCTTTTCGATGGGAGAGCCGGACTTCACAACCCCTCAGAACATCATCGACGCATGTAAGAAATCCCTCGATGACGGTTTCACGCATTATACGAACTCCGCCGGCATTCCCGAGCTGAGGAAGGCAATATCAACAAAGGCATTTTACGAAAATAACATTCACTGCACGGCGAAGAATGTGTTGGTAACACCAACAAAACATGCAATATTCATGGCTGCGCTGGCATTCCTCGACCGCGGGGACGAGGTTATCATGGAGGATCCGAACTGGGTCACGTATGATGCGGCAATAAGGATAGCTGAGGCAAAGCCGAAATTTGTCACGACAAGTTTCGATGACGGTTTTGTCGTAGACCCAGCAAAGATCGAGGATTCCATAACGCCGAAGACAAAGATGATAATTCTCAACTCGCCGTCCAACCCGACAGGCAATGTGATACCTCGCGAAACATTAGAAGAGATAGCGAATATAGCTATCGAGAACGACCTCATGGTCCTTTCCGATGAGATATATGAGAACATCATCTACGAAGGCAATCATTTCTCCATCGCATCGATACCGGAGATGTTCGACAGGACGATCACGGTTTCCGGATTATCAAAGACGTATGCGATGACAGGATGGAGGCTCGGCTGGGCGATAGCCTCGGAAGAGAACCTTAAGGCGCTGGACATTATCCAGACCCATTCCATATCCTGCTGCACCTCTTTTGCTCAGCCGGCAGCCGTAGAAGCGATCACGGGACCGCAGAATGAAAAAGAAGCCATGGTAAAAGAATTCAGGAAACGCCGCGACCTGGCAGTCGATCTGATAAGGGAGATCAGAGGGCTGGAAGTGAATGTACCACAAGGGGCTTTCTACCTGTTCCCCAGGTATGCGCCGAAGATCAGGTCGGAGATAATGTGCACAAAGATGCTTGAAGAGGCACAGGTCGCCGTGACACCGGGATCCGCATTCGGGCCGAACGGCGAAGGCTGTTTCAGACTTTCCTATGCGACCAGCGAAGAGCAGATAATCGAGGGCCTGTCTAGGATAAAGAAGTTCATGTTCACACTGTGATGTCTGAAGTAACGTCAGAAGAGCGTGTGCGTTAAAATAAATATAGGTTAGCAGATAGCGGAGCCATCACATCCCGAGGGATAATATTGAGCAGAACACTTTTCACAGTAGGACCGGTCAACGTTGAACAAGAGGTCCTTCAAGCGCAGACGAAACCGATGATAACACACAGGTCCAAAGAGTACAAGGCTCTGCACCAAGCCGTCGAAGAGAAGATGAAGAAAGCGCTGGAAACCGACATGGACATTCTGATGGTTGGCGGGTCCGCATCAGTATTCCTTGAGGGGATGATAAGGAACGGCGTTAAAGAAAAGACCCTCGGCATAACCAACGGTTCATTCGGCGACAGATCGATCGAGATAGCCGAACTCAACGGCAAGACCGTTGACAAAGTACAGGTCGGATGGGGCAAGGCGATCCGTGCGGAACACATCAAAGGAAAGGTCAAGAAGGACATCGAGGCTGTGCACTGGGTCAGCAACGAATCGTCGACCGGAGTGTTCAGCGACTCCAATGAGATAGCCGACGAAGTAAGGTCACAAAATCCGAACGCATTAGTGTTCATCGACGCCGTAACATCCGCATTCGCAATGGATCTGAAACTGAAGAAACTGGATGCAGATGCCGTAGTGTTCGGGACACAGAAAGCACTGGCGCTCCCTCCGGGCATATCGATGATGGTCATGTCTGAAAAGCTGCTTAAGAAGGCCGAGACGGTACCGAACAGAGGTTTCTACACCGACCTTATCAAGGTCAAGAAGCAGAATGACGAGAACTATGCGCTCACGACGATCCCGGTATCACTAATGTTCGCATTGGACTTCCAACTGGACCGCATCCTCGCAGAGGGGATGCAGGCAAGATACAGAAGGCACAAGGAGATGGGAGACATCGTCGAAAAGTGGGCTGACAAGAAACTCTACGGAATATTCCCGGAGAAAGGGTACCGCTCAAACACGATCAGCGTCCTCAACAAGGGCGAACTCGACTTTGCGAAGTTCCATTCAGCCCTTAAATCAAGAGGGTATGAGATATCCGAGGGATACGGGAACATAAAAGACAAAACATTCAGAATAGGGAACATGGGAGACACCACGCCCGCAGGCGTGAAGAAACTGCTCTCAGTAATGGACGAGATATTGGAGGAAAAAGCATGACCAGGATATTGGTGTCAGACCCTCTTGACAAAGAAGGCCTGGATATACTGAAAGGATCCGGCTTTCCGGTAGACGAGAAGGCGGACCTGACCGAAGACCAACTTTGCCAGATCATAGGGGGTTACGACTGCCTTATCATAAGGTCCGGAACAAAGGTCACGAAAAAAGTGATAGACGCAGGGAAGAAACTGAGGGTCATAGGAAGGGCCGGCGTGGGAGTGGACAATGTCGATATTCCATACGCAACGGAGAAAGGTATCCTGATAATGAACACTCCCGCGGCAAACATCCTTTCAGCTGCGGAGCACTCATGCGCAATGCTGCTGGCACTTGCTAGGAACATACCCTTCGCACATGAATCCATGCACAAGGGCGAATGGAAAAGATCCAAATATACGGGAGTGGAACTCAACGGAAAGATCCTCGGAATAGTGGGAGTGGGAAGGGTCGGAGGAGAAGTGGCCAAGAGGATGAAAGCCTTCAACATGACCATGATCGGTTATGATCCATACCTCCCCAAAGAGGTCGCAGACGAAATAGGAGTAAGACTCACGACATTCGAAGAAGTGATACAGACGGCGGACTTCATGACGATCCACACTCCTTTGCTCCCCGAGACGAAGAACATGATCAGCCTTCCTCAATTCAAGATGATGAAACCCAATGCCAGGATCGCAAACGTGGCAAGAGGCGGGATCGTGAACGAGGACGATCTGTACACGGCGCTCAAAGAGAAGATAATCGCCGGCGCAGCATTCGACGTATGGTGCAACGAACCTCTTGAAGAGAATGAGAAGAAACTTCTGACGCTGGACAACCTGGTAACGACCCCCCACCTCGGAGCAAGCACGGTGGAGGCGCAGTTCAGGGTCGCCGTCGAGGTCGCCGAGGCAGCCGTCAGGTATCTCAAGAACGGAGAAATAACCAATGCGATCAACGCACCGCGCGGAAAGCTCGATCCCGAGACGGAAGTGTTCGTACCTCTCGCCGAGCGCATGGGGGTCTTCGCCCACCAGATGAGCGGGACCAACCCCATCGACGGGTTGGAGATAACATATTGCGGGGAACTGGCGGCAAAACCGACAAAGATGCTCACCGTGTCGTTTGTGATCGGGCTGTTGCAGAAAATAATCGGCCGCGAGAACGCGAATATAATCAACGCCCTGCCTATAGCAAAACAGAAGGGCATATCAATAAAAGAGTCAACGACAGAGCGGTCCGCCGACTATGCGAATATGATCGAGGTAAAGATCAGCTCTAAAGGGAAGACGACCTCCATACGCGGGACAGTGTTCGGCAACCTGCCTAGGCTTGTGGGATTCAACGAATTCACATTCGATGCCCCGATGAGCGGGGACATGATCCTGGTAGCGTACAAGGACTCCCCCGGCATAATCGGTGCGGTGGGCACCGTCTGCGGCAACAACAACATCAACATAGCACAGATGTCTGTCGGCAGATCGAATGACGATGCGCTGATGGTCATGACGGTAGATCAGCATGTCCCCGCCGAGGTGCTGAAAAAGATAGGCAAGGTCGCAGGCACCACTGATGTTAAATTTGCGGACCTCGTTGACAACTGAGAGGATATCATGGATGACACTGTAACCGTCGAGGATCTCACAAATGCGATAAAGAACAGCATCGACAAGAATATGGAGATGGAAGAAGAGCAGGCATACATGCTCGCCAGGCACGTCCTCAACTTCTTCGGTTATTCGGACAGGATAATCGACAACATTCTTGAACCCGAGGATAGGGATGCTTTCTATATGCTCGAGGACGCCGGCCTTCTTACGACCGAAAGGGAAGAGACCACCCTTTACGACGGAAGGGAGTGGAGAATACACTACTGGCTATTCAGAAAGGATAAGATAATGGAGAATGCCGAGTCGGGCCCGTCAAAGGCCGCGGAAGAAACGGCCGACGAATCCGCCGTTTACAACGATCTCCCCGCCGATATCTGGCGCAGAAAAGAGTGATGACCGGATCTCCAGACGTCAGGGACATTTTCCCATATGATTTCAGAGGATATCAGGAAGAGATAGCCGAGCTCATAGCGAATACCACGAACAACGGTGTTGCCGCGGTCATAGAGTCCGGCACCGGCACCGGCAAGACCGTTGTCTCGCTGACGGGCGCCCTCAAGACGATCATCGGTACGGACAGTAAGATAATCTATCTTACAAGGACCAAGTCCCAGCAGAAGCAGATCGTATACGAAGCAGGCGCAATATCTCAGAAAAAACAGATAATCTGCATAGGCGTGCAGGGCAGGGGCGTAAGTACATGCCCCATGATGTCAAAGGATCCGGAGAACGCATCGGGCACATCCGAAGAACTGTCTAAGCTATGTTCGGAGTACAAGAAGGATGACGGCACGGGAAGGCCCTGCAAATATTATGAGAACATCGGAAGAACAGATCTTCAGGAGATCTTGGACCACGTAAGGAATGTTCATCCGGAACCGGAGAAACTTTCGGAATACTGTCTGAAAAAGGAGTTATGTCCGTACGAGACGGTCAAACATCTGATCAAACATGCGGATGTGGTCGCCGCTCCGTATTCGTTCATCTTCATGCCGCACATCCGCGAAAGGTTCCTCGAATGGGCCGGAACTCCCCTGTCAAAGATGGTCATGATCGTCGATGAGGCTCACAACCTTCCGGACTATTTGCGGGAAGTGATGACGCTGGAATACAGTATGAAGGCCATGGACCTTGCGGAGAAGGAAGCAATGGAATGGAACGACCCGGAGGTGTATTCCGGACTTTCGGTGTCTGACATCATCGCGGTATTGAGAGAATGTTTGAATGAAGCGTTATCGGAATATCTCACAGGCGACGACGGAATGATACCGTATACTTTCCTTCAGGATGAGCTCATGTACAGATTGGGAGTATCGTCGCATGCCCTCGATATGATATACAAGGGGCTTATAGACCACGGAGAGATGATAGCCAACATAAAGAAGGCGAAAAAGAAACTCCCACGATCGTTCATCCGATCGATGGGAGCGTTCCTCACGCTGTGGAACACCGCGGATGAAGAAATGAATATATTCTTGGTTCTGGGAGGAGAGAATCCGAAGTTCCAGGCATACTGTCTCGATCCGAGGGTCGCCGCCGAGCCGCTGAGATCGTGCAAGGCATCCGTCCACATGTCGGGGACGCTGGCACCTCTTTCCGATTATACGGAAGAGATAGGTCTGGAGGAGGTCGCGGAACGCACTTTCCCGTCCCCATTCCCGCCCGAGAATCTGAAGATCGTTTATGTCAACGACGTTTCCACGAAGTTCGACGAATTCAACAATATTCCAGAAATATATTCGAGGATGAAGGAACACATAATATCTCTGGCAAGAGTTGTGAATAAGAACACCGCGGTGTTCTTCCCCTCGTACTCTTTGATGGAAAGGTTCCTTAGGGATGGGATAGAAAAAGATATCGGGAAACCCCTTTTCATTGAAAGAAGAGGAATGACCCAGCCCGAACTTATGGAAGAGGTCTCTCAATTCAAGCTCTCCGAAGGAAGCATACTTTTTGCGATAACCGGGGGAAGGATAAGCGAAGGTCTTGACTTCCCCGACAAGGACATGGAGATGGCGATACTCGTAGGAATACCATATCCTAAACCGACCGCTAAGCAGGAAGCACTACGCAGATACTACGATATGAGGTTCGGCAACGGATGGGAGCACTCGTCGAAGATCCCCGCGATGAGGAAGATGAGACAGGCCATCGGCAGACTGATCAGGTCCGGGACGGACAGGGGCATGGCGGTGATCCTGGACCGCAGGGTGTTCAACCTCGAGGACATAAAAGCCGAGCCCACGGACGATCCGTGCGGAGATGTCATGGAATTCTTCGGAAAAGGCTCTAAATCATGAGTTTTTTCTAACGAACAAAGTATTTAATTATCGAGAGCATCGTTTGAGCGAAAGGGAAGGTGTAACGACCCCTTTGGGATCCCAAAGGAGCCGGGCCCTTAACGCGGTGCCATACGCGGTACTCAGTTAAGGCCAGTCAAGATCTGTCGTAATGATAGATCCGCCAACACGTATCTGGATACGGAGACCGCCTTTACGGCGGAATATGGATACTTCCAAAGCATCACCTTCCTCCGAGGCAGTCCCGGATTTGCCGCGTGGTGAGCGGATATCCGGGCTCACTCCCTCGGCACTTCATTTATTTCCGTTCGTATTTTTAATGGGCTGGTACTACAATTATACTACGTTCCCATTTGGGCAAAGGTAATAAACGAGTCTGTCCTGAGGGGGTTCATGGAAATAGCTGTGGACGATGATGTCAAAAGACTGATAATGTCCGAAGGGCGGGACTACAGGGTGTGCACGGCGTGTTCAGGCCCGGCACTGGTCCCGACGACAGTCAAAAGGCCGAAGGAATCCGATATAAAGATACCGGTCGGGAAGAACACCCTCTACATATCGATAGTTCAGTCAAGATATATCAGAAGGGTCACCATGGATATGTTATACAGCAGCGAAGAGACCGAATACTGTTCTGTTTTCTGACCGAGCTCAGGAAAGTCTCAGGGCGCCGTCGGCGGCCTTTTTCACAAGGTCATCGATACCTGCCGACTCGTCGAATTTTTCTATCTTCTTGATATCGGCTTCGGTTATAGGCTTAGACGGAACGACCATACACCCTTCGGACCGAATGATGGAAATCTCGTAGGTCCCGATCTTTTTTGCTATCTCTTCTATCTCCAATTTATCGTAGCCGATGAGAGGTCTCACTATCGGTATCCGAAGGCCGAAGCTTGAGTACCTTATGTTCTTCAAGGTCTGCGATGCGACCTGACCCAGCGAGTCCCCCATTATGACCCCGCCGCACCCCAGTTTACCGGCCATCTCCTGTGCGACCCTGAGCATTGTCCTTTTGCACATTACGCACTGATAGTTCGTGTCGCAATTCTTGGATATCGATTCCTGGGACATCCCATGCGGCGCCGAATAAAGAGGGAAGGCGGAACCGGTGACCGTTCTGAGCTGCTCTGCGATCTTCTTTACTTTCTCTACCGACTTCTCATCTGCGAAGGGACGGTTGTCCATATGCAGCAGGAAAACATCCGCACCGGCGCGATCCATTATGTAAGCTGCGACCGGAGAATCGATCCCCCCCGAGATGAGGGTGATCAGTTTCAAGTGTTGAATCTCCCAAACGCGGAATTGCCGAAGAGACCCGGAGGCTCTTCGTATTCCTCTCCCTCTTCGCTCATCATCGAGTACATCGCCTGTATGAACTCCATGAGTCCGGCAACTTCTTTTTTGAGCTCTTTCACTTCGGCTCTGAGCACTACGACCTCATCCTTCTTCATCATAACTTAACATCACCGTAGTCATCGGCCAGCTTTCTGGAGAACGAGCGTTCGCACTCTGGGCAGTACAGTCCTTTCCCCTTTTTTACAAGTTTTGTTTTGCATGTTCCGCACAGGGATCTTATCACACCGAGATGATCGTCCTTGGTCGTGAGCTGGAGTGACGGCGAGATACCGGTTACCCTTGCGCGTATGAAATCTCCCTTTCTCAGCTCTTTGGAAACATCGTCTGTGTATCCCTGCGATATCTTGGATACGTGGATCGTTGCATAAGTTTCCCCGCCGAGCCCCCTCTTCGTTCCGTCTTTGGCAACTACATCCGCCGTTGCCATTGTGTTCCTGATGTCCGAGACCACCGCATATACGGTGTCCCCTATCCTCAGAACATTCGGAGGGTTGGGTGAGATGACCCTTGCGACGCACTCATCATCATCCAATACGAGAATGCCCATCTGCGAGGCGTATATCTTTCCGTCTTCTGCGAAAGTCCCGTCCGAGGCAAGATACTCTTCTTCTACCGCAACCTCGTCGCCCGGGAATACTTCAATGTTCTTTGTCATTAATTTTCACCTAATGTTGACAACCACAATGTCAACGCTGTGTCTTTCTTTACTGTGGAATGTAAAGGTATGGGGAATATCATACTTATATATTTTATCGTACACAATCTCTCTATTGTTTTTCTTTACGTACTCTTTTACGAAATCCAACGTTTCCGACATATGGAAAGAGTAGATGCATTCGGCTGATTCCATCGCCTTTTTGAGGAAATCGCGGTCTGCGCGGCGGGTCTGACACCCGAATGGCGGGTTCATGACGACGGTGTCGGCGCCTTCGTTCACATCGTTTACATCCGACAATTTGAATGATATGTCGGCATTGACAGAGGAAGCGTGGCTAATGGCAAGATCGAGTGCTTTTCGGGAGGTGTCGAAACCGACGACCGACCCTGCGCCGAGCAGCCACGAGCCGAATGAAAGCATTCCTGTGCCGCAGCCCAGATCCATTACTTTGAGACCCCTGATATCGCCATTCGCATATGCATTGAAAAGAACGTCCGCTGCGATGGACGCCGGCGTCAGGTATTGTTCGAGGGAGGGGTCGGGGTCTTCGAACCTCGGTACTTTTTCAAGCTCGATCTCAAGGTCTTTCTTTTTCATCGGTACTCCATGTGCCCAGTGGTTAAAATTTTTCCTTTAGTTTAGACTTTTGGACATAATTGATCAACATCTCGATGACATTTAATAAAGCGTAGGTGCCGATAATAAAGAGTAGTAATACGCCGATGAGAAGTATGATGGCGAGCCAATCTCCTATCGCATAGATTTCCACCGACAAGTATATTATCAGGACGGAGAGAAACGACACAGTAACAATGAACAATCCTCTCTGAGAAGAGGTTCTCCTCAAACGATCTCGGGATTCTTCATCCTTCGGCATTAAAAGGTGTGTTTGTAAGACCCCCACATATATCGCAATTCCCCCCACGCAGGAAATAGAATACATCTTCAGGCACATCCAAAAAACGTCAGTAATGTCCCAAAAGGGGGGACCGTGACTGTACATATTCTCATAGTTCACGAACTCGACAATGAGCAACACCATAGACACCCAGAGAACCGCCAGCAAAAGGGCGACTTTCCACCTGCCTTTGTAGATCACATATTTATTATCGGTTCGGAGGTTAAATCATTTGTTGCATGCAATCTAAAAAGACCTTTTATCGGGTTTTCACTTTATTGCACATAAAAGTGGTAAAAAATATGCAATAAAACAAACAATTCAAAAATTTATTGCATATAAACAGTATCAAATATATGCAATATGATATCTTATCAGGGAATACAATGCGGCGCTACGATTATTCATTCATAAGGAATTTGAAGATAAGTGCAGGCATTGTAAGCCTGACGAACAAGATAGAATCTTCCAAAATACAAGAGAAACAAAGGAAGAAAGTGAATTCAGATATTTTCGTTGCCTTAGAATCCATCGCCAGGGTCCAATCGGTCAAAGGATCGAATGCGATCGAAGGGATCGTTACTACCGATCGCCGTATGGAAGAGATCGTCAATAAGAACAGCGCACCTCTAAACCATAACGAGATGGAGATCGCAGGTTACCGCGATGTTCTGGATCTCATACACAGAGAATACAGAACATTGGAACTTAACGAAGAGCTGATCCTGGGCATGCACAAGATCATGTCATCCTATACGCCGAGGGGCGGAGGAATGTACAAAGAGCAGGACAACATCATAATAAGCACAGACGAGAACGGAGCGCGCAGCGTGAGGTTCGTTCCGGTCACATCAAAAGAGACCCCAAAGGCGATGGAACAGCTCATCCTGGCATATATGGAAGCAAAGGATGATGCAGGGATAGATCCGCTCATCCTGATACCTTGTTTTATCCTGGATTTTCTTTGTATACATCCTTTTTCGGACGGCAACGGCAGGATATCCAGGCTCATGACCCTTCTTCTGATGTACAAGAACGACATTGATGTAGGAAAATATGTCTCGTTCGAAGCTCAGATAAACGAATCCAAGAACAGATACTACGAAGCGCTGAAGAGATCATCCGAGGAGTGGCACTCAGATAAAAACGATTATGTTCCGTTCATAGAGAATTTCATCTTTACTCTGTTCTCCTGTTATAAAGAACTGGACAGGCGGTTCGATGTGGTCGGAGATAAAAGGGTGAACAAAGGTAACCGCGTAGAGGCAGCAGTGCTTAACAGCATGGCACCGATATCAAAAGCAGAAATATCCGAACTTTTGCCGGATATCAGTATAACAACGATAGAAGCAAAGTTGTCCGAACTTCAGAAACAGGGAAAGATAAAGAAGATCGGCGACAAAAAAAGTGCAAAGTATATGAAAAAATGAAGAACCCGCGGTAAACCCCGACAACATACCGGTCGGTAATGAGACCGGATGTTTCATGCGATATTTTCCCTCGGGCTTTCAGGATGATTTCCTGAAAGCCTTTCTTCTGAAAAGCCTCTGTCCTGTTTGGCGGGACATGTAATACAGATAATAATAAAACAGAATGAAAAAAGCAAAAAAAGCGGCCGTTCTCCAGCCATTCTGAAGAATGCTAAACAGTAAAGCCGCATATGAAATCGTAACGAGCATGATTCCAGCTACAAACGACACATTCACTGTGTCAAACATCGGTTTATTCAATCTGGCTTGGTTTTTTTCCCAACTATTGACCAATCGGTCCGGCCCGAGAAATGTGAACAACCCGAACAAAAACAAAGAGAAAGAGAGTACAAGGTACACCCGCGAGAACCAATCTCCGGTATCGAAAGGCAAAAGATAGAATGCGGCGGCAGCGGCAACCGCCCACAACACTGCCATTATAGCAGCACCTTTCCATCTGCCTTCGAGAACCATAATCAGATATGGGGGGGGGGAATAAATAAGCTTATGGAAAGGCAGTAAATGTTCGTTATCCGAGCATATCGAGGATTTACAGATGCGTGCGGTTCTTTTTCTTGTGCACTGTGACACGGTGCGTCCATATGCTTATGGACACCAAGATCGCAAGCGCCGCAACAAACGGTACCAGCCTTATATTGTCGAATATGAGCACCCAGAGGAACGTAAGGAACGACGCAGTCACAAAGAGCAGTCCGGTCTTCATCATGAACGATTCGATGTTCAATCCCGGCTTCCCGTGGTGTGAAAGGTATTCGAATTGTCTTTCTGCGTACGAGGTCAATCCGCTGTAGAATGCCAGACCGTAATATAGGAATAACAGGGGGAAGAACACAATCACTAACCTGAGCAACACTGATGGTTGAATGATGTAGAAAGAGATCGCTGCAGCTGCTGCCCATATGATTCCGATAATTATGGCACCGGTTTTACGGTCTTTCAATTGCATGAACACTGAATTTATTTTTCGCATAATTAATCTATGCTGCTTACACTCATTTTGATCGGGTGTTCTTCTTGAAACGTTTACTGTTAGCAAAGCCGGCCATTACTATCACTCCAAAGATGAAAACAACCAGCATAATCGTAAATGCACCGGAGCCGTAGATCTCCACCAACGGCCAAGTGAGGAAAAGGATAAATGATAATGTTATGAAAGAAAACCCCATGAACGTTGTAATTTTGTCCATGTCGTAAACGGCCAGCTCTTCCTCCGTCATCATGTTGAACCCTGCAAGAAACCCGTAGTGGCCGAAGTATATGATGAAACCCATTAAAGCAAGAAAGAAACAGATCGGAATCCAAAGAAATGGTAATGTAAGTGTTGCCTCGCTCCTGGGAGTGAGCAGAGCGACGATCGTCACGGCAGCTATCCACATGATCCCAATGATCAGGGCATTCTTCTTTCTGCCTTCGATCTTCATAATTAGATATTGGGGGGGGGGACAAATAAACTTTGTCTCAATCAGTTTCGATCTTACACGAAGGCATCATCCCGACGGCTTCTTGTTTATTCTGAAAGTTATGCGGTTCTCCGGCTTATACGAAGATTTCGACCCGACCGAGCAGTCGCTCATTTCCACGTAATCTCCGCTCTTGTTCATTCTGACGATGTTGCATATGGTGTACGAGGCATCATATCTGTGGATCGACACACGGTTCTTTTTATGATCCTCCCGTCTCATCGTGAAATCAACATATCCTCCAAAACAAGCAATGGTAAGTTTAACATTCTCGCCTTGCTCCGACCAACCGTCGATCTTCCCGCGACGGAACCCGTCGATCAATAATTTAACTGCGGTGGCCCCGTCTTCTATACAATCCTCGGGATGGGCCGGCCGATCGACGGGATCCAGATTGAACGAGAACGAATTGTCTGGATCCGTACTGTATGCTCGAAGGACCGAACCTTCCAACTCAACGTTTTTTATGTTAAAGAAACGGACGATGCCGAGAGGAGGGGCACCGTACTCAATGCGGTTGACACTCCGTTCGTTTTGCTTCATTCTGAAAAGAAGGATCATATCATTCGAGCATGGAACGAATATCGTGGCCTCGTTCGTTCCGTTATAAATGCTCCAACCTTTGGCACAGTAACGTTCATAATCGGGATCATGCACAATAAGGGATCCAGTGTTGAATCCGTCCACAAGGTTCTTGGCCGCCTGTTCTTTATGTTCTATATTAAAAGGAGGTTCCATACGTTCATTCCGTTCGGGATCGTATCCGCCGCCATATCTTGTTGTGCTTTCAACGGAGATCGTTACCAGCGTACATACGGGCTCCGGTTCTTCATCGATCGCAGGTCCCGGCTCCTCGACCGCCTCTGTCTCCATCGGCGGCTCCGGCCTATTCTCCCAACCTACCTCCCTCAAACATTTACGACAGAATCTACCATCGGCATTCATATCTCCGCCGCAGTACGTACAGGTTTTCTTCTTCCTCGCCAGAGCGATGGCGTCCGTCATAGCCTTCATTACAAGTTTCTTTGATTCTTGAATATCCAGTCCTGTGATCTCAGACACACCCTTGGCAGTTCTTTCCACACTTTTACCACAGGAAAGACCCAGTTTGATGCATTCCATTACCGCGGGGTCTAATGACAACCGATCGAGGGGAAGCCAATATAGCGCATCTGTCTGTTCTTTCTTCCCGGGTCCGGTTCTGCTGCCGGTTACTTTCTGTTTCGGTTCCGACTTCGGCGACTCAACTTTACTCATAAGATCGAACCCGCACCTGTGACAGAACCCCTGACGGGCGTCGATATTTTCTTTTTCTTGAGGAGTGGCATTTTATCACCGTGATGTAAAATAGTTAAGAAAAGGTTTAGAATTGTATGAATTAATCGGAGTGATTGTATATATGTAGTGGCCATCAACACGTTTTTCGTTGTTATTGTCATTGCCGGCAGCAGCCCCCATCACTGCAGCCGGAAGCAAAATGACAACGACGACTTCGATCAAAATTCCATTTCGGTCTTCATGACCGTGTTATCGAGCAGTGGCTAATATTAACAATTTCAAAATTTCAAAGGTCTATAGGTTACCAGACCCACGATTATTTTCCTACGTGTATGAAGAAGGGGGACATTATTGTAGGGAATATTCTCAGTTGACATATACACAAGAAAGCAAGAAAAGTCGGAACACTTTATCAATTATGTGTGATGTGCGAACAAAAATAACGTCAAAAACCCATTGTACAATCATCTAAATAATTAAATTAATATCGAGTATTTTACATAATTTAACAATCAAATTAGACAATTGTCCATACATATTTTTTCTCGTCAAAAAGGCTTAAATCTATGAAAAAATTTTGAGTATCAATCATAGTCGAACTATGAAGATGATGAATATGAACATGTCAATCGAGAATTCAAAATCAACAACCGGCACATCGATCCGCGTGAAGGACCCGTGTCCGATAAACGGAATGTGTCCCGTGTGCATCGAGGACTGCAACGTCCTCTGCGAAGTAGGAAAAGGCGCACTCAGGGGAAGAGAGGTACTCTATCCGAGCCCGGAGCACTTCGGAAAATCCACCGCAGCCTCGAACAAGGACTACCTCCTTGACTGGTCGCACTTCCAGATAATGGCCGAGCTCATCGGCGCAAAAGGCATCGAACCCAACCCCGATGTCGCATTCTTCGAGAATGTGGACATCTCGACAGTTGTCGGATCGAGGGGAAAGAACCCGATCAAGATGAAGCTGCCCGTGCACATCGCCGGACTCGGCTCCACCGCGGTCGCAAAGAGCAACTGGAAGGAGCTGGCCGGAGGCGCCGCACTTGCGGGTGTTTGTGAAGTAATAGGTGAGAACGTCTGCGGAATGGATTCCGAAGCTGTATACTCGAACGGAAAGGTACAGTCATCCCCGGACATGGCGTTCCGTGTGAAATCATACAAAGATTACTGGGACGGAAAGAACGGCCGCATCGTTATGCAGACGAACGTCGAGGACGCACGCGCCCATGTGGAAGATTACGGTCTTTCTAAGCTCAATGTTGAAGTTATAGAGAGGAAATGGGGCCAGGGAGCGAAGGCCATCGGAGGAGAAGTAAGGCTCAACACTCTGGAAAGAGCGCTGGAACTCCAATCCAGAGGATACATTGTCATGCCGGACCCGTCCGATCCGGAGGTCCAGGCAGCATTCAAATCGGGAGTGTTCAAAACATTCGAGAGACACAGCCGCGTAGGGTTCCCCAACGAGCAGGCATTCCTCGAGGATATAGACCAGCTGAGGCAGAAAGGTGCGAAGAACGTCTTCCTGAAGACCGGAGCATACAAGCCGGAAGTGGTCGCATTCACAATGAAATGCGCTTCGGAAGCAAAGATCGATCTTCTCACATTCGATGCGGCTGGCGGCGGAACGGGAATGTCCCCGGTCAGCCACATGAACGAGCTGAGCTCGCCCGGTATATGGCTGTTCAGCCAGGTAATGGCGTGTGCAAAAGAACTCAAGAAGCAGAGAAGATACGTTCCGGACCTGTCATTCGCAGGCGGGTTCATCAATGAGACCCAGATGTACAAAGCGTTCGCGCTTTCGGACATGGGCCAGGGACCGATCGTCAAATCCATCGCAATGGCGAGAGGCCCGATCACCGCAGCGGTGAAGGGGAAGCACTACGCCGAGCTGGCAGAGAAGCACCAGCTTCCTCAGTCGTTCGTCGAACAGTACGGAGCGGATCCGCACAAGTTCTTCATTGCAGCGACGGGATTGCAGGAAAGGTTCCCCAAGAAGAAGATCGGCGCGGACATCCCATGGGGAGCGGTCTCCCTTTACACATACTTCCACGACAGGCTGGGAGAGGGACTGAAGCAGTTAATGGCGGGAACAAGGAAATTCAAGCTCGAGTGCATTGAGAATGAAGACATCGTCGCTCTGTCTGAGTACGCGAGCAAGGTCTCCCATGTCGAGACGCTTGACGCAAGGGCCGACAGGGTCATGAAGGCTCTGCTTTAAACTTTTCAAACGGGCTCAGCCCGTTCTTACATTTTTATGCGCAATTTCGGAAGTACTATGGGTTGTTATATATCCTCAGCACGCAGATTACTATCCGAGTTCATGATAATATGAACGACGGGAGTGTGTGACATGTCGAACAACAAGAAAGAACAAAAAGCAGGCGAGTCATCATCAGATGCCGCACGCAGAGAATAGTCGATCGCAATGCTGAAAGAGAAAGGGGTCCCGCACTCTCCGCAGCTCCGTGCGGAAGTAACAGAATCCGAGGCTACGATACGAACGCCGAGAGACATCGCGCTTCGGTTGCTGGCAATGTATGCGGTGAGTGTATACAGCGAGGTGCGCACAGGCGGGGACACTTGGATGGAGGGGCATTATTATCTGGACACAATGAGCGAGATCGCGGAAGGAAAACTCAGCGACCACCTGACTCCCGAAGAAACGGCTTTTGTGGCGATAAAAGAGCCGGAAAAGGAAGATTATGCCAGATTCGTCTGGAGATACGAATGCTGCCATGTTCTTATGTGGGCGCTGGGATATGCGAAAGAGCTCAGCCATCCGGAAAAGAAGTGCGATGTTCTCAACATGGGGAAGGTAATATGGAAATACCTCGGGGTGGACGAGATCGTTCAGAATGCCAAGCCGCGGACCAAAGAAGAATTGCTGCAGGCGGCCGACCTGACGATGCGGTACGACCGAGCCTGTGCGGATGCAAGGGCAAAAGGCACCGGAAGCCCGGCGGGTATGAACTGCGATGTGGTACGCGAAAGGCACTATGCCCTCAACTGGCTCATCGGTGCGAACGGGAATGCAGACTGGGACGATATAAAGATTTAAAGATGAGAGTTAATCTAAATAAATGGCGGAATTTTCGATCAAAAAACTTTTTTTGAGCATCAGGGGCCGTCTGAAAGCACTTTTTCAGCATCCTGAAGATGGACAGCCAATGCTTTTCCTTTTTCTGTCAGTTCAACGTATGTTGTGGTGTTCTCGAACGCTGAGCGTTTCATTTTGAGGATTATCGGGCATATGATGCAGTATGTACAAAAAGTGCATTACTGCCTTTGCGGACATTTTATTGCGGTGTTTGCGGTGTTTTCATTATTGCTTTTGCATATTTCATTCATGATTTCGATATGAAAACAAAAGATTTTTTTCATGGGCATATTTTCCAAAAGTAGTCTTTATCTAACATAAGCGCCTTATCAAAATGTACCCACGAAACGCGAGGTACCTCTCAAAGGAGGACTGTAGTTGGCAAAAATAAAAAGGGCGATTATCAGCGTTTCTGATAAGAACGGAATATTGGATTTCTCAAGGGAACTTACAAAGAACGGCGTCGAGATAATATCTACGGGGGGAACGTTCAAACTCCTGAAAGAAAACGGTATTTCAGTCAAAGAAGTGTCGGACGTAACGGGGTTCCCCGAGATGCTGGACGGCCGCGTGAAGACCCTCCATCCGAAACTGCACGGCGGGATCCTGGCGAGAAGGGACCTCCCGGAGCATATGGCCGCCATTAAAGAAAAAGGAATAAAACCCATCGACATGGTGGTTGTGAACCTTTATCCGTTCAAAGAAACAGTTCTGAAGCCCGGCGTAAAGTACGAGGACATTGTTGAGAACATAGACATCGGAGGTCCGAGTATGATAAGGGCCGCCGCAAAGAACTACAAGTCCGTCGCCGTCATCACAAGTCCCGATCAATATCAGAGAATAATCGATGAACTCAACTCCGGCGGCGAAGTATCCGAAAAGACCCTTGAGAAGCTTATGATGGAAGCGTTCATTGCGACCGCAGAGTACGATGCAATGATAGCATCGTATATGTTCGGCAAGTTCGGAGAGGGATTCCCCAAGTCGTTCCCCGTTCCTTCCGAAAAGGTAGAGGACCTTCGCTACGGGGAGAACCCCAACCAGAAAGCGGCATTCTACAGATCTCCGTTCACAACAGGCACCACCGTTGCGAAGTCCGAGTTCATGCACGGCAAAGAGCTGTCGTTCAACAACATTCTGGATCTTGATAAAGCACTCGACATCGCAATGGATTTCGAGAAGCCCACGGCCGTCGTGATGAAGCACACAAACCCCTGCGGTCTCGCTTCTGAAAATACCATATTCGAAGCATTCAAGACCGCATACAATGTCGATCCCTTATCTGCGTTCGGCTGCGTGATCTGTCTCAACCGCAACTGCGACATGAAGACCGCAGAGATGATATCTCAGTATTTCGTCGAGTGTGTGATCTGCCCCGATTACGATGAAGGCACGATCGAGCTTCTCTCAAAGAAGAAGAACATCCGCCTGCTTAGGACCAACTCTCCGATAGCCCCGTCCGAAAGGCACAGAGAGTACAAGATGAAGAAGGTCTACGGCGGGCTGCTCGTACAGACAGACGAGGATGTCGCCATAGACCCGAAGAATTTGAAAGTCGTCACGAAACGCAGCCCCACCAGGGAAGAGATCGACGCTATGCTGTTCGCTTGGAAATTAGCGAAACACGTGACATCCAACGCCGTCGTGTACGTCAAAGGAGAAAGGGCGGTCGGCATCGGTGCAGGGCAGATGAGCCGTGTGGATTCCGCAAAGATAGCGGCAATGAAGGCCAACGAATCCACGGAAGGTTCGGTAATGGCGTCCGATGCCTTCTTCCCGTTCAGGGACGGCGTGGACGAGGCGGCCAAGGCCGGCGTCACAGCCATCATACAACCGGGCGGAAGCATCAGAGATCAGGAAGTAATAGATGCGGCCAACGAGCACAACATGGCGATGGTGTTCACGGGCTGCAGGGTATTCAGGCACTGATCAGTCCCTGTTAAGGTCCTCGGGGATGATCGGTCTCCCCTCGGCCTTTCTTTTCATATGGCCGGCAGGGCCTCCCCTTTCCTCCCTGGCTTTCTCTATGCATTCTATGTCATCGCATACGAACGCCGCAAAAGCGAAGTTGGTGCTGGTCTTGCCGCAGAATTGGCATTTGTAATCGTTGAAGTTTATTGCCATGGTCTCCGAATTACGTTATTCAGATTAAAATTATCTTCCGGCAGAGCTTTATTCGGTCGGAACTTTGCGACTCTGTCAAAAAAGAATGTAAAATGTTTCCGGCATCCTGCCGGTAAAGGATCTGTCCCGGTCGGATCAGCGGTGTCTGATCATTACATCGTTTATGATCTCACCCTTTGGTATGACGTACTTTCCGTCGGCATTAGGATAGAGGTCCTTCCACTCTCCGCTGTTCCCAATGCGATATGAGACGGTCCCGGACTGGCCTCCATTTATTGTAAATGAATACTCGTGCTTCCGGCGAACTCTGTCCTTTCCGATTATCGAGTCAGTGAGGTCTGCCTTGATGATGTTATAATTTCTTCTGAAGAAGAACAAAAGCATCAATAAGGCTACCACGAGCAGAAGCAGGATGAACCATGTGGCAAACCACAAAATATCGTTCTTCACAGCGTCTCCGGTCCTGTTCTCGTCACTGCCGTCTGCACCGCTGCCGCTTACACTGTAACCGTCGGCGGCGAAGTAGAGCTCAAGGTGCAATGAAGACATGTTGTCTCCGAATGAGATCTCGGCCGCTGTCTTCACCGCAGGAGTCTCCCATTTGTCAAAACGGTAGTCGCGATTGGCCACCGCTCTGACTGTGATATCAGCATGCAGCGGGAGTGCAACAGCTGAGGAATACTTCATGAACGATCCGCCGTTCACACTATATTCTGCATGACCCTTCCCGCTGTTCACGTTAATGGTGAGGAAAATAGACAGAGCTTCACTGATGACCTCTATCGTATGGTTCATGTTCAGGTTGCTGAATGTATAGTATCCATGATCTATCTCGGCACGAGATAGGTATGTTCCATCCACTCTAACTGCGCTTATTAGGTATCCATCAACTGCGGAGAATGCGAATGTCAGGTTACTTCCTGCTCCGGCCGACGTCTTCCCCGCCGGGGATATCTTCGCCCCCAGATCGGCGTTTGCTGTGACATAATAAATCTTTATGGGAGTCCCGGGGCCGGGCTTCTCAGGGTTTACTATCTCAGGATCTGTGATTTCAGGATCCGTTATCTCGGGGTCTGTGATATCTGGGTCGGTGATATCTGGGTCGGTGATTTCAGGATCCGTTATCTCGGGGTCTGTGATATCTGGGTCGGTGATTTCAGGATCCGTTATCTCGGGGTCTGTGATATCTGGGTCGGTGATTTCAGGATCCGTTATCTCGGGGTCTGTGATATCTGGGTCAAGACTCGACAGCAATGCTATCAGCTGAGTCTCTTCTACTTTCAGTTCAAAATCATATTTGTCCATTGTGAAAGTATCATTCGCGGGAGATCCGTCTATTGCTACGGTCGATCCATCGATCAGGATGATCTTATCGCCCGGCTTCATACCCGAAGGCAGCACTAGACCGCCGATATCATTCATGACATTTCCGATATTGACCTTGCCGTTAATGGTAGCTACGGTCAGCGGATCATCCAGAACGCCGACGAAATTCAGAGCGGAATTCTGATTATTTCCGATATCGAAGGCGCCATCGATCACACTGCCGACTGTGAAAGTGACCGAATGCGCACCGTTTCCAAGATCGACTGCACCGGCCAAGGTACCCGTATTAAAAAGGGTCAAGGAACCATCTTCATTGTAAGCAGACAGAGAGTGTTTATCACCCACGATGGTGCCGTAGTTATCTAATTTACTTCCTTCGTGGAACCGGACGCCCTCGCCGATGCTCTGGATCAGGCCGCTTTCCCAGTTGATCACTTTGCCGGTATTGTATACGAATACCCCATAGAGACCGAATTTATCCTCAGCCGCAGATGTCCGGATAGTTCCGTAGTTATCAAGCTGTCCTCCGGCTTTGAGACATACGCCGTATGTGTGGCCGGAAATCACGCCGCTGCTGTAGTTTATTATGGTGCCGCCGGATTCCGACCAAATGCCGCTGCTATTATTGATAAGGTAAAGGCCGTGGATGTTTCCGTAATTGTGGATCTCTCCGTTGTTGTTCAGTTTTATTCCGGAGTTATTGCCGCTAATAGTGGCGTTCTTGCCGTTCACAATGTAGGAGATGTTTCCGATACAGTTGATGGCGCCATTATAGCCGCCCGAGCCGGAAATGATGATGGCATTGATGAGCGATGTCCCCTCTTTCATAGTAAGAGGAGTGCCCGTCATACTCGTCAAACGGCTCCCGCCTCCATCGGCCGATTGCGGATACAGTGCGAGATTGCTTCCCTTTGTGATGGTCGTTCCTCTATGAGGCTGCAACCTGCTGTTGTCTGAAAAGATGATATTTATATCACCGGCGAGGATGAGTTCACCATCCAGCACAATTTTGTCTTCTACCAAGAACCACCAACCTTCATTTTCTTTATCCCAGATATAATAGGAATCCTCTATTTTTTCAAAGGAGGATTGGTTCAATACAGTAACGGTCTTTCCTTCCGGAACGGTCTGCAAGTTGCCGTACGCATCGTAGTAAGTGATGCCTTCCGCAGCCGTCGCTGTCTGCGTGCCTGTTAACGCTGTCGTCGCCGTAAGCGACAGAACAGCCAATGCCGCGATCAGCAGCATCATATTGATTTTTTTTGTTCTTTTCTTCATGTTGTACCCCCCTGTGGGTTTTGCCTTTTCGCAAAGCTCGTATTGGATGTAGAGTTTTATTTATAATACTTTGTATATTACAAACATTGTGTTGTGTATTAGTATATAATAATTTCTCAAACAAAATAGTAATATTTTAATATTATACAATAAACAAATGTAAATTGAGCCATGTGTCCAAGCCTCATAACACACCCATCATTTCATCAGGTCGGGGCGCTCAAAATATTGCAAAGATCCTTACAGAATTCAAAATATCATTCTCTAAACATCCTACGGGAAAGGTATCCCGACATCATGCTTTCAACACGAAAGCGGATAAACACTTTATTTCAGATCGAGGGAGAAGTGTACCGCTTTCGGAGAATGGGTTAGCGAGCCCAGAGAGACAATATCGGCGCAGCCGGCAAAATCCATAACATTGTCCTTGGTGATGTTGCCCGAGGCCTCGATCAATATGTCTTTGTGGATGAGCTTTGTTTTTTTCATCAGTTCTTTGGTCTCCGAAGGTGACATGTGGTCGGCCATGATGATGTCAGCCCCCATCTTTGCCGCTACGATCCCGTCAGTGATGTTCGTTACTTCTATCTCCACTTTGATCCCATCGGGCACATTACTGGTGCGTTCCATCGCTTTCGAAACGCCGCCGCAGGCAAGTATGTGGTTGTCTTTGATGAGGATCATGTCGTAGAGTCCGTTCCTGTGAGGCCATCCCCCTCCAAGAGCGATGGCTTTTTTTTCAAAGGCTCTGAATCCTGGCGTGGTCTTCCGTGTACCGGCGATCATCAGGTGCTTGTCCCTCTCCCTCACTTTCGTCATGATCGAATTTGTTTCGGTGGCAATGCCGCTCATCCTCATGAGGAAGTTCAGAGCGACCCTCTCCCCGGTCAGTATACTGCGCAGAGGGCCCTCAACGATCATGACATCGGTATCTTTTCGAACTCTTTCCCCGTCAACGACAAGCTGTTCCGAGTCTGCGCCGAGAAGCCTGAATATTTCTGCGGCTTCTTCCAGCCCCGCTATTACAGCGTCCTCCTCGCACATGATCACAGCCTTTCCTAGGATATCTGGGACAAACATCTCCGTAGTGATGTCACCGGATCCGACGTCCTCATCCAGGAACGGTCTCAGATCCATCTCAGACATCCAGCTCGAATTCCTTTCCGAGTTCGGGAAGAATAACGTTGTAGTCTTTTAGATCGTCAAGGAAGAGTTCTCTTGTTTCAGAATGCATCAGGACGATGTTCTCGGGATTGCATTTTTTGGCGAACTGCACTATCTCGTCATGTCCGGCATGCGCCGAAAAGTCGTATTTCAAGACCTCGCATTCTACTTTTACCATCTCTCCGTCGATGACTATGCTCTTTGTTTCCATCAGAAGTCTTCCGTTCGTGTCCTCTGCCTGATATCCGACCAGGATTATAGCATTCTTTGGGTCGTCCTTGAGAGCCCTCAGATACTCAAGCACGGGGCCGCCGTCGAGCATACCTCCGGTGGTGACGATTATCTGCCCCCTTCCGGCATGTTTTCTCATGCTTGCGTTCTTGACCTCTCTGAATGTCTTCTTGGCCGCACGAAGAGAGCGGGCATCCCTGAGATATTCCGGATAGTTCAGGAACAGGTTGGTGACGGACCTCCCCATCCCGTCCACCCACATATCATAATCAAGGTTCTTGAGTACCAACATGATTTCCTGAGTCCTTCCTACTGCGAAGCACGGTATTATTACCTTTCCGCCCCTGTCGATGACCTCATCGACCTTTGACAGGAATTCTTCAATGGTCTTCTCTCTTGAAGGGTGGTTCCTTCCTCCGTATGTTCCCTCGATAATGAGGTTCTTACATTTCACCGGTCTCGCGCCGAGAACGAGTTTTTGATTATCCGTGTGCAGATCGCCGGTGTAGAGGGTGCTTTCGTCGCATTTGAACTCGAACATCGTTGCGCCGGGAATGTGGCCCGCGGAATGCAGCGTGACATCAAGCTTCCCAAGTTCTATTGTGTCTTTGAAATTGAACGGCACGACAAGGTCCATGGTCTTCTCTATGTCCCCAGAAGTGTAAGGCTCGTTGTACCCCTCCGCCGCGGCGATCTTTAGGCTGTCGTACAGCATGATCTCCGAGATCTCGGCGGAAATGGGTGTCGTGAATACCTCGCATCCATCCCTTCCCACGACAGCCGGGACCATTCCGCAGTGGTCAAGGTGGCAGTGCGTCAGGAAAAGGTGGTCTATCCTCGGCGCTGTGATAGGATATTCCGGAGGCTTGGTCGGAGCCATACCATACTCTACAAGCATAGTCTTCTTGTCACCTACTATTGTCATCCCCATACGGCCGACCGTGTCCGCTCCACCGAGAAATCTAAATTTCATTATCATGTCTGATCTTTCTCCTTTGTTGTTTTTGTGCCTTTTTTGAAAGGACTTTTGTGAAAAGAGTGCCGCCCGGGCACTCTTTGACTGTGAGCAGTGAGGCCGTTCACGCAACGGCTTTTTGAATGGTATTAGATAATTACTAACCGTATATTTAGTTTCCTAATATGTGGGTATAGCGGAAAAATATCAGTTTTCGGGCGGTGTCAATGCGAAACTACTAAAATGTGAATGCTGGTTATGTGGGCATGGCAACAGCTTTGAATAACGATAAAGTAATTGGCGCGGTGGGACTAGCTGCCGTCATAGTGTTTGCAATAACGCTTATTGTGGCGATGTTCTCTGTCGGGGGCGTGGGAAATCACCCTGTGAGCGATCTCTTCACGGAAGGGATCTATAAGTACGGATGTATCATAGCCGGTATACTCGGAGCAGTATTCGGGGTACTGATAGCATTTTGGAAACCGGAATTGAAAATATTCATAGGAACAGTCCGCGGTATACTGATCGCTCTTGCAGGCATTGTGCTTGCGGTCTATGGGGCGATGGAAGGGGATGATTGGACAGTCTATCTGTTCATTGTAGTGATCGTGCTGGCAGCATTATCTGATGTGTTCTATAACTGGATAGCTGATCAGAAACTGATCATGGTATTCTCCCTGATCCTGATGCTGATAATGCTGCTTACAGGCATGCTCAGTCAGTTGAACAACGATAACTATATCCTCGGATTCGCATTCATCTTATTTGTGATCATCTGGGTATTGCTTGTGGCCCTGATGAAGTTCGCCCCTGTAGTGGAAGATCCCCAAAAGAAAGGCAAGAGATCTAATGCTAAAGAGCCCGAACCGAAAAAGAAGAACGCACCTGCACCCAGGCCGTACCCGGCAAAGAAGCCGGAACCCAAGAAACCTGAGCCCAAGAAGCAGGAGCCTCCGAAGAAGCAGGAACCCAAGAAACCTGAGCCCAAGAAGCAGGAGCCTCCAAAGAAAGTTGAGCCGAAGAAGGAACCGGCAAAGACAGAGTCAAAGGGAGAGCCTCCGAAGCTGAAGGTAATGAGTTCCAGAGAAGCGGCTGCGGCAAGGGACGCACGCAAAAAAGAGGAGCAGGCAGCCTCTGCGAAGGCTGAGCCCATACCTGAGCCCATACCTGAGCCGGAACCCATACCTGAGTCAGTTGAGGAGGTCGAGGTTGCCGAGGCGGTAGAGGTCATTTACGAGCCTGAACCGGAACCCATACCCGAGCCCATACCCGAGCCCATACCTGAGCCGGAACCCATACCCGCCCTACCAGAGCCGGTAGGGGAAAAGACTGAGCCCGAGGAGGCCGAAGAACCATTTGAAATGGAAGAGGCCACTCCGTCGGGATTACTCAGAAGGGCTACCTGGAACAAAGGTCTCAGATGCAGATTGGGGTACGGAGAACTCCAGATCCCGATCGCATATGTAAAGGCAAAGGTCGCAGTGTATCTCTTTGAAAAGGAAGGAACCGTCACCCCCGAAGTGAGGGAAAAACTCGAATCCGAGGGATGGATCGTCATGACCTTCTACGAGAAGGACATCACCGACGGCAAAGAACAAGCCGAGGAGATAAACAAGGTTGTCAAGGACAACCTCAAGGCAGAACGTGCTGCCAAGAAGAAAACCAAGAAGTGATCTCGGTAAATCAAACCTCTTCCCAAACATAATTTCTTTTTAATTTCAGAGCTTCGGTTATTACAATGTGAATTGGTAGAATGGAAAACAAGCCTTCAGAAATCACTGCTCATATGTCCTCCAGACCGAGTAACATATAAAAAGAGAAAAACACAATCTGACAATGCAGTCAGGGCTCTGATGCCAACGTTCAAAAGGAGGGTGAGAAAAAAATGTTTTGCGCGAAATGCGGGAAAAAGATCCAGGACGAAAGCGCATTTTGCCAGTTTTGCGGAGTCAGTATTCAGGCAGGCAAGACAATTACGCCCTCCGCAGACCGCATTCGACAGAGCCCGGTGGAATCCTCGATACCGATCCCCGCCGATGTCGTGCCGATCGACTACATAGGGGGCGTTTTTGTGGTATCAAACATGGAGAGCAAACTTCGCCAGCGGTCAGGCCAGCGTTTCGGGGTTATGAGTGTAGACGGGCGGCTGCTGACGTCCCTGATATTCAAATCAGACATGGGCATCCAATGCCTGGAGGGGCGGGTTCTGCTGCTTCCCGCCGATAACGGATGGGCACTGCATGATATGGAAGGAAAGCGCATAAGTAAGATTTTTTCAAAAATAATAGGGTTAGGACACGGCCTTGTTTCAGTATCATCAGAAGACCAAAAGGATAAATTTGCGCTGGCGGACATGCATGGAACATTAAGATCCGGGTTTGAATACGATGGCATCCGGCCGTTCTCGAACGGCTACGCTGTATTTATTAAGGATAAAAAAGCCGGCGCAATGGATCTGAGCGGGAATATCGTTGTGAAACCGAGATTTGCTTGGTTGAGCGACGGTGCATACGGCCAATTTCGGTACTCATCCATTGCAAACCCTGATGTAAACACGAAAGCGGGACTGGTCGATGCAAGCGATCGGATCGTGCTCAATGAGGAAAATGGGTTCAGCGGCATCGATCTGTACGGAGAGAACGTTTTTACCCACAGCGTCACCTATAATTACAGTAGATGGAACAACAGAACAGAGACGTTCTACTCCATCTCTGCAACCGGGTATTATTCACACGGTGAGGTCATCAAAGCCAAATATCTTTTTATCGGGGAAGAGAGCGAGGGACTGCGTTCGTTCGTTTCTTATACGCAGTCTTCACCGTTGCCGAGGGCGGGGCAGGGTCGGTTCGTCGTCGGCTACATGGATGAGCATTGGAACAATGTTATCGTGGTCGCGGAGATCGACGCACCGACCGGGTTTGAATTTGCGGAGTTTCTTCACGGAACGGATTTCAGCACAAGGCTGACGCCATTCAGAGAGGGGAGAGCATTAGTTGCGGTACAGGGAAGCGCCGGAACAATGCGGAACGCCCTGAAGGGGCACGACTTCATCGGGCAGCCGCGGTGGATCGACAGAGACGGAAACGTGTTGTCGGTGATGCCAAAAGAGAGTGTTCCCGCATACATCGCCTCCTCTGTCAAAACGGATGAGAGTGAATATAAAGGAGAAATGAAGAAACTTGCAGAAAAGCTTAAAGGGATGGGGTACGACCCTCTCGGCAAGGTGTTGTCGTGCGGTTTGGTATGTATCTGGTATCGAAAAAATAAGTTATATGGCTATGCGGACGAGAGTGGCGCGGTCGTCGTGGATCCGGTCTATAAAATGGCGACGTCCTTCAAAGATGATGTAGCATGGGTGCAGCAACAGAATGGACAGTATCAGATCCTGCGGCTCAGAAAAAAAGGATAATGTGTTCCATGGAGAAAGACTCTCACACAGGCGGCCGCTCAGGCTGTTATGTCTGGGGGTCGGCGCAAGTTTTTAAATGTATATACTATTGACATAACTGGGATGCAAATGGATTCAGGTATGGTCAGCCGCAGTCTGAAGAAAATATTCGATACAGACAACGAGGTCTACAGCACAAGGATGGCCTTTGTTTTTTGTCTTGTTATCTCAGTGTTGCTGTGGTGGATCCCGGTGTTCGGGCCGGCGGTAGCCGGTTATGTCTGCGGAAGGAAGACAGGATCAATGGTGAAAGGACTCATCTGCTCGCTGATAGCCGGTGCACTTCTGCTTCTTATTATATGGGGTTTATCTTCGCTTGTTCTCAGGCACGGCGGGTACCCCGGAATTCCTGCGAATGAGGCCGCAGCATCTCTGACCGGGATAGTCGGCGCTACCGCTTCGTATCTCAAGACATTCTTCGTCGACGGCACATCAAATCTGGACCTTATGGGCCTGGGTGTGGTGACCGTGTTCGGAGGAGTGGGAGGGATCCTGTCGAGACAGGCCCGCAAGGAAGCGGCATTCCTGATCGCGACCGGAGCGACCGAAGGCACGATAAGGCCGGTCGCCAGGTCGGTGCGGCTTTACAGCGTCAATAAAGAAATGGGATTCAAAGCATTCGATGACTGCATCACCGCCCAGAGGATGACGACGAACGAGAACAAAGAGGTAAATCCGAGCCGGAAGGAGCCGGAAGAGGAAAAGGGGAAAGCCAGAGAGGGAAGGCCGGTGGTAACGACGGTACAAACGGTCACGACCACGGTATCAGGAAAGACCGCTTCCACGCAGAGCAAAGAGTCAAAGAGCCCCTTCGCCGACATTCTCGACAGATCTCTCAAAAAAGATAAATAAACACGCATCCGCGCCTGCTGAAAATATTTTAATATGGTCAGATGTTGTCCTAACAGTAGAGGTAAAGATTTGTTCTGTTCCACATGCGGTTCGATGATGTTCCCGAAAGACGGAGTATATGTCTGTTCCTGCGGTCACAAAAAAGAGATCAAAGGAAAGGCCCAAGTTTTCGTCACAGACTCGGAGGACCGGGAGACGACGGTAATAACGGAAAATGTTGCGACTCTCCCGAAAACAAGGATCGCCTGTCCCGAGTGCAGTAACGGCGAAGCGTATTTCGTCATAAGACAAACACGCGCGGCCGATGAGCCCGAGACCAGAATATACCGCTGCTGTAAATGCAGTTATTCGTGGAGAGAGTACTGAGCCTCAGGATGAATGTTGGTGATCAAATGTTCAAAGCGGAAATAAAATCGGAAACCCTGAAGGGACTGGTCAACATCATCTCGACACTCATAGACGAGGTAAAATTCACGATTAATCAAGAGGGGATGACGCTTAAAGCGGTCGATCCGGCGCATGTCGCTATGATCGAGCTCAAAGTAAAAGCGAAGGCTTTCGAATCGTACTCGGCCAGCGAGACAGAGATAGGATTGGATCTGGACAAGGTAAAAATGGTCCTAAAACTGGCCGGCCAGGGTGACATAATTGCCATGGAGCAGGACGAGAACAAAGGAAGGTTCGTTTTCAGGATAGGGAACATAACAAGGTCGATGAACCTTGTTGATACATCCAGTATGACCGATCCTAAAGTGCCGCAACTCTCGCTTTCGGCGAATGCGGTCATGATGGTCGACCAATTGCAGAAAGGGATACGTGCGGCAGAATCGATCTCGGATCACATCGCCCTCAGAGCTAACCCGGAGTTCTTCGAGCTGTCCTGCGAAGGAGACACTGACGATGCAAGTTTGAAACTCACCATCGGAACAGACCTGGAGAGCTTAGAAGTGCCGTCGCCGGTACACAGCCTGTTCCCTCTGGATTACTTCGCGAACCTGTTGAAGGCCATACCCGCAGGTACGAAGGTAAGGGTCGAGCTGGACAGCGATTATCCTGTGAAACTGGTGTTTGGGCTCGCCAACGGCGAGGCCAAGGTAGTGTACTTCCTGGCACCGAGGATCGAGAGCGACTGAGGGTTCATTGTCATGGTATATACGATAGAGGAGCTGGAGAAGAAGGCGAACATCCTTAGGCTGGATGTAATAGAGGCTACTTCAGCGGCGGGGTCGGGACATCCCGGAGGCTCTTTATCGGCAGCGGATTTGGTGACCGCCCTCTATTTCAGGGTCATGAATCATGACCCTCAGGACCCGCAGTGGGAGGACAGGGACAGATTCATACTTTCAAAAGGCCACGCTGCGCCCATATTGTACGCTGCGCTTGCCGAATCGGGTTATTTCCCCAAAGAGGAACTATTAAGATTAAGGAAACTCGGCTCTCCTCTGCAGGGGCACCCGGTAAGAGGGAAGGTCCCCGGAGTGGAGATGTCCACAGGTTCTCTGGGGCAGGGCCTCAGTATGGCATGCGGCATCGCGTTGGCCGGAAAACTCGACAAGAAAGCATACAATGTGTTCTGTTTGCTTGGAGACGGAGAGCTTCAAAGCGGACAGAATTGGGAGGCGGCGATGTTCGCCCATCACTATCATCTCAACAATCTGATCGCATTCGTGGATCGCAACCGTCTCCAAATAACCGGCTGCACAGAGGCCGCAATGTCCTTGGAACCGCTTGTCGATAAGTGGAAAGCGTTCGGATGGAATGTCATCATTATCAACGGCCACAGCATGATCCAGATATTGGAGGCGTGTGCCAAAGCAAGGCAGGCGGAGACCAATCCGACAGTAGTCATCATGAACACGATAAAAGGAAAGGGCGTGTCGTTCATGGAGAACAACTGCGACTTCCACGGAAAGTCATGCAAGGCATCCGAGCAGAAAATAGCGGTAGAAGAGCTGGGGTGCAGGATATGACCGGAAAGAAGCTTGCTCAAAGGAACTATTACGGTAAGGCACTCGCCGACCTTGCGGCAAAGGATCAAAACGTAGTCGTGCTCGATGCGGACCTGGCGGATTCAACGAAAACATCAGAATTCAAGAAAGTGGCGCCGGAAAGATTCATCGAAATGGGCATCGCAGAGCAGAACATGATCGGCGTGGCATCGGGGCTCGCAGCTTCCGGGAAGACCGTGTTCGCATCAACGTTCGCAGTGTTCGCAAGCGGAAGATGCTGGGAGCAGATAAGGCTTGCAGTCGCATATCCTAAACTGAATGTGAAGATCGTCGCAACACACTGCGGAATAAGCGTGGGAGAGGACGGAGCATCGCACCAGGCACTGGAAGACATAGCGATAATGAGGGCACTTCCAAACATGACGGTCATATCGCCCGCGGATGCATACGAGACATACGCCGCGACAATGGCGATCGCAGAGTTCGAAGGCCCGGTCTATATGAGGATGGGCCGCGCAGAGTTCCCCACGATCACCGAGGAAGGTGCGGAGTTCAAGATCGGTAAAGCATCGGTCCTCAGAGAGGGAAGCGACGTCACTCTCATCGGCACGGGGCAGATGGTCGCGCTTTGCATGGAAGCGTCGGACATCCTAAAAGGGGAGTTCATCGACGCCGAGGTCATAAACATGTCCACGATAAAACCGCTGGACAAAGACACGTTGGCGGCATCGCTGCGAAAGACGGGGTGCGCCATCACCGCCGAAGAACACAGCGTCATGGGAGGGATGGGGTCGGCGGTCGCAGAGTTCCTTTCCAAAGAGATGCCGGTACCGTTCGAAATGGTAGGCACAAAGGATACATTCGGAGAATCGGGTGCCGCCGAACAGCTGCTCATCAAATACGGGCTCACCTCGAAAGATATCGCTGATGCGGCAAAGAGGTCGTTAGGAAAGAAGATGGAGTTGATAGGATGAAGATTTTCATTGACACGGCAAACCTTGACATGATAAAAGAGATCAACAGCTGGGGAATATTGGATGGCGTGACGACCAACCCGAGCTTAATAGCGAAGGAAGGCACCGACACCCCCACCAGAGTGAAAGAGATAGCCGCGATCGTGGACGTTCCGATATCTGCGGAAGCGATGTCTCTCAAAGCGGAAGACATGATCAAAGAAGGGAGAGAGCTTGCGGCGATCCACCCCAACATAAATGTCAAACTTCCGATGTGCATCGACTCCCTGAAGGCGACAAAAGTACTGTCAAGCGAGGGAATAGACGTCAACATGACGCTCATCTTCTCCGCTCAGCAGGCTTTGCTTGCGGCAAAGGCCGGGGCAAGGTATGTTTCACCGTTCGTCGGACGCCTGGATGATATAGGGGCGTACGGAACGGACCTGCTGGGTCAGATCGTTACCGTGTTCTCCAACTATGGGTTCCGGGCAGAGGTCATCGCGGCAAGCATCAGGGGGCCCATTCACGTCTTGGAAGCGGCGACGCTCGGCTGCGATATTGCCACCATTCCATACAATGTGCTGCTGCAGATGGTCTCCCACCCCAAAACCGACGAGGGTATACAGAACTTCATCAAGGACTATGAGAAGTCCAAGAAGAAATGATCGGAAAATATGATGCCGCGGTGATCGGCGGCGGACCCGCCGGAACGATAACGGCCGGCATTTTGGCAGAGGATTACGAGGTGGTCGTTTTTGAGGAACATTCATCGTCGGGGTTGCCTATGCAGTGCGCGGGTCTGGTCACGCAAGGCGTTCTGGATATGTGCGAGGTCGTCCCGGAGATATTGAACAGGATCAAAGGCGCGGATGTTGTTTTTCCGGGCGGCGGAAGGATCGAAGTGAGATCGAAAGAAACAAAGGCGCTGCTGATCGACCGTACCGATCTGGATAGAAAACTGGCAGACAAGGCATCGGATAAAGGCGCCGAGATCAGATACGGAACAAAGTACTCTGCGCACAAGACGACCGAAGATGGCGTCCTTATCGAAGCGGACGGGAAAGAGATAATTTCGAAACTGATAATAGGTGCCGACGGACAAGGCTCGGCAGTGGCGATGTCCTTGGGCAACAATCTGCCAAAAGAATATGTCAGCGGGATCGAAGTCGATGTAAAACACACATCTGTATACGACGACATCATGGTCTTGAGGATAGGCTCCGAATTTGCACCCGGGTTTTTCAGCTGGGAGATACCGTTCGGAGATATGACCAGAATAGGGCTGTGCGTCAATCCGGAAAAAGGCATACCCATCGAGTACCTAAAAAAACTGATGAAGGAACTGAACATCGGAACCGATGAGATAACATCAAAATATGCCGGAAAGATACCTCTCGGCGGAAGACCCAGATCATTCGGCGAAAGGACGCTTCTTATAGGCGATGCCGCAGGACAGGTTAAACCGGTATCCGGCGGCGGCCTGCAGCCGATATGCAAAGCGGCGCCCATCCTGGGAAGGATCGCAAAAGAGAGTATCGCCGAGGACAGAACATCGTCGGAATTCCTTTCCGGATACGAAAAAGAGTGGAAAAAAGAGCTCGGCCGCGAACTGTCGAACGGTTACAGGATAAGGAAGATCTACAACAGCTTATCCGACGAGAAGTTCGATAAGGTGTTCGGGATCATCGACAGAGAAGATATCCGATCGATATTGAACGGCATCGATCTTGACAACCCCAGCGGCGTTGCGCGGCCTATGCTGAAACATCCCGGGGTCGGCATAAGGCTGCTCCCGATGATCATGCGGGGGCTGCTATGAGAATAATGAAGCAGGCCCGCATAATGTCATCGGAGGCATCCGATGTGATACCGTACCTTATGGAGATGGGACTTATCGAACGTTCGGCAAAGATATCCAAAGACGGAGACAGCAGACTGGTCCCCATTACTCCCGGAATGGAGGACGAGATCGCCAAAATGGGATATGAGATAACGGAAGGGCCGGCTTACACAATGGAAAGAAGAAAGCCTCAGGAACGCATTCTCAATGAGCTTTCCGACCTTCCGAAAGAGGTCACATCTTCCTTGCCGATGAAATGGGAGTATGTCGGCGATGTTGTGATATTGAAGATGGATAATGTGTGCCTTCCATACAAAGAAAGGATCGGAAAGGCATATGCGAACATCCTCGGAGCAAGGACCGTATGTGCAGATCTGAACGGAATAGCAGGGGAATTGCGAAGACCCAGCACAGAAATTATCTATGGAAGCAGGACCGAATCGGTAAGACTCGAGAACGGCATTCTTTATGAGTTCGATGTCAGTAAGATAATGTTCGCTTCGGGGAATGTGGAGGAGAGGCACCGTATGGGGGAGCTCGACTGCAAAGATGAGACGATCGTCGATATGTTTGCGGGGATAGGATACTTCACACTCCCGATAGCTAAGTTCACCGGAGCGAGGAAAGTGTTCGCGTGTGAAAAGAACAAGGACTCTTATCTGTATTTGGTAAAGAACGCAGAACGGAACGGTGTCTCCGAAAAGGTCATACCGATGCTGGGAGACAACAGGAACATACCCGGAAAAAGATTTGCGGACAGAGTTCTTTTGGGGTATGTGCAGACAACCTCCGCTTTCATTCCCAAAGCGTTGGAGATCGTCAAGCACGGCGGTACGATCCATTATCATGATACATTCTATGTGAATGAATATAAAGAAAAGATAGAAGAGATATTCACAAAGGCGGCCGGGGATAAGTTCGAGATAGAGAGGATAAAAGAAGTAAAATCATTTGCTCCCTCGGTATCCCATTACGTTGCAGATGTGAGGATACTTTAAACGGATTCTCCGGAGCTGCTGGCTGTCAGCAGCGTGTTCATCGCATCACGGTACTTCTCGCCGTTAGCATCGATGACGGCCTTTGCAAACGGCACAAGGAAGTCCGTAAAACTTTTCTCATCCGGAGTGAGGTTCAGAGGCAGTTTGGCTGCAGGGTCCGCAGCAAGTATGAACGCAGCCGAGACCGATCTGTAGTTTGAGCCTTTCATCGTTTCGGAAGCAAATGCCGTATTCACCATCCCGCATCCTCCCACCTTCGCCGCTTTCGCCAGATTGTCTGCGAGTTTCGTCATCGGCCCCGGTTTTTTGAATTCGGGAAGGCTTGCCACAACATCTGCGGAGACGAACGTCTTGCGGGTGTCGCAAAGCACCTGGGACGGGGCGTTCTTCGGCTTCTCGGTTATCCTGTCTGCGTGAGACTTTGAGGTATGATGAACTACCAAATCTCTCCAGTGCTCGTCCCAAAGATGAACAAGCACCTCGGAGGTCTTGCCGCTCCTTATGACAACGGACTCAGGCACTGCGGTCAGGAACGATTTGATCGTGGCCTTCTCTTCCGGCGGCCCGGAAAGGGCGTTGACAAAAGCATCCAGATCGGAACCGTAGTTCTCTGTTCCTATGACGTATGTGGAATTCCCGCCCTTCTTGAGGCTGCCTAATTTCTCTCTCTTTATCGTGCTCAACAATGTTCTGTCGTTAAGCTCGCCGCGAAGGTATTTTTTCAGAGTATCCCCTTCGACCTTCTCGCTGCCGGATTCTTTTGCGGAGTGATAAGGATGTAAAATGCTGATCTCGATGTCATCCAGCGGTTCGACCGCACAGATCTGGGATATCAGATATTGGACGGTGGAGACCTCTTTTGCGCAGTTCTCGCAGATCCTGATGTGTTCGTTCGCAGATTTGATCTTAATGTCGAGTATCAGGGCGTCTTTGTGTCCGCAGTCCAGCCCGTCATCCTTGAATTCATAGGGGGTCTCCCAAAATGCTTCGTAAAGGTAATCTTCCGGCATGTTCGGGAAGTTGGCGCATACCAACCCGTCGCGGAAAGAGTAAAGATGAAGTTTCTCTCTTTTTATGAACTGATTGTAATAAAGAAGTCTTATCTTCGGATCGTCGTAGTATTGGCATCCGATAAGTTTATCGTTGCCCACCGAACCCCTGACAACGAACGATACTTTTTCCCCTCCGACCGTGGCGGTAGCAAGCAAAGGTATCTTGCCCGCCGCACTCAGGGAGATGGTCCCGGCATATGCTTTGGCCATGTCATCAGATCCCTTGGATGCGAATTTAAGAAGCGTCTCAGCATCGCCTCTGTATCTGGAAATATCGTCTATAGTCTTGAAGGTCCTATCGAAAAGACACTTTCGGCAGTTCCCGGCGCACATCGGCCTGAGCAAAGCCGGGTCGTTGGCGATCTTTCTGGAACGCTCAAGGATCTCGCTCTCGAGTCTTTTCGGTGCCTGTTTGACGCCTCTCATCCTAAGACGTTTCTTCTCTGCCATATCATTACCCAATAATGTTCATTCTTAAATAGGTGATGAAAAAACAATGTTCTGCCTTTGAGCGATACCCAGCACAATATTGTAGATACTTATTAAATCTCAAAAAACACTCTTGGATTTGTGACAGACACAGTCAAAGCAACGGCCTCGGACATAAAAGAAATGAAGATCAGAGGGGCCGGCAGGATAGCGCGTGCGGGAGCATCTGCGATGGGGAAGTTCGCCGAGGATTACAACGGCGGTTCGCTTGAAGACTTCAAAAAAGATATCGACAAAGCAAAAAAGATCATTCTCGACTCCAGGCCGACAGCCGTTTCTTTATGGAATGGGGTGCAGGCAAGTGTCAAGGACGTCGGCAGCGCCGCATCGCTCGGCGAAGCAAAAGCATCGGTCGTGCGCAACGCAGCATCTTTTGTCAAGATGTCGTCGAGCGCAGTGGAGACAATCGCCAAGATCGGTGCAAAGAGGGTAGAGAAAGGAGACACGCTTCTCACACACTGCAACAGCAGTGCTGCATTGGGCATCATAAAGGAGGCCCATTTGCAAGGCAAGGACATAAAAGTGTATGCCACGGAATCCCGTCCGTGGAGGCAGGGATTGTTAACGGTCAAAGAGCTTTCCGACGCAGGGGTCGATGTCACACTTATCATCGACAGCGCCGTCCGTGCTGTGATGAAGGATATAGACAAAGTGTTCGTCGGCGCAGACACGGTCACATCGAACGGTGCGCTGATAAATAAGGTCGGAACATCGCAGCTGGCACTTGCCGCGAACGAGGCACGCGTTCCATTCAGCGTCTGCACCGAGACGTACAAGTTCTCTCCCATGACAATATTCGGGGACATGGTGGAGATAGAGGAAAGGGACTGCGGAGAGGTAGTAAAAGCGGACGAGATATCGAAGGGAGTAAAGATCTACAACCCTGTATTTGACACAACTCCGGCAAAATATATCGATGCATACATAACGGAACTCGGAGTCATATCTCCAGGATCCGTCTATGATGTTATGGTAAAACAACTTGGGAATGACATATTTAAATGAGGGATAAAAATGGTTAAAACATATTCATATCTGCATTTGGGGGAGAAGATCGACCTTGACGCGCACGTCGTCTGCAAATATCGTGTGACGACCGATCTGCCGATAGAAGAAGCGGCCAATGCGATTGCCGCGGAGCAGTCCACAGGAACATGGACGGGGATAACAACACTGCACGATAAGGAATTCAAAATGTGCAGCGGGAAGGTAATAGACATTACCGGCAACATGGTGACGGTAGCATTCCCGGAAGAGGATTTCGATATAGAGTTGGGTGGGATCCCGCAGGCACTCAGCATCATCTCGGGGAACCTCTTCGGCCTGGAGGCTCTGCAAAAAGTAAGGCTGGAGGATGTGGAATTCCCATCCGGAATACTGAAAAAATTCAAGGGACCGAAATTCGGGGCCGACGGCATCAGGAAGCTTGTGGCCCGCCCGGAGAAGCCCCTTGTCGGAACGATTGTGAAGCCGAAGATCGGTCTTTCCCCGAAAGACACCGCAAAATACATCTATGAAGGGGGGACCGGAGGGCTGACCAACAGCAAAGACGACGAGACCCTTGTGGACCAGAAGTTCTGTCCGATAGAGACGAGGACGAAACTGATCGCAGAAAAGCTTGATATACTGAAAGAGGAAGGCCACAAGATGATCCACTCCATAAACATCAGTACGAGAGGGGACAAGATAGTGGAGCTGGCCGAGGACGCTCAGTCGTGGGGTGCGACGATACTTATGATAGATGTTGTCACAACAGGGTTCGAAGCCGTCAAAGCCGTTGCGGAGAACCCCAAGATCAAGGTCCCGATCCACATTCACCGCACAATGCACGGTGCTTTCTCGAGAGACCCCCTTCATGGCATATCCATGCTTCCGATCACAAAATTGGTAAGGATGTGCGGAGGGGATGCCACCCATATAGGGACATTCGGAGTAGGTAAGATGGCAGGCACATTGGAGGGCGACCGCGAATGCCTGGACGAATGCCTGAGAAAGGACAAAAGATACAAGACGATGATGCCGATCTGTTCCGGCGGAGTATATCCAGGGATGATCGGCACAATGATCAAAGCCTCCGGGTTCAATGTACAGGTACAGGCCGGCGGGGGAGTGGCTGGGCATCCCGGAGGGGTAAAGATGGGTGCCATGGGTATGTGCCAGGCAGTGGATGCCGCATTCAAGGGCATAGACGTCGCCACATATGCGAAGACCCACCCGGAGCTGCAGACAGCGCTTGACCTATGGGGAGTAAAATGAATCTCAAGGCAAGGTTCCTGGATATAAGCACAGAACCGTTGATACTGATAAACCCGGGAGATGCCGCTCAGATCGGCGGCAAGGACAACGACCGTGTGAAAATAGACGGAAAGAGATCGGCGATCGCGCTTCTGAACGTCTCCGACTTTGCCGAACCCGGAGAGGCGATACTTTCCGCGAACCTTCAGAGCAAAATAGTCGCTTCGGACGGCGACGATCTCCGCATCATTTATGCCAGCGGACCGGAGTCCGTCAGAAGCATCCGGAAGAAGATGGATAACAAGAAACTCACCAAGGAAGAGATCCACGATATAGTGGTGGATATCCTTGAGAACAGGCTCTCCAAGATCGAGATATCGGCCTGGCTGACCGCATTGTACATAAACGGCATGGATATAGAAGAGATAGCGGCGTTCGCCCGGGCGATGGCCGACACCGGCGATAAAGTCGAATTCGACCGCACTCCGGTGTATGATTTCCACAGCATGGGAGGAGTTCCAGGCAACAAAATAACTCCCATAGTGGTATCCATCGTTGCCGCTGCGGGGCTGATGCTTCCGAAAACGTCGTCCAGAGCGATAAGCAGCGCCTGCGGGACATCAGATTTCGTAGAGACCTTCTGCGATATCGAACTGGATGCCGCGAATCTGAAAAGAATATCGGAAAAGGTCGGCGGGGTATTCGCATGGGGAGGTTCTATGAACCTCGCGCCGGTGGATGACATGGTGATAAAGGTGGAACATCCGCTCGGGATCAACCCGCGTGCGCAGATGCTCGCATCCATAATCAGTAAGAAACTGGCGATCGGTGCGACGCATCTGGTCATGGATATCCCCACAGGTGCGGGTACCAAGGTCCCGACGATAGAAGTGGCAAAAGCATACGCCAGGGATTTCATGGACCTCGGAGAGAAACTGAACATACATATCGAATGCGCGATAACCTATGCCGATCAGCCGGTCGGAAGCGCGATAGGCCCGAAACTCGAGGCCAGAGAGTGCATACGCATACTGGAAGGACAAAAACATCCTTCCAGTGTTATCGAGAAGGCCTGCGACCTTGCGGGGATGATTTTGGAAATGGGCGGATTCGCCAACGGCTCCGAGAAAGCAAGAGAGATATTGGATTCAGGTGCCGCGATGAAGAAGTTCAGAGAGATAGTTGCCGCGCAGAACGGGAACTACGACATCAGGTCCGAAGACCTGGTCCCCGGAGAGTTCGTAGAGGACGTGATATCTCCGTCTGCCGGATATGTCCACTCGATCTCCAACAAAGATCTGGTATCTATAGCGATCGCAGCGGGTTCCCCGTCCGACAAAGGCGCCGGCCTGCTCATAATGAAGAAGAAAGGCCAGAGGGTGGAGAGGGGAGAGTTACTGTTCCAGATATACGGGGACAGCAAAGCGAAGGTAGACAGGGCCAAGGAGTTGGCGACCAAGTACAAACCGTTCGATATCGAAGGAATGCTTCTGAAGAAGATAGCTCCTCCGAGGACAAGGTAAGATGCGGGCGCTGTGCTTCACGGTCGATCTCGACAGGGATGTGAACATTCAGATAGAAGGCGGCCGTGCCGCGGGATCCATTGACAGAGGAAGCGGTACCGGACCGAGATTCTCCTCATCATTGAGAGGGTTATCGATACTGGTCGATCTTTTGGATGAGATTGGGATGAAAGCGACATTCTTCGCTGAGGCCTCGACGCTGAGGAATGTGGATGCGGAGACGCTATCGGGCCATGAGGTCGGTATACACGGAATGGACCACGAGGACCTGACACTGATAAAAGGAATGGACAGTAAAAGAAGGATAATCGAAGATGCTTCGGCGGTCATCAAAGACACAGTGGGAACGAAGCCGGAAAGCTTCAGAGCACCGTACATGAGAATAGACGAAGAGACCGTCGGCCTCCTTCCGGAAGTCGGGATCAAGACCGATTCGTCCCGTTACGCCGCCGTCTCCGGATCGATGATGCCGAAAAGGATCGGCAGCGGATTGTGGGAGGTCCCCGTCCCGGAAGGGAAGGATGAACACGGTAAGAAAATAACCGCATATCTGTGGCCAATGCACGAGTCAAAGAGAGAACCTGAAGATTATCTTCGGCTTGCATCGGTCATGGATGAGGGAGCATTCGTTCTCTCGACGCACACCTGGCACATGGTGGAATCCAGAGAAAGAGGAATGATGTCCGCTGACGAGATCGGAAAGAACACGGACAACTTAAGAAAGGTGTTGGAAGAGACGATCGACATGGGGATGAGACCTCTGACCATGGCAGATGTAAGGAAGAGGATGGAAGCGAACCCACGCTAAAATAATATAATAGAGGGGCCTTCAAAGGGATGGTGAAGTTTTGTCCGAACTGATACTTGGAAAGACGGTATCCGAAAGCATATACTCAGAACTCAGAGTAAGGATAGAGGCACTCAAATCAAAAGGGACGACGCCGGGTCTGGCAGTCGTACTTGTGGGGACCGATCCGGCATCCGAAGTATACGTTAGGATGAAAGGGAAGAAGTGCGAAGAGCTGGGCATGCATTCTGTTACGGTGGTAATGCCGGAGAACACATCCGAGGCCGATCTTCTGAAGAAGGTCTCGGAGTTGAATAAAGACAGTTCCATACACGGTTTCCTGGTACAGCTGCCTCTTCCGTCCCACATCGATGAGAAGAAGGTCATAAACGCAATAGACCCGAAGAAAGATGTGGATTGTTTCCATCCGGTCAACGTAGGTAAAATGCTCATCGGCGAACCCGATTTCCTTCCGGCTACCCCGGCGGGGGTCCAGCAGATGCTGGTAAGGTCCGGAGTGGACACGAAAGGGAAGCACGTGGTCGTAGTAGGGAGGAGCAACATCGTCGGAAAACCTATGATGGCGATGATGGTGCAGAAGGGTGACGGAGCGGACTCGACGGTCACGGTCGTTCATTCAAGGACAAAAGACCTGCCGTCGATAACCAGGCAGGCGGATATATTGATAGTTGCGATCGGCAAGGCCAATTTCATCACGGCAGATATGGTAAAAAAAGGAGTGGTCGTTATCGACGTGGGTACGAACAGGATAGAAGATCCGAGTTCTCCTAAAGGAACCAAACTGGTCGGGGATGTTGAGTTCGAGGGTGTGAAGAACAAAGCATCCAAAATAACCCCGGTACCCGGGGGCGTCGGGCCGATGACGATATGTATGCTCATGGCCAACACAGTGGCCGCGGCCGAAAAAGCTAATGTTTCAAGGTGATTCAAATTGATGAGAGAATGCGAGGAACACGGATACTTCCGTGATGAATACTGTCCGATATGCGGTGAGGAAGGAAAGTTCCTGATGAGTGACTTCGAGGTCGAAAAGATAGGAAGGACGATGGCAGGCATACTCAGGCACGGGAAATACGAGTTAGAGATGGACGACCAGGGGTTCGTTGATATGAGGGACATCGTCGCGGTGATAAAGACGAAATACCCCAGGATGAAGTGGTTAAGGACCCACCACATAGAAGCTATGGTGGAGACGGACCCGAAAGGAAGATACCAGATATCGGGATCGGATGTAAGGGCGACGTACGGCCACACTATAGAGCTGAGCCTCAGGCACCCCGTCGACGACATTCCGGAGATACTCTACTACCCTGCGAACGAAGAAGAATGCGAGAAGATCCTGAATGAGGGGTTATTCCCGACGGACAGGGCGATGGTCCACCTTTCGCGCTCATACCAGGATGCGGCGAGGGCGGGATCCGTCCGAGAAGAGGAGCCGATCATATTGGCCATAGATACGGTGGGATGCATCGACGCAGGCATCGAGATAGGAAGGGCCGCAAAAACAGTGTTCCTCTGCGATCAGGTACCGTCAGAATTCATTTACATCGCAGACAAAGAAGAGGAAGCTTACGATGAAGAAGACTCTGAGGAAGAGGAAGAGGATTGAACATGGTGCAGATCCTACGGCCTGACGAGGTCAAGAAGAAGTACGGTCCGCTGTTCTGCAAAGGGTTCATTACGATGGTGGACGAGGAAAGGGGCGTCGGGCAGATAGTCGAAAAGTGCATTTCAAAGGGTCCCGGTGAATGGGATGTCGTTAACCGAAAAAGATCCGGCGGCGTGATAGACGTCATCAGGGTCGACGGCCAGACATTGATAATGGATGTGGTCATAGGGGAAAAGAAGCTCAAATTCGGGCCGGTCTCCGAACATGTCGGCGGTCAGGGGCTTGCGGCCTTCCTTGTAGAAGGCGACACGGTCAGGACAAAATGGTACGGAATAGCGGGAGCGGCCGTCGGTATCGGAGCATGCATCCCGCAGTGTGAGGATGTCATACGGACCGAATATCCGGATAATTTCAAGATCGGCGGAGCACACGTCGCTAATGCCGACATAATCACGCCGAAAAAAGTAAGGGTAATCGTAGGTGTGGACAACACCGACACCAAAGAGAGAGGCGCAACATGGGTCGCGGCCCTTAAGATGGGGAGTCTGAGCCCGATAGGCAATTTCATCGAACACAAGATAATACAGCTGAATCCTAAGGTCCCCACAAAGACAACGAACTGCTGTTCGTCCGCGGTCTCCTTTGCCGTTAAAGAGGAAGAGATACCGGCATTGATCGAATACTGCACGGAATTCATCAAAAAAGAATCGTTCTCAGGCGACTCCGTGGTCACGGTGTTCAAAGGACTTAGCATCCCCGACGGGCTGAAGGAATACGGGATCAGAGCGAAGACGGAGATCCTGACCATAGATGACGCCGTCAAGGCCGCCGAAGAGAACGGCGTAACGATCATCAGCGTGACGGGTCTGGAAGGCAGCATCGGCGCCGTTGCCGCAGTGGGATGTTTCGACATGGGCTACGAGGCCGCGGGAATACCGGAGGATTTCAGGTGAATACATGAAGCTGCCTGAGGTAGTTTCAAAGAAAGCCTACTCGAAATACCAAAAGGACCTGATCAAAGAGATACACGAGGGCCCCCTCCCAAAGCACATTGCGGTCATAATGGACGGCAACAGAAGATATGCCGCCGAGCTGCTGGACGGCGATAACAACGAGGGCCACCGCAAAGGAGAAGAAAAGATAGAGGAGATGCTCGAGTGGTGTCTGGATCTGAAGATACAGTATGTCACGGTCTATGCGCTTTCCACGGAGAACTTCAAAAGGGACACGGACGAGATAGACTTCATCATGAATCTTTCCGAAGCAGCCCTGTACCGTATGGCCGATAACAAGAAGATCCACGATCTGAAGGTCAGGATAAGGGTCTTCGGAGATCGTTCTACATTGCCGGACAGCGTAAAAGAGGCCATAAAATATGCTGAAGAAAAAACGGCACATCATTCGGATTTCAATTTCAATGTGGCCATGGCGTACGGCAGCAGACAGGAGATAATCTGCGCCGTCAAAGACATTGCCAGAAAGGTGGCGAACCGCGAGATAGAGATCGACGACATATCCGAAGAATTGTTCTCCGAGCATCTGTACACATCAGATATACCGGATCCCGACCTGATACTCAGGACATCCGGGGAGGTCAGGATATCCAACTTCCTGCTTTGGCAGCTTGCCTATTCGGAACTGTACTTCACGGATGTGTATTGGCCGGGTTTCAGATTCATAGATTTCCTCAGGGCGATAAGGTCGTACCAGCAGAGGGTAAGACGCTACGGGGAATGAGATGGTACGTTCCGACATTGTCTTTCTTCACGCCCCGAGCGTGTATGATTTCAGAAAAAAGACAATACTGTACGGGCCGGTCAGCGATGTCATACCGTCTTCTCCGGTCTTTGAGATGTACCCCATCGGGTTCATGACCATATCTTCCCACTTGGAAGCGGCGGGGTTCAGGACGAGGATCGTCAATCTCGCGGTGCAGATGCTTCAAAGCAAAAGGTTCGACGTCGAAGAAAGAATAAGGACGCTGGAAGCCGATGTTTTTGCGATAGATCTGCACTGGATGCCCCATGTGCACGGGGCGACGGAGATAGCTAAGATAGTAAAGAAGCACCACCCCGATTCGAAGATCGAATTCGGAGGGTTAACATCATCATATTTCTGGGAAGAACTCATACAAATGCCGGAGATCGATCTCATAATGAGAGGCGACACCACCGAGGAGCCCACCGTCAGAATGATGAGGGCACTGCAGGACGGCAAGGATCTCTCCGAGGTACCGAACCTCGTGTGGAAGGACGCCGGCGGAAAGGTCAGAAATAACGGCGTGACGTATTCCGCGGACGATCTGGATGACATCCGATTCGATTACGGTACGATGATAAAGAACACCATCAGGTATATGGATGTCAAAGGGGCGCTTCCTTGGGCCGGATGGGACAAACTCCCACTGACATCCGTGTTCTCGGTGAGAGGCTGCTCCATGAATTGTGCGGAATGCGGCGGTTCCGGATATGCGAACGGCAAGGTCGTATGCAGAAATGCTCCGGCATACAGGAGCCCGGAGAAGCTCGCCGAGGATATGGGGATGATCCAGAGTTATCTCGACACGCCGATATTCATTGTGGGCGACCTGAGGCAGCACAGCGACGGTTATGCCGAAAGATTCCTGAAAGCGGTCAAAGAGAGAGGAATAAAGAATCATGCCGTGATAGAATTGTTCGGCGGTGCCGGCCGTGAATACTTCTCGAAACTGGACAAAGCCTTCGACGGAGGCTGGAGCATAGAGTTCTCGCCGGACTCCCACGATGAGGCGGTAAGGTCGGCTCTGGGAAAGAAGTATTCTAATTCTTGTATAGAAAGGACGATCGAGGCCGCATTTGAAAAAGGGTGTAAAAGAATGGACCTTTTCTATATGACGGGGCTCCCGTTCCAGACCAGGGAGTCTGCGATCGACAGCGCGAAAGCGTCGAAGAAGCTTTGGGAACTTGTAAAAAAGGAGGACGATCTTTTCATTTACAATGCACCGTTCGCACCCTTCGTCGATCCCGGAAGCAAGGCGTTCGAAGAGCCCGAGAAATGGGGTTACAAGTTCTTCGCAAGGACCCTGGCCGAACATAAGGCCCTGCTTGAGAATCCGTCTTGGAAGCAGGTCCTTTCCTACGAGACGAAGTGGATGGACAGGAACACGATCGCAGAAACGTCGTACGATGCGGCGATAGAGCTTGCGGCTATGGCGTTCGAGTGCTCCAGAACATCCGCGGAAACCTTCGAGGAAAGGAAAGAGACGATAGAGGCGGCGCGCAGACTCATGCACGAAGTGGACGAGGTCACCGCATATCCCGACAAACAAAAAAGAGAAGGCAGACTGCTGGAAATGAAAGAGGAACTTGATATGAGGTCCATAGTCTGCGACAAGAACGATCTTTACTGGGAGGCGGGATCGGTCTGGAGAAACTCCCCGCGCATCGTTCTCGGGCTTATCCGCTCACGTAACAGGCGGAACGGTTGATCAAAGGCCCGCCCCGATGCTTTTGGAGTAGGTTTATTAATGTCCACAGTCATCGCACGACCGGTGCGGAAATGACCAAAAAGATCGGTTTCATCGGTGCCGGCAACATGGCCGAAGCTATGATAAAGGGCATCATCGACACAGGACTGTACACCTCAGACGAGATAATCGCCAGCGAAGTGTATGCCCCCAGAAGGAAGTATATCGCCGAGAAGCTCGGGATCGAGGTCCACGAGGGCAACGAGGTCCTGGCAAAGAGCACGAAGTTCATCGTTCTGTCGGTCAAGCCGCAGCAGATAGAAGAGGTTCTTGCCGGCATCAAAGGGCATCTGAAAAAGGACCACCTTATAATGTCCATTGCGGCAGGCGTTACGCTGGCAACGCTGGAATCATACGCACCGTTATGCAAGATAATACGCGTGATGCCCAACCAACCCTGCATGGTGCTTGCGAGCGCATCGGCGTTCTCCCGCGGAACAAAGGCAACTTCAGAAGACTGTTCGACGGTGGAGAATGTCCTGAAAGCGGTAGGCATATGCTACGAGGTCAAAGAGAGTCTGCTTGATGCGGTCACCGGGGTCAGCGGCAGCGGACCCGCTTACGCATATATGATGATCGAGGCATTATCTGACGGCGGGGTCCTTATGGGACTTTCGAGAGATGTGGCAACGAAACTGGCGGCGCAGACGCTGCTGGGTGCGGCGAAGACGATATTGGAGACGGGAGAGCACCCCGGAAAGATGAAAGACATCGTCTGCTCCCCCGGCGGGACAACGATCGAGGCGGTAAAGGTCCTCGAGGACCTTGGCCTAAGGTCCGCTCTGATAAACGCAGTCGAAGCGGCCGCGTTGAAATCAGCGGAAATGGGCAAAAAGTGAGCTTTTTTCATAAACGAGCCTCAAAAAGGCGATTTTATTCTTTTCAACAGATCAGTTTTTATCATCTGGCACATGGGGTTTCATGGTATCTGAGGCCATATTTTTTCCATCTGAACCGGGGCCAGCCGCCGCCCTCGGCGCCATATTCGTAGAGCCACACAGCAGCTCTCCAGACATGTGTGTACGCCTCATTTGCACCGAAAACAGCGAAAAGCCGATTACCCATTTATAAAGGCCTGAAATCGCGCGTCTGAACAGTTATATATTAAGGAGGCCATGCGAGCCTAATGTCACTAGTAGTGTCCTACATACCATTGGTTGTCGTCGGCATCATGACTATGGGCTTTGCACCCTTGGCGTGGTTGACATCCAGGTTCATAAGACCGAAGAGACCTACTCAGTGGATGGAAAATACATACGAGTGCGGTTCGGAACCGATAGGGGATGCCCACGTTCAGTTCAAATTCCAATACTATGCTTTTGCAATCATTTTTGTTGTGTTTGACCTGATCGCCACATTCCTGATGATCTGGGCCGTTGCCTTCTCCGGTCTTTCGACCATGGCGACCGTATGGATGCTCCTGCTGCTGGGAATAATGATCCTCGGTGTAGCGTACTCACTCAAAAAGGAGGAAACGCTATGGATATGAGCCTGTATCCCCACGCTGTTGCCATGAGCAAGGAAGAGTTCATGACATGGTCATCAGCCATGATCAACGATCTGCTTAGCGCAGGTACGAAAAAAACTGTGGATAAGCTCACGGGACCGATATGGTCTTGGGCTATGAGAAATTCTATGCACCCTCTGCACTGGGGACTGGCATGCTGCGCCCTTGAGATGGCGGCCGCTTCCGCACCGAGATTCGATGCCGAGCGTTACGGTATGATCTACAGATCATCGCCGAGACAGACCGACATCTTGCTGGTCAACGGGTGGATATCAAAAAAGATCCGCCCGGACCTGAGGCGTCTCTATGAGCAGATACCGAACCCCAAGTGGGTCGTGGCAATGGGCGAATGCGCCATATCGGGCGGGCCCTGGTACGATTCGTACAACACAGTTCAGGGTCTGGATCAGATAGTTCCGGTAGATATCTACATACCCGGATGCCCCGCAAGACCCGATGCGATGATAGACGGTTTCATGCTTCTTCAGAAAAAGATAGACGACTACTTCACGAGAGGAATATTCATGGAGGACTGAGCATGGCGGAAATAAGCGAAAAGCCGACAGTCGAAGAGATATCCACGCTCCTCAGAAACAAATTCTCAGACAAGTTAAAGGTCACCGGCACCGCAACAAGGAGAGTATTTGTAAAAGTGGAGAAGGATGCGATCCATCCCGTTTGTGAATATATTCACAACATCCTCTCGTTCGAACATGCAACTTCGATCATGGGGAACGACATGAAGGATCACATGGAGGTCATTTACCACCTGTCCAACTATTACAGCGGCGTAATAATAGAACTTACGACCGACCTGCCTTTGGACGACCTTCACGTAAGGTCTGTATCGGACATATGGGGCGGAGGCAACTGGCACGAGAGGGAGACGCATGAGCTTTTTGGAATAGTCTTCGACGGACACCCGAAACTCGAGAGGCTCCTCACGCCGGATTCCTATGAATTCTATCCGTTCAGAAAATCATACAAATTAAGGGGGCAGGAATGATGGAGAACGATTATATCGGCGGAAAGTGCGAGAGATCCTCGATGCACACAGACAAGATGTGGGTCATCATGGGTCCGCAGCACCCCTTCTCTCATGGGCTATGGACACTTAAGGCCCAGCTGGACGGAGAGATAGTGGCAGACGCAGAACCGATAATAGGCTACCTGCACAGAGGATGGGAGAAAGAGTGCGAGAACAGGACGTATCCGAAGATCATACCAATGGCGGACCGTCTCTGCTACGCCGCTTCAATGACGTATACCCACCTGTACTGTATGACCGTAGAAAAGGCGCTCGGCATCGACATACCCGAGAAAGCCAAATACATCAGGATAATAGGCGACGAGATCTGCCGCATCCAGTCCCACCTTATGTGGCTGGCCGCAGTAGGTACCGACCTGGGGAACCTCACAGTATTCCTGTGGGCCATGAGAGAAAGAGAGTTCTTCATGGACCTCAACATGAGACTCTGCGGTGCGAGGATGACAACGAACTTCCCGCGCATAGGCGGAGTAAGGAACGATGCGGACGAAGAGTTCGACATGTATTCCAGAAGATGCATAAAGCGCTTCGAGAAAGCGATGTGGGACATCATCGGATTAATAGATGATTCATCAGTATTCGTTTCAAGGATGAAAGGCACAGGGGTCCTAACAAGGGAGCACTGCGCCAACTTAGGCATCACGGGACCGGCCATGAGAGGCACGGGCGTCGATTTCGATATACGCCGTGACGACCCATATGACAATTACGACAAAATAGACTTCGAAGTACCCGTCCTAAAGGCGGGGGACTCGTACGCCCGTTACATGGTCAGGATCGAGGAAATGTTCCAGTCATGCAAAATAATATTGCAGGCGCTGGATAAGGTGAAGGCCCTCGGGAAGAATGCGCCGTACAGACTCAAGGTGCCGTCGAAGGTGCCGGCGGGGAGATCGTTCATGAGATTGGAGGATCCCCGCGGAGAGTCGATGATGTATCTCGTCTCCGACGGTTCTGACAAACCGTACAGGCTCAAAGTGCGCAGTCCGATCTTCGTCAACGTATCTGCGGCAAAGCCGCTGGTGCAGGGATCCAGGATCGCCGACGTGCCCGTGATAATGGCAATGATAGATATGTGTCTGGGAGAGACCGACAGGTGATAAAATGCCGTACAGCAACATTACAGACTGGATACATTTCTCCAACGTCATGGACAACCCGTTCTATCCGTTCGGAGATATCTACAACCTCCCATTCGACATATCTTACAAACTATGGCAGCTGATCGGCGGCTTCATCTCGTGGATAATCAACCTTATCTTCCCCGGTAACGGGCTGTCGACATGGCTGATATCCCCGGAGATAACGAATATCTTCGCCCTGCTGATATTCATGATACTGATATTCCTGGTGGCGTTCATTGTCACATTGTTATCGTTGTGGATGGAGCGTAAGGTCCTGGGAAGGGTCATGGACAGAAGAGGGACCATGATCGGCCTGAAAGGATTCATGCAGTGTCTGGCAGACGGTTTCAAGACCTTCCTGAAGGAAGACACCGTTTCAAGGAACGTCGACAAGAAGATGTATCTCTGGACTGCGGCACTGATCATAGGGACATCGGCGCTCATCGCATGTATGATCCCTCTTTCGGGGAGATGGTTCGTAGTCAATTACGGAACGGGACTCCTGATAATAATGGCCCTGTTCGCACTGGCACCCTTCTTTATATTGGTGTCGGGCTGGGCTCAGAACAACAAGTATTCGTTGATCGGAGGAATGAGAGCGGCGGAACTGATGATATCATACGAAGTTCCGATGCTCATAATGATCGCCACGGCCGCTTTGATGGCAGGCAGTTTCAACATAGGCGACATCGTCAATGCGCAGCACGGAATGTGGTTCCTGTTCCCGCAGATCATCGGTTTCATAACATTCTTCTATTGTGCGACGGCCGAGGCGGAACGTGTACCGTTCGATATCGCCGAGGCAGAGGCCGAACTTGTGGAGGGATGGCAGACAGAGTACGCGGGAATGAAATGGGGCCTGATCATGCTGGCGGATTACATGAGAGGATATGTCTCGTGCGCCATGATCGTCATATTGTTCCTCGGAGGATGGCTCATACCCTTCGCACCCGACGGCTGGCAGGGCATAATGCCCGAGATAGTCATGCTGGCGAAGATCTGGCTGGTGTTCCTGGGAATGATAATCCTGAGAGGAGCCCTCGCAAGAGTAAGGACGGATCAGATCGTGAACATAGGGTGGAAGATATTCATGCCGTTGGCAGTGGTGAATCTTATGATCGTGATTGTGCTTAAACTCGGAGGTTGGTTCTGATGGCCGAGAAGAAATACTTGGAGAAGTATCCGAGGAACCCCGCAAGGGTCCTCTGGGTCATGAAGCCCATTGTGAAAGTTCTCAGGCTGTTCGGAAAGACCATCATACACAGACCGGTAACAATCCTTTACCCATACGAGAAGATGTGGGTGCCGGAGAACTACCGCGGACGCCCCGGGCTCAGGCTCGAAAGGTGTGTCGCATGCGGTATGTGCGTAAAGATGTGCCCCACCGCCTGCATCAAGCTGGTGGAGACCGACAACAGCGCCGGAGAGAAGGTCATGAGGCCTCAGGTCAACCTCGGAAGATGCGCCATGTGCGGATACTGTGCTGAATACTGCCCGGTGAACGCGATGACGGTCACTCCCGAATTCGAGCTCGCCGAGTACACGAGAGAGGATCTGATATACGGTCCGAAGAGGCTCGCGTACAATGCGACCGAGAAGATGGAGGTTCATTTGGAAATGACCCTGATGTCGGACGTAAAGAACGGGAACTCGGAAAAGAGGATATCGCCGTTCATGACCGACAGGCCTGTATTGGATCAGAAAAAGTGCATAAGCTGTAAGAAATGCGAAAAGGTGTGCCCCGTGAAGGCCGTTAAGATGGTCGAACACGGCGTGAACGAAAAGGGGAGACCGATACTCTACCCCGAGTTCAACCAGGCCACCTGTATATGCTGTCAGAATTGCGTGGAGGATTGTCCGAAGGACGCGCTCCACATATATGAGGTGCTATAATGGGACTCATGTTAGATATATGGAACGGATTCTGCAACGTGATGGGGTACCTCTGGACTAACTCGGATCTCGTGGCCTTTGTCGTATTGGCCGCGATAGCCATAGCCGCTGCGTTGTACGTGGTGACTGCGAAAGAGGTGGTGCACAGTGCATTCTACCTCGCCCTCGTATTCGTTTGCGTGGCGGTCACTTACTTCTTCCTGGAGGCTGAGTTCGTCGGTGTTATCCAGATGCTGGTGTATGTTGGTGCGATCACGATCCTGTTCGCATTCAGCATTATGTTGACTAGAAGGTATATAATGCGCAGTGAAGGTGATTCGGATGAATAAGAAGGTCCTTATAGGCCTTGGTGTGGCAGCGGCCCTGCTTGCGGTATTTGCGCTGGCAGTGATGGCTACGGACTGGAAAGAGGTCAATCCCGGGATCAAAGACACTCCCGGAAGTGTCGACTTCACGGGCGGGACGGTCGAGATCACCGACGAGAACACGGGCGAGACCACCGTGACAATAGATCACAACTCGCTCAACTATGCATTGTTCGAGCAATACGGTCCGTTGCTTCTGATCCTGGCGCTGCTTATGTTCGGCGCCATGATCGGCGGTGTTTGTATAGCGAGAGAGGAGAGTGAGCACGATGATACCGATTGAGGTCTTCCTGCTGTTCGCCGCGGTGCTCTTCGCCATAGGAGCATACGGGGTCATGACAAAGAAGAACACAATCGTCGTTCTGATGTGCATCGAGCTGATGCTGAATGCGGCGAACATAAACTTCATCGTATTCTCGGCATTCACGACAAACGTCCTCGGAGAAGTGTTCGTAGTGATGTCCATATCGGTGGCGGCGGCGGAGGTCGCGGTGGGAATCGCGATATTGTTGAACGCATACAAGGTGAAGGGCACCATCGAGGCCGACAGCCTCGCATCCATGAGGTGGTAAGATGTTCTTAGAATATGCTTGGCTGATCCCGCTGGTCCCGGTGCTTTGCTTTGTGATAGTGGGATTCTTCGGAAAGAAGATGCCCGAAGGAGGCGGTCCGGTCGTAATATTCGGTGCGGCGTTCGCATTCGTTATGTCGGTCCTCGTCTCATACGAGTTCTTTACATCAGGGTATTATTACGGAGAACATACGCAAGGGTTCTTCATGTCGGACATTGCATGGTTCTCCATCGGCGATTTCCATCTCAGGCTTGGAATATACATCGACAGCCTGTCTTGTGTGATGATATTGTTCGCTTCGTTCATTTCGACGCTGATATTCATCTACTCGATAGGATACATGCACGAGGAAGGTAAGAAAAAGAGAAGATACTACGCCGAGGTCTCACTGTTCCTGACGGGAATGCTGGGACTCGCATTATCTAGCAACTTCCTTCAGATGTTCGTATTCTGGGAGATAATGGGTCTTTGCTCATATCTCCTGATCGGATTCTGGAGCTTCGATCACCCCAATGGGGACGATGCTTCGGATAATGCCGCATCGGCAGCGAAGAAAGCTTTCCTGGTCACAAGGCTGGGGGACGTCTGTCTCATGGGAGGGTTGTTTGTGATATTGTATTCGTTCGGCAGCCTAGACTATGCTACGGTGTTCAGCGCCGATCTGATAGCGAAGGTGGACCCGAACATGATAATGCTCGGTTCCCTCCTGATATTCGGCGGTGTGATAGGAAAGAGCGCACAGTTCCCGCTTCTGGACTGGCTTCCGGATGCGATGGCGGGCCCCACGACCGTTTCTGCGTTGATACACGCAGCGACAATGGTCAAGGCCGGTGTGTTCCTCGTTGCGAGATGTTTCCCGCTGTTCACACAGAACCCCGAGGTGATGCTGTTCGTCGGCCTCATCGGAGGAATAACGGCGTTCTTCGCGGCAACGATGGCTCTCAACAACATGAATATAAAGAAAGTGCTTGCTTACTCAACGCTGTCCCAGCTGGGATACATGTTCCTCGCACTCGGTGCGGGAGGATATATGATGGCGCTGGGAATGCAGACCGACAACGAAGCATTGATCGCGGCGGGAGCCGTCGGTTACGTTGCAGGAGTTCTGCATATGGTCAACCATGCGTTCTTCAAAGCACTGCTCTTCCTGGGCTCCGGTTCGGTGATACATTCCACAGGCACGGAGGACATGCGGGAGATGGGCAATCTGCATCGTAAGATGAAGATCACCTCGATCACCATGCTGATCGGTTCGCTGTCCATTGCGGGATTCCCGTTCTTCAGCGGATTCTGGTCAAAAGAAATAGTGCTGGAAACGGCGATGCACGCCGGCAACCACGGGCTGGACGGATGGGTGTTCACAATAATGTGGATATTGGCCATCGTTACAGCGTTCATGACCGCATTCTACATGTTCAGGATGTGGTTCATGACATTCAAGGGCAAGAAGACGGCGCACCACTGCCACGGGGAGTCCCCAAAGAGCATGACGATCCCGTTGATCATACTGTCTGTGTTTGCAGCTCTGATAGGATTGATATTATTGTTCGGCTTCGATGGGTATGTATCGATCATGCCACATGATGTTGGAAACAATGCGGCAGGAAGTACGTTATGGCATTTCATGGTAGGGTCCGGTGAATCGAAGGGACTTGTAGAGTGGCTTACCGAGATATTCGGAAGCATATACACTTACATCACGGTAGCACTGGTACTGATAGCGATAGCCGTTGCATATGTCATGTATGCCAGAGGATCGTTCGATCCGGGCAAACTCAACAAGAACGGCAAGTCTCGGCTGTATACGGCACTTACAAAGAGGTGGTACTTCCCGCAGCTTTACGACCAGATCGGATGGAAGCTTGGGTACGGTGTCGCCAAAGGAGTGGATTTCGTGGACACGCAGATCGTGGACGGTACGGTCAACGCATTGGCGTCGTCGGTCGTCGGCGGCGGAGAGGCCGCAAGCAAAGCCCAAACGGGAGATGTGCGCGACTACTCCGGAATAGTATTGTTCGGAGTGGTCCTGCTGTGTGTCTTCATAATAGCTCTCTTCTATTACATGGGAGGTGTTTAAGGTGTTCTTCGACATAGGTTTTGAGATGCCTTATCTGCTGACCCTGCTGCTGGTCTTCCCGCTGGTCGGTGCGATAGCAACGCTGGCGATGGGAGGTAAGAGAGCAAAGTACGCGAAATGGGTCGCGGGAGTGTTCTCCGGCATAACAATGGTATTGTCCATTATCCTGCTGTTCACTCCGGACCTTTCGGTATACAATGAAAGCCACAGTTGGATAAACTTCGGCAATATCGTAGTTTCATATATCCTGACCGTGGACGGACTGAGCATCCTTATGGTATTCCTAACCGGAGTGCTCGTGTTCCTGTCGACCGTATTCTCCGCAGGCGAGAAGGACAGGCCCAACTACTTCTTCGCATTGCTGCTTGCAATGGAGGTCGGTCTGATGGGCGTGTACATGGCGGGAGATTACTTCCTCTTCTACATAATGTGGGAGGTGACCCTGATCCCGATGTTCTTCATGATATCGTGGTTCGGAGGTCCGAGGAGGCACTACGCCGCTATCAAGTTCTTCATCTATACACACGTAGCGAGTCTGGTCATGCTGATCGGTATATTCGCACTGGTGTTCGCAACGACGGGCGGGAACTTCTCGTTCGAGGCAGTGGCCGCGGGTACGGCGTTAAGCGCTACATTCCAGACATTGGTGTTCGGACTGCTTTTCTTCGGATTTGCGGTCAAGATGCCGATCGTACCGTTCCATACATGGCTTCCGGATGCACACACCGAAGCGCCTACGGCGGGTTCGGTCCTGCTGGCGGGAGTCATGCTGAAGATGGGTTCGTACGGTATCATAAGAGTGTGTCTCGATCTCAACCTGTTCCATGACGCGGCGGTCGTATGGCAGCCGATAATGGTGTTCATAGGATTGCTGGCGATGATATACGGCGCATACGCCTGTATCGCACAGAGGGATCTCAAGAAGATGGTGGCGTTCTCGTCTGTCAGTCACATGGGTATGGTCATGATCGCAATGGCCACACTGTCCGGCATGGGAATACAGTTCGCCGTGTTCCAGATGTTCGCACACGGATTGATATCCGCAGTGCTCTTCATGACCTGCGGAGCAGCGGGGCACAGCATCGGAACAAGAGAGATACCTCTGCTGGGGGGATTGGCCGGAAAGCTGCCTCTCCTCGCGGGATTCATGATGTTTGGATTCTTGGCATCCCTGGGACTTCCCGGATTGGTAGGATTCTGGGCGGAGTTCGGGATAATATTCTCGTTCTTCAACTATGCATCGGATATCAACATGCTGTGGCTGGTGGCGTTCTGTCTGCTCTCCTTGCTGCTGACCGCGGGATATTACCTGTGGGCAATGCAGAGAAGCATGTTCGGAAGGCTTACCAAGAAGATAGATCTCTCACACATACACGACCTGAGCAGACCGGAGGTCATCGCTCTCAGTGCGACATGCGCACTGATAGCGCTGTTCGGTCTCTGGCCGGACCTGGCACTCGGATTCGTAAGGGAATTCACGGCGGCATTACCGGGGGTGATTTAAATGATGTACGTTGATCCATCAGCAATAACGACGATATTCGGGGATTTCACCCCGCTGGCACCGATGATCATCATGATAATAGGTGCGCTGATAATGCCTGCGGTATACTTCGGTACAAAGAGAAGGAACGTGGTCACAGGCATAACGCTTGCGATAGTTGCGATCTCGATGATAATAAACATCATCATGATGCTCGGCAAATACACAGATGGGTATGGGGTCACGGGTGTGAACGCTCTTGGCGAAAACCTATATCTGTTCACCTATGATGCGTTCGCAGGCGTAATGATACTGCTGTTCCAGACGGTGGTATTGCTTGCCGCATTGGTATCGTCGTCGAGCACAGAGACAACGAGGCACCACTTCGGTGCGTTCAATTCTCTGCTGCTTGCGGCGGCCGTCGGTATGATGTTCGTGGCAACCGCCAACGACCTCATAACGATCTTCCTGGGAGTCGAACTTGCGAGTATAACCTCGTATGTTCTGGTTTCAATGAAGAGGAAGGACCCGAGGTCTGCGGAAGCCGCAGTGAAATACGTCATCATCGGCGGATTGTCCACGGCGTTGACGCTTTATGGTCTCTCGATGCTGTATGGCGTAACGGGGAACACCAATATCTCAGAAATAGCAGCAACGTTAGCGGGCTCAGGCTTCAGCTGGGCATTCGGTATCGCAATGATCACTTTGATTGCAGGCCTTGGCTTCAAGGTTGCAGCAGCCCCATTCCACGCGTGGGCACCTGATGTATACGAAGGAGCGCCTACACCCGTCACGATGTTCCTGGCAACAGGTTCAAAGAAAGTAGGATTTGTTGCATTGTTCAAGATATTCCTCATGATCTTCGTTGTGGCATCGGCCTCAGAAGCATTTAACATGATGGAGGTGAGGTATGTCTTTGCGATCATTGCCGCAATAACGATGACCGTCGGAAACATCATCGCGATATCTCAGAACAACATCAAGAGAATGCTCGCGTATTCAAGCATCGCCAACGCAGGTTATATTCTGATCGTAATGGCGGTCGCATCTGAGTATGCTCTGTCATCGGGTCTGTTCTATATGTTTGTGCACGTGTTCATGAAGGGAGGAGCATTCCTTATCGTCGGCGGATTGATCTCCGCCGGAATAGGCGAGAAGATCTCGGACTATCAGGGTCTTGCAAAGAGGGCGCCGTTCCTCGCAATAGCGATGATGCTGTTCCTGTTCTCATTGGCAGGTATACCGCCGCTTGCGGGTTTCACGGGAAAGTTCTTCCTGTTCTCCTCTGCGATATTCGTCGACGGTCAGATGGCTCAATGGGTATGGCTGGCTTTCATAGCGGTTCTGAACTCTGCGATCTCGCTGTACTATTATGTCAGGGTAATCAAAGTGATGTTCATCGAGAAAGGAGCGACCACCGACAAGGTAAAGATCCCGAAGCCCTTCACCGCAGCGATCGTGATATGTTTGGCGTTCGTGATCATACTCGGTGTGTATCCTCAGCTCCTTATGGACTTCTGCACAAGCGCAGCATCGGCACTGCTCGGTTGAACAAGAAAGAAACCTCTTCCAAATCCAATTTTTCTTATTTATCAACAAATGAACAGAATGCTCTCTACTGAAAACAGTTAAGTAGATTCCGAACATCCCACAGTCAATGGACGAGCCTTGGTATTCTTCTATATCCGGTGATCTGGATAAAGTAGAGAAACTTATGATGAATACGGTAAGGTCAAAAAACCGCGAGCTCACCGAGATATGCAATTATGTTCTCAATTCGAACGGTAAAAGAATAAGGCCTGCCATGTGCATACTGTCATTCCGCGCATGCGGGGGGAAGAACGTAAAAAAGACGCTGGATGTCGCCACCGCGATAGAGATCATTCACAACGCCACGCTTGTACACGATGACATCAACGACGAAGGGGATCTGAGAAGAGGGGCGCAGGCGGCATACAGAAAGTACTCGATCGGCAAATCCATCGTCGCCGGGGACTTCATGTTCGCCCAGGGGTTCAGACTTATCGGCTCCGCATCTCCAGAGATAGTGGATTTTATCGTCGATGCGTCAGCTGCGATGGCGGCGGGCGAGTTCATTCAGAAAGAGTTCGAACATAACATATCGGTAACGGAAGGGGACTACCTGAAAATAATCGAAGGGAAGACCGCAAGACTCATAGAGTGCGGCGCAAAGATCGGAGCGTTCCTTGCCGGTGCAGATATCGATTCGATAGCAAAAGTGGGGGAGTTCGCATTCCAAACCGGGCTGGCATTCCAGATCGTCGATGACGTTCTGGATGTGAACGGCGACGAGGGAACGACGGGAAAAAGGATCGGCAGCGATATGGTCGAGGGGAAACCGACACTCCCCGCGATATATGCGATGCAGGACCCGGTCTACGGTAAAAAGATAAAGGATTTCTTCAGGAACAAAGAGATCAGCTGGGCGGAAGTGTCGGAGGTCATCGCCCTGATCAAGAAGACAGACGCTATACCCAGATGCATGGAAAAGGCAAAGGAGATAGCGGAAGCATCGATGGGTATGCTCGATGTTATCGACGATTCCGTCTATAAGCGATCGCTGATCGATCTTTCTAAATTCATAGTTGCCCGTAACAGGTGACGCAGAATGTCAATGAAAGCCGATGTCCTCATTGTCGGTGCTGGGCCGGCCGGCGGGACCGCCGCCAAATATGCCGCAACAAAAGGAGCGAACGTCATCATCATCGAAAGAAGGCCGGAGGTCGGCGTCCCGGTAAGGTGCGGCGAATTGATACCTTCGAACGATGAGATAATCGGTATGTTCCCCAACGCCGGGGATATATCTTCGTTGTTTGATATTCCTAAGGAATTGAAACTCAGGGACATCGAAGGGATAAAACTCATAGATCCGAAAGGGAAAGAGAGGCTGCTTGATTTCACAGGTTACACCACAGACCGCGACAGATTCGACAAGCACATAGTGTCTGAGGCGGAGAAGGAAGGCGCTCAGTTGGTGAAGGGATGTCTCTTCATTAAAACAAAGGACGGGAAGGCGGAGACATCATTGGGAGATATCGAGTACAAGGTGATAATCGGCGCCGACGGCCCCGGATCGAGAGTAGCAAGATCGCTGGGTATTCCGAAAAATAATGATCTGTATCCGGCCGTGACCGCACAGGCGAAAGGAGATTTTGAGCCATATGTTCAAATGTTCTTCGGCGGAATAGCTCCGGGCGCATACAGCTGGATAATCCCGAAGAAAGGACAGGCGAACGTCGGCGTGGGGTTTTCCCCGAAGTTCGCCGACGGCACATTGAGCGAATACTTCGAGAAGTTCAGAACGAAACACGATCTCGATGTGACGACAAAGCTTGAAGGAAAATACGTCCCGAGCGAAGGGATGATCTCAAGGATCGTTTCCGATAATGGAATGGTGGTCGGCGACGCAGCTGGCCAAGTGATATCGGTCAACGGCGGAGGGCTGCCTTTGGCGCTTATAGCTGGGAGGGTCTGCGGCGAGGTCGCAGGTGACCGTTGCATGAACGGCAGGAGCCTTACGGACTATCAGGCAGAATGCGAAAAGATCTTCCGCAAGCCGTTGAGGACAGCCGCATCCAACAAAAAACTTGCCGATGTTCTAGCTTTCGGTTCCGACAGAAGAACAAGCATCTGTATGAGCATTCTCGGAGAAAGACGCATGGGCGATCTCATCAGATGCAAACGCATCTTCCCCTGATCATCTCTTTCTGCACGCTTTCATCCCGGAACCGCAAATAGGACATTCATCCTGTTTCTCTTTGAACCATTTCCCGCACCCTATGCATTGGTAGTTCCACTTCTCAACTTTTTTGATCCCGGACATCCCGACAGGCCTGAAAGGGATGCCCATGATACGGGAGACGTTCTGTATCGAGTAGTCATCGGTGAGGATCGTTCCGCCCGTGTCGACCGCAAGTGCCAGCACGGTAATGTCCACGGGAGAAAGCTTTCCGAGGTCGCCGCTTTTTCTCGCTGCTTCGGTGACTTTATCGATCGAAGCCTTGGTGCAGTCGGAAACCCTCAAAAGATCACCCCAAAGGTCGAGCCTCTTGTCGTTGTACTTGGCAAGCTCATCAATGACGCCGGGGGGGCATAGAAAATCCTCATCCGGTAACCCCTCCATTGAGAAAAGCGCGGAACTGTCTAAGATGAGCATACTTTGAGCATATGTCAAAGGGTTATTTAGTTTTCTGAAATTGCCCTGTGCTTCCTTGAGCTGCTCCAAAGCAACTTCACGATGAGGATGTGCCGCCATATTGTTTTCTTTCCCACGGAGTTCATACCGGTGGCATCATCAGAAACATGTTGTTCCGAAAGTGTTAACGGCAGTAAAGCTTTAAGTGTGAAATGTGTGGTTTATGGCGATATGGCAACAGCATTAGATGTCGTGAACTTCTTCATTGATGTCTTCAAGGATTCTCCCGACCCGATGACTCGTCTGCGGATAGAGAAGTTTGTATTCGAAGTGCCCATAAAATTTCATGAAAGACCCGTATCTGTACAAAATGCAGGTTGCAAACGGCAAAAACACTCAGGTTAATTGTTCTACAAAGTATGAAGTAAAAAATAAGTTACTGTTATAAATGCAAACGTAGTATAACTGTACGGTACTTCCGCTAAATATCAAGGACGTAAATTGTGAAAGAGGTGAAAAAGAAATGCCGATAGAATCGTTCTATGAGATGATGGTGATAGACACCAAAGAAGCAGCGGAGAATTTTGTCGCGGCGTGGAGAGCCGCGGAAAAAAGAGGCCCCTATGTGCCGGAGTTCGATATGTTGAAAGTGCTCGAGGAAGGCGAAAAAGACATTCCGGAGCTCAAAAAGAGACTGGAAAAAAGAAGAGCCGAGATGGAACTCAGAGGGGAGAGTGCCCCCGAATGAGCCTCATTGTAAAAAGACTCGATAAACTGACGGCAGAGATAAGAGGATCTTCGTGCACTCCTATCCGCTTTTAAATGTTCGGCAGAACCTGCCGCCGAACATTTTCTGAAGAATGTTGCGATCAGACACGACCGAGAGAGCATCTCAAGAACATATCTCATTCTGGAACGGAACGTGTCCGGCTTGGATAAAGTCAAAGGATTCTTCACACTGGCAATAAAGTGTCTCTATGTGGAAGAACACTACTCAATTCCAAAAGATATATTCGAGCAGATGAATGTCGATCACGACGTAGCACAGGCATATCTGCTCGGACAACTAGCAAAAGCAGACGGTGTCGAGAAAGGATTCGGAAAAATAATGATCAAACAGGCTCTTTCAACATTCTCTATCGGCAAAGAGATGTTCGGATGCAGGGTCGTTCGTTTGGACTGCAAGGACAGCATGATTGAGTATTACGAATCCTGCGGATTCTCTTTTATCAGGAAGAACAGCGACAAACAGCTTAACCAAATGGTCGCAATAATATGATCCCGCCGCATTTTCTCCGAAAGCTTATACGGTCGGTATACATCTCTGGGTACAGATGGATGCAGTCGATATCATCGTCATAATGTTCAACGGACTATGGTTGTTCATTCCGGCAATGCTGCCCAATTCGGCGGCGGCAATGGTGGGCGGCGGCACAAAGATCGATTTCGGAAGGTCCTGGAGAGGCAAGAGGATATTCGGCGACGGCAAATCGTGGAGAGGACTGTTCGGAGGAGGCCTCGCAGGCGTCCTCATAGGATTGATTCTGATTGGTATTTCGGCCGTCTGGGACTCCGAGAACTTCGGGGGTTACGGACCGTTCATGAGGAACATCGGGATATTGTTCTGTCTTTCTTTCGGAGCCGTTCTGGGAGATCTTATGGGGGCGTTCATCAAGAGAAGATTGGGGATGGCAAGAGGAACGAAAGCGCCGATATTGGACCAGTATGACTTCGTGTTCGGGGCGTTCGTGATAACGGCGATATTCTTCCCCGATTGGGTCTACTCCGTGTTCATAGAGGGATGGCACATAGCGGCACTGATATTCATCCTGGTGCTGATGTTCGTCATCCACAGAGGAGTTAATATAATAGGTTACAAACTCGGTATCAAAAAAGAGCCATGGTGAGCAGATGAGCGAGATTTCTAATGCACTGGAAGAATGCGGGGCGCTTCAGTTCGGGACCTTTACGCTGGCATCCGGTGCGAAGAGTGATTATTACATTAACATAAAGAAAGCAAGCACGAACCCGAGAGTCCTTTACTTAATATCTCAGCTGATGGCGGAGAAGATGCAGAAGGAGAACATCAGGCCCGACCGTATCGCCGGGATCGTTCTCGGGTCCATACCGCTGGCGGCCGCATTGTCGATGGCAACGGGGATACCGTTTGTGATGGTAAGGAAGGAACAGAAGGACCACGGCACCCAGCAGTTGATCGAGGGAGACCTCGACAGGGGAGAGAATGTGCTTGTCATAGAAGACGTCGTAACTTCTGCGGGTTCCAGCGCGAAGGCGATCGCTCTCCTGAGAGAGAACGGCGCCGTCGTGACCGATATAATGTCCGTGGTCGACAGGGAAGGCGGCGGAAAGGAGAATCTGGCGAAGATAGGCGTGAAACTTTCTGCGCTTATAACCGGTTCCGAGATAGTGAAGGGGAAGAGATGATCCCCGACCCCGATTGCAGGTTATGCGGATTATGCGAAGGCAGGACGCAGTTGGTAATGCCGAGCGGGGATCTGAGATCCTCGGTGGTATTCGTGGGAGAGGCTCCGGGGGAGAAAGAGGACCTTTCCGGCAAACCCTTCGTGGGAAGGTCGGGAAAGCTTCTGATGGCGATAATGGAAGAGGAAGGAGTGGACCGTTCTAAGGTCATGATAACGAACACGGTAAAATGCAGGCCCCCGGAGAACAGGGACCCGACCGCGGAAGAGATGGCGGCGTGCAGACCCTTTTTGGACAGCGAATTGGAAGGAAGGAAGGTCATCATCGGTCTCGGGAAATCGGCCTGCAGGGATCTGCTGGGTTATGAGGGAAAGATGTCCTCTGTCGCAAATACGAAGATATCCATAAAGGTCAACGGCAAGGACGTTCTGTTCATCCCCACATATCATCCCGCGGCATGCATCTACAGCCGCGAATCGAGGGATGCTCTAAGAACGACAATGAGGATCCTTAAGGACGAGTACCTGGAGGAATGAGGATGAGACCGTCCGGATTTATGATAGACATGGACGGCACCATTTACAAAGGGAGTAACGTGATCCCAGGCGCCGTTGAAGCGATCGATCTTCTCATCAAAGAAAAGATTCCCTTTGTTTTTCTGACTAACAATTCGTCACACACAAGGGAATATTATTCGGAGAAGTTGAAGAAGATGGGGTTCAGGGTCGGTAAGGAAAGGATATTGACGTCAACGATCGCAACGGCGAGATTCATCAAAGAAAGAAGGGTGGGGAAGAAGGTTTATGTTATTGCGGATCCGGATGTGACAAAGGAGATCGAGGAGCTCGGAATAAAGAGCCGCGAGGACGATCCGGACATCGTTCTGCTGACATTCGACAGAACGATAACTTTCGACAAGATCAACAAAGCTTATCACTACATTATGAAAGGCGCGGAGTTGATCGCCACGCACCCCGATGACCTTTGTCCGATGGAAGAAGGGTACGATGTTGATATCGGACAGTTCATTCATCTGCTTTCGTATTTAACTGGAACTTCACCGATAATAGTCGGCAAACCGAGCGGACTGATGCTTGAGATGGCGGCCGGAGAGATGGGAGTCGATAAGAACGGTGCGGTAATGATCGGCGACCGGTTGTACACGGATATGAAAATGGCATCAAATGCGGGAATAGGTTCGATATTGGTATTAAGCGGAGAGGCGAAGATGTCCGATCTCGAGGGAAGCGATGTGGAACCGAGTTACATCATAGGTTCTATCGCCAAATTATCGGATATTTTGAAGAAATCTTAACAGTGTGACCGGACCTCTAAAAAGCATCGTCCACAGACATTATGAAATTTGGGAATTACAATTGCATCTTCTATTGATTGAATCATCAGGACTTCAGCTCATTGATTATTGTGGCGTTGGGTTTTCAAATAGTGGGCAAAGAGACCTATGTTGTCTGTTATAATCTCTATAACAGCGACTACTTCGAAGAGTATCTTTTGAAGAACACTTACATGGACAAACGCAGCACCACAAGATATGGTTATGGTAGCGTCTAAAAGACCCCCGATGGAAGGCACACAATGAAACGGAATCTGCAGATAAGGTTCAAGAACAACGAGGCGAAGTCGCGAAAGACCTGAGGTCTAAGTCATAAAAGATTCATTGTGTTCACTTCCGATCCTTTGCGGCGAAATGAAAAGTTAGTATAGCTGTAGCCGCCGCCCTTTATATTTCATTCCTGAACCTATAGGTTCATGACCGATCTTAACGAGAAGGAATACAAAGGATTCGAAGACATAAAACACAAAGACGAGAACGGCGAAGAGTATTGGTTCGCAAGAGAGCTCGCAGATGTTCTTGAGTACAAAGAGTGGAGAAATTTTTCGAAGGCGATCGACCGTGCAATGCTTGCCTGCAGGAACAGTGGGTTCGAAGCGGCGGAACAATTTGCTGAGGTCAGCAAATCTTTAGAAGTGCCAAACGGCGGCATTCGAAAAGTGAAAGACTACAAGCTTTCCAGATACGCTTGTTATCTGATAGTTCAGAACGGAGACCCCCGCAAAGAGATCATCGCATTGGGCCAAACCTACTTTTCAAAACATATACAAAAGACGCAACACAAAGAGAAAAAAAGGAGAAATAGTGTTGTATCATCCTGACAGTTCTCTGAAATTAGAGGTACTGGTCGACGATGAGACCGTTTGGCTAACACAGGCACAGATGGCGGACCTGTTTCAAACGACGAAACAAAACATTGGCATACACATAAACAACGCATTCAAAGAAGGTGAATTGGAAAATGACTCAGTTGTAAAGGAATCCTTTACTACTGCCCCAAATGGTAAGAGTTACCGTACAAGATACTATAATCTGGATGTGATCATATCGGTCGGATACAGAGTAAAATCGCTCAGAGGCACGATCTTTCGCAGATGGGCCACAAAGACCCTGAAGGAATACATTCTGAAAGGCTATGCCATAAATCAACGATTCGAACGTGTTGAATATCGTCTTGCCGAGCACGATAAGAAGATAGATTTCTTCGTAAGTTCTTCGCTGCCGCCGGTTGAGAGAGTTTTCTATGAAGGACAGTTTTTCGACGCATACGCTTTCGTTGCGGATCTGATAAAGTCAGCAAAGGAATCGATTGTGCTTTTGGATAATTATGTCGATGAATCTGTTCTGTTGTTATTATCAAAAAGATCTTCCGGCGTTCCGGCGGAAATATTCACAAGAGATATTTCGCCCCAGTTAAGACTGGATATTAATAAACACAATAAACAATTCGAGCCGGCGATAGTACGCGTGTCAGATAAGTTTCATGATAGGTACCTTATCATCGATCACACGGTCTATATCTTTGGCTCATCGCTGAAAGACCTCGGAAAGAAGAGGTTCACCTTTATAAAATTGGAAACTAAGGATGAGGATATCTTGGAGGGACTCTGAACAAAGCATCTTATTCTACTTGGGTCCAAGAACCAGCACCGTTCTTTCAGCAAAATACGACATTGTATAACTGTGGTCTTTTCTGTAATGAACTCCAAAAACGCCATTTTTTGGGATTGTATTTAAATAACATGCGTACAATATAAGGAACCATCCGCACGCGGATAAAGGGATGCATTCGGATCGAAGGATTACGTTTGCCCGGGGATGGGGTAAAGAACGTGTACTTGAAGCAAATAGAGTTAGAGAACTTCAAATCCTTCGGGGGGAAACTTACGATACCCCTGATGGAAGGTTATATGGCAGTCACGGGACCGAACGGTTCCGGTAAATCCAACATCACCGATGCGATCCTGTTCGTTCTGGGCCCGAAGAGCTCCAAGGCCGTAAGGGCCGGAAAACTCACAGACCTCATATTCGACGGCGGGAAAGCAAAAAGCAAAGCGGGATTCACTAAAGTATCCCTTGTTTTCGATAACGCCGACAGGATGATGCCGTGGGATGACGACATCGTCCGCTTGACGAGATACGTCAAAATATCGGATAACGGAACAGATTACAGCTCATATTTCTACGTCAACGACAGAAAATCCTCATTGACCGAGTTCGACAGCCTTCTCACAAAGGCAAGGATATCCGCCGATGGATACAACATGGTGCAGCAGGGCGACGTCACCCGCATAGTTCAGATGGGCAACATGGACAGAAGGAGGGTCCTCGACTCGATCTCCGGGATATCGAGTTACGACGCCGACATCGAAAAGGCGAAAGGAGAACGCACCGAGGCCGAGACCAACCTGGAAAGGATAAACATAGTCGTCGAAGAACTCGATAAACAGATCGAGAAGCTTGAAAAGGACAAGGAAGACGCCAAGAAGTACATCGAAACGCAGAACCTTCTCGAAGTGGCCAAAGCCCAATCCGTGCACAGGCAGATGCAGATAGAAGAGGCCAAGCTCGAGGGGCTCAACGCGCAGATAATCGCCATCGACAAGGACATACAGGTTCTCAACCAACGCAAAGAGGCGATAAAGGCGGAGTACGCCGCGAACGACATCGCCATCAAGGCCAAAGAGAAAGAGATCGAGGACCGCGTCGGGCCGGAGTACAGGGAGATCAAGGATAAGATCGAGAAGGCCAAGATCGACATGGCAATGCAGAAGGACCGTGCCGAAAGAGCGAACGACGACATCGGAGAGCACGAGGTCGTAAAACACGGGCTCGAGGACGCCGTCAACGCAAATCTGGCAGAGCGCGACGGTCTATCGGTCACTCTTAAGGAGGTCTCCGACAAGCTGAAGGTCAGCGAGAAGAAGCTGAACGACGCGAAGGCCGAGGATGCCAAGATCAACGAAGAGATGCTGAAGCACGGCGGCGAACACACAAAATTACAGAACAGACTTAATGATCTGGAAGCCCAGATCGATCAAAAAGAGGTTGCCGAGCAGGAAGCCGAGGTCTCTGCGGCGAAGGCATCCGCACTTGCGGAAGAAGCGGGAAGGTCCAAGGCGGCCCTGGACGAGAGGCTCAAGGCCTCGGACTTCGAAATAAAAGATGCGGAATGGAATCTCAAGGAGATCAAACAGGAGACCGGCGGCGGCGCAGAGGACATCTCAAAGAAGATAATGGAGTCCAAGAGGAAAGAGGCCGAGCTGGAAAAGCAGGAGAACGAGCTCAAGGAAGCCGTCAGGAGACTGGAGACGCAGTACAGCGAGCTCATGGCCGAAAAGAAGATCACCAACAAGTTCAACAAGGGCGACGAGGCGGTCGACGCCATCATCGAACTCAGGAACAAAGGCGCCGCATCCGGTATACACGGGACCGTCCAGGAACTGGCGACCGTTCAGCCCGGGTACGAGACGGCATTATCGGTCGCCGCGGGCGGGAAGATGAGATCCGTCGTCGTCAACGACGACCAGGTCGCCGCAGACTGCATCGCATACCTGAAGAAGGAGAAGCTCGGCAGGGTGACCTTCCTGCCGTTAAGCAAGATGGTCCCGGGCAAGCCTCGGGCAAAGGCGATCATGACCGTCAAGCAGACGGAGGGGTACGCCACCGATCTCATAGATTACGATCAGAAGTATGCGAACGTGTTCTGGTATGTTTTCCAGGACACACTCGTTGTAAACACGATGTCCGACGCGAGAGCGATCATGGGCGGGATAAGGATAGTCACCAAGGGAGGAGAACTTCTCGAAGCATCCGGAGCGATGACGGGAGGGACCCTCAATACCCAGAATATAATGAAGTTCGGCGCGGCATCCGAATCCAAGCTGGATGAAGTGAGCGCGAAACTGAGGGCGGCCAACGATTCTCTGGATGGTCTCAGGGCAAAGCTCAAAGAGATCAGGGACGGCATCCGCCTGATGGACGATGAGATGAGGAAGGTCTCCGGCGCGAACATGGGCGCCCAGGCGAAGATCGGCCAATTAACGGCGAAGATATCCGAACTGAAGAGATCCAGGCAGCTTGTGTCCGATGAATTCAACACCAAGAGCAGAGAGCACGCCGAAGCCGAGAAGCGGCACAAAGATTCGAAGAAGGCTTTGGAAGAGGTATCCGCTCTGCTTGACTCGATGAGATCGGAGAGAACGGAATTAAGAGAAAAGATTGCGGAGATAGCTCCCGCGGAGATGCAGGAAAGGATACAGAAGATAAGGGACAACGTCTATAATTTCACGAACGATGTATCAGAACTGCGTTCGCAGAAGAACTCCCTTGAAACGGAGATATCCGGGCTGAACAAGCACCGCGAGAATCTGGAAGGTCAGATGAGGACCGTCCTCAAGAAGATATCCGACTGCAAAGAGGATATTGAAAGATACGGAAAGGAGATGGAAAGGATAACCGTCGAACTCTCGGCTCTCAGGAAGATCGAGACCGAGATGGAATCGGGCATCAAGGATCTGAGGGATCAAAGGGACGCTCTGGTCGAAAAAGGATTCAAACTCTCCGGAGAGAAGGACTCCGTACAGGATAAGCTGGAGGTCAAGACCGGAATGAGATCCTCCAACGAAGCTCAGATCCTCATCGTCAACGAGAGCCTCGGCCAGCTTAAGATCGAGATAGCGGAGATCAAAGTGGAGGTCCGGCAGCCCATCCCCTCGGAAGAGGAGATAAGACGCACCATCAAGTCCTGCGAGAATGTACTCGCAAGGATAGGCAACGTCAATCTCAGGGCGATAGAGGATTACGAAGAGCGCAAAGCAAGGTTCGATTCTCTGATGGCTGATGTCGGAAAGCTTAAGACCCAGATCAAGGAACTCAGCGATCTCACGGAGTCCCTCAACTCGCAGAAGAAGGGGCTGTTCATGCAGTCCTACGACGCGGTTAACACGAATTTCAAAGTGATATATGCTCAGCTCTCCGGCGGAGGAGAGGCATTCATGGGACTGGAGGACGAGAAGGATCCGTTCCTCGGCGGTCTGACGATCAACGCCAAACCGAAGAACGGAAAACTCCTGAGGCTGGAAGCGCTGTCCGGGGGAGAGAAGTCGCTCACCGCGTTAGCGTTCATATTCGCCATCCAGGAGTATCAGCCGTCACCGTTCTATGTGTTGGACGAAGTGGATATGTTCTTGGACTCGGTCAACGCCGAAATGGTGGCGAAGAGGGTAAAGGAGAGCTCGAGGAAAGCTCAGTTCATACAAGTATCACTCAGGAAGGTAACATTAGCGATGGCCGACCACCTTATCGGGGTGACCAGGCCGCCGTCCGGCATCAGCAAAGTGATAATGCAGCCGGACCTGGCAGAGGTATCGAAATACGAAGAAGAGGCTTTGAAGGAACAGCTGGAACAAAAAGAGGATAAGACAAAGAAAGAGTGAAGGGAAAATTAAAAAGGATGGATGGGATGGGAATGGAAGAAACAATGAAGAAAGAAGACATGGAGCAGCATTTACTGTTCCATAAGGCCCTGTCGGATGATGAGGAATCATTCGACAGGATCAACGGATACATGGATATTCTGAACAAAGCAGGCTCGGGAGAGAAGCTCAACGACCCGGTGGATGAATCAATAAGATCGGCGTTCAGCCTTGTGATCGAGAACGGGATCGACCCATGGGAGATAGATCTCAGGGAGTTCGTCAAACTGTATTCGAGGAAAGTGGCCGAGAACAGGTTCGATATGATCGTGGCGGGAAAGCTCCTGCTCATGGCATGGAAGGTCCTCAGGATGCAGTCGGAAGTGACCTGTTCGAGATCGGACGAGCCGCTCGAAGAGGAGTTCTTCGATTTCGACCTGGAGGATGAGGACCCCGCAATGGTCGTTCCGGAAGTGGCATTCAGGGAAGCGTACACCAGGGATTCGATACGCCCGGTGACGATGTACGAACTTCTCGACGCTTTCGAAGAAGCGAGGATCGAGATGGAGGTCCAGCGCGAGAGGGAAAGAGTAAGGGTCGAGCTTGAGGAGAAGGTCCCGAAGAAATTCGACAACAAGGCCCACGACGAGGACGACAAGCATGATGTGGAGCGCATCTGGGAAAGGATCGTGAGGCTTGGTTCAGGACCGATACCTTTGGACGAGTTGTACATCGGCGACATAATGGAGACGCTCAGAGCGTTCGTCGCTGTGTTGCATTTGGTGAGGGACGGCAGGCTGGATATCTATCAAGCTTCATTACCCAGAGGGGAGATAATAATCGAGATGAAGGTCCCGGGGATACCCACTACGATAGAGTCCAGAGAAGAGCAGGAACAGATCGAGGCGGTGAACTGAGGTGGACGGGAGGGGCGCGGTCGAGGCGGCACTCTTCTCCAGCCCCGAAAAGGTGAACGTCGAGCAGATCGCGGAAAGAACGGGGATACCCGTGGATGACGTCAAGGTCGCTTTAAGGGATCTTAAAAAGGAATACGACGAACGCGAGTCGGCGATAATGATCGCCAAGATCGGCAACGAATACAAAATGATGCTCAAACCGGAGTACTCGGAGGTCACCGGGAAATTCGCAAAAGCGGAGCTGACGGGCGGCATGATGCGCACGCTCAGCACCATTGCGTATAATCAGCCGGTCCTGCAGTCCGAATTGTTCAACGCCCGCGGCGTAAGGACGTATGACGACGTACGTGCGCTGGTGGAGATGGGTTTTGTGTCTGCGAAAAGAGTGGGTCAGACCAAAGAACTGACGACCACGAAGAAATTCTCGGAGTATTTCGGCATCGGCAGCACCAGGAAAGAGGATATCAAGAAGTGGATAGAGTCTCAGGCAAAGAACATCGGGAATGAACGGTGATCCCGCATCCGAACGGAAAAGATGAGGTTTGTTCAGGGAACTTCCGATCGCAGCCGGAAAGGCCACCCTCCATTTATGACGTGCCGCCGTCAATATATTTATTCCATTAAAAGTTGGTCTGTCACCACTATAGCCACTCGTTTTTGATAAAGGTTGTTACCGCATCCGCTGATCCTACCCATAAAAACAACCTAAGGTCGTCCCCATGTTCCGATGCCGACCGTGGAGGCATCGGTCTGTGATATCCATTAACCCATGCGGTCGGGTCCCCCGCAGTTCCGCATCATCGATTTATTGCCCGGCCCCGAAGGCCATTTCCGCGTTCCCGATATGCCCGACGATACTGTATCGATTTTCTAAGCGACCACGAAGGCCAAAAAGAAGCCGACATCCTTTCCCGTCCGGCTGTGCTTCACCGCATCCCGATCGTTCATGATCATTCTGTCTGCGCTGCCTCCATCTCATCCTCTATCTCGTCGGAATCGGCGAGATATCTTGTCACAGCCATCACTGTCGGGTCTGCGGAATACTTCCTGTCCCGGGTCACCATGGCCCAGATCATACGGGCCATGGAATTCGCACATGCCACCAACGCCTCGTTGTGATGTTTGCCGTTGGCCTTCAGACGTTTGTATTTCTCGGATATGAACGAGTCCGCATGGTTTATGTGAACGAACGTTGCCTGGCACAACAGCCTCCTGAGTTCTGGGTCCCCTCTGCGGCTGATCCCGCAGTTCTTCGGTCTGTCGGCGGATTCGTCAAGTTTGGGAGTTATACCGGCAGATGCGGCGAATGCCCGCCCATCCACGAAACGTGTCATATCATCGGCCATGCACGTGACATACGCCGCAGACAGGATACCGAATCCGGGGACCGACCAAACGATATCGAACATCCTGTTGCCTTCCATCCTGTATCGGATCATCTTCTCCGTCTGAGACTTCCTCGCTTTGATACTCTCGGCCTTCGCCGCATCCAGAATGAGAATGTGGTCCCCCGTTGCCTTCAGCTCCCTGAGGGCAAGAACACAGGTGATGTCGGAGTAATCGCGGGACAGCTTCATTCCTCTTATCAGAAGATGGGATCTGATCTGTTTTTTCAAAGCGGTCAGATCGTTCCTGTCGTTGATATCGAACCTGCACAATTCCCTCTGCACCAGCACCTCCCGCGAAGGCATATGGGCGACGGCGAACTCGATCTCCCCCATCAGCCGCCTGCGCATATACCCCGCCAGTTCAGCAGCGTCGTTATCATCGTTCTTTGTTTTGGACCTGGTTATCCTGTACAGGTCGGCGGCATGGGCCACCGTCACTCTGAACCCGAGATTGGTCAGCATCCAATAGACGTCGTGAGACTTGGTCGAATTCTCTATCAGAATATACGCATCCTGACCGTGAAGACGGTTCGTCAGTCCTACCATTCCCGCAGCGTCCGAAGGGAACCTCCGGAAATCGGCGTTGAATCTTTCCAAAAAATCCAGGTTCTTCTTTCTCGGCTCTTCTTTGCCTGCGTACACTGCAAACGCCGCACATTTTTCCTTATGCACATCTATCCCGATCGCTATTTTCATCTATGCGTTCCTCCTCCAAAACAGAGGACCGCTTCCGTACGCACCGGAAATCGGTTATTTTATAACCTTGCCGCCCATCATACATACGGTCTGTGGTTTTCTGTTGTGGTAAACTAATATCACAGACCAACTTTTAATGAGGGCGGATTTTACTTAAAAATTTCCCATCTATTATTAATAGCTCTTAGTGTATTTCACAATAATGGCCTTTGGGCCAGAGGGGGAGTAAATAGGAACGGACGCAACAAGCTGGCATTCTTGCTGGCATTCTCTGTGTTGCTGATGGCGGCCGTAGTGCCTGTCAGCATCGATGCGATAGGAAACTTTAATTCCGTCTCAGGAGGTCCGTCCGGAACAGCTATAAAGACCGTCGACGATCTGATGAATGTAGCAAACGATCTCGGCGGAGATTATTATCTGGATAATAATATTTTCTTCATCGGCCAAGAAGCCGATACGAACGGCGGAGCATATATGAACGTATCCGCTGTTTTCAACGGAACAAATACGCTGACAATAGCGGTCACGCCCGCCGATCCGACAATTGCAGTAACCGAATTCAGGGCAGCCATAAACTCCAATATGGTTTCCGTTACAACCAATGTGATCAATATCTCGGTCGTCGGGCAGGGAGAATATACGATCACGGCCGGGGGAAAGATGGTCGGTGGAACGCTCCTGTCCGAAGATACATTCGCATTCTCTCAGACCGTTACCCTCACAACAGGCACATCAGGGACCGTTCTTGATGTGGATATTAACAGCAATGGTAACTTTACGCCGATCGGTTCCTACAGTACCCCCTTCGCAGGAACCTTTGACGGCAACGGATACGCCATATATGGGCTGAATGTAGCCGTTTACAACCCCGCCGGAGCCGCATACGCGGGTCTGTTCGCTTGCACTGGCCCAACAGCGGTAATAAAGAACCTCGGTGTCGAACCTGACAGGTACGGCAGAGGATCGGTATTCGCAATATCGATGACACAGTCTTATGCGGGAGGCATAACGGGCGTTTCCAAAGGTTCGCAGATAACCGACTGTTACAACTCGAACAAAGTGGCGGTATTCAGCAATGATCCGGCCGATATGGGGTGTGCGGGAGGAATAGTCGGTTCCGATATCGGAACGAATGCCGCCAATGTAATATTGAACTGCCGGAACGGAGGTGCGGTCACAGCTCTGACGGCAAGCGGAAAAAGGATCTCCGCAGGCGGAATAATCGGCGCCACCAACTATACTTCTATCGAAGGATGTAACAATTCAGGCAAAATATCATCAATCTCTAACATTGAGGGCGGCGGCACCGATGATACAGTGTCCGCAGGCGGCATAGCTGGTTACGTAAAATCCCTGGCAGCATTCAATACAACAAACTCATACAACACCGGACTTATTTCGGGCGAAGCGACATACCGTGACGCCAGGATAGGGGGGATAATAGGTTTCATCGACACCACCAACCTGCCTGTATCAACGCAGATATCTGTGACGAGGTGCTACAACACCGGCAAACTTCAGGATGTGTTCTATAGAATAGGTACGAACAACGCCGCGACGCAGGTCGGAGGTATAGTCGGAGAAATAGCGGCATTCTCCGGGGCCGGGACCGCGGCAACGAATGTTACTTTGAACATAACGCAATGTTACAACACAGGAGAGATCAACGCCAATACACAATGGAATGTATTTGCGGGCGGCATCCTCGGGGAGGTCGACAGAGCATCGGCAAGCATCACCGATTGTTACAATGTCGGCAGTATAATCGCAACATCCACAACAGATGGGGTCAACAAGAATGCCGGAGGCATAATGGGTGCGGCGACAGCTACCGCAACAGGCATCCATATTTTCAACTGTTATAACGCGGGCACACTGACACTTACCAATATACTAAGTCCCGGAGGCATTCTCGGAAGCAGCCAAGGTGCTTGGAACACTGCGGCCACCAGGATAATCAACAGCTATTTCCTCACGAACACCGCTGTTACCAATTTCATCAGCGGAGGTCAGACGACCGTTCAGTTCAGGGACGAAGTAAATGCAAACACCCCCGCAAGCAGCGGGACGACCGCAAATCCCGTAAGATCGACTGCTTCTCCTAACCAAACAACGAACGCGTCAAAGAGCAGCTCGGACATGCGGCCGACGCTTGCGGTAGCTCAGGCCGGAGGTTCGATATTCTTCACAGGAACGACCACAGTGGGCGCAGGAACGGTTCAGAGCATTGTCCCTGGCTGGGATTTCACAGACAACACAGGCATTTGGACTATAGACGGTGTGATGAACAGCGGTTATCCGGTACTCCGGGCATTCGTTCAGGATGTTTCGCTTACGCCCGATGTTACGACCGGAAAGACGATAACAATATCTCCCGAATATTACGGACAGACCCATCCCCAATACGACCAGTATTATCTGGTTGGCGATGCGGCAACATTCTCTGTTTCGTCCGTATTGGATCCAAACAACACAGGTCAAACGGTTCAATATCAATGGCAGACGGCAAGCGTACCTGCCGCTGGATCAAGTCCTGTATGGTCAAATATACCTGTCAACCCGGTGGTCGGAGCGAACGGCTCGAGCTTCACTCTTTCCCCAATAGAAGGAGCGGACAACGGTACGATGTACAGGTGTGCCGTAACATCGCCGGGATACGGCGGGACAGTGTATTCGGATCCCGTTACGATCTATGTGATAACTCTCGTGACGGCGAAGGGAACGGGGTTCACGGCTGATACCGGTTTTATTCCGGATGGCAGTACGATACCCGATCCGGAGAGAGCGGTCTATGGCGATAAGCCCATTATTGCCCTTACAACCGCATCCGGCGCCGATGTGCCGGAAAGAGTGCAGGTCGTTATGAATGGTGCTATACTATCATACGGCGTTGATTTCACATATTATAAAAATACAGGAATATTAGTGATGCACAAGGCTGTCGACGGCGACATGACCATCACCGCAATATACGCCGTGACAGTGAATGCGGCGGGGGCGGCCTCATGGGTGCCTATGACTCTGCTCTACGGTGATATGGTGGGAGCGATAACATTCAGCATCGGCACCGCCGATGTACCGACAGGCTTCCTGGTCGTGATGGGAGGCTCGGTCCTTGTTGCCTCTGGACAATACACTTACGATCCCGCGACGCCTGGAACAATAACGATCTCAGGAACCGCAGTTGGTAACATAACGGCCACCGCAGTATACACAGTGACATTGGAAGGAAGTGGATTCGGCATAATGCCGGATACATCGATGTTTGGTGATGCATACTCTGGGACAATATACGCCGTGGGAACCGCCGCCCTGCCTGCGCATGTAAAGATCACTGCGGGCGGCACCGTAATGACGTCTGCCGACTTCACATACAGCAGTGCCAACGGAACGGTCACGTTCACCGTGGCCACACCAGGCAACATTGTGGTAAAGCCCATATATACAGTAAGGCTTGCCGCAGACCCGGCGGCGGTCTCGGTGTCGAACCTTTCGTACACCATAACCACTTCGGCAGGGGCGACGCTCGGCCCCACAATATACACAGTGCCATTCGAGGTCGGTGCCGATGATGTGCTGAAGATATCGGCGGCGGACCCGTCGGCCTCGCCGGCAGGATATGATTTTACCAGATGGTCTGATGATATTCCGACGATATTGACAGGCGCCGTCGATTACACCTTGTCCGACTCATCGGCCTACCTTACGGCCGGAGCGGTGACGTTCACAGCCGGCTACCAAGCTCAGGGCGGCTCGGGTGGCTCTCAGATATTCACAGTGACGCTGGCGGTCAACCATTTAACTATCGCATTGTCTGACCTGACATACACAATAACCACACCCGGAGGAATGATACTGGGTCCATTTGTTTATACAGCACCTTTCAAGGTCGGCATAAACGAAACGCTGGATGTCGGCGCAGCGGCGGTGGTAGGGTATGGCTTCATTAAATGGTCCGATGACGACGGAATGGTCGTATCGGCCGCTCCGAACATGACGGGTGTAGACCTTACGCCGTACAAAAACGATATGCAGGTAACGTTCACGGCGGCGTTCAATGCTGTACCTAAGACATACTACATAACATCTAACAGCGACCCCAATTCCAGCATCGCTCCGAAAGGAAATATCGCCGTCCAGGCGGGAAACGACCGAACGTTCGCATTCTCGGCTGCGGATGGCTATATCATCGCATCGGTCACCGTGGACGGAACGCCGCTTACTCAGGCACAGATCGACGCCGGCTCTTACACTTTTTACAGCGTGAATACGAACCACACTATTGGAGTGAGTAGCAGCAGGGGTTCACATGAACCGATAACCATGACGATCAATATTGAGGGAGGGAACGGCCACGTTGTATACAGCGTGAACGGCTCTCCGCCCATGGAGTATGTATCGCCTGTGACCTTCGAGAGCGGCGACAATGTAATCGTGACCGCTGTGCCCGATGACGCATACGAGTTCGATATGTGGACGAAGGGAGATACGATCATCACCCAACAATCGGTCTCCTTCAACGGCGCAGATTTGTCTGTGCCTCTGAAACTACACTTCATAGAAAGCGGCGACAGCAGTCTTTATATTCACGTCGACACCGGATGGCTGTGGGGAAGCCTTTCTGTATTAGTGTTGCTGATCTTCATAGGGCTGATTGTATGGTTCATCCTGTTCTGGAGAGTGCCCGGATTTATTATTACGGTCAGAATGAACGGCGAAGCCGTCAAGGGAGCAAATGTAACATTCACATTGGCCAAGGGTAAAAAGACCGAGAACGGGGTCAAGCGCACCAACTTCAAGGGCCGGTTCAGGGTTGCGGCAAAGAAGGACTCGATCGTGACGATCTCGATGATCGAAAAGGACGGTAATATTGCTTCAGGTGTTCCGCTCGTAGTGGTGATGGAAAACAGGAGAGAGGAAAGAGAAATCAATTTTATATAACGGCGATCATTGTCCGTTCACCGTGAATGATCTTCTCAGCGTTGCACAGTCAATGCACGACCCTTTACGGCAACTTCACTAGGAAAAAAGTCTCTCTGCGTAGCATTCTGCCTCCTATGCAGCCATAATTCATTCTGTCGAAGAACCAGTTAAATATTCCGACACAAGGTGAGCATATATATGGATGCTCTCGAATAGCCCCAGATCTATTTTTTTCTTTACAGGCGGCGTACAGGATTATTTAATTTATTCTAAGTAAAAAAATTTGGGTTAATAATACTAATATAAATATTATCTATTCTATATATCAAGCGTACGCTGCAGAATTTTTTCAATAGCGTGAGAGGCAGATTAATATGATGGAGCGAAGCAGGTTAGCGCTGTTGGCTGTATCGGTCCTGTTGATTGCAGCTATAATACCCATTGAATTAAACGGACATGGAAGTACAAGCTACGGAGCGCAGGTCGGTACTCCGATAAAGACGCCACAGGATCTACAGAACATTTCAAGTAATCTAAACGGGACGTACTATCTCGCCAACGACATATTCTTCGGCCCCGGGGACGATCTGAACGGAGGTTACGATGTTGACATAGTTGCTTACTTCGACGGAAGCACCAATCTGACAGTTACGCTCACATTCCACGATCCAGGCGTCTCGGTCGCAAGCGGAAGTGTCGGAGTAAACTCGCAAATGGGCAGTTTCGTTGGCAACACAGCGACACTAAACACTGTCATGACCGGAGATTACACTCTGATGATAGGGGGGATGCTGAACACAGGAGGCCCCCAAGAACCATTCGCACTCGCAAGATATACGACCTTTCCTGCGGGGGTTGCCGGAAATGTGCTGAATCTAACCTTCAACAGTAACGGTAACTTCACACCGATCGGTACGGCTTCTACTCCTTTCTCCGGTAAGTTTGACGGCGACAGCCATTCAATATACGGGCTGGACGCCGCAGTGTATAATCCAACGCTTGCGGTCAGCGGCCTATTTGCATACGCAAGTTCTACTGCGACGATATCGAACGTAGGGACGGTCCTGGACAGGAACGGAGAGGGTTGGTCCTTCGCGGCATCACAGGTGCTGGCGTACTCGGGGGGCATAGTCGGTGTTTCTCTCGGATCAACGATAACCAACTGCCATAACTCCATCTTCGTTTCAATGGCGGACAACGGTGCAGGTATGGGATGTGCCGGAGGAATAATAGGAACAGACAGTACCGGCACAGCCTCGACACCGTCATCCACCATCACAGACAACTGGAACGGCGGCAGGGTCGTTGCCTTGACCGCCAACGGTACAAACGTCGCCGGAGGCGGAATAATAGGGTGTACGCGTTTTTCTTCGATAAGCGGATGCAACAACTCCGGTCATGTCTTCTGCGTATCGAATGCTGCCGGCACAGGTCAGGATATGATCTACACCGGAGGGATCGCAGGTTACGTAAACCCAAGAGTATCACCTTTCACAATAGATAATTCATTCAATACAGGCTTTGTTACAGGCAAGTCAACGTATCGTGATACGCGTGTCGGCGGCATAGTAGGATTCATGGAAATGGATGGTGTGGCGGCGACAGCATCAATAACGATCTACAGATGTTATAATTCAGGATATCTCGATAATCAATTTTTCTTGGTGGGCGGCAACAACGGCTCGACACAAGTAGGCGGCATAGTCGGCGAGATAGCGTCAACGAGTAAGAACGTCAGGCCGACTCCGTTGATCCAACAGTGTTACAATGCCGGAGACATCTATGCGAACTCGCAATTCAATATCTATGCTGGCGGTATTGTCGGAGAATTGGACTATACCTCTTGCAGAATAATGGATTGTTACAATACCGGCCACATAACCTCTACCGGTACCAGTGCAGCGAATGAAAGAGCGACCGGAGGAATGGTAGGTACAGCTACAGGCTCGACATCGAATCTTATAATGTCTAACTGCTACAACATCGGCACGCTGACCACGACCGGGCCGAGTTCGTCGAGCGGCGGGATGATCGGACTTAATAGCGCCACAGTCAATAACGGTACGACATTCTTCAGCTGTTATTCCCTCGATACGGCCTCTGCCACATTGTATACAAACGTTGCCGGTGTCACAATACATCCGGATCCGGGAACACCCAACCCGGCGAAGAATGCCACTTATGTTCAGACTTCCGCTCGGTACAACACTACTCAAATGAGGCCGTACCTGGTTAATGCACTCGCTCCGATTCCCGGCAACTCGATATACTTTACTGGGACATGGACAGGCGCTACGAACGGAGCAGGCACAGTAAGCGGATGGAATTTCAACAGTATATGGACAATAACGGACGGCACGGGCGGCGGTCCCATATTGAATGATGGATACCCTATTCTCCAAGCATTCGTCCAAACGGTTTCTCTCGATACAAATCCCGACAGTCCGACGAATATGAATATCTCCATTGACCCGAACTCGAATTACTATAATCAGATCGATCCGCAGTACGCTCAGTATCAGGTCGTGGGCGGGCAGGTAACATTCTGGGTCGATTCGGCCCTGACTCCGGCAACCTTGGGGCAGACGCCCCAATATCAATGGCAAGTAAGCACAGACGGCGGGTCATCATGGACTAACATTCCGGGCGCCGTAGATGCAAGATTCACTCTGTCGCCGGTGATCGGCACAGACAGCGGCAATATGTATCATGCGGTAGTGACAGCACCGGGACTCAGCGGATCTGTGACGTCAGATCCCAACACGCTTTATGTGCTTGCGACCGTATCTGTATTGGGGCCGGCGGCTCTGGAAGTCGACACTGGATTTATCGGAGAGGGCGAAGTCGCGGTCGATCCCGATAAGGCGGTCTATGGCGAGATCCCTCAGACTATGGTCCTTTCAACAATGGATGGTTCGGATCTGCCCGTTAACGTTGCGGTTATCATGGGAGGCAGAAAGCTTCTGAACAGTGAGTTCACGTATGATAATTCAACCGGAGACGTCGATATTTCCATTCTCGTTGATGGTGACGTTGTCATAGCAGCATTCTATGAGGTGACATTCTCGGTCACCGATAACATTACGATGACCATTGATTCAACCATCAGTGCGACAGGGAATGATGTGATAATCATCGATGCCGGCACAGTTGCGGTGCAATATGGAAGCGATGTCGTCATAACAGTGACGCCCGGCGACCCCGGCGGGGACTATGGATACCGCATCGCATGGACGGTCAACACCGTCCCGGACAGCGAGGTTAGTAATACACTGACCCTCACCAATGTGACCGAAGTAACAGACGTGTCAGCCGATCTGACGTGGACAGCTGGCACATATATGGTCAACATAGATGCGACCCTCGATGGAATGGCATGGAACGACGGATCGGAACCGATATTCACGCTGGTCTTCGCTTCGAACGGTTTGAATACATTTCTCAACGGCACCGCACTGCTCAACGGCACTTACAGCATATACGCGAACGGCTTCGACACCGGACAGACAATAACGGTCAGCGGCGCGGCGGTCAACAGAACGCTGGATTACTTCACCCTCACTTACGCCGTATCCGAATCCGGGGTCACGATGACCTCCGCATCCACCATAGCCCTTAACCCGGCGGCGGACGGAGCGAAGGTCATAACCCTGGGGACCGGATCGGCGGCGGTGCTCGACGGCAATAACGTTACAATAGCCGTGACGCCCGGCACACCCAGCGGCGACTACAGCCACACCACGGCGTGGACCGTGACGCCCGTCCCGAACGCCGCGACAACGGATTCCATAACGCTCACTATATCCGCGACGACCTCCGCGTCGGCCGCTCTAACCTGGACCGAGAACACCTACGCCGTCACCGTATCCGCGACCCTCGACGGATCGTCATGGACGGTACCGACGTTCACCCTGGTCTCGGGTTCCAGCACCTTCGCCAACGGCACCGCACTTCCCAACGGCACTTACAGCATATACGCGAACGGCTTCGACACCGGACAGACAATAACGGTCAGCGGCGCGGCGGTCAACAGAACGCTGGATTACTTCACCCTCACTTACGCCGTATCCGAATCCGGGGTCACGATGACCTCCGCATCCACCATAGCCCTTAACCCGGCGGCGGACGGAGCGAAGGTCATAACCCTGGGAACGGGATCGGCGGCGGTGCTCGACGGCAATAACGTTACAATAGCCGTGACGCCCGGCACACCCAGCGGCGACTACAGCCACACCACGGCGTGGACCGTGACGCCCGTCCCGAACGCCGCGACAACGGATTCCATAACGCTCACTATATCCGCGACGACCTCCGCGTCGGCCGCTCTCACCTGGACCGAGAACACCTACGCCGTCACCGTATCCGCGACGTTGGACGGATCGTCATGGACGGTACCGACGTTCACCCTGGTCTCGGGTTCCAGCACCTTCGCCAACGGCACCGCACTTCCCAACGGCACTTACAGCATATACGCGAACGGCTTCGACACCGGACAGACAATAACGGTCAGCGGCGCGGCGGTCAACAGAACGCTGGATTACTTCACCCTCACTTACGCCGTATCCGAATCCGGGGTCACGATGACCTCCGCATCCACCATAGCCCTTAACCCGGCGGCGGACGGAGCGAAGGTCATAACCCTGGGGACCGGATCGGCGGCGGTGCTCGACGGAAATAACGTTACAATAGCCGTGACGCCCGGCACACCCAGCGGCGACTACAGCCACACCACGGCGTGGACCGTGACGCCCGTCCCGAACGCCGCGACAACGGATTCCATAACGCTCACTATATCCGCGACGACCTCCGCGTCGGCCGCTCTCACCTGGACCGAGAACACCTACGCCGTCACCGTATCCGCGACGTTGGACGGATCGTCATGGACGGTACCGACGTTCACCCTGGTCTCGGGTTCCAGCACCTTCGCCAACGGCACCGCACTTCCCAACGGCACTTACAGCATATACGCGAACGGCTTCGACACCGGACAGACAATAACGGTCAGCGGCGCGGCGGTCAACAGAACGCTGGATTACTTCACCCTCACTTACGCCGTATCCGAATCCGGGGTCACGATGACCTCCGCATCCACCATAGCCCTTAACCCGGCGGCGGACGGAGCGAAGGTCATAACCCTGGGAACGGGATCGGCGGCGGTGCTCGACGGCAATAACGTTACAATAGCCGTGACGCCCGGCACACCCAGCGGCGACTACAGCCACACCACGGCGTGGACCGTGACGCCCGTCCCGAACGCCGCGACAACGGATTCCATAACGCTCACTATATCCGCGACGACCTCCGCGTCGGCCGCTCTAACCTGGACCGAGAACACCTACGCCGTCACCGTATCCGCGACGTTGGACGGATCGTCATGGACGGTACCGACGTTCACCCTGGTCTCGGGTTCCAGCACCTTCGCCAACGGCACCGCACTTCCCAACGGCACTTACAGCATATACGCAAATGGTGTCGACACAAGTGTTACAGTTACTGTAAACGGAGCACCTGTCAACAAGACACTCGTCTATTATTCTGTGACAGCAGTTGGTTCTCTTAGTGTGATTCCCAATGTTGCAATTGAGAACACCACTCCCACATTCACCATTACTTCAACAGGCAACCTGCCGACGGGCGTAAGTATAATGATGAATGGCACTGTTCTTTCATTGGGAACCGACTTTACATATGACGACACAACAGGAGACATCACAATGATAACTCCTGTCAATGGCAGCATAGTGATAACAGGCGATCTCAGACTGACCTTCACATTCCCGAATGGTGGAATGGGAAGTGTTACAGTCTATGATTCCGTAGGCGTTCCATTCCCAGTCTATGATAAGTACGGCAACCCGAAGGGAACAGATGCCAATGCAGACGGCGACTACGTCGTTGTTCCGGCAAATGACAATAATGTAAGAATACTTGCTACTCCCGACTCAGGATATGTATTCATTGCGTGGGGCAGCAACGATCCCGCTGTGGATGGAATTATCAACAGCGAATGGACGCTGACAGTAACGGATGACACACAAATATCCGCGCTGTTCATGAAGCTCAGCGATACGTACAGGCTGGAGGTCGACGCCACCTCCGGAGGAAGTGTGGACCTGACGTACTCATTCAATGACGGAATGGGAATAAGGGCTCTTTCTGGATGGGTGGGTGCAGGCGGATACGGAATCTTCAATATTCCCAACGGCGAAACGGTCGACCTCACAGCCGTACCTGATGCCTCAGCAGGTTATGCATTCGTATTCTGGTCGGGGCTTCTGTCCACAGGGTCTTCATCTGTGTCAGTGAGCTCAGGGGGTACACTCACCGCTGATTTCAGGCAAGAGATCGTAACGTATCAGTTGACTATCGAGACAGGGCCGGGCGGCACTGTCACGTACTCATACGAAGATCCTGTGACACATGAGATAGTGACGGGAACGGTCGGCGACGGATCTGTCGGCGCAAGCGAGACGATAAATGTCCCAGATGGCGCCACGGTCACGTTGACGCCCAACCCCGGCATTGGATATAAGTTCACAAGATGGCAGGGAGATATCACAGGCAACGCACCCTCGGTGACGATTAGCTCCGCCGGTACCGTAATGGCAGTGTTCGAACAGACCCAGACCGGACCGAAGTTCTATTTCATCACCGCTACCGCCGACTCAGGCTCCACAATAACTCCGAGCGGAAAGGTCAAAGTGCAACAGGGCGAAAATCAGACGTTCACCTTCAAGGCGAAGGAAGGCTATAAGATAACCGAAGTGCTGATAGACGGCCTTTACAGTCTCACGCAGACTGAGATAAACAACGGTTCATACACCTTTACCAACGTGATGTCCAACCACACAATACAGGTGAAGAGTGTAGCGTCAGGTCCCGGAGAGAACGACATCACTCTTACGATCGATATCGTTCAGGGTGACGGATATGCAGAATACAGCGTGAACGGCGGAAACTTCATCAGATACACAGAACCGGTGACCTTACAGGTAGGCGACGACCTTGTGGTAAGGGCGTTCGCCGCAGACGGCTATAAGTTTGCCAAATGGGAGACACCGAATGTTGAGACAAGCTCCGTGCTTACCTTCAACGACCTCGGAAGCTCCCTGCACCTGAAGCTGTATTTCACGACCAGCGGTCCCGGCGATATCGGCGGCCACAATAACTTCGACTGGCGGATTATCGTGCCGCTGATCATCATAGCCCTGCTGTTGCTGCTGTTCTTCCTGCTGTGGGTAAGATCAGGGCTGTTCCTGCTGGTAACTATGGGAGGAGAAGCAACGAAGGATGCGGCGATAACCTTCAGAGTGGACAACGATGACGGCAAGACAAAGAACGGCATCAAGCCCTCGAACTCCAGAGGAAAGCTCAGGATACCCGCGAAGAAGGACTCCACGGTCACAATCACCATGGCGGCCAAGGACGGACGCATAGCTGTCGGTCTGCCTCTGATGGTCTCGATGGAGAACAGGAGAGAGCACAGGGAGATCGTCCTTAAGTAAATGACGCGCAGACAGTTTCAAACGGATTATAACCATTTTCCAAACAAAAGGGGATCTTTCTCCTTCTTTGTCTTCTTTATTTATTCCATTAAAAGTTGGTCTGTCACCACTATAGCCACTCGTTTTTGATAAAGGTTGTTACCGCATCCGCTGATCCTACCCATAAAAACAACCTAAGGTCGTCCCCATGTTCCGATGCCGACCGTGGAGGCATCGGTCTGTGATATCCATTAACCCATGCGGTCGGGTCCCCCGCAGTTCCGCATCATCGATTTATTGCCCGGCCCCGAAGGCCATTTCCGCGTTCCCGATATGCCCGACGATACTGTATCGATTTTCTAAGCGACCACGAAGGCCAAAAAGAAGCCGACATCCTTTCCCGTCCGGCTGTGCTTCACCGCATCCCGATCGTTCATGATCATTCTGTCTGCGCTGCCTCCATCTCATCCTCTATCTCGTCGGAATCGGCGAGATATCTTGTCACAGCCATCACTGTCGGGTCTGCGGAATACTTCCTGTCCCGGGTCACCATGGCCCAGATCATACGGGCCATGGAATTCGCACATGCCACCAACGCCTCGTTGTGATGTTTGCCGTTGGCCTTCAGACGTTTGTATTTCTCGGATATGAACGAGTCCGCATGGTTTATGTGAACGAACGTTGCCTGGCACAACAGCCTCCTGAGTTCTGGGTCCCCTCTGCGGCTGATCCCGCAGTTCTTCGGTCTGTCGGCGGATTCGTCAAGTTTGGGAGTTATACCGGCAGATGCGGCGAATGCCCGCCCATCCACGAAACGTGTCATATCATCGGCCATGCACGTGACATACGCCGCAGACAGGATACCGAATCCGGGGACCGACCAAACGATATCGAACATCCTGTTGCCTTCCATCCTGTATCGGATCATCTTCTCCGTCTGAGACTTCCTCGCTTTGATACTCTCGGCCTTCGCCGCATCCAGAATGAGAATGTGGTCCCCCGTTGCCTTCAGCTCCCTGAGGGCAAGAACACAGGTGATGTCGGAGTAATCGCGGGACAGCTTCATTCCTCTTATCAGAAGATGGGATCTGATCTGTTTTTTCAAAGCGGTCAGATCGTTCCTGTCGTTGATATCGAACCTGCACAATTCCCTCTGCACCAGCACCTCCCGCGAAGGCATATGGGCGACGGCGAACTCGATCTCCCCCATCAGCCGCCTGCGCATATACCCCGCCAGTTCAGCAGCGTCGTTATCATCGTTCTTTGTTTTGGACCTGGTTATCCTGTACAGGTCGGCGGCATGGGCCACCGTCACTCTGAACCCGAGATTGGTCAGCATCCAATAGACGTCGTGAGACTTGGTCGAATTCTCTATCAGAATATACGCATCCTGACCGTGAAGACGGTTCGTCAGTCCTACCATTCCCGCAGCGTCCGAAGGGAACCTCCGGAAATCGGCGTTGAATCTTTCCAAAAAATCCAGGTTCTTCTTTCTCGGCTCTTCTTTGCCTGCGTACACTGCAAACGCCGCACATTTTTCCTTATGCACATCTATCCCGATCGCTATTTTCATCTATGCGTTCCTCCTCCAAAACAGAGGACCGCTTCCGTACGCACCGGAAATCGGTTATTTTATAACCTTGCCGCCCATCATACATACGGTCTGTGGTTTTCTGTTGTGGTAAACTAATATCACAGACCAACTTTTAATGAGGGCGGATTTCTTCTATCATCTCTTTCCTGTATTTCCAATAATATCTGTAATCAAAAAGGAAGCTTATTCCGATCAATACAAAAACGAACAACAGAACGGCCGCGGCAAGGCTGGGTATGGTATTTGGAACGAAATTGTTGAGACTGGCTTTTTCCCCTGAAAATATCATTTTCAATGAACCCAACCATGGTACTTCCACCCAGGCCACAGATTCTATTCTCTGATAGGAAACCAATCCTGCGGAAATGCCGATAGCCTGATCGAAACCGCCGTCGATATTATGGTCTCCCATTGTAAGGAATCCGCCAGATGGTCCGTTATTTAGTGTGCCGAGATAAATAGAAAACGAGTGATCTTGGTTATATCCCATATTATTCAAAGTAAGTGTTCCCTGCAGGTGGTTATAATCGGTAATGATCTCACCGCCGTTATTACACGACCAAAGATCGGAAGGATATCCGTCCAGGCTTGGGGCGCTCCACGTACCGTCATCATTACTCTCGAGCCACAATATCGCCCGATGTATTATGGGGTTTTCACTTCCTCTTTCGTAGATGATTACATCTCCATAACTTCCGAACTTACTGTACCCGTTCTTATATCCATCCACAAAGGACTGTATGCCCATGTTGTCCTCGCCCCCTTTGCTTCTCAGGAGGACCATGTCCCCGGTGTCGATGACGCCAAGCTGCGAGTGCATATTGTTGTTCGGGCTGTGCTGCATGCTTTGCGACACCACTACGGTATATGGAGGACTCACGCCTGATGCAACATTGATGCCTACGAAAACAGCGACCACCATTATGGCTACTGCGGCAACTCCGATCAGGGTGCGTTTTGTGTCTTTGTCCACGTTTGGAAAACACATTCTTATTATTAATGTGATGTTCTAAAACAATTATAAGATGCAATGCGATAAGGGGGGCATGAAGAGGCCCTCCAACGATGAATATTTCATGAGCATGGCCGAGCTAGCGTCCCAAAGGTCCACATGTGTCAGGAGAAGAGTGGGGGCGGTGATCGTAAAGGATAAGCACATACTCTCTACCGGGTACAACGGTTCTCCTAAAGGCACGAAGCACTGTGAAGAACTCGGATGCATCAGGGAACAGCTGAACATACCGTCCGGGACAAGGCACGAGCTGTGCAGGGGGGTGCACGCGGAACAGAACGCCGTGGCGCAGGCGGCGTACTTCGGGGTGAGCGTAAAAGACGCAACAATCTACACTACGACCTTCCCGTGTTCGATGTGTACAAAGATACTGATAAATTCAGGAATAATAGAGGTGGTTTACAAGTCTGGCTATGTAGATGATCTCTCAAAGGAATTGTTAGCGGAGACCAACATAAAGGTCCGTGTTTTCTCGGAAGGAACAGAGTAACCTCGTTATAAGTAACACTTTATTTTTTTCTATAAAGGGACAATTACCATTAAGTACGCTAACTTGATACCATTGCTTGGCAAATAGTCGGGGAGTGTAAATTGAGCCGAACTGACATACTTTCGGAAATAAAGAAGGCTGAAGCGGAGGCAGATGCCAGGGTCGAGAAGGCCGAGGCAGAGAAAAAAATAGCAATCGCAGACGCCCGCAGAGATTCTGTGAAGAGGATTCAGGATGCTGAAGCAGAGATGCGCAGCAACTACGAGTCTACCATTGCAGCAGAGCAGAGTGCTCTTGACGAAGAAAGAGGCAAACTTCTTGCCGAGGGCGAGAAACAGGCCGCGGCCGTCGAGAAATCTTCTGCAAAGAAAATCAAGAAAGCGAACGACTTCCTAATCGAAAAATTCGAGAGGACCATAAATGTCGCTTCCTGAGTCGATGAGTAGGATCGTGGTTGTGGGCACCAAGACCCGCATGGAGGAAGCAATAGAGGCTTTCTACAGCGTCAGGGCGCTTCACATAATAGATCATACTTCCGGCGTTGACAACATTTCCATCGGGGCCACATTACCAAGGAATTCAAAAGCCGCCGAAAGGCTGCTCAAGATAAGGGCGATGGCAAAAGAGCTCGGAGTAGGTAAAAATACCGAAACAGCGCGGGTACCCGTTGGGGAAATAAGATCCCAGATATCATCTGGCAGCGTCGAGGACATCGAGGCCGAAGTTCTAAAGGCACTTGATAAGAAAAATGATCTTAATCTGAGAATCACTGAGTTAAACACCAAGAAGAAGAGCTTAGAACTTCTCTCGGCGATCCCGGTGGATCTTGAACTCTATTCAGGGTACAAGAGCCTGACGGTGATCGTAGGAACAGTACAGGAGAATCCGACCGAGCCCCTCAAGGCGCTCGCTGAGGCCGAGACATTTGTTTCTTTTGACAAGAAAAAAGGCGGCACCGCAGCGGTGTTTGTGAAGAACTCGGAAAAGGACAAAGCAACATCCATTCTTTCGGATTGCGGTTTCGTTGAGATAGCGGTCCCGGAAGGAAAAGGATCAGCCTCAGAGGCGCTTGTACTGACCAATGAAAGCTTGGCTGACCTCAACGCCAAGCTGGAGTCCGCAGAGAAAGAGATCGAAGCACTTCAGATGAAACACAAGACATTCCTCCGTGCATCGGAAGAGGAACTTGCGATCGAGATCGAGAAGGGAGAGGTCCCGCTCAGGATCGCAGTCAGTGAGTATTCCTACATAATGGATGCCTGGATCCCTACCAAAAAGGTAGAGGCCGTGAAGTCGGAACTAGAATCAAGAATGGGCAACGATGTCCACGTCGAATTCGAAGAGACGCGCGGCAGGAACCTGCACGAGGAAGAAGAGATTGAGGAAAGATTCAAAAAAGTACCCACAAAAGGTAACAACGGAATAATCGCGAAGGAATTCGAGTACGCCACAAACCTGGTCTCGACACCCAAATATCAGGAGATCGACCCGTCGATCCTGATCATGTTCTTCCTTCCGCTGCTCTTTGGTTTCATGATCGGTGACTGCGGATATGCGATACCGTTCATAATACTCGGAGCGTACGGTCTTAAGGTCACACGCCACAAGGACTGGCGTGCCATCGCTACTGTTCTGTTCTTCGGCGGCATATGGGCATTCTTATTCGGGTTCTTCTTCTTCGGGGAAGCACTCGGAATGCACTTTGTCGGCCACTGGGCGCCGCCACTGGAAATGACATGGGAAGGGCTGTTGGGCATACATTTGCCTGATTGGTTCTCTGGAATGATGGTCAACGAAATCGGGGTCGAGAAGCTGGGAGATGTTAGTTTATTGCTAAAGCTGTCCGTGTATATAGGTGTCGTACACCTGTTGATCGGATACATTTGCGGCTACATCAACATAAGAATGCAGCACAACAACAAGCACGCTTTCATGGAAAAGGGCGGATGGATTATCACGTTCATTGGAATGGTGATGCTCTGTTACGTGCTTACTCAGATGCTGTTCAACAAAACGGGGATCGAGGGGATGTTACTCTATATTCTCGTCATCGCCGTCGTGATGCTGGTAGCGGGAGTGGCTATTAACTTTAAAACAGAAAAGATCATGGCGATACTCGAACTTCCGGGTATTGTCGGAAACATATTATCATACACACGTTTGGCGGCCATCGGAATGTCCAAGGCAGGGATGGCAATGGCCTTCAACTACATAGCATTCGGAATGATAATGGGGATGAAAGAAGTCGTGGACTGGGGAGCCGTCCCGATATACGCCCTTGTAATCGGGCTGGTGCTGTGCGCATTCCTGCATCTGGTTGTATGGACGTTAGGCATACTTTCTGCCGGACTGCACGCCTTGAGGCTGCAGTTCGTGGAACTGATGACGAAATTCTTTGTCGGCGGAGGAATAAAATACGAGCCGTTGAAGATAAAACGCTTTAGAACAATCTTAACAAAAGAAGAAACTAGTAAAGAGGTATAAAAATGGCATTGACAGGAGATACGCAATTTGGAATGGGACTCATAGCGATAGGGGCCGGACTTGCAGTCGGGCTCACCGGTCTCGGAGCAGGTATGGCAGAGAAAGATGTAGGTGCAGCGGCAGTGGGTGCGATAACAGAGGACCCGAGCATCTTCGGTAAGGCAATGATCTTCATGGTCCTTCCGGAAACCATCGTCATCTTTGGTCTGGTCATAGCAATCATGGCAATATTCGTGATGGGTGGATAAACAAGTCTGAGGCCTTTTCATGGCATTAGATAACGTCACGAAGGAGATCAGGGCGTCCGCCGACAAACGGGTCAGCGAGATCGAGGCTCAGACCAAAGCAGAGGTCAGGGCGATCCGAGCCGAGGCGGACGCACAGATATCCGACATGAAAGCAAAAGAGGACAAGAAGCTCAAAGAAGCAGTTGAGCGTCTCAAACGCCAGGAACTTTCAAGCGCAGAGCTGGAAAGCAAGAAGATCGTTCTCTCAAGGAAGAGAGAGATCCTCGCCAAGGTATTCGAGACACTCCTCGCCGATCTGGAGTCCGCTCCCAGGGATGTAAAGCTTGGGCAGTATAAAGAGATGATAGAATCGGCGAAGACGGTCATCGGCAAACCGAAGGTGGTGATCTCTGACAAGGACAACTTTACTGCCAAGGAATTAGGCGTAAAGTCCGTCACCAAGGACCCGAAGATACGTGCGGGCCTTGTACTTCAGAGCGAGGATGACACTGAAGAGGTCGACATGCAGTATGAGACCCTGCTTCGGAATATCTGGGATACTGAGATAAAGGCCTTGTCCGACATCCTGTTCGGGTGAGATAATGTTCAGGCGCAGCGCAAAAAAGGGCAACTATGCATACACTGTGGCCAGAGTAAAGGCCAAGAAATCCCTCCTGCTGGGCGAAGAGGACTACAACAAGATGCTGATGATGACCGTACCGGAGATATCCCGCTACATAAGCGAGACCGGATACGGCAAGGAGATGGCGGACCTGGCTGGAAGAATGGCAGGCATGGACCTCTTGGAACATGCGACACACCTCAACATGGCAAACGTTTTCAGCAGCATTCTTCGTTCGTCGACGGGTGAGCTTTATGACATGGTCTCTGCATATCTCGAGAAATGGGACATATGGAACCTAAAGGTCATACTCCGCGGGAAGTCATATGGTCTGAATGCGGACGGAATAAGGGAGGATCTTGTCCCTGCAGGCATACTCGGCGCAGAATCCTTGGACAAGCTTATCGCGCTTGAAACAGATGATGATGTCATATCGAACTTTGGGAAAATGACCCGCATGAGCTTCCCGCAGGAGGTTCTTGCCGCATATAAAGCAAGCGGCAATCTCGGGGAGATCGAGGACTTCTTGGAGAAGACGCACTATGTGAGGTTGATCAACAACATCAACCCCGCATCCAGGCCATCTCGCTTATTCTTGGAGTATATCAAAGAGGAAGTGGACATGAAGAACTTTGAGACCATCCTGAAATTGAAGTCCGAAGGGATATACGGCGAACAGGTGATGAAATACATTATTTCCGGAGGGAGAAGGATAGACGACAGGTTGTTGACAACCCTAGCAAACGCGGAGGATGTGAACACCATGATGTCTGAGGTGTCTCAGTTGGAATTCAGCGAAGCCATAAAGGAGGCACTGGAGGCTAAGGACCTTACCGCCGTCGTATCGTCCCTTCGGAGATTCGAACTCAATAAAGCGAAAAAGTTCTCGCACCTGTATCCGCTGTCAGTCATTCCCGTTGTTGACTTCATGATCCACAAGGAGCTTGAGATAAAGAATATCAGGGCAATAGCCAGAGGAACGGAGAGCGGATTGGACAGAGAAACAATCAAAGGACTTTTGGTGATCTGATGGAAATTGCAGTCGTAGGAAGTGAGGAGTTCGTGCTTGGGTTCAGATTGGCTGGGCTCAAACGCGTTTTCGTTGCCGATGAGAGCAACTATCAGAGTGTGATCATAAAGGCGATGTCGGAAGCCGAAATAGGCATTCTCGCCGTCGCGGCAAAGGATCTGAACTATCTCCCGCAGAACGTCAGATCAAAGGTCCTGGATTCCATCCAGCCTGTGATCGTTCCTGTGGGCGGTGACGAAAGTGACCTTCGCGAGAGGGTAAGAAGAGTAATTGGCGTTGATTTATACAAAACAGAGGATGAGTAAATGAGCACTAAAGGTGTAATTCACAGGGTCGCAGGACCTGTGGTGACCGCGGTCGGGATCAGTCCCAAAATGTACGATGTCGTATATGTCGGGAACGAAGGTCTCATGGGCGAGGTCATCAAGATCGTAGGCGACCATTCTATCATCCAGGTTTATGAGGATACTTCCGGTGTAAAGCCGGGAGAGCCGGTAACAAACACCGGGCTCCCTCTTGTCGTGGAACTCGGTCCGGGACTTTTGACCTCCGTTTATGACGGAATTCAGAGGCCTCTACCCGTGCTCAGAGACAAAATGGGAGATTATATCTTCCGCGGCGTGACCGCACCTGGACTGGACAGAGAGAAGAAGTGGGATTTCAAGCCCACAGTCAAGAACGGAGAAGAAGTCGAAGCAGGACAGGTAATAGGTACCGTCATGGAAGGGTCGATCACCCACAAGATCATGGTTCCGCCGAACTTCAAGAAAGGAAAGATAAAGGACATATCCGCAGGTAAATACAAAGTGGAGGATGTCATAGCGAAGATCGACGGACAGGCAGTTTCCCTTATGCAGAAGTGGCCGGTACGTGAGTCGAGGCCGGTCAAAGATAAGCACCAGCCGGCCGAACCGCTTGTGACAGGACTCAGGGTGCTGGACACAATGTTCCCCCTCGCAAAAGGCGGAGCAGCGGCCATCCCCGGAGCATTCGGTACGGGAAAGACCGTTACGCAGCAATCCCTCGCTAAGTACTCCAACGCAAAGATCGTGGTATATATCGGATGCGGAGAGCGCGGAAACGAGATGACCGAGGTTCTTACTGAGTTCCCTGAGTTATTGGACCCGTCGACCGGCGAGTCGCTGATGAACAGGACAGTCCTTATCGCGAACACATCCAACATGCCCGTGGCCGCAAGGGAGGCATCTGTTTACACAGGCATCACCATTGCAGAGTACTTCAGGGACATGGGATATGATGTTTCACTGATGGCAGACTCCACCTCAAGGTGGGCGGAGGCCATGCGTGAGATATCGTCAAGGCTGGAAGAAATGCCCGGAGAAGAAGGATTCCCGGCATACCTCGCGGGGAGACTGTCCGAGTTCTACGAGCGTGCATGTAAGGCACAGGCACTGAGCGGAGCCGAAGGTTCCATCTCGGTCATCGGGGCGGTATCCCCGCCCGGAGGAGACCTGTCGGAGCCGGTCACGCAGAACACTCTGCGTATCGTCCGTGTTTTCTGGGCGCTGGACACCAAGCTCAGGGAGAGAAGGCACTTCCCCAGCATCAACTGGCTGACATCATATACAATGTATGATAAACAGTTAAGCGGCTGGTACAAGCAGAACGTCGCCGAAGACTTCCCCGACCTCAAAGCATGGGCCATGCAGATCCTTCAGAAGGAGTCGGAGCTGGAAGAGGTCGTGCAGATGGTCGGTTCAGACTCTCTGCCCGATGAGCAGAAGGTTACCCTCGAAATAGCGAGAATGATCCGCGAGATATTCCTGCAGCAGAACGCATACCACCCCATCGATGCATACTGCCCCATAAAGAGGCAGTACGTGATGTTGACGCTGATCAAGAAATATTCCGATCTGGCAAACAACGCGCTCGCATCCGGTGCTCAGGTGGATAAGATCGCATACCTGCCGGTCAGACAAAGATTCATCCAGGCCAAATACGAAGAGAACATAGACTCGGAACTCGAAGCCGTGGCGAAAGACATGGAAACGCAGTTCGCAGGACTGGGAGCGTGAGAACAATGGCAAAAGCAAAAGTATCCAAGGAGTACAAGACAGTCTCACAGATCGCCGGGCCGCTTGTCTTCGTTCAGAAGACGGAGCCGGTCGGTTACCAAGAGATGGTCTCGGTCAGGTTATCCGACGGATCAATGAAGAGAGGCCAGGTCCTCGACACATCCGATGAGATCGTAGTCGTTCAGATATTCGAAGGCACATCCGGTATCGACAGGCAGGCGTCAGTACGCTTCCTGGGCGACACCATGAAGATGCCGGTCTCGAGGGAAATGCTCGGAAGAGTGCTCACCGGAGCAGGAGAACCTCTTGACGGAGGAGCAAGGATCGTACCCGATAAGGAGTTGGACATAGTCGGAGCGGCCATAAACCCGTGGGCTAGGGACAGTCCGGCGGATTTCATCCAGACTGGTATCTCCACCATCGACGGAATGAACACCCTCGTAAGGGGTCAGAAGCTCCCTATCTTCTCGGGATCGGGACTTCCCCACAACGAGATTGCATTGCAGATCGCAAGGCAGGCTAAAGTTCTCGGAGAGAACGAAGAGTTCGCCGTGGTGTTCATCGCTCTGGGCATAACGAACGAAGAGAAACAGATGTTCATGAAAGAGTTCGAGAGAACAGGTGCGTTGAAGAACGCAGTGGTCTTCCTGAACCTTGCCGACGACCCCGCCGTCGAACGTATAGTCACTCCCCGTCTAGGGCTCACAACGGCCGAATACATGGCCTTTGAGCTCGGAATGCAGGTGCTTGTCATCATGACGGATATCACAAACTACTGTGAGGCTCTGAGACAGGTCGGTGCGGCGAGAGAAGAGGTCCCCGGAAGACGCGGATACCCCGGCTACATGTACACCGATCTTGCACAGTTGTATGAGCGTGCGGGAAGGATAAAGGACAAGAAAGGTTCCATTACCCAGATCCCGATCCTCTCGATGCCCAGCGATGATATCACCCACCCGATCCCCGACCTCTCCGGATACATAACGGAAGGACAGATCGTGCTTTCAAGGGAGCTGCACCGCAACGGAATATACCCGCCGGTCAACGTGTCATCCTCCCTGAGCCGTCTGATGAACTCAGGTGTCGGTAAAGGCAAAACAAGGGAAGACCACAAAGCCGTCTCGGACCAGCTGTACGCATCGTATGCGGAAGGTAAGGACCTGCGCGGACTGGTGGCCATCGTCGGAAAGGACTCGCTGTCGGCAAAGGACAGGAAGTTCCTTGATTTCGCAGACCTCTTTGAGGACCGCATCGTACGTCAGGGAATAGACGAGGACCGTTCTATCGAGAGAACGCTCGACATTGCCTGGGAGATTCTGAGGGAGTTGGACACAGATCAGCTGACCAGGATCGACCGTAAGTACATCGAGAAGTATCTGAAGAAGTGAGCCCATGTCAACCCAAGAGATCACCCCTAACCGCTCGACCCTCCTGAGCTTAAAGAAAAGGATCAAGTTATCCAAAAGCGGATACAAGATCATGAAGATGAAGAGAGACGGTCTCATCATCGAGTTCTTTGAGGTCATGGACAAAGCAAAGAAGATGCGCGAGGGTGTTTCATCGGACTATGAGGCGGCAATGAGGAAGATCACCATTGCACGTGCCGCCGAGGGAGAGATCGCCGTCAAGAGTGCGGCATACGCACTAAAGACGACGCCCGAGGTCAAACTCGGAAGCAAGAGCATAATGGGAATGATGGTTCCGAAGGTGGAGGCCACATCGATCCACACCAAAATGACCGAAAAGGGATATGGTGTGATCGAGACATCGGCCTATATCGAAGAGGCGGCAATGGCCTTCGAGAAACTTCTCGACACATTGGTCCGTGCGGCCGAGGTCGAGACCACCATGAAGAAGCTGCTGGACGAGATCGAGAAAACAAAGAGAAGGGTCAACGCTCTCGAGTTCAAGATCATACCCGACCTGGTAGAGTCGGAGAGGTTCGTCAGTTTCCGTCTTGAGGAGATGGAAAGGGAGAACACGATCCGTCTTAAGCATCTGAAGAAGAAAGGAGAGGCCGCAGAGTGAGATCGATAAGAGACCGCATTGACGAGACGATGGAAGACCCGAAAAAACTGAAACGGGCCTTTAATGTCGGCTGGATCATTGCGTACTCGATGCTCATATTCGGCTTTCTTCTGATAATCTGGGTCTTGATCTACTAAATCGCTTAAAAACCTTTTCACCATCACTTTTTTATGAAACTGACTGTATGCGGAGGCGGATCTTATTTTGAGAAATCCATCATCCTTACCGCACCCGTGCCGAGGTGTACAACCGGCATTATCGCAGGTATGGGGTTGAAGTTGTGTGATTTCTGATACTCGGTCTGATCCTGCCACGCAGAGGCGTTAATGATCTTGGTGCCGCGATGATCCATCTTCCCCGCGCCGTGGACGTGGCCCGAGACGAATATGTCGGGGACCTTCTCGACCACCAGATAATCCTTCTTCTCTGGCGCCATGGCGGTCTTCCCGCCGTACATAGGGGAAAGGTGGCGTCTGGTAAGCATCTCTTTCATCACGGTGATAGGGTCATCATAGCTGAGGCGCTGTACGTTAGCAACCCAGTCATCGATACTCTTTCCGTGGTAAGAGAGGACCGTCCTGCCTTCTATCTCGATGTTGACCGGATTGCCGGCAACGATAACGTTCGAATCGAAGCTTTTTGTGAATATGCCGCTGAGCGCCGGCTGCGGCTCGGCGAGCCTAACCGCATCATGGTTCCCGGGCTGGAGGACTATTTTGATGTGGTCTGGGATCTCTTTGATGTATTCTCCGAGCTTTTCATATTGCATATAGATGTCTGCGATATCCAGCTCATCTTCTTGGTCGGGGAATATCCCTATACCGTCGACCACATCTCCGGGAAGTACGAGATAATCGATGCTCATGTCAAATGCATTGGCGTTCATCCACGCGATCATCCTTTTCCATTCCCTTTCTAAGAATGTCGAACTTCCCACATGTATGTCGGAAAGGAAAGCTACGGAGGCGGCCGAATCGGACGGCGTCCACGTACGACCCGTCGGGACGTCCGGCCGGAATATCTTGTCCGCAATGAAAAGATCCCCCCTCGAGGCAGGTCTCCCGGAAACGCCGACCACCTCATCGTTCACGAACAGTTCTCCGTAGCATGCCGAATCTTTTGAGATCAGTACTGTGCACGTTCCCGATTCATCTTCAAGAGTGAGAGTTGTGTGGCCGTTCTTGGTCTCTTTCTTTTCGTAGACCATGCCGATTATCTTCGCTTCTCTCCCAAGGCTCATCGCACGGGATATCTGCAGGGATGTCCCGAAATCCCTTCTTTTTTCGATTATCTTTTTCAGAGCAAAAAATCGGTTCTTAAAGTATGTTGCGAAGTCCGTGATCTTTCCCTCACAGGTAGAATCGCCGGTGACATCCGTCCCCTGAACGATCGAAATATCATGGTGCCTTTTGTTATGTGGCACAATAGCTTTTCTTTCGGGTGCGATCCCTATGTCCCCTGCGACGAGATCCATTATATCCTTTTTGTCTATGAACATGGAGCTTCCGGAAAGCGCATTCAAAACAGTGTTGGTAAATGCCATCGGATCCGAGTTCGAGAGTATGACCTCTAACGCATCCGGGGAGAAGAAAAGATTCTTCCTAGCTGCCGCATTAAGGACCTCCGACCTCATATCACGGCCATATGCGCTACATCACTAATAGTCTTTCGACCAATGTTTTTTTCTCCTCGGGCAGATGAAAAATGAAGAGCGTCTGTGCACCTCGAATGAAATATTTTGTTCCATAATATATATATATTCAAAATCCTCTTTTCAAAAACGCAAATATCGGCTGTGTGATAAAATCATTCTTTCAGAAGATCTATTAGGAACCGTAGTTGGAGCGGTCGTAGCATTTGTGATCCTATTGGCGGTATTTTGGTTAGTAATCAGACGAGAGAAAAAGAAAGAACCAGAATTTTATGAGGAGAACAGAAAAAGTTTCAATCGGTTCTTTTTGGTGTTTTTGACTGTTGTATTCGCAGCATTCTTCGTAACCAACATGTTCAGCGACAGCTTTTTCTTTATTATGTGCTTAGGCGCAATATCTGTTGCCGCGTTGACGTATTCAATATTATCTATGAAATTTCCAATGAGGCGGAAATGTTCCGATAAAGTGTTCGACGGGTTTCCAAAAGATTCTCCGACGGTATCGATTTGTGTTTCAAAATATGTTTTTACAGATAGAAGGCCGTTCCAGGTCTTTGTAGACGGGACAAAGATAGCCGAGATATTCCGCGGAAAAGAAGTGAGTGTGCATATCCCAGAAGGCACACACGAATTCCTTGCATACCAATACAAAAAGATGGGTGGCCTTCTTGCAAAAGCAAAAGAAACAATAGATGTGCAAAACGGGTTGGGTCTTTGTATTTGGCAGGATGACAACAAATACAGGCCGCTGAGGATAGGTGCAATTCCTCTCGACCGTACGGCCTTTGAAGAGGGACAGAGAATAGTTCAAAAAAAACAGATCAGATTTCTTTGGGTCCTGGTGGCAGTGTTAGTTACAACGTATACAATCCTATTTATCGTGACACAAATGCCGATATAATATATCTCAACCAAGACAAATCATCAAAAATGAATGGCGTTGCAAACATTGTAATATGCACAATGCCTGCCATAGCCCATGGTCTCTGTTCAGATAACGTGTCCGGTCTACCCAAGCGAGGACCCGGAAAAAGTGAAAGATGCGATCCTCAACATATTCCCGGGCGCATCGCTGGAAACGGACGATCGCTGGATAAGGGGGGAAGCAGACACAGACAAGTTTTACAAGCTCATCAGAAAGCAGAAGATCCTGGACAGCACAAGGTCGATGATGTTCAAGGGCGCCAGAGGCGGCAGGATAACGTTACATCTTAACAAGCAGGTCGCTGTCGTCGGAAAGATATCCTTCACCGAGCCGAGGACGATTCTCGGCACGATAACCGTGACCATAGAATGCGACGATCCGGAAGTACTGATCGACAGCATCGCACCGAGGACCGTGGACGGCGAAGAGGTGTAAGCGATGATCGGAGTATCCTGCACCGGTTTCTGTGCGGCCGACCCGGAGGAGATAATGGATGTGGTCTCAAGGGAATTTGACTGGTGGGAGATATTCTCGGAGTTCAAGCACGACGTGACAAAATTCTCCGCAAGGTTTAATGAAATAAAGGGCTCGTACAGGATCGGGTGTTCGGTACACGCCCCGATCTGCGACATCAACATCGCCGCCGTGAACGAGAGGATAAGGAACACGTCGACCGAAGAGACGATAAGGACGATGGAGCACGCCAACCGCATGGGGATCGAAATGATAACCATACACCCCGGAACATACTCCACTTCCCTCGGTAATGTAAGGGACAGGTCAGTGGAACACTCGAAAAGCTCGTTGAAAGAGATAGAAAGATGGGCGTATGAGTACGGGGTGACGGCGGCAATCGAGAATATGCCTTCTTTCCGCATCATGATGGGGCAGACTCCGGAAGAGCTGCTGGAACTCCTGGACGGCACAGATCTGAAGATATGTTTTGATATCGGCCATGCGAACACGATCGGCGCGATCGACAGATCCATCGAGCTGTTCGGTGAAAGGATCGTGAACGTTCACATCCACGATAACACTGGGAAGAACGACGACCACTTGACCATAGGCGACGGTTCGATAGATTTTGCCCGTGTGTTGCCTAAGCTCAGCAGATATCGGGGGAATTATATTATCGAGGCCAGGAGCATCGAGTCTGCGATATTGTCAAAGAAGCGTCTGAAAAGCTGGCTTCGATGAAGCCGCCGTTCGATTAGGTGTATAGCCAGCATAATATCATTTATCCTCTATTAGGCCGTTCTTGAATAAAGGCATCCCCGCGATCGATTCTTTCGAACCTATTATTCTCTTTAAGATGTAATATAAAGCAACGAATCCGAAGCCTATGAGCAGGAATGCCAGAATGATCCCGATACCGCCAAGCCCGATCCAGTCGAACGATGACCAGAAATCGGTGATGAAGTGCAGCAGGATCGAAGCATACAATCCGAAGCGCACGAACACATATCCGAAGAACAAACCCATTATCGTAGCGGTAAGTACTTTCCATGCCTGATTGTCCCAGCCGGAGTAATGCGCCGCACCGAATATGATGCTTGAGATTATTATGAAAAGAACCGCCGTCCTACTCATCCCGAAGCCGCCCAGAAGGCATTTCAGAGAATCTATTTTTCTCGTCATGATCAAAGAGATTATCGCTATCGGCCCGCCGATATACAGCAGGCGGGTGACCATCTCTTCCCAAACTGCGGCGTTGGCAAAACCGAACACCTGCTCTGTTACACTGCCGAAATCCGGGGTTGTCACTTCTACTCCTAGCATATTGGTAAGTATGAACACGATGATATAGTGGATCGTCAGCATTGCGCAGAGAGAGACGCACACCCAGAAGAAGGCCGTGTTCTCCGATGCGTTAGGTTCGGATAGACCTCCGTTCTTTTCTGTTTCGACAAAGAACTTCCATATCGCAAAAACCGCACTGCTGAAAATAATAATGATCACGAGTATCCAATATATCTGCGGCCCGAGTATGCCGATACTGAATACTATTTCGGGGGAAGGCACAAGTAAGAAGAAAGGGAGCTCAACATCTTTCAGTAAAGAGAAAACATCCCCGCTCTTTGCAAACAGGGTTATCAGTTCGACGATCACGATGAGAACAACGATTACGCATGCGAACTGAAGTATGACGCTTGAGAGGCCGCGCCTCGAATTTTTTACGGCACCGTTTCTCGATCCGCTGTGTCCGAGCGCTCTGCCGCATGAGCCGCAGTACGAACTGCCGTTAGCGGCATATTCTCTGCACCGTGGGCACTCATCACTCATCTTTGTCATTCTTGATATGTTCCACAATATTATTTAGCCTTTCCACCTCTACTACGGCAAGCAGAGAGCGCCTGTATCTTGCTATGTCTACGATCTGCGCGGCCATGTATTCTTCTCTTTTTTGGCTCACTTTGAGGTAGCCCTTTACTTTGTTCAGATAATTGTCCCATGATATCGAAAATGCTTCCGGGGAAGACATGTCAAAATGCTTCTTCATGCCTTTTTTCGCGAGTCTGTGCTCCTTCACGAACTCCATCGTCTTTACGTTGTGGATGTACATCTCGGTGAACTCCTCGTTGTTCATATCCAGCGGTATGACCTCAATGGAATCCTTTGAGCATAGGTCGATCAATTCGCAGTACGCGGGGGTAGGAGATTCTATCTCTCCGAAAACAGAAAGGTGGTAAACATATACCATGTCGATCTCGCTGTGCTCTTGTATCTCTTCGATCTCCGCTCTGCGTTTCAGCGCTTGTATCTCCTCTATGCCGAGTGCAACGGCGTATGCTTCGTATTTGCCGTATGCCTCTCGGACCCTATCGGCTTCCGAGACGAGTCCTTTGACTATCGGCAGGATATCCACCTTGCACTTTCCGATATCTATGGATATCATTTTTTAGTGCTCCTCGAAAGTGCCAGATCTGTGAGTTCGTCCTGGTCGTCTATCTTTTTGAGTTCTTCGCTCGTCACGACGGCGGTCGACTCGATACTCTCCGCGGGACGCCCCCGCTCAACTATAATGAGTGAATGCTTCCCTGCGATCTTCGAGATCTCGGAAGCGATGATCGCCTTTTGGATCAGCCTTTCCTCATCAACTCCAAGCCCTGTAAGGAACACGGTCTGCCGGCTTCTCGAAATGGCCTCGAAAGGGCTCTTCGTTACGGGCGTGATAGCAAACCCGATCTCAAGCAGACGGTTCAGCGTATTGGAGCTCGTATGTTCGCCGGTTTTGACCTCATAGTCCTCCGGTTTCTTTTTACTTGCATACTCGAACGGATTGACAGGCTCTATTATAGGGACCTTCAGGAATTCTTCGAGCCTCATTGCAGCATCGATCATCGCGCCCATTCCCGATTCATACATTTGTATTGTACGTCTTGACACCCCTGTTACCTCTGCAAGGGTTCCCAGACTTATTCCGTCGGTCTCTCTTATCTTTCTTAATAACTCGCCGTCGATCTTCACATAAAGTCCGCCGGGGGCCGCAAAGATGAACGGTGGCACATCCTCCAACAAATGTTCACCGAGGGTCTCGTTGGAAATGATCGGGATCTTGAATCTTGAATAAACTATGCCGGCCTCAAGAGGTCCTGAGCTGGATGTCTCACCTATTAACAGAGGGGTCGCTTTCAGCGCATCGGCAAGGACCTTCATATCATCTGCATTCTCTCTTGAGAATGCATCAACATTGCTTAGAACCTTTATGATGAGCAATGTTTCGTCCTTTCTTCCCACTATATCAAAACAAATGCTGCGCAAATTCAGAGCGGATGAGATCTCAAATCCCGCTTTAGCCAGTACGGATCTTGTGGTGTTGATGAGTTCCTCTCTGCTCATAATATAGATAGCAGTTGTTCTTCTATAAAAAAAGATGCCTATTATAACTGTGTTTCATAATTCATTCACATACCTGCCGCCTTCATCATATTAAAGCACTCGATGCTCCTGGAGATCTCCGCCACCATGTTCTCGAACGTCTTCGAAGAAACGGATTCTCCGAACATCCTCTTGAGGTCGGAGAAGACCGATTCCACTTTCCATCTCATGTTATAGCCGTACCTCTTACGCCACTCGTCCTCGCCTATTGCGTTCCTCTCCCGTACATGCGCGCTTCTCACGGTGCATCCTCTGGATGTCGTCGAAGCATTCTTCCTGATGTGGGCTATGAACTCTATCTTCCTCTCCCTCATCCCATTCCAGTTCTTCCTCGTGTCATACGCCCCGTCCGCAAGCACCTTCGCTATCCCGTGGCCTGCGGCCAAGGCCGCATCCACAAGTGCCAGCAGGTGCTTGGCATCGCTTGATCGTTCGTCCGTCGCCACGAATGCGAGGATCTCGTTCGTCTCCACATCAGAGAGAATGTGAAGTTTAAGCCATCCTTTGTGCACCTTCCACTTCTCCCTCATCCATCCTCCCCTGACGGTGACCTTTATCCCTGTACTGTCGACCGCAACGATCCTCTTGCGCGCGGTCGCCTTGATACCGGCTGCCGCTTCCAGAGAGGTACAGCGCCTCCAAAGCGTCGGATAGCTCGGCACCTCTATCCCGATCAGATCGAACACGGGCTTGAAAAGACCCTCCAGCATCCTGAAGGGGATGCCTGTGACCGTCCTGACCCTGGAAACATAAGATATCAGAGCATCCCCGTACAAACGCGGCCGTCCTCGTTTCTTTTCATTCGAACCTATCTCATCCAGATGCTTAGGGACCCATGAAAGGTCCCAAAATATCCTTCCCCGTTCGACAAGTCTTTGGTTATACTCATCCCAATGTCTATTATACTGTCTGTCCCATCCCATCTCTGCCATCGTCTGGCTCCTGCTTTCTCACAAGCACCGGACGATGGTCCTCTGAAAATTAATCACCATCGGTCAGCGGGCCAACGAATTATGAAACACAGTTCCTATTATAAAAGCTGTGTCGCAATAAAGGAAAGTGTTGGAAGAAGTTTCTTCTTGTTGTTATCAAATGCGCATGTGCCAGACCTTAGCGGTATCCTTCTGTGCCCCCATCTTTTGCCTTATGGCCGTAGTCCTTGAGTTTCTGGGATGTCTGCGGGCCGAACTTGTCCGCCGCAGAGAGGAAATCCCTCATCTCGACCTTGCAGCTCTTGATCTCATCGTCGTCGGGGACCTTTCCCGGCTTGACGATGCGCCTTACCGCGGTCATGACAGCCTCATTGCATATCGCGGCAATATCTGCGCCGGTGCAGCCCTCTGTCTTGTCGGCAAGGTCGTTGATGTCGACGTCGTCCGCCAACGGTTTGTCCTTTGTGTGGATCCCGAAGATCATGATCCTCGACTCGCGGTCGGGCGGGCCGATGAATATGCTCTTGTCGAACCTTCCGGGTCTCAGCAAGGCAGGGTCCATTATGTCCGGGCGGTTGGTCGCAGCGATAACGACAACGTCGTTCAGAGACTCCAGTCCGTCGAGTTCAGTAAGCATCTGGGAAATCACTCTCTCAGTGACGTTATTGTCTCCGCCTGTGCCTCTTTCCGGTGCTATCGAATCGATCTCATCCATGAAGATCACGCAGGGCGACGCCTGCCTTGCTTTCCTGAATGTTTCTCTCACGGCCTTCTCCGACTCTCCGACCCACTTGCTGAGGAACTCGGGACCTTTTACGGCAATGAAGTTCGCCTCAGACTCCGTTGCCACGGCCTTTGCGAGCATGGTCTTACCTGTGCCGGGAGGGCCGTAAAGCAGTATGCCCTTTGGAGGCTTCGCGTTCATGTGTTCGAACACCTTCCCGAACTTCAACGGCCATTCGACCGCTTCCTTGAGTTCCTGCTTTGCCGATTCAAGGGCGCCGATATCCTCCCATTTTACGTTGGGCTTCTCGATCAAGACTTCTCTCATTGTCGACGGTTGGAGGTCTTTCAGGGCCTCTCTGAAATCGTCCTTTGTCACCGAGATCTGTTCCAACAGGTTCACGGGTATCTCTTCGGTCTCAAGGTCCATCTGCGGCAGTACGCGCCTCAGGGCGGCCATTGCCGCCTCCTTACATAAAGCGGAGAGATCTGCTCCCGCGTAACCGTGGGTGCGGTCGGCCAGTGCCTTAAGGTCGACATTGTCGGACAATGGCATGCCTCTTGTGTGGATCTGCAGGATCTCCAGTCTTCCGTCCCTGTCGGGAATGCCTATCTCGATCTCCCTGTCGAACCTTCCGGGCCTTCTCAGAGCCTCGTCGATCGAGTTCGGCCGGTTAGTCGCTCCTATGACAACTACCTTTCCTCTCGAATTCAGGCCGTCCATCAAAGAGAGCAGCTGTGCCACAATGCGTCTTTCGACCTCGCCGGTGACCTCTTCCCTTTTCGGAGCTATCGAGTCTATCTCGTCGATGAATATGATGCTGGGGGCGTTCTCTTCCGCCTCTTTGAAGATCTCTCTGAGCTTTCCTTCCGATTCGCCATAGAATTTGCTCATGATCTCGGGACCGCCGAGGGATATGAAGTTACTGCTGGTCTCCCCCGCCACGGCCTTTGCGAGCATTGTTTTGCCCGTGCCGGGAGGGCCGTGCAGAAGCACACCCTTCGGAGCCTCTACTCCGAGCCTCTTGAACAGTTCCGGGTGTCTCAGAGGTAATTCTATCATCTCCCTGATCTTCGCCACTTCGTTCCCGAGCCCTCCGAGGTCATCGTACGAGACCTGCGGGACCTCCATGTCGGCCGATTTTGCGGGTTTGTCGGATATCTTTACTTCAGTCGACGTTGTCATCAGCACCGCATCGCCGGGGGGCGAGAGCGATGTTACCACGAGATCGATCTTGTTGCCCATTACATTAAGGGTAAGAACGTCGCCCTTTGCGAACGCTCTTCCTTCCATCGCCTTTGCGAGGTATTCCTCTCCGCCCTGAAGTCTCAGCTCTTCTGTCGGGGAGAAAGTTATCTTTTCGGCGTTCTTTGCGAATATCTTCTTGATCCCGACACGCTCGTCTATCGACGTGCCGGCGTTGCGTCTCGTGGAGCCGTCCATTCTTATTATCCCGCGGTTCGCATCCTCGGGCACCCCCCTTAACACCTTTACCACCGTCTTCTTTGTACCTGCGATCTGTATTATGTCACCTATCTTCAGTCCGAATATGTCCATAAGTTCGGGATCAAGTCTCGCAATGCCCTTTCCTGTCTCTCCGGGTTTCAATTCCGCGACCTTCGTTGCTTTGTCATTACTCATTTCTCATCACTCTCTTGGGATCTTTGCATTTGTTCTCTATGTCATTCACTACTTTGGTCGTCGTGTCATCCCGGAGCCCCATCTCGCGGGAGACCTCGCTTGCGTCATGTTCCGGCGAGTTCAGCATTCCGTAGATAATGCTCCTTTCAAGATAACCGAGCTCGCTGGCAATAGGGCCGTGCATGAATGAGGACATCATTCTGTTGCGTCTTTCGATCATCTCTTCTCTCAGCCTGTCGAACTCGCTTATCTGCCGGTCTATCTCGGAGAGGGTCTCTCTGACCTCATCGAACTCCATATCTCTGTTCTCCTGTGCATCGTCGACGCTCGCAGGCATCGACAAGGTAGCCCTGAACAGCCCGTTGCGCATATCTATCGTCAATGTGAACTCGGAGGTGGGGCGATAGACCATTTTCACCGGGCCCCTGTCGCTGCTTTCTTTCCTGCTTTCTACAAGCCCGTTTTTTTCCAGGATATCCAAATTTTTCATTATCGCCTGTTGGCTTACTCCGAGCTCCTTTGAAAGCTGCAGCGGGTAGTGCGGCTCTCTGACAAGCGCCATCAGTATCCTGCGCCTTGTCGGGTTCTCTATCACAGATAGTATCGTGTCTAGGTCATTCATGCTATCACATAGTTGTTAACTATTAGTTACTAACCTGTGGTTAATGCAATTGTAGTATTTAAGATAGGCCCCTTAACCCCTCTCGATCCGAACTATTTTAGAGAACCCTGCGTCTCCGCATAGGTCTCTCTGCCGAGCCGCCGTTCTTTCACATAAAAAAAGTTGAGGAAAAAGGTCGAGAAAGGGAGAGGCTCTCACTTTGTCTTAGAATTTTTTGGCGGTAACCGCGGCCGTAATGCATAGGGCCGCAATAATCAAAATAACAACGACGGCAATCTCCCAGACATATTATATTGTACAATACCATACATCAATGCACGCATTATTAAATAGGTAGATAGAATCATTAAGGTCATGGCAATCGCTAAAGACCTTAGAATAAGTCTGCCAGTAGAAGGTATACCAAAAAAATGGTACAATCTCGTGGCGGACATAGGACACTTGGATCCCCCGCTCAACCCCGGAACAAGAGAGCCGGCTAAACCCGAAGACTTTGAACCGATTTTCTGTAAAGAGATCATCAGGCAGGAAGGTTGCAGAGAGAGATATGTTAACATACCCGGAGAAGTAAGAGAAGGATTGGTTCACCTGAACCGCCCGCAGCATCTTCAGAGGGCGGTAAGACTGGAGAAATATCTCAAGACGCCGGCAAAGATCTATTTCAAAAGAGAAGATATGAGCCCGCTCGGCAGTCACAAAGGGAATACTGCTCTGGCACAGGCATATTTCAATGCCGAGGAAGGAATCCACACCCTTACCACCGAGACAGGAGCAGGCCAATGGGGGACAGCGCTTGCGATGGTGTCGAACCTGTTTGACATTGACTGCACAGTCTTCATGGTCAAAGGAAGCTATAATCAGAAACCTCTCAGAAAGACAATTATGAATACGTACGGCGCAAAGGTATATGCTTCTCCAAGTCCACACACAGAGTTCGGGAAGAAAGTGCTTAAAGAGCACCCCGAGACAACAGGTTCATTGGGAATAGCAATATCGGAGGCATGCGAGATGGCCGCAAAGGACCCGAACACATGCTACTCTCTGGGAAGCGTGCTTAACCACGTCATGCTGCACCAGACGGTGATCGGCCAAGAGACAATGGAACAGATGAAGATCGGCGAGATAGATCCTGACTATATGATAGCATGTGCCGGAGGAGGGTCCAACTTCGGAGGGTTCTGTTTCCCGATGATCGGCGAGAAGATCAAAGGCAAGACTGATTGCGAGTTCATCGCCGCGGAATCGAACGCCGCCCCCTCTCTCACGGTGGGGGAGTTCAAATACGACTTCGGGGACACAGCGGGTTACACCCCGCTTCTGATGATGTATACGCTCGGCCAGGAGTTCATCCCGAAAAGTGTGCACGCAGGCGGTCTGAGATACCACGGAATGTCACCGCTTGTATCTGCCGCAATGAACAAAGGCCTGATATCCGCAAGAGCATACGGACAGTTTGAAACATTCGAGGCCGGGTTGGCATTCGCAAGGACGGAAGGCATCGTCCCCGCTCCGGAATCCTGCCACGCGATAAAAGCGGCAATGGATGTAGCGCTCGAGTGCAAGAAGGCCAAAAAAGAAAAGACGATCGTGTTCTGTTTGTCCGGCCACGGCATGCTCGACCTCAACGGATATGAGCAGTACTTAGACGGAACGATGAAGAATTCGGCCGCGGATTAAAACAACTTTTCTATCAAGGCGGGCATTGCCCGCCTTACAGGATTTTATGAAAAATGTCGAAGAGCCAGATCAAAATCCTTTGATTGAAACAACGGCGTCGATAACTGCCAAAATTCAAAAGGGACTGTAGTTTCGGACACCCCCCCCCGCTTAAGTTTATAATCTTGGTAGAAAATCGAGGGCGGCCGTAGGATGGGAAGCCAGGTTTGGTGTCTTCCACAGAGACGGCGAACCGGGACCATCGGGCAGGGCGATAGTCATTTCATTTCTGAACGGCTCAGAGGTCCGCATTAGGATCCGTGACGGGATCGTACGATCACTGTCGAACTGTCAAAGATTGATGATATGGCGTTTGATCCACGTTACGGATCCGACTCTTTCTGCGGGAGGGGTCGTTAAACTCCTGCTGTAAATTTATTTACTCTCTGCAATAAATGGTATGCGCCGTCTTTCGTCATCCGCAACTTTTTCAGATTCCGTTAAGGAAATATATGCAGAACAATAAAATACGAACAGTATTCTGTTGATGTAAGATGCCGGGAGAATTGAACGAAGACACAGTGATAATCAGCGATCAGAAAGAAGGAACCCAGATCTACAACAAGGGGAACTTCGGATATCCGATGAGCGGAGGCGGTCTGGAACTTGACCTCATCGAGGCAACGTTCCTCGTCGAAAGCGAAAGGCTGCAGGTGACAAAAGACGGCGTGCCGATGTCCTTTGCGGAAATGTTCAACCATTCTTCGACGCAGTATGACAGATTCGACATTGCATATCTGGTATATCGGGATATGAGAAGCCGCGGGTTCGTCGTTAAAGCCGAAAGCGGGCATTTCGATCTGTCCGTTTTCCCTCGTGGTTCGGTGATGAGCAACTCCCGCCCGATGTATCTTGTAAGAGCCGTGTCAGAAAGGGACGTTCTGGAATTGGATGTATTCTCAAAAGAGGTCGCCCACACCGAGAGCAAGGGTAAGAAACTGCTCTATGGGGTCGTGGACGAAGAAGGAGACCTCACCTACTATCACATGTCGTCCAGAGATCCCAGGGGAAGGTCGCTGCACTCGTCCTCGAAATACGCCGCGGAGGGCAGGCTTATAGGGGAAAGAGTTCTGATCACAGAAGAAAGTCACATCGAATATCTCGGGAAGAAAGGATTCTACGGAAAGATGATGGGAAACATTCTTCAACTCTCGCTGATCGAAAGCTGTTTCATCATGGAGATGGGAGATCTGAATGTGACAACACAGTCCGGAGAGGAAATGACCCCGGAAAAGATGATCGAACTCGGCGTAAAGACTCAGGAGGAGTTCGAGCTCAGGCTCGACGCTTTCAGGGATATGAGAAAAAGAGGCATGGTCGTGAAGACCGGTTTCAAGTACGGTGCGCACTTCAGGGTATACGAAGGGTCTCCCGACACGGATCACGCAAAGTATCTGGTACATTCTGTTCCAGGTGATAAGATGATGATGTGGCCCGAGATATCCAGGACGGTAAGGCTGTCCGGCGGGGTCAAGAAAGAGATCCTGTTCTGCCGCGCGGGAGAGCCCAGAGAATATCTCGAATTTAAATGGTTCAGACCGTAATTTCCGAAGAGCCAGACATCTTTTTTCAATAAAATTAAATTGTTTTCGGAAAAGGTTTGTTCAAAGCACAATGTCGATGCCGAGTTTCTCGGTGAGCTCTTTGTACCTGTTACGGATGGTTACCTCGGTAACTCCCGCAACATCGGCGACCTCTCTTTGGGTCCTGCGCTCGTTGCAAATTATCGATGAGATGTATATCGCAGCGGCGGCGACCCCGGTGGGGCCTCTTCCCGATGTGAGCTCTTTCTCCGATGCATCCTTCAGGATCTCCGCGGCCTTGCTCTGGACCTCCCCGCTCAGTTTGAGCTCAGAGCAGAATCTCTGAACGTAATCCTGAGGTTTCGTGGGCATGAGCTTCAGCTTAAGCTCGCGGGTCATGAATCTGTAGGTGCGGCCTATCTCTTTTCTTCCGACACGGCTGGACCCGGCAACCTCATCAAGGGTCCTGGGAACACCGCACTGCCTGCACGCAGCGTACAGCGAAGCGGCGACGACACCCTCGATGGACCTTCCTCTTATCAGGTTCTTGTTGACCGCTTTTCTGTAGATCATCGCAGCGGTCTCCCTGACGTTCCTGGGGAGCCCCATCGCAGACGCCATTCTGTCCAGCTCCGAAAGCGCAAAAGCGAGGTTCCTTTCTGTCGCATTTGAGACACGGATCCTTCTCTGCCACTTTCTGAGACGGTACAGCTGGGCCCTGTTCCTTGTGGGAATGCTCTTCCCGTAACTGTCCTTGTTCTTCCAGGAGATCTCCGTGGACAGCCCTTTGTCATGGATGGTGTAGGTCATCGGGGCGCCGGTGCGCGCTCTCTTCTCACCTTGTTCCACGTCAAAGGCCCTCCATTCCGGCCCCTGATCTATGAATTGGTCATCCAGAACCAATCCGCAATCTTCGCATAGGAGTTCACCTCTCTCGTAGTCGCGCACCAGATGGCGGCTTCCACATTCGGGACAGACCTCAATCTCTTCTGTTCCTTCTCTTATCTTTGCCATTTTGAGTTCTCCTTATTGTGTAAAGTTCCTTTCCCCTAAGGGTCTTCAACACTGCGGTGTTCTCTACCGCCACTGTTGCGAACGGCTCGTCGACCGGGCCGAAAATACGTTTAACGGTGCCGACCCTGTTCTTGACAGAGTCAAAGACAGGGTCTCCAATGTCAGGGATATTTTTAGTACATATCACTATGGCATTTCCGTTCTCTCCGGTCTCATCCACAGTTCCTAAAAACTCCATTCACACCCTCGCCCCACAGGATTTACCTTAATATAGAAGATGTAGATATGCATGTGATATTTAAATTTTCGGGATGATTTTAATAAGGATGACCCTTCACATATAATAGTTTATTATCTTATTTTTCGTGCCCAATTCCCAACAATTCGTGCACGGCCGGCGCCTATGGTATGGCCGGCGTATGAACCGCTGGAAATAGTAAAAGATTTAATAATAACAACCGCGTACGACCGCCCAGTAATATTCGTATATACGAACTGAAACGGAGGTTTAGAAAAAATGGATCCATGGACTTTATGGGGTTTCCTTACCATTGTCATCTTTGTATTTTCATTGGTAATGATGGTAGCAGGCATTTTCTCGGCGTATTTCGGAGCAGGAAAGAACAGGGCCTATGGTGGAGCACTCTTTGCTATCGGTTTTGTCGTCTGTGTAATATGGGCGTATCTGGTAGGCTACAGCAGCATAGAGCCGTTCTGCAGCGTCCCCGCGTGGGATGTAATGTATGATGCGCTCATCAACCTGATAGCCGTCCTGATCGGAGCCCTGATCGCCATCGGTATCTTCCTGGTGTTGGTTCTTAAGAGCTGAGCCGGCGGAAAGCGCTTTCCAAACCTTTTCCAACAGTCTTCTTTTCGGTGGGGTTTTATTCTATCATTGTATTAAAGCCAATGATGCAAAAGGTATTCATATTAATGGGCAGCAAGAGCGACCTGCCCGTGGCCGAAAAGGCAATCACCATGCTCAAGAAATTCAATGTAGATTACGAGATAGCTGTGGCATCGGCACACCGGACCCCTGAGAGAGTTAAAGATTTCGTTACATCATCGGATGCCGAAGTGTTCATTGCGATCGCCGGGTTATCTGCGGCTTTGCCCGGTGTCGTCGCGGCGCACACGTGCAAACCTGTGATCGGCGTACCGGTAAGCGGCGGTGTGAACCTTGATGCTCTGTTGTCCGTTGTTCAGATGCCTCCCGGGATCCCGGTGGCCGCGGTCGGCCTTGACAGAGGCGACAACGCAGCGATATTGGCAATAGAGATAATGGGCGTGAAGGACCCTAAACTTTCTGATAAGATGAAAGACTACAGGAAGGAACAGGCCGAGAAGATAGAGGCCGATTCAAAACAGGTGGTTGCCGATGTTGGACGCAAATGAGTTCATCAAAGATGCAGTAGAGGATCTGAAGAAGAAGATCCCCGGCAAAGCGATCATCGCATGCTCAGGAGGGGTGGACAGCATGGTCTCCGCAGCCCTCGCCAGCAAAGCGATCGGCGGCAGGCTGCTCGCGGTCTATGTCGATACGGGACTGATGAGGAAAGGAGAGACCGAGGAAGTCAAAGGAATGCTGAAAGAGATGAAGATCAACTACAAGATCATCGACGCATCGGAGGAGTTCTTCAGACACCTAAAAGGCATCACCGACCCGGAGACGAAAAGGAAGACGATCGGCGAGCGCTTCATCCGTGTGTTCGAAAGGGAAGCGAAGGAATTCGGCGCCGAGTATCTGGTACAGGGGACAATCGCACCGGATTGGATAGAATCCGGCGATGACGTCAGACACACGATAAAATCCCACCACAACGTCGGAGGGCTCCCGAAAGAGATGGGAATGACCGTCGTAGAACCTCTTTGGGATCTGTACAAGGATGAAGTAAGGGCGGTCGCGAGGATCTTAAAAATAAGGTCATCGGAAAGGCAGCCGTTCCCCGGACCCGGACTTTCCGTAAGATGTTTGGACGAGGTCACGCCCGAGAACATCGCCATCGTAAGGGAAGCTTGTTTTATTGTCGAAGACGAGATCGGAAAAGCGGCCGAGAAAGGAAAGATGGAACTCCCATGGCAGTATTTCGCCGTTCTGATCCCTACGAGGTCGGTAGGCGTTCAGGGAGATAGGAGAGCATACGGCAGGACCATCGTAGTAAGATCGATATCCTCAATAGACGGCATGACCGCAGCGTACTCGAAGATACCGCAGGATGTGCTCGATGCGATCTCCTCCAGGATCACTAACACCATGAAGAGCCATGTGAACCGCGTTGTTTATGATATAACAAACAAGCCGCCGGCAACGATAGAGTGGGAATGATCAGATCGGCGGTGTGGGGGATCCGAAAGGAGATGTTCAGTTGCGACTTCCTCGTTTGCAGTCCACTTTTCTACAAGAGGAGGCTTTAACACACTGACCGAACGGAAAAGAAACGGCATAAAACAAAAGAACCTCTCCGAGTAAGGCGTGATGTAAGGTTGAACTTGCTTAGCTTTTCTCGTAGATAAATTATGTAACTTTATTTACATTGTCAATAAATTTATAGTGATGCAGTAATATCTGAACTAAAGGAGAGTATCTAATGGCGCAGACAAACGTGTGCATCCGCATGGACGGAAACCTGAAAAATGAGTTTGATAACATCTGTCGAGAATTGGGACTGACAACGTCTGCCGCATTTACGGTCTTTGCAAGAGCAGTTGTACGTTGCGGCGGAATCCCGTTTGAAATGGTAATAGATCAGCCCAATGCAAAAACGATTGCCGCTATCGAGGAAGCCAGGGCGGCTGAAAAGAACAAGTCGCCTGGGAAAGTGTATACAGACGCAGGCGAGATGATGAAGGAGCTGCTTTCCTGAAATACAATGCCACCACAACATCGCAGTTCCTGAGAGATCTTAAAAAAATTAAGAAACGCGGCACTTATGATGCAGAGCGTTTTGATGAAGTGGTTAGAAAGCTGATGTCGGGGGAAACACTCGGATCAAAATACGAGGATCATCCACTGAAAGGCGAATACAGCGATTGCCGAGAGTGTCATATTTCTCCGGATTGGCTCTTAATCTATCGCATATGGGGTGACGAGTCAATTATATAACTGATCCGGACAGGCACGCATTCCGATTTGTTCGGATGAGTCTCGGCAGATTAACCTTATATTGAAAACCCCCATCGCCCATCGATGAAGATCTATGTCATCGATAACGGCGGACAGTGGACCCACCGTGAATGGAGGGTTCTGAGGGATCTCAAAGTTGATACAAAGATCGTTCCGAACACCACGCCGTTCGAAGAGATCGGCGATGCGGATGCGATCGTTCTTTCGGGAGGAGCTCCCAGCGTTGCTACAGACGCATCTCTTATGGGTAACAACGGCGAATATCTGGACAAAGCGAGATTCCCGATCCTGGGGATATGCGCCGGGATGCAGTTCCTATCCGAGCATTTCGGCGGGGAGCTCGGACCGGGCGAAATACCTGAGTTCGGAAAGGTAGAACTGAAAGTACTGGCTCATGAGGATTTGTTCAGAGATCTTCCGTCGGAATTCAATGTCTGGGCATCACATAATGATGAAGTGAAAGTAATGCCGAAAGGGTTCGAGATAACAGCGTTCTCTACAAGCTGCAAGGTCGAAGCGGTGCGCTCGACCACAAGACCGATATACGGCGTACAGTTCCACCCCGAAGTGGAGCACACAGAAAATGGACCCAAAATATTCCGCAACTTCTTAGATATCGTGTCGGAATATTGGCACAAATAAATTGTTTTCAGCTCGAGTTCGCGCTGATGACCTCAAGCTGGCTTATTACATTCCAGATGAGGGTCCTTCCGTGAAGCGGGATGTTGGGATCGTTGGCGAGATCGTCAAGTATGATCATCGCACTCGTTGCGCGAACATCCATAGCGTTCTTTGTATCCATTAGTCTGGCTTTGGCGTCCGTTGCGCCTTTCCTGATGTTTCTCGGTACCGAAGTGTCCTCGGCTAAGTTGTCTAATATGTCTATTACTTGTTTAATGTGGTCCGCCACATTCTCACCCCCGTCAGATCGACTCGAACTCTTCCTGCAGATCAATCATAAGCTGTTCGAGCACCTCTTCGAAGTTGGACGATTTGTATTCCCTCATCCCTCCGAGGTCGCTCTGTATCCTAGCTATGAAGTCGTTGTTGTCCTTAACTAACTCTACGTTGCATAGAATCTCTTCCATTCATATCACCTGTGCAAGAATTGGAAGAACGAATCGATAAGCGGTATTTAATAATTGGGCATACCCCTTGAACGCTTTTTGCAAAGGGGATTGAAACCTTTTTTAACAGATGTCTCTTAGGGAACACTACATATGAAAATAGGGGACATCGTGGACGGCAGCGTAAGAAGACATCAGCTGTTCCTGGGGATCATTTTTGCTGTAGCTTCAGTTGTATTCCTTGTCGTTGTATACCAAACCGGCATCGAAAGCGAGACCGTTCGATATCTCCCTTATGCGAATGAGATCCTGCAGGGAAGGATCCCGGCGATGGAGTATCCTCCCTTTGCGATAGTGTTCTTAACGATACCCCGATTGTTCTCGTCAAGTGAGTTCGGATATCAGATAGCGTTCGTTGCGGAAGTTTTCGTATTCTTCCTCATCGGGCTGGTGATGATGAGCAAACTTGCTAAGAGATATCGACAGAGCCAGCACATCGCAATGATACTGTATACCGTACTGGTGCTGTTGTTGTTCGAGTTCGCTGTCGACAGATTCGACATATTCCCAATGATACTAACCCTACTTTCCTTCTACTGTCTTGTGACGAAGAGGTACGCATGGGCTTTCCTGATCCTTTCCGTTGCGACAATGACCAAACTTTATCCGGTGTTCCTGTTCCCCATCTATTTGATACCTTTCTTTTTCAACAGAGATTGGAAGAACATGCTCAGGGGTGCCGGGATATTCATTGCAGCAGCCGCGATAATATTCCTCCCGTTCTATGTTTTCGGGGCGGACGCGGCGTTCAACTTCTTCGGCTCGAACGTTGACCGTGCACTTCAGATCGAATCGCTGCCCGCTTCCGTGATATACTTCATTCATATGCTGGGGCTGACGGATGTTTCGATAAGTCCGTTCCAACCGGGTGTAGCTGGCTCATCAGATAATCTGGTAGGGGCATTGCCGGATGCCGTTGCCCCGATGATGATGCCGCTGACGGGGGTCATTATTGCGGCGGCACTTGCCTGGTACGCATACAGTTTGTACAGGATGCGCACGGACGGGCGGGACAACGAGGACAACAGATTGATCGTCCTCTGTTGGGCCGCACTGCTCACCGTCATGGCGTTTATGCTATTCAACAAGGTCTTCTCCTCTCAGTATCTGATATGGATCATACCGTTCTTAACGATATTTTTGATGACATCCATCGATTTCAAGCACAAAAGATATGTCCTGATCCTTTCGGTAGCGGCCATTGTCCTTACGCAGCTGAATTTTGCCGTGAACATTGGCATAAGCGGCGGAGGAACAGGAATAACGGACGGAGGCATGATGATAATCCTTGCAAGGAACATCGTGATGCTGGCCTTGTTCATATTGATAGTTTGGATATCGAAAGACAATCTGAAAAAGAGATACCTGCAAGAGAGGCCCGCCGATAATAGGGAACAGACAGAGGACCAGGACGAAGTTCCATGACGGGCATTGATCATTTCCGGGATCCGTTCGACTTTGACAGATAAGAATCGGGACACCAAAAGCTTTAAAACAGGCGGGCTATCTATGGGTGTTACTCAGTTATTCACTTTCAGTGGTAACGAAAGAGTAAAAATATGATCCGGAAATAGATCTGGGTATGTAAGGAAGTAGGAACATGGGCATTGAAGAAAGGGCGGACGGGATCCAGAACAGCTTCGAGTCTAAGACAAAGAATCTCGGCAGAGGCAAATACGGCAGGATACTCAAGATGGCCCGCACCCCAACAAGGGAAGAGTACAAAAAAACATGCTACATCGCGGCACTCGGAATGATCGTAGTGGGCGCTGTAGGGTTTGCCATAATGTGGATAATGACCTATCTTCCAGATTATTTTTAATAAAAGCGAGGTGAGATGATGTCTGATATTGTAACAGGAAGCACCCGCTTAACGGGAGAGGCCGGAGCCAAGGTCGTCCGTGCGGGAACATCGGCGACATGGAAGTTCAATCTTGCGTCGGACACATCGTCCGCAGTAATGAAATTCGATGTTTCTACCGGGCCAGACATGGATAACGCTCCTGAGTGGGATGTTATGATAAACGATGCGGCCGGTAAGGAGCTGTGGAGCAACTTCAGCACAAAGAGCGAGTTGGAAGTGGATCTTCCGAACAACAAGCCGAGGGATCTCAAGATCACCGTCATTTGCCCAAAGGGAGCAAGGTACGGCGACAAGGTACGCGTCAGGATCCTGGCGACCACAAAATCGGGAAGCTCATCGCTCGAATTCAACGCTGTGGCGAAACAATCCATAATGGTCCTCAAAACGCAGATGGACCAGGAAAAGAGCGTTGCTGACAGCCTCATGTCAAAGGCTCAGCTGGGCGAAAAGGACATATATGCAATATTCAGCCCTCCCGGACTCAGAGGATACGTGTTCGTCGAAGGTATGAACACCGACCGCCTCAGAGAGAAGACAAGAGATATCAAAAAAGCACGTTCTTTCGTCGAAGGCGAAACGAACATAGAAGAGATAAGCCACTATCTGGTCCCCGTATCTGCGGTAGTAGGTATTGTGGAAGGAGATCTGGTGGAACTTATAAACGGCCCGTTCAAGGGCGAAATAGCCAGAGTACAGCAGATCGATCAGAGTAAAGAGGAGATCACTGTGGAGCTCATTGAGGCTATGGTGCCCATCCCGGTCACCGTCAAAGGTGACAGTGTTAGAGTTATTGAGAAGGAGAAGTAAACAATGGCAACCAAAGTTGAGGCATTAATTGAAGGAGGCAAGGCCACAGCCGGCCCGCCCCTCGGTCCTGCGCTCGGCCCCACCGGCGTGAACACCGGCCAGGTCATAGCCAAGATCAACGAGAAGACGAAATCATTCACCGGAATGAAAGTTCCGATAACGGTGATAGTAAACGACGACAAGACATTCGATGTCAAGGTCGGAACGCCGCCAATGTCGGCCCTGATTAAATCCGAGTTGGGCCTCGCGAGCGGATCGAGCAACGCCAAGTCGACAAAGGTCGGGAACCTGACCATCGAGCAGGTAAAGAAGATAGCCGACATGAAAAAAGAGGATCTCCTCGGAGCGACCGTCAAGGCGCGCGTCTCCGAAGTAGCGGGTAACTGCGTATGCGTTGGTGTCACCGTCGACGGAAAGGATCCCAAGGTCTTCCAAAAGGACATCAAAGCCGGCGTTTATGATAAAGTTCTCGCCGGTTAAAACCCCCAAACTCTTTCAAAAATCACATTTTTTTCTTGTTTTGTTTTGTTTGACTTTGAGTCATTACAAGACCTTAAAAATAATGAAATCATCACCGACTTATCACATTGGAGATGATCCATTTGAAACATGTGTATGAAGGAAAGACAAAATCTGTTTACGAGCTTGATGACGGAAATTATATGCTGAAATTCAAGGACGATGCCACCGGCGAGGACGGAAAGTTCGACCCTGGCGCGAACACCGTCGCACTAAAGATAGAGGGGCTTGGAAAATCAGACCTCAGTCTTTCAAAATTCTTTTTCGAGAAGGTAGGGAAGGCAGGCATCAACACGCACTACATAAGCGCGGATGTCGAGAATGCTACAATGACAGTCAAGCCGGCAAAGGTCGTTGGTAAGGGATTGGAAGTGATATGCAGGTTCAGAGCGGTCGGAAGCTTCAGGAAAAGGTACGGAGACTACTGCACGGAAGGCCAGCCCCTTGATGCTTTCATAGAGGTCACACTGAAGGACGATGACCGCGGAGACCCCCCCATAACAAAGGACGCATTGGTAATACTGGGTCTTTTGACGGCAAAGGATTATGAGGACCTTAAGAGACTGGCGCGGAAGATCGCCAAGATCGTCAGGGACGAGATCGCCAAGAAGGGCATGGAATTATACGACATAAAATTCGAATTCGGAAAATCGAAGGACGGAAAGGTCATGCTCATCGACGAGATCTCCGGCGGCAACATGCGTGTCTACAAGAACGGCAAGCAGGTCGAGCCGATGGAACTTGCCAAACTGATGTTGAAATAAACCTGTTCGCTTTCAACAAATACAGCATAGGTCAGAACCCTATGTCTGTTCAACATTTTCACACAGAGCCAAACTCGAACCGACGCCCGCGATACGATATGTCGCGAGAAAGGTTTGAGGATAGGCTTTTTCTTTCTTCTAATTAATAACCCTTATATAGGGCAATAGAATAGCAGGCCTGCTTGTAGGAGAGCCTCAGGGCTCGTATGCACTACGAGGAGGAATTGAATTGGCAGAAAAACCAACCGTAAATGCTGTGCAGAAAGCACTAGAGAGTGCAAAGAAGCGCAATTTTGTTGAAACGGTTGAGTTGGCCATCAATCTCAAGGACGTTGATCTGGCAATACCGAAGAACCGTATTCAGGAGGACATAATCCTTCCGAACGGCCGCGGTAAAAAGATCAAGGTCTGTGTGATTGGTGGTGGCGAACTAGCCTTGAAAGCCAAGAGCGTGGCCGATCTTGTGATCACTCCCGACGAAATCGGAACGATCGCAGATGACAAGAAACAGGCAAAGAAGATCGCGAACAGCACCGATTATTTCATCGCAGAGGCGCCTTTGATGGCGGTCATCGGTAAAAGATTGGGTACCGTCCTCGGTCCTCGCGGAAAGATGCCTAAACCCATACCCCCGGGAGCAGATCCCACGGGGATGATAGACAACCTCCGCAAGTCTGTGACCGTCAGAACGAAAGACAGGATAACATTCCATGTGCCGGTAGGGACAGTGGAAATGCCCGCAGAGCAGATAGCCGATAACATCGACCTTGTTCTGAAGAGGGTATCACTGAAACTCGAGAAAGGCATGGCGAACATATCGTCCGCCTATGTCAAAACGTCCATGGGTCCGTCGGAGAGGATTTTGTAAGGAGGTCTAAGATGGCACACGTCGCAACTTGGAAGAAGGACATGGTAAGTGAGATCGTCAAGGACATAACGGAAAACCCTGTTGTAGCAGTGGTTGACCTGCATGGCATCCCGGCGCCGCAGATCCAATCGATGAGAGCCGACCTCCGTGAGCACGCTATACTCAAGATGACCAAGAACAATCTTATGTTGCTGGCGCTTGATGAAGCCGCGAAACAGAGGCCAGGCATCGATAAACTGAAAGGATCTGTGCACGGGCAGTGCGCCATCATGGCAACGGACATGAACCCGTTCAAGCTTTGCAAGAAGCTTGAGGCCACAATGACGCCAGCCGCTATAAAAGCAGGACAGCTGGCACCCAAGGATATAATGGTCCCCAAAGGGCCAACCCCGTTCGGTCCCGGTCCCATGATCGGTGAACTTCAGAAAATAGGCCTTCAGGCCGCAATCGAGGCTGGAAAGATAGCAATCAAAAAGGATACGACACTGGTAAAGGCCGGGGAACCGGTCCCGCCGGGGGTCGCAGCGATGCTTCCGAAACTGAACATCCTGCCCATAATAGTGGGCATGGACCTGAGGACCGTCTTTGAGGACGGCACAGTGTACAAGAAAGAAGTGCTCGCAATACCCGATGATTATTACAAAACAATGTTCGCTACGGCTGCACACGACGCTCGTGCATTGGCAATCGATATTTCGTGGACAACGAAAGAAACGATCGTGCCGCTTGTCACGAAGGCGTTCAGAGAGGCAATGGGCCTTTCGATATCAGCCGCGATACCGACCAAAGAGAACATCAAGATACTTCTTGCAAAGGCAGACAATCAGATGCTTGCCGTAGCTTCCAAATCAGGATACAAGAGCGATGCCATCGCAGCCAGACTCAGTTCGGCAGCGGCGGCCGCAGCGAGTGTAAAACCTGCAGCGGAACCCCATAAGAAAGAGGAGAAGAAAGTAGAAGTGAAAGAAGAAGAACAGGTCAGCGAAGAAGACGCAGCAGCTGGCCTGAGCGCATTATTTGGCTAAAAGGAGTTGAAATAAATGGAGTATATTTACAGTGCAATGGTGCTTTACTCTGCTGGCAAAAAGATAACTGAGGAGGCCGTAACGGCGATCCTCAAGGCCGCAGCAGTAGAGGTCGACGCAGCTAAAGTCAAAGCACTGATCGCTTCACTCGAGGGAGTCGACATAAAGGCCGCCATAGCATCGGCCGCAGTCGCAGCCGCACCTGCACCCGCAGCAGCGGCGCCAGCCGCAGCAGCAAAGGCACCCGCCGCAGCAGCAAAGCCGGAAGTCCACGAGGAACCCGCGGTCAGCGAAGAGGACGCAGCAGCTGGTCTGAGCGCTCTGTTCGGATGAACGGTAAGTTTATCTTGGCAAGACAAAACCTTTTACACAACATCTTTATTTATCGCACATACATTTTAAGGCATTCATATGGACCCCACAAACAAGATCATCGTCAGGCTTTCGCCGGACACGGTATTGCTTCTTCAGGCGCTCGTAAATAAAGGACACTTTAACAGTTTATCCGAGTGTATTGCCGAAGCGATAAGCCAGATGATCGAGGCGAATCTTACGTCCGAGGAGTCGGAAAAGGCCCTCAAAGGCCACGTAAAAGAGCAGCCTCTGAAGATGGAGTCCCTTCTTACAGATAACAACCCCGAATCAATGGATGAGGCCGTCAGGAAGGCTGTCAGAGGTTATGTGAAGTCAAGGATGGATCCGGAGGAATGATCCTGGCGGGAAGGACGCTGGTCATAGGTTCGGGTGGAGCCGGTCAGCGCATTGTTTCAATGATACCCGGCGAGCGGAATATCGCCGTGGTCACGATCAACACCGGGGACCACGGTTCGACAATATCCATGGCGGACGGCAGCGGCGTGGACGGGTGCAGAGGGGACATGAACCTCGGATGGGCACTGGCGAACGACTATAAAGGAGAGATAAGCAGATCCCTCTCAGGATATGCGAATATAATTGTGACGGCCGGACTCGGCGGGGGCACCGGCTCAGGAACGATCCCGGTGATCGAAGAATGCGCCAAAGATATAGGCGCGAGACTGATCTCAGTCGTCAGCATACCGATGCCGTTCGAAGGGGTACGCAGAGACAATGCGATGAGCCAGATGAAGAAAATAATCCAGATATCCGACAGAACGATAATCTTTGACATCGGAAAGATGCCGCAGAGAGGCGGAGGGTCGCTGACCATCAACGAAGCGATATCGCTTGCAGACGAAATGATGAAGGAGGCCATTGTGAGAATATGCGAGATGCTTGACGGGCCGTTCTTCAGCACACTCAGCGAGAGGGTGTACACAATAGCTTTTCGGTCGTCGAAAGACCCGGTCAAGGGGGTCCTGGCGGCGATGGACGAACATCTTTTCGATGCCGACCCCAACTACGGAAAGATCATCGTTACCTCTGATGCTAAAATAAGCAGAGCTGACAAAGAGGCAATATCAAAAACGATCGGAGACAAGACGGGAATAATCCCCGAGATAGTGTCTGGAAACCACGGGGATGATCACAGGGTATTACTGTTCATCCCCATTTCTTACCTTTCTTTATTATCTTAGACGCATCCCCGAATATTCCCATGATCGTATTGTATTCATATTTGGTCGGAATGGAGCGGCCCATCATGCGTCTGAACATGACCGACGTATCGGATCTTCTGTGCTCGGGATAATCGATGGCGTCCATAAGGTCATCGAAGAAACTGAGCATGTACTCTTTTTCCTTCCTGTCGGCTGGTTCCGCCCGCCTTGTGATATTCCCGGATTGAAAGAACTCATACATCACCAATGTCGCTGCGTGAGAAAGGTTGAGGGTTGGATATTTTTCGCTTGTTGGTACATGGATGAAGACATCGCATTTATTCAGTTCATCCTGATACAGGCCCACATCCTCCCTCCCAAAAACAATGGCGATCCTCTCTTCATATCCCGAGACCTGCTGAACAAATTCCCTGATCTTTATCGGGAGCCTTGTGTAGTTCCTGTCCCCATGCGTGATTATTCCGCTGGTGCCTGCAACAAGGAAGCAACCTTCTACGGCCTCATCCATCGTATGCACTGTTACGGCTTTGTCCAGAACATCCGAGCCGTGTTTTGCTCTGCGGTATGCATCATCGCCCAGCTCGCAAGGCTCGACAAGATACAGCTCGTCAATGTCGAAATTGGCCATGGCTCTGGCGACCGCACCCACATTCCCTTCGAACTTGGGTCCGACAAGGACGATTCTGACTTCAGGCATATTGCCGTTATCGGGACATAATCTATATCAACTGTACGCTTATTTGAGTGTGTGAACATACCAACCGACCACCCACGTTACAGATCGCTCATGGTTCGCGAGAGGTTGTGGGAGCTGGTCGAGAAAGGTCTGGTGACACCGACGGGAATGATATCTCACGGCAGGGGAGAAGCGTTCGATTACCTGATGGGCGAGAAGAGCCAGAACTCCTCTCTAAGGGCAGAAAAGGCTGCGGCCGCATATCTTCTGAATGCGAAGAACCCGATCGTTTGTGTGAACGGCAACGCCGCGGCGTTGGACCCGAAGAATCTCATATTATTGGCGGAAACGGTCTCGGCGAAGATAGAGGTGAACATCTTTCACAGGACCGAAAGGAGAATGGAACTCCTCATATCATATATGGAAGAGAACGGTGCAGAGAGTGTTCTCGGAAGAGAGCCGGACGCAAGGATCCCCATGCTGACGTCAGACCGTGCACTTTGTACGAAAGAGGGGATATTCGATTCAGATGTCATACTCGTCCCGATCGAGGACGGGGACCGTGCGAAAGCGTTGGCAGATATGGGAAAGATCGTGATATCGATCGACCTGAACCCGCTGTCAAGAACTTCAAGGACTGCAACAGTTTCCATCTCTGATGAGATGACGAGAGCGCTTGAGAACATCATTGCATTCGCCGAAGAACTGAAAGGGAACAAAAAGGCAATAGAAGAGACGATAAGGACATTCTCCAACGAAGCTAACAGAAAAAATGCGGTCGAAGAGATATGTTCGTCGCTTATGCAAGAATTCGAGGTGGAGAACAAATGAACGAGTTGCTGGAGAAAGGCAGTCTCAGACTGAAATGGGCATTCGAGCATATGCCGGTAATGCAGGAGATCGACAAAAAATTCCGCAAGGAGAGGCCGTTCGAAGGGGTGAAGATCGGTATGGCGCTGCACACAGAAGCAAAGACGGGGATACTTGCTATAACTCTTGCGAACGGCGGCGCGAAGATCAGGCTTGCAAGCTGCAACCCTCTTTCAACGGACGATTCTGTTGTACTGGCACTGCAGAATGAATACGGTCTTGATGTTCATGCAAAGAAAGGCGAGACCCAAGAAGAATACTATTCCAATCTGAACAAGGTGGCGGACCTCAAACCCGACCTGGTCATCGACGACGGTGCCGATCTCATAGCAATGCTGCACACGACCCGCAGGGATTCATTGAAAAAGGTCAAGGGAGCGAACGAGGAGACCACAACCGGGGTCTCCAGGCTGAGGGCGATGGCGGCAAACGGGAAGTTAGAGTTCCCGGTGATCTCGATAAATGACGCAAAAATGAAATTCCTTTTCGATAACAGATACGGTACAGGTCAATCGGTATTCGACGGGTGGATGAATTCCACCAATCTTGTGATCGCAGGCAAGCGTATCGTGGTTGCAGGGTACGGATGGTGCGGAAAAGGAATAGCGATGCGTGCCAAAGGGTTCGGTGCGTCGGTGGCGGTCACCGAGATAGATCCCGTCAAAGCTATAGAGGCAAGGATGGACGGTTTCGAGGTCATGAAGATGGCAGACGCAGTAAAGGATGCGGATGCGATATTCACAGTGACCGGATGCAAGGACATCATCACAGGAAAACATCTTGCGGCGATGAAAGGCGGCTGCATCATGGGTAATGCGGGGCATTTTGATAACGAGATCAACAAGAACGATCTTGAGGCCGCGGCCGTATCGGTCAGAAAAGTAAGGGATTTCATCAATGAGTACAAAATGGAGGACGGAAGGAAGCTGTACCTTATTGCCGACGGGAGACTGATGAATCTCGCCGCGGGACAGGGGCATCCGGCCGAAATAATGGATACGAGTTTTGCTGCGCAAGCACTCGGAATGGAGTACGTTCTCAACAATCATTCGAAAATGAAGAACAAGGTTCACGATCTGCCTGACAGCATAGATACGCTTATAGCCGAAATAAAACTGCGGTCGATGGGTATCGAGATAGACGCACTTACCGAAGAGCAGAAGAAATACGTGTCGGGATGGGAAGAAGGGACATAAGTCTTAAGATCGGCCGCCATTCGAATATGTTCCGTCCAGCACTTTCAGGAAAACATCCTCGATCGTATCGATGTGGTGCTTCCAGAGATATCCTTCGGCTCTCGATCTGGCGTTCATACAAAGCTCTTTCCGCCTCGGTCCGTCGGACAGTAAGGAATTGATCGCTTCAGCCAGACATCCCGGGTCCCTCGGCTTGACAATGACTGCCGCATTGCCCACCGTATCCGGAAGCCCGTCGACGTTCGTGCATATCAGAGGCTTGCCGTAAGACATAAGCTCTACCGCCGCAAGACCATATGATTCGAACAGGGAAGGCATCACGAAGAACTTGCACGTACTCATCAGACGTACTTTTTCCACCTCTTCGACCCAGCCTTTGAACTCGACCCTATCGCCAAGTTCGTACTTCTTTGCAAGCCTTTTCAGCCGTTCCGTATCCGGCCCCTTTCCGCATATTATCAGCTTATGCGGGACATCGACCATAGCATCCAACAAGTAATCCAGGCCCTTCGTTCTTACAAGACGGCCTAAGGACAGAATGAATCCTTCCTCTTCAACGCCCATTTCGGGCAGGTCGGTGAGCCCGCTCGGTACTGTTGTCAGCATTTCGCTGTTGATACCTCTGCGTATAAGGTCATTCCTGACAAAATCGCTGACACAAATGATGTGGTCATATGTCAGCAGGCCTTTTTTGAAACGATCGTCATTGATCTTGGAGAGTTTTGCCTGAAAACCGATGCCTTCACCCCACATATTGTGGTAAGTGAATACTTTTTTCCCGTCGTACGAGGCCAGCGGCTTGTTGTAAGAGCCGGCCCATCTGTAATTGTAGTTGACGACATCCGCATCCAATGAGGTCAGTGCTTCCGATACGCCCTTGGACGATATGAACGGCGGATTGTATATGTTGATATATCTGGATTTAAGGCGGACCACCCTGAACCCATCCATTATCTCTTCCTCCTCGGTGCCGGGGAGCCTCCCCGTGAGCACCGTAACGTCGTGCCCCCTTCCGGCAAGGAGTTTGCTGGTGTCATACATTCTGCGCTCTATGCCGCCGTGATAGGGATGGAAAAACGGATTGACATCAACGATTTTCATTATATCCGACCATTGGTCCATCTAGTGGTTAGAGAATACTTATAGATATCATTGCGGCGCCGGTTATCGGACGGTCATGAAAAGCTTATTTAACAGCCAGGATATGTAAGGGACATAGGGTGCACAAGCCTGACCTGCGGGGCAGAATATGAAAATAGTTTTCATCACAGACAGTTATTTCCCGACCAGGGACGGGGTCGTTACTGCAGTTGTCACGATAAAGAAAGAACTGGAAGAGCTGGGACATGAGGTCACCGTCATCGCCCCCGATCCCGGGAAAGAGTTCAGGGAAGAGGGCACAGTATATTTCCCGGCCATCAAATTCAAAAAATATAAGGGATATTACCTCCCGATATACAGATCGAATAAGATAGAGGTCATAAAGAACATTGATCCGGACATCATCCACATCTATGGGGTGGCATTCATGGCGCTCAAGGGCATGTTCGCGTCAAGAACACTAAAAATACCGACTGTGACGACATATGTTACATCAGTAGGGGAGGTAATAAACGATTATTCTCCGATAAAACTCCCCCCCGAAATAATGGACAAACTGGTCTGGATATACCTAAGATCGTTGCTCGGGCGCGCCGGAACGGTCGTGGTCCCGACGGCCCCCATCGCTCAGGAACTGAAAGACCGCAGAGTGCGCCCGAAACGTCTGGAAAGAATACACATCGGCATTGATGTCCAAAGATACGTGAGGAACGAGGAAGACGGGAAAAGGATCCGGGCGAAATACGGGATCGGATCAAAGAGAGTTCTGGTATGCGCAGGCAGGCTGTCCGTTGAGAAGAACATAGATCTGCTGATAAGTTCAATGCGGTCTGTCGATGAGGATGTAGTGCTGCTCATTGTAGGGAAAGGGCCGATGGGTGATAAATTAAAACAGCAGATGAAAGATCTGGCTCTTGAGGAAAGAGTGATCTTTGCGGGGTTCGTTCCCGACGAGGAATTAGTAGCGTATTATTCGGCGGCGGATGTTGCCGTATCGTGCTCAAGGTTCGAAACACAGGGGCTTACCACACTGGAGGCCATGTCCTGCGGGCTTCCCGCGGCATGCGCGAACGGGCGCGCTTTCGTGGAAATGATAGAGGACGGCGTGAACGGACACAAGTTCGAATCGAATGAGGAAGACTGTGTCTCTGCCATCATGTACTGCTTGAATAACCGTGAGAGACTGTCCGCCGAGGCCAGAAGGACCGCCGAAAGATATTCGATCCATGAAACGGCGGTGAAGTTAGAGGCCCTGTACGCGGACATCCTCAGCCACAAAAAATGATCGATCAGACGTCGAAGTGAACAGCATAATCGTTAGAAGCATTGTTGGAAAATGCGGCACACTCAATTCAGCGGTATCCGGAAATCCCCCAGCTCCTCAAGGATGATCTGTTTCAATCTGTCGAAGTTCTTTCGGTCGTTCGCTGCGAGCACAGAGGACTGATGTTTATGATCGATGCCCCCGTCGATAGAATCGATCACGCCCCCGGCCTCGGTGACAAGCACGTAAGCGGCGATATAATCCCATGGGTAAAGTCCGATCTCAAAGTAAATATCTATTGAGCCAGATGCCAAAAGCGACAGCTCATATGCAGCGGTTCCGAGCCGTCTTATGTCATCGCATTCGCTGTGAACTTTTTTTGAAATATTGAAGCTTCGGTCAGCCCAGTCCTTGTTGTAAGCGCTCCATGCGGTCGAAAACATGGCGGTGCCGAAGTCCTTGTTCGAAACACGGATGGCTTCGCCGTTCAGATATGCGCCCTTTCCTTTCTCGGCTACGAACATTTGGCCCAAATAAGGATTGAAGACGATCCCGACTATCGGGACATCGTCCTTTATGAGTGCGACCGACACTACGCTCAAAGGAATGCCTCTTGCGTAGTTGGCGGTCCCATCGATTGGGTCCACGATCCAGCAGTATTCGGACACAACATCCTTAAGGGCGGCCTCCTCCCCGACGAAACCGCTTCCGGGCAGCAGGGCAAGAAGTTTTTCCTCAAGAAAATTCTGGATGTATATGTCCGAGGTGGTGACATAATTCTCTTTCGTTCCTTTACTCTCAATATTGAACAATCGGATCTCCAATATAAGAGAGCCAGCTTGGGAAACGATGTCGACCGCTTCGCATACGAATTTAGACAGATCTGGCGCAGATTTCTTCAAAACTTCTGTATGTGGGGTCATTGCTTGATTTAACTCAGTAGTAGAATAAAAAGCTATTTTCCTTTTTAGATAATAAAATCATTAATATCCATAATCCCTACCTGGCATATGGGCGGCGCAAAACCATTCCTCTCTGTGTACGGCCACGTTACGGTCGATCAGATAATAGCGATCAAAAGATTCCCGGAGATAAATGAGTCCGTCGATGTAATCTCAAAGAGCACGACCCTCGGTGGGACGGGAACGAATATTGCAATGACCGCTGCCAAACTGGGCGTGCCGACCGCAATATGCGCTTTCGTAGGTCAGGACTTTCCTGTAAGATATGAGAATGACATGAAAGAATCCGGACTCATAATGGATGAGTTCGTTCACGTAAATGAATATGAAACATCCCAAGCAATGGTTGTGAACGACTCGGAACTGCTTCAAAGAGTGATATTCTATCAAGGGCCGCAGGGAAGTGCCAGCAAGCTGGATCGTCTGTTAAACGGTAACGCTTCAAGGTCGGCTTACGTCCACTTTTGTACTGGGGAGCCGGATTACTACATCTCCGTGATGGGAACAATAAACGGCGGCCCGAGCATTGCGGTGGACCCTGCGCAGGAGGTCTATAAGATGTGGGACAAGGCGAAGTTCGAGAAGGCATTGCCGCTGTCGGACTCGCTGTTCTGCAATGAATATGAAGCAAGGACCATCGAGAAGTATCTCGGGATAAAAGATGTCATGGAAGTGGAGAAGGATCTCGTTGTCCGCACGGAGGGCAGTAAGGGAAGCACCGCAAAGATCAAAGGAGAAAAGGTAAGCATCCCTGTTGTCAAAGGCAATGCTTTTGTTGATGCCACGGGGGCAGGAGATGCGTTCCGTGCGGGATTCTACTGTGGGCTGTACAACGGATATGATGTTCACAGGTCGCTGATCCTGGCATCGGCGACCTCCTCGTTCGTTGTGGAAAAAGTGGGAGCTCTGACCAACATCCCGAGATGGGAAGATGTCCTGCACCGTGCAGACAGGTATCTGTGATAAGATGATGATCTCAATAACCGGGACCCCTGGCACAGGGAAGACGCAACTTGCGGAAGAGCTCAGGCGCAGGGGCTATGAGGTTTTGGATCTTAACGGATTCATCAGAGAGAACGGGCTGCTTGAAGAGAAGGACGAAGCAAGGGATACATACTGCGTCGACGTCGATTCATTGGATATCTCTTTGGAGGAGCACAGGAAAATGAACCTGATCCTAATCGAGGGGCACATCTCCCATTGCGTTGAATCTGACATGATCATTGTGTTGAGATGCAGGCCGGAGATATTGGCCGAAAGACTCGGTGCGCGCGGTTACTCCGAAGGCAAAGTGAGGGAGAATGTTCAGGCAGAGATCCTGGACGTCATACTGTGCGAATCGATCGAAGCCGATGTGCCAGTATGCGAATTGGACTCTTCGAACGAAGGCATTTCCGCTATTGCGGACAAGGTTGAGGACATCATAAAAGGGAATATTGATAAATACCGACCTGGCAATGTCGATTGGACGGAGGAATTAGAAGGATGGTTCTAGACGAGCAAAGGAAAAGGGCAGACTTTGCTTTAACGCCCGTCGCAAAGAGGATGATCAATGTCAATCCGAATATGATCTCATGGGGCGGTTTGATCCTTGCTTTCCTTTCAGGCCTGCTGTTCTATTTCAGCTATGACCGCCACTACCTTCTGATAATCGGGGCGATTGTTGTTCTGATCTCCGGTTACTTTGATGCGTTGGACGGAAAAGTGGCAAAGCTTGCCGGAAAAGCATCCAACAAAGGTGACTATTTGGATCACGTCTTTGACAGGTATGCTGATGTCTTCATGATAGGCGGAGTTGCGGTCAGTGCGTGGTGCAATCCATACATAGGATTGCTGGCTCTTGTGGGTGTTCTCCTCACATCATACATGGGAACGCAGGCGCAGGCCGTAGGCGCACCGCGCCTTTATGCGGGGTTGCTGGGAAGGGCGGACAGAGTAGTTCTGAGCACGTTGTTCCCGATATTACAATTCATAATGATCTTGGTCGGATACTCTGCGATCGATATAGCCGGCTATTCGATATCTTGGATGGAGATAATGTTGATCTGGTTCGCCGTTGTCGGTAACTTGACGGCCATCCAGAGAGGTGTTGTTACGTGGCAGAATCTTTCTAAGAAAGAATAACTGACACGTTTTTTGTTTTAATGGATATTATTCATCGCGGCTTTTCCTCCTTCTCGTTAGCATTCAGCAAAAGCGGATCAATGTTGTTCTTTGAAGTGATCACAGGCTTCCCAATACGTTTCTCAGCCTCTTTTCTTGCAATCCCTGCCACTTCTCCGCCGCAACGTGCGACCTCTCTGTTCTCTTCGAATGTCTCCGGTTCTTTTTCTTTGGATATCTCAGTTGTTGTAGATTCGGCAAGCATGTTCAATACAAGCTCAAGATTCGTCATGTTATCGCGCAGGTTCTCTTTTTTGAGGCCCTTGAGATCTTTGTACTCTCTTGTTGTCAACCCCGCCCACGCTTTAGAGATATCATCAGTCAGGATGGCAAACTCCCTTCCTTTTCTGATTCCACGGTCACACCATTCATCCGTCAGTTCGTTCCGTATTTTTATGGAAAGAAGCCTCTGGTAGATCCATTCGCGGCTGTAACCCTTCTTCAGATACGTTGCGAAGGCGCGTTCGAAAGCGAGTTCAGGATCGATCTCTTCTTCGATCCTTTCTTTTCCGACCGCTGCCAGCCAGAGCTTGAACGGCTCCGCTTTGGGCGACGGGAGGGATTGGATTATACGTAAAAGTTGTTCGGTGTCGGCAACATCGGTCAACCTCATTTTTCCATCTTCAGCGAGCATTTTCAACTGCTTACAATTCGTAAGCAGTTCATCAGCGCCCTCTTCTTTTAGGCGGTTTTTCAACACGGCCCAATAGGTGCTTGCATTGCGTTGCGTAGGCTGATCAGTAAGTACAGCACATACATCAACAATGGAAAAGTACCATTCCTGTTCTTCTTCGTTCCAAACTGTTCTGACACGCTTGTTCTCAAATAATTGTATCTTACTCTCGTCCATTTGCGTCACCCCGGTATTTTATTAATGTTCATTGTTACACATCCTACCCCATTTTTGGGGCTCATACCGGGAAACGCATCAGGTTCATCGGCGGCGTCGCTTCCCACAGCTCCGGCCGCGATCAAAATACCGATGATATTATCGCAAATCCGTTTTTTTGAACTGTTTCCGTGCCGATTGATAATACACTGCGGTGATAGTATTTAATCTCTCCAGGGAGGTGGCCGAAAGTACCCGAAAGTACAAAAATGCTGATGAGCCAGATTACTTTTTCTCTTCTTTTTCATCTCTTTTTGCAAAGTCGGATTTAGCTCGGTAGTACGAAAGAGGGTGGTTGACCCTTGAGCATAAATTATCGGGATCGAAGCATATGCCGTTGGTCTTCATGGTCGCGCATTCCGGCGGGGTGTACCCTTCTCTTCCCCTCTCCTCCCCGGTTATGTGTTTGATCTGATAGCTTGATTTTGATTCGTCGAAATCTGGTGACTGTGAGAACAATGCGATTATCTGTTCATATGTCAATCCCAAAGCGTTAAGATATGAGACGAGAGCGAATCTGGCACTGTGGGGAAGATTCACTCCGTTCTGTGCGCTTGCGAGTATGGCCCTTATGCAGGGAGGGAGATAATCGGGATTCATCCCCTCGCCACCAGTCGGGCTAAGTTTCATCTTCGTTTCCGACAGGATGACGGCAACATGGTCGATGTCTTTCTTCAAAGCTTTCCTGAACGCGTCCGGGACGTTCAGGGGGAGCTCGGATTCAATTCTTTCCTGAAGGGCGTTCTGAAGGAGCCTGTCGAACTTATCCGGCTCTATGCGGACGAACCCGTTCTTAAGATCGGTGTTTATGAGTTTCCATTCCACCGCTTTCATTACGTGGGAGAACCTCAGGTAATCGGAGAAGTGCATGCGCACCATGCCTTCCGTGTCGACAGTAGACCTTACTTCAAGGTCCTCGGCAACGATCATCTCTGAAGCATGGTCGTTGGAAAGGAGTTCATTCATCCTTGACGCTTCGGCAAGAGCGTACCTTTTAGTGAGGAATCTGTCGTTGATGCAGGACACTATCATCCTCGCATAAGGATAGGAGAGGACCTCCATCAATCGATCATATTCCTGAAGCAGGGAGACATCTCCCACTTTATGATCGGATATTGCGCCGAGCACGCGCTCCAGCCCCCTCTTCCTGGCGTTCTCGTAGGAAGGCGAAGATATCAAGGACTCGATATCCGTGTGGTTCGCCTCGGCGTATTTGGCGGAACCCCTGAGGAAAGGATATCTTGCGGCTTGGAGGGAGTCCATGTGTTCAGCAATAGGGTCTGCTGTAATTTATGTTTTGGTTACGAATAGACATTGACCGGAGAACTCAGATATCGTCTCCTCTTTGTTTTTCCATTTCAAAGGAAACAGCTCAAAAAGCAGACAGCGGCGAGCTCTCTGAGCCATCATTGATGTTGCATAGTACCGTTGCCAGATGGACGCTATAGGGTGGTATCGAACATGCTTACGGCGTCAAAGAGGTTGATGTTCGACACATTCGATTCGTCGATCAGTGCCTGCGTGAAACCAAACTTGGAGAAAAGGCACAGAACGTAGTCCTCTTTTTCGCTGAGCTCTCTCGTCTTTGTGACCTTTTCTCTCATTGCGCTCAGTATCTCTAAGCCGACCGGCTGGTCCGACCACCTGCATTCGCCTATCAGCAAGGTCTTCCCGTCGGTCGCCCCGACATCTACTGCGCACTCTTTACACCATATCCTTCCCACCCGCTTTGCAACGAAAGGGAGATCGTTCGCAGCGTTACGTTCTCTTATGTACTCAATACATAATCTAACAAAGCAAGCTGAGGCATATTCATTTTTCACTTGTTCAGAGATATCCTTTGCGAGGCGTTCCGTTTCGCCCAATTCTATCTGGTCTATGTTCGGATACACGAACCTGTACCAGAAACGGAAGAAGTTGTCCGCGATCCTATAGGCGCCGTTGTGTAAACCGGTGGCCTTTTCAGCCGGCCCCAATATGCTGTATTCTTTGACAACTATGCCTAGATCTATCAGATTCTTCAGATAGACATTTGCTTTTGTCGGGATGATCTTTGTTTTTTGAGAGATGTCAACCATCTTTTCGCAGCCGTGTGCAATAGCAGAGAGGATAGTGTTATATGTAGCGGTCTCGCGAAGGTCCTGTTTGAGAATGAACTCCGTTTCGTTGTAGAGGATCGCACCGGGGGAAAGGATGCTCCTTTTGAGATTCTCTTCTAAGCTCACGGAAGGGGAGAACTGTTTGAGATAGAACGGCGCCCCGCCGAGCACCGAGTAAACTACAATCCTTTCGCTAAGTGAATATTTCGGGAATAACTTCATCACTTCTTTGAAGGGCAATTCTTTCATTTTCACTACTGCGGCAGAATGTATGTGAAAGAACTTTTTATCTTCAATGACCTCGTTCTCTATGACATTCGCAGCGCTTTCGCAGAGCACGAGCATGATGTATTTTTTTGAAAGGAATTCGTCCCAAATCTTCTGAATGATCGGAGCGATCTCCCGGTTGCCTTTGAGCAGATTTTGGAACTCATCGATAACGACCAAGGCCTTGCCCGTCATTTTAAGCTTTATCAAACTGCGGAAGATCCCTCCCCAATCGTTGAGCAAAGAAGGTTCGCCGTCGAAGCCAAAATTCAACATCTTCTGTTTGAATCTTTCTCTCTGTTCGTTGTCTTCCGACTCGGTCGCACTGAAGAAGAAAGACTTTTTTCCCTGCATGAATCGCTGCAGGAACGCAGTTTTTCCGACACGCCGTCTGCCGTATAGGATGACGAGTTCTGCATTGGTTGATCTGTACCGAGCATCGAATTCCTGGGATTCTTCTTTGCGTCCGACGAATGACATCAACAGTAGATATAATTTTGATTATATAATGTTAATTATATTTCTATGCATTGCGGGACGCACGATAAAAGCATATTCGGAAGGATGAGGGTTTACCGCTATGATTTTCTTCTATATAGACATAATATAATCATAATTATACATAAGTAAAATAATTTATCTGGGCTCTTCTAAAAAAAGCTGTTTTTTTGATGCAAAAAGTTGCGTTGTTCCGTCCAATCCGTGCAGTTAAAAACGCTGAAAAATAAGAGGCCTAACGGCATGGAGAACGGCTGTTAATCTGAAAGGACGGATGGTAATTTGGTTGTTTTTGCTCAGAATATTGTGTTATTTGATTTTTAACACCATTTTTCAGTGGTAATATATAAAGCTTTAAAATTAGAGTTCATACCCAATTTATAAATAGAGAGAGTATTTATTTGCAACCATGTATAAGATGTGCACTCTGTCCAGAACGATGGAATACGTTGCAAAGCGCTGGACAGTACTGATACTTGTAGAGTTATGGAAGGATGAAGATAACGAATGGAAGAGGTTCTGCGAGATCAGAGAAGCCATGAGAGACATAACCCCAAAAGTGCTATCTGAGAGGCTAAAAGAGCTAGAATCTGAAGGACTCATCGAAAAAAGAGTGGACTCTTCACAATTTCCTATCAAAAGTGAGTATGCGCTCACTCCCGCCGGGTTAGAATTAGTGGAATTCATACAGCAAATAAAATATTGGGCATTGAAGTGGAAGATCATGGATCCTGTTTGCATGGCGCAGGACTGCCGTTGCTGCAAACTGTGAGCAGATTCTGTGTCTCTTTGCTAAGAACGGGGGCAGCATTATCTGTGCCTTTTTTAGCCATTAAAATTATTTTTCTTTTGTTTTAATATGTAGAAATTCGATTGATTATATATATAAAATATACACAATATTAATATATGCTTGCACATATGTTATCATAAGTAATCTTTCAGCGGGGAACTAATTGAAGATTATTATAGCTTGGAGAGGGGACCATGAGGTTGAGATCCGAAATTTAGGAGCGTTTTTCTACGCTAGCAATAATAGCATTGTTTTTGATAATGGTGGCGGTACCATTTACCGCAATACAATTTGATACGCAAATAAGCAGTGGATCTCCTTTGGCAGAAGTGACTTATGATGCTAATGGGGGTTCGGGGGCTGTTCCGAACGGATCGGTCTTTGAGCAGGGGCGAGACGCTTCGCAAGTGCTTTTCGACCCTTTGCCGACAAACCCGGGTTATGTGTTCACAGGGTGGAACACATAGGACGACGGCAGCGGGATTGGATATACTTTTACAACACCGTACGAAGACAGGTTCTTCCTCGGATACAGCGGCGTTACATTCTATGCACAATGGCAAGAGATACCCGCTTCATCGAAGATAACATTGGCATCATCGACCGCAAACATAATGGTGTCATATGACGGAACAAATTATAATTATAAAATAGGGACAGGAGCCGTAACAACTCTCGCAAGCAATGTGATTTACTTCACGGGAGCGTACGGGACAAACTGCATAACATTTGGTCTAACAGGTAACATCCCATTCCCGGACGACAATAGACTTTATGTTGTGTTAGATTCTCTTACAATAACAAATGGCAACACCGGAGGGGCTCCGGGGACCAATAACTCCCTGAGCATAGCACCAGGTGCGAAGATCATCATGCAGTTACTGGGGTCGAACATAATTTCTAACTATGGGGGCACTAACTGCTCTTCTGCGGCTATAAGCAATGTCAAAACATCAAACGGAATACAATCTGACATGATAATAACCGGACAGGGTATGGGAAGTCTGACCATTACCAGGAACATAACATATAACTTCTCAACAGGTGCTGTTTCCGGCATCGGGGGTCCAGACCCATCTATCGGAGCGCTGATCGGGGGCAATGGCACTACCGGCAATGCAAACAGTGGAGATTCAGCCGGGCACATTCAAATCGAATCGGGAATATTGCGACTGGCAAACGGTTGCGCATCCAGGATACGCGGCTCATGTATAGGCGGCGGCGGAACAATCGACGGTTCTTATAACGGCGGAGAAGGAGCGGACTTTGAGATGCACGGGGGATCGATAACAACTTATCAGCAAGCTAACGGCGCATCCCTAACTGCTCCCGCGATTGGCGGAGGGGGGCAGTTCAATGGAGCATCCAATGAATCCGGTAGCGGGAACTATGTGACGATAACAGGCGGAACAATAAACATAACTCAAGTAAACGGCGATGCGACGTATGGTCTGCGCACAGCCGCGATAGGCGGTGCGGGAACCGGTTCAGGAAAGGGTGGCGACAGCGGAATAATTCTGATATCAGGCGGCGACATAACTATCAACCAGAAAGGTGCAGCCGTCAGCGGTTCTGGAATAGGGTCGGGAGCGGCACAATATTCCGGCAACGCACCGGGACAGGCAACAGGGTACTGTGCGAAATCCGGGCATGATAATTATATCTCGATAAGCGGCGGGTCCGTCAAGATCTACCAAACTAACTCTTCGCCGACATATGGTTGCCTTACAGGTGCCGGTATCGGCGGCGGTGCAGGCAGTGATTCGGGCATCGGCGGCGGAGGAGCCGACGTTAGAATATCAGGCGGATATGTGCTTGTAAATAGGTCATCCACAGGGACCATTTCTCGTGCGCAGGGTGCTGCGATAGGAGGAGGTGCCGAAGAGACAAAACCATCAAACATCATCATAACCGGCGGAAATGTGAATGTCATCATTTCTATTACCAGCGGAACAGATGCCAATAACGCAGGTGCGGCACTGGGTAGCAATCTGAAGGCCAATCCAAAGTCAACTGTGCAGATTGACGGAGGGGTCATTAACATACAGAGATTACGCGGTACAACACCGATGACCGTCCCTATCGGGTCCAACGGTGACTTTGGGAGTTCACCGATCATCAACGGCGGCTCGATAAGAGCATCCGGCAATATGGATCTGACGAGCGGAGGAATTGCCGTCAAGGACACTCCGGGCCATTCTCTGGTAAGGTACATAGTTAATCTGGACAATGTAGACAATCCTCAGTCCTTATTCGTCCGGAAAGCCGATGTTCTGTATGAAGAATACGACTTCACGAAAAGATATGTGAATTTCCACGTCCAGGGAAGACACATGGATCTGCAGAATCAAACTGTGAGCTATCCATACTACAATCTGTATCTGCCTGCAGGAACTGCGGCGGATCCAAACGAAATATCCCTTGAATATAAATCAAACGGTGAAGTGAAGACATTCACTGCGTATGGAGGTATCCCCGGCGATACGGCACAGACGAATAAAGCGGTTCAAACAAGCAACTTGCAGCCCGGAGACCCGGTACTCTATCGCGTAGTGTATAGGATAGGAAGTAAACTAAGATATGAAGACGACACCGTACACATTGCCGAGGGTGCAAAGTTCGTACAGTCCTTCAGGGCATTGAACGCCTATCTTGGAGAAGCCGTTGCGCCATGGAGTCTGTCTTACGTTGAAAGACACAATATAGACTATAACAACGCGGCATCTCCCGGCAGTCTTACGGATGTTGTCGAACTTGACGGCCAATGGAAATATTATGCATCTGAGAATAGGCTTGTAAACCCCACTGGAGTCAATGAGGTTGCTACTTCATATGGAAACATTGAGTTCGACACAGACATAACCGGAAGGCTGGTAATTACCGCAGACTACACCGACAGAGTGAACTTTGTCTACAGCGACCCCCAGCTCGGGACGATCACCCGCATTATGGGCTCCGGATATCCTGATTTCAAAATTGGATATACAAAGGAAGCGGACCCTTGGGGGCAGCAGCCCGGTTCTCCCGTAGCGTCAGCTCCCCCGGAGCTCAGCGGCACCGTCTGGACAAGTGCAATGAAAGGCAATGATTTCGTCGAGTGGAGAGAGGGTAACATGCAGACCGGAGCATCGCGCAACACAGGCGACATGTACGGCTCGGTCATACCCCAAGGAGTATCCACGACAACATTCTATGCAATGTGGAAGGCAGAGACCCCTACCCTTGCGATCACACAGCAACCGCAGGCCACAGTTACCATAGACAACATGTCCAACGCCGTGTTCACGGTGAAAGCGATCTCGACAACGAGCAGCGCTTTGACATACAACTGGCAATATTGGGACTCGGGTTGGAAGGATCTTTCGGGCGTCGGTTTCACTGGAGCAGATACGAATATGCTCCAGATATCGCCTTACAATTATCTCTCAGGATCGACACCCACATTCACTACAGGAAACACATTCCAATGTGTAGTGAAGGACAGCGCTAACAACACCGTGTACTCACAACCTGCATCGCTGGTAGTGACCGGTGTTACCGGAACGCCCCCGTCGACTCCCGCGCCATATTCGCCGAATAACACGATACAGATTCTGACAGCACCCGACGATGTGACAGCATTATCGGGTACCAATGCGGTATTCTCTGTCAATGCTATCTGTAGTAGCAGCATTCTTTATCGCTGGCAGGTAAGTACAGACGGAGGGGCTGTCTGGAACACGATCGCCGGAGCAACTTCGAACACATACACAGCAGCTAATGTAAGCAATACGGACAACGGTAAACTGTACAGATGCATAATGACATCTACAAACCCAACATATGAGAACATCATATACACATCTACGCCCGCAAAACTTACCGTCATAAGCTCTGCGTTGTACACAATAAATGTGAATGTGGCGATCCAGAATGCCACCATAGGCACAGGCGGATTCGTCCAGCCGAACAGTTCCGACAAGATCGTCAATAAAGTGACGACAACGACCGGAACCCCCGACTACTCATTCAGTGCAGTGTCCGGAACAAGCCAGACATTCACGATCACGCCCATCTACGGGAACGGACTCGTGAGTCTGAAGGATGGCGGAACAGACATCCCCTATACTAAGAATCCCGATGGCACTTTTGTGTTCACTCTAACCAACATAACCGCGGCACATAATATTGTAGCTACATTCGCCCCCGGTTATCTTGTGGACGTAACGTTCGCAGGAACAGGGTCAGGCAGCGTAAGCTTTGTATCGCAAGACGGCACCTCGACGGGCACGCTGAATGCGACCGGACAGATATTTGTCCCCTATAACAACAGTGTGACTCTTACGGCCAGTGCAACAGCTCCTAACGTGTTCGTTTCCTGGACAGGAAACACTGCGACGGGAGGATTGAACTCTGCGAACCCCGCGATCACGATTGGACCGATGGGCGACAATTCCGGTATAAGCGAGACGGTAACGTTCTCCACCACCACACTGACATGGCAGCTGACGCTTGATCCGGCAGGAGGAGCGGCAGAGGTCTCGTACGACAACGGAGTAACGGTATTCCAATACCCCGGCCTGCCGATGAATATACCGAATGACAAAACAACGACCGTCGAACTGAAGACACCGCCCGCCGGCAAGACATTCTCATACTGGTATGGCGGAACTGTCGGCGGAGCCGTCGGATCTGAGGTTTACACAGACGCAAAGTTCACTGTGCCAGCCGGTAACGAGGACAAAAAATATACAGCAGCATATGTCTCTTCAACAACCGCAATCACGATAACCGTTCTGAGTGACCCGACGGGTGTGACGTGGTTCAAGTACTCCACCGTCGCAGATGTGTGGGTTCCCGCAGCAACGGATAACACTTTCAAGGTCGATCCCGGCACTCCGTTCCAGATCAAGGCGCCGCTGACATTCGGCAGTCTTAATCTGACATTCCTAGGATGGAGCGGAAAGGAGAAGGACAATGAGATACTGGATTCACCGGGAGTGACAGCGAACACATCTTTCACTGCGTTGTATTATAACATCAACACACAGGCGCTTGTGACCCTGACGGCCAGCCCAAGCAGCTTGGCCCCGGACTTCACTCTGAAACAGAACAATGTCGGTCTGTCTTTTGTTACCGACGGTAACAACAGAGTATTCGCGGTCACTAAGGATGTATCGTTCACAGCGACCGCTCCGATGACGACGGGAACATCCCCGGTATACACACTGCAGGGATGGTCCGGAGAGCCAGCAGGCGCGGATCTGACAAAGACGATCAACACACCGATGACCTACACTGCGCTTTACTATAACCCGTTAACACAGGCGATAGTAACTCTGAACCCCAGTCCCAACACGATCTCCCCTGCGTTCACATTGAACCAGGGCGGCGATCTTTCATTCATCACGAACACAGTTGGCGGAAGGGAATTCATAGTCAACATGGGAACACCGTTCACAGCGACCGCTCCGATGACAGTCGGAACATCCCCGGTATACAACTTCCAGGGATGGTCCGGAAAGACCTCAGGAACAGCTACACTGACAGACACGATCCCAATGGGCGGCAGCAACCAAACGTACACAGCGTTATACTACAACCAGTTAACTCAGGCAATAGTAACTCTGAAAGCCGACCCGAGCACGCTTGCCCCAGCATTCGCACTGACCCAGGGAAGTAATGTTCTGTTCACTGTAAACCCAACGGGAGGAATGGATTTCATCGTTAACATGGGAACGCCATTCACAGCTTCCGCTCCGCCAATAGCGGGAACATCTCCGGTATACAGTTTATTGGGATGGGCAGGAAAGACTTCCGGAACAGCTACGTTGACAGATACGATCCCAATGGGCGGCTCTAACCAAACATATATTGCGCTCTACTACAACCCGTTGACGCAGGCGATCGTTACATTGGTGTCAAGCCCGACCGCGGCCAACCCGGCGTTCACATTGGATCAGGGCGGCAACAAGCCCTATACACTCAATGCGACGGCCGGAATGGACTTCATCGTCAACATGGGAACGGCGTTCACAGCAACTGCTCCGACGACAGCCGGAACATCCCCGGTATACAACTTCCTGGGATGGTCCGGAATGCCTACCGGCACAGTCACGCTGACCGACACGATCCCCACGGGCGGCGCCAACAAGACGTACACAGCGATCTACTACAACACGGCAACACAGGCGATAGTGACCCTGAAGGCCAACCCGAACACGATCTCTCCCGCATTCACCATGACCCAGGCCTCTAACCCCGTATTGTTCACCACGAACCCTGCGGGCGGAAGGGACTTTATAGTGACCAAGGGAACGCCCTTCACAGCCAATGCCCCGACAATGAGCGGATATAACTTCCTCGGATGGGCAGACCACGAATATCTGAATGCGACCCTGTCCGCAACGGTGACCGCCGATACGACCTTCACCGCGATCTACTACGATCCGCTGACACAGACGCTGGTAACGCTGGAGGCAGAGCCGAACGCATTGGCGCCGGTCTTTACCCTCAAGCAGAGCGGCGCGAGCGTACCGTCGGCAGTTATAACAGGTGCCAAGAACGGAAGGATATTCGCCGTCTTGAAGGGCACGAGCTTCGACATAACAGCTCCGAACGTCCCCAGCTGGACATTCATGAACTGGATAAACGTCGGACCGAACATGACCGAAACAATAAGCGCAGGGGTCTCAACACCTACGACATACGTGGCGCTTTACACCCCCGGCGCGCCTGTGACCGTCATACTGAAGGCATCGCCTTCGATATCGCCGCCCTTCACGCTGTATCAGAACGGATACTATGTGCCCGGCACGCAGATCACAGGAGGATGGAGCTTCCTGGTTGTGTCCGGTATGGCATTTGATGTCATAGCTCCGGCAACACACACCGAAAGCTCGGTACAATACACACTGCTCGGATGGGAGGGAGAACTCTCCGGTCAGGCAAGAGTGACCAAGGCCGCTATCACCACCGATATGACATACACCGCACTCTACTACAACCCGCTGACGCAGGCAGTAGTTACGCTGGTGTCAAGTCCGACCGCGGCCAACCCCGCGTTCACCATGACGCAGGCCTCGAACTCCGTACCGTTCACCGTTAACCCGGCGGGCGGAAGGGACTTCGTCGTCACAAAGGGCGTAGACTTCACGGCGACCGCGCCGATGACATCCGGAACATCTCCTGTGTACACATTACAGGGTTGGTCCGGAGAACCGTCGGGAACGGCAACACTGACAAAGCAGGTATCGACGGCAACGACGTTCACCGCACTCTACTACGACGCGAGCAAGCAGGTGTTGGTAACGCTGGTCTCAAGCCCGACCGCGGCCAACCCCGCGTTCACAATGAGCCAGTCCGGTAATTCGATCCTATGGACCGCCAACCCGGCGGGCGGAAAGGACTTCGCGGTGATAGCCAACACATCATTCACCGCGACAGCGCCGACGACGGCCGGAACATCTCCTGTGTACACATTCCAGGGATGGTCCGGAGAGGCGTCGGGCGCAGTGAACCTGACCAAGACGGTCGCCGCCGCGACAAAGTACACCGCACTCTATTACGATGCGAACGCACAGGTCCTGGTCACGCTAATATCGAACCCGACCGCGGCCCACCCCAGCGTTCACCATGACGCAGCCCTCGAACTCCGTACCGTTCACCGTTACCCCGGCGGGCGGAATGGACTTCGCCGTCACAAAGGGCGTAGACTTCACGGCGACCGCGCCGACGACATCCGGAACATCTCCTGTGTACACATTACAGGGTTGGTCCGGAGAACCGTCGGGAACGGCAACACTGACAAAGCAGGTATCGACGGCAACGACGTTCACCGCACTCTACTACGACGCGAGCGCAAAGGTAATCGTCACGCTTGTATCAAGCCCGACCGCGGCAAACCCCGCGTTCACACTGAACCAGGGCGGCAACGTTCCGTACACCGTTAACCCGGCGGGCGGAAAGGACTTCGCCGTCACAAAGAACGTAGCATTCACCGCGACAGCGCCGACGACATCCGGAACATCTCCTGTGTACACATTCCAGGGATGGTCCGGAGAGGCGTCGGGCGCAGTGAACCTGACCAAGACGGTCGCCGCCGCGACAAAGTACACCGCACTCTATTACGACCCGCTGACGCAGGCGATAGTAACGCTTATGCCGGACCCGACAGCAATCACTCCGGCGTTCACACTGAACCAGGGCGGCAACGTTCCGTACACAACGAACGGAAGCGGAAGGGACTTCATCGTGGCAAAGGGAGCAAGTTTCTCGATCACCGCCACGCAGACGGAAGGAGCATACACCTTCGTCAACTGGACAAAGGGCGGAACAGAGGTCGGAACGAACCTGACCGAGACCATAACGGCCGGAGTCGCAGGACCCACAACATATGTGGCACAGTACAAGTTGGATGGATACGTATTCGTTACGTTGGTATCCAACATCACCGGATTATCTCCGGCGTTCACCCTCACGCAGGGAGGATCGCCTGTAGCAGGTGACTTCTCTACCGGAGAATGGAGATTCTCTGTCGACCCGACGATGAAGTTCGAGATCACCGCGCCGACGACGGCCGGAACATCTCCTGTGTACACGTTACAGGGTTGGTCCGGAGAGGCGTCTGGAGTCGCCACAGTGGAGAAGGGACTGATAATAGGCAACACGACATACACCGCACTCTACTACGACGCGAGCGCAAAGGTAATCGTAACGCTTGTATCAAGCCCGACCGCGGCAAACCCCGCGTTCACAATGACGCAGGCCTCGAACTCCGTACCGTACACCGTTAACCCGGCGGGCGGAATGGACTTCGCCGTCACCAAGAATACTAACTTCACGGCAACAGCACCGATGTCATCCGGAATCTACACCTTGCAGGGATGGTCCGGAATGCCTTCAGGAACGGCAACGCTGACCACACAGGTCGCAGCGGCAAAGACGTTCACAGCCCTGTACTACGATGCGAACGCACAGGTCCTGGTCACGCTTGTATCAAGCCCGACCGCGGCAAACCCCGCGTTCACACTGAGCCAGGGCGGCAACGTTCCGTACACCGTTAACCCGGCGGGCGGAATGGACTTCGCCGTCACAAAGGGCGTAGACTTCACGGCGACCGCGCCGACGACATCCGGAACATCTCCTGTGTACACATTACAGGGTTGGTCCGGAGAACCGTCGGGAACGGCAACACTGACAAAGCAGGTATCGACGGCAACGACGTTCACCGCACTCTACTACGACGCGAGCGCAAAGGTAATCGTCACGCTTGTATCAAGCCCGTCAACGATCAACCCGTTGTTCACGCTGAGCCAGAGCGGCAACGTTCCGTACACCGTTAACCCGGCTGGCGGAATGGACTTCGCCGTCACCAAGAACGTGGACTTCACGATCACCGCACCCCCTGCGAGCGGATACGTCTTCCAGGGATGGGCGGGAGGAGCATCAGGCGTTGCGGCTATGACCACACAGGTCGCAGCGGCAAAGACGTTCACAGCCCTGTACTACAACGCGACAACGACCGTGATCGTTACTCTGCAGGCGAACATCGCCGGCATATCTCCGGAGCTCACACTGAGCCAGAACAGCAACCCTGTGCTCTACACCATAAACACAGCAGGCGGAAGGGACTTCGCAGTCCTGAAGAACACCGACTTCACGGCAACGGCTTCCCCATTGAGCGGATACACCTTGCTCGGGTGGGCTGGAGAATTGTCCGGAACAACGTCGATAACCAAGCAGGTCGCAACGGCAACAACGTACACCGCGATCTACTACAACTCGACATACTCCTTGATAACCCTCAAGGCAAACATCACGGCCATAGACCCGGACTTTACGCTGAGCGTCGCAGGCACGGATCTTCCGTCAGTGAAGGTTGCCGGCGGAGGCAGGCAGTTCGTTGTACCGATGAACTCGCCGTATGCCCTGTTGGCACCGATGGTCACGGGATATGCGCTGCAGGGATGGGAAGGCGGAACGTCGTCGGTAGCTATCGCGGCAATGCCCGGTACCACACAGCCGACGGTGACCCACGTTGCGTTATACTACAACACGGCAACGCATGCGCTGGTCACGCTGAAGGCGGATCCGAGCTCGCTGTCCCCGGCGTTCACAGTGACGCAGGACTCGGCCTCGATACCCTTCACCCTCAACCAGGTAAGCGGAAGGGACTTCGCCGTTGAAATGAACAAGGACTTCACAGCGACCGCACCGACCTCAGCCACATCATCAACGAGCGTTGTCTACACACTGCTCGGATGGGAAGGAAAGATAATGGGCGTCGCCGACCTTGTAGCACAAGTAAGTGCTCCAGGAACTACATTGACCGCGATTTACTATGACCCGTTGACGCAGGCACTGGTAACGATCAACGCATCACCTGACACGTTGAACCCCGTCTTCATTGTCAACCAGAACAGTAAGGCCTTGCTAAGCGTATTGCCTGCGACCGGGAATGGAAGAGTGTTTGCAATACTCAAGGCGGCAGACTTTGCAATGACTGCACCGTCTGTCAGCGGATATACATTCAAGTATTGGATGGACAACACCTCGACAGACAACCCGCGCACGATAACCGCCAATACTGTGACCGGTGCTACGACATATACGGCGTACTATCTGTCCAACAGTGGAACGGTGACACTTACACTGAATTCGTATCCCGGAGAAGGAGGCACATTTGAGTACAGACTCGCTGGTACAACAGCTTGGATCAGTTACACCGGAACAGTGTCTTTCAACACCGGTTCGGTTGTAGAGGTTCAGACCACCCCTGCAGCAGACTATGTGTTCAGGTTCTGGAATGACAGCACGACCGACAATCCGAAGACAGTCACAATGTCTGCGAACACTACGTTGACAGCATACTTCCTGTCAACGGATCCGACAAAGATATCTGAGATAACTCTGACGGCAAGCCCGACCGGCGCAGGAACATTCACATGGTCTCTGCCCGGAATGACTGTAGCTCAGACATACTCGGCACCGTTCCTTGTGAACAAGACCGACGATCTGACTGTGATAACTGCCCAAGCGACAGGATACACCTTCAGGTTCTGGGAGGATGCTTCGTTGAGCGCAACAAGGCATGTCGGACCGCAGGCGACGAATGTAACGTTCATTGCCTACTTCCTCGGAAGCGACACAGTGACCGTAACTCTGACAACGGATCCGGCCGGCGCAGGAACATTCACATGGTCCCTGCCGGGAATGACCGTTAATCAGACCTACTCGGCACCATTCAAGGTGAACAAGGTCGACGATCTGACCGTGATAACTACAGCCAAGACCGGATATACCTTCCAGTACTGGGAGGATGCTTCGACGAGCACAACAAGGCATGTCGGACCGCAGGCGGCGAATGTAACGTTCACTGCCTACTTCCTGGCGCCAAACGCATATACATTGACCCTGAATTCATATCCTGTTGGAGCGGGTTCATTCCAGTACTCCGTCGATGGCGGAGCGAGCTGGATGAACTACACCGGGCCTGTGAAGCTCAACCCGAACACGGTCGTGCAGATCCAGATACCTACTGATCCAGACTACACATTCAGGTGGTGGAACGACGCCAAGACCGACAACCCGAGGACGGTGACGATGTCAAGCAATGTCACATTGACTGCATATTTCCTGTCCACGGATCCGACAAAGATAGCTGAGATAACTCTGGTGGCAAGTCCGGCCGGTGCGGGAACGTTCACATGGTCCCTGCCGGGAATGACAACAGTGATGCCGTATTCCAGTCCGTTCCTTGTGAACAAGACCGACAGCTTCACCGTAAACACGACAAGGACCGGAGAATACTCCTTCATGTCATGGGAGGATGGCTCCAAGAATGCAACAAGGAATATCGGTCCGCAATCTGCGAACAAGACATTCACTGCGTATTTCGAGATCAATGTTAAGGTGTACTATATCACAGCGACAGCTGACGGTAACTCGAACATCTCGCCGAGCGGCAAGGTGGAGGTACCCGGCGGCATCGATAAGACGTTCCGCTTCTATGCAAACGAAGGATACACAATAACCTCCGTCATAGTAGACGGAAGGCCCATCGACCAAGCGCAGGTCTCAAGCGGTTCATACACATTCTACAGTGTGAATATGAATCACACCATCGATGTGATATCTGCAGTGGCACTGAATAACAGCGTCACGCTGACTATTGACGTCGTGGAGAAGGATCGCGGAGTGGCCGAGTACAGCATTGACGGTTCCGCATTCGCAAAATACACTATCCCGGTCACATTCAGTGCCGGCTCGGATGTGAATGTGAGGGCAGTAGCAGAAGGCGGATACCACTTCGACAGTTGGGAGCCGTCATCAGTGGCAAGGATACCTGCGCTGTCATTCGACAATGCGTCCTCATCCATAAGCCTGAAGTTGCACTTCGCTCCGGATTCTGATACCAGCAGGGTCGGTCTCGATCTCTCGCTTCTGCTCTGGATCCTCATTGCAATAGTATTGCTGATAATCATCGCCCTCCTGATCTGGTGGTTCGCAGTAGCCGCCAAGAGAAGGAAGAAGGAAGAAGAGGAGGAGAAACAGTAACTTCTAAACTGTGGAGAACAGGCAATAAACACCTTTAACAAACCCATTATTGTCATTTTTCAATACCCAGACAAACTTAAAAAATGAGACCATCCGATGCGAGTCGGCAATCCTACGATTCTGCAATAAGAAGTTCTCTTGGTATGGTGGCCAATTTGTGTAAAGATCCGGGCATGCCGAGAAAAAAAGTCTACTTGTGCATAATTCTTCAGCTTAATCTCCTACAATAGTTACATATAATAAAATAGATTTTATATATTATATAATACGTGGGAACTAATACAGTGGGGCAAACGTTATGGGGAGTTTCAGATCGGCGCTGTTGTTAACAATAGTGGTCTTGGTGGCTGTGACGATCATACCCGTCGGGTTAGTCGGACAAAACAGTATGAGCGGTGCAGGAACTGACAACATACCCGTAAGCACTCAATGGGACCTTGCAAGAGTAGGTACAGGGGATGTTTACGGCGGATTCACGTGGAGTATAGACGCGTCTTACTGTCTGACAAACGACATATTCATCACTGAAGATCTGAACGGCGGTGTGCCGATGTCTGTCGAGGCGGCACTGTCAGGCAATGTTCTGACCGTGACAGTTTCATCAACCGATGCGGCCGTGACCGTAACTTCATTGTATGCGATCATCGACACCGGAATGAGCAGCAGCGCAGCTGGAGGCACAGTAGCGATCAAAGACGTCATTCCTTGTACATATGATCTTATGCTCGGAGGCACAACCTCCGATGGCAATTTTGCGTGGTCGACATTCTTCGACGCAAGCACACCTCTGAATGCAACCTTCGACAGCAATGGTAATTTCACTCCGGTCGGTACAGCATCGCCATTCACAGGAAAGTTCGATGGAAACGGATATGCTATATATGGATTGAAGACGGCAGCTTATAACGACGCCGGAGCGGCCTATTCCGGCCTCTTTGCTCAAACCGATGGTGCAACGATACAGGATCTGGGCATCACACTTGACAGGAGCGGGTCGGGATATTCGGCTGCAATGTCTCCAACACTGGCATATGCGGGAGGCGTAGTTGGCCAGGCAACAAACAATACAAACATAACAGACTGTTACAATTCCCGTACGGTATATGCGACGGCGATTGTTTTTAACGACGCCAACATGGCACACGCAGGAGGTATTGCGGGTGCGGACGACACTTTCGGTTCAACAACAAACTCATCATCGATCCTAAGGTCTTGGAACATCGGCAGGATAGCGGCGTTGACAGCAGTCGGTAACAATGTCAATGCCGGAGGCATAATCGGCAGATCCAATTACACAACTATAGACGGCTGCCACAACGCCGGTCCGGTAAGCGCACTTTCGAATGTTTATCCGACCAATGTCCCAATTTCTGTCGGAGGCATTGCCGGTCAGGTAAATCCGGGAGTAGCCACACTCTTAATTACCAACTCCTACAACTCAAGCCAAGGCGAGATCAACGGAGAATGCAACGGCTACGATGCGCGCGTCGGCGGCATAGTGGGGTTCTACAACACGACCGGCTCTCCGGCCCCGGCAGGGTCATCATACAATATCACCAAATGTTATAACGATGGTTCACTGAAAGCGATGTTCACAACGAGCGGGAGCGTCGGATCTACCCAGATAGGCGGCATCATAGGTGAGACAACAGGCGATAGTGCCAGATTGGTGTCTGTTCAGGAGTGTTACAACGACGGCGAGATCAATGCTTTGTCTGCATTTAACGTATTTGCCGGAGGGATCATAGGAGAAGTTGATGTAGCGTCCGCGGAGGTAGTGAACTGCTATAACGCAGGCGGAATAGATGTCACCATGACAGCCGGACCGAACTTCCGTGACGTGGGAGGCATAGTCGGCGGCGCCACAGGCTCTTCTGCTCTCACACTGTTCAAATGTTACAATAAAGGCAAAGTAAGTGCAAACGGTTCCAATCCTCTGGATGTCGGAGGATTGATCGGCGAAGCGGGAAGTCAGATATACGTCAGACTTTGCTACTATCTTGAAAAACAACTGTTCAAAAATGGCGGCTTGGCCGCCGACGCAATATCCGGCAACGGAGACGGCAATATTGTCTACGAGACCGCCGGTACAGTGCCGGCGGAACAGCATTCCGGTGTGAAGACGGCAGCGTCGGCACTTATGACGCCGTCGTTGGATGATGCGAACGCAGGCAACTCCAACTCAACATATTTCACCGGGATGCTCGGAGCGGGCCCCGGGTGGGATTTCATGGGCATATGGACCATAATTGGCGGTACCAACGAAGGATATCCTATATTGCAGGCCTTTGTTCAGTCTGTTTCTCTTGATCCTAATCCGTTCAACGCCGGAATGAACATATCCATTGACCGGAACTACTATGGCCAAGCAGACCCGCAATATGCTCAGTATCAGCTTTTGGACGGCGCGGCGGCATTCATGGTCTCACCGACGTCGGCTCCGGCTACGGGGCAGACGGTCCACTATCAATGGCAAGTTGCAACTCTGCCTGCGGGCGGGTCGGCAATAATCTGGACGGACATACCCGGCGCTAACGGCCCAAGATATTCCCTGTCTCCGATGATCGACACAGACAGCGGGACGATGTACCGGGCGGTAGTTACACCGCCGGGACTCGGCGGGGCGGTGGAATCAGACCCCAATGTATTGTACGTGCTCGCAACGGTAACCGCAGACGGAAACGAATTAACTGTAGACACGGGGTTCGTCCCGGAGGGTGACCCCGCCGTCGCGACAGTCGACCCGGACAAATTGGTCTACAGTGCGATCCCTCCGTATCCGATGACGCTTATGACAGCACCCGGCACAGACTTGCCCACAAGCGTCGAGTTGACCATGGGCAAAGCGCCGCTTGCAGCAGATAACGATTTCACATACGATATGCCGAGCGGAGAAGTATCGTTATTTGTGCCGGTAAACGGTGACACACTAATAACTGCGGTCTATGCTGTTCCATTAACTTATTCTCTGACCATTGTCGGAACAGGAAAGGTCGAAGCCGGGACATCGACGTTCACTGGCCCGGGTTCGTGGGTCCTATCAGTACCGTTCGGAACAACAGCGGTAAAATTCACCGCAACAGAGATATCAGGATGGAACTTTGTCAGTTTTGCCAGGATCGGCGGGAAGATAGATAATCAAACCCCCGTCACATATACTATTACGGGCAGTGATACGATCACGGCAGTATTCGAACAAAAGAGTCCGTTGGCCGAACCGAATACCTACTATACCACCATACTCCCCGGCAACGGATCGATCATAACTCCGAGCGGAAGGATATCGGCCATAGGGGGCGATAATCAAACGGTCTTTTTTACAGCGATCGACGGCTTTATGATATCCGAAGTGTTGATAGACGGTGTGTATTCCCTTTCACAAGCGGAGATCGACAGCGGATCATATACCTTCACCAATGTTGTCTCCAATCACACAATTGAGGTGAAGACAATAGCCGTTTCAATAAGCGAGGTCACTTTAAGGATAGACATCGCAGGAGGGAACGGATATGCAGAATACAGCGTGAACGGCGGTGACTTCGTTAGGTTCAGAGGAGCGGTAGCGATTCCGGAGGGGTCGGATATCACTGTCAGAGCCGTTGCGGCCGACGGCTTTGAATTCTCTAAATGGGAGACCCCAAACATAGAGGCGACCCCATCGTTGACCTTCAAGGATGACAGCGTTCCTCTGCACATAGATCTGTATTTCCACATCCCCGGTGATGATGCAAACAGAGTCAGTGACAACAGCAATTTTGTTGTCTGGTGGGTCATAGGTACAGCAACTCTGTTGGTTCTGGTGGGGGTAGGGAGCTGGGTCATATGGACAAAGAAGAAATCACAACTTCAAAATTAAGAGAGGAAGGAACCTCTGGATCATGTATGGCCCCTGACTTAGCGTTATAGTCATTTTTCAAACGCTGGCTATAGGTAATTTTTTTCTTAATATATGACTTAGCAAGTATATTTAAAAGAGATCTCTATTACTCTTCCGAGGCTCTCTGAAACGATAGGATCGCCGATCGCCTCCTCAAGTTCATCCATAGAGTGATACGGCCTCCCGACAACTATCCTCGCAGCCCTTTTCTTACCTATTCCCGGGAGCCCCTCTATCGCAGACATTGGCATCGTGTTGATGTTGAAGGGCGTGGTTATCCCGGTAACGGATCTGAAGCCCCAATCGATTATAACAACATCATGAGACGATCCCAACTCAACTTTGTACGGTATCCCAACCAACACCGGGTATGTGCCGACCTGTCTTCCGAAGGTTGTGTTCCCATCATGGATCTCCATGTAAACATCCTTGAGGACATTACCTTCGGGTATGACCCTTCTGAGCATTTCCCGGTCGATTTCCTCCCTTACCGCTTCCTTGAACTTCTTGAAAGAATTCTTATCGACCTTAGTGTGAAAATCCCTTCTGAGCGGCATGACCTGGCGTATGTTGATACGTCTTATCAGCAGATCCTCCTCAAGTATCTTTTTAAGAAGGTTCAGATCCATTGCGTATGTGCCAGCCGTCTCTCCGTCGAGGCCGCAGATGATGTTGATGCCGGGCAGAAGTTTAGGCAGACCGGTCGGCCCGCGTTCTCTGCCGAGTTCGTTGATGATCCTTACTGATTCGATGAGCTGTTCCGAGGTGCAGTTGAGGTTGTTCTCTCTGAAAACTATGGGATCCGCCGATTCAAGGCCCAGTGCCAGTACATTGCCTGATGTGCAGCATTCTACCAATGTCCCTATGACCTTTCGTGATTCATCAGGGTGCGACGCTATGACGGCCGGGTTAGCATTATCCACATGAAGGACGTTAAGATCAAGGGCATTCAAAGCGGTGAACAGTTCTTGTATCGCGTGTGGGTTCGGGGTCGGAATATCCGAATCATCCGTCGACCCGTAAGATATGATGCAGGTCTGCCCCCCGATCCTTACGTTCCTCACACCGACGGACACAAGTCTCTCTGCTTCTGCGATAATATCCTTGGGGGAGCGCATGAGCGGCTTTCCTTTCAACGGCTCGATGCAGTATGAGCACCCGCCGTTTTTGTATCTGTGGCAGCCTCTGTACGTTTCTATCTCCGCAACCAAAGGATGCGGAAAATCCTGATGCTGGCTCACTAAATCTGCGCCGAGGACCATCCACCTGTTCCATTCGTCAAGCGTACGATATCTTTCACCGACCTCCTTGCCGATAATGCCGTCATACAGAGAGGCTGCAAGATCCGTTTTGATCGAAAAATCAAAACCTTCGGCCGCAGGAGAAGATGCGGCGGAACCGCCGATGAGCTTCCAGCCTTTGAGCTTCGGCGTTATGGAGATCAGTTCTTTCGTTGACATCGGCATGGATCGAATATACTTGCCTGGCACAGTGTTCCCCGAGAGCACAACGCTCACGTCTGCGCCGGGGATCTTCCGCCCATTCCTTATCATATCTATCGAAACATATTCGACCGTTGCACCCGCATCCACAGACGCTCCGGCAATGGCCCTTATCATAGGGGATATGTACGGAGGGACACCTAACGCGGCGGGGTCGTCTATGTACCCGTCTACCAATGTGATCCTGATGTCCTTTGTCATGTAGGAGGGGGGATTGTAAATTAGGTATATATATGATTAGCGTAATCAGGTGTCGGCAATTTGTCTGCAAATCGAAGGCATATTACGATTCTCGTAGAAAAAAGGAGAGAAATGCATGAGTAACGACGAAGAAATAACGGTAGAAGAGCGTCTTGAGAAGGCGAAGAAGCCCGGGCAGGACGCAATGATCCTACACAAGTACTATGGGGGAAAGATCGAGATAACATCGAAAGCGTGCGTGAGATCCTTCAATGACTTTGCGATCTGGTATTCTCCAGGTGTAGCAGAGCCGTGTAAGGCCATCGCAAAGGAACCCGACCTGGTGTACGAGCACACATGCAAATGGAACACTGTTGCAGTAGTTTCGGACGGAACGCGTGTTTTAGGACTGGGCGACATAGGGCCGGAGGCCGCAATGCCAGTCATGGAAGGAAAATCAATGCTTTTCAAGTATCTCGGCGGCGTGGACAGCGTGCCGATATGTCTTGACACCAAAGACCCGCAAAAGATCATTGACACAGTAAGGCTGATAGCCCCGTCCTTCGGAGGTATAAACCTTGAGGATATCTCTAACCCGAAATGTTTCGATATTCTTGACGAGCTCAGAAGGGACTGTAAGATCCCGGTATGGCACGACGACCAGCAGGGAACTGCATGCGTTACGGTCGCCGCCGCCATAAACGCAATGAAACTCGTGGGGAAGAAATTCAACGAGTCCAACCTGTGCGTTGTCGGTGCGGGAGCGGCAGCCATTGCGATATCGAGGCTCCTGCTTGCGACAGGGTTCAACCCGAAAAAACTCTCTATGTGCGACTCAAAGGGAATACTGAATCTTTCAAGAGACGATATCCGCAAAGATGCAGCTAACGGAAAGTTCAAGCAAAAATGGGAGATATGCGAGAAGACCAACGGCGCAGGAAAGACCGGAGGCATAAAAGAGGCGATGAAGGGCGCCGACATAGTCGTTGCGGCGTCGGCTCCAGGCCCCGGAACGATACCCGCAGAGTGGATCAAAGGCATGGCCGACGATCCGGTAGTGTTCGCAACGGCGAACCCGATCCCCGAGATGTGGCCCTGGGAAGCTAAAGAGTATGGTGTGAAGATATTCGCTACCGGACGTTCGGACTTCCCGAACCAGGTCAACAACTCAATGGGATTCCCGGCGATATTCCGTGGTACCCTCGACGTAAGGGCAAAGACCATCACGGACGAGATGTGCATCGCAGCAGCTGAAGAGCTGGCTAAGTGCGCCGAAGAGAAGGGAATACACGAGGAGTACATCATACCCAAGATGAGCGAGATCGAGCCCTTCCCGAGGGAAGCGGTGGCGGTTGCTCTCAAGGCGCAGCAGCAGGGTGTCGCCAGACTCAAACTGAGCAGGCAGGAACTCTTTGAGAGGGCCGACTTCATGATCAGGAGATCCAGAGAGATGACTGACAAGCTGATGAAGGAAGGCTTCATCGCAGATGCGGAACTGGCCTTCAACTCAGCAGGCGCACCCGCACCCGCCCCCAAAAAGCGCAGTAAGAAATAAACAAGAAGGGAAACCTTCTCTTTTTTTAATTATTCTCGCTGAAAAGCGAGTTATGCCGGCAGGAGCCGGCTGAGAATTTTTTTCAGAGAAGCGTACTGGATACGCATTCTATGTTCTCTATTCCGGGCAGTGAAGAAAGAGCATTCTCGAGGTCGCTGCCGGCGGTCTCGTTCTCATCGTTGATCGAGAATCCTATGTTGATCTTCTTCAGTCCGAATGCGACGGGCAGGATCTTATGATCAAGGACCTGCACTCCCTTCGGGACTATGCCGCGGATCTTCTTTACCACTGCCTCAAGATTCACTTCCGTGCTCTCGGGCATCAGGTCATATGCTGCTACGATCTGTCCCATGATCACACCTCAAGGTCCTATGAAACCGCATTTTTTACATTCGTACGATACGCTCTGGTCGCGGCACTGGTCACATCTTCCGATGTCGGTGTTCCCGCATTTCGGGCATTTGAATGTGGTGTTCCCGTGACCGATAAGCCTCTTTCCACAGGAGGAACATATCTTATCCTTTACCATGGGGTTGGCGATGTGTTGCCTGTATATAAAAGAAATGTAGGTCAAGGCTTTCAGGAAATTATACTGTTGACCGATCTTGAATTGTTTTGGCATTATATTTTTATCGCTGGCAAGACCATTTCACTCCCACGGGATGGCTGATCCGATCAGAGAATGGCCATCCCAAGGATGGGATTAGTGTGGGATGCAGAGGAACGGCTCGGAGAGCCGACAGGTTAGCCGGTATAGTGAGGACAACATTCTTGATACTTTCAGGTATGGGATATCTGGAATATTCGTCGAAGAAGAGCAAGAGAACATATTCAGACCATGCGAAGGTGGCCTTATTGGCGGTGAAAGAATATCTCGGGAAATCCTTTGCCGAGTTCTCTATGATACTTCCGTCGCTTGTCACCGTCACGGAAGCGACGGGGATATCGGATATTCCCGAAGAGACGACCCTCCGCAAATTCAGGGGGCGTTTGAACCCCGGAGTATTGGGCCGCATCCTGGCGACCCAGAGCATGATGATCGTCGGCAACGATGACGTCATCGTTGCGGCGGATGCGACGGGGATGCCGACTTCGCATGCATCCAAACATTATATCCTCCAGCTGAAGTACTTCGGCATTGAGGAAGCGGTCGTCAGAGGGTATACGAAGCTGACGCTGGCCGTATGCGTTCATACGAAAGCGATATTGACCGCGGACACCGCGCCGACTCAAGGACCGCCGACGTGAAAAGAATGGGGCCCTTCTGACAAAACTCGCCGATGCGGAGTTCCGGATCGAGGCGTTGGTTGCAGACAAGGGATACGATGCCGAGTACGTCCACAAGATGGTCAGGAAGTATCTGGATGCCGAGGCCGTCATACCCGCAAGGACGTTCAGGAACGGAACGAGAACAAGAGGGGTCAACAGGAACAGGATGAAGAGGGAGCTGACGGAAGGAACGGAACTCAAATCAACGTACGGCATCAGGGCTATCGCCGAAACCGTGAATTCAATGATAAAACGCGTTCTGGGAGAAGTGCTGGCCGGGCGTAAGGAGGAAACAAGACACGCCAAGGCCAGGTTTAGATGCATAGTCACAACTTCGGGGTTGGTCTGGAAATGTCAAGTTCGGGGATGCTGATGTGATTTCCTGTTAGCAGTAGGCAGAAACCTTGATCACTCTCATCACACATATGAAATGAAATCATCATCATTTTCATACATGGCGTCTTCTTTCGATTGATTCTTCAGCTTGTCTTCTTTTGTTGAAGAAACATCATTCCCTATCTGGCTATTCCACATCTTCCAGTATAACCCATGCTTTTCAATAAGCTCATCGTGAGTTCCAGCCTCTGCAACCTTCCCATTGGCCATCATGAAAATTTTATCACATCTTCTTATTGTAGATAGTCTGTGCGCAACGATGATAGTGGTGCACTTCAGCTTATTGAATAACGTGTCGTAAACTTTTGCTTCAGATAAGAAATCGAGATTACTGGTGGCTTCATCCAGGATCAGTAACTCCGGTTTCTTCACAAACGCTCTTGCCAACCCTATGCGTTGCCTTTCACCACCGGAAAGGTTTGCTCCCGCCTCTTCTAGATAAGTTTCATATCTTGAAGGTAGCCTGCTGATGAAATCTGAACAACCTGCCATTTCACACGCCCTTCGAATGTCATCGTCGGTGGCTGTTGGAAGTGAAACTCGAATGTTATCTGTTATTGTTCCGCTGAACAATTCAACTTCTTGTCGGACGTATGCCACTCTTTTTCTATATGATTGTATGTCAAGTTCTTCAAGGTCGTATCCGGCAATATTCACCTTTCCGCTTTCAGGAACCCAGAGTCCCATGATGACTTTACAAATTGTTGTCTTTCCACAACCACTCTCCCCCACGAGAGCTACTTTTTCGCCACCTTTTATTTCTATCGAAACATCAGACAAAATGGGTTTTCTGAACCCATATCTGAAACTCAGATTCTCAATGGAGATGTTTCCAAAGAAAGTTTCGGGAATACTTTTTCCTTTATGTGTTTCACACTCTTCTTCTACATCAAGTATTTCACTGAGCCTCCTGAGAGCGATATCAGCTTCTTGAATTTGAAATTGGACATTGACTAGCCTACCTATTGGGCCCATGAAGAATCCAGTTAGTGATGAAAATGCCATAAGGGTTCCAAGTGTGATATCTCCACTTATTACATACATTGCACCAAGCCACATTATCAACAAGCCACCGATCATTGAAATCGACGAGGATACAATACCTTGATAATTTGAGAGTACATTCGCTCTGTAGGCTATGCGCAATGTTCTTACAAATCGATTTTCAATTTTCTCCATCGTTTCTTCTTCGGCAGCATTTCCCTTTACTGTTTCAATCCCCCTTAGCGATTCTATTGTTGTAGAGTTTAACGATGCGGCGGCTTCCATTTGTTCACGGTTGATTTTCTTGTAAGGTTGCCTGAATATGTACACTAAAACCACACTGACCAAAGTAAAAACAACTATTACTCCAAACAAGGATGGATTGATCATATAAAGAACAACTCCCGTTACAATTGCAAATAGCACGTCAAGTATTAGTGTCAGTATTATTCCAGATACCACAGAAACAACAGTCCCGGCATCTTGGAATCTTGTGATGATGTCTCCTGTTTTCCTTGTTCCAAAGAACTTCATTGGGAGGTTCAGTACGTGTGTATAGTATCCCAGCATAAGCGGTATGCTGATCTTCTGTGACAAGTGAAGAACAACGTGTTGTCTTATTGCACCCAATGCAATATTCGTTAAAGCAACTATAATAAAAATTAGCACCAAAGTTAGTAGTTGATCCTTAAGGCCGAATGGCAGTATCTCATCTATAAGAAACTTATTAAAAAAGGAAGACACAATTCCCAACACCGTGATGAGGAATCCAGCAATTATTGTTGTAATAAATAACCATTTTTGATTCAAAACAAGACTCATAAGCCTATAAAATAAAGACTTTTTATCGACTTTTGAAGCTTTGAAATCAGATGAGGGTTTTATTAGAATAACAATATTGTCAAACTCTTTTGAGAACTCCTCATGTGAGAGTTTACGTTTTCCAAGAGCTGGATCTAAAACAACCACACCCTCAGCGCTTATTTTTGTTAGTACGACATAGTGATGGAAACCACTCTTCGTTACAACATGACAAATTGCTGGCAATGTGAATTCTCCTTTTATAAATTCATCATCTGATATGCGTATTGGCTTGGTGTCTAATCCAAGTTTCTTTGCCCCTGTACACAATCCCTCAACATTTGTTCCAAGAATGTCCGTGCCGCACGCATCTCTGAGGCCAGTAATAGTGACCTCTTTGCCATAATATAAACATATCATCGCAAGTGCTGCAGCACCACAATCTGTTGAGTCGTGTTGTTTAACGATTATGTTCTTTCTCATTATAGTCCTAATCCTTTTAGAATCCACTCCAACCAAGTAGAATTTTCATAAATAATGGTGGCTGAAACCATCATGCCATTGACAACTTTGACAGCTCCTGCCCTTCCAATCATGATTGTATCGTCTACAATCACGTAAGCTGTGAACCACACGTTACCATTTGAATCTACATTGCTGTCACTTGATATCTCTGTAATTCTGCCGTTTAACTTCCCATATGCTTCACTTGGATAGCCAGCCACTTCGATTTGAGTTTTATAGCCTATGGATATATGTGGGCGATATGCGGCAGGAATTTGGAGCTTTATGAGCGCACTATTATCTTCAGCCATGTTTGAAATAGAAAACAATACGGTACCGACAGATACTACCATCCTCGTACCAAGAGTTGTTTCAAAATGAACCGTGCCATCTGTCTCTGCCGTAATGGTGTGCTTATCAATAATGGCCTGATAATATTCTTTCTGATAAAGAGTCTGTTTATATGTTGGTTCATATTGCATTATCATTTGATTACAACTCATTAATGATTGATCTAAATACAATTGTCTGTTCTCCATCAATGAGTGATTATCGTCATCTGTAACTTCAGCCATTTGACGTAAAAAATTCTGATATGAAATGTACATTATTTTTTCTGAATTTGCATCAAAAGGGTTTTTATTGTAAAGGTCAGCTCCTGCATCATTATTAATGTTGTAGTTATCGACGGCATCATACATTTTATAATATCCTTTCAAGATGTCAAAGTAATAGTTCGAAAGATTTTTATAAAGTTCCAGTTGGGCTTTTTCATCGGTTGCACCAATAATAATTAGTATGTCGCCTTTCTCGACCGCCACACCTTCTTCAACACAGATTTCGTCTATCTCTCCACCAAATGGAGACATAACATATTGTTTGCTTTCTGATTGAACAATCCCTATGCTCTGAATGGATTCTGATTTCTGTTTATTATCTGCTATTACAACAGTTATAATCAAAGCAATAAAAATCACTAATATGATGATTGTCATAAATTTTGGTGGATTCTTATTATATAACAATGCGCTGTCTTTCAAATCATTAAGGTGTTGAATACGTTTAATCACCATGAGTCAATCCTCGTGTGGTATGAAAATATCAATTGTTACTGCGACATTAGTTTTTTCAACATATACAGTATAGCTTTCTTTTTTCAGTTCGATCTCATTCTCATATGCATAAACAGATATTTTCTGAGAGGCAAAAATGAGATTTTCTTCTCTCCCTCGGAACCGTGCATAAACGCATGGACCTATCTTTAAATGTTCTTTCCATTCGAACTCCTTTGGAAGAGTCACGGGATTACCTACAAATTGTAACATTATGTCTTTTTTTATAAGAACTTCGCCCCCATTGAAATCGACCCTTCCTCGAATAATGGGTGGCCCCGTTACTGATAGTCTATATGCTTTTAGCTTTGTAGCAAACGTATTTACTGATGTGCCCATCTGGAACGCATTATCAATAGACATGAAAACTACTTGCTTTGTAACTAAATACTTTTCATTTTTTATATCTATTGTGTGAACCATTTTCAATATGCCTTTTGATGATGATTGTATACATTTATTGGATATTTTTTTTAACTATTTGTACCCTGTAGTTATTGTTTGCATATATGCACATTATGAGAGTAGCTATGCCCACCACAAAAGCAATGATGCCACACAACAATGAAGAAAAACTTCGACCGTCATAAAACAATATATTCATTGACCCAGCGATTAACCCCAATGCCGACGCAAAAGTAAATGCGTGGCGTGGTCTTCCATCCCAGTTTTCAAACCAGCCCTCGTTGCGTGGCCTATACATTATCGTTGCCAATGTCAACAAAGCTATGGACATTAAAGACAAAACGTATATGGAGCCTATAAATGACCATACAAACAACCAAGAGAAAAGAGACCCCACTAGAGCCGCTAATACAATGAAACTTTGTCTGTCAGTTCTGTTTTCCATAATCTATAAACAATATACCAATATATAAATATCTATTATAATCTTATTATATTTAGTTGCGTTAAAAAGCAACAGGAGGAAATAAAATGGAAACAAGTTTTATGGATTATAACCATAATGGATTCAAATTACCAAATGGTTATGTTGATATAGATAGTGATGAAATGGAATATATCACAGGAGGCATTTTTGGCGATCACTGGGATAAACTTGGGCAATACAGTGGCAGCAGTGGTCTCAACCTGATGGTTATGACGACAGCTGCAGCAGCTGGCCTAACCATCTCGATAGCGACCGCCTCAGCAATAGTTGGATATGGAGCTGCACCGTTTACGGCCGGAATATCGGCACTTGTGGGTGCTGTTGGATCATGGATTGCCGGAAACTTAACGACGAGTATGTGGAATTCTTACGTGAGTGCGCGCGACAATTATTACTCGAAAGGTAAGAGCTGGGCAGTCTATGATCATTGGGGATGGTTTGGAACGGTATTGGATGGATTCGAAACGCGTGCAAGCTGAGTGGCTAAAAACCTGTTAGATTAAGTAGGGAGCGTGCCATTAACTGGCCAGCCCCTACTTAATAATTTATTATTTCTGTAGCTGTGCTTCTTACTTCATTTATTCCATTAAAAGTCGGTCTGTTACCACATAAACCACTCAGTTTTTGATAAAGGTTGTTACCGCATCCGCTGATCGTACCCATAAAAACAACCTAAAGTTGTCCCCATGTTCCGATGCCGACCGTGGAGGCATCGGTCTGTGATATCCATCAACCCATGCGGTCGGGTCCCCCGCAGTTCCGCATCATCGATTTATTGCCCGGCCCCGAAGGCCATTTCCGCGTTCCCGATATGCCCGACGATACTGTATCGATTTTCTAAGCGACCACGAAGGCCAAAAAGAAGCCGACATCCTTTCCCGTCCGGCTGTGCTTCACCGCATCCCGATCGTTCATGTTCATTCTGTCTGCGCTGCCTCCATCTCATCCTCTATCTCGTCGGAATCGGCGAGATATCTTGTCACAGCCATCACTGTCGGGTCTGCGGAATATTTCCTGTCATGGGTCACCATGGCCCAGATCATGCGGGCCATGGAATTCGCACATGCCACCAACGCCTCGTTGTGATGTTTGCCGTTGGCCTTCAGACGTTTGTATTTCTCGGATATGAACGAGTCCGCATGGTTTATGTGAACGAACGTTGCTTGGCACAACAGCCTCCTGAGCCCCGGGTCCCCTCTGCGGCTGATCCCGCAGTTCTTCGGTCTGTCGGCGGATTCGTCAAGTTTGGGGGTTATTCCGGCAGATGCGGCGAATGCCCGCCCGTCCACGAAACGTGTCATATCATCGGCCATGCACGTGACATACGCCGCAGATAGGATACCGAATCCCGGGACCGACCAAACGATATCGAACATCCTGTTGCCTTCCATCCTGTATCGGATCATCTTCTCTGTCTGAGACTTTCTCGCTTTGATACTCTCGGCCTTCGCCGCATCCAGAATGAGAATGTGGTCTCCCGTTGCCTTCAGCTCCCTGAGGGCAAGAACACAGGTGATGTCGGAGTAATCGCGGGACAGCTTCATTCCTCTTATCAGAAGATGGGATCTGATCTGTTTTTTCAAAGCGGTCAGATCATTCCTGTCGTTGATATCGAACCTGCACAATTCCCTCTGCACCAGCACCTCCCGCGAAGGCATATGGGCGACGGCGAACTCGATCTCCCTCATCAGCCGCCTGCGCATATACCCCGCCAGTTCAGCAGCGTCGTTATCATCGTTCTTTGTTTTGGACCTGGTTATCCTGTACAGGTCGGCGGCATGAGCCACCGTCACTCTGAACCCGAGATTGGTCAGCATCCAATAGACGTCGCGAGACTTGGTCGAATTCTCTATCAGAATATACGCATCCTGACCGTGAAGGCGGTTCGTCAGTCCGACCATTCCCGCAGCGTCCGAAGGGAATCTCCGGAAATCGGCGTTGAATCTTTCCAAAAAATCCAGGTTCTTCTTTCTCGGCTCTTCTTTGCCTGCGTACACTGCAAACGTCGCACATTTTTCCTTATGCACATCTATCCCGATCGCTATTTTCATCTATGCGTTCCTCCTCCAAAACAGAGGACCGCTTCCGTACGCACCGGAAATCGATTATTTTATAACCCCGCCGCCCCTTTATACATACGGTCTGTGGTTTTCTGTTGTGGTAAACTAATATCACAGACCAACTTTTAATGATGGCGGATTTCCTTTGTTAAGTGTGTTTCTTAATTTATTTTGATCCTGACTTTGACATGAGGTCGCTTTCGATGTAATGCTGGCAGGCTGTTCCGGCAAAAAGATAAGGGGGTGTTCTGAAATACAAGTTTATGACCAAACAAACCAATTTCAGAACATCTGAGATAAAGCCTAACGCAAATATATCCGTTCCCATCGGGAACATCCTTCTGACCGAGGCGTTCTTTGAACTTTTCGGTCTGTCCCGTCTCCTGAACGATCTGAAGACCAAGGGCATAGACCTCGGCAAGCTTGCCGAGCTTATGGTCGCATACAAGCTCGGCGACAACTTCAGCATCCTGAGATGCCATGAATTCGCAATGCGGGAGCCTGTGCGGAAGCATATGGGGCTGCCCGGATTTAATGTCAAAACTTTGTACCGTGCCGTTGAGACCATGGGAGAGAACCGCGAACTGATCATCGGCCACTTCAGGAGAACATTCATGAGAATGTACGGCCCGGAGATAACGGATATGATATTCTATTGGACCTCGCTTGTCTATTTCGGCAGCGAGCCGGAACTGGCGGCGAGGGGGCATTCCAGAGATGGTCAACCCGAGGAATGCCAGGTCACCATAGGGATATCCCAGCTGGCGAAGCCGTTCTGCGTCCCCGTCAGAATGACCGTCATGCCCGGCAACACCCACGACGGGAAGCATATGATCCGCACTTACGGTCAGGTAAAGGATGTCCTTTCCGAAGGATCGATGATGGTCTTCGACGCGGGTGCCAGTCAAAAGGACGTTCTGGACGGCATCGTCAACGACAGGAGACATTTTCTGACAAGGAAGCAGCTCAACAAGAGCGATGATAAACTCTTCGCCCGATTCTCAACGGAAGAATGGGAATGCCTGGATAAGGAGAAGGAGGAATATTGTCTCAAGAAGGCATTCCCGTCCAGGGTGAATTACTACTATTTTTCCGGGGAGCTTTATGAGCTCGAGATGAAGGGCATTGAAAAGAAGATAGGGAAGAAGCTCAGGGAAGCAAAGTCCCTTCAGGAAGATCTCGAAAAAGGAAAGAAGATGAAGAAGAGGTACGAGATCGATAACGTCCTGATCAAGGCAGACATCTATCTCCAAACGAAACTTTCCGGAATATCGGATGAAGAGGCGTTGCGGATCCTCAGGGAAAAGGAGGTCACCGGGAGGGAGGGGTTCTTCTGTTTAGTGTCCGACGCGGACATGGAACCGCTGAAAGCACGGTCGATATACAGGGACAAGGATGTCATCGAGAAACTGTTCTCGTCGATGAAGTCGGACATCGGGATAAGGCCCATCAGAGCATGGACCGAGAACGGCGTGTACGGGATCCTTTTGATAGGTTTTCTCGCTCAGGCGTTGGTTTCCGTGAAACGTCTTTTCACTAAGCCAGCATCTTCGACGGCAACGAAATTCATTACGGACAGCATGCAAAAGTTGACACTTACTGTGGAAAGGGGAGCGGACGGCAGGGAAAGACGCATATTATCGAACTTCAACCCTCTTAACATCTCCATAATGCGTTCGTTCGGGCTGTTATCGGAGACATAACACATGTAAAAGCGGTCTTTTCGTGTAGAAGAGAGGGTGAAGTGTTCCTCGGAAACGAGGTCTTCTCTTCTGTCAAATTATTAAGATTTAACAATCAGGCAGCGGAGCTACTGTCAAAGTCAGGTTTGATAAATACTGATCTGTTTTTTGGGTGTGTTTGAGGTGTGTTGTATTTTTTGACATGTTGCAGAACAGAGAGGGGTTTGATTTTTTCTTCTTACGATGGGGCTAACTTTTACCCATTTTCACAGTGAGGTGTTTTCTACGCTGTTATCTGATATTGTCAAGGCTTAGCGGTAATATCATGTGTTGGGAGTTCGCAAGATTAATCCTTTTTGTCATTCGAGCATTCTTTGATGCTTTTTAGGCTTAGAACACGCAGCATTGAGGCAATATCATCTTTTGTGATCTCTCTGAAAGCATATGATATTCCAATGAACAGAACATAGCATATCAGCAGGAAAAGCAGCAACTCAATCAGTCTGAAAGAGAACTCTCTTTTTGTTATGAATGCCAGTAAGAATACGACTGTGGCGGCAATGAACTGGTGTATGAGACCTTTGTGCAAAGACAGTTTCATGGAGGCTTTGACGTAGTAGCTTGTTATTATGGTGAAGATCAGGTATCCAAGGGTCACAGCGATTGCCGCACCATTGGCTCCGAGTCCTGCAAGTTTCAAAGAACCTATGTTATCTGGCACTAGAACGATTAACATAATAAAAGTAGAAGTGGCAAAGACTATCGCAGCATTGCGGTAAAGGCCGTTGTGTCCGGTGGAAAGCAATATCTGTGTCAGAATGCCCAGAATAATGTATAGATAGATGTATGCCGCGAGGATAGAAATGACGGTTCCGGCGGGAGCAGTGTTCGCGCCAAACAGTACGGTCGCTATATCTGTACCGAACACCATCGCAAAAACAACAACTGGCAGCAGAAGAAGGGAAAGGTATTTTTCAGAACTCCAAAGAATGTTTTTCAAAGAATCGTGCTCGTTCACCGAGACCAATTCGGAGAATTTGGGCAGGAGAACGTAATTCAATGCGAGTCCGATCGATGTTGCGGCAAAGGCCACGCCCATCGCTACCGAGTAGTAGCCCAGTTCGTCGGTGCCGCAGAATGAACCCACCATGACCCTGTCTATGAACGACATTGCCGCTATAAGCAGAAGCCCGATCGCGACAGGTTTCGCAAAAAGCAAGTAGTCCTTGACATATGATGGAGCTACAGGCCTGTATCCTATTTTTCTGAAAAGATATAATGCAATGATTATCGAGAAGACGGCCCCCGCAACATATCCGAAGGAGAGTACCGTAGCGGATGACCCAGCTAATGCGATCACGATGAGGACCAATGAACGCATACTGGTATCCGAGGCCTGCACAAATGAGGACTTTGCAGCCTCCAGCCTGCCGTCGAAGGTGCGTATGAATACCCACGCAATTCCTGCTGCAGCATAATAGATAAGGAACATTATCACGATGGTCGCATTCTCGGTGCTTATATGATCCGATAGCACTGAGATCGCAAGGTATGCGACCGTTATGAGGGCCATTATTCCGATGAGGATCAGCTTAAGGAACAAATGTGTAGAAATGCAGGTGTTCAGATCCTTTTTTTGAGAAATCGACTTTACGGTGGCGGCATCGAAACCTAGATCCGTCAATGTGTTCATCAGACCGACTATGGACCATCCGTACATCATTACTCCATACTCTGAGAACACGTGTCTTGTCATTATCATAAGCGAAGCGAACATGAGTAATGACGATACTATGCCGGTGATTATTTTCACTATTATTTTATGTGCCAGCATGAAATCTCATCTCCTCCCGATAGGGATCCACCCGCATAGTGGATAGAACAATTATTTACTTATAAACAACAGGTCCGATATCTGAAAAGAATCAGTTAGGAAAAGATATATCCCAATAGGTGTTAACCACTAACTATGAAAGGTAGTGCAGACAACGCTTCGTTTGCAAAAGAATATCTCAGCGAACTGACATCGACCATAGGGAAGGTGGATCTCAGTGGGGTCGATGCCGCGATAGAGGCGCTGATCGAAGCACATGGCAGAGGTTCCAAAATATTCACAGCCGGCAACGGCGGAAGTTCCGCCACCGCTTCGCACATTGTCTGTGACTTTAATAAAGGGATATCGTCTACACTTGATAAAAAGTTCGAGATGATTTGTCTGAGCGACAGTATCCCCATGCTTACCGCCATTGCAAATGATGTAGAATATGGGGAGATATTTGTCCGATACCTAATGGGAAGGATGAAAAAAGGTGACATCCTGATCCTTATTTCAGGGAGCGGGAACTCTGAGAATATCATCAGAGCAGCCGATTATGCAAAAAACATCGGCTGCAAAGTAATAGGGTTCACAGGCTATGACGGCGGCAAGCTTTACAAGAAGGCGGATATAAACATCCACTTCCCGTTGGAAGACATGCAGAAGGCAGAGGATGCACACATGATATTCCTGCATCTGATCGCCAGAGCGGTTGCCAAAAGACTCGGCGTTACCATGTGTTGAAGGAAATCCCAAAACAGCCTGCGTTACAATTTTAAATCCGTCGCATATACTTTGGAAGCATTGAAAGCCTCTGAGAAAGTAAGCGTAATAATACCCGTCTTTAACGGTGCCGCACACATACGCAGTGCATTTGACGTTCTGTCAAAACAGACCTATGATAATTTTGAAACGATATTTGTCGTCGACAAGAAGACCAGCGACGATTCTCTCAAGATAATGGAAGAAGAGAAGGGCAGGTTGTCTGATGTCAAAGTGATCGTTCAGCAGGGAGATACAAAACTGGGGGGTGCCAGGAACGAAGGCCTCCAAGCATCAGAAGGCGAGATAGTATGGTTCTTTGATGTTGACGATGTGGCAGTACCTGAACTTCTAAGCGAAACAGTCCGGATAATGGCGGAAAAGAATGCGGACGTTGTCATGTTCAATTTCATAAGAACTCGATCCGCAGATGTTAAACCCCCTTCCGGAGAATTCGGGATCGATGAGATGAGCAGGAATGAAGCGATAGCGGCGCTTCTTCATCTCGAACTTCCGGTCACGGCATGGTCAAAGATCATTAGAAAAAAACTCCTTACCGACAATGGGATCGAGTTCTCGTTCGGTTATGCCGAAGACGTTTGGCATACGTATAATCTTGTCAACAAGTCTGAAAAAATATGTTTCTGCGAAAAACCCCTCTACCTATACATCCAGAATGAGGGTTCCATCTGCAATACCGATAAGAACAGGAACATACGCGGTAAAGCAGAGATAGACAGATACGCAAAATTAGAGGAGCTGTTCTCCGGCGATGAAGATATCATCGGGGTCTTCAAAAAAAGGTCCGCACTGATCCGAATAAGGTCAGCGGTCCATATGGATAAAGCGAGTTTTATGGAATATGCAAGGAGTGAGGATTGCAGAACAATGTTGAATGCGAATCTTCACAACTCTGTTTCTCCGGAAGTGGTATTGTTCAAGGTCGCCCCTTCGCTGTACTACTCTTTTGTTGAATATTATCTTCGTAAAATATACTACAAAGACAATAAATGTTTCAGAAAACCTAAAAAAGCATAATGGCGGGAGCGGCAATGGCGATAACATTAAATCCCCCGCTTTTCTGTAACCGATAATGACCAGCGGAAAAGCGGTGATTTCGGGCGGTGCAGGTTTTATCGGAAGCCATCTCGCCGATTCTCTTTTGAAAAGAGGGTGGGATGTTGTGGCGACAGACAGGATCCCGGCGCAAAATGCGTCCAACATAAAACATCTGGTCTCTGAGAAGAGATTCGTTTATGTTGAGAACAATATGAAATATCAGTCATCCGTCAACAAATTGACCGAGGGTGCGGACATGATTTTCCACCTCGCCGCAAACTCGGATATCCAAAAAGGTGGCAGAGACCCGAGTATCGACCTCAATGACACATTCCTTACGACAGTATCGATGTTGGAGGCGGCAAGGGTCAACGGCATCAGAAAATTCTTCTTTTCGTCAACGTCCGCGGTCTATGGCGATATCAAAGGCAAGCTGAATGAAGAGACGGGAGGTCTGCAGCCGATATCGTTCTACGGGGCCGCAAAGCTTGCTTCGGAGGCAATGATATCCTCCTACTCTTATATGAATGACATTGATTCTTTGGTGTTCAGGTTCCCCAATGTGGTTGGACCCAGACTTACACATGGTGTGATATTCGATTTCATAAAAAAGTTGAAGGCGAACCCTAAAAAGTTAGAGATCCTGGGGAACGGAAAACAGTCTAAGCAGTATGTGTATGTCAAAGATCTTGCCGACGGTATCGCAGACTTTTCTTCAAAGATCGAAAAGGGATACAATTTGTATAATATTTCAACTAATTCTTTCACAACGGTGAATGAGATCGCAAACATGGTCTGTGAGAGGATGGGGCTTTCCGATGTGAGATACGAGTACACAGGGGGGGACTGCGGTTGGAAGGGAGATGTGCCCACATTTGATTATGATGTCAAGAAGGCTGAAAAGAAGGGTTGGAAGTACAATTATGATTCATCCGGATCAGTAAGAAAGACCCTTGAGGACATCAACATCAGTGCTGATCGTTGAACACGACTTTAGAGCCTTCGCACTCCATACGAAACGGAATGTCTCTGCATCGGCTCAGGGCGGCCTTCAGACCGGTCTGATCTTCCTCATGAGCATAGAAAAGCATGAATCCTGCGCCGCCGGCTCCAAGGAGCTTTCCTCCAACTGCTCCGTTTGATAAGCCCAGATCGTATATTTCGTCTATCTTGTTGTTAGAGATGCGTGATGTGATCTCCCTTTTCAGCTTCCAACTCTCATCAAGAAGTTTTCCCAGCGAGTCGATATCTCCCGACTTCAGATCGTCTTTCAGTTTTATCGCAAGGGAGCACAATTTTTTTGTTGCCTCATCCTTTCTCTCGTCACTTTCACTCTGTTCTTTCAGGATGGTCGATGCACTCCGATCGCCGCCGATGTAAAAAAGAACAAGTCTTTTGTTAAGGGTGTCCTTGAGCTCTTTTGACAGAGCCAGATGTTCCACTTCTACACTGTGGTCCTTTTTGAAATGATAGTAATTCAGTCCACCATATGCAGCGGCGTACTGATCCTGTTTTCCTATCGGCTCGTGAAGGATATCTATCTCCATCTCGCAGGCGCTTTCTGCAAGAAATCTTCTATCAGAGAAGTTGCCGTTGTAGGCTCTCAGTAAATTTATCAGACCGACGGTGAATGAACTGGATGAACCCATGCCGGTTCCGCTTGGTATATCCGCCGTGCTGTTTATCTCAACTCCCTGCACGTTGTGCATTTTCAGGCATTCTCTGAAGATCGGGTGTTTTATCTCATCAACGGAGTCGACTTTCTCCACCGTTGAATACTTGAGTGAAGTGGCAATCGGGTTGAAGGACCGCTCTAATGAAAGGTACACGTATTTGTCGACAGTGGTGCTGACCACATGCCCCCCGTGCCTTTTGTAGAAAGAGGGTAGGTCACTTCCCCCACCGCAAAAACTGATCCTTAAAGGGGTCCTGGTGACGATCACTTCTCTTCCTCCGGCAGTAATCTATGGGGCTGCTTGTATTTAACGACAATATATCTCTTCAGATAAGCGCTTGTATTTGTTCAATGTATAAGGACAAAACAATTATCTCTTTCCCTAACGTTAGATGTAGTATGAAACATGCGCCTGAGTGCATTCCGTGCCTAATGGGAAGGGTCCTTTTTCAGTCAAGACTCCCTAATAACGGAAAAGAGGAAGCATCTTGCGAGGCCGCATTGAAAAAATTTGCCGAGACGATATCGGTCGAACCGAACTCCGCGAGATTAGCGACGCTGGTACATAGGAGCTCGTACGATGCGTTAGGCGTGAGTGATCCGTATCGTGACCTTAAGGTAAGGGCGGATATTGCCGCAATGAAGTATGATAGCCGAGTTAGGGAATACATACAAAACTCTGACGACATATTCAAAGCGGCTGTAAAAGTAGCGATACTGGGAAATATAATGGACTTCGGAGCCGGCATTGCGATCGAAAGCCCCGAAGAATTTGACAGCGTTTTCGAATCTTTGCTGAAAATGGAGCTTGCGATCGATGACACCGGAATGATGAAAGAGATCATCAATTCAAAAGGGACCGTTGTATACATTTTTGATAACTGCGGAGAGACAGTGTTCGACATTCCCCTGATACAGCAGATAAGGGCGATGGGGTGCAGGGTCGTGGGTGTTGTAAGAGGAGAACCGATCCTGAACGACGTCACGCTGGAAGACGCGCAGCGCATAGGGCTGGAGGATCAATTGGACAGACTGCTCACAACCGGTGCGTTCGCGATCGGAGTGGATATGAGGAAGATCGGTGGTGAAACGAAAAAAGAGCTGGAAGCAGCCAGCATGATCATCGCCAAAGGTATGGCCAACTTCGAATCATTGGGGGAAGAAAGACTCCAGCCGACAGCGTTTCTTCTGAAAGCAAAATGTACTCCTGTGGCGGCCGAGATAGGTACACAGGTCGGTTCAAATGTTGCAAAAATGGTCATCCGAACATGATCCGGCATCCGATCAGGTCTTTGACCTTTTTAACGAAAAACGCATCTGCATATATGCCCATATTTTAACGTCCGATTTACGGAAATCGATGTACCATTCTATTCCGAGCAATCCCATTATGGCCAATATGCCGAGGTACTGTATCACTCCCGAAACGTATAGCAGCAGGTTTGTCGCGGAATAGCTCATGATTATCGGTTGTTGGAACCAGTCGATCAATGACATTATGTGGCCGGAGGAGGTTAGCTCGGTGAACGCTCCCGCAGGCATCAAAATGGAGAAATTTGCCGCAAGGATGAACAAAGAACCCCCGATCGATATCAACAGCCATGCCCACTTGAATTTACCGTTCCGGATGGAAATGTAGATCACCAAGAAAGGCAAGAGGAAAACAAGGTATTGCGGGAGCGGAGGGTACAGGAACAGGAATGCAGCAATGAATAGTGCATATTTGAAGAATGAATCGTCCAGTTCCTCTTTGCTCTTCTTTGTCAGCAAATATCCCATGACCGCCGCTACAACGATGCCCAGCAGGAAAACGACGACTGCCCCGTTGGTGATCACATCTAAGATCGATGTTGAGGCGCTGCCAGACGTTGCCCTCGATGTGATGAACAGAAGGCTTTCTCCCATCTCTCCGTTAATTATCTGAGGGGCCATCAACACAAAGAACGCGATGATAGCGCCGGCCACAGCTTTCAGTATGGAACTGAACGCCTTGCCGTCAGTGCGGTGGGCCACTAAAATGTAAGCAAGTATGATGAAGATGAAATAGGCGGGGAAGAACTTCGTTAACACTGCGAAAGAGAACAAGATCCCCGCAAGGAAGAGTTTGTCCTTTCTTACCATCACAACGCAGAGAAGCGCAAAGAGTATAGAAAAAGTGTCAAACATACCAGAGACAGAGGTCGCGATGATTATCAACGGACAAAGGAACCAAAGTGTAAAGCCGATAGTTGCTTTTTTTGTGTCCTGGGTCTTATCCTTTATGAGCCAGTATATCAGATATCCGACTATGATGTCGCTGATCACGAATGGTATCTTCAGAAAGAAGTTGAATGATGTGGAGGTCACATTGGCCGTCCACCATTCCGAATAAAATTCCGCTTGGAAAAACTCCGGTACCTTTTGCCCCATAACATTGATATTCAGGAACAGTTCATGGAACATCGATTGGAAGGAAAGGCTGTACCCCCAGACGGGAGTGTAATAGTATCCCTCCAATCCATACAGTCCCTGGCCGCTTTCAATGTTCCTTATTATCACCGCCCAATAATCAATGTCGTATCCGACGGCCACGAATGGGGATATGATAAGCCTGATCGCAATCCCAACCACCGCAATGAAAAAGATGGGATGCATCAACAGCGTTCTCAAAGAGACCACCGGGGAACTCATGCTGTTCAAGAGCACTGGATCAGTCTCCCGAACGTAAGGTAATTGCCGCCGATCGAAACATAAACGGAGACATTATCTTTGTCATTCGGGATCTCCTGATCAAGGTGGATTGTCTGTCTGGTAATGTTTCCGTTCATTATCCCTAATATTTCCGAATAACAGGTCATGCCGGAGGCTATTATCTGCCCGATATCATCGACCTGCTGTCTCTCATAGAATCCTCCGAGAACACAGATCATGCCGTGGCCGAATGGTACCATGGATACAGTCGAGTACCCATCCTCAGAGAACCCCATTGCCAGTGCGCCATCGGTACCTGAGACATCCAGCGCAAACGGTATCCTGTTCCATTTTAAGCCAAGTGCCGCAGTCAAGCCTCCATCGTCGATCACAGTGTGTGCAACACCGGTATCCGGCCTGTCAGAGGCCATCCCAGTGTACATGCAATCTTTCCCAAAGAACAGTTCTTGGCCGTTTTCAACCGCCACCAATCCCTCTTTACCATGATAGAACAACCCAAGTGGCGAGGACATTGAATAAACGTATCCTCCATGGTCGATCCACTTAAAGATAAGGTCTTCGGCGTTTCCGGAATAGACCTCCTCAGGTAAGGCATAGGACAATATAAGCAAGCCCTTCTGGTCCTGAGTATTCAGATCCCCCCCTAATGCATTAAGCAGCTGTTCATCGTTCAGCAGTTCAATGTTAGTAAATCCTCGAACATAAAGCGTCCTCCAGATCTGGTCGATCGAATAGCTTCTGTCTATCCTTGCCATGCGGACCATATCACTCGCTTCCCCGAAGAACTCCTCATATCTGTCGTCCGTGTATATGTAAAGCTGTGTAATGGGCTGGTGATCTCCATTATCCATCACTATTGCTGAGTAGGTGTCGGCGCCGGAAGAAGATATCGAGATATCAACAGAGCCGCCGTTTATGTTTGCATCAGCCCCATAATTATGTACGTTGGGGCCGTATGCCATAAACTCGCCGGCAAGCACAATGGCGCAGATCACCACTGCCAGCAGGACAAGTTTATCTATTTTCATTCAAACACCTCCGAAAGCGGATCGCATGGATGCAATTGCAGGATGTTTATTAAACCATTGCAAAAACCGATCCTGTTCATGTTACTTTCCCCCAATGGTTCTTAACAGCTTGTGTCGTAAACGTAATACGAATGCCAATCCGACAGATCCGAAGACATCCTCCCCGCGGCAGCCTTTTTTGTACCATTCTAACACAAAAAAGAGCAACCCCAGCACCACACCTAACTCTACGGCATGAGCTATCTGGTAAGAAAGGTCTATCAGCCTGGACCAATGCGATAACGGAGTGTTGAATGTGATCATCGCGGAAACGATATCATTCAAAGAAATAAGATCGGTGAATGCGCCGGCTGACACCAAAAGGCCACAATATCTGGCTATTATGAACATCGACCCTCCGATCGAAATAAGCAACCAGGGCCAGAAATAATGTTTATTCCTCCAGACAATGAAAAATGCCAGGAAAGGTATCGCCAGCACCAGATACTGAGGCAATCCCGGGCTTATGAAAGGCATCAGAACAAGAGGCAAAGCATAAATAAAGAAGTAATCGTCCACTTTTTCTTTGCTTTTTCTGGAAAGCAGAATTCCAAATAGGATCGCTGCTGCCAGGCAGATGATATTCAACAACATTGCACCTTTGATCAGTATGGACCCGCCCTCCTCGCTGATCCTCGAGGAAAGGAACAACAGGCTGTCTGATACCTCGCCATTCCATATCTGGGGCAGCATTAGGATAAAGAATGCCGCAAGTGCGCCTGCAACCGCCTTAAAGAGCGACCGCGACAGACTGCCCTCTCCGCGGTGTTTTACATAGACATATGCCAGTAGGATGAAGAGCAGGTAGATCGGGAAGAACTTTGTCAGGATCGCAAATGTCAGCAGGACACCTGCGAGGAACAATTTGTCCTTTCTTACCATCACTATGCAAAGCAAAGTGAATAAGACGGCGAACGTGTCGAACATACCTGCGGCAGATGTGACCATTATCACGATCGGGCAAAGGAACCAAAGGGCGAACCCGACAGTTGCCTTTCTCATATCTTGTGTTCTATCTTTGATGAGCCAGTATACAAGATATCCAACTATCAGATCACTGATCAGGAATGGTATTTTTATGGCGGTGTTAAAAGCTACCGACGTGACATTTGATGTAAATCCCCAAGGCAGTGTTTCGATCGAGAATGTTTCCGGCACCCTCAGTCCCATAACGTTGATGTTCATGAACAACTCTTGTATCACCGACTGAAAAGAAAGGAAATAGCCCCAAACGGGCGTGTAATAGTAACCCTCCAATCCATACAGTCCTTGGCCGCTCTCGATATTTCTTATGATCACGGCCCAGTAGTCCATGTCATATCCGTATTGAAGCAAGGGGATAAGTATAATTCTTATTGCGATCCCAATGGCCGCAATAATGAAAATCGGATGTCTCAGCAATGTTTCAGGGGACGAGATCTCAGAGCTAATCGGGCTCAGAAGCAAGGCGACACCTTCTCAAACAGCATTTTTTTGGAGACAAAATATGAGCGGGAGCAATTTGTTGTTCTCTTTTCCTTTGGCGATCCGAAGCGGATGTTCATCGAAGGAAAGAGAGATGTTTTTGATATCATTCAGAGGTCTCCGCAATATATTTGCCGCTGTTCTATTAACGCATGAGTTGATTAAATATTATTTGGGCCACCGAAAGAGTCGGCTCAATCCTCGGAGTCAGAGGATCGATCCACAGAGCCAGCAGTACTCTTTTTCATTATCCTTCTTTTTATTTCTTCACCGAACCTGACCCACAAAATAAAGAGGATCGAAATATACTGCAGCACATATCCCGCACCCGCTACCAAGTTAATTCCCGATATTATTCCTATGCCGAATAACGGAGAGGAATAGACCTCGACCGCATGCACCATCGAGTCAAGACCGAATAGGTCGGTGAATCCCGCAATAGACAAAAGATCCATCGGACCTCCCGCCACTGCGGCGGTCGTTGCTCCTATCATCAGCAGGATGAGCGGAGCCCTGTATCTTCTATCCGACAGCATTGCGAATATAACGAACGGTAAAAGAAGAAGCAAGTAATGCGGCTGGGGCGGGTATAGGAACATAACAGCGGCGGTCACCAACAAAGCGTCGAAAAGAAGACCATCCATATTTGCCATGGTTCTATTCCTGATAATGCGCAAAGCGAATATTGCCGAAACAACGATAGTAATTACATAAACTACCGGCGCAGCATATCCTCCCAACCGCCCGACCATTCCGGTGCTGATGCCCTCGCTCACTCTGGAAGTTATGAACAGGAAACAATCGGCGAGCGTCCCGTCAAGTATTTGCGGCAATAATATTACAAATGCTGTAGCAACAACTCCGATGAGGAACATCAGTACGTTTTTCTTTGAGGTGCCTGTCTCTTTGCCTTTGGACCAAATATATGCAATGATTACCAAAATGAAGAACCCGGGGAAGAATTTTGTAAGTGTGGCGAGACACAGCATCACTCCCGATTCCACATAACGTCCCTTTCTTAGAAAGATGATCGAAAGGAGTGTCATCACCACGGTCAGCGTGTCGAACATCTCGCTGACAGTGCCCGCAGTGATCAAAAAGGGGCACAAGAACCAAAGTGCGAACCCGATGACGGCTTTTCTGCGATCCCGAGTAATATCACGTATTATCCAGAATACAAGGTATCCGGCGGCAAGGTCGCTCAATATGAATATTATTTCAACTGAAAGGTTGAAGAACGGATCGATTATAACCGAAGTGAAATGTCCGATGGTGTCCGACAGCGGGAATGTCGCTGTCAATATCCCACCTGTCGTGGCCAATCCGATAAAGTTCTGGAAGATCGAGTCCAATCCCAGTAAATATCCCCAAGGCGGAGTGTAGAAGTATCCGGTTATCTCATACAGCCCATTGCCGCTGTTGATGTTTTGGATCACCACCCCCCAATGATACATATCATAATTGTGGGTCATGAAAAATCCCAATGCAACCCTAATTATGATTCCAAGGACTATTATCAGTAAGGTGGTCTTGCAAAAGAACGGTATGGAAACAGATATCTCATCCTTGTCCGTGACCCATTTTCGGAAGGAGCTTACGCTGATTTCGGTCAAGGGTTCAACTCCGTGAGCCTGCCGTATGTGGGGAAGTATCCGCCGTAATAAACGTACGCCATGACATTTCGATCATGGGTGCCGATCTCGATCGTACCATGCAAGGTAGTCCTTTTCAAATCGCCCGTCGCATGACCTATCATCACGGAAGAGGGACTCAGCCCGGACGAGATCACTTGCGCAAGGTCGTGTCTTTGATAACTGGAATAGTCTCCCCCGAGCACGCATATCATGCCGCCGTTCGTTCCGAAGGCAGTCAGCACAGTGCTGTAATATCCGCCCTCGGTATATCCAACATGCAAGGATAACGGAAGAGCAGAAGTATCAACGCCGTACTTGACGTTGTTGTTCATCATTGAAAGTGTGAAGCGATATTCGTTATCCGTCACATCCGAGTAGGCCGTTGTTGTTTCTCCGGTGTTGAGACATTCTGTCCCGAAGAATCCAACCTGATATTCGTTATTCTTTTCTCCGAGGTCAGTAATGCCATCGGGTGTTGAGACATACCGACCAAGAAGATTCCCTGCCCAGTATAGCCTTCCGCCGTCATTGAGCCAGCTGAAGATAATGTCGCTGTTCTGTCCCGTATAGACTGTATCCGGAAGTGCACCGGAAAGAACAATAAGCCCCTTTGCGCACGTGCCTGCTTCCGTATCTGCAGACAATCTTTCTTCCAGCTCCCTGGCGTTCAATATCTCTATGTTCGTGATCCCGCGGTAATCTAACATATGCACAAGCTGCGAAATGTAATAATCCTCCGTCAGTGCCTTCGCACCGACAGGGATCTCAACGGCGTTTACTTTGGAAGCATAGCTTTCGTCATAGTAGATATAATAGGATGTGTTGGGACTGAAATTTCCGTTATCGGTGATTATTATCGAATAGGTCGTTGAAATATGAGATGTGACGCCGTAATCGATCTCATTACCGGACAAAGAAACGTCTGAGGAATATCCGCCGGTGTTGAATGTATACACATATACTTCTCCGATAAGGACCGCACCGAGCACGATCACAAACAACATTGACAGGATTGCGTTTGTCCTCATTGTCCCAACCTCGGGTCAGGAACGTATGGCAGTAACATCATAATTAACGCTGATTGACATTGGTGTTAACATATAAAAATATGCGAACGCATACGCATAAGGCTTTATTTATGAGCAACATTGATACTGATAGGTCAGATGGGATTTGTTGCGAACTTTTTAGAGAAACATGAGGAAGGAATCCTTTATGTGATATTCGGAGGTCTGTCCGTTGTTGTCAGTTGGGGCACATATGCATTATTTGTCCTGGCAGGAATAGACATCAGCGTCAGCAACATACTTTCCATCATATGCTCCCTGATCTTTGCGTTCGCTACAAACAAGTGGTTTGTTTTCAAGAGTCGTTCACTCAAGAGAAATATACTCGTTAAAGAGATAATTTCATTCTTCGGGTTCCGCATACTGACGATCATCTTTATCAGAACTTTAGGGTTTGAGATCCTGATAAGGTATTTCGGATTGAATCAATCGATCTTCGGAGTGGAAGGCGCAGTTGCTCTGGTGATCGTTACCGTGATAGAGACGATTTTGAACTATCTTTTCAGCAAGTTCATTGTTTTCAGAAAGAATAAAGAAAAAGAAAATGCCTGAAAGGCATTAAAAAGTTTATTTAACGTAGTATAGCCAGCCGTCGTATTTCTGGTCTTTTCCTTCTGCGATATCATGGAACTTGTGCTGTATCTTCGCAGCCACTTTTCCGACCTTCCCGTCGCCGATGACCCTGCCGTCTATCATGGTGACGGGTGCAACTTCCGCTGCCGTGCCTGTCATCCACACCTCATCGGCTGTGACAAGCTGCATTCTTGTTATCTCTGTCTCGATGACCTCATAACCTAGGTCGCGCGCCACCTGAATGACCGAGTCCCTTGTTATTCCTTCGAGGATGCATTCGGACGTCAGAGGAGTGAATATCTTTCCGTTCCTGTAGATGAAGATGTTCTCTCCCGTGCATTCTGCAACGTGACCGATCGAGTTCAGCATCACCGCTTCGTTGGCACCTTGGCGGACGGCCTCCTGCTTAGCAAGGCAGGAGGTCACGTATGTGCCGTTAACCTTCGCGCCGGCAGGACCGCATAGATTATCGGGTCTGTGCCAGGAGGATGTTATCAGCTTCGCGCCGGACTTGGAATCCTCGCCGAGGTATGACCCCATGTATATGCACGTTATCGAAAGGCTCGCCGGTAGCCCGACCGGGTTAAGCCCGACAGCCTCTCCGCTGAGGAATACGCAGGGCTTGACGTAATCGACCTTTTTGTTTGCTTTTATCGTTTCTTTGATGACATCCATCACTTCTTCGACAGTGTATCTCTTTCCGCCGAACACCGGATCTATCCCCATGGTCTTGCATCCGTCAAAGAGTCTCTTTGTGTGTTCTTTCAGCCTGAAGACGGCCGGACCTTTAGGCGTCTGATATACTCTGATCCCTTCGAAGACCCCTGTACCGTAGTTCAGGGCATGGGTCATTATGTGGACCTTCGCATCGGCCCAGTTTATCAGTTTACCGTCTATCCAGATCTTTTCTCCTTTTTCCATCTTTTTCCCTTTCCGTTTTGCGCTTCAAAGCGCATTGAGCGCCATAACGTATTTCTTTTCTTGGCTGCGCTCTATTATCTCATCGACCTGAGCGGCTCCTCCGACCAGACCGACATTTCCATTGGATGTTGACATCAGTGCATATGCCGATTGGCCTTCCGGCGGCACCATTTCCGCACTATATACATCCTGCAGTTTGTTGAGCCTTCCCATTACAAGCTCGGCCTCGCCTTTGTCTATTACCGAGAGCACCATTCTTGACCTGTTGGGGACTTCGCATTTTCCGACGACTATAGTCTCAACGTTGATCTTGTTGCGAGTGAACTCGCCCATGACACGCTGCATAACGCCGAACTCATTCTTGACTATCAAGGATATTACGTGCATTATAACCACACTCAGACGTTGATAAGTTTGCGTATATATGAAATAGTGGTTGTCTAATAACATAATAGTGGACAGCAGAAAAACCTTTACGATAATATTGCCCACTTACAATGAGGAGGAAGGTATCGCGGATATGCTGACCTCTCTGAAGGGGATGTATCCTGATTTTCATATCCTGATAATGGACGACAATTCCAAAGACAGAACGAAGGAGGTCGTTGATGCCCTGAACCTAGACAAGGTGAGAATGATCGTAAGAGACTCTGATGTCCGAGGTGTGACGGTCAGCGTTTGCGACGGGATCCTGGCATGCGGAACGGATTACTTCATGTGCATGGACTCCGACTTCCAACATCCCTTGGAAGCGGCGGGAAGGATATATGATGAATTGAACAAAGGATTCGATCTTGTAATAGGTGTGAGGGTCAACAGAAGAGCCCTCGGATTCAAGAGAAGCCTCGGCTCATACGCGTTCGCCACATTGGCATCTTCGGTGCTTTTCGTACACGGAAAGACAAGGACGAAGGACATAGCAAGCGGACTCTTCGGAGGAAACGTGGAGCTTTTCTCAAAGGTGATAAACGAAGAGGGAAGCAAGTTCGAAATGAAAGGATTCAAGCTCCTCTATGATTTCCTGAGGAACGGGCCCTCCGACGTCAATGTCAGCGAGATATCGTACGAGTTCGGGAAGAGGGCAAGCGGAAGTTCCAAGGTGAGTCCGAAAGTGATCTACTTATCGTTCCACCAGTGCGGGATCGTCGGAAGATTCCTTGCCGGGATCTATAGGGTCATCTTTTATCGGCAGTGAGTATCTCATCCACGATCTTTACGAAAGTTCTTTTCTCTGATATCTGGTATGTTTTCAGACCGAGCCTTCTTCCGAACTCGATATCCTTATCATGATCGCCGATCATGTATGATATGCTGGGATTGATGTGGTATTTCATGATCGCCGCTACGCCAAGGTCTGTCTCAGGTTTCCTGCATGAACAGCAGTCGTCCGGGTGGTGCGGGCAGTAGAATATGTCTGTGATGTGGCCCCCTTCCGCCTCGATCTCTCCGACCATCTTTTCATGGATCGCGGCAAGGATCTTTTCATCAAGGAGGCCTCTGGCTATACCGGATTGGTTTGTAACAACTATAACAATATATCCCGCTTTGTTCAGTTTAGCGACTGCTTTCGGTACGCCGGGAAGCAGCTGGAGTTTCTCCGGATCGCTGCAATACACCACGTCCTTCACCAATGTGTCATCCCTGTCGACGAGCACCGCTTTCTTGCCGAACATCTCCCTTTCGACCATACCGCATATCATGTGAAGCGAAACGAAATAGCCCTCCTGTATCCTGGGGGTCTCTTTTGTCGGAATTATCACGCTGATGTCCGTCATGTCTTTCAGCACCCCGCCGTCCCCTGTGAACGAAACGGTGTTGGCACCAAGTCTTTTTGCCGCCTCGACCGCTAATATGACGTTCCTCGAATTACCGGAGGTACTGAGACCTATCACGACATCGCCTTTTCTGCATACAGCTTCGATCTGTCTCTGAAAAACAAGGTCGTAGGAATAATCGTTGCCGATCGCCGTGACCGGAGCTATGTTTGACAAAGAGACTCCCGCCATCGCAGGTCTGTCGAAAAGATATTTCCCGGAAAACTCGGCGGCCATGTGCTGTGCGTCCGCGGACGATCCTCCGTTCCCCATAAAAATGATCTGCCCTCCGGCCTTCACCGATGCGATTATTAGGTCTGCGACCTTTCTGATGGAACTGACATCTATGCCGGAGATCACTTTTGCGTGTCTCTCCAGTTCCGCTTTGATAATATCATTCATTTTTGCACCTCCACGACGTTACTCCCTTGGGGTCGAACATGAAGTTCGTCACCATTACGCCGTGTTTCTGAAGCTCCTGTGCCACATCGGCTCTCTTATTGTATTTACAGATATAATACATGAAGCCTCCGCCGCCGGCCCCCGAGACCTTCCCTCCGATCGCGCCGCTGCGGATCGCCAGGTCGTACAGTTTGTTGATCGTGTCGTTGGAGATCTTATCCGAGAATTGTTTCTTATAGCCCCAGGACTCGTGCAGAAGCACGCCCGCCTCTTCGATATCCCCGTTAATGAGCGCCTTGCCCATTTCTTTGGCAAGCCTTTTCGATTCGTCCAATGCGTTCTCGTTCTCTCCTTTGTTAAAGGACTCTATCTGGGATTTGATGATCCCGGCCGATTCTCTGGATGTTCCGGTGTAGCACAGCAGAGAACGGTATTGCAATTCATCCGCAACATCCTCGTCGATATCCACTTTCTGCACCTTTACTCCTCTCGAATCGATATCCATGAGGTTGAATCCGCCGTATGCCGCAGCGTACTGATCCTGTAATCCGCCTTTAAGGCCGATGACCTCTCTTTCCAAGTGATATGCCAGCTTCGCAATGTCATCATGATACATCTTCTTCCCTATCCAGCTGGACACCGCCGAGATCATCGCAACGATCATAGTCGATGACCCGCCGAGCCCGGAACCGGCCGGCGCATCGGATTCTATCAAAAGATCGAAACCGTCGGTCACTCCGAAGTAGTTTGTGACCGCTTTTATCAGATCGTTATTCCCATCGAATTTCAGAGGGCCGCCGTCAAGCGGCGCTTCGAATCTGCCGTAATATGATGAGTGGACGCACATAGTGTTGTCGCTCCTTGGCGTCAGCGTGCAGTATGCATACTTGTTAATTGTGGTGTTAAGGACGCATCCCCCTTTTTTCGAGGCGTACGGATCCACATCCGTGCCTCCGCCCGCGATACCTATTCTCAACGGAGCTCTGGCTCTGTAATACTCTGTCAAATTACCCCATCCTTTCGTCAACTATTTTTTTCCCCGCTTCGATGATAAGGCCGTCACCTATGACCGAACCTGTTATTGTGGTCCCGTTGCCGATCCTGCATCCGACACCGATGATGCTGTTCTCTATCTTTGCGGAATTTACTTTACAATCCCTCATTATCATGCTGTTGATCAGTTTGCTGTTGACAACAGTGGAGTTCTCCATTACCACCGCAGCAGAAACTTCGGAGTCGGTAACGCTTGAACCCTTTCCGAGATAGAATGGCTTTCTTATTGCGGTCCCTTCCACCTGGGTCCCTCCCCATGATATCTGGTTGCCCACCTTGGAGGCCATACATAAATTTGCGGCAAGAAGGTCCACCGGGCGGCCAACATCCCTCCACAGTCCCTTTAGCCGGTATCCCTGGATCTTTTTCTCCTCCCTCATAAGTATCGGGATCAATTCTTTAGAGAAATCAAAGAACTTTCCTTCCGGCACATAAGACAGGGCCGATCGGTTTATTATGTAGACTCCGGCGTTGATCAGGTCGGAGAACACCTCTTCCGGTTTCGGTTTTTCTTTGAACTCTGTGATCTCATCATCATCTTTGACCCTAGCTATTCCGAACTCGCACGGGTTGTTCACCGATGTCAGTGCAATGGTGACCTCCGCGTTCGATGAAAAGTGCATCTCTATCTGATCCCCGAGGGAGATGTCGGCAAATACGTCGCCGTTCGCGGCAACGAAAACATCATCAAGCCGTTCCTCTACATTCTTCATTGCCCCGGCAGTCCCGATGGGTTCGTCCTCGAATGCGTATTCTATCCCGATCCCGATGTCGGAACCGTCTCCGATAGCTTCCATGAGCTGTGAGGATTTGTAACCGCAGGCCATGATTATTTCCTCGATCCCGGAACTTGCGAGGGATTCTACAAGATACTTCAGGCAGGGCTTGTCCAACACCGGAAGTATCGGTTTAGGACGGTATTTTGTGAGAGGCATGAGCCTTGTTCCCATCCCCCCCACCATAATGACTGCCTGTTTGACCCTGATCAATTGTATCCCTTATGTTCTAATATTCCACCATTATAATAAATGTCACGGTATGGCTCTGACAGTTCCCGTTAAAATAATAGGGATAATGTCGAAGCGCACCAGATTTATGCACCAGTGCCCGGTCTTTCCTATTTGCGGCAACATTCAGCTCTTCTGGTCAAGCCCCTTCCTTTTCTTCATAATTACAGACAATACAAAGCTCACGCCGATCACGGCCAGGACAAAGATTATCGTGACCGTTTGCGCTGTGTTGCTGCTGTAGAACTCGTAGAAGAAGTTGCTCATGAGCAGAATGGCGCCGTATTTCAGTATACATCCCAAGAACACATAGAAGATCGACTTTTTGATGTTCCAGCCTGCGATCCTTACGAAGGCGCCGCTGAAAGGGATCATCGGAGCGATCCTGTTCAATAACAACAGACGTTCATCGCTCAGCAACAGGAAGTCGATGTATTTGTTGGCAACGGATGCTATACGTTTGGGCACCCTGATCCTTCCCACAATGGTATACAAAACAACGAGGCCGAGGACCTCTGCCGCAATAGCCGCAATGAGAAGCGCCGCGCCGAATGTTATCGAGGGGTCGTAAAAAAAAGCCCCGATGAAGAACAATTCCGGCAGGGTGGGGAAGAACGCGGCGTCGATCAGGAATATTAGGAAAATGCAGAAGACCAACACGGGCCCGCCGCCGGCACCGAAGATCTCCATGAGCCAATCTCCTATGTTCAACATTCAAATCCCCTCCGACGGATATATGTGCCGGATGTCAAAAGATGGGGCGGCATCTATTAATGATTTGCTGAACTTAACATCGAACTTACAAAAAAGGCGGACGCCTACTATTTATACTAAAAGGAAATAACTCGAATGCTCTTATAAGAGCCGATGAATGATGACGGTGCTTAGCACCGGAAAGAGGTAATTAAAATGTCAGTATTTGTAAAGTTTGAGACACCGAAAGAGCTCTCCGATAAAGCATACTCCCTGGCCGAGATCGCAAGGGACGGCGGAAAGATAAAGAAAGGGACCAACGAGGTCACGAAAGCTGTCGAAAGGGGAGCAGCGGCCATTGTGATAATGGCAACAGACGTAAACCCCCCGGAGATACTCGCACACATACCCGCTCTCTGTGAAGAGAGGAATGTAGCATACGTATATGTTCCGAGCAAAGCGGAACTCGGCAACGCGATCGGACTCGAGAAGCCGACAGCATCCATCGCCATTATTGACGTTGGAAAAGGAAAGCCGCTCTGCGATGAGATCTCCCAGGCAGTAAAATCACTGAAGAAATAAGAGGGTGGTTTTGAATGGTAGACACAGACAGCATCCCCTCGGAGGTCGTTGAGATAATCGGCCGCACCGGGATGACCGGCGAGGCCACTCAGGTCAAGGTCCGTGTTTTGGACGGACGCGACAAAGGAAGGATCATCACCAGGAACATCATGGGTCCTGTAAGGATGGGCGACATACTCATGCTCAGAGAGACCTCGAGAGAGGCAAGAAAGCTCGGAATGGGCAGGTGATTCAAATGGCAGAGATAAGGAAGTGCTCATTCTGCGGAGGCGACATCGAGCCCGGAACGGGGAAAATGTACGTCAAGAAGGATGGGACAGTTTTCAACTTTGACACCAGCAAGTGTTACAAGAACATGATCGAGCTCAAGAGGGTCGCAAGGACGACCGAGTGGACAGAGAAGGCCCAGGCAGAGAAGGCGGCACGCCTCAAAGCGGCAGAGAAGAAGGAATGATAACATGGCCACCGAGCGAACATACGTCATGGTAAAACCGGACGGTGTACAGAGAGGGCTTTGCGGCGAGATAATGTCCCGCTTCGAGAAGAAAGGCCTGAAGATCGTGGCAGTGAAATTCATGGTCATACCGAGATCGGTAGCCGAGAGCCACTACGGCGAGCACAAAGGAAAAGGATTCTTCAACGGCCTGATATCGTTCATAACATCGGGCCCGGTCCTCGCCATGGTCCTGGAAGGCGACAATGCGGTCGCGGTATGCAGAAACATGATGGGCAAGACCAACCCTCAGGAATCCGCTCCCGGTACGATACGCGGCGACTTCGGCATGGTCACCGGAATGAATCTCATTCATGGCTCAGACTCCGTCGACTCGGCGAAGAGGGAGATATCGATCTTCTTCAAACCGGAAGAGCTCATGTCATACAAGAGATCGGCCGACGAATGGACATATGAGTAAACATTTTACTCGGATATCTCCGCGAGCGTGACTGTATGGCAATAAGGCAACCGGTCGTAAGTGTGCTGGGGCACGTTGACCACGGCAAAACGAAGCTCCTCGATAGGATCAGGGGCACTTCGGTCCAAGCCCGCGAGGCGGGGTTGATCACACAGCACATAGGAGCCACGGAGGTGCCGATCGAACATATTTATAAAGTGTGCGCATTGCTCATCGGAAAGAAAAAATTCGATGTGCCAGGGCTGCTTTTTATCGATACTCCGGGACATCACTCCTTTGTGACGTTGCGTGCGAGAGGCGGGTCCCTTGCGGACCTTGCGGTCCTTGTGATCGATATAAGAGAGGGAATAAAACCTCAAACGATCGAGTCTATACGCATCCTGAGGCAGTACAAGACCCCCTTCGTTATCGCAATGAACAAGATCGACACGATACAGGGGTGGATACCGGTCGACGGAAGACCGTTCGTACTTGCGGAAAAAGCGCAGCAGCAGCACACCCTCGACGCGCTCAACGAAAAGATGTACAACATCATCGCTCAGTTATCGGAACAGAACATCTTCGCAGATCGTTACGACAGGATAGACGATTTCACAAAGACCGTCGCACTCGTACCGATCAGCGCAAAAGAGGGAGAAGGAATACCGGACCTTCTTTTGGTCTTGATAGGTCTGGCACAGCGCTTCCTTGAGCAACAGCTAGAGAAGGGAGAGGGCCCCGGCAAAGGAACGATCCTCGAAATAAAAGAAGAGAAAGGGCTCGGAAAGACGATGGATGTGATCCTTTACTCGGGGACGTTGTCAAGAGGAGATATTGTTGCACTGGGAACAAGCGGCGCGCCGCTCGTAACAAAAATAAAAGCGATCCTGAAGCCGAAGCCTCTGGATGAGATAAGGGACCCGAGGGACCGTTTCGACTCGGTAAAAGAGCTGCATGCGGCGGCAGGCGTGAAGATCGCGACTCAAAACATGGAAGGAGCCATCGCAGGAGCACCGTTCATGGTCGTGAAAGGACCGAACGACCCACTGCTGAAAGAGCTCAAAGAGGATTCTGCGATAAAGATAGAGACCGCCGAAAAGGGAATAACGGTCAAGGCGGATGCGATCGGCTCTCTGGAGGCCCTCGCCTTTGAAACAAAGGCCGCCGGGATACCCATCAGGAAATACAGTGTCGGGGACATCACCAGAAGGGATGTGGTGGAGGCGGCCTACGGCGATAAAGCGAACCACGTGGTGCTTGGTTTCAACGTATCGATAACAAAGGATGCGGAGGTCGAGATCCATAATCACGACGTCAAGGTCATGACGAATCAGATAGTTTACAAACTCATCGAGGAATATCAGGAGTGGGTGGAAGAGTCTAAGAAAAAGACAGACACCGACAAAAGATCGGAGTTCTCTTTCCCTGCCAAATTCAAAGTGCTCCCGAATTGTATCTTCAGAGCCAGCCATCCCGCAATCGTGGGTGTGAGGGTGCTCGCCGGAAGGATCAGGATCGGTCAGCGCCTCATCGGTGCCGACGGAAGGGACCTGGGAAAAATAAAAAGCATACACACAGGCGAGGATACCCTGAAAGAAGCGAAACAGGGCGAAGAGGTCGCCGTGGGAATAGACGGCGTGACCGCCGGGAGACAGATCAACGAAGAGGATATCGTTTACGTCGATCTGATAGGGTCTGCGGTGAAACAGCTTGCGACGCTCGACATAACCGAGGATGAGAAGCTGGTTCTGCAGGAGACCATCGAGATAAAAAGAAAGGAAGATAATTTTTGGGGAATGTGACCTCATTCTATTCGTCATTCGTTAAGCGCAGCATAAGCCGGGCACAGGTTTTGACGATCAAACAGTAACGACTTTTTTGAACAAACATTTATAAGTGATACTATAATAGGTCGGGCTACAGGTGTTCAAATGGTAGAATTCAAAACCATCGTAAACGATGTGAAGACCGGAAAATCATACAATGTGAAGGTCTCAGGCCACCACGCGAACTCTCTGAATGGTAAAAACATCGGAGAGATCGTAGATGGGATTTTCGTAGGTCTCCCCGGATACAAGCTGAAGATAACAGGCGGAAGCGACAAAAACGGTACCCCGATGAGGTCAGACCTCCCCGGACCAAAGAGAAAGAAACTCCTTCTCTCAGACGGACTCGGTTTCAAAGAGAGATATCCGGGCGAGAGGAAGAGGGTCGGAGTCCGCGGATCCACAATATCAAGCGAGATCGTTCAGATAAACATGGCGATCGCCGAATACGGACCTAAGGCCATAGAAGAGCTTTTGCCTCCCGCACCAGCAGAAGGGGCTAAAGCGGAGAAGCACTGATGAAAGTTCCCAAGCAACCCGAGATCAACATCGGGATGATAGGCCACGTTGACCATGGGAAGACGACGCTTACCAAAGCGCTGTCCGGAGAGTGGACGGATCGTCACTCGGAAGAGGTCAAAAGAGGTATATCTATCAGGCTGGGATATGCGGATGTCGCGTTTTACAAATGTCCTAAATGCAAAGGTGCGATCGCTTACGGGACATCCCCTAAATGTTCCAATTGCGGGGAGAAGGCAGAGTTCCACAGAGCGGTATCGTTCGTCGATGCGCCGGGGCACGAGACCCTTATGGCAACGATGCTGTCGGGCGCCGCTTTAATGGACGGTGCGTTGCTTCTCGTCGCGGCGAACGAGAAATGTCCTCAACCGCAGACGAAAGAGCACCTTATGGCCCTTTCGATAATCGGCATAGAGAACATAATCATAGTTCAGAACAAGATCGACATTGTCACAAGGGAACAGGCTATCGAGAACTACAAACAAATAAAAGAATTCGTCAAAGGGACGATAGCAGAGAATGCGCCCATCATACCAGTATCTGCGAACAGGGGCGTGAACATTGACATGCTCATCGAGAGCATAGAAGAACACATAATGTCAAAGGTCGTCAGAAACATGAACGCTTCGCCGCTGATGCACGTTGCAAGGTCCTTTGACATCAATATGCCGGGAACGATCCCCAAGGATCTCAAAGGAGGGGTCATAGGAGGAACGCTCATACAGGGCAAGCTGAGGATAGATGACGAGATCGAGATAGCCCCCGGAAGAAAGGTGGAGATCGCAGGGAAGACATCCTACGAGAAGATCACGGCAAAGGTCACGTCGCTGCAGGCAGGGGGGAAGAGCGTCAAAGAGGTGGTTCCAGGCGGGCTCATAGCAATAGGAACGGCACTCGATCCATCAATAACCAAATCAGACGGGCTTACCGGAAGGGTGGTCGGAATACCGGGGCGGTTGCCTCCCGTGGTCCATGATTTCAAAATGAAGACCACGCTTTTAGATCGTGTCGTAGGCTCATCATCCGACCTTATGGTCGAAGAGATCAAGAGCAACGAGCCCCTCATGCTCAGCGTAGGGACGGCAACAACGGTGGGCGTGGTCAAGAGCGCAAGGACGGGCTCGGCGGAAGTCGTACTCAAGATACCCGTGTGCATCCTTCCCGCACAGAGGGTAGCGATATCCAGAAGGATCTCCAACAAGTGGAGGCTCATCGGGTACGGGATAATAGAGCAGTGAGTTCATGCAGACCGTTGTCCTTGACACGAACGCGCTTCTGATGCCGTTCGAGATAAAAATGAATCTGGATCTGGAACTGAAAGGCCTTCTAGGAGATTTCAGATGCGTCGTACCCGGCCCTTTGATAGGCGAGCTTAAACACTTGGACCACAAATACGCAAAAGCCGCACTCCAACTTGCGAGGAAGTACGATATTGTTCAAACAACGCGATCAGGCGACGATGCGGTCATCGACGTAGCTATCGCGACAAATGGATACATCCTGACCAACGACAAGAAGCTTAGGGTCGCCGCAAGGAAGCAACAGATACCTCTGATCTTCCTTCGCTCAAGCACACATCTTATCTTAGAGCCGGCGGATTGATCAGATAAGCGGATACGGCGGGACCTCTGGCTCTTTTCCGTCCCAGGGCTCTTTGCCCGTTTCTTTTAACCTCATCAGGACCAGTTCTTTTCCCTTCTCGCTTACGCCATAGATTGGAACTTTGTTGCCGGCGATGATAATGTCTTTAGTCTTCGCTTCCGCCCTGAGTGTCTCAGACGCACATGCCGTTATAATGTCGCAAACTTTGAAGGCTGTGCGTGCATCCTTTTTGTTCATGCATGAAGTATGAACCGCCATGATGACCACCGAATCCCCGAATTCCCTTCTCAACTCGGAAGCATCCGCCATTGAAACAACGGTCACCGCGACCGTTCCGAAACCCGTCTTCTTTGCCTTCCTCACGCCGGCGATCATATCCATCTTCGCTGTGTCTGGGTCTAGGACATTCTCTCTTCCTACGCCGTCAATTACGCTTTCGATGGGGGTCGTCTCGCATACTCCGGAGATCCTTCCGCCGAGGCCTTGGACGATCTCCGGATCGGTCAATACGACAGTTCCGCAGCCATCCGATGCTATCACTGCCGCATCGATCTTACTGTGTTTCAAGGACGAGCTCAAAACCTCAGATATCCCGAATGAAAGGAAATCCATCATTCTTATCTCCCTTCTCTCGGAGCACATACCGAACGACTCGATCCTGAACTCGATGTTCGACTTCACGACCTCTTCGGTTATCTCATCGATGTTTCGGTATTTTTTGAACAACGGACAGAACTTGACCTTTGGTCCGCTTACAACAGTGACCTTTTCATCCTCTATGATCACTTTGGACATACCCAAGCATTCTATCACGTGTCTGTCGGCCATTATTCGATCACTTCGGCCTTTGTTATCTTCACTTCTTTCTTCGGGCGGTCGTTAGGGCCGGTGGGCGAGTTGCCGATGAGATCCACAACATCCATTCCCTTTACTACCTGTCCGAAGACAGGGTGCGCATATGGCGTGGAAGGATCCTCTTTGTCAAGATAGCAGTTATTGACCAAGTTGATGAAGAACTGGCTGCCTCCAGTGTTCGGTCTCCCCGTATTAGCCATGGAGATCGTACCCCTGATGTTGGAATGACCTTTTCCGAATTCGTCCTTGATCGTGTATCCGGGCCCGCCCATCCCCGTACCTTGGGGGTCTCCGCCCTGGATCATGAAGTTGCGGATCACTCTGTGAAATATTGTCCCGTCGTAGAATCCCTCTTTGGCCAACTTTGTGAAGTTGCCCGTTGTGATGGGCATGTCGTCGTGCAGTTTGATCTCTATGTCGCCCTCTGTCGTGTGCAGTATGACCTTTACCATGGGTAAAGGGAATATCTAATCAAATAAAAGTGTGTTGAAACAACGGCCCATTCCGATCTGAGCGGAAGCGGGAGTGAACCGTCAGGAATGCAGCGTAACGAAACGCATCCAAACCCTTGTTTTTCCCGGCATCTCGAATTCGTATGCCAGCAAGGGCATTTCTTTAAGCCTTTCGATCAGGTCCTCTGTGGTCCATGAATTATTGCAGGAAGGGCATGCGGCCCTGAAATTAGGGGCCAATATCACACTCTCTATACTCCCATCTTTGAAAAAATATCTTGTTATCTTCAATGGTCCGGGGCCGGCACCCTCGTCTAGTTCAAGGCAGTATATCTCGTTGTTCTCTATCCTTTCCTTGATTTTTTCCATATCTGGAGCAGTTCCTTTCATCGCTATGATGAACGTGTGGCTAAAATAAAAAGTCTGCACATCCACAGACGGTTTGGTATTTCGTCGGAAGTTCGATCAAACCGTTAACACATAAAACAAAACATGTTTGATGAAAAAATCGATGCACGAACGATCCATTTTGAGAAAGGAAAGGACCGCACAGAAATCCACATACACGATCTGGAATGGTTCAAAGGATCTCGTCGGGATCTTTCTCTGGATCGGGCGCGGCGGAATGTCCGGGCTCACGCCTGTACTTTCGATCGGTTTGTAATTGACGACAATGTTGTTTTTCGTTTCCTCATAAAATGTTGACTGGTAGTAAAAGACCATATTGCGTTCCTGAGAGGTCATGACCGGAATACCATATCGTTCGTTCGTATGTTTTATTTCTTTTCCTCTTTCTGCTGTCTAATCAACAGACTTCGTGAACCGTTGAGAACACTCATGCCCCCTACCGCTTATAGCTATTTCAGACCTATGTCGGCTTGTTCTTTTTTAAAATAGGATTAAGCAATAGGAAAGCTTTTAATTATTTATCCCATGGTCAGACCGATACTATGGTAATGCCGCAAACTTTGCTCGAAAAATCACTGGACAAACGTGTCTCGCTCCTTCTGAAGGACGGGAGGATAATGGAAGGCAAATTCGTCGGGTTCGATGAGTATATGAACATGGTCTTGGAAGAGACCATCGAGAACAACACAGCCGGCGAAGAACAGAGACGCCTGGGCATGGTCGTACTCCGCGGGAACAATGTGGTCAGTATATCAATACTCTGAAAATATGTTATCACTCGGCATATCGGTAAAGGTACTCCCCCATGCCTCTGTTCAAATGGATAAACGACAAATCAAATAACGAAAAAGTAAGAAAGGCATGGTTCACCCTTGCAGTTCTGATTCTTGTAATAATCATCATTATTCCTGCGATATTCGTCGTTTTTGACCTGTTTGCAAAGTGGGGACTTGTCGAGAACATACTCGGCGATTCGAGGATGACGACCATCATCAGCGGGTCGCTGCTGAATGCATTCAGCATCGCAGGGATAGTAACAATCATCGATATCATCGTGGGCATTCCGATGGCCTGGATAATGGTAAGGAAACAGTTCAAAGGGAAAAGATATCTCGATACTCTGATGGATATGCCGCTGGTGTTCCCGACTGCGGTCTTGGGCATTTCAGTAGTGATGTTCTGGGGGGCCCCGCACGGCATCGACATACCCGGACTGGGCATTGTAATGTCCCCATTTATCATGATAATCCTTCTGCACATAGTGTTCTCATTCCCGTATATGGTAAGGTCCCTGTCCGCAATTTTGGAGCAGATCGAGCCGAACTATGAGATAGCGGCAATGACCCTTTCCGCATCAAGATTCACGGCGGTAAGAACAATAACCCTGCCGCTTTTCCGCACCGGTCTGCTGACCGGTACGATCCTCTGTTTTGCCAGGTCCCTCTCCGAGACAGGAGGTACCTACATGGCAGTGCAGATGATGGGATACAACTCTCTCAAGGGTTCATTCCTAGACGGGCCCACATTCTTCACAGGACCTGCTTTCATTGCATATGTGAAGGACTTTGCAAATCCAAATAAGGTATCGGAGCTGATCCCCCACGACACCATGATTGGATCCCTGATCCTTATCAGCGCTCTGATGATCGTCCTTGCGCTGATGATGCTGTTGGTAGTAAGAATTCTGGTCATGAAATTCAAGATACCCACAAAAAGAGTATGGCCAAAATTCGGGAGGACGCTCAGCAGGGGGTCGGTACCTAAGCTGAAGGATGCTTTCTCGATCGCCTTCCTTGCGGTAATCGTCCTTCTTCCGACATTCTATATTTTCACATATGTAACGCAGCCTATGGCGCAAATTGACTATGGTAAGCTGCTGTATTCGATAGGCATATCCTTCCTTATAGCGGGAGTTGCAGTTGTTTTTGATGTCATTTTCGGCACCCCCATTGCTCTGTATATTGCAAGGAAACGGAACGCGTTATTCGGAAAGATACTTGATACACTAGTAAACGTCCCTCTGATAATCCCGACAGCAGCACTCGGCTTCTCACTATCTCTCTTTTGGGGCAGTATGTATGCCGGAGGCGCTCTGAGCCTAGTAATGGTCATACTTGGACACATTTCTTTCACATTCCCGCTCATGGTCAGGAATATTGTGGGTGCCGTCGAAGAAATCGACCCCGCATACGAAGAAGTGGCATTGACGCTCGGAGCAAAACCTTTCCAGACCTTCACAAGGGTCCTAGTTCCGATAATCAAATCCTCGATAATCGCCGGAGCAGTGCTGGCATTCACAAGGAGTCTCGGCGAGACGGGTGCGACCCAATCGATAACCAGCTCGGTCAAGACGGTCCCTATTTACATAATGGACCTTGTTGGAAAACATCATTATACGGAAGCGGCATTTTGTTCGATAATCCTGATAGCGATATGTTTCATTTTTATTATGGGTGTAAGAATAGTAATCAGCAGGGGTGGCCGCCGTGCCTGAGATCGTTCTGGACGGGTTGTGCAAAGAATACAAGGGCCACAAGGCCGCCGATGGCCTAACCCTTAAGGTCAATGACGGCGAATACCTATGTATACTCGGACCGACCGGTTCGGGGAAGACCACATGCCTGAGAATGATATGCGGGCTTACCAAGCCGGATCGTGGAAAAGTATTATTTGATGGGGTCGACGTAACTAACAGACCGGTCAGCGAGAGGAAAGCGACCATGCTGTCCCAGACATATGCGTTGTTCCCGCCGAAGACCGTTTATGAGAATGTGATGTTCTCTCCGCAGATCAACGGGTGGAATGAAGAAGATGCCAAGCAACTCGTAAAGGGTATGTTGGATCTGGTGCATATGGAAAGTAAGGCCAATTCCTACCCGAACGAACTGAGCGGAGGCCAGCAGCAAAGGACGGCGCTTGCAAGGGCGCTCGCCTCCGACTCGGATATTCTGCTTCTGGATGAGCCCCTGAGGGCACTTGACGCAAGGCTCAGACTTGAACTAAGGCAAGATCTCAAATCACTTGTCAAAGAGATGGGCCACACAGCGATACATGTAACACACGATCAGGATGAGGCATTGGAGATGGCTGATCGCATCGCCATTATAAGGAACGGAAAGATTATCCAGGTCGGCACACCAATGGAAGTGTTCAGGAACCCAAAGACCCCCTTCGTTGCGAATTTCGTGGGAAGGTCCAACATCTTCATTGGAAAGATACGTTCGGTCAATGAGGAATTCTCCGAGATAGAGATACAGAACGGGACGATGATAAAAGCGCACAAGACCGATGTGCCGGCAGGCACTGAAGTCGCAGTTGCGATCAAGATCGGGTCCACAAGGATACCGTTGATCCCAAAGCCCACCGAAGAGAAACCGGATCCGGAGATGCCGGAGGGATTCTTCAAAGGCAAAGTGGAAAGGATACTCTATGAAGGGGCCACAGTGACCGTGGAGATCATGGCCGATGATATAGGTTTGGTCTCATCTAAGATCTCGAACAGAAGGTTCGACGATTACGGCGTAGGGGACGAAGTAATGGTCTCCTGGCTGCCGGAAAGGGCAACTGTATTTGAAATACCGCCGGAAGGCATCGATGCGGAACTGAGGTTGGACTGATGAAAATAGAACTTGACGATGTCTCAATGAAGTTCGGAGATTTCTATGCGATAAAGAACATCAGCCTCTCAATAGAGACAGGAGAATATCTGACAATTCTGGGGCCGTCCGGATGCGGTAAGACCACCCTTATAAAGGTCATATCCGGAATACTTACGCCGACAAGCGGAAGGGTCCTTGTCGATGGTATTGATGTTACAGAAATACCGATCGAGGACAGGGATACAGGATATGTTTTCCAGAACATAGCACTGTTCCCCAACATGACCGTCGAGGACAATGTCGGTTACAGCCCAAGGGTCAAAGATATGTGCGTGGGCGAAACATGTCTGATAGCAGAAGAATATCTCCAACTCGTCAAGATGTTCGACCGCGCCGGAATGTTCCCCAATGAACTTTCCGGCGGTGAACAGCAAAAGGTCTCCATCGCAAGGGCGTTGGCATCCGGATCGAAGATGCTCATGCTTGATGAACCGTTCTCTGCGCTTGATGCGAGGGTGCGTGTGGAATTGAGATATGAGATAAGAAGGCTGGTCAAAAAGCTCGGGATAACCGTTCTTCACATAACGCACGATCAGGAGGAAGCGATGTCCGTATCGGACAGGATCATACTTCTCAGGGCGGGAAGGACCGCAGAGGTCGGAACCCCGCTGGATATGTACAGGGATCCAAAGACGGTCTTTACGGCATATTTCATCGGGGAGACCAACCTTCTCGAATGTACCGTCCTGGGCAAAACGAAGAACGGATGGACGGTGGTCAGGCTCAGGGACGGCCAGAAGATCAGAGTGGCTAAGTCTGATTTCGAAAAAGGGACCCCTGTGGTAATATCTGTCCGTCCAGAGAACGTATATACTGCGAACGACGGTCTCAGAGCGAGAATAATGGGAGTGGTGTTCATGGGCTTTTATTGGAGGATAAGGACCCAGGCGGAGACTGGCGACTATATTGACTATAACATTTCGGCCAACAGCGAGGTGCCGGAAGTGGGTGACAAGGTCTATCTTGTTTTCAACAAGAGGGCCACAAAGGTCTTCGAAAGACCGAAAGAGGGATTGGAAGAGGCGATCGAACTTGAATGAAAAGAAAGGGATAATGTTGTGGCTTTCCAAGAGGAAAGGAGAGACGGTGATGATGGGCTCAAGGAGCCATGGTCTTATGGTTCAGGATACCGTGACAGAACTCGACCTTGCGATGAAAGCAATGGCGAAAGGGGATCAGGTGAACGCAATGAAATGCATCGAAAGGCTAATCATGCAGGAAGCGGAGGCCGATAAAATAGAGGATAAGCTATGCGAGGACGCTTCCGGCGGAGAATTGAGCGTCCAGGAGAGAGAGGATCTGATATACTTCATCAGAAAAATGGATTCCATAGCAAACTGGGCCAAGGAGGGCGCTATACACATTCAGCTTCTGGTCGAGACCAAAGCACTTGTTCCTGACTACATTTGGATAGAAATGGGCAAAATGGCATCCGAGCTCATCACAGCCGTAAAACACCTCGTGAAAACGACCGAGAACATGGAAACATCGCCGACAGAGACACTTGGGAACATTGATGCGGTCTACGACCAAGAGAAGATAATCGACGGGCTGTATTTTTCCTGCACGAAACAGGTGCACCTTTCTCCTATGGATCCACGCGCGGTCATGTTGGCAAGAGAGCTCATATTTGCTATGGAAATGGCCGCCGACACATGCAAGGCGTGTGCGGACACGATAGCGATCATACTTTCTGCGAGGAGGATATGAGTTGGCTGAGAGGCTTTTCGGTACAAACGGAGTGAGAGGGATCATCAACGAGGATATGACCTCGGAAATGGTACTGCAGTTGGGGAAGGCCATCGGGACCGTGATGAATGGAATGGTGGCTGTGGCCTCGGATACAAGGACATCGGCCGATATGCTGAAGATGGCCATATCTGCAGGCATAATGGCCGTGGGAAGAAACGTGCTCGATCTCGGAGTGCTGCCTACGCCGGCACTTCAGTATTATGTGAGAACGCGCAGCGACATAAAGGGAGGAGTAATGATCACCGCCTCCCACAATCCCCCCATGTTCAACGGCATCAAATGCATTTCATACGACGGAACTGAAGCAACCAGAAAGGAAGAAGAAGCGATCGAAGAGCAATTCTCAAAAGAGATCCCCGGGGCAGCGTGGAATTATACGGGCGAAATGGAGAGAGTATGGGGTGCCGGAGAGGAATATGTCGATGCGATAGTTTCTAAGGTAGATGCCGATGCCATAAGAAAAGCAGAGCTGAGAGTATGCCTCGACTGTGCAAACGGTGCGGCATACGAGACCTCTCCCCTGCTGCTCAAAAAGCTTAACGTAAAGGCGATAACGCTCAACTGCAACCCGCAGGGAGAGTCCCCCGGCCGCCCGATAGAGCCTACCGAAGACAACATCAAGGATGTACTTTCTTTGACAAGGGCAACAAGGTCGGACCTCGGAATAGCGCACGACGGAGACGCAGACAGGTGTGTATTCATTACCAGCGACGGCAAGTTCGTCGGAGGGGACAAGAGTCTGGCACTGTTGTCAAAGTATACTCTTTCCAAACAAAAGGGACTGATCGTAACGCCGGTAAGTACATCGTCGCTAGTCGCGGAGGTGGTCGAGGCTGCAGGCGGAACGATCATATTCACCGCGGTCGGGTCCCCCATAGTTGCCAGGAAGATGATGGAGACAGGAGCGATATTCGGGGGGGAGGAGAATGGCGGTCTGATCTTCCCGGAGCAACAGTTCTGCAGGGACGGCGGGATGGCAATAGCCAAGATGCTCGAATGCGTCGCCAAGGCTGGCCCGCTGAAGAACCAAGTATCTAAACTTCCGATCTACTATACTGTGAAGAAGAAGATAGACTGCCCCAACGATATGAAAAAGCATGTGCTTGAGTATATCGAGAACGAAAGCGCCGGTGCGATGATAGATAAGGTCGATGGAATGAAGGCGACGTACGACGACGGATGGGTCTTAGCCAGACCCTCCGGTACAGAGCCGGCGTTCAGAATATTCTCTGAATCAAAGGACGAGGTCGTTGCAAACCAGAGGGCAGAGAAATATGAAACAATGGTCAAAGAGTATCTGAATATGTGGTTCAAGTAAGATATTTAGAATGCACTGCCAGCACTTCGTTTATGAACCTCGCCGCAAGAGCGGATGTTATTCCCGACGGATCCGCAGGGGGGCACACTTCGGTAACATCAAAACCCACTAACCTACCGCCTATGAGATTGATCGTTCTCTTAACATCCAGTGGGTCAAGGCCGAACGGCTCGGGGGTGCCCGTACCGGGCGCATAAGCAGGGTCGATACCGTCTATATCCAGTGAAAGATAAACATGCTCGCTTTTCACACTATCCAACGCTTTTTTCACTGCCCGTTCTATCCCTTTTTCTTTGATCTCGAAAGATGTTGTGTAGGGAATGACATCATCCCTTTCCAGCTCTTCTTTCGATATCGATCTTACGCCGAGCGCAAAGACGTTATCGATCCCCAGGTGTTCTGCGGCGCGCCTTGTCACACATGCGTGGCTGTAAGGGGTCCCGAGGTATTCGTCCCTGGAATCGAGGTGCGCATCTATTGTTATCAATGCGATGTCATTCTTTTTGAAACACTGTATTATGGGCATGTTGATCGAATGTTCTCCACCCACTGCGACAGTGAATTTTTTATCCCTTATTGCGGGGGAAATGAAGAACTTAACTTCTTCCATCATATCTTCGGGAAGGAACACGTGCTCGCAGTCGCCTTGGTCGAAAATATTCAGCCGAGGAAGGTCGAGGCCGTGTTCGAAGTGGAGCTCCTCGAAATTGTAAGATGCTCTTCTTATGTGGGCAGGTGCTTCGGCGGCGCCTGACTTAAAACTCGATGTCCTGTCATAGGGGATGCCCAAAAGGAATGCGTCTGCCGAGTCATAATCAGATTCGGCACCCGCATAAGACAGCCCATACGACAAAGGATCCACCTTACAGGAGTTTGCTTTTTCCCATGGCAACGATGTACATGGTCTCTCCACCCTCTACGAGGGGGCTCTCATGATCTTCGTTGATCGCCATTGAGAAGGTCTCGAATGTTTCAAGATCCATTATCTGGACTTCGTTGTCGCGTATCGACAATACCTGTCCTTTCCGTCTGTCGATCTGGGGGACCTGTACCTTTGTGCTCACCGGTGCGTTGATCGATTTCTTGGATCCTGTGAAAATGTCTACCGCATCGATGCTGGCCTTTGCCGATCCGTGTTTTCCGGGCTTTGATGTGCTGATCGATACGATCTTGCAGGGGGACTCATCAATGTTGACATATCTTCCGACCTTCAATTCCCTGATCTCTTTCATTTCCCACATGTTTTTAACCTTCCTTATTCTGCTGGCCTGAAGTCCAACTCCCCTTTGAAACACTGGGTGAACTGCGATTTATTGTATTGGGACAGCATATTATCTGAATTCCTTATCTGTCCCCGATATTAAATATATTCTGTCAGCGGTTCAGCGCCTGGGCCGATTACCACGTTTCTTATTCGGCCTGTTCTGGCTCTGTTGTTTTTTCGGCGCTTCAGGGTAACGCTCCTGAATATCCTTGACGCGTGCCGCAAACTCTTCTTTCAGTTTGTCCCCTATGAACTCCCCTCTGTTGGCATCTATCTTCGCGGCGATGAGGACCTTCCCGGCAAGCGCTCTGGCTATCTTCCCCCTCTGCCAGTAAGGTGATCTGTGGATGTCGGGATGCTGATATATCACTCCGTGTTTCGGGGGGCGCTTGCCCGATCTCAAATGTCTGAACATTGCTTTTTCGGCACCCAGAAGCTGTACTGTTGAAGATGGAAGGGTAGAAAGTCTATCCAATCCCCCAGCTAATGAAATGAGTCTGGCCGACAGCGGAGCATCAATGATCGCGCACATATTAGGCGCTGCTCCGGTTGCAATTTCGGTTATGTACTGTTCCATCCTCTCTTTCTCTTCGTACAGTCTTATCACTGTCTCGGCAAGGTCCATTGTCTCTTTCAGGTCACGGTCGGCAAAGTCGGACCCGATGGAGCTGATATCCAGACCCAATTCTTTGATTATGCTATCCCTGTCGCCCAGTTCTGAAATGAGAGCGGCATATCTTTCATCTTTTGCAACATCCGCAAGCTCTGGAAAATGCATCCCGTACCATTCGTGAAGCCTTTCGTTCAAGAGGTTGGTGCTTTCGATCAGATCGTCCAATCCCCTTATGGCATGGACGAGATTCCTGTCTTTGGGGACAGGCTCAGACGTTCTCAATTTCCCCAGACCCAGCATGGCGCTGTGCATTATCTCTTCAGTGAAACCGAACGACTTTGGATCGAGGAACGAAGAGTCATAGAACATCGGCCTTCCGAGCCCCGATTGTCTGGTATTTGAGACGGAGATCTTCGGCAGCTTTCCGGCAAGCTCTTTTTCCTCTTCAAGAATTGACCCTCTTTGTACTAACGCTAACCTTTCCGCAATAAGGTTCGGGTCCTTCGGCATAAGCCTTTTTTCGATAATTTTTCCGGTCTTCTCGTCAATGAGGAAAATACCGAACCATTTTGTTACGAGGACTGCCATGGGATCACATCTTCTCAAGTTTCTTGATCTCTGACAACGGGAGTTCGTCAGCACCGGCCGTCAGCATCTGCAGCTTGGCCTGGAATTCCAACTCTTCCATTCTGTTGAACGCTTCTTCGATGGTCCTGCCTTGGGTTATCGCGCCATGCCTCGCCATCAGGATCGCTTTGCATGAAGTGTTTTCGGCAACGGCGTCGGCGAGTTTCTTCGATCCCGGTGTGAAGTACCCGACAAGGGGGACGTCTCCTAAAAGAAGCACACCTTCGGGAGTAAGCGAACTTCTTATCTTCTCCCCTTTGACCGCCAGCGAAGTGCAGTACAGCGGGTGGCAGTGTATCACCGAGTTCGTGTCGGGGTTTGCTTTGTAGAATGCAATATGAAATGTTCTTTCAATAGACGGTTTTCCGTCGGAAAGAACTTTCCCTCCGATGTTCATCAGAACCATCTCGTCTGGTCGGAGCATGCCTTTATTCCTCCCGGTAGGTGTGATAATGAACTCTTTTTCGTTGAGGCGAAGGCTCATGTTCCCTCCTGCCGACACTGTGAGATTCCTGTCATAGAGAAGTTTGCATATCTCTGCCAGTTTTACGCGTGCAGATTGCTCGTTCATTGTTTCACCTTTCCGATATCTTTCGGAGCGAATATGCCTTTTTCTGTTATGAATCCTCTGACAAGTTTCGCAGGAGTGACATCGAATGCGGGATTAAGTGCGGGAGAGCCTTTCGGAGCTATCTTCATCCCATAGATCTCTGTGACCTCTTTTTCAGATCTTTCTTCGATCACTATGTCCTTGCCGGTCTTTGTATCGAAGTCGAATGTGGAGACCGGAGCCGCCACATAGAACGGGATACCGAAGTGTTTTGCCGCGATAGCTTTATCGAAGGTGCCGATCTTGTTCGCAAAATCTCCGTTTGCGGTGATGCGGTCCGCACCCGTAATGATAAGGTCGACGCCTTTTTCCATGTAGTATGCGGAAGCGCCGTCGGGAATGATGGCGTGATCTATTCCTTCCTGACCCAGCTCCCACGCAGTAAGCTGCATACCTTGGAGCCTGGGTCTTGTTTCTGATGCATAAACAAAGAATCTTTTTCCATCTGCCCAAGCTTTCCTCATAGGGGCCAATGCAGTCCCTACGTCAACGGTGGCAAGGGCTCCCGCGTTGCAATGGGTCATTACTTTCATTCCGTTCTTAATGAGTGCGGAACCGTACTCCCCGATCTTTGTGCATTTATCGACGATCATGTCGGCATAGCCGTTCGCGGCTTCTATCGGATCAGAACCTGCTTTGAGACCGGCAAGCATGTGATCCACCGCAAAGAACAGGTCGTTGGCGGTAGGTCTCGCAGCTTTGATGTCCTTGGCTGCTTTGTCAAGATCGACGCCGGAAAGAGCTGCCAGGCACATGCCGTAGGCGGCGGTCGCACCGATAGAGGGTGCGCCCCGGGTCGTCATATTCCTGATAGCTTCTGCAATATCTTGATATTTATCAAAACTCACGGTCACGATCTTATGGGGGAGTTCCCTCTGGTCGATCATCATGACTTTCCCTTTGTCGAACCACACTGCCCTAATGTCCTTGACTCCGCCGCCCGTTCTTACTTTCAAGATCGAATCTCCCTATTCTGTCAATCGGTTATGATAATAAAGGCTTATGCAAAAAACAGTTACTTGGTCAATTCCCGGGCAACATTTTCTATGGGCAGATCTTTTTCTCTGATCTCTTTTGCCCCCGATGAAAGGAAGCGGCTGGAGTTCTCTCTTATCGATTGCACTTCGGGATTTTCACCCGATCTGACATTGATCATATTTGAATAAATGAACGTGATGTCAGCAAAAAGCTGACCCAAAACAGCTGAATGGCTCATCGAGACCTTGCCCGGGACGCCGATGAATATGGTAGGCATAAGTTCGGAAAGCCTTCTGTAATTTGCCATAGCGAAGATGACGTCCTCATCCCCGAAGTGAAGCCCCTTGTGCTCCGGGTTGAGAACATCGGGCGTAGCCGAGATGAGGGGGTGCATTTTCTGCTCGCGCATGTTCGTTCTAAGCAGGAACACGGCCATTTTTGTGTATGGATTTCCGAGTATGCCTTCGATATTCATGTGGGAGTCTCTCGGGAGACCGAAGAGCTTTGTCACCATCAGGTCGTTCCCGGGTCTGTTCACGCCTTCGTTCCAAAACTGCAGGAACTGATCCCCCAGCAGCCCCATGTCATTATCGTTGCAACCGAGGTAGATGAGATTCCTATACGGATGCATTTTCGCATGCGGCTCTTTTTTGTTGCTGAGATCCAGATATACGGAGCTGTCGGGGGGCAGCAGCCTTTGAGAAATGTAAATGTATTTTGCGATAACGAAAGGCAGAGAATTCCCATCCGAGATATCAAACTTCCTAATAGCCAGATCGATATTTTTCCAGTGCTGTTCCACATCCATTCCCGCTACGATCATCGGTGCCAAGAGTATCGGCGTCTTGTTCCTCCCGTATCTTCCGGAGATCTCGGGAGGGAGCGGAAGCACAATATCGCCATCTCTTTTTGCAAGCTCTCCGAGTGGCCCTCCGTTAGCGAATACGATCCTCTTTGCTTTTCTCGGGAGGTATTCATGGATCTTGACCGTCTCCTCCGCAACGCCGCTGCGCGAGAATTCGAGAAAAATGGTGTTCTCTATTGTAAGATCATCGGGAAAAGACGACATGTCCTTCGGGGAGTTTATGACGAGCCATTCGAGGCGGCGACCCTTATTGTTATTGTTAACGGATGCGGCAAAGCGGGTGAACAGTTCATTCGCCCCGATGCCTATCGTGACCATGTATTCCGGATATTTCCCTTTGAACAGTCTGTCGATCTCCTTTGTTATCTTCGGCTCATACTTAGCCATGAATGTGCGGTAGTAGTCTAAGACGTCCTTCCTGTAAGTGTCCGTAAAAGGATCGGCGGCGCAGCGTTTTCGAAAAGATTCGAACCCTTTTTCAAAATGATCCCTTACTTTGCAGTCCGCCAGTTTGTCCTTGATGATATCGTAGTTCAATTTTACACTGAACATCTCAGGGAACGGATTGAGCTTTTCCTGATTCTCTGGAAGAAAAAGTTGCGAAAGATCGCTTTCCTTGATCGTTTCAGAACTTTTCTTTGTCATATCGGCACCTCCCTTGTTTTCCTGAATGAACTTCGATATGACAGTCAGACCATATTATGTATAAACTACTTTTTGAAGAGCGGCCAACGGTCATTTGCTCTTAGGCTCGAAGGTAAGCAGCACTCCGTTGCCCAATACCGTACTGTCCTTGAGCACCAGGTAGATGCCGCCTTCTGCGGCCCAATCATCCCCGTCGACCGGAGTGGGAGCAGTCCTTCCGCCTATGATGAGCCCTCCAATGAACACTGTGTATTTATCCACAAGCCCCTCTCTGAAAAAGGAGGCTATGGTCTCCCCGCCGCCTTCTACAAGGATGCTTTCTATTCCAATATCTTCCGCAAGTGTCTCGAGCATCTCCGAAAGACACAGTTCCCCGTCGAAATACAGCGTCTCTTCGCAGTCCCACTCTTTTTTACAGTCACTTGAAGTGATCATCACGGTCGGCGCTCTTTCGTCCAGCACCAGCGCTTCGTCGGGTGTCTTTCCGTGAGGGTCTATGACAATCCTTATGGGATTAGAGTCGTAATCAAGGTCCTTTACAGTAAGGTGCGGATCGTCTGCGAGGACGGTCCCCACCCCCACTAATATCGCATCGTATTTCCTTCTGAGCTCCTTGACCCTGTTCTTGTCCTCATCAGAAGATATCTTCACCTGTTTCCTGTCTGTGCCGGCTATCTTTCCGTCTGCCGACATGGCGCAATTGACATGGATGAAAGGTCTCAGGGATATCCCTCTGATGATACCGAGAAGTGATACCCGTCGCTCTTCCTCTCTACGCCGAACCTGACATCAAGGAAGGACTCTAAAGTGTCCATCTGGCTCAATAGGTGTTTACTTATTCTTGACACGATGAAACTGCTCTTTCCGCAGGCCATTGCCATGTAAGGCAGGAGTTGATCGGCGGTGTGCACGTCCATAGTCGAACCCGCTTCCATCTCCCTCAGCAGGTCGTTGGCTGCATCTATTCCGGATTGTTCGGTGGAATGACCCCTTGAAGTCAGTACGTTGCTTGATAACTTGCCGTTCTCGTAGTTCGCAACAAGGACCAACCCGGCGCCTCTTGAGTTGCCTGTGCAGTTCTTGACCTCGACCTCAACGTCGTATTTATCGCCGAGGGTCTTGACGCAGGCATCTGTCATTTCCTTCCCTATCCTGTCCGAAAGGTGCTGAGTGAAACATCTTATCTTTATGTAATTCAGCCTGCCCAGAGTATTGACCTCAAGCGGACTGATCTTCCCTATCGGATCCTGGGTGACGACAACGTGCCCCCCGCCGATGGGATAGAATCCTCTTTCGATTATATTCAGGTGAGCGTTTATGCCCATCTTTTTCATGAGCGGGAAAAGCACAAGTTCGTAGGAGTCGAGGGGAGGGGCCCACATAACGTTGGTCCCGCCGGTGATATCCACCATAAGTCTTTTTTTGTTGTTCCGTGCCGCAAGGAGGATCGCCTGCAGTACCAAGCTGATGCTGCCCGCCGACCCGATATCCATTTTTAAATTGGAGTGTTCCTCTTTGCCGGGGTAGAACGTAAGCTCGCTGGACCCTATCGTGTTCCCATCCGCGGTCGATCCGGTCATCATCGCAACCGCGCTGATGGCGGTGGTGTGCTGTTTGGAAAGGCCGTTGGTCGGCCTCGTTTCACGTATCCTTGTCAGTTTGGTCGGCATCCCGGTGATGGCGGCCAGGGCCACCGATGTTCTGACCATCTGTCCGCCGCCTTCTCCTCTGGAACTGTCGATCTCAAGCATGGTTAATCGTGCCTATATTGCAGGTGTTGTATTTATCTTATAAACAGGAAACTGAGGTTGATGAGGGTCAGGTGCGATTGCCGGGATTCGAACCCGGGTTAGAAGCTTGGGAAGCTTCCGTCCTAACCACTGGACTACAATCGCTTGACTGCGCATATTCGTGAGAAGGTTATATCTTTTTCTCATTGTCCTTCAAGACGGCAACGAACATCCCGATCGCATCTTTCACACCGCGGCCCGACAGGGAATAGATCCATCCGTCCTCGCATTTGAAAGTGATGCCGCCGAGCGATTTCTTCGCTGAGATTATGTCGGAATAAAGGAGCTCATACGTTGCAGTTTTTCCGGATGAAAACAATCCCTTTGAAAATATCGGGCGGTTGAAGACCATTTTTCTTTCCTGGAAAATGACCGTGCGGGAGGACTTGCCGATCCGGAGTTCCGCGTTGTATTCTACCACAGTGTGTCATATGGACAGTTTTTAATAATCCTTCTGATATGGTGACGCATCGGGCTCATGGTCTAGGGGTTATGACGGCGCCCTTACAAGGCGCAGATCGCCGGTTCAATTCCGGCTGGGCCCACCACTCTGTTATTCCACTTGACGTGTTCTGAATGGCCGTTAATCTTCAAGGTGCTTCGAAAACGGGCGGCCGAGTTTAATGTGCAACATATTATATACATCACACAATATATACATGGATGATACTTCCAACCAGGCTAATCACAAAACCGTTTGAACTTTCTTCCTCCGTTCAAACGGTTTTAATTTTTCCCTTTGTATCATCATTTTGAACGAACATATCCTTCAATACGTGCAATTTCTTCGGCTATTTGCGGGAAAAAGAAATGGTTTTCTGGCGGGCCGAATAGCGCTGTTCCCGCGGAAGTATATCATTGGCATCGAAAACTAAAAGTGGTGGGCCCGGCCGGATTTGAACCGGCGACCTTCTCCGTGTGAAGGAGACGTCATAACCCCTAGACCACAGGCCCGTGCTCCCGCCTATTATTCTCAGGGTATTTAACGATTGAGAATATCTTCTTCTCGAGTCTTTCACGCTTTGCGTTGAACAGAATCAACATAAATATGTGGAATAGAATACAACGGTCGATGGCAAGAAAATGCATAGGCTGCGGCAAACCGATCGGTGGCGTGTTAGGTGCAATTGGGACGAAGTTATTCTATGGCGAAGTATGCCTTTCATGCAACAAGAAACTCAAGGACATCATGGGTTATCAGTATCTTACTCCGACACAGGTAAATGACATAATATCCAACAGAGTTCAGAAACAAGATGTCAAAGTGGAGTCGCCGTTCTTTAATTCAGGTTCGTCTGGCACAAACGATCCGGGAGCAAATAAGGCATCATCGGCGGACGAGATAAGGAAATACAAAGAGCTGTTGGACGAGGGCATAATAACACAGGAAGAGTTCGACATAGCCAAAAAGCGATTGTTGGGACTCTGAGAACAGTCCTCTTTTGCGTAAGTTTAACTATCTCCATCCTCTTTGTGGCATGATGAACTCAGCGATCCGCCAATTCGATGATGAGAAATTCGAGGCTGCTTTCCAGGCCGTCCTTCAGCTTAAGAAGAAGGACCACCCCGCATATGTCGGCGGAATGAAAGTAGCATCAGGTCATGAGTTCGTAGTAAAAAGCCCGGTTGACGATACGATCAGCTTCGGGGCCTTCCAGGAACCGGAGGACGGTACAGTGAGATGGGCGGTCGATGTTGCCGCCAAGGTCCATCCCACTTGGGCCGGTACTCCGCTTAAGAACAGAATAGAATTCTTTGTCGATCTGCTCGAGATGATAAAGACCCAGAGATATAGGCTGGCCGCTGCGGTGCTTATAAGTTCGGGGATGACGCGGCAGGAATCTGTCTCGGAAGTGGACAGGCTCATCGAGGTAATCTCGGGGTGCATCTCGAACGAGGGCATCAAGAGAGGAAAGACCGGCGTTTGGGGGATAATCACTTCGTACAACTCGCCGCTTGCGTCCCCGGTGGGGCATGCGGTCGCTGCGATGATCGCAGGCAACGCTGTGATCGTGATGCCGTCAAGGTATTGCCCCGAACCCGTGTACATGGTGTACGACATGATGGAGAGCGTAGCTTTGCCGTCAGGAGTTATGAATCTGCTTATAGACAGGAAAGATCTGGCATATGAGCAGTTGGCGAACGATCCGGAAATAGGCGGCATCCTGATATCCGGTTCCGCAGAATATCTGGATGAGATGATGTTCCTTCATGTGGACGATGAGCTGAAGGTCCTGAACGAATTAAAGGGAATGAATCCCATCATTGTGCATAAGCCGGGCGATCCGAAGGGGACTGTCGACGAGATATTATCGTCCGCATTCAGATACAGCGGGCAGAGGCTGTTCTCGACATCAAAGATCATTATCACCGCAGAGGACAGCAACAAGATCATCAACTTGCTTCTGGAGAGAGCCAGAGATCTTAAGATCGGTGACCCTGCGGATGCGGACGTGTTCTCCGGGCCAATCATTTCTGAAGTGAACGCAAAGAAGTTCGTTAACAAGACCCAGGGAGTAAAAGGGAACATACTGTACGGGGCAAAGAAGGTCAACAATGAGTTCACTCAGAACGGTTCGTACTTCACTCCCGCAATAATCTCGGGGCTGGATGAAGACAGTGAACTGATGTTCATGGACACAGGCCTCCCGATCCTTTGTATAAAGACGGTAAGGGACTTTGACGCGGCAATGGACGAGGTCGAGAACACAGAGTGCGGCCTTTCTGCCGGGATAATGAGCAAGGATCCGAGGGCGATCGAGAGGTTTATGGCAGAAGTTGATGTGATGTACAAATTCGTTAACAAAGGCAACACAGACCTTAAGCCCGCAGTGTATGCGACCCCCGAAGCGTTTCTGAAATGATCAGGTCCCTCTGATCCTTACCTTCTTCACATATCCTTTAGCGGTGTCCGCCATCTTTACCAACACCGGCTTCGGATATGGTTTGACGTTCATCTTAGGGTCCAAAGTGACCCGTTCATCGAACTGTCTGATTATCAGGCTGTCCATGCCGTCGATCCCGCTCAGAAGCGCTTTAAAAGAATCGTGGCCGATCATCGCCGGAACAATTACCGTCCGTATCTCATAGGATATTCCGGAGCCGTCGAGTATCTTTAAACTTCTTTTTATGCGTTCGACATCAACGTCGACTCCAGCTGCTTTGGAGTACGACTCGTTGTCAAGAGGCGCCATGATATTGATGCAAACTTTATCCACAAGCTTGGCGCCGATGAGATCATCTAAGATATCAGGCTCGTAGCCGTTAGTGTCCAATTTGATCTTTAATTTAAGCTTCTTGAGATCTCCGAGGAGTTTGTAGAGCTCCTCGTTGATGGTCGGTTCCCCGCCGGAAATGACAACCGCCTCAAGGAAGTCTTTATTCTCTTTGATGTACTTGGTTATAGATGCCAGATCCATTTCCTCGTGGGTGTTGGAGATAAGCTCTGGTTTGTTGCAATACGGGCATCTGAAGTTGCACCCGGACAGCAGTATCATGCAGGCGTTCTTGCCTTCCCAATCCTGAAGGGTCGTCTTCACGAACCCTGCGATCTTCATGAGATCATCCCAGCGGGGAAATGTTGATCAGCTTGAACATCCCGTTCTGCTCTGAAAGGTAGAGATCTAGCGCTTTTCTGAGCTCATCTATCGTCTTTCCGCTGTGTTTCATATCCGCAACGACCTCCAGCGACATTGTTTGATAAGATATCATGATCTTTGAGAAAATGGATATCAGATTCACTTTTTCGTCCGCAAGGAGCTGCAGAGCGGTGTTGATGCTTCCGGGGCAGTCCGGTATATCGATATTGATCCTTACGAGTTTAGTGTCCTTCTTGAAGAACACCACCGAGACCAGCCAAGAATAAGGGTCGACGGTGATCATAACCTCTTCGCCGTTCACGTCGTTCAGAATGTCGCCGTATTCAATGTTGAGATCGAACGCTTCGGAGTGGAATGTTATCGGTGAGCCGTGGCGGACCTGTTCCTTGACCTGACCTTCCGATTCTTCGTTCCTGAATATCCTTCCTACGTTTGCGGGTTTGATGCTGATATATTTTATCTTTGCAACGGAGGGATCTCCTGCGGCTTTCAGCTTTCCGAACCTTTCCTTGATGATCTCGCCTTCGCCTGCGAAGTTCAGCTCACACATGATGTTCCAGATGATCGTGGTCTCGGATATTCCGTTCAGGGAGACGGAGTTGAGGATGTTTATTCCCTGTTCGGCAAGGAACTTCGCCGATTGAACGGTCGCGCCTGGGACATCCTCCATGTATACGTCCACATGGGTCAGGGTTCTGAAATTCTCCTGAGGATACATTGAGAGTATGAGCTCATATCTCTTCGGCCCCTTGTCTGGATACTTGAAGAGCGAGCTGTAGATGTAGCCGCCCTCGACCAATCCCATTACAGCACTCAACCATCTGCCGATGTGGATCTTGTTGTCTACGATCTTGGTGAATTCCCAGTTCTTCATTTTACCCTCTGTGCTTAGTGGGAATAGAATTGAATCATATATCTTTTCGGTTTTTATATCGGCTTATTGAATAAGCGAATTCGTCTTATTCATCAGGCATCAGCGGTTTCTTTTGTTTTTTTTCAGTTTTTCTATCTGTTCGCACTCGACCTCCGAGATGCTTTTGCTCGGTGTCGGCAGATCCTCCGGCATTGTGCCGCCCATACGCTTTATCGCTTCGCGCACCTCGCTTCCGACTATATGATTAGTAATGTTCGCATCTTCGGCGTTGTCGATCCGGTCACGTTTGAGTTTTCCTTCGGTCTGAGTTATACGGAACAGATTTGCCGCAAGTTCCTCGCCACCCATGAAATCAAGTATCTTGTCACGGGACCAATTTCCCTTGTCTTGTGGATATCTTCCATAGTGAGTCCGCCGTAAAGTCCCGTATAGCCTGCATTCTGAAATGCAGAAAATTGCATCGGAGTGATCACTCCCGCATCCTTCGCAGCCTCCACAAGCAATTGGTTCCATTGTCTTATATCTCCGCGAATGACAGGCCTCTTTCGATCCTCATCGAGCTGATTGAATCTGTCCGCTAATTCCTGCCTGTATGTCTGGATGGCAAAATATGTCTGCCCGAGGGCGATCGTCTCTTTGCGCGGGTCGCCGTTTTGGACAATGAGGTAACAAGTACATCTTGAAAGCTCAAAATCGTTCACTCTTCTTTCTGTTTTGCTTCCTATCTCGACCATTTTGTTAATGTCAACGAAATGGTCAATTATCATATGGCCGCTTGTGTCACTGGTGATTATGGCTTTGTCTATGACCTTCGTAAAATTCCGCCAATCATCATAGTCAAGCACCTTTGCGAGCTCGCGTCCCAGCAATACTCGGTTCCGTCTTCACGGATATGCTTGATGTCTTCGAACTGCTTGTATTCCGGATCTTTAAGGTCCTTGTCTTATCGATTGTTTATCGCTCATTTAAATACACCTTTCTTTTGGTGCAAGTTAGTTCAAAATCAAGACATCGTTCTCTTTGCAATGCCTTGATTTCGGCTGAGACCTAAACTCTCTCTCGATCCTTGTAGCAGCCGGTTGGAAACCCATCTGCCTGCAAATTTCAACAGGAAATAACAGTATATAGGTTTTCCAGGGGGGTGACCGAAAGTATCAGAAAGTACCGAAAAAGTATCAATTTTGCAGGAAAAGGATCATTTTTCTGAGTTTTTGATCGAAACAGTCGGTCTCGTCCAAATAGGATCTTTACCGCTTTGTTTCATGTCCAAGGAGATGTTCTTTATGCTTATCGCAAGTTCCGGAGAATCTACCATCTCTTTAAGGTCGGAGACAAGTTCGGAACCCCGTTCTTCAAGATCGGTCCCCTTCAATGCTTCTTCAATAAGCCCCATGGCTTCTTTGATCTTCGCACCGGCTTTCTTCAACTTTCTGACAGAAAGTTCTTGCTGAGATAGGTCGTTGTTCTTTGCTCTCGAGAAAACATACCTTCCGGGCACAAGGACGGTCTTTCCTATTGTGTACGGACACACGGAGCATTTTCGTTTGATCTCAACATATTCTCCTTCCAGAGAGCGGTTCATCACGGGAGACATGGCGTTCCTGCAAACAGGGCATATGTGCGGGAGGTCTTTGATGTCCGATTCGCGGTACTCTATCGTTATTTTGATAAGATTATTGTCCAGCCCGATCCTTCGGATCCTCTCGCCGCTTACTCTGTAATCCTCATCAAGTTTTGAAAGTTCTTTTCTTACTAATCGTAAAAATTCTGTCTGGGTCTCGATGTGGTTGTTCTTGGTCATCACTTTATTGATTGCTTGGGAAACGACCTCTTCATCGGGGACCTTGAATCGCATGCTGTTGAAATAGACGTGTTCGGTATTAACAATTTCTGAGAATGAAATAGGTTTTTAAGGTAAGGCGCTTTAGTCGGAACAGATGCGAGGGTAGCCGAGTTGGCCAAAGGCGCAGGACTTAAGACTCCAAAGGGAAGAAATTCTGTCCCGCAGGGGTTCAGGGGTTCGAATCCCCTCCCTCGCACTACACCCACAAACGTTTTAACTGTCGTTATCTTCTCAATTCAATTATGGTGACGCGCGAAGACACATATTGGAACTCTTTCCTGCCCGTTTTCTTTGATAGAATGAGCACCATCATGAGAAAAAATATGACAAAGATCGTAAGCGAACACGGTCTCACTAGTGCACACTCAATCTATCTTATTGCTTTGAATCTCCAAGACGGCCAGACGATGGTTCAGCTGTCTCACTTTTTGGATCTCGACCCCGCGAACACAAATCGAGTTTTAAAGACACTTAAAGACAAGGGGTTCGTATATGATGACAGAAAAACCGAGGCCAGTAAAAAATACTCGGTATTTCTGACAGACTCCGGGAGGGAACTGGCAAAAACAATAATGACGGGCCTGACCGATCTTAACAATAGTTATTTCGAGGGCATCCCGAGGGAGGATGTTGTCAGAATGCGCAATACTCTGATCAAAGTGCTGCAGAACATTGATCCCGATCTTGATAAGTACATAAAGTCTGAGTCGAACGATCCGTATTATACATATTTACAGGCAATACCGGCGAACATTGACTTTGTGATGATACCTCGGCGTCTGATCGAGGACGATCACGGTAAGCATAAAAAGTGATCTTTGAAGCCGTTGTTTTTTGGAATACCTCAAGATCTCAACTGAGCAAAGCGTTGGATGCAATATTCCAAGTTTAATTCTAAAGAAGGAAAAGCGGTAGCACCGTATTTTGCACGATATTACATAGACTTATTTGTTAAATGTTATGTCAGTCAATATTTTATTTGAGTAATAATGAGATTATTACACTAATAAAAATATTGAGTAGTCAATATTAAATACTATGAAGGACATCTTGTTTATGGTGTGTACCTTAAAAAATGCACACAGAATAGGGGCATCTCCCCACTGAAGTGAGCTTACTCCTCCTCCAAGATGCCCTTATTCACCCTTTTCAGAGCTTTTAACTCCAAAGAGAATTATCATGATATAATGAGTAATACAATATTATTTTCCTGTATGATGGTAAAATTAATTTATACAAAAAGTATTGACATATATATGTCAAAGATATTGGCGGTCAACGCAAGTCCAAGAAGAGGAGGGAACTGCGAGACCATAGTGAATGCAATAACGGACGGGGCGATGAGGTTCACTTCGAACATGTTGGACATCGTGAATCTGAACACCCTAAGACTCATGAACGGATGCCAGGCATGTATGGGCTGCAAATTTACCGGCTCATGTGTAGCAAAGGATGATCTGACACCGATTTTGAGTCTTGTCAAAGAATCGGATTCGATAATCGTTGCCACGCCTGTGTATTTCGGGCACGCGTCAGCCCAATACAAGGTTTTTGAGGACAGATTGTTCTCCTTTATCGAGAAGGATGGATCTGGCGTTCTCCCGAGCGGAAAGAAGCTTGTGACCATAGTCACTTGTGAAGACGACGTCGAGATCGCGGAGACAGTTGCAGATGAAATCGAGTGGATGTTTGTGAACTATTTCTCATTTAATGCAGTAGGCAGGATCGTGCTTGCCGCCAAAGGGTCTAAAAATGCCGCAAAGAAGAATGATGAGCTTATGGAAAAGGCAATACTGCTTGGGAAGGAACTATGATGCCGCCTGTATTTTTACTCAGGTTCATCTTTCTCTGGCAATGAAAGGCGAATAGTATTCGAACGCTTTCTTTCTCTCTAATGTTCTGGGGTCCACAACATAACACTCTGCCGAGAAACCATGCTCAAGCTTTCCGCCCCGCATCTTCAAATAGCGTTCCGATATGAACGCTTTCGGACTGTATGTACCATCAGCGTTCTGTTGTTCTCTGTAGAGTATCTGATCCTCCACCCACCTTAACTCATTATCTTTGATCGTCACTCCGAAGATAGAACTGGTGGTCGCTTCCGCGTGCGACGGAATGGAGGCAACCGAAGAGGACACAAATCTCAGCAGCCCCGTGATCTCTCCCGTACTTGTACGCTTAGAGAACTCATACTGGAAGAAAGAGATCAAGCGCTGATCCTTGACCAGGGTCGTGGGATCGCCGGGCCCAAAGATCTTCTCTCGGGAGACAGTGAATCCCCCCATTGTGAATCCGGTCTCAGACCGCAGCAGGTTGGAGAACGCGATCTCTGTGGAATACGACCCCTCAAACCTTCCAAAGTCAATGTCATATAGCACCTCTTCGGAATAAACGGTCTTGCCGATCACATTCTTTTCCAAGAAATCAATGATCTTCTCTGCGGACACGGAGGGTTTTCCGCCAGGCATATTCACGCCCTCCTTTCTTTTGATATGAACCGGGGATATTTTGTCTCAGACGGCGTCCTTACCAGCGTTTCCGGGTCGACGTCGAAACACTCGACATCATGTACATACACCGTATTCCCATTGTCGACGAAAATCCTGCATTTTGTTCTGAGTGCGATCGGTCTGTATTTTCCGTCAAAGCCTATTTGATCTCTATACAGCATCTGCTCTTCGATCCAGCTGAATTCGTTATTCTCTAACTTTATGTTCCATGCTACAGATGCGATCGACTCCTCGGGGGCAGTGTCGGACATGAGCGACGAAGCGACAAGCGTCAAAATGCCGGTCACAGCCCCGGTGCTTTGTCGTTTTGCGACGCTGTATCTGTAAAGAGAGGATGAGTACGTATCTTTGATGACGTTCCCGGTTTTAGTATCGGTGATCTTTTCCTTTCCGACAACGAACATATCCATTGTGTACTTTACCTTTGAAAAGAACATATTTGAGAGGGATATCTGGTCCGAATATGTCAATAGGAGTCTTCCGCCCTCGATAGCAAATGTCGTCTCATCGGTGTACAGAGTCCTGCCGTTCACGTTCTTTCTGAGGAAATCGACTATTTCATCCACAATGTTATCGCTTTTCTTTTTCGGCGGCATTTCAATAGTATATTCGTTCTTTGGTTATTTGTTATTATTGCCGCATTCATTTCTCGACGCGGTCAGAAAACAAATAAAGAATACTATTGCTTACAGAAAAATCAACGAAAGAAAAAAAAGGCCGGGAGAAGAAGGATGAGACAAGCGGATACTGTTATTCTGTATGAAGGAAACGAAGGCCTGTGTGAAACAAAGATCACTGCAAAGATCGAGAACGGTTGTCTCGAGATATTCGGTCACATCTTTGACGATTCGGCAATGACCTGTACATGGAGGGACGAGCGCGAGTACAGGTATAAGTTGAACGAGGAAGATACTTCAGAACTCATAAGGATAATATCAAATTACGGAAACGGACCAGGGGAATCCCTGATACGGCATTTCGGCGGTAAGAACGGATGTACCAGATTCCAAAAATTCTGCTCTGAGAACGGTTTAAGATATGAGTATGCGGCGTGGCCGGAGCTCATTCCGAAATGAAAGGAACGATCGGCAAATGAACGGAATGACTGAATTCGAGAACAAAGAGACAGCTGGCGGCGGTGACCCCACCGATGACATCTTTTAATGAAGAATATGAAAAGGCCCTGAACATAGCCACGAAAGCGCACGAAGGGCAGAAGGACATGTCGGGGAACGATTATATCCACCACCCGATCGCCGTTTCCGGTTTCTGCATAACCGAGAAAGGAAAGATCGTCGGGCTTCTCCATGATGTCGTGGAAGATACATCGGTAACACTGGACGATCTCCTCGCGGAAGGGTATGACAAGGATATCATCATGGCCGTTGACTGCGTATCAAAGCGGGAAGGCGAGAAGAAATCCGATTATCTGAAACGTGTCGCAACGAGTGATATAGCCACAGAGGTAAAATTCGCAGACATGCGGCACAACAGCATGAGGTGGCCCGAAGATCGACCCAAAGAAGAAGCGTATGCCAACTATCAGAAATATCACGGACGTGCTCAAAAGCTTGTTCGATTGGCAGGCAAAGAACGTGCAAAAAGACTAATGTCAAAAGATACGCTTGATTGGGTCAACGGAGCATATGATGTGGATGAGCTTTTACGCAGGATGATCACCGTAAGGGCCTGACCTGTATGATCTTTAATCGATGGCCGCTATGCGCATTGCTCATGAGAACCATTGACTTAACTATGTTACCGACTCAATAATGTTTTTGTAGTTCCAGACATAAAAACCACCGTCACTTTCAATAAGCGAAAAATAAGCAAATGTCTAATAGAACGGGTTGGATATCGACCTTAGAGTACTTTCTCTTGAAGATATGTGATACAGGGTGAAAAGATGGACAGGTTCATGGAAATAGCATACAAAGAGGCTCTATACGGCATTTCCAAAAAGCACGGCGGCCCATTCGGTGCGGTTATCGTCAAAGACGGCAAGGTCATATCAAAAGCTCACAATCAGGTACTTCTCAAGAACGATCCGACCGCCCATGCCGAGGTTGTCGCCATACGTAAGGCATGCAGGAAGCTGAACACAATAGATCTCGGCGGCTGCACGCTGTACGCTTCGGCAAAACCATGTCCGATGTGCATAGGGGTCATTCAATGGAGCAGGATCAAGGACGTATTCTTCTCCGGCGATTATGAAGATACCAAGAAACTCAACTTTGACGACCAATCGTTTTACGAAGATTTTGAAGCGGAAGATGACCATTGGGAACAGATCGATGAGGAGCACTTTGACACTCTGATCCAAGCTTTCGAATCATGCAAAAACGATATCAAATACTGATCCGGCATATCTTTACTACCGAGGGTCCAATGGCAAAAAAGACATACAATGAAAAGCTGAACCACAGCGGCGACTTGCCGAAGATCGAAGACCTTTCCTATAAGCCAGATGCCGCAAAGCTCATGGGTGGGACGAGAATGCTGATTGCTGCCCCGATCCAGTATAATGACCTTATGGCAAAGATCCAAGAGGGCAAACTCATCACGACCGACCTTATCCGTGCGGAACTCGCATCTCGGGCGGGGGCAGATACTACTTGTCCGCTCACAGCCGGGATCTTCATAAATGTTTGCGCACACGCGAGCGAAGAACGTAATGACAATAAGATCCCATGGTGGAGAACTCTCAAGTCTAAAGGCGAGCTCAATGAGAAATATCCCGGAGGCATAGATCATCAAAAACTCCTGCTCGAAGCCGAAGGTCATGTCATCGTTCAGAAAGGCAAGCGGTATTTTGTACGGGATTATGAGGATAATTTGGTCGATTCAGCCGCGTTTAGAAGCTAAAATCCCAATACTAAGCAATATGGATTAAGTATATGGAATAAGCTATAGGCCGGTAATCACCAAAAGGAGGTTGAAACATGAAAACGGATACAAAGCTTCAGTTCGTTACAACGTTCTCTGCCCTCATCACGGCCGCATTCGGCCTTGTTGCGGCATTGGCCTGGAACCAAGCGATCAAAGCGGCGATAGACGAGGTCCTCGGCCCCGGAAGCAACCTTGTAGGGTTGTTCATCTATGCGATCCTCGTCACGATACTGGCAGTCATAATGATACTAATAATTGCCAGGCAGACCAAGAAACTGACGGATCAGATAAAAGCAGAAGATAAAGAGTAAAACCCATTTTAAAAACAATTTATCTTTTTACTTCTTTCTTAAAACGATGGTTGCTGATATATTTCAGCATATTGGCCCCATCCAACTCTACGCTTGCCGACCCGGATCTTACAAAGAATGTCTCATGCGGCCACTCCTTCAGAAATACGGGGCTGTGGCTCTTCGTACAAGTAACGACCATTATCTCTTTTCCCTTGTGGTCAGCTACTTTGAAAGAAATGTAAGGGAGAAACTCGTTCCCGATATGGGTAGTTATAAGGTTCGTCAGGTGCAGACCGGCCTTGTCTCTGTTCTTAAAAGACGGGTCTATTCCTATGACATTCCCGTTGTCCTCCACACCTATAAGGAGCAATCCGCCCTTGCTATTAAGGAATGCGACCAAGGTCTTTAGGACCGCCCTCTCGATCATTTCGTCCCTTTCCCCGGTGATAAGACTTGTTCTTAATGTTGATTTGAACTCAACCGTCTCGCATTCTCCGCCTTCGATTGCTTTCTCGATCCCCTTCATCTCGTTGTATTCCACTTTCAACAGGGTTGCGCCAAGCACGGGGTATTTTGTGACCAGAAGTTTGACCGCAGAGGATTTCCTTCCGAAATAGAAGGCCGCTGACACGATCAATATCCCTATTATGACATATGTCAGCTGATTCATTGTCTGTTCCATGCTGGTCAGGATCATGAAACCTCGTGTAAAGGGTGATTTGTCGGCATTAACCGCTAAGCCGATATAATATTGGAAAATGAGCCACGTGACATATATCGATAGTGACACGGAGATCGAGACCAGCAACGCTTTTGTTGATTTGTCGCCGTATATATCGAATATCATTGTCACAAAAGAATAGGTCAAAATGATCCCGCACACTCCCAGTAATATCCCGAAGACAAGGTCTGTCAGAGCCATGTAGATCGGGTTGGCATTGAACATGAACTTTTCCACTATGACTATCACCATAAGGCTGACTAAAAGAAAGATCATCAGCGGAGGCATATGCAGCGTCCTTCTGTCAATGAAGATAGCATTGGCAAGTATCAGTGCAACAGGCACGACCACGAAGACACGAAGAAAATTCCCTTTGTATATGCCCACTAAAAGGATAACGACAGATACCACAAGCATTGCTATATAGACCACATAAAGGATCCGGCGAGATCTTTTTCCAACGGGGTGGTTATCCTCATTGATGGCTACCTCTGTCTCCCTAGGCATTGTTAGTAGAATCAGCTGGTTCCTATTTATTTTTACCTTAAAATATTAATCTTCTGCGCACTGATTTTTTCTCAGTGAATATTAAATAACATTAAGAGGTAGCAGTACTGCGGAGTAATCTATTTGGCAGATATCAAAAGCGGTACGGTCAAGAAGGCCCCTTCCACTTATAAGGGGAATTCTGACAGCGTGACAAAAAAACCAAAACCAAAAGTGAAGGTAAGCAGCAAAAGGCAATCTATGCTCAATACCCAAAAACTTGCACCGTTCAAATATGACATGAACGAAGTGCTTTCCGCATCAGCGATGGACCCGGCCAAATCATCGGCTTTCCTTGCATCTGTTATCGCAAAAGCGACCAGAGTTTCCACGAGGGATGCTAAAGACTATGTGAAAACGTTCCTGGACGCAGGCGATCTGACGAAGGACGAATTCGATAAGATCAGCAGACTAATGGATAAATACAGCAAATACCGTTAAGCGGACATGAGGTCTCTGGAGATGGAAAGGGGAAGGACGTTCGTCCTCAGGTTGGAGACCGGAGAAGTGCTCCATGAAGTTTTGGAGAGTTTCTGCCGCAAGAACGGGATCCAAAACGCATACGTGTCCGTTGTCGGCGGTATCGGTGAAGGATCGCGGATGACCGTCGGCCCCGAAATGCCATATGAAAAAGGCATCGTTCCGATCGTGTTCAAATTAGATGCGCCGCATGAACTTACGGCATCTGGCACAATATTCCCCGATGAGGACGGCAGCCCAATGGTGCACATCCACGGATCGGCGGGAAGAGAGGGCAGAGCGGTGACAGGGTGCCTGAGAACGGGCGTCATAGCATGGTTGGTCCTGGAAGTAGTGCTTATTGAATTGATCGGCGAAGGCGCCGTACGTAAGAAGGACAAAAGGACAGGAATAAAGATACTGGAACTGTGACTTATCTTCTGTTGTAAGTGTCGTCGAAATTGTTGAATACCGTGTCTGAGTACTTGTTCATACGGATCCTATCTTCTTTGTTGTCAGGAACAATGAACCCCTGCAGAGGGAACTCCGAGTCGCAGTGCGGACAGCGTACGTTGGGGCAATTCTTGTTTGCCTGCGGGCAATATTTGCATGCTATCGCTCTGGATTGGAAAAGGCTGAATTCTTTGCCGCAGGTCGGACACAGGAACCGTCTTGCCGCTATCTTCAGTTCCTTTGTGATGTTCGCCGATCTCTCCTCGGGCGTAAGCCACATGGGGGCCCTCGGCGATATGGGTTGACGATATGCGGGCGGTTCCGACAAGATATCACCTGCCTTTTGATGCATTTACTACAGACTTCAGCATGCTGTCGTCCGAGCATCTTTCTACGAATGTACCGGTAACTATTGCATCGGCGCCCGCAAGCCTCGCCGCCCTTGCGGCCTCCGGGGTCCTGATGCCCCCGCCCACTATCAAAGGTATCGATAATGCCTTTTTTACCGCCGAGATCATTTCGGGAGGTACCGGCCTGTCAGCACCGCTTCCAGCTTCCAGATAGACAAAATCCATCCCGTACATCTCACATGCCAGCGCATATCCCACGGCTTTGTCTATCTCGCTGTGTTTGATCGGGTCCGCTTCGCCGACCTCGCCTACTTTCATTCCCGGCTCTATGATGATGTAACCGAGGGAGATCGTCTCTATACCGAGTTTCTTCACAAAAGGAGCGGCGCCAGCCTGTGCCCTTATGATCCAGAACGGATTCCTGCTGTTGACCATACTCATAAAGAAGATCGAATCGACGTCCTTGGAAAGTTCGCCGGGACCGCCCGGAAAATGTATGGTCGGGAGACCGGACATCTTGTTAATCGCTCTTCCGGTCTCGCCAAGATTCTTACTTGTGACGCCTGTAGAGCCTCCGATCATTATCGCATCGGAACCGGCATCTTTCATTCTCTTTGCGATGGCACCCGCCTCCCGACTGTCTTGTTTATCTGGATCGAGGAGGGCCAAGTGAATGGTCCCTTTTTTCATCCTTTCTGTGAGATATTCTTTTACAGTCACCATACGACACCCAACACAAACGCGATCAATGCGATGAACATTGCGTACTTCGCGACCTTCTGCGAAACGTCTGCTCTGCGGAAGATAATGAATGCACTATAAATAAAGAGCGCGTCCGCGATAAACACAATATAGTACAGCCATCCGAACATGTCATCAAAGATCGGCCAAATGCTGAGAACGGGGCCGAGTATGAAGAACACAGCTCCGATCATAGCGGCATTTTTCTTTCCGATGGCCATGGGCAGGGTCTTCCTCCCTTCATCGGATTCCATGTCCTGGATGTCCTTGGCGATCTCCCTTCCTATACTCACCAACGCTGCCATTGCGGCAATAATGATGTTACTTTCGAGGCTGTTCACCACTGCCCCGCCGAAAAGGAAGATCATCCCTGTCAGAATTGCGATAACAACATTCCCGATGAACCCTCTCTGCTTGAGCAGGAGTTCGTACGATATCATCAGGACCGCCGCGATCAATACAATTGCTGTTACAATTATGGACAGCATAGCAACGGACAACGCGCAAGAGACGACAAGTCCCGCAATACCGATATTGCGTGCGGTTGTCGGGGATATCTCGCCTCTCGGGAGAGGCCTTTCCGGGTGGGCTGTTCTGTCGATCTCCACATCGATGTAATCATTAATGGAGTTCCCGCCGATTATGAACGCAAGGATCACGCCGCCCGCGATTATCAGATTCAGAACATGATCCCCGATATCGAATCCGACGGCGATGAAGGCACCTATTATGACTCCAAGAATGCCCATTATGCCGTTTCCGAGCCTGAAAAGGCGGAGGAATCTGTTCACGCGGCTATGATATTATTACCGTTAAAATAGTTAGTGATTGGGTTTTTTCAACACGTGGTAGAATCTGGAAAGCGTTCCGTGGACATGTTGCTTGAAAACAGAATCCAGCTCCATCGTGGAACGTCTCATTTCATAGGGGAGTATGATGCCGGCCTTTCCTCCTGAGATCAGAACCTTTGGTATCGAACGCATGGCGCATTCATGGATATAGGTCACATCTTCGCCGCCTGTTTTTGTAGACCTTCCATACGGCGGATCGGTCACAACCGCATTTATCTCGGAGAATCTGTTGGGGATGTCTTTGATATCGATCACCTCATGATCATGAAGTGCCAGACCGTAAAAATCCATGTTCTCTCTGCATCCCAGGACCATCTCCTCGTCGAAATCGGAAGCGATGGCTTTCATACCCATCTCTGCCGCTTCGATCACGATCCCGCCTGTTCCGCAGAACGGATCGAGGATAGTGTCTCCCTTTTTCGCACCGGTGAGGTTGATCAGTGCTCTGGCATATTTCGGGTGAAGGGAGATCGGCGAGAAGAATGGGCGCTCTCCGACCTTTCTCTTTTCCATAATGTTCGGGTCGATGACCCTTTCTTCAACGTAAAGGTGGATCTTGTCGCACATCTGCATCTTTACGACCACGTCGGGGTTGCGAAGGTCGACATCGTTCTTCTTTGAAAGAATATTGCCGATATCTCTTATGGTCTTCTGTGAGTCCGTATCTTTCATCATACCTTCAAATCTTTTCGCTTTAATTGCAAAAGTACCCTCGGGCAGTTGCGCATTCGAAAGCTGAGCGGTGTTCTCAGGGTCGTACGTCCCGAGATATCTTCCGATCGAATGTGTAAGAGCCAGACGATCAGCTATACTGTTCAGGCAACTCTCTGGGAATGAAGCTAAAAGATATCCGGGACCGTTGCCGATGATGTTGTATCGGTAACACTCTGCCATGATGCACCTTTCAGCTTCTGCTTTAGGCATATCCTTGGATTCGCCGGATAGTTCAAAAAAGAAAACGGGGTCCACGGACCCCATTAGGTTTCAGTCCTTAATACCATCTTCGGTCACCGAGAACACTGCCTCTCCTTCCGGAAGGTTCGGAGAGTCGATGAGTCTGGCGATCCTCTTTCCCGCCTTACCCTTTCTGAGGTATAGGCGGAAGGTCGCCGTGTGTCCGACAATGTGTCCCCCGATGGGTCTCGTCGGATCGCCGAAGAATGCATCCGGCTTTGCGGCAACCTGGTTCGTGACCGCAATAACAGCGTTGTTGAGGGTGGCAAAGTTAAGGAGGTCGTGCATATGTCTGTTCAGTACCTGCTGCCTCTCTGCGAGGGCGCCTCTTCCCAAGTATTCCGCTCTGAAGTGCGAAGTAAGGGAATCGACGATCATCAGTCTGATCTTCTTTGTTTGTGCCAGCTCTATCGCTTTATCCACAAGCAGTATCTGATGCTGGGAGTTGAAAGCCCTCGCAACGTGTATCTTTCTGAGAGTGTCCTCCGGGTCCACGCCCAGGTAGTTCGACATCTGGATTATCCTTTCCGGCCTGAAAGTGTTCTCTGTGTCTATCATGATCACTTCCGAATCCAGTCCTCCTCTTTCCTCAGGCAAAGTGGCGTTAACGGCGAGTTGGAAACAGACCTGAGTCTTGCAGCTTCCGAACTCTCCGAAGAATTCAACAATAGATTGGCTCTCCAACCCACCGCCCATAAGTTCATCAAAGGCTTTTGACCCGGTCGTCAGTTTTGTAACGGCCTTGCGGCGTTCAAGGATGCTGTCCCCGGTCTCAAATCCTCCTATATCGGCGCAAAGCTTTGCGCCCTCTATGATGTCCATCGCTTTCTTCTCACCGATCTCACACGTCTCTGCAAGATCTTTTGGCGAGGCTACTGCAATGGCCATCATTTCTGTGTACCCACCTTCACGGAGTTTTTCTGCTATGGCTGGTCCTACTCCTGGTATATCTTCTAGGGTTTTTGCAGGCATTTTTTTCACCTGATAGCATCAAGTTTTTTTGAGTATATAAGCCGAATCAGGGGGTGTCCGAAAGTACCGAAAGTACAACTTTAACCTCGGATTTTGCACGTTTTTCCATTAGAAATTATAACCAGCTGTCTCGCAAAATAAAGTCTTTTCAAATAAGACTCCGACCTAAAGTATAAACGTTTATATTGTTGATGGGAATGCGTATCACTATGGCGAAGAAAAGGCACAGAGTCGAAGAGAAGAAAGAGGAGGAATACCAATTCATCCCTTCCGAGTTCGATGAGCGCGAATTCATACTGAAAGACATATACGGTACGAAAGTACTGTTCGTCATAACAGCATTGGCCATTATAGTCGGGATCGTCGGCGCCATTCTGTACAATATCAGCCCCAGCATCGGCTGGGCACCGGCGACGGCAATCGCATTCCTTATGATCCTCGGCATGAAGAAACTGCTTATTTTGCTGGGATATCGTGTCGATCTTTTGGAAACGAAGACGTTACTGGCGGATTATTTTCTGTTCCTGATGCTTGCGCTCGGCGTATGCATTTTGGGGATCAATCTGTGATCATACTTCCCAACTTTGTTTGGGATCCAACAACTCCGTGAGAAGAGCGGGGTTCGTTTCATTCAGGGAAGTTTCATGATCTCTTATTTTCATATTGTTCGGATCTATCTCTCTCCCTATCCCCGAAACAGCGGCCTCATCCGCAAGCATCTCTTTTGCGGTGAAATACATCCTTTCGGCAATAACATTCCAGCATCCGTCCTCGACGAAAGGTTGCCCGTAAACATTATTCTTCCATTTGGAGAGGAATGAATCCGCCGCTTTCACCCACACAGGCGGGCCGGTGTGCTTGTACGTTTTGGAGACCTCATCCCTCTCCAACTCGAATACGATTTCCAATTTCTTTTCGTACATGTCCTGTACGGCCTTGAGAACATTATAATCAAAATCGTTCAGCTTTCTTGTAAGCGCATAACGCGTTTTCCACAACTGGGAGTACAGGTTCTCTTCGATTATGTCCGGTCTGTCGAATACGACCGTCACGATCCTGGACCCGTTCCTGTTGGATATCTTCTGCAGTTCTTCTCTTGATAGCGGTTTTCTGTCGACCGGGAAGAAGAACTTCTCCGACGGATAATACAAGTAGGATTTGGAGGCAACGATAAAAAGGGCCATGGTGTCGATGTGGACCGCAGAAGCGACATTCCTTTTCGGATCAACAGGGTCGTAGACTACGAGCGATCCGATTATCGGCGGCCCTCTTTTGTTATCGATCGCTATGATGGTCCCGTCCTTCCAGTTGCTTGCGCCTTCGAGAACATTCCTAAAACTTCCGTAGTGAAGGACGAGAAGCTCGCAAAGGTATCCCGAGAACCCTCTGGTGTTCGGCTCGGCACCGTATACTCCGATCCCTTTCATGAATTTTTTTAGGAGCCTGACCTCATCTTTCTGCGCCTCTTTGAGGTTTTTGAGTATAAAGTCTGTATGGAACGGGGTCCTGTCGACCGCTGTTCTCAGTTTGTCGGTTGTCGAGATCGCATAGCTCGGCACGAGATCGACATCTACGCCGTTATATTTTCCGCACGTATAGGGGTGATCGGAATACATCTCCACGGTCTCGCCCAACACGAACTTTCCGACTGACGATCCGACCGTCTTGAGGTCTCCGGGCGGTGTGGTCTCCGGGAAAAGAAGGAACAGATCGATGTCCGGATCTGACAGATAAGTGCCTTTTGCGTATGAGCCCACAAAGCGGACCTCAGCATTGATGCCGTTCTCTTTGATGTAGTCCTCCACCTTCTTCTTCAGCTCATCGGCGGTTTGTGTTATGGATTCGATCTCTTCGGCGGTCGGTTTGATCCTTCCCAACACAGTTGACTCCAAAGTCATTGTAGAAAAATACACCTTCAGGATTTAAGCATTGTCTATTCTGTCAAAAAACAGACATAGTTCAGATGCGTATTCAAGGTGAGCTGTTCGGTATCCACTCGTCATCATATGTTGTCGGTCTTGAAAATGACAGTTCTTCCCCCACTTCCAATACATCAAGATCTCTGAACGCAATGGTCCTTACTCCCGTCCTCTCCTGCACCTTCTGCGCTTGTTTGGCGGGATCCTTTTTTATCATTACTATCCCCAAATGAATGAATATCGCCAATTCCGGTTTGACTATCTCGATGAATCGTACGGCATCCTCTGTGCAGAGATGATAGCTGATCCTCATATCATCGGGAGTGGTGACCGGGAGTATCAGCACACGGCTGCCGATGTGCTGCCTGGCTATTTCCACGGAGAAGCTGGTGTCGCTCACATACGAGACGTATCCGCTGCCGCTGTCGAATCTGAACCCCACATTCGTATGGTCGCTGTGGTCCGTCCTGCAGACCTCTGTCTTGAGGCCATCTATAAGCAGGTCCATTCCCGGGGCCAGCACGGTGACCTCGCTGGCCATCCTGATGTGGTATAGAGATATGCACGGTCCGAGCAGACCTTCCCCGTTGATCACGGTGGGGCTGCCGTACAGGTGCCCTTTTTTCCTCACCCCCCCGTGCGTCATTCCCTCTAATACCGACTCGGCGTCAGAATAGTGGTCGGGATGCGCATGTGTGACTATCAGAGAATCTGTGTTCGCGGGGTCGTAGTGTATCCGGTGCATCTGAGTCAGCGCGCCCGGGCCGGGATCGATGTGAAGGTGTTTTCCGTTGCTGTGTTCGATCAATATCCCTCCGGTGCAGCGTGTCTGATACATCGTGGTGTGCCTACCGCCGCCGGTACCGAGGAATGTCATTCTGAACACCATACCGCTTAATGGCGGTATCATATATTCATTTTTTCAATTGCGAAACGGTTATTACATAAGATTCGAATCCAGGCGCATGATCACGGTAATAAGGGATGCATGGATCGTCACGCAGGACCCGCAGAGAAGGATGATCAGAGGGGATGTGGTCATAGACGGGGAGAAGATAGCTTCCGTCGGAAAAGAGTTCAAAGGGACGGCGGACAAGGAGATCAAAGCCTCAGGCGACATCGTTATGCCGGGGCTGATAAACACGCACACCCACGTTGCAATGACGGTAATGAAAGGGACGGTCGATGACGTTCCGTTCCCCAAATTCCTGGAAAGGGTCTTCAAGATAGATTCCGACCGGACAGATAAGGATATAGCGATAGGAACGAAGATCGGTTGTGCGGAAATGATACGTACCGGCACAACGACCTTTGTCGACCTGTACTACTCAGAAGATGTGATCGCGAAGGCAACGATGGAGGCCGGTATAAGAGGGGTGTTATGCTGGTGTGTTCTCGATCAGGAGATGACAACTCAAATCGGAAATCCTCTTCAGAACTGCAAGAACTTCTACAACAGTTTCAAAAGGAAAAGGAAAATAATGCCCGGCGTCGGACTACAGGGAGTATACGTCTGCAACGAAGAAACGTGCAGAGGCGCAAAGGAGTTCTCGGACGCGAAGAATCTGCCGCTGACCTTCCATCTTTCAGAAACGAGAGGAGAGGTCAACGAACACAGGAAAAAGACAGGAAAGAGGCCGGCTGAATGGCTCAATGATATCGGCGTTCTCGGGAAGAATTGTATCGCAGCGCACTCCGCATGGCTGACCATGAACGAGGTCAGAGCCATGGCCGATGCGGGAATGTCGATCTCATCGTGCCCGGTCTCCAATATGAAATTGGCTACCGGAGGTGTCGCACCGATCCCGGAATTCCTGAAGTACGGTGTGAACGTGACCGTCGGAACGGACGGAAGCACGACCAACAACAGCCTCGATATGATGGCAGAGATGAAGACATTAGGGCTCCTGCAGAAGTCAAGCCGGTGGGATCCCACGGTCGCGAACGCACAGGAGCTTCTCGACTTCGCTACGATCAACGCCGCAAAGGCGATCGGAATGCAGGATTCCCTCGGATCGATAGAGGCCGGGAAATATGCGGACATAGTGATCCTGAGCGGGAGATCTCCGAATCTCAGACCGCTTCTTCCGGAGAACATGATCTCGAATATCATATATTCCGCATCCTCATCTAACGTGAGAACTGTGATGTGCCAGGGAGATATTGTTTTGGAAGAAGGCAGGGTAACGACCATCGACGAAGAAAAGGTGCTGTCCGAATCCGAGGAGATGTGGCGCTCGCTATGCCTGAGGTAAACGACAGGCCGAGGATAAAGTTCGAGAATCCGGATTGGGAAAGCATCACCGAAGCAGGATATCTCTGTGCTGACATGCACATACACACCGATTGTTCCGATTCTTACAGCGGCATCAGGAGGCTTTTGAAGATAGCCAAAGAAAGGAAAGTAGGCATGGCGATAACCGACCACAATCTGATAAGCTCTCTTGAATCGATAGAAATCGAGAAAGAGGATGTTTTCATAATACCCGGGATGGAGGTCAGTACATCCGACGGGCCGCACATACTTACATACTTCTACGAAATGAAGGACCTCCGGAGTTTTTGGCAGGAGAATATCGAACCGCGCATACAATCATGTCCGTGGCTGGCACTTAAGGATTGCACCACCGAGCAGCTGCTTGATATGCTTGAGGATCACAACTGTGTGACATCCGGAGCGCATCCGATGGGATATCTCGGATCAAACAAGGGGATCGAGATCTGCAACAGGAAAGGGTACATCTCAGATGATGTGATAAGAAGATTGGATGCGTACGAGGTCATCTGTGGAGGGATGACCCGCGATGACAACGTCGAAGCGATAAGGTCCTTTAAAAGACACGGCCTTGGCATAACCGGCGGAAGCGACGGACACATCGCAGAGGATCTGGGCTCAGTAGTCACAATATCAAAAGCAGACGATGCGGAAAGCTTCCTGAATAATATTTTGAACAGGAAAAATGCTGTGAGGGGATCCGAAAAGGACTTTCCGAGACGGGCGCTCACAGGATTGACATCATTCTATAATTTCCTGGACTATGCTCCGGCCGTTGTAAAAGTCCAATCATACCAGATGGCAATGACGATAAGGCGCGGAACAAGAAGAAAGATCAGTAAGTGATCGAACATCCGAGTTTCAGGTAATGCGTAAATACTAATTTCACATTGAGACGTTTATGTCCGGCGACCCGATAGAGATTGTGAACTTACGAAAAGTGTACAAAGGGTTCGCTGCGGTGGACGATCTGACCTTCTCTGTGAAAAAGAACAGTTTCACGGGGTTCTTGGGGCCGAACGGTTCGGGAAAGAGCACGACCCTGAAGGTTCTGACACATTTGATAAACGCAACATCCGGAGAAGCATACATAAACGGCACAGATGTGACAAAAGATCCGAAAAAGGCGCTCACAGGCGTCGGGACCGTAGTCGAAACACCGGAATTTTACCTATATCTAACGCCGAATGAGACGTTCAGGTATGTTGGGCAGATAATAGGGATGAAACCTGAATCAATAAAAAGCGAGACCGGCAGGATCCTGGAAATGGTCAAGATGACAGAATGGGCCGACAAAAGGTTAGGTACATTCTCAAAGGGCATGAGGCAGAGGGTAGCGCTCGGTCTGTCGCTTTTGAACGATCCGAGCGTCATAATCCTTGATGAGCCCACATCCGGTCTTGATCCGAGAGGCATGGCCGAGATGAGAGAGATCTTAAAGAATATCAGGCTCCAGTCAAACGGCCTTACTGTTGTAATGAGTTCGCACATGCTTTATGAGGTGAGCGACCTTTGCGACAGGATAGTTCTGATAAATCACGGGAAGATGATCCTTGAGGATGACACAAGTAATTTCGGGAAGAACGATACAAAAAGAAGGATGACGGTAAAGGTCAACTCCATCCCCGCCCCGGAGATGATATCCAAGATTGCTAAGCTGAACAACGTGGTCTCGGCCGAAAGGTTCGGAAACGATATCGACGTCACTATCGATGGTGGCAACAGTGCATGTGTCACCTTCTTTGATGATCTGAGCGCACTCAGAATAGGTGTTTACGGTGTAAATGAAGAAGATGCTCTCGAAGCAACATATCTCAGATTGATAAAGGAGTCGAGATAATGTATGTAGAATTTGATGATTTCAGGCAATCATATGTGGTTGCGGTAAACGAAATTCGAAAGTTCATCCGTGGTAAGAAGTTTTTGGCGTATGGTGTAATGGTTACCATAATGTTCATATTATGGACAGCACTTCCATTTTTATTGGGGGAAAGTTTCAACGAAACTTATGGCGAAGGTCGTATAATTCCGATTTATCTCTCTTTTATGTTCTTGATGGTGATCATCGGAGCGACCCTTTTCGCATCCAGTACCATTGTTTCAGAATATGAAGAGAGGACCGCTCTGGTTCTATTCACAAGACCAATAAAAAAGACATCGATATTTTTGGGCAAGATAGTGGGCTGTATCATTGTAGGGGTGCTCTTCATTGCGCTGTACTATCTGGGTGTTGCAGTAATATTGCAGATCGTCGACGGAAGAATACCGAACGAATTCTTCAAGTCTTTGGGACTTGTGTTAGTGTATATCGTGAGCGCATCAGGCGTTTCGATGCTCATAAGTTCGGTTTTGAAGAAGTCGAGCATCTCTGCAGTTCTTACTTTCTTTACTCTTGCTATGATATTTTCGATGGTTTCATTTGTGATCTCCACTGCGGGGTTCGATCCATGGTTCATGCTTGATCAGGCGGCACATGAGCTTGTGCCTTCTGCATTTGTCGACGGCTATCCTGTCATCCCGATGCTGCACGTTGGAAGAGCGGCCGGAGTAATGGCAATATGGTTCGTGGCAACAACGGTGCTGGCATGGCTGGCCTTCATAAAAAGGGAGTTCTGATCAAAGGTATCTGATGATCCTTGCCGGATTCCCGGCAACGACCGTATCGGGCGAAACATCCTTTGTGACAACGGAGCCCGCTCCGATTATGGAACGGGCGCCGATCGTCACACCCGGGATCACTACCACTCCCGCACCCATCCAAACGTCCTCTTCGATCTTTATGGGGTTACCGGACACCGACCAGTCCCTTCTTTTTTCAGCGTCATGGGGATGGTTGGCGGTAACTATCTTCGTTCCGGGGCCGATCAGCGTGTTATCTCCGACCGATATCTCCGCTGTATCTAAAAGGATGCAGTCATAGTTGATCAGTACATTCTTTCCGAGCTTTATGTTGAATCCCAGGTCGCAGTGGAAAGGAGGGACCACTTTTGTATTTTCACTCACAGGATATCCTAACAGATCAGAAAGCGCCGCCTTCCTTTCTTCCGGGGTAAGCGGCAGCGTGTTGTACCTGAGCCTTTTTACGATGCATTCGTTCAAAGCTCGGTCATAATCCTCATGGCCGGGAGTATCTCTGCCTACTGTCCCCCCGGTTCTAAGAATCTCCCAAACCCCCGACCTATCCATGATAGGTCATTAAACATCTGATTAATTAACCCTTACTTCAGGAGTTTGCTGCGATCGCCATAAATTATTATGATATGTCCGAATTTATGCGAAAACAGCGTATAGCCAGATAGAAATGGATGGTCCCCACCCCCAGATTTGAACCGGGGACCTGCTGATTTCAGCGGCTGTATCGGATCTCTCCGAGAACACTTCTACAGTCAGCCGCTCTGGCCAGGCTGAGCTAGGCGGGGTAACACATGATTAAGGATACTCTATTTAAATGTAATCCTGATCTAAAAATCGGGTTTATCCGATATATCCGAGATCCCGGCAGTTGCAGTTGCGGTTCTCGACCTCTTTGATCTTTGCGGTGATCTCGTCTATCTGTTCGGATTTATCTATCAGCTCTTTCAGATCCAATTCAACACCGAGCTTTTTAATCAATATCTTGACCACTGCCATTGCACTCTTGTGGTCAACAAAGTACCCGGATGTCTCTCCCATCAAACATATTGACGGGACAGAATATATCTTCCCGAGTCCGAGGAACACTCCGCTGGCACCTATTATCCCCGCACTCGGTTCTCCGGGAGGGAACTCCACGCCGTATCCGGCATATTCTTTCTTTATTTTTAGGTCTGTCACGGCTCCGAACACTCTCGGCGCCTCTACCATCTGGCCTGTGCCATAGCCTCCGAGAGTGATGATCTCAGATATCTTGTAGTCCAACAGTATGCTCATTATCTCTCTGCACAATTCGAACTGCCCTTCGTGGGTGGAGCACTGAAAAGCTCCGATGAGGAATATCACGTCCCTGCCGTTAACATCTTTAGAATACCACAGCTGATTGTTTGTCATATCAATGATGTTCTCATTATCCAGTATCGCTTGGGACGGGAAATTTTTTGAATATATCGTTGCGAACTTTTTTGCCTTCAGGGATCCGGCCAAAAAGTCGCCGGTCTCTTTGCCGACATTGCCTATGCCCGGGAGACACTCGATGAAGATCGGATCCTTAAGAGACGGTTTGCTATCATAGACTACGATACTTTCCATTTTCCCCATACTCCTCTGTTATTGCTTTCCTTCTGTATTCGCCGTAGCGATCCTCAGGTGAGTATTTTATCGGTGCGGGATCCGTTGTCATCGAACCGCAGGAAGGGCATTTATCCTTCATCGTATAGCGCTTGCATGCGGCACATCTTCTGAAAGAAGAGGCCATTTACTTACTCTCGCGCTTTAAGGTAACAACGCCGCCTGCGGCGGTGAAGTCGTTCATGACCTTAGCCGTGACCTTTTTCATTATCTCTTCCGCGTCCTTGTACTCGCTTGCCGTGACCACCACTCTGTATCTCGGCGAACCGATCGAGGTGATCGTTACGTTCGCATCGTCTGCGGTCTTGAGGCCCGCATTAAGGGCTTTTTTGATATGATCTATGCCGTTCGGCGCAGAGGAGGTCATTTCCAGAACACTGTCGATCTCAACAAAGGGAGGGGTCACATTCTCTTTTGCGACGTCCATGAATTTCTCGATCCATTCGCCGGAGAATTCTTCCATGAATTCCTTCGGGTAAGCTACCGCGGATTCGAATGCTTCATAAAGTGTGTCATAAGCTTCAGTGAGCTCTTCACCGAACATACCGTATGCTTCATCGACCGGAACGCCCATGCGCTCTGCGATGATCTCAACAAGCTTCTCGGCCTTGTTCTCGTTCTTCCATTGCTGGATCTTCTCTCTTTTCTGATGGTCGTTAACGGATTTGAGGGAAAGGTCGATGTGTCCTTTTGAAGAATCTACGCCCAGAACTTTGCAGACTATCTTCTGTCCTTCCCTTATGAAATCTCTGATGTACTTTACCCAACCGGTGGCAACATCCCTTACGTGAACGAATCCCTCTTTTCCGTCGTACTCGTCCAATGTGACGAAAGCACCGAAATTCTTTACACTTGTAACGGTGCAGACGACGAGTTCTCCGTTCTCGGGAAAGCCCTTGGTCCTAGACATCAGCCTACTACCTCAACGATCTCGCCCTTGATCTCTCCGATGCCGCCTTTCGGCACCACAAGGACGGATCCGCAAACGTGGCAGGTAACTTTGGTGGCTGCTTTTCTGAACACGATCTGTTCGTTCCCGCAGTCGGGGCATTTTACTTTTATGAAATCATCAGTCATGGGATCACTCCGTGAGTTCGAACTTCTTTGCTCTTATGCATGACGTCAGGTGAGCCTTCTTGCAGGTCTCGCACCTGAACCTGATGTTGACCCTCTTTGTGGGCTTTTCTCTGCCCTCGGGCTTAGGCCTCGGGAAACCTCCGTATCCTGATGTGGCCTCTCTGAATCTTCTCTGACCCCATTTGAGCTCGCTGGCTTTTTTCTTTTTTACCCTTTCTACGTCGTGCAGGGTGTGCGTCTTGCAGAAAGGACAATATGTTTTGATCGTTCTGGGCATTTTCATTTTATATCACCTTAAGTGAAGTATCGCTCTATTATCGAGGTTATATTAAAACCTCACTCTTTATCTATAATAATAAAGGATGCGATTTCACTCCCTTTTCGTGACCGTTCCGTCGGGGTGGGAGATGAGAACAACATCCGCTGTGTTGAGGAAAAGCCCATTCTCTACGACTCCCGGGATGACGTCTATCCTTGATTCGAGGAAGAACGGACTCTCGATCGCTTCGAACTTGCAGTCGTAGATGTAGTTCCCTGCGTCGGTGATGAATGGCTTGCCGTCTTTCATTCTCAGTGTTGCTTTGCAGCCTTGTCTTTCTAGCGCATAGGCCGTCTTTTTGTGGCCGTACGGGATCACTTCTACGGGCAGCGGCGTCTTCATGCCGAGCTTCTCAACGATCTTGGATTCATCAACGATTATCACTTCGGCCAAGCTTGCCGCTGCAACGATCTTTTCCCTTAGAAGCGCACCGCCCAGACCCTTTATGAGCTGTTTCTGCGGGTCCACTTCGTCCGCGCCGTCGATCGTAACGTCGATGTGGTCCACCTCATCGACATCATATATCCTGACGCCGAGACTTTCTGCCAGATCGGCCGTTCTTTGTGAAGTGGCGACGCATTTCAGCTTAAACCCGTTCTTTACAAGTTCTCCGACCCTTTTAATGGCATATTCCGCCGTCGATCCTGTTCCGAGACCGACGGTCATTCCGTCTTTGACGAAGTCATCAACTGCTTTTTCCGCCACGATCTTCTTTAGGTTCGGAGTCTTCTCGGATATGATCTGCTTCATCTTCTCCGGTGCAAATACGCTTCACAAATAAATGTATCTTTTCGTTGGTTTCTGTGAGATCAGCGTAAAGTAAACGAGAGCCCCCCCCCCGATTAACCCGAAAGCAAGGTTAAATTATGCAGTTATCCATTCGGAATGATATGCGCCTTGCGGCATTATACTCCGGAGGAAAAGATTCCACTTTCGCATTATATCTGGCACTACAGATGGGGCACGAGATACCGTATCTTGTGAGCATTGTGCCCGAAGCGCAGGAATCGTGGATATTCCATGTTCCGAATATCAAAATAGTGCCGCTCATGGCAGAGTCTATGGGGATCGAACTTGTTACGGCAGAGACGTCGGGGTCGGAAGAGGATGATATTCGGGCCCTCAGCGAAGCATTATCGCATCTGGACATCGACGGGATAGTGACGGGCGCGGTCTGGTCCGACTACCAGTGGGATAAGATGAATATGGTCTGCGGAGAACTGGGCCTTAAGGTTCTTTCTCCTCTTTGGCATAAAGACCAAGATACGGTCCTGAAAGAAATGATCTCAGCTGGCATAAGGGCGACGATCATCGGGTGTTATGCTGAAGGCCTCGACGAACCGTGGCTCGGAAGGGAGATAGACAATAAAGCCGCCGAAGAGCTCAGGTCGCTCAGAGGGAGATACGGCATAAGCGTTATCGGGGAGGGCGGGGAGTACGAATCCCTGACAACAGACTCGCCGATGCACAGTAAGCCCTTGGAGATAACCGAATATGAAAAAGAGTGGAAGAATGGCGCCGGGACCCTTTTTGTAAAGAAAGCCCATCTCTCAGCGAGATGATCTCGGGCCGGTCTTCTCTATCGCTTTCACGATGTTGTTGATCTCCTTCTGAGGATCCTTCCACATTCCGGATGTCCATACTCTGTGTATGTGCCAGCCTCTCGATTCAAGGTACTTTTGTCTGTGGTAGTCCCTTTCTCTTGTAGAGTCCGACATTTCGTAAATGTGGGAGTCGCACTCTATTCCTAGGATATATCTGCCGTCCTGTTTGATAGCCATATCTATTGTGTATCCTCCGATGCCCACTTCCTTCTCCACGCTGTATCCTTTCCTTACAAGCGCATTGTATACCCTCTCGTTGATAGGGGATTCTCCCGGGACCGTCGGTGAAGATACCCACCTGTTGTCTCCGAATGAGTTCAGGATGCTTTGCGCGAGTTCCTTGTTTCCGTTGCTTACTGCTTCTGCGTACTGCAGATACTTCTTCAGGATCCTGGGGCCGTCGTTCTTCGAACTGTCCACCTGCAACTCTTCCGGGTCGAAGGACAGTACGATGTGGATCTTTTTCTTGGAACGGCTTATCGCGACATTCAAACGGTTCTCCCCGCCTTTGTTATTGAGCCAGCCGAACCTCTGCATGAGCCTGCCATCTTTATTTTTGGCGTAACCTATCGAAAAGATGACAACATCACGCTCGTCGCCCTGAACACTTTCGATGTTCTTTATGAAAAGACCCACATCTTCACCGTTATCGAACCTCACCATCTCTTTGTTGACCGCTTTTCCGAAATCAGGGTCGGCTGTAGCCGCATCATCGATCAGGTCGTTGATAAGGTCTCTCTGGGAAACATTGAATGTGATGATGCCGATGGTCTCGTTGTTTTTCCTTGTCTTGAAGAAATCCTTCAGCAGGTCCACGACGATCCTCGCCTCTTTGACATTGGCCTTGTTCGCCCATTCCCCGCTCACTTTGTGAACTTCTATCGGAGGCCTCTCCGGCTCTACCACGTTGGGGGAAACGTACAGCCTTCCGCCATAGAAAGCATAGTTGGAGAATGCGATCAGTTCCTCGTACTGCGACCTGTAGTGGAAATTAAGCAGGATATTGTCGTACCGGGTCCTGGCAAGATCCAACAGGCTCTCCTCTTCGAGCACAGCTGACACTTCATCCTCCTCTTCATCGTAATCCTCCTCGTTGCTGTAGTCGATGCGCCCCGAACCGAGGTTTGAGGGACGCAGCTGCTTGTGGTCGCCTGCGATGACGACCTTTTTCGCACGGTAGATGGCCGGGATGCCTTTTTCGACATACATCTGCGAAGCTTCGTCAAATATGAGGAGGTCGAAAAGCCCCATCTCCAAAGGCATAATCTCGGATACCACTTCGGGGGTCAGGAGCCAGATCTTGACGCCCTTGAACATTTCAAAGCTGTACCGGCTGAGGAATTTGTTAAGGCTCCACTTTCTTTTGTTCTCGATGATGCGGACGATGTCCCCGCGGCGTTTGGACTCGGTGATGTAGCGGAGATCGGCCTGCAGTATCTCTTCGACACGGTTCTTTGTGATATTCTTCTTGTCGTTGATCTTGCGGTCCATATCGGCAACGATGCTGTCAAAGTCCTGGATGTCCTGAAGCAAAGCTTTGTGGTCCGCATCGAACTTCTGCAGGTGCTCGTTCAAAATGTATTTCAGGATGTTGTTGTTGCTGTCCTCGAAGGTCCAGCCGGACTCTTTGGACAAAGCGACGATGACGTGGCCGTAAATGCGTTCCTTCTCATTCAGCCTGTTGTAGACGGTCGCGCGGGATGAGTATAACTCATAGTCCTTGAGCGCGTCGATCACGGCCTTGGGGTCATCGATGACGGTCTGGATGGTCTTTTCGTTGTATGATACGAAATATTTATCGAGCAAGGCTGTCGCGTCGCGGTTGACCTTTCCTTTGGATAACATCCTGGAGACCGCGCCTTTGCTTTTCCACTCCTTGATCTGAAGCTCGAGATTCATCAGGTCCGCTTTCATCTCTCCGATGTTATATTCGGAGAGGTCCTGCTTCATTATGGCGAACCACGGCGTCTTTGCGAGGCACTCGCTGTATTCGTTGAAATTGGTCATCAGAACTCTGTCGTTGAATTTCCGGGTCAGTTCTTTGACCTCTTTGTACTTGAGATTCATCAGCTTTGTCGAGACCGCCGCTTTGATCATCTTGTACTTCTCGTACTCAATCTTATCCTCGAGGTTGAGCCATTTGTCCATCGAGTACAGTTTGTACGGCTCTATGCCGAACGGCCCCTCATGGTACATCGTCTCGGCAATGTTCGAAAGGACGGAGACGTCCTTATCTATGCTGTCCGAAAGGGCCGCGAGATCGGAACCGGTGCGGGGCGGTACGGCCTCAAGCATCCTCCCGAGCTGCTGGTAGAATTGGTCCTTGTTGCTTGTATCGTCTATGAGCAGACAATATTTCGACAGGGGTCCGAGCCTGGAATATACAACATCCAAAGCGGTCTTCTTCTCGGATACCATCAGAACAGTTTTACCGTTATTGACGGCGGACGTGATCAATCCAGTAATGACCTGCGATTTGCCTGTGCCAGGAGGTCCGTGAACAACAAGCTCATCCTCCTTATTGACGGCTGTGATGACATTCTCCTGAGCGCTGTTGAGCGTATTGATGTATGTTATGTCCTTCTCCGAAGCCTCCAGCCCTTTCTCCCTCAAGGCCGGCAGAGAAAGAGGACTCGGCATGTCGGAATAAAAGTCGCCTTGGTTCAGATCCTTCACGAGATTGGAAAGGGCGGCGTTGATCTCCCTTCCGGCAAGCAACTCGTCGAAATCCTTCTGGATATAGCTGGAATACGATGGGAATTTTCCCAATATCGCATTGTGAACGACCTTCATATCTCCCGGCAGATACTTGGGGAATTCTCCCTCTCTGTAATCTATGAACGGAGTGAGGGGGCTGTACGACAGCTTAAGCGGGAATCCCTGCGATTCGTAGAAGGTTGCAAGGTTGCTCATGAACGACTCTGCGCTGTACTCCTCGATCACGTTGTAGGGGAGCGGTTTATTCTTGCCGCTGAATTTAATGAATGCCAGCAGAAGAGCGTTGTTGTAAATGGCATCACGGGAATCGTCCAATCTCACCGAGATGCTCTTTGCGTCCTTGTCCAAAATGACCGGGAACAATGCGAGAGGAGCCCTGACATCAAAATCCTCTCCAGGGAGTCTCCCCTCGATGAAAGGATATCCGATGTAAAGGTCGTATTGGCCCTTATCTCTCTGGTCCCTGTTGACCTCTCTTATCAATTCTGTGAGATTTTTGAATATTTTCAGATCCTCTGCGCTTTTTGTCGAATCGCAGAGTTTGAGCGATTTCTTCTTTCCGAAGAGGAGGTTCATCGTCTCGAGGCTCGGAATGGATGTCAGATCGAAGGCATTCTTTCTGTACAGTTTTCCCATATACAGTAGGCGGTTGTTCCTGCTGATGTTAGTAAGCTTCTTCTGCAGTTCCCGAAGCGCCCTGACAACATCCTGTTCCATATTGGAGCCCCTCGCCGCGGTGACGGCATATTTCTTCGTCACCGAGAGGAACTCGTCACCGTATAACTCGACAAATCTCTGTCCCACTCCGGGGATAGCGGCAAAATCCTCCGCCTTTGTCGGAACCCTCTGCGCCATTTCTCTCAGCGCCTCATCAGTGCATACAGTCGGCACCCTGCCTGTAGAGTGCGTGCGGTCCTCTCTTATACCATCCCTGAGCTCAACGAGCTCGGAGTATAAGCTGTCTTCCAATCCCATAATAACCTATATCCTTTCTTTAATAAATATATGGGCCTTCCTAAGAGATTAATATCCGCGGAGGCATGATATGGGTATGATCTCTGTAGGGATAACGAACGAAGCGAGCATGACTGTCACAAAGGATAACACAGCATTGGCGCTGGTCAGCGGGGCCATCGATGTGTTTGCGACACCGGCTATGATATCGTTGATCGAGAAGACGGCGACAGAATGCCTTCAGCAGAGGCTTTCGGAGGGAGAAAGCTCTGTCGGAACGTATCTGGAGATCAAACATTCCGCACCATCGGTCATAGGCTCTGAGGTTTTTTGTAAAGTGGAGATCACTGAGATAGACAGATCGAGGATAGTGTTTGACGTGAAGGTATGGGACGCGGCCGGTGAAGTGGGGTCGGGAAGACACGACAGGTTCCTGGTGAACAAGGAGAGGTTCATGAAGAAGGCGGTGGCAAGGGCAGAAAAAACGACACATTCAGCACTGCGCTGAAAGACCCATCAAATTATCGTTCCGAACAACCCATGGATTATCACAGGGAACATGAGACATCCCGTAAGAGGGACCCTGGCCGCATCAATGTCCAACGGTATCAGCCCGATGAGGACCGATATGACAAGAATCAACAGGCCGAAAGGTCCGGTCAGCAGGGCCACAAGCACGATAACGAAACACAGGACAGCTTTGTTAAGGAGGACAGGGTCGATCCTGTCAGTAAGGCCGCTCATCATCTTTCCGACACGGATCGTTATGTGATAACCCAGAAAGGAAGCGATTGCACAACATAGCAGAAGCAAAAGGAAATCGGGAGAACAGAATCCGGACGCACCGTCCCCGATCATCTCTCTGATCACCAGCACGGTCCCGGACCTTCCGCTCCCGGAAACTGAAAGTGTGATAAGCGAGAAGATCGAAGTGACCGTCCCTATCGAAGCAACGACCGATATGAACTTCTCAGGTCTATTCTCCGGCATGAAGATCGACGACAACGATGCACCTGCCGTTGCGGTTATCCCCGGGTACCAGCCGGAAACGGAACCCATTATCACGCCCCTGATCCCCGGAACGTGATCCACAGGCGGAGAGCCGTCGTCCCGCTGTTCCGGGATAGTCGCATTCTTCGCAGAGCTCAGCAGCGCAGGTATGCCGAAAAGACCGGTAAGGAGAGGGAACAACAGGCCCCCATCCCCAAATATCCCCGTCGAGGGGATCGGAAGGTCCATGCAGAAAAGACCCAATGTACCAGACAGTAAAACGAGTGCGGCCGCCCACAGTTTATTCTTAATCCCTTTTTCTTTCAGAACGATCGCGACCAGAGCAAAGATCAGAACCGCGATAGTGAATTTGTCCAGTTGATCTGCCAGCCCGTTCAGCATCAGGAACTGAAAAGGTATGGCGAGAAGCAAAGCACAAGAGGCACCGACGGCGCTGCCTATCGCAGCGGCCCGGACCGCCTTCATCCCCTCTCCCTTCATCAAAAGCCTGTGCCCCGGAAGGGCGGTCAGGACCTCGTCCGGATCGGGCGCACCTATGAATACCGACGGAACGAAATCCACAAAGGAATGGACGATGGAAGCGGACATTATGCATGATGAAACGATGATCGGCGCATTAGATGCGGCGGTAAAGGAGGCGATGAAAGATTCCATCGCGGGATACGAGATCAGCATCAGCGAAGCAAGGGTATTCACATGTATCCCCGGAGTGACCCCTGTGAATGTCCCGATCAAGGAGCCGACCAAACATGCGGCTATAACTAGGATGATCAATTCGGGACCCATAAAAGCATAAAATCCGCTTTATGACTTAAACCCCCGAAGCTACAGTTATACTACGTTCCCATTTTGGAATAGGGGCGGCACGGTACTTTTTTGGGCTGGTGCCTTTATGTTACACTTTTTATATAACACCAATAATAACAGCACGATTCAAATGAACATCGAACAAAAAATGGCTCTCATTACCAGAAATGCCGAGGAGATAGTTACGGAGGAGGAGTTGAAAGAGCTTCTTCGGAAAAAGAACACTCCTAAGGCATATATCGGGTTCGAGCCGTCCGGCCTTGTTCATTTGGGATGGGCCCTAGTGACATCAAAGATAAAGGACCTGGCGGATGCGGGGTTCGAAGTGATCGTGTTCTGGGCGGATTGGCATGCGTACATCAACGATAAGATGGGCGGTGATCTCGACAACATCAAGGCATGTGCCAGATATATGGAAGATTGTTTCATTGCGCTCGGAGTTCCCAAGGACGGGGTCAAATTCGTTTACGCAAGCGAGATACTGAGCGACATCGAGTATTGGGAAAAAGTGATCAAGGTCGCAAAGGCAACATCCCTGTCAAGGGTCAAAAGGGCGATGACCATAATGGGCCGCACCGAAGATGAGGCGGAAGTGGATTTCTCCAAACTCATATATCCCATACTCCAAGCCACAGATATATTCTGTATGGACATCGACCTCGCCTATGCGGGAATGGACCAGAGAAGAGCACACATGCTCGCCAGGGATGCGGCGGACAAACTCGGTTGGAAGAAACCCGTCGCTTTGCACACGCCGCTCCTTCCGGGCCTTAAAGGAGGGAACAGGATGGACCCGGCATCGTTCAAGATGTCCAAGAGCGATCCCAGCGGCAGCATAAACATTCACGATGATGATGAGGCGATAAAGAGCAAGATGAAGAAAGCGTTCTGCCCGCCCGAAAAAGATAAGGAAGGGGAGAATCCGATACTCATGATGTGCAGGTATATCATATTCCCCCGCCTAGGTAAAATGGATATAGCCAGACCTGAAAAGTTCGGCGGAGATCTCTCATTCTCCAACTATGAGGAATTGATTGATTCTTACTTCTCGGGAGCTCTCTTCCCGCTCGATCTGAAGAACGGAGTTGCAGATTCCCTGATAAAGATCCTGGGGCCCGTAAGGGGATATTTCTCTCAACACCAAGATAATTACGTTGCAATGAGGCAGATATTCGATAATATGGCCAAGCTCAGATGATGTCCTGATCGGACTGGGCCTTCTTTATTGCTCTGAACTCGTCCATGGTCCTTTTCATGCATATGTGGAGCATCGCTTCGATGTCTCCCTCTCCTGAGATCCCGGCGGCGCCTCCGTGGCCGCCGCCGTCAGTATCCGTTTCTCCGCTTATGCCGCCCACGATATTGCCAAGATGGATCCCCCTTCTGACGATCTCCTGGGTCGCTCTGGAACTGATCCGGAATTCCTCATCTCTCTGGGAACCGACAAAAACAACATCTGCGCCCGCCGCTATGAGCGCCCTGCAGGATGAGGCCTCAAAACTGCCACCATATGAGGTGGCGACTATCATATCCCCCACACTGTCGAATTTAGCCCTTCCTACGGCTTTCATGACCGCTATCCTCTCGGACATCACCATCTGAGATCTGGTAAGGCCGAATATCTCATCAATATGTATGTCGTTCTTTTGCAACAGATCAGCAAATGCCCTCATCAACGCGGGATTGGCATGCTGGAAGTGGCCGCTGTCTGTGATCATGCCGCCGAGCAATGCCATGGCGGCATTCCTGGGTATATCGATCCCTGCGGACTCGATAATGTCCTTTACGATCTCGCAGCACGACACTCTTTTATCGTCGCAGAAGAAATGCACCCCTTCCCATTTGCCGGTCGGTTTATGATGATCTATCACAATGCTTCCTTCCGGTATCGATTCGACGGCCGGTCTCAGCTGTTCCGGCGAGGATGTATCCACGACCACGACCGTTCCGTAACTGCTGATGTCGCACTCCTCAAGCACACTGATGCCGAGTTTTTCTGCGACCAGACTTGCGACCCGGTCTACGCCCCCCGGAGCGAAGACATCTCCATTTGGGAAACAGACAGAGATCGCGAACGCAGACCCGATCGCATCCATGTCCGCATTACTGTGAACAAGGATGACTTTATTCTCTGTTCTCAACAACTCCGCTGTTTCTTTCATCATCTTCTTCACTTTTTTGCATTGATCTCTTGATCACTTCTGCTTCCTTATGTAAGCAAACCCTGACATAAGCAAGGCCCTCCTTCTTTCCAGAAGGCTCTTTCCGCTTCCCTTTCCTATCCCTGTCAGCAGGATATCGGATTTATAGATCCTCACTGTGATAAGTATCGTTACCAAAGCGAATATCAGCATATACACAATGCCTGCGAAGATAAGCGTCATATTTCCGAACATGAGGTTGTTCATTGCCATCATGGGATGGGAGAACGGTATTGCGAACATTACGCCCTTCAGGAATGTCGGAAGTGCGCTCCAGCTTGAGAACAGCGTTACGAACATCGGCACTATGGCAAGGACTGTGATAGGCATCAACATCGTCTGCGCAGCCCTGTAGTTCTTTGCGAACGCCCCCATTATCATGCACAGTCCCAGACCGCAGAATATCGCCAGGAATATCATTATGCCCATTATCGCATAGTCCTCTATTCCCATGCCGAGCCCATAATCTGACAGGTTGGCCCCGGCTATTGAGCCGGAGATGTTGCTGATGTAGACCGACATCCCGATCATGTAGATTATGCCGTAGATCAGCCCCACAATGGCGGAACCGAGCAGTTTGCTGAATACGATCGTGGTCCTGCTGACAGGTATTGTCAGAAGGGTCTCAAGGGTCTTGTTCTCCTTCTCGTTCCCCATCGAGGATATGACCATGCTTCCTATCATCATTATCACGATCATGATAATGATCGGCACCAGGGTGTTCTGGCTCTGTAACGATGAGGATATCAGTGACGGTGTCACGCCGTCGTTGTATATGGTCCCGTTGATGTTTGTGTACGGGTTGCCCGACATGACTACCGGAGTAAGTATGAATTGTGCGTCTGTGTCGTTTCCGGCCAAATTCACAGATATTTCATGGGATATGAATGTAAAGGTCGTAAGTGTTGAGATATCGCCGGTCGCAGAACTTACAAGCCCTTTGTTCTGGAACACATAGTATGTACTGATGGTTCCCGGGACGTTAGGATCCCTGGTATTTATCTTGTCCGAGAATCCCGGATCGATCCCGATCGCAGCACCTATCCCTTTGTCTATCATTTCCTGCGTTATCTGTTCTGCCGTTCCGGCATCCAGCGTTATGATGTAGTCTCCCGCATTCTTGTCATCCAAAGACAGGCCGTATGTTGTGTTGTAGAAATTGATGATCCCTTCATAGACAGTCAACGAGAAATCGGTCTCACCCGGTGTCGGGACATCATTGTTCACGAACCCGATCTTCTGTGCGCCCGTCGCATTGCTGACCTCGCCGCCCACAGCAGATCCGATCAGGACGAAAATGAGCGCAATAACAACGATCGGGATCAACGCCGCAGGCGTAAGGAGCTCCTTAAGCTCTTTCTTTGTCAGGTTAACAAGGTGGTTCATCCCTTCACCGCCTTTACGAACACTTCTTCCAAATTGGGCGCACGGTATCTCTCCTTAAGATCGGCCGGCGTTCCCGTAAGGATGAGGCGGCCGTCATCGATCATTGCGACCCGGTCGCAGAGCATGTCCACTTCGAACATATTATGTGAGGACATAAGGATGGTCACTCCTCCCTTTGCGATGTTCCTGATGACCTCTCTGATCTCGTAAGCGTTGATGACGTCCAGTCCCGATGTCACCTCATCCATTATCGCTACTCTGGGGGAAGGCATTATCGCCCTTGCGATCAGAAGTCTCCTTGCCATCCCTTTGCTGTAAGTGTCCACCTTTGAATCGATCCTGCTCCCGAGGTCGGCAAGCTCCATCCCGCGCTCGACCATCTTTTCGAAGTCATCGCCTTCAGCGAAGAATCCGGCCATGAACTTCAGATAGCCTCTCCCGGTAAGGTTCTTGTAGGCTCCAGCATCCTCCGGAAGGTAGCTGATCTCCTTTCTGACATTATCTGATTCGGTCATTACGTCATGGCCGCACACCGTGATGCTTCCTGACGTAACTCTCAGAAGTGTGGAGATCATACGGAGCGTGGTGGTCTTGCCGGAACCGTTGGGGCCGATAAGTCCGAAGACCTCTCCCTCTTCCACAGAGAAACTGATACCTTTGACGGCCTCATGTTCTCCATATGATTTTTTCACATCTTTTAGGATAAGTGATTCCATATGTATCCCTCAATTGTTTGATAATTCCTTCAACGACCTTTCTGCGGATATGATATGTCCTCGGAAGGGTTGATAAGGGGATTGTGTTCCCCGTATATTTTGAATTTGTTTATGCCTGACCCATTGCTTTGTTTATGGTCTCTTGTAGAGACTCATACTTTTCGCGGAGCGACTTCTCCTGGCGTTCGAGACCTTTGATCCTTACTTCCATGGTCTCAAGCGATTCGTCGAGGTCTGCTTTTACTTTATCTTTGTCATCAACTTTGATGAGAAGCGAGCCGGAGCTTTTGTAGACATCTCCTGTTGCTTTCGCAAGTTCTTCGGAGGTCCTCTCCATCTCCCTTTTCTGAGCTTCCATCTGTAGTTTCTGGGTCGATACCGCTTGCAGCTGCTGCTGCGTCTGCTGGAACTGAGCTATCTGGTTCTGTAGCTGTGGGCTGATGTTGTTCATCTTTTCACCTTGTTATTTTGGTTATGTCTTCGGTAATCCTTATGCATTCCAGATACGAGTTCAATGCTGCTCTCATCGCCGAAGCGTCTGAGGCGGTAAGCTCTATTATGCCTGTGCCGCCCTCGGTCCTGACCGAGGCCTTTGTGCGGGGAAGTTCCCTTCCCGCTTCCGGGCTCAGTGCGATGATGATGCTTGGCGCATCATCCGAGGTTATCCGTATCTCGGCGGCGAACATATCAGTCGGATTTCAGGACCTTCTTCACATTCGGTCTTTCCTTGAAGAAGATCTTCGATCCGCATTTCTCGCACTGGAGCCCCAGTGCGTTCACGTTCCTGATAGGCTCGTTGCATTTAGCGCATCTGTACATGTTATCTTACTGCTCCGATACCTGAGATACTTCCCTTTTTGTTTTGGGGCTGTATGCCTCGGCTGCGAATTTCGTGTCGCAGTGCCTGCATTCCCAGATCCCGGAACTTATCCTCTTTACGGACATGTGGTGGCAGACGGGGCACTCATGTTTTGCTTTCTGATGTGCTTCGATGTTCTTGACCCTGTTGCGGACAACCACACCGTATCTGGCGCCGAACTTTCCGGACGTACCTGCTTTCTTTGTTCCTTTTGCCATATGTATCACCCAATGATCTTTCTTAAGACCTTTCCCTTCTCGACGGCCCTGTCAAGACAGAGGCTGAGTTCTTTTCGTGTGATAGAACCCTTCCCTCCTTTCTGCATGGCCCTGAAGTTGCCGTCGTCGTCTGTGGTGACGGTCAGGCGGGCAGATGAGATCATCTCTTCGTCGAAATTTGGGTCAAGTATTAAATCATTTCCTATTTTGACCGAGGTGATCGATACGGGGGTGCAGGTCACGGGCAGAGGTCTGTTCTCCCCTTTACCGTACTGCTCTCCCGGAATGACCGCCGTCCTCAGTGCGCTTACAGTTGCAAGGTTAGCGGCATCGAACAGGTTCCCGTCGTAATCCAATGCGTAAATATCGACGAAGCACATCCAAACCTCTTCTCCTGCGGTTATGCAGAGGGCTTTGACATCCACCATGCCGGATTCGCGAATACCGCGGTCCACAACTCTTGCGAGTTCGATCGCATCCTCTCCTGGAGGACCGGATTCGAACATCGGGTGAGCCATAGGTATCAGCTCGGCACCCATCGTAAGGACTCCGCTGTCCGGCGTGTCCCCGAAGGGTGTTCCAGGTATGATCTTCACTCCCGCGATGACCTCTGTCTTTCCGACCTTGACCCTCGCCGAGCCGTCCGCACTCTCAATGCATCCGACAGAGATCTGAACTTCCCTTATATCGTCTACGCCTCTGCCGTCCTCTCTTTTACCTTCCTTCAGAAGGTTCATGATATGATCCCTTTTTATCTCGGAGATGATGTATTCACTCATCTTCTTCACCTCCCTTCGTCGCGGCGTATTTGGTTTTAAGCGCGGCCTTCTGTATCTCATACAGATCGTGACACGCACCGAAGGCCATGTCAAGAGCTTTGTCGAATTCTTCTCTTGTCATGTTGCCGTCCATCTGCAGAAGGACGATCTCATCTGTTGACGGAACTATCGCAAGCGGAACGTCCGCCTGTCCGTAGTTGTCCTCCTCTTTATTAAGATCCAGCAGAACATGGCCGTCCGCTTTACCGGCCGCTATGGCGGGGACAATGTCGCGCATCGGTATCCCCGCATCGGCAAGCGCTACGGATGCCGCTGTCAGTCCTGCGCATCTCGTTCCGGCGTTCGCCTGAAGGATCTCGATGTACACATCGATGGACGCACGCGGGTAAAGCTCGGTCAGGACCACTTTCTCCAAAGCCTCGGCGATTATCTTCGAGATCTCGATGGATCTTCTGTCCGGGCCCGGTCTTTTTCTGTCGCTGACGGAGAACGCCTGCATGTTGTATTTGCACTGGATGATCGCTTTGGTCGGATCCTGAAGATGCCTTGGGTGGCATTCCCTCGGTCCGTATACCGCGGCAAGCACTTTGTTCTTTCCTATCTCTAAATATGCGGAGCCGTCAGCGTTGCTGAGCACCCCCGCTTCAATGTGAACTGGCCTGTGTTCGTCGGTCTTCCTGCCGTCGATCCTCACGCCTTTCTTATTAACCAATACCATGTCAGTTTGTCCGCTCATCAATATCCCTCCCCGCTCTCATCTACCGCTTGCGGGAGTTTTTCTTTAATAAATTTTTCAACCTTTTCCGTAAGGTTGCTGCTCTGTGCCTCTCTCTCGATCATTTTTATGGCTGCGACCGCGACATCCGCATTCTCTTTGTCTCCGTCGACCCAGATCCTTCCGTTCTGTCCAACGAATATGCGGCAGTCCGTCAGGTTCTTTATCTTTTGTATCATGGAACCGCTCTTGCCGATGACCCTTGATACTTTGGAATGGGGCATCTCTACCATCTGCCCCCCCTCGATCCTCCGGAGTCCGGAGTCTTTCATGGTGACCTGTATTTTCTTGCTCTCATCCACCATGAGGACCTTCAGCATCACGACGTTCCCGACGTTAAGATATTTTGAAGTGTCTCCAAACTCTATCTTCCATGGGACCTCGCTCACATGCAGCGGCGCCGGATACGGGGCGTTTATGTCAACAAGCCAATTCGAAGGGCCTATGTCCTCGATTATTCCTATCACAGTGTCCCCTGTGGTGGGCATGTAGCGTCCCCCCAACGGGATGACGCCTATCGTATCATGGAATACGTTCTTGACGCCTAATACTCCGGCGTACACTTTGCCATTGAGCACGTATGCGTTGTTCCCGGCTCCCATGCCGCTGTCATCCAGCAGCTCTCCCGGAACCACGACCTCCCGTGTGTTTCTGGCGTTTCTTTTTTCCATTTTTATCACTTCTCTCGAATTGTATATTTAAATCGTTTTTATTGACGCTGTTCCTTTGGTCTTATGTTTCAGCTTCTCGGTCAGTTCCGGCACCATTCCCGCCGGCAGTTCCATCAATCCTATCCACGAACCGTCCGCGGTCCACTCTTCTCTTTCGATGAGCCCGTAGTGGATCATATCGTCGAAACACTTTCCGTAGTCCGGGCCGCTTAGTTTTATGGCTACCTTACTTTTCTCAAATCGTATCGGCAGTACCGGACGGAGAAGCTTCATCGCCTCTTCGATTTCTTTATCCAGAGGCCTGAACGGATCCACATGGAACTTCACTTCATCCAAAGCAAGTTCTATCCTTGTGTATGGATGAGGGAGCTTGGTCTGCGGGTTTATTGCGTTGGCCGATATGTAGGTTATCACCCGATGTCTTTTTGCCTCAAGCATTTCTTTCCGCTGTTCGGCGGTGATCTGGACCTCTCCTTTTTCGACGATCCTTTTGGCTATTTCCGATATATTCCCCGTGCCGAAGACCTCTTTTATCTTGTCCTCGGCCGGCCTCGTCCCCTTTCTGGAGTTCTTGAATACATCCTCAACGGCGAGGTATTCCGTAAGATCGATCTCTTTGCCTTGCTTAAGATGATTCATCACTGCAGGGTCGAGGAGAACCTCGAATGTCTCGCCGTGACTCTCCAGTCTTGCTACGATCGCCTCATCAAGATTGACCATGTGATCAGCTGCTCAGACCTTTCCGATGAGCTTCGTTATTTCGGAGTCGGAAAGCCTTCTGAATTTCTTTCCTTTCTCGACCACTCCGATCTCAACGGATGCAGCGGACAGAGTATCGTCGATCGCTGTGCCTAAAGCTTTCAATCCCAGCTTTGCGGCGGCCTCGAACGACATGCCGTCCTCGAATTCTCTCTCAAATATGTCCATCACGACCGGTCTTCCCGAACCGATGCATGTTGCTCTGTATGCGACAAGCGCTCCCGACGGGTCCGTCTCGAACAGGTGCATGCCGAGGTCATCGACCCCCGCGACCAACAGCGCAACACCGAACGGACGTCCTCCGCCGTACTGGGTGTAGTTCTGCTTGTAGTCGCACACGTTCTTAACGAGCATTTCCGTGGCTATGTTCTCATCGTAGTGGAGCTTGTGCCTCTGCGCATTCTTCCTGGCCTCATCAATAAGTACTCTGGCATCGGCCACGAGACCGGATGTCGCACATCCGATGTAATCGTCAATGTCATAGATCTTCTCGATCGAACCGGGTTCGACGAGCTTGCTGGACAACCTCTTGTCCACCATAAGGATGACCCCGTTCTTGAATTTCAGCCCGATAGTGGTCGTTCCTTTTTTTACAGCCTCTCGGGCATACTCCACCTGGAACAATCTTCCGTCGGGGGAGAACACTGTTATCCCCCTGTCATATGCCATTTGTCCTGGTTGCATATCTTTTTTCTCCTGTTGTTCAATGACCACAAATGCGCCGGACTATTTATTGGTTTACAGATGCGCGGGCGCGGTAGAATTTTTTTTCTCTTTTTCTTTTAGGTCGGGATATATTTCTCGGATGGTGCGGAGAGTACCGGATGTGATGAGCGATTCAGATGACGGATCGACCCGAGAGACCGCAATGATCGTCCCCTCCCGTTCGTCGGGAGAACATCGGATTATCGCCTTACCGCCAGACAGCTGGATGATGTGCGGCGGTTTATCCGGGTCGACCTGCCTCAGGCCTCTGATCAGAGCTTCTTTTCTGAGTTCGGGAGAAACGGAAAAAGCGATGTATCTCCTCCTTCCCCTTTTGGATTTCACTACCATTCTGAGCCTCACGTTTAGTGTTTTTTGTTTTTTTCTATCACACGCATGGCGGTCTCATAGACCGCACCGCAATTTTTGCATACCGGTTTGTCGCAATCGACCGTGTTGCCGCATTTGCAGACGAATGTGCCGTCTTTTATGGGAATGACGGCGTCGCAGTTGGGACACATGTTCCCTTTGATGAACCTTCCACAGATCGGGCACCTTGTTCTTTCGGGTTCTCTTATTTCCATACCCTCATATTTGGTGTTGCAGTAAGGACACGCACCCGTCGGTTTTGCGCATGCATCGTGGAACGTCTTGCCGCATTTTTTGCATATTGCTATCGGGTCATTTTCTATTGTTCCGTAGCATATCTCGCACTTCTTTTTGTCCTCTTTCTCATCCAAAATAATAGTAGGTATTTCTTTGGATTTCCCATTTTTTTTGAATTTCTTATCGGCAACCGCGCGGAAGTACTGATGTAAAACGAAAACAGCAATCAACAATATAACCAACACAATTATAATAGCCAGACTTAAAATCGTATTTCCAAAGCCCATAAAGCGGTTAATAAAATTTGCCTTCTTAATACTTCTGGTTGTAGGTCCGGACCAAGGCTGTTCAATGCATACGAATTTTATTTTCTTATGCAAATAATCTACTAATGAATGGGTTGAATTACCTTTTTAGAAAATACATGTTTGTTAATGAATATTTATTGCTGGGTCTTTTTAAAATAAGCTAAAATCATTCTTGTAACAGAGAAATATGGTTTTTTAGAAAAAGACCAGACTAATTTGAGTTCTAGTATTTTAATCATTTTGTAGTAAGGGCTTTATTAATGGAGAGATATTACCTTTTATTCCAATTATTTAATTGGTACAATCGGAGGCAAGTATTTGACGAAATCGGCATTAGTTATCGGCGGAGGCATCGCAGGTATACAGGCGTCGTTGGATCTTGCGGACAGGGACATACACGTTTATCTGGTGGAGAAACTCCCCACGATAGGCGGTAAAATGTCCCGTCTCGACAAGACATTCCCGACGAACGACTGTTCTGCATGTATCCTTTCACCAAAAATGGCAGATTGTATCGGGCATCCGAACATTGATACTCTAACCTTCCACGAAGTAATGAAAGTGGAAGGCAAAGCTGGAGACTTCAAGGTCACGCTGAAAAGCAAAGCAAGGTATGTAGATCCAGAATCTTGTACAGCTTGCGGCGACTGTTTGGCGAAGTGTCCCACGAAAGGGCTATCAGATGAGTTCGAGTTCGGTCTGACAACAAGAAGGGCGATCTACATACCACATGCACAGGCAGTGCCAAGGGTTGCAATAATCGATGCACTCAACTGTAAGATGATACAGAACGGCAAGTGCGGTGTTTGCGCAAAGGTATGTCAGAAGAAAGCAATAAACTACGAAGACAAAGACAAAGAGAAAGTGATCGAAGTAGGTTCCATCATCGCCGCACCCGGTTTCGAGGTATGGAATGCGAAGATCGGAACAGAGTATGGTTACGGAAGATTCAAGAACGTCGTCACGGCGCTTGAGTTCGAGAGAATGATGTGTGCATCCGGCCCATCGACCGGTCACATAACCACACCGTCCTCCGGAGACGAGCCGAAGAAGATCGCTTTCATCCAGTGCTGCGGCTCAAGATCCGAAAAATCAGGCTGGAAGAAATACTGTTCATCGGTGTGCTGCATGTATGCCACAAAGCAGGCAATGATCACGAAAGAGCACGCAGAAGTGGATGAGGACATATTCTTCATGGACATAAGATCCTACGGAAAAGAATTCGAAGCCTACATTGAGAGGGCACAGAATGAGTACGGGATCAACATGCACAGGTCGGCCCGCGTATCCAATGTGGAAGAGGATCCGAAGACGAAGAAACTCACGATCAACTATACCGACTCGAACGGCGACGGAGTATCCGCAGAGTACGACATCGTTGTACTCTCGATAGGACTCGTTCCGCCAGAGGGAGCAACGGAATTCTCCAAGCTGCTTGGAATCGAGCTCAATGAATACGGATTCTGTAAGACATCTGTCTTCAGGCCGCTCGAGACAACAAGGGCAGGAGTATTCGTAACGGGAGCGTTCGCTGCACCCAAGGACATTCCGACATCGGTCGCAGAGGCAAGCGGATCCGCCGCAAAAGCGGGCGCTTACATAGTAGACGCCAACTTCAAGCCCATGGCGCCGAAGACATATCCCGCAGAGAAGGACGTAGAGGGCAAAGAGCCCCGCATAGGTGTATGGGTATGCCACTGCGGCGTCAACATCGGATCTGTGGTGGATGTTCCGGCAGTTGCTGAGTACGCAAAAGGACTTCCGTATGTAGTATTCTCCGGTGAATCCAAATACGCATGCGCACAGGACTGTCTCGTAGAGATATCCAATGCTATCAAAGAGCAGGATCTGAACAGGGTCGTTGTCGCATCATGCACACCGAGGACCCACGAGCCGTTGTTCAGGGAAGCATGCAGGGACGGCGGGTTGAACAAATATCTGTTCAACATGGCCAACATCCGTGACCAGTGTTCATGGATCCACATGCACGCCCACGAGGCGGCGACAGTAAAAGCAAAAGACCTGTTGAGGATGGCCATCGCAAAGGCGGCACTCCTTGAGCCGTTGGTCGGTTCGGAGATACCCGTTACAAAGGTCGCAGCGGTCATCGGTGGCGGAATAACCGGAATGACGGCAGCCCTCGACATAGCTGCACAGGGAATACCCGTGCACATATTCGAAAAGGAGAAAGAGCTCGGCGGGTTCGCAGTGAAGAACCTCTACCACAAAGAGGATGGAAAGGATGTTGCGGAATTTGTAAGAGAGACGATCTCAAAAGTCGAAGGCAACAAGAAGATCACCGTGCACAAGGGAGCCCATGTAAAGGACATCCCCGGCTTTGTAGGAAACTTCAAGGTCGTAACGGAAAAAGAAGAGATCGCAGTAGGTGCGGTCCTCTTTGCGACGGGAGCGGCACAATACAAACCCACCGAATACAGCTACGGAAGCGACAAGAAGGTCATGACGGTACTCGATCTCGAGAAAGCTCTGGCTGGTGGCAAGTTCAGCGGAAAGAACGTGGCATTCCTGCAGTGCGTCGGTTCGAGGAACAGTACCGTGAAGTATTGTTCAAGGGTATGCTGCGCAGCATCGCTCCGCAATGCGATCCAGATAAAGATGAAGGATCCGACCGTGAACGTGTCCATTATACACAAAGATATCAGAACATACGGATTCCGCGAGGAACTCTTCAACAAGGCATCCAGCCTAGGCGTGAAGTTCCTCAGGTACTGTGTGGACAACGAGATGCCCGGCTACGACGGAAAGGTCGTGAAAGCTCACGACTCCATACTCGGGGAGGATGTTGAGATCCCGGTAGACACAGTCGTGCTCGCAGCAGGACTGACACCTCTCCGCGAGGAGAAAGAAGAGCTTGCGAAGATGGTCAAGGTCCCGATAAGCAAGGACGGATTCTTCTTCGAGGCACACCAGAAGCTGAGACCGGTAGACTTCGCAACAGAAGGGGTCTACGTAGCCGGAACAGCACACTGGCCGAAATTCCTCGACGAGTGCATAGCACAGGGATCCGGCGCGGCGGCAAGGATGCTGACCACCATATCCAAGGACAAGCTGATCTCTGAAGGCATAGTCGCGGTATCCAACCACAACCTCTGCGACGGATGCGGAGTATGCGCAGGCTGCTGCGACTACAACGCCATTACCATATGCGCAGACGAGAGCGGATCCGTTGTGAGCAACGTGAACCCCGGTCTCTGCAAGGGATGCGGATCATGCGTTGCGTCTTGCCCGGCAGGAGCAATGGAGCAGAGAGGATTCAGGAACAAGCAGATCATCGCAGAGATCGATGCGTTGTTTGAGGGAGCGTGAAGGAAATGTCAGACTTCGAACCAAAGATAGTAGTGTTCTGCTGCAACTGGTGCTCGTACGCGGGAGCGGACGGAGCAGGTGTGGCAAGACTTCAGATGCCCCCCAACTTCCGCATCATAAGGACAATGTGCTCCGCAAGGGTCGACCCCGAGTTCATACTCAGGTCGCTGGCCAAAGGAGCGGACGGAGTAGTGGTCCTGGGATGCCACCCGGCAGACTGCCACTACATCGGAGGTAACTACAGGGCAAGGAGAAGGATAGCTCTTATCAGATTGGTGATAGAGCAGTACGGATTCGATCCGAAGAGGCTGAAACTCGAGTGGGTATCTGCATCTGAAGGAGAGAAATTCCAGAACACGCTGAATGAATTCGTCAATACGATCAAACAGCTTGGACCGACACCCCTGAAACAGGAGGAAAAGTAAATGTCATTCTGGGACAAATTTAAGAAAAAGAGCAGCGAAACCGTGTCTGCGATAAAGACAGAAACAAAGAAGGTGGCCAAACCTGCCGATAAAAAGGCTGCTGCACCGGGACCGGCATGCGGACAGAAGACCGCTGAGTCGGTCGCCGCAGCGCAGCTGAAAATGGCGGACCTCGGAGAGCTTCTCCCCGGAGCGCCCCCCAACGGCAAGATCAACCTTGCAATATACTGGGCTGCCGCCTGCGGAGGATGCGATGTATCGCTTCTCGACATAAACGAGAGGATACTGACGGTCGGAGACATGGCGAACATCGTCATGTGGCCGATCGCCGCTGACGGGAAAGAGCACGACATCGCCGAAATGGAGGACGGCTCGATAACAGTCTCCATAATCAACGGTGCGGTCAGGAACTCAGAGAACGAGCACATGGTAAAGCTCCTGAGGAAGAAATCGGTCATCGTGGTCTCATACGGCGCATGCGCCTGCCACGGCGGATCCCCGGCACTTGCCAACTTGATCCCCGGCGGAAAGAATGAACTGTTGGACTACGTATATGTGAAGACGCCCACGACGGCCAACTTCCAGGCGGACTACCACAAGAAGTCGCCGGTCATACCGCAGACAAAATACAAGGCACCGGAAGGGGACCTTACTCTCCCGGTCCTGTATGACACGGTCAAGACCCTTGATCAAGTGATCGATGTGGACTACTACGTACCCGGATGCCCGCCTATGCAGGAGACGATCTCTCACATGCTGGCAGCCGTTGCCGGATTTGTGTACAAAGGAGCGGCGCTGCCTCCCAAGGGAACTATAATAGGCGTTGCGACAAAGACACTCTGTGAGCAGTGCCCGAGGAGGAAGGAGAACAGAAGGATAACAAAGATCGTGGAGCCTCACGAGATAGACGTGGACCCCGAACTGTGTCTTATGGACCAGGGTATACTCTGTCTCGGACCGGCAACGGTCGGAGGATGCAATGCGAGATGCACAAGAGTCGGACAACCGTGCCGCGGATGCTATGGCCCGACCACAGCAGTTCAGGAGCAGGGAGCCAGTGCTCTTACGGCCATCGCATCTCTGTTCCCCGTGCTGGATAACGATGCGACAATGGGCGAGGATTCGATCGTTGACATAATGTCGACCATCAAGGACCCGCTCGGTTACTTCTATGCATTCACCATGGGTAAGTCTTTGATCAAGAAAGTTGTCAAAGAAGAAGGAGGTAAGTAAAATGACAGGACCAATAATATGGGACGAAAAGAAAAAGACGACCGCTCAAAGGGTGACCGTTGACCCCATAACGCGTCTCGAAGGTCACGGAAAGATCGAGATCTTCCTTGATAAGAAAGGTAACGTCGAGAACGCATACTGGCAGATCCCCGAGGTAAGGGGCTTCGAGAGGTTCTGCGTCGGAAGGAAAGTAGTCGAGCTCAACCAGATCACCGCAAGGCTTTGCGGCGTCTGTCCCGGAGCCCACCACATGGCCTCCACAAAAGCCATCGACAACTGCTACAACACAAAACCGACGGAAGCGGCATTCCGCATAAGGGACCTCTTCTACCACGCACACTTCGTGCACAGCCACATAGCGCACTTCTACGCATTGGCCGCACCGGACTTCGTCTGCGGGCCGGGAGCACCGGCCGCAGAGAGGAACGTTCTGGGTGTAGTGGCACGCGTCGGACTGGAGCTTGGTTCCGCAGTGCTCAAAGCACGCGCACAGGCACAGAAGATCCAGGCGATAATCGGCGGAAAAGCGACCCACCCCGTAATGGGAGTTCCCGGCGGAGTGACCAAGGCAATAAGCAAAGACGAGATCAAAGAGATCCAGGGCTATGCCGACAACCTTGTCGCATTCGCAGAGACATCGTTGGGAGTGTTCAAGAGCGTTGTTCTAGACAACAAAGATTACTTGGCCATCGTGACGAACCCAGACCTGTACTACAATGAGTACTACAACATGGGTCTCGTCAACTCCAAGGACCAGCTTGAGTTCCACGACGGAAAGGTCAAAGTGACCGACCAGAAAGGCAAAGAGGTCGACAGATACGATCCGGTTGACTACCTCAACCACATCGCAGAGGGAGTCGAGCCGTGGTCGTACGAGAAGTTCCCGTACCTGAGGAAACCTGGATACAAGGGAATGACCGCCGGCCCCGACAGCGGATTCTACAGAGCGACACCGCTCTCAAGGCTTAATATATCGTCAAGCATCTCCACACCGAAAGCGAACGCCGCATTCGACGAGTTCAAGGCGATCTTCAAGAGCCTGGGCGTGACCGGACCTGTCCACTTCAACCTGGCGACCCATTGGGCAAGGATCATCGAGATGCTCTATGCCGCAGAGAAGGTCCACAAGAACGCGTACGACCCCAACATAACGGATGCGAACATAAAGCAGAAAGATGTCAAGGCGGGAGGACGCGGCGTAGGGTGCGTAGAGGCTCCGAGAGGAACCCTCACACACGACTACACCTGCGATGAGAACGGCATCGTAACGGCATGCAACCTTGTTGTAGGGACCACCAACAACAACGGTCCGATGAACGTCGATGTTGCGAAGATCGCAAAAGCGGTGATAAAGAACCACGAGGTCTCCCCCGGTCTGCTGAACATGGTCGAGATGGCATTCAGAGTATATGATCCGTGCAACTCCTGTGCGACGCACAGCCTGCCCGGCCAGATGCCCCTGAAGGCAACGATCAGGTACGCCGACGGCACCGTTGAGAATATCTCTAAGAACCTTTAAACAAACATATGAGGGGAGAAATCCCCTCTGTTTCAATATTTTTAACTTCTCTATACGAAAACAAGTGGTCAGGATAATTCTTGTTTGATCTTTCTTCCCCATTTTCGGTTGTTGGCCCCGGTGACCATAAGTCCAGAAAGCTTTCCGAGATCGACCCCGTCTAAAAGATGTACAGTGGAATTCTCAAGGTCAAGCAGTTCTCCGCCCATGATCGGGCCGAGCAACGGCTCACCGACAATGTTCACGGGGGATCCTCCAAGCATTTTGTTGAACGCCGGCACGATGATAAAATTCTTCGGAACAGTGTCGTATCTCTCCGATGGAATGTCTTTGAACATCCCCCTTACCCAGCAAGGCTCATTTACCTGTCTTCCGACACCGTCCCTGAACATGACCGCAGGATGGTCGTGAGCCATCACAAGCGTCTCTGCTGTCATTACCTCAGCAGAAGGCCAAGTGTGACCATGTACGAATCCTACACCCTCTATTTTCATTCCAGAAGCGGGTCTGATCTTTACCTGCTCCGGAAGGAATTCCTCAATGTTCGTGTCATGGTTCCCTCTTACCACGTCAACAGTATCGAAACGTTCCAGCAGTCTTTCGAAGAATGTCGGTATCTCTTTGTACTCCTGCTTCGTAGACCCAGGCACAGAATCTTTCACGTCTCCCAAGACAATCAGTCTGTTGGCCGAACTGCCTGCCGCTTCGATGATCTGGTCGAGCATGTAGTCCGTCCTTGAAGCAAGATGGAACCCCTTTGCCCGCAAGTGAGATTCTATCCCTATGTGCAGGTCGCCGATCACAAGGTATTCATCCGCTCTCAACGCAGGGATACCGTGTACCGGCTGGAGATCCATTTCATCCCCTTAGGTATGTTTTGAGCACTTTCGGTATGTTGTCGATGACATCCGTTGCTATCATTCCGTAGGACTTCTCATCAAATGCGTATTCTCCCGCTTTTCCCGAGATGAACGCACCGACCGCGGCGGCATCGAAACAATTCATGCCTTTGGACAGGAGTCCCCCGACTATTCCAGCTAAGACGTCGCCGGTGCCTGCCGTGGTCATTCCCGGACTGCCGGTCGTATTGTATCTGAGCTTTTTTCCGTCCGAGACCCAGTCGGTCCTGCCTTTGAATAAGATGACGGAGTTGGTAGCCTTTGCAAGATGTTTTGTCGGTTCGATGGCGCTGAGCGCATTCCCGCCGAGCCCCTCGAACTCTCTGCTGTGCGGCGTGAGCACCGTCTTCCCGCTGGACTTGAAATCCTTTCCGATAGCGGTGAGCCCGTCCGCATCTATTACCATTGGTAAAGTGCATTTTTTTGTGAACTGTCTCACCGTTTCGGCCGTCTCTGCTGATGTCCCAAGGCCGGGCCCGATGAGTACCGCATTATGCAGTTTTGTCAATTCCAACAGCCGATCCAAATGTTCCAGTTTCAATATGTTTCCGGAAAGCCCGCTGATCATAAGCACCGGAGAGAAAGAAGCGATCAGCGGAGTGCAGTTCTCGGGAACAGCCAGTCTCACTATATCCACACCCACTCTCATTGCGGCAAGCGCAGACATTGCAGGGGCGCCATAATACGGGCCTCCGCCGATGATCAGAAGCTTACCGTTAGATCCTTTGTGGCTGTTCTTCGAAGGTATGGGATATCTCAGCATGTCTCCAGGGCCGATGCCCTCCTGCGCTTCCATGGGGATGCCGATATCCTTTATGATTATCTCTCCGGAGTTCTCCTTTGTCATACCTTCTTTGATGTCGTGCAATGCAATCGTAATGTCCGGTCTGACGGACAACTTTGTTCCGAGACCGGACGGAACATCAACGGAAACAACGGTCCCTTTGAACTTGTTAATGATCTCTATGGCTTTGCCGGATGGCGGCTTTACTTCTCCGGAGGCTCCTGTACCCAATACGCAATCCACCAATATGTCGTGGAGGTCCGGCTCGAAATCCGAAAGATCCCTGATCTCACATGTAAGGTTTGATAGAATGGATCGGATATTATTAGATTTTATTGCTTCTCTCGGCTTCACAAGATAGACGGTCACATTCTTTTGTTCGTTCATGACATCCGCGGCGGAGATCCCGTCGCCGCCGTTGTTTCCCGCCCCGCATATGAACGCTATCCGTTTACCGGGGAATCTTGTCAATAGCACAGAGGCCACCGCCGCGCCGGCATTGGCCATCAGATGAGACACGCTGACCCCCATGGCCTCGCAATTGGCATCAATGACGGCTGAATCTAAAGCTGTGATCATTTTTTCTGGTTCTTAATAAGGATCTCTGCGATCTTCGGTAAAAGAACCGTCTTAGAGATCTTTCCCTTTTCGACTTTCACACATCCGCGCTTGGCAGCCCAGTTAGCGGGGTACGCTTTGTTCTCGAATATCTCATATTCAAGATCCATTATCAGTGCGCCCTTCGCAATGATATCGATGTCTGGGTATTGGACACAAAGTTTCTTTGGAAGCCTTCTGCCCTCGGCCCTGGTCCTGTTGATATCAAAATATTCGGGCCATATCGTGATAGCAGTGTCCGCGTCATATGCCATTATATCACATTCGTTAATGCAGAAAAGAGTTAAAGAAGTTGCTAATGAAATTTAAAGAGAGCGATCAGTTCTCAATGAGAACTGCATTAACTGCGCCGTCCTGTCCGGGCCTGGAGGTGACGATCGCCTCGCCGAGCTCGGTTGAGATCCTGGCTCCTTTGTTGAGTATGTTACGCTGAACATAGTTGGGGTCTGCAGGGTTGACCTTAACGGTGAGGATCTTTGATTTCTGGACGGTGTTGGTCTTTTTGTTGACAACGTTGGCGTACTCTGCGAGAAGGACCTCTGTTTTTGAGTTCGCTCCTCTGACGCGGTACTGTTTCAGGGATTCTTTGCCTATTTTTGTGTGCTGAGTCTCCCTGCTCATCTCGAACCTTCTCTTGCCCCTGCTGGTGACAAGTCTGCCACCGGTGGGCTTCTTTTTAGATTTTCCCTGCCAAATCGCCATGATTATCGGTCTGCCAATTACGGTAGTGTATATAAACCTTTTTTCAAAAACCCGATTAATCACATAAGCACCCCATCTATCTTTTTAAATGTAGAATCACTGAGGGACACTGTGCCGAAAAAGAGCAGAGAGCCGGCCGACATTCTGAGAAAAGTGTTGAGAGTGAGAAATCCGGATGAAGGGGGCAGACTATCCAAAATAGCGGGCAAGGCTGTTTATGTGGTGACATCTCTGGCGTTCGCGTTTATTCTGTCGATCGTGTTCCATAACGGTCTTTGGAGGTTGCACAATGCGGGATCGGATGTTTCGGGTGTTATGGAAGGTACCTTCACGATCCTGGTGTCGATCACGTTCGCTATTGTCAGCGTTTATCTTGTGGTAAATGTGCTGCACCCACATTTCAAGAAAAAACCGGTACCCAAATCACTTGAAAGCATCATTAAGGAATGCAATATTTCAGATGATATGACCAGAGAAGATCTGATATGTATCATCAAAAAAGCGGAGGAGGATGAAGAGATCAAGGCCTACATCGGCACGATCGGTGTGAAATCGGACATTGCGATAACGTTGTTGACCGCCCTTATCGCATTCTTCCTGGGGATGTACGGCTATATTGCCTCCTTCACCGTAGAACTCGATGCGGCACCGGATATTCTGGTGATATCCTTCTGTTTTATGTTTGTTGTTTTCTCCGGAGTATACATGATACTGAAGACAATGAAGATCGTCTGGGATGTTTGATCATCCGGATACTGTGAACAGCTCAGCCTTCACTGCACCGCCGTCGATCTCGACTATTGCATACATCCCGTCCTTTGCAGGCCCCGGGTTGACGAACGTTGTTCCGTTGACATACTTGGCGCCGTAGTCCTCATGGATGTGGCCGCTGAGAACCAGGATCGGCCTGAATTCATCCACTATCTTCAATATCGATCTGCTGCCGACGTTGAACCCCGCAGGTATCATGTCGTTGATCCCGTACGGGGGGGCATGCACCATGAGGATCATCCCTTCTTTTGATATGGGTTTCAATATTTTGTAGATGGAATCCTCGTCCAATTCGAACGGGGTGTTGAACGGGCTCGGATTAGAGCCTCCGAGACCCGCGATATAGAATCCGTCGATGTTCGTCGTCTTGCCGTGCATGTCGACCGTCCATCCGGAGATCGTGTCGTGTACGGAGGGCGGGTCGCAGTTGCCGGGGATCGAATAGACGTCTCTCTCGAGAGGGGCGAGGATCTTCTCGGCGACCTTCTCCGGGCCGAAGTCGGTTATATCTCCCAGAACGATGATAAAATCGACGTCTTCCTCATCTGCTATGGAATTGGCCCAATCAGTCACGGCCGTGTTGCCGTGGATATCCGAAACGACAAGGAACTTCATGTTTTGTTATAATAATATAAAGGATACATTAATGTTTCATTCTAATGCAACAGTGAACCCTTCGCATCTTTGTATATCCTTTCGGTCGGGAACAGATCGGCCGATCCCGGCGCGGCTGTGATGAATTCGAGGCCGGTGATCTCCGAGAATCGTTCACATCCTTTGTCTAACTCTTCACCCTTGATCCCGATGCCGGTATCGATCCTCACAGCTTTTGTGTAGCCGAATATCTCAAAGACCTCTTTTACGGTGTGGATGTCCATTATCTCGAAACCTTTGGTGAAGTTCAATTCCTCGGAGTATTCGCCCCAGTTCCCGGCGATCGCAGGTGTGACGAAGAACATTCCAGTATGCTTTTTGACGAAGTTGCAGTATTTGAAGTGGCCGCCTACGGCGACTCCGATACAATCATCGCATACCTCGTCATTATCATCACGGAACACAAAAACAGGTATGTCAAGGTTGTCGGAAGCCCAGTTGGATATATCCCACCCGGCGTTCCCACACATTCCATAGTAAAGGGCGATGACATCGAACTTGCTTTGGTGCTGTATAAGTTGGCCTTCTAACGTTTCGCGTAAGAATTTAGGGTCCTTGTGAAGCCCGAGTTTGTTCATGTAAACAACAATGTTGAAACCGTTTTCTCTGTTGATATTCAAAAAACCGTTGTTGAATTCCCACTCATCAACAGTGGAGAAATCAATGCCTTTGAGATGCAGTTTCTTTTTCAGAGTGTTGGATGGCGGAGTATCAACAATGTATATCTTCTTCTCGTCCTCATCACTGCTCAAAGAATATATGATCTCGTCCTCTAGAATAGGACAGCCGATTATACCCATGGTTCCGTTGAGCATTAGACAAGAAATAAAATGGTGGTTAATAAACTGTCTTTTCTTTTGTGTAATATGAGCGTGGAGGGCGAGATTCGAACTCGCGAGTCACTAGGGACAATAGCTTAGCAGGCTATCGCCTTACCAGGCTGGGCTACCTCCACATTGCAACTCATGCAAATAGGATAACGCTTTTAAATCTTTCCTAATTTTTGCCTATTGGTGCGGATAATGGCGGAAAACCGGCGAAAGAAAAAACCAGCTTCAAGCAATGTTTATATACCAGGCGTGTATGAGAGAGTCTGCGAGATTCAACCATTGCACTCGGAACATGAGTGATTTTTGACACTGAATCTTGTTGTCTGGGGAAAAGCCTTCCCCGGGTAAAAAAGCTTAAATACCCCCCTGAAGTACAGGGGATACGCGCCCCCCTCGGAGGGGGTGCAATCATGGAGAATCAAGATCTCCGCCTTAGGCGTGCTCTCTTGAATTCTGACGTTCGAAGCTACGAATGTTCCGTTAGACGGACATTCGATTGAGTGAGCCGTCCGACGGAGCAAGCGGTGAAATATGGTAAATGCCAGTTTCTTTCATCCATCCAAAGACGTGATAATGTCACAAGGATTTGACTCCGGTTGATCCTGCCGGCGGCCACCGCTATAGGAATTCGATTAAGACATGCGAGTCGAGAGTCGTTATGGACTCGGCGGACTGCTCAGTAACACGTGGATAACGTGCCCTTTGGTGGAGGATAATCTCGGGAAATTGAGAATAATACTCCATAGATCATGAGATACTGAATGACCCATGGTCCAAAGTTCCGGCGCCAAAGGATCGGTCTGCGGCCTATCAGGTAGTAGTGGGTGTAACGTACCTACTAGCCTATGACGGGTATGGGCCTTGAGAGAGGGAGCCCAGAGTTGGATTCTGAGACACGAATCCAGGCCCTACGGGGCGCAGCAGTCGCGAAAACTTCACACTGGGGGCAACCCCGATGAGGGAATTCCTAGTGCTAGCACATTAGTGTTAGCTTTTCTTCAGCATAGATAACTGGAGGAATAAGGGCTGGGTAAGACGGGTGCCAGCCGCCGCGGTAATACCTGCAGCCCAAGTGGTGGTCGATATTATTGAGTCTAAAACGTTCGTAGCCGGTTTAATAAATCCTTGGGTAAATCGGGGGGCTTAACCTTCCGAATTCCGAGGAGACTGTTAAACTTGGGACCGGGAGAGGCAAGAGGTACTTCTGGGGTAGGGGTAAAATCCTGTAATCCTAGAAGGACCACCGGTGGCGAAGGCGTCTTGCTAGAACGGATCCGACGGTGAGGGACGAAGCCCTGGGGCGCAAACGGGATTAGATACCCCGGTAGTCCAGGGTGTAAACGCTGCAGACTTGGTGTTGGAGGCCCTTCGGGGGCATTCAGTGCCGGAGAGAAGTTGTTAAGTCTGCTACTTGGGGAGTACGTCCGCAAGGATGAAACTTAAAGGAATTGGCGGGGGAGCACCGCAACGGGAGGAGCGTGCGGTTTAATTGGATTCAACACCGGAAAACTCACCAGGGGAGACTGTTACATGAAAGCCAGGCTAATGACTTTGCTAGATTTTCAGAGAGGTGGTGCATGGCCGTCGTCAGTTCGTACCGTAAGGCGTTCTCTTAAGTGAGATAACGAACGAGACCCTCACCAATAGTTGCTACTTTACCCTCCGGGGTGGAGGCACACTATTGGGACCGCTGGCGCTAAGTCAGAGGAAGGAGAGGTCAACGGTAGGTCAGTATGCCCCGAATCTCCTGGGCTACACGCGCGCTACAAAGGGCGGGACAATGGGCTCCGACACCGAAAGGTGAAGGCAATCTCGAAACCCGTCCGTAGTTCGGATTGAGGGTTGTAACTCACCCTCATGAAGCTGGATTCCGTAGTAATCGCGAATCAACAACTCGCGGTGAATATGCCCCTGCTCCTTGCACACACCGCCCGTCAAACCATCCGAGTTGGGTTTCAGTGAGGCTGCCTTTAATTGGGGTTGTCGAACTGAGATTTAGCAAGGAAGGTTAAGTCGTAACAAGGTATCTGTAGGGGAACCTGCAGATGGATCACCTCCTACGCAGGGTGGGGCTCAGCCCCACCCTCAAACACAAGCGTAAAAATATATTGCAAGGAAAGTCAGTTAAAGTGACCTTTCCGCAATTCCGAAAGGCATTCACCATACACTAAAGGTAGCTTCGAACGTCATCCGAATTTTTATTTATCATTCAAAGTAGAGCATGCTCTGCACATCAGAGAAATCCATCACTGATGATCGCTGAAGTATTCTTTTCCGCTTTCCATGATCTCAATGAATCTGTCCGGGTCTTTTGAAAGTGATGCTTTTTTCACTTCTTTGAAAGCCTTCTCAAAAACATCCCACATGTCATCGATATTATCGTTAAGGCGCTGTATCTCATGGTACAGCGGAGCGTTCTCCTCAGATACAGGGACGCTTGCGTTCAGACATCTTTTGAACGTGGTCGAAGCGATCTTATTCAACTCATCGAACGATATTCCGCTCTCCCTGAGCGTGGTGAAAAATACTATATTGGATGCGTGAGCGAAGGCCAGAACGTATGCCATCAGTTCATCATGCCTTTCGATACTGGTGAATATGAGGTTGGATCCCTCGCTGTCGAAAAGGTCTGCAACCTCCGAAACCGCTTCCTTGCACCCGCAGTCGCAAATGACAACATTACGGTCAAGCATGGTCTTGGCGGAAGGGCCGAACATATGATGGACGGAACAAACCTTTCTGTGTTTGGCCATTTCTTTTATGTCATCTGCAAAGGGGGATTTTATGGAAGATATGTCAAATATCAAAGCATCTTCTTTACAGAACGGCACCATCTTTTTCAATGTGGCACTTATTGCCGACGGGGGTACGGAGATTATCACGACATCTGAATCCTCAGCGTCCGTAGGACTCCCCGAAGAACGGCCGATGATGTTCACTTCCGCGCCCATTCTTTCAAAGTATCTTTTCATCCATTGTCCCATTCCTCCCGAGCCGCCGACGATCGAGATCTTCTTTTCACATTTTTTATTCAAAAGACCGGATTGGAGCTCCACCGAGCTGTCAATGAGCAGTTTGCATATCGCTTCCGCGACATCAGGAGGCAGCAGAGTGTTCTCAGACATCCTGCGGTATCTCTCCATTACTTTCTTCTCTACGTCAATATTCCGGAGACCGATCCCCTTCTTATTCTTCAAAAGACCGACCTCTTTCGCAATCTCATTGCGCTTGATCATCAGTCTGATAAGTTCCGAGTCTATCTTCTCTATCTCTTTCCTCAGTTGCTCCAGATCCTTCATTCACTTCACCGCTTGGTAAGATCAGTTCTCTTTGATCTTCTCCTTCACAGCCATTCCGAAGTGCCTTCCGCCCTCTATAAGGTACGCCAACACCTCATCCCCCTTCTTGAGCGCATTGACCGACACCGAACCTTTAGGCGTGACAAGTTTCACGGTCTCGGCGTTTTGGAGTATGGTGGTGTATTCCTCACCGTCATGCGTTGCCGTGACGAGAAGCATAGGCCTGAATTCGGCTTTGCATCTTCCGATCGATGCCACCTGTGTGGTCCCCCCTCTGTTCACAAGCAGGACATCGTCACCCGCACGCAACTCGGAAAGGTATTTCGTTTTGCCGTCGGGCAGCATTATGTACGCATGGACAGCACCCGCGTTCACTCTGAACGGGCGCGCGGCAACATATCCGTTCTCTTCGCTTTCTGATTGTACCAGGAAGAAACATGAGGACTGGGACCCGATGAGCATGCCCTCTCCCGGTACCATATTGGAGCAAGTGTCTATGCAGATACGGTCGCCTGTCTGTATGTTCCTCACGCTGACCACTTTGATCGGCACCAAGCTGACATCCGGCGTCCTCTTAACTCCTTTCACAATATCTTTTACCGCACTCCCCGTCTTTACATCCACTACGATGCCGTCAGTCCCTTTCTCAAGGATGTTCTGACTGAGCTCGGCATCTTCGGACGACGAGACGCAGGCCATGATCTTTGTTTTTCCGGCTGATGCGGCGATGAGGTTCTCATAAGGAATGATGGACCACTCTCCGGTCGAGACAACTAAGACCTCTTCTTTTTTACATAGTGCCAGCGCAGCTTCCTGCTCTTTCGGGGTGGTTATGCTGACCACACGGCCTTTGGCGCCGCCCGAAAGCACCCCGTCCTTGTTCACAACGAGCCTGATCTTACCGAGGGTGGAGAATTGTTCGTCGCCCGGGCGGACGATGAATGTGTCTATACCGTTCTCTAATCCCGATAACAGCAACTTCTTTCTTTTCTCGATGTCGTCCGGGGCATCGACCCTCATCCAGATCTCTTTCATTTTCATCACTTCAGCAGCTTCGCGGCCTCTTTTACATCCATTCCTTTCAGGACGATGCCTGATATCGCATCGGTCATCGCCTGAGGTCTCTTATGCTGGAATATGTTCCTTCCGATAGAAACTCCTCTGCCGCCTGCCTGCATAGAGTCGTATACCATATTAAGAATATCCATATCCGAGCTCATCTTCGGACCGCCTGCGATGAGGATCGGTGCGAGTGCGCCTTTAACGACAGTCTTGAATGAGTCTATGTCTCCCGTGTAGCTCACTTTGATAAGGTCCGCGCCCAATTCGGCACCGACTCTTGCGCAGTGCGCCACTTTTTCGGGATCGTACTGGTTCTTGATCGTGGGTCCGCGGGGGTATACCATCGCCAAAAGAGGTATTCCCCATTCTGCGCAATCTCTAGACACCTTTCCGAAATCGGTCAGCATCTGCGGTTCCGTCTCCGCACCGAGGTTCACATGGATCGACACGGCATCTGCGCCGAGTTTGATCGCTTCTTCGACAGTTGCGACCAACACCTTGCTGTCAGATGTCAATCCGAGGTTCGTCGAAGCAGAGAGGTGGAGGATCAACCCCACATCGTGTCCGGATGTCCTGTGCCCGTACGGTACGAGTCCTTTCTGCATGAGGACCGCCGTGGCACCGCCCCCGCTCACTGCATTCACAGTCGTTTTCATATCGATTATCCCGTCTATCGGTCCGATGGAAGTTCCGTGGTCCATCGGTACGATGACCGCGTTCCCCGTTTCTCTGTCCATTATTCTTTCCATTCTGATGTTCTTTCCAAACATTTTATTTCACCGTGCTACGTGTTAACACGCAACACACTATATGAACTTTACGTCAAAAATGATCATATTGTGGGAAAAAAATCAAAAAAAGAGATTTTGGAAGTGGTTTATGGAGAGTGGATCGTAAGTCTTACCCTTCGATCTTCAGTATCTTCATGTCTGCCTTTACCGTTGAGTTGGCCTTGAGACCGAACGTATCTACGAGCACCTTCAGTATGTTCGGGGAGATGAATCCCGGGAGGCTCGGTCCGAGCATAATGTCCTTGACGCCGAGGTGCAGCAGTGAAAGCAGCACGAGGCACGCTTTCTGCTCGTACCATGCGATATTGAAGGACAACGGGAGCTCGTTCACGGACAGTCCGGTGACCTCTGCGAGTTTCAGAGCGACTACCACTAACGAATAGCAGTCGTTGCACTGACCCGCGTCCAATACTCTGGGTATTCCGCCGATGTCCCCGAGCGCAAGTTTGTTGTACTTGTACTTGGCGCATCCCGCGGTGAGTATGATGGTGTCCTTGGGGAGGGCCTCTGCGAACTGGGTGTAGTATTTTCTGTCCGGGCTTCTGCCGTCGCAGCCTGCCATGACGACCAGTCTTTTCAATGCACCGGACGATATCGCCGCGAGGACTTTGTCCGCTACGCTCAGAACCGTTCCGTGTGCGAATCCGATGGGGATGGTCATGTCGTCGATGGGTTTAGGCGGCTGGCAGGTCTTTGCGAGCGCGACGATCTTCGAGAAGTCCTTTTTGCCGTTCTTCTCCGGGATGTGCTCTATGCCGGAGAATCCGGCAAGGCCTGTCGTGAACAGCCTCTTTGAATATGTGTCCGCAGGCGGGACGAGGCAGTTCGTCGTTACCAGTATAGGTCCGTTGAAGGAAGCGAATTCCTCTTTCTGTTTCTGCCAGGCGTTGCCGTAGTTCCCGACGAGGTTGTCATATTTCTTGAATTTGGGGTACGCATTCGCGGGAAGCATCTCGCCGTGTGTGTACACATCGATGCCGGTACCTTTTGTCTGCTCGAGAAGCATCTCGAGGTCTTTCAGGTCGTGGCCGGTTATGAGTATACCGGGCTTGTTGCGCACTTTGAGGCTGACATTGGTTATCTCTGGGGTTCCGTAGGTCTCGGTGTTAGCTTTGTCGAGAAGGGCCATGCATGTGACGCCGGCCTCTCCGCAACCCAGGACCAGAGGCAGAAGCTCGTCCGCCGAAAGATCCTTGGTCAGGGCGATGAGTCCCTTGACCATGAAATCCTCTACGCTCTTGTCAGTGTAGCCGAGGACCCGGGCATGGTGATAGTATGCGCCGAGTCCCTTAAGCCCGTAGAGGAGCAGCTGCTTCAGAGTGCTCAGGTCTTCGTTGGATGAAAGGGTCTCGATACCGACCGTCTTTGCCTTCTCTTTTTTCTCGACATAGTCATAGTCGGCGCAGTCGATGTCATATTTGGGGTTCTTGAAAAGTCCTCCGAGATCGTTTATTAGTTTCTTGGACTTGTCTATCATTGCAATGAAGTACTCCTCGTTGAAGTTAACGTTGGTAAGTGTTGAGAACAGGCCGTCCGCGATGTGCTCCATCTGTTTGTCGACATTCTTACCTTTATCCTTTGCCTGTTTTGTTGCGATTGCAAGACCTTTAAGAGAATAGATCAAGAGGTCCTGGAGTTCGGCGGTCTCTGCGGTCTTGCCGCAGACACCTTTCTTTATGCATCCGGTGCCCTTTATTCTTTCTTCACATTGTATGCATTTCATTTTTTCACCACACTTTATTTTTTGTAGTAACTTCATAAACAATACTAAATTATATATAAGGGATACTTTCTAAACGGAAAGCATGAACCCGGAATGTACATTGTGCAAAACTATGGACTATTTGTCAAAGAAATGGACCATAATCATACTCTTTGAGTTGTGGAAAGGTGAAGAACAAAAATGGAAACGGTTCTCCGAGATCGAGGCACTGATGGGACACATCTCGCCGAAGATATTGGCGGAGAGGCTGAAGGAACTTGAAGGCGAAGGTCTTGTAATAAACAGGGTAGATGCCTCGTCGTTCCCGGTGAAGAGCGAGTACAGGCTCACGGAGTCCGGCGAAGAGCTGGTGGAAGCTATCAGGCAGATCAAATACTGGGCGCTGAAATGGAAGGTGCATAACGACGTCTGTATGATCCAGAACTGCCGTAAATGCACGTTCTGATAACGGTCACAGATTCTGCCCCCGGGTGCCGGTATTTTGATTGAACAATTCCCGATAATACTGGCAAGTGGCAATGAGTTCGCTGTGCGTCCCGGTGGCGATTATCTCGCCTTCGTTCAATACCACCACTCTGTCGCAGCGTCTCATTATGGCCAAACGGTGTGCGATGACAAGTATGATCTTGTTTTTGCTCAACTCTATCACAAGGTCGTTGATCCTTTCCAGATTGTTCCTGTCCAAGGCGCTTGTCGCTTCATCGAACAACATGACTTTAGAATCCTTGAGCAGGACGCGCGCGATCTCCAGGCGCTGCTTCTGGCCGCCGGATATTGTTGCGCCGTTCTCTCCTATGATAGTATCGTACCCGCCCGGCATATCTGTAATTTCATCATGGATCTGCGCTTTGCGGCATGCTTCAAAGACCTCTTCTTCGGTCGCTTCAGGGGCGGCAAAGAGCAGATTATTCATTATCGTATCATTGAAGATATACGGGTCCTGAAGGACGGGGGTGATGTTCCCGCGGACATCTTCTTCTGCCAATTCTGATATATCTGTGCCGTTCAGAAGGATGTTACCGCCGGTAGGTTCGTAGAATCTGGCTAATAGGCTGAATATTGTCGATTTCCCAGAACCGCTCTTTCCCACGAACCCGATCACCTGCGGGCCGTCTATATTAAAACTGACATTCTTCAGGACAGGATCGTCCTCGTGGTAGTGGAAGCGGACGTTCCTGAACTCTATAGTTTCGATCTCTCTCGAAAGGTGCCGGTCGCCGAATTTGTCAACTTCGCCCAACGGCATTTTTATCACGTCGTTAACGCGTTTCGCTGCCAGCTCTCCGTTGGCGTATGTGTCCTTTATCATTGCCAGGTTGGAAATGAACCCATAGATGTTCCCCCTCAGGTTAAAAATGACAAGCACCATCGCCTCTTCGATCAGGCCGTGTGGCAGAAGGTAAAGACCGGCGAACAGGAATATCATAAGTTCGATCGCTCCCTTGGTACCGTCGATCAGACTCTGCATCTTCTGCTGGTACATTTCTCTGCTGTACTTAACCTCGGTGTAGTATGAACTTACCGCATCGTGTTTATCAATGGCCTTTTTCATTGCATTGAGGCCTTTGATCTCCTTCATTCCATTCAGCAGCTCGATCTCTGTCGCTTTCACCTTTTCGATAGCACGTTTGGAAATCTTCTTGTTCTCCAGCATCTTCGAGACCCTTCTGTATTCCAAATACATCAGCACTATGATGCCGCCTGTAAAAAGCAGCCCGAGGTAGATATCCACCATTGCGATGTATCCCACGAAAGAGATATTGATCGTCAGATTGATGATTACCCTCCAACCGTTCAGCGTGACTCCGCTGGCTTCCCTGCTGTCTTCGTTCAGGCGTTCAGTGAAGAACCCCGATCCCTTATCGTAAATGGATGCAAGATTCATTGACATCGCTTTTATGGCTATTTTTTTTCGTATCTCGAAGAAAATTTGGTTTGTTATTTTGAGGTAAAAGTATTGTGCGGTGCGGGCGGCAGCGATCGATATTACGACCAGTATGAAAAGAAGGGCCGCCTGTCGTATCATGTAGTTATAATCATGCTGATCCATCATCGCTGTGATCACCTGTGCCGAGGTGAACGGGATCGCCAGCAGGACTATTCCGGACAATATCGTGAAAAAGATGAAAAGCACCACCTTTAAACGGTGCTCTTTGTACAACACCCTAAGTTCTTTCAGGTTTGGGTGTTTCATCCCTTCAAATATCTGTCTCATGGAGTATGGGATAATGTCCTCCCTAGCTTATTATCTATCTCGTTTGCGCCGAGCAGGCCGCCGCTGCCCTGCGAAAGGGTATTAATCGACGGAACTGATATAATAAAAGGGAGAAAAATGAACATCGCGGAAGCGTTCGAATTAGAAAACATTGTGGAATTCACTCCACACAAAACGTTCAAAGGAGTTTATTTGAAACACTTGGTGACGGGTGAAAGAACAGAGGGCAGGATCAGCAGCCATCTTGTAAAAATAGAACCCCTCTGTGTTCTGGATACCCACACCCACCCCGAGCAGATCGAGATACATGAGGTCATACAGGGTTCGGGGGAGTGTCTCATCGCCGGAAGGAAGTTGCGGTATGTACCCGGAACCGTGACGGTCATACCACAGGGTACGCCTCATAAAGTTACGGCGGGAGAGAACGGTCTGTATCTGCTTGCGAAGTTCACACCGGCACTGCTTTAAAGAAGGGAAAAGAAATGAACGAGATAAAATGTCCGAAATGCGGGGAGGTCTTCAGGGTTGACGAATCAGGCCTGGCAGACATTGTCAAACAGGTGCGAGACAACGAATTCAAAAAAGAGCTGGCAGACCGTGAGAAGATATGGAAAACGGAAAAGGAGATGTCGATCGCTCTTGCGGTGAAAGAGAAAGAGAGCAGCCTTCAGAAAGAGATCGCAAACAAAGAAGCGCAGAACACGGAGCTGAAGGCAAAACTAGAATCGTCCGAAACGAAAGAGAGGCTGGCGGTCACCGAGGCGATGTCCAAGATGGAAAAGGACATTGCCGCGCTGAAGAGCCAGCTGAGGGAAAAGGATGCTGTGCTGGAGACAGAGCTAGCAAGAAAGCAGACAGTGATCGCCGAACTGGAAGGGAAGCTCAACCAACAGGAAACAGCTAACCAGCTTGAGATAAAGACACAGATCACCGAGATCGAGATAGAGCGCGACCGCCTCAAGACCGTTCTTCAAACAAAGGACAGTGAAAAACAGCTTGCGGAAAAAACATTGAAAGAGGATTATGAGAGGAGGCTCAGAGATAAGGACGAGATGATATCCTATTACAAAGACCTCAAGGCAAAGCAATCCACCAAGATGGTCGGCGAGTCGCTTGAACAACACTGTCAGAACGAGTTCAACAGGATGAGGGCAACTGCATTCAAGAACGCATATTTCGAAAAGGACAGCGATGTCAAGGAAGGGACCAAAGGCGATTACATATACCGTGAGAAAGATGCCAACGGGACCGAGATAATCTCCATAATGTTCGAGATGAAGAACGAGGCCGACGAGACGGCAACGAAGCACAGGAACGAGGACTTCCTTGATAAGCTGGACAAGGATAGAAGGACAAAGAAATGCGAATATGCTGTGCTCGTTTCTTTGCTTGAGATGGACAATGATTTCTATAATTCGGGGATAGCCGACGTTTCATACCGTTATGAGAAGATGTATGTGGTCCGTCCGCAGAGTTTCATCTCTATAATAACGATACTAAGAGATAATGCGCTGAAGGCCATAGGCTATAAATCAGAGCTTGCGGTGATAAAGAATCAGAACATTGACATCACCAACTTCGAGAAGGACCTGGAGGAGTTCAAAGAGAAATTCGGAAGGAACTACAGGCTCGCAAGCGAAAGGTTCAGGGATGCGATCGATGGCATAGACAAGACGATGAACCAGCTTCAAAAGACGAAGGAAGCGTTGTTAAAGTCGGAGGACAACCTGCGTCTGGCTAATGACAAAGCGGAAGATCTTACCATAAAAAAACTGACCCGCGGAAATCCGACGATGACGGCGAAGTTCGATGAAGCGAGGAAGATAAACTCAGAAAAGAAGAACGAATGAAGAAGGTAGTCCCGGGCGGATTCGAACCACCGTCACCGGCTCCAAAGGCCAGCATGATTGACCACTACACTACGGGACTATATCACTCTCTAATTTGATTCAATTATATAATCGTTCTAATAACGCAGGTTTTAGGTCGGGTCTCATGAAAGGGACGATAAGCGTATATCTCCCCTTATGAATATGTATGAACAGGTGAAAAAAATGGAGAGATTCATGGAGATACTTAATGCGAACCGCGTTATGAACCTGGCAACTTCCAGTAACGATAAACCGCGTTCGTCGATAATGGAATATGTGATGATCGGAGACAGTATGTTCTTCGGCACGGACCCTGGATCGATAAAAGGGAACAACCTTGCCAAGAATCCGAAACTGAGCCTTACAGTAGGCGGAATGCCCGCCTATCTTGCGTTGGACGGCAAGGCAACGGAAGCGGGAAAAAAGGACGCAGAAGCATATAACAAGGTCCTGCTCGAGAGACACCCCGAGTTCAAACAATTCATCGAATCGGGAATGATGAAGCTTAAGGTATTCAAAGTGGTGATCGACACAGTCTACCTTACAGAGGGACACGGACCCGCCAAAGTAATAAAGGTCGGGAAGTGAACCGGAGTAATGCGGGGGCTTTTTTTTATTTTCCGGCCGTGTTTTTCGGTTCCTTAAATATCTACGCAATTTTGCGACATAGATGCATTATGCGAGTTTTCCGATCAAATATGTGGATTCGCAACCGGTTATCTCAACGTCGATGAAAGAACCTATAGGGAGATCGGCCGGGATCGCCACAGGCCTGTAATTCTTCGTCCTGGCGATCATTGTTCCGTCCTTACCGTTCTCGGTGATGAGCACTCTCTCGACCCTTCCCACGATCTTGGAATTGTTCTCGTACTCGACCTTGTTCTTCATCTCTGTTAGTTCTGCGGACCTGTCCTTGGAGATCCTCCCGTGTACTATTTCCATCATCGCCGCTTCGGTCCCCGGCCGCGGAGAGAACCTGGTGATGTTCACTGTGTCAGCTTTCAATTTTCTGATGAGTTCCAAACTCTTTTGATGATCCTCATCCGTCTCTCCCGGGAACCCGGATATCATGTCCGTTGAGATGCTTACATCAGGGCAGACGGAACGAAGCTTATCCACTACGGAAAAGAACTCCTCCGTTGAATAAGACCTGTTCATTCTCTTCAGGATCGTGTCGCTTCCGCTTTGTACAGGTATGTGGAGGAATCTGTAGATCCGAGGATCATCCATCACTTCAAGAAGTCCGTCGGCGATCTCGATAAGACTGTTGGGATTCATCATTCCGATCCTTATCATGAAATCCCCTTTGCTCTCAAGCATTCTTCTCAGCAGAGAAGGGAGGTCTGTCCCGATATCGAACCCGTAGCAACCGGTGTCCTGCGCGGTGACAAGTATCTCTTTCACGCCGCTTCCTATGAGGGTTTTGAATCTTGTTAAAATCTCGTCTGGGTCATAGCTTGAGAGCCTTCCCCTGGCGAATTTCGTTATGCAGTATGAGCAGTCTCCGAGACACCCCTGAGCGATGGGAAGGATGTTCGAATAACCGGCAATCTCGGTGTCCGAAGTTCCGGCGCCGTATCTTTCCCGGATCTCGGATGAGAACCCCGGGTACCGGTCCGGAGGGATTATCAAAGAGCCCGGAAGCCTGATCATTATGCGGTTCGCCTGGACCTTTGCCATGCAGCCAGTGACAACGACCTCTTTCCCTGCTTTTCTTAGTTCCGACATGCGCCGGATCATTTTCTTTTCGGTCGTGTCCACGACCGTGCACGTGTTCAGTACGACAATATCGGCGGATTCCGCATCCAGGGACCTTTCATGCCCCATTTCGGTCATGATCTCTGAGAGTCTGCCCCCCTCCCCATAATTCATTGTGCAACCGTAAGATTCCACAAAGTATCTCATATCAACAGCCGATCATTTTGCAGCGGGAGTCTGTACGACAGTCCCGAAAGCGGTCTTGCCCGAGATATTTGTTATCTTGGCGTTCACAGTGTTGCCCTTGGCAGTGCCGGGCACGACAACGATATAATCCAGATGTTTCCCGACACCGTCCCCCTTCTTTCCCACATCCGAGATCAGGATCTCGATCGTATCTCCCACTCTGAGGACCTTCTGGGCGTCTGTCTTTGCAGCCTTCCTTACGTTGATGGACCTTCTGGCGCCGCAAGCCTCGCACTCAAGTATGAGTGTGCGGTCCTCTTTGACGATCTTTGTATCGGGGAGCCCGCATTCCGAGCAAATAACGTACGTCTCAGTGTATATTCCGATCTTTTCATTGATCGACGACGGAGATATCTTCGCTTTGAAAATGGCTCTGCGCCCTTCGACGTTGCCGGGAGTACCGAGATCTCTGAGCAGGAACTGCAAAAGGTGCTGCGGGTCTCTCCTCAGTTTGTCCGTTACATCAATGAAGTTCCTGAAGACGGTGATCTTTCCTTCTTGCAATATGTCCAGTTCCGGGAGTTCGAACCTCTCGTGGTTCTCTATCGTCTCGGGAAGGACCTCTTTTGCCCTATCGAGCAAGGCCATATAATCATCATCCGCCATCTGGTTTCACCTTATTTGAGCTAATCGCACCTTACTTATAAAGATTGTCAATGCGATATTGTGTGCCGGTAGCTGCACGAAACCAGGTGGTCGTTGACCATTCCGACGGATTGCATGAAAGCATATATTGTCGTGGACCCTACGAACTTAAAACCCAGCTTCTTCAGGTCCTTGCTTATGACATCGGAAAGCGCAGTGCTTGGGGGCACTTGTGTAATATGTTCCCACCTGTTGATGACGGGCGCAAAGTCCACATACTTCCATAAAAAAGAATCAAGCGAACCGTGTTCTTCGCATAACGCATGATACATTCTTGCGTTGTGAACAGCGGCGTTGATCTTTGCCCTGTTCTTGATGATCCCATCGTCTTTCATCAAAATCTCAATTTTTGCGTCATCATAGCGAGATACCAAGGAGGGATCGAAATCATCAAAAGCGGCGCATAACGTGTCCATTTTAGCCAGGATCGTCGACCAGCTCAATCCGGCCTGCATACTCTCTAACATCAGCATTTTGAACAGTTCTTTATCGTCGTGGACCGGGATACCCCATTTTGTATCGTGATATATCCGCTCAAGCGGGCTTCGGTCCGCCCAGTCGCATCTGACCGATTCGTTCGTCATGAGCTCATCCTTCACGGCTTTCAATGGGAAAGATCTACTGTTTGAAGAAATAAATTCTTTCGTAGACTGAATGGGGCGCCCAATGTGTAAATACGAGTCATATTTATATAGAAGAACAAACCATAACCCTTTTAGAAATTCCTATCTATAATGGAATAATAATTTGGAGGCTTGAAAAAAATGGGCATGGGCAATGCACCGATCCTTATCCTCAGGGAAGGGACAAAAAGAGACAAAGGCAAAGACGCACAGTACAACAACATAACAGCTGCAAAAGCTATCGCAGACGCTGTCAGGAGCAGTCTCGGTCCGAGAGGTATGGACAAGATGCTCGTAGACTCCATGGGAGATGTTGTGATCACCAACGACGGCGTGACCATCCTTAAAGAGATGGATGTGCAGCACCCCGCGGCAAAGATGCTGGTCGAGGTCGCAAAGACACAGGACGCAGAGGTAGGCGACGGGACAACGACATCCGTCATCATCACCGGAGAGCTCCTTAAGAAAGCCACGGACATGATCGATGCGAACGTACACCCCACGATCATCACGACCGGATACAGGCTCGCCAACCATAAAGCGCAGGAGGTCCTCAGGAAGATATCCACCAAGGTAACGATCAATGACGACAAACTCCTGAAACAGATCGCGGCCAACGCAATGATCAGCAAACAGGTAGGCGGATCGAAGGAATTCTTCGCAGAGATGGTCGTCGATGCTGTAAAGACGATCATCGACAAGGACGCAAAAGGCAACTACACTGCGGACCTGAAGAACATCCAGACAGTCAAAAAGGCAGGTGCGAGCATGGAAGAGACCCAGCTTGTGAAAGGCCTCATAATCGACAAAGAACCGGTCTCCCCATCGATGCCGAAAAAGGTCGAGAAGGCGAAGATCGCCGTAATCGATGCGGCATTCGAGGTCAAGAAGACCGAGATCGACGCAAAGATCCAGATAACAGATCCGTCGCAGCTCTCCGCTTTCGTTCAGGAAGAAGAGAACATGCTGAAGAAGATGGTCGCACAGGTCAAGAAAGCAGGTGCGAACGTCGTGTTCTGCCAAAAAGGAATAGACGACCTTGCCCAGCACTTCCTGGCTAAGGAGAACATCTATGCATGCAGGCGCGTCAAGAAATCCGATATGGAAAGGCTCGCCAGATCCACCGGCGCAAGCATATGCAACAAGATCATGGAACTGAGCGCAGACGACCTCGGATATGCCGATTCCGTAGAGCTCAAGGTCATTGAGACAGAAGAGATGACGTTCATCACCGGATGCAAAGAGCCGAAGACGGTCTCAGTGCTGATAAGAGGCGGGACCAACCACGTCGCGGACGAGGTCGAAAGGTCGCTCGTCGACGCATGGTCGGTCGTAAGAGTATCAATAGAGGACGGCTCGATCGTCACCGGCGGAGGATCAGCCGCAATGGAGATCGCAATGCAGCTCAGGGACTATGCCGTGTCTGTAGGCGGAAGGGAACAGATCGCCATAGAGGCATTCGCCTCGGCGATGGAGGTAATTCCCACCACGCTCGCAGAGAATGCGGGACTGGACCCGATAGACATCAACATCCAGATGAGGAAGGCGCACAAAGAAGGAAAGGTAAACGCAGGCCTCAACCCATTCACCGGAAAGATCGAGGACATGAAGAAACTCAACGTCATCGAGCCGCTCAGGATCGGTAAACAGGCGATCAACTCGGCCACCGACGCTGCGGTAATGATCCTCAGGATCGATGATGTCATCGCTTCGAAGTCCTCCGGTCAGATGGAATACGGCTCCGGCGACATGCCCAAGGGTGATGACGACTAAACCTATAAACGGGGCCTCCGGCCCCATTAATCATTATTAATAACTTAAACTGAGGCGACCCATGACTGAGAGGTCTAGATGGAAAAAGGAAGAGGATGTTGAAGGAACATCGGAGGACATGACGGACGCCATAGCCGAAGCGAACGCAAAGGCGGAGGAGTATCTGAACATGGCCGTGAGGCTTCAGGCGGACTTTGACAACTTCCGCAAAAGAACGGAAAAGGAGAACGAAGAGTACAGAAAATTTGCGACAGCGGGTATGGCAAAGAGCCTGCTTACCATACTGGACGACATGGATCGTGCGTTGGGAACAGCAGGAGAGGAATCCAAACTCGTTATCGGAATAAGAGGTATCAGGCAGAACTTAATGAAACTCCTGGAGGAGAACGGAATTGTGGAGATCCCGACCGATTGCAAATTCGACCCGAATCTCCACGAAGCGCTTTGCATAGTGGAAACGGACACCGACGGCAACATAGCAGAGGTGTTCCAGAAAGGATACATGATGAACGGAAAAATAATAAGGTGTCCGAAAGTCAAAGTTACAAAAAAGAAGGAAAGTGAAGAAACATGTCAAGAATAATAGGAATAGATCTGGGAACGAGCAATTCAGCAGCATCGGTGATGGAAGGCGGAAGGCCGACCATGATCCCGAGCGCGGAAGGCACAAGCGTAGGAGGGAAATCCTTCCCCTCATATGTAGCGTTCACAAAGGACGGTCAGCTGCTTGTAGGAGAACCGGCCAGAAGGCAGGCGGTGACGAACCCCGACGGAACGATAAAGAATGTCAAGAGGAAAATGGGGTCGAACGAGAAGGTCAAGGCCCTGGGAAAAGAGTACACTCCGCAGCAGATATCCGCATTCATACTTCAGAAGATAAAGAAAGACTCCGAGGCATATCTCGGAGAAAAGATCGACAAGGCCGTCATCACGGTGCCGGCATACTTTAACGATAATCAGAGGCAGGCGACGAAAGATGCCGGAGCGATCGCCGGGCTGGAGGTCGTCCGTATCATAAACGAACCGACAGCGGCGGCGCTGGCATACGGTTTGGATAAAAGCGGGACCGCCCAGAAGATCATGGTGTTCGATCTCGGCGGAGGAACCCTCGATGTCACGATAATGGACTTCAGCGACGGCGTCTTCGAAGTGATATCAACATCCGGGGACACACAGCTCGGAGGATCCGATATGGACGAGATCCTCACGAAATATGTGATCGGACAATTCAAAAAAGAGACGGGAATAGATCTCTCCAAGGACAACATGGCATTCTGGAGGGTAAGGGAAGCATGCGAGAAAGCGAAGATAGAGCTTTCAACCACGATGCAGACGGAGATCAATCTTCCGTTCATATCTTCGGACGCATCCGGACCGAAACACCTGATACAGACGATCAACAGATCGAAGCTGGAAGAGCTTGTCGAACCGATAGTTCAAAGATGCAAGAAATCCATCGACCAGGCCATCTCCGACTCGAAGATGCCCGCAGACTCGATAGACAAGATAATAATGGTCGGAGGCCCGACAAGGATGCCGATAGTGCAGAACTTTGTCGAGAGTATCGTCGGACCGAAGATCCAGAGGGGGATAGACCCGATGGAGTGCGTTTCGATGGGAGCGGCCGTTCAGGGCGCAGTGCTCTCCGGAGAGATCAAGGACGTGTTGCTGCTGGATGTCACTCCCCTGTCCCTGGGGATAGAGACGCTGGGCGGCATATCCACCGTACTGATAGACAGGAACACGACGATCCCGACCAAGAGGTCGCAGATATTCTCCACGGCCGCGGACAATCAGCCGCAGGTGGAGATAAACGTTGTCCAGGGAGAGAGGAAAATGGCCGCGGACAACACATCGCTGGGAAGATTCGTCCTTGAAGGGATACTCCCCGCACCGCGCGGAATGCCTCAGATCGAGGTCACGTTCGATATCGATGCTAACGGTATCATTAACGTCACCGCAAAGGACAAGGGGACCAACAAACAACAGAAGATCACCATCGCTTCAGGCAACAAGCTGTCGAAGGAAGAGATAGACAACCTTGTCAAACAGGCCGAACAATTCGCCGACGCCGACAAAAAGAAATTCGAAGTGATCGAAGCGAAGAACCAGGCCGAGTCTGCGATACACTCTGTCCGCAAATCCATGGAAGAGCTGGGCGAGAAGGTCTCTCAGGAAGAGAGAGCATCCGTCGAGGCGGCGATCAGCGACCTCGAATCTGCGATGAAAGGCAACGATGCGAAGGCCATCAGGTCCAAACTCGATGCTTTGATGAAGGCTATGGGTCCCATCAGCCAGAGGGTCTACCAAGAGGCTGCGCAGCAACAGCAGGCCAAGGGTGCGAACCCCGGTGCGGACCAGGCCGGCGGCGATGCGGACGGCGAGGAATTCGTCGACGCGGACTACAAGATCGTGGATGACGACGAAAAATAAGGTAAGCTGAATGCCGAGAGACTACTATGAGGTGCTGGGCGTCGCAAAGGACGCATCACAGGACGATATCAAGAAAGCGTACCGTACGCTTGCGAAGAAATATCATCCGGACGTGACCGATCTGACCAAGGAGGAGGCGGAGGCCAAGTTCAAGGAACTGTCGGAAGCATACGAAGTGCTCTCGGACGAAGGCAAACGCAAAACGTATGACCAATACGGACATGCGGGAGTGAACCAGCAGTTCAGTCAGGGAGGGTTCTCCTGGGAGGACTTCACCCACGCCGATGATATCAGCGATATATTCGGGGATCTCTTCGGCAGCATGTTCGGCGGGGGCTACGGAAGAAGGCAGCAATCAAGGTCCCGGAACTCCCCCAGACAGGGGGATTCCCTAAGATATGATCTGGAGGTCACACTTCAGGATGTTCTGAAAGGGAAGACCGCCGAGCTCTCCGTCCCCCATTCCATCCAATGCAGCGACTGCAGAGGGACAGGGGGCAAGGACGGTCAGATAGAGACCTGTCAGGTCTGTAAAGGCGCAGGACAGGTCCAGAAGGTGAGCAGAACGCCCTTCGGCAACATGGTCTCCGTCGGGGACTGCGGCAACTGCAACGGAAGCGGAAAGACATTCAAAGAACGCTGCCCCAAATGCAGAGGGTCCGGCAGGACGAACATAACCTCGAAAGTATCCGTGAACATCCCGAAAGGGGTGGAAGAGGATATGAGGCTCAAAGTGGCCGGTGCGGGGGATGCGGGAGCCAACGGCGGTCCTTCCGGGGATCTTTTTGTTGTGGTACACGTCAAAGGGGATAAGAACTTCGAACGGGACGGCATGAACCTTTGGACCGCGGTCACCACAACCTATCCGAAATTGGTGCTGGGCGGAGAAGAGACCGTCAAGACCATCGACGGCGAGACGATATCAGTGACCATCCCCGCGGGAACACAGGTCGGAGGCGTTCTGAGGATAGCCGGCAAAGGCCTTCCGAAACTCAATCAGAATACGAGAGGCAACATGTTCGTCAGAGTGATGATGAACGTTCCCAACAAAGTGTCAGCGTATGAAAAGGAGTTATTGACAAAACTGGACGACAACGCCGGAAAGAAGCCCCCCGGTAAGAGCAAGTCCAAACTGAGACAGAAGATCGACGAGAAACTGGACGAGCTTTAAACACAATTATAAACATCCTATCCGTTCTTTGCCTGAAGGGAAGGGCAATAAGCGATGTTCGAATGGTGGATGTGGGTAATGTTCTTTGCGATCATCGGGACGATGTTCGCCTTTGATCTCGGGCTGTTCAACAAAGGGTCCAAGCACATCACCACCAAGCGCGCATTGCAGATGACGGCGTTCTGGGTGGCCCTGGCACTTGCCTTCGGCATAATTATTTTCCTGTTGTCGGAGCCGGGACAGGGCACCGGCAATCTCACCGCATATATCACCGCATATGTGATCGAAGAGATGATGAGCATCGACAATCTGTTCGTATTCATCATAATCTTCGCATACTTCATGGTGCCGGACGAGTACCAGCACAAAGCACTCTTCTATGGGATAATAGGGGCTTTGGTGTTCAGAGGGATATTCATATTCGTAGGGACGGAGCTCATAGCCGCATTCGATTTCATCATTTACATATTCGGTGCGATATTGATCTACACCGCGATCAAGACCGTCTTCAAGAAAGAGGAGGAAGGCGGAGAGAACAAGATGGCAAAGAGGCTGAGCAGATGGTTCAAGGTCTCCCCGCATTATGACGGGGATAAGCTGTTCACAATGCATAACGGCGTGAAGCTGATGACCCCGCTGCTTCTCTGTATCATCGTGATCGAACTGACCGATATCATGTTCGCTTTCGATTCCATACCCGCGGTGTTCTCTGTGACAATAAGACTGGATATAGAGACCGCCAGGTTCATCATTTACACATCCAACATCTTCGCCGTGATGGGACTCAGGTCACTGTTCTTTGCGATAAAGGGATCCATGGAACACCTGGAGTATCTGAAGTACGGTCTGGGCGTGATCCTGGCATTCATAGGGATAAAGATGATACTGCCGGCGATCCAGCAATATCTGCTGGGCGTGCCCAAGGACGAAACGTTCCACATCGATGTCATTTACTCGCTGATCATCATACTCGCTGTGCTCGGGATCACTGTTGCTACGTCCCTCTACAAAAGGAAACAGGTCCGAAAGGAACACGGAATGGACTGATCACTTCATGTCTTTGTAGTAAAGGACGGCCGAGCATTTACACGGTCTTCCGCACACCGGACAATCATGGCCGCCCGGAGAGTCCACCATCTGGTTCCAGTAGTTCGGGACCTCGATGTGAGGGGTGAGGCCCATCCTTTCCAGAACTTTTTTGGCATTGATCGTGCCGTCCACGCTCTTCCAGGCCATGGCGCATATGATATCGACATCCCTGGATGTGAATTCCCTGAGACAGGAGCTCTCGAGCTCGGTGCCGATTCCGAGACCCTGAAGGTCCCTTCTGACAGCGACCGAATCGAAAAGACCGATCTTCTTTTTGGAAAGGAAGTGATCCTTGTCAGGCGAATCCGGAAGGTGCAGCATTCCATCCGCTTGTTCGGGACCGAATATCCGGCACATCTCAAAACCCGCTAACCGCCCTTTGTATATTGCTGCTTTACAGAAAGCGGAATCCGAGTTTATGATCCCTAAGAAATCATTTTCGGTGAGATAATCGGAACCCAGTTCTTCCCTGGAGACCTCAAGCGCATCAGGTATGTCCTCTTTGATAAGATCCCTGCTGCGTATAGAACTACGGATATCCATGTTATTTTCCATATCGAACATCGAATATTGAATCTTCTCTTTGAAATTTTTGAAAAGTGGCGCCGAGGAGGAGATTTGAACTCCCGAGGCGGAACGCCAGTGGTTTTCGAGACCACCACCTTACCGGACTAGATTACCTCGGCCCGTTTCATGCAATCAGGTTTTGATATTTAAAATATCATTCGGAACCGATTCAAGCTTATTAACAGTAATAATGGCTCAGCGGAAAGATCAATCCAGTTTTGCGTCGGGGTTTCTAGACAAAAGATCCATTTCCCATTTTTCTCTACATTCTTCAGAGAGACTGCGCATTTCATTGATAATGGGCACCTTGATATTATTCTCCTCAAGAATTTCTAGTCTTTCCGTGATCCATGTTATCCACACGTCTTTCCCCGTCCTTGATTGTTCCTGAGCTTCCCTCAGTACGATGTCCCAGTCCAACAGGTGCTCATAGGTGATGCGCATGCAATCGTCAAGGTCTCCCGGTCTATCTGTAATGCACTTGAACAGAAGGATATCTTCTTCTGAGCAAACATGTAAAAGGATGTTTCCAAACGCTCTAATTGTTGTAGCTCTTTTGATCATACCTTCGGAAAGAGAGAACTTTCTGCAGACGGTCTTACAGAAAAGATCGATCCTGAATTCATCTTTGACGAACATCTGAGATATGTTCAATCTGGAATACGAGTGGTGATCTGGCAGCTCCAATCTGAAACTCATGTTCTTTAGAGCCAGCACAATCAGATCGAACTCTCTTTCCGTGTTCACGACAAGGTCTATGTCCTTTGTTAGGTTCTTGCTTTTGTGGTACATCAGTGCCCCGCCGCCGATGAGATAGATATCTACCCTTTCGCCAATATGCTTTGATACTTCGTCGAAGAATTTGTGTATCTCTTTGAAATCACTGATCATAAAGGTCAACTCCGTACATCTTTGCGCGTTCGTTCATTTCTCCCAATGTGCCCCATTTTTCAACAGATACGCCGTTCAACACCATATGCATGTCATCGACTATCGGGTGCTTTATGTCAATCAGTTCATCTTTATGCATTGCATAGAAGATCAAAGCAAGCATTTTACTCCTCCAGTTGTTGTCTTTTTCAACAACATAAAGAGAATGGAGAAAGATATCCCTGATGTCGAGTTCGCGATCGATGCAGCAGTAGTAATTCGTTCCCGGATAGATGTTCATCCCAAAATCAGCATACCTTGAGAACGCTGTTCTTTTTTTCTTCAACTCTTTTTTGTTTGAGAACACAACAAGTTCTTTTGATGAGTAATAGATCTCGGAACCGAAAGGCACTCTCGGGTCTACGTGCTTTGTGTACTCGTCGTAAGAATGCGCAAACTCCGCAAGCTTTGGCCACATTTCTTCGTTTATTGAATACACTATATCATCTTTTTTGACCATGCCCATTCTTCTCATCAGGTCGATCTTTCTTGTGATGGTGGTCTGATGCAATCCTGTTTTGGAAGATATTTCCGAGACAGTGCACGGTTCGACGAGAGTTCTGATTATTTCCGTTCCGCTGTCGGAAAGCACTATGTACGAATCGGGAGAGTCATTCAGAATATCCAGCAGGATTGCGATGTGTGCCTTTTTTTCTATGAGAAGCGTACCAAGTCTGAGGAAGATGAACTCTTTATCAAAAAGGGACCTCACGATCTTATAGGTCTGAGGTTTGCTGATATCTAAAAATGCGGAGAGAGTCTTGACATCGTTGGAGCCGCTGTTGATCCCTCTCAGCGCAAGGAGTTCATTTTTAGAGAGCATATATGCACAAAATGATAATAATATATAAAGAATTATCTGTTTATGCATATAGAATATTTTGAGTTTAAAGATTCGTAATCAATGAGCACGACATCTCTCACGGTCGGAGAAGGCGGTGCTTTTACTGAAACCATTATTTATCATCAATGCGTATCGGCAGACAAAGGATAATTCCTTCAGCTTTCGGAGCTGAATGCCAGAGTTAGAATCCCCTCAACCGGGCCCACTCTGAGAAACACTGTCAGATCGCAGTTTGACAGTGTTTTTCGATCAGGGCCGGCGGCGAACAAATGAGGTGAGGAAAATGAGGCATTTAGCATCAATACAAAAGACATCGGAGACCAAATCGACCTCCGAAGCGGATCTTATGAACAACCGATCTAAGAAAGGCGAGTACTTATCTTTGATTGAAATAGCCAGATATAAAAATCCAACTGAACCGAAGGCTGTTGTCGAAAGTTGGATGCGGCAACAAGACACCATTGAATTTCTCGGTATGTGGGAATACCTGAATAATCCGAATTTCAAACTTGATCAGTTCGAGGAGTTCAAGAAAGAGGCGGAGGCCAATGCATTCTTGTTCTCGCCGAAAAAATGGATCGATGCTACAGGTGCGACGGGGCTTATGATCAGGGCCGGAAGGGGAGGGGGCATACATGCGCACAGCGACATCGCGCTACAGTTCGCATGCTGGATATCTGTAGAGTTCAAGATGTACATGATCAAGGAGTTTCTGCACCTGAAAGAGGATGAGCATGGAGCATCCGGATGGACGGCAAAAAGCGAGTTTGCGAATATCGGGATAGTGATGAAATGAGCGAAAAGTTCGACCCGATACTCTACACCCCCAGGTGTATCATGCATTCACGGCGCGATGGCCGTATTGACGAAACCGATCGGGATGGGTATCTGTATTCCAACGGGATCCATAAAACGAAGATCCTTCCGAAAGACCTTCCGGAGTGGTTCATTCTCAGTCGCGTGTTCGGAGAGTACGGATACGTTTCCGCAAAGGGCGTTAAACATCTCTTCTTTGAACCAAACTATCATGCAGATTGTAATTTGGATGGCGATGTGCTCTATATCTCATATTTTGATGAGATCAAACAGACAGGAGACGACGGCCGGTATCGGTTGGAAGGATACGATCTGGTCATTCGCGGGCCGCTGCTGGTTGATTTTGTTTCGGCCGCCGAAGAGTATTCCGGTTATGATATAACGAGCATCGTTAAAGAACTCAAACAGAAGGAGGAATGGTTCAATGAGCACATCCCGAAGTGGTATTGAAAGGGCGGACAAAGATGCTACCGAAGGACAGACCGGCAAAAAGAAGAGCAATAGGTTCAAAGCGAAACTCTATCTGGATAGCGAGTACATATTTACTGAAGATGACAGATATGCGCCGTCAGACCCGATGGGCCGTTTGTACTCCGAGGGAAGATATTGGACGAAGATGCGCCCCGAAGATCTGCCCGAGTGGTATGTCAAGGGACGCATATACAGAAGATACGGATCCCTTTCGGCATTGGGCGTTAAGCATCTGCTTTACGTTCCTAATTATTTCTTTGATCATCATATGTACAAATACGATTTCCTCTACGTTTCATTCAATGAAGAGATCAAACGTATCGAAAGGGAGGACGGATTTGATTATTGCGAGGGGTACGATTATCAGCTAACCGCGAGTATGATCACTGCCTTTGTGGATGCGGCTGAAAAATATTCTGGATATGACGTTACCGAGATCAGAAAGGAACTCAAACGGAAGGAGGAATGGTTCTATGAACGCAACCGCCTAAAGCGTGAAACGGCGAAGGCACAGTACAAATGCCTCGGTGAAGCAAAAGAAAAGTGAGATACCAATCATTTATGATTCATACTAATTTAATGTAAATCATAAATGATTTCATTCAAACGATGAACAGAAACAGGGAGTGAAACCGAATTGAAATACAGAATGCCGAACGATAGGCCGGAAATACAGATCCTATACAATTTTTTGAAAGCGATTATTGCTATTCTGGGTAATGCGGATTTCCAAATCGGCCAATGTGATTTATATGCGGAAGGACATATGGTAACTGCTCGTGGGGATGCATTCTTTGTGAAGAAGGGAGGAAGAAAAGAGCTTGTCGCAAATAATGAAAAAGGACGACTGTCAATTCGAGGATCGCGGTGTAAGGATTTCCGATTCGGCGTTCGTTCATATGAGAATATTCCACATAGATGCATACACACTATGTGATATGTTGTCCTCGACGATAGATTGTCCTAAAAATAAGAGAACAGGGAAGCCGTTCCGCAGAGGATCGAAAAGGGTATGTTCAAGTAGGGACAAAAAAATATACAACATAATATTGGATGAATTCAGCTTTGAAGGGGAGAGCCTTTGGAGCGTTTCACACCTGGAGCCGATATGACTGCCGTTTCAGTGAAAAAGAAAGCAGATTCTTGCGTATGTGAAATGTCGCGTAAAGACATCAAGCTACCGGATGGTTTCAGTTATTTCTATTATCAGTGCCCAAGATGCAGTAAGGTGGAGTACACGCCGCAGGAGGCACAGCGCCTGATGGATTATGCAAGGGACCATCAGTTCTTGTTCGTTTCGGACTGGATCCTCGCCTGGCTATATGTGGGTGACGGGGCGCCAGTCTCCGGAATAATAAAGCTGCAGAAACAGATCTTTGTTATCCTCTATGAATTTGCACAGGAAAATGACATTCCGTCTGAGAATCCCGGATTCAGAGCTTATAAGTTCGGTCCATACACCGAGGCGATAGACAGGAATATCGCTTCGCTTATGGACATAGGGCTTGTGGAATCAAGAGGCAGGACCAACTCGGAACAGGAAAGGTTCTTCTTGACCGAAAAGGGAAAAGCCTCGGGAAAGGAAGCCCTCGACAAGTTGACTCCGGAGCAGATGAATAAGCTAAAGCTGCTGAGAGCGGATCTTCAGCAATTCGATTCGAACGGGATAATGACCTATATCTACACTCGTTATCCAGAATTCACAGACGAATCGATCGTATTCGAGAGGACATTGCACCGCAGGAGAAAGTGAATGATCGAATCTGTCAAGGTCGGATATGTGGATTCATCGATGGCCAGTAAAGGTGCGCGCACACTGAGTGTAAAGGTGAGCAGCTCCAGATCGTTCGAGACTCCCACGCGACCTATCTCGACGACGGAATTGACGGCAAAGTCCTTTCTCGGATACAGAGGAGAGATATCATCACCCATTGCGGCACTGCCGGTGGATCTGAAGACAGGAGGAAAATATCAAAAGTTCTTGAAGAACAACGGGGTAGTGAATGACACTCGGCGTAAGCTGCAGTCAATGTCCGATTCGACTTTCATGTGCCCATCATTTCCGATATTGCAGTTGCCGGCTTTGAAACTCGATGATAAAAGACCGTTCAAGATCGCATTTGACATGCAGTGTTCGGTAGAAGACATGGATTACATAAACATCCCTCCGATCGATTCCGGTCACAGGGCATTTGAGCGGATGATAGTTGATTGGTGTCAGTCTGCGGAGGATAACTATGACAAAGGAGCCGTACCGCAGCTCAGAATGGATGAGGCCCCGGTAATTTTCTCAAAGAAACTGGATGTGTTGTGCGACCTATCGAGGTCCGGAATGATAACGATCGTGAATATGATATATGCGAATCCATACACTAACTCGTTACAGTATGCGGAGTTATGGGGACGCAGGAACGATATGTGTGCTATAGTAAATTGTTCCGAGGTGCCGGCAAAGGGAGATCATGAATATATGACCGGAGTGAATTCGGATCTGGAGGATTATCTCATACAACATGGGATGGATTCGATAACGAGGAAAAAACACTCTGTTTCGCCTAAATTTATGTATATGCGCAACATGGAGGAGCCGCCCGCCGACCTGGATGGAATAGATGAATTCGATGTTGCTGTACACCATGCTTCGATCAGAGTATCAAAAGATCTGTGGAAAGCAACGAGCCATCCGCTCATGTGCGATTGTTCGGTCTGCAGAGGAAATACGCGCGACGAGATTGTCGACAGGTTCGCCTACAAGGATGACGGTCAGATAGAGCGTTCCTGGCTTAGGTATTATTCCAATATGCACGATCACCAATCGGACCAATCGGAATTGGAGCGCATGAGGAGCTATATCAGAACCGATGAAATGTCAGAATATGAGAAACAGGTCGAAACCGACCGCAACGATCTGCTGAGAAAACTGTAATCAAATCTCTTAATATCTGAATATCATAAGGTGTTTCAGAATATGAGCAATGTCACATCGGAGATAAAGAAAGCCAAGTCCGCGGCGCTGGTACTTGCGACCCTTGACACGGAGACGAAGAACAAAGCACTCAAAGCTATGGCGGATGCTTTAGATGACAATAGGAAGAAGATCCTGGAAGCCAACGCCAAGGATGTTTCCAACGCCGAACAGATGGCAAAGAAAGGCGACCTGTCCGATTCTTTGGTGAAGAGGCTGAAGGTCAACGATGAGAAGATAACCGGGATGATCGACGGGATCAAAGATGTGATAAAGCTCGACGATCCGGTGGGAGAGACGATGTCCTCCGTTAAGTTGGACGATGACCTGATACTTTATCAGATCAAATGTCCGATAGGGATGCTGGGAGTGATATTCGAGTCGCGTCCGGACGTCGTTCCGCAGATATTGTCGCTTTGTTTGAAAAGCGGTAACGCCGTAGCGTTCAAAGGCGGTTCCGAGGCAAAGCATTCGAACAAGGTCTTATTCGATGTTCTTACGGAAGCGGCCGCTGAAGCGGCCGTTCCTAAAGAAGCATTCGTGCTGATGGAGTCCAGGGAGGACATCAGCGAGATACTCAAGATGGACGGGGACATCGATCTTTTGATACCGAGGGGGTCGTACGAGTTCGTCAAGTACATTCAGAATAACACGAAGATCCCGGTGTTAGGTCATTCGGCGGGGATATGTCACATCTACGTAGACGATGAAGCGGATGTGGATCTGGCACTTGCTGTAACGTTGGATTCGAAGATACAGTATCCCGCTGTTTGCAATGCGGTCGAGACACTGTTGGTGAATTGGGACATTGCCGAGGAATTCCTTCCGAGGATGGTCAAACTGTTCATCGAGAACGGCGTGGAAGTAAGATCGGACAAAAGAGCCAAGAGGTTGATCCCGAAAGATCCCAAGGTCATTGATGCGACGGATGAGGATTGGGACGCCGAATACAACGACCTGATAATATCGATAGCAATAGTGGAAGATATCGAGGAAGCGATCGACTTCATCAATAAGCACGGATCTCACCACACGGACGCGATCATCACCGGTAACAAAGAGAAACAGGCAGAGTTCGTAAGGTCGGTGGATTCGGCGGATGTGTTCATCAACGCATCAACAAGATTCGCGGACGGGTTCAGATACGGAAAGGGCGCAGAGGTCGGGATAAGCACCAACAAGATCCACTCGAGAGGCCCGGTGGGGATGGAGGGACTGATGATCTACAAGTATGTGCTTGTGGGGAACGGTCAGGTGGTAAAGGATTACGTCGGAAAGAACGCAAAGAAGTACATCCACAAGAAATTGGATAAGGAATTCAGTTTGTGATACTATGGGAAGAAAAGAACTCCTCGGAGATGTCGAAAGGATCGTCATTAAGGTAGGAACAACAACCATCACCAAAGGAAGTTCGACCGCTTCCAAGGATATGATGGATTCCATCGCGGAGCAGGTGAAGGCGCTCAAGGATCAAGGGAAGGAAGTTCTCATCGTTACGTCGGGAGCGATCGGGATCGGGCTCAAGGTGATGGGAGTTAAACCGAATCCGAACGACATTCCGATAAGGCAGGCCGCTTCGTCGGTGGGTCAGAGCATACTGATGCAGAAGTGGATAGAGAGTTTCCAGAAACAGGGGATAATCGTTGCTCAGATACTTCTGACGATGGATATCTATTCTGATAGAGATAGTGTTCTTAATTTGAATAATACCATTGATTCGCTTCTAAAGCATAATGTAGTTCCGATCTTCAATGAGAATGACGCTGTTTCCATCAAGGAGATAGGAGCGGTGTTCGGGGACAACGATACATTGTCCGCTGTGTTGGCGAGCAGAGTGGATGCGGACCTTCTGATAATAATGTCGGATGTGGACGGATTGTACGACAAGAACCCGAACATCCACAAGGATGCTAAGTTCATTTCCGTTGTTGAAGAGATCACGCCGGAGATCAGAGAGATGGCGGGGGACTCGGTGAGCGGGATGGGCGTCGGCGGGATGAGGACGAAGATCAGAGCGGCGGAGATATGCAAGGATGCGGGCTGCAGGATGATGATCATTCTGAGTTCGATCGACGAGGCTGTGCTGAAGTCTGTCAGGGGAGAGGATATCGGAACCATCTTTATTTCAGATACCCAGATATCGAAAAAGAGAAGGTGGCTGAAATCAGCGAGATCGCAGGGAACGATCTTTGTTGACGAAGGGGCGGAAAGGGCGATAAGAGATCACAAGTCCCTGCTGCCGGCGGGAGTAGTGGGAGTGTCGGGGCATTTCTCAAGCGGAGAGATCGTGGATATCGTTTGCGGTGATGTGATCATTGCCAAAGGGACTCCCAACTATAACTCTGATGAGGTTGAGAAGATCAAAGGGCTTCACAGTTCCAAGATACAGGAAATACTTGGGAAGAAGAAACAGAGAGATGTTGTTTTGAGTGAAAATATAGTTATACTCTAAACAAGAACGATCAGATTTGTTTCAGTCTGGATCACTATATTTTTATCAGGGTAAGAGATCTTTTTTCTGATAGGTAGAACTAATGGGGCTAAAAGAAATAGATTTTAAAGAATCCTACGATTCAAACTTTAATGATATAGTTATTGAGTTTTTTGAGCCCGCACTGAGTGCAGCTTTAGAATATGACAGGCAATCTGGGTTTTTCACTTCTTCATCTCTTTCAGCATCTGCACAGGGCATTGCTAATTTTATAGCCAATAAAGGGAAAATGAGACTGTTAACATCTCCGATCCTAAGTAAGGAAGATGCTGAAATACTCGATAAAGCAATGAATAATCCTGATGCGCTGAGCGAACAATTAGGGGTCGTGCTGGCAAAAACCCTGACTTCGAAAGAGATCGAAAACGACGGCACTCAAGCGCTGGGTTGGATGGTCGCAAATGGATTTTTGGAGATCAGAATTGTGTTGTTAGTTGACGATGAAGGGCGAGTTCGTTCATCAGTGGATAAGGAAGGTATTTTTCATAATAAATACGGAATACTGAAAGATGGAAAAAACACTGTTGCGTTTTCTGGATCAATTAATGCAACAGGGGCAGCTTTATCTGTTAATATTGAAGATTTTGATGTTTATTGTGATTGGCGAGGGGATGACAATCGTATTAAAAATCGCATAGAGCGGTTTGAGAGATATTGGAATTACGGAACCGACGTACGAAAAAAGACTGTACCTTTTCCTTTGGCATTAAAAAATCAATGGATTGAGCTCGTACCGAAAAGTGTGTTGGATCTTCATATATTTAAGAAAAAAGCAACAGGAAAAAATAGACTGAGGGATTATCAGCAAAAAGCCATCGATAGCTGGATCAAAAACAACGGAATTGGAATATTCAGCATGGCCACCGGGACGGGTAAAACTTATGCAGCAACAAACGCCGTTAAGCAAATATTAGCAAAGAACAATATTTCCAAATTTATTTTGATAGTCGCGGTGCCATTTCAACATCTGATTCCACAGTGGGATGTTACGATTAGAGATACATTTGACAGTTTCAAGGATGATTTGAATATAGTACAGGCTTTTGACAGTTCTAAAGTATGGAAACCAATCCTAAGAGAATCGGTAAATCTTCTGAAGTTTGGAGTTATTGATAATTTAATTGTGTTAACAACATATGATACGCTTGCTACCAGAGCAATTGCAGAGATGATTGGAAGCCTCAAAATAAGGAAGATAATCATAGGTGATGAGGTTCATAATGCAGGAGCTACCAAATATCGTGAAGGGTTATCAGAGGATTATAGTTATAGGCTCGGTTTAAGTGCGACACCGACTAGGTATTTTGATGATGAAGGAAGCGAGGCAATAGTTGATTATTTTGGTGGGAGTGTCTTTGACTTTTCTTTGGAGAAAGCAATCAAAACAATTAATCCAGATACTGGAAAGTCTTATCTAACGCCATATAACTACTACCCAATTTTTGTTTCATGCAACCCAGAAGAACTGGGAGAGTATGCGGAACTTACTAAAAAAATCGCAAAATATGCAGGCGCTGATCCAAAAGAAGAGATGAGTGAATCCGCAAAAAAAGCGTTGGAGCAACTGCGCATAAATAGATCCAGAATAGTAAAACGAGCTGCAGCAAAAGTGACTGCATTCGGTGAAAACCTCGAAGAATGGAATAAGAAAGGGTTCTTAAATCATTGCATAGTTTATTGTTCTGATGGAAGTGATGACGATAACATCACGTACACAGAAAGAATAATAACTATACTGAATCAAGACAATATTGTGTGCAGGCGTTTCACATCAAGTGAACAGCACGCCGAAAGAAAAGAGATTCTCAAACTATTCAGTAATGGAGATCTTAGGGCCCTTGTTGCAATAAAATGTTTAGACGAAGGAGTGGATGTTCCTTCTACGGAAAATGCAATAATTATGGCAAGCACTGGAAATCCCAGAGAATATATCCAAAGAAGAGGCCGGGTGTTGAGAAGATATTTCAATGAGAAAACAAAGTCAGAAAAAACACATGCAAACATCTTTGACTTCATCGTCATCCCCGGTGAAGAATCTGGAAAGTATCGTGATGCTGAATCTGATATTTTTAACAAAGAATTTAGAAGGTTTTGTGAATTTTCAATATATTCAATGAACCATAGTGAAAGCATGACGGCCATCAAAAAAGAAGCTGAAAAAAGAGGAATTGTATTGGGTGATTGTAATGAGTCGCGTTAAAAATTCACTGGTAATGACTGGAATAGATGGATTAGATGCAAGCAATGCTACAAAAGAGGCATTGAAAAGTATTTTCAAGGCAGAGGTCGAACTAGGAAACGGTACGGAAGTGAAAACCTTGAAGATCAATAGGTGTAAGGACACTATTAAAAAGGGGTATAAAAATGAAACTCCTTGATATTACGATAGAGAATTTCAAACAATTTGGGGGAACGACAGTAATTCCGATTTCGACCGATCCTAAGAAAAATTTCACCATGATCCAGGGAGCAAACGGTGCCGGGAAATCCAATCTCATGAGTGCGATTTTGTGGTGTATGTATGGTGACAAAGTAATCAATGTCTCAACAGGAATTCTAAACGATCATGCTGAAAAAACGCTATCCGAGGGGGAAACAATAGTTGTCAGAGTCACAACAAAGTGGGGCGAAAAAGAAGCAGAATGTAGCATTGAAAGAAAATGCGAATATGTTAAAGAAAATGGTAAGGTGTTCAGAAACGGCCCCACTGCGGGCATTGTAAACGAAATCGATGGTCAAAAGGGATGGAGAAAGGTTCCAACTCCCGAATGGTATATCGAAAAGCATCTTATTCCCGAGGAGCTTGTCGGGTTCTTTTTCTTCGATGGTGAAAAAATGGATGAATATTTCATGGACACATCGAAGGTTAAGACAAACGTTGAGAAAATTGCTCAAATTGATGTCCTCAATAGTGCAATCCAAACAATAAAGGCAACAGTAAATACGTTTTGGAAAGAATATAAGGGGTTCTCGTCACCAGAAGAAGGCGTGTTACAAGAACAAGATGAAAAGATTTCTGAAGATATGCTTAATTTCCAAAAAGAACGTGATGAACTTGTAGATAGAAATAAAAAAATCGCAAGTAGACTAGAAGAGATACGTGAAGTTCTTCTGAATAAGTCTCCCGCAATGATAAACAAGCTTGAACAAGATAGACGCCGGTTAGAGGATGAAAGAATTGGGATCGCAAGGCAAATACAAAATGTCGGTACAACAAAAAAGGAATTAATATCGTCAAGCTTGCCCGTGGTTTTTGCTGTTCATGCGTTAAGTTATTCAAAAGATTTAATTGAGGGTGAAACCGAAAAAGGAGTTTTGCCACCCAACATTAAGAATACATTCCTCGAAGAACTGCTTGAAAACGGAGTATGTATTTGTGGAAGAAGCATAGAAGAAGGCTCTGAACATAGAGTGGCTATCGAAACACTGTTAAACAAAGTGTTTCCAGACGATACGGTAAGGGATGCCGTGGATGGAAAATATGTTATTGAGGATTTGTTAAAAAGAACAAATTTTACTGCCGAGTATTCGAATTTACTCAAAAAGGAGAGACAGTTAGTTTCTGATCTGAGTAAACGAAACACTGACATTGATGCAATATCTCACACACTCCAAAAAAGCGACGTTGAAGAAGTAAGGACATTAGATGCAGAGAGGCAAAAGTTGGAATCTGAAAGAGATAAAAATAACATAAGAATAGGAACTGTCGGTAATAAATATGCAAGCTTGCACAGAGACAAAGAACAACTAAAGGCAGTGATTGCAAAATCTTCAAAGAATAGCGTTGAGCAAAAAAAGGCGCATGCAGTTTGGGAATATGCAAAAACCATTGAAACTTACATGAATGAAGTAAAGAAAAGCATCGTTGATGATGTCAGAAAGAGATTGGAGAATGAAACGCGTAGCTATTTCTTTAACATGATATGGAAAAAGGAAGCCTTCTCCAGTGTCGATATTGAAGATCTTGGAGCCCAGTATAAAATCTCCTTGAAGAATGAGTATGGGAAAGAAAGTCTTGGGCGTATTTCTGCAGGTGAAAGGCAGGTGCTGGCACTTGCGTTTACTGCCGCACTTTACCATGTAAGCGGGTATGATGTTCCAGTGATAATCGACACTCCTCTTGGTAGAATTTCTGATGTGCCGAGTGAAAACATTGCACAATCTCTGCCGCATTATTTGGAAGACACACAAGTAGTGATGCTTGTTACAGATAAGGAATATTCTCCTGCTGTCAGAAAGAAATTATTGCCGCACATCGGAAAAGAATATCTGATTAGATATGATGAGAAAACAATGTGTTCAAAGGTGGTAAATTATGAGTGAAGATGTCAGAGGAACCATAGAGAAAGAAAAAAGCCACCTTTATGATGCAATAGTAGATGACGTTAACAGTCCATTCTATAAGCATTCAAAGACGGATGTGTTTGTTGCAGCAGCTGCAATCGGTTACTATTACAAAAAGAGTGTAACATTGGCAACGCCCAAACAAGATCTGTTTGTATTAAGTACGCTCAGCAGAGATGAAAAAGGAAGACTTTGGATAATGAAAGCCATTGCACTTTCCATGGGCGGGCTAGAAGTGCTCAAAGATATGAAAGAAATAGTTAAGATCTGCGAAGGTTATGCAAACTATGGAATAGATTGGCTTTACAAATTGCACGATGATGAGGTTGATATCAGCGCAGCACTATCAGAGATAATGGGCGATATTCTGTCGGAGGCTAATCTGTAAGATTATTTTCAATAGATCCAAGGAAACAAGTCTTTGTTCACGGTTTGAACAAAGCGTTCAATACACCATTCTCCAGATCTGCAATTGAATAAATGTGTTCCATCGTCTCAAAAGTCTCCTTAAGGTTATTTCTGGCACTGTGCCAGCCACCACCATCTGTGACCCATATGAAGTTGAACCTGTCAATCTGTTTAGATTCGGCAGCCACCATTTTGTAACTGCGGGCGGTCTCATTCAATTTAGAACCTCCGCTGGCATAGAAGTTAACCTCGATACCGAACACTTCATTCCTGTGTTTCACAACAAAATCAAATTTTTTCTCTGCTTTGCTATCTGTGGAAAGCCCGGATATATTAATCCCCCATTTTTTGTTAATGGTTGAAGCAGACATCTGCACGTAATATTCACACCCAGACGCCTTCAGATATTTTTCTACCAGATTCTCCATCGCAGAGCCGCCACGGTTTTTTCTGGCGTTAGAATCTAATCCGGTTTCAACACCTGTCACATAATCATTGAGATTTGAAATTATGTGCTTGGAAATCAAATCGAACAATCCAGTTTTCTCAAGAAAAACCGAATAATCTTCCGCTGAGAGGTTTCTTTTGTTGAAATCATAAGTAATGTTTTTCGCTTGCTCATCCATTATCTCAATTTCTTTCTCTCTTACTGCAATAAGAACTGGTATTGTCTTTAATATCTCAGGATATTTTTTTGCCAATGCAATAAAATCCGCTTTTATATTTTTGGAGCCTACCAGAGAATTCATCAGATTGAGTTCTATTTTTATGGCATTAACATTTCCAATAACTTTGTTGAAATCCACATAATAGCTATAGCCATAGATGGTACGGCGGAAGTGAGAGAACCATTCATCAAAGTCTCTTTTTGAAGTCACAAGACATTATCTGACTTATACTATTTTATTAGTGAGATCTATTCTTGTTTATTGAGTAAAAAGCACGTTGGTTTAGGGATACCGGGCATTGGTCCTGTGAAGGAGAAAATGCTAAAGGAAGCAGGCTACAATACCATAGAAGATCTGAGGAATTCAGACTTTTTTGATATAATGAAGTTGCCGGGATTCGGCTACGTTACTACATGTAGTCTATACCTTTATATTTCAAAGGATATAGTATACCAGCCTATGATAGAGATACTCGATTCAAAGGCAGAAGACGTGGTGGTTGAAAACAAAAAGATCGTTCCTTGGGAAATTTACAAAAAAGGAAAAATCTCGGGGATTCAACCATCAGATTTCAAATTAGAACGAACAACAGTTTGGAGTTTCCCCGACCGCGGCGATTGGGCATCACATACGCCACAATATCGCGGTAATTGGTCTCCGCGCGTTGTGAGAAATATTATTGAACTTTATTCTAAACCAGGAGATCTTGTACTTGATCCTATGGTGGGTGGCGGAACAACGCCGGTTGAATGTATGCTCACTGGAAGAAACTCGATATCAATCGATATCAACCAAGGAGCAATTTCTATTACAAGAAACAGACTCGAACTCCCAGAATCAATGAAAAAACAAATTCCAAAAACTGTTCATAGAACATTTATCGGGGATGTTAGAAACTTGGACAAGATCGCTGACGAGTCAATAGATCTAATCGCAACTCATCCTCCTTATGCGAACATAATAAAGTATGCGCCATCAGTTGATGGGGATCTTTCTCAGATTAATGACTACGATGTATTTTTCTCAGAATTCAAAAAGGCGATCAAAGAATTCCACAGGGTCTTGAAGCCTGGGGCATACTGCTCAATATTAATGGGTGACACTCACAACAGAAGCCACTTCGTCCCGATAACAGCGAGACTTATGTTCGATTTCCTGAAAGAAGGATTTGTCCTTAAAGAGGATATAATAAAAAAAGAGTGGAATTGTGAAAGCGATAGAAACCTTGGAAAATATTCCAATTCAAGTTTCTTGCTCACAATGCATGAGCATTTGTTCGTGTTTAGGAAGTTGAACAAGGGGGAGGGTGCACTTAAAAACAGCAGCAGATCCTTTTTTGAATGATGCTTAATCTCAAACCTTGTAGTTTGTGATCAACAACTCATTTATTTTTCCTCTTTTTTCTGCGTTGGAATTAATCATTCTAGTAGCAGGAATACGTTCGATATTAAAGTCTGAATAAAGCTCATCAAAGAAACCATCATCAGAATAGTTCTTAGGATCAGAGTTGCTTACCATGACTTTAGCTCCCTTTTCTGAGAGAACCTTTGCATAATCAGCCAGCCCTTTTTGGTCATCATCGTTGAAAGAGCAGTCTGTGTATGAGGTAAAAGACGATGTTTGATTTATCGGCCTGTAAGGCGGGTCAAAATAAACGAAAGTGTGCTCATCGATGAAATCTTTGGAAAGGTCATATTCTCCGCAAACAATCTCAATATTTTTCAAACTAGAAGAAATATTTTTTAGATTGTCTTTGTCACATATTTTTGGATTTTTATAGGAACCATGAGGCACGTTAAAATCTCCTTTGCTGTTTACGCGATATAGTCCATTGAAACAAACTCTGTTTAAGAAAATAAACAGTGCTGGTAACTCTGTCTCATCTGCATTTTCATCCTTCTTTACTTCGTTATACCGTTGGCGTTTCTTGTAAAAAAATTCCTCTCTATCCGACTCTTCCATTGAAAGGTACTGTTTCTCAAGCTCGGAGAGTATCTCGATTATTTTTTCAGGATTATCTCTTATTGCTTTGTAAGTGGCAATAAGCTCTTTATTAACGTCACTGATGTAAATCTTATCCAAATCATAGCTGGTGACAATATCAAATAGTATTGCACCCCCGCCGACAAAAGGCTCGGCATACTTATTGATGTCCTTCCCGAGCTCTTTAGGGTATCTTTTTTGAATTTCGGGAAGCAGTTGGTTTTTACCACCGGCCCATTTTATAAAAGGTCGTAACACAATTTTTTTTTGTTGGCACAATCGAAGATCGCCTATGTACTGATTCTTCTCATTCTGAGTCATATCATTAACCAATGTTTTTCTTTTTCCGATCTGGATCGGACAACAGTTAAAAAACAGTATGGTGGGCCCGGCCGGATTTGAACCGGCGACCTCTTCCATGTCAAGGAAACGTCATAACCCCTAGACCACGAGCCCGTTGAACCCTTGTATTTGATTATTGTTCTTATAGGTTTCTGATACTATCGTTTAAGATGAAACTCATCTTCTGCCTGCGAATAGTGCTTTTAAATTGTCCCATGTCCAGTCATACATCTTGTCTGAATTCCTTGCGCCAACTGGTCGGACACTTTCATTTTTATGGCCCTTTAGAAGAAAGTAAGGAACGTTTTCTTCTTGGGCAATTGATATCTCTGCGGTCACACCTTTGGCTCCATTTGTGTGCTTTCCACATAGCACAACAACGACATCGCACGACTTGATTTTTTTCCGAGCATATTCTTTCCAGTTAGTGTCAATCGCCTCTTTGATGGAGACATCAACAATGCTAAAAGGGGAATCGGGGAGCTTTGCTTGCCCAACTAGTGCTTCTTTTATTTCCAAATCATGATCGTAGTCAAAACTTATGAATGCTCTCTTTGCCACGTTATATTCTCCCTATTTTGCTGAGGTAGTAATAATGCTTACCTAATGAAGTAAGTTTGCACGACTTTGAATTCATGGCCGCATAGTACATGTGTCTCTCTCCAATTGGTACAACTATGCCAACACTCTCTAGTTGTTGAAGAATTTTGAATGTTTTTACATTCTTTTCATCTGAAAAAGGCTCTAATAGCAATGGTTTAGTTGTAGGATTATTTGTGCATTCAAAAGATGGATCTAATTGTAATTCAGTGTCAGGCGAATTAAAAATCTCTGTTATTTTCATCATTGTTTCGCGAGCTATGGGGGGAGCAGTTTTTCTTATTGTGGAGAACCTTGCTACATTTGTTTTGAAAATCGGTCTTTGATCCCATGGCCCCAAACTCCTATCGATATAAGCATACAGGCCGCCTGGGGAAACATTTCCTGATAAGTCTGATGCGCCGCCCTTTAAACCTTCAACTAATAAGTTTGTGAATACTCCATGCCCGCATGACTCTATGGCACTTTCTTCTCTGTTGCAAGCAGCCATAATCGTCATTCCCTCGCGCAAAACAGTAGTATCTTCGGTAATGTCCATTGAACCCAACATACCTGAGTGACAACAATCAGCAATCACTATTCTATCCCTCGACCTCGATTTGGAAGCAAGAGTAATGATGTCTCGCATATTCACGCCCATATCATTTTCTTTATAATCGGGAGTGACAAGATACCCGCCGATTTCATCAAAGCATCCATGCCCAGAGAAGTATAGGAGAGATACATCATTGGCACCATCAAATAGGCTTTTGATGTGTTTCATCAATTCCGACTTTGATTTTACATCATTAATTAACAATACATCAAAGTTCTTTGTTCCATCATGGTTGGTCTTTAGTAGTTCAGCAACAGCAGTTGCGTCATTAATGCAACCAGATAGTGGCGAACGTGGATAGTTGTTTATGCCTATTATAAGGGCTTTTCTAAACATGTTATCACTAATTCTACACTCAGGTTCTTTTATTTTTTGATTTATCTATTTCCCTCTGAATGGTGTTACACTCCCAGTTTATTATTTTACCGTTCTTTCTGATGGTATCTGGCACCTTTACGCCCTTACTTAATTTGACACCAATGATTGGTTTGTTGAATTTTTTAGCGGTTTTTACTTCCCAATTGACACTTTTACTCTTATATGTGGTTTTTCCGATTCCAACAACAACTGCGTCTGAGTTTCGTATTCTATATTTTGCAGAATTTTTCCATCCCAATAAATAGGGGTTCTTAATCCCATAATCTATGAAGTCGAGACTTTTTGTTGTTCTCCTTTGTGATTTTAAAAATCCAACCTGTCCAGCATCGCAATTTCTGCTTGAAAAGAAGACACGCGCCCTCGAAGGATTTGGGTTAAGATGTCTTCCACACTTGTTTCTTCCTAATGTGTTTTTTCCCATACTTGTGAGAAGGTCTATCTGAATAAAAAGATTGCATAAATTGGAGGTATATGCCTAAACAATCTATCAAAAAGGGGGCTTCAAACAATAAACTCCATGAAAAAGTAATATGGGAGGGTTGCTTTTTTTATGGAATTATTTTTCTTCACGCACACCCTTGAACTTTTTTCCATCTTGTTTTACATCCATGAAACGTCCATCATTTGTATTACGTTTCACATGTTGCTCCGTTTTTGGATTGTAAGTCTGAGAGCGTTCTCGTACTGCACCATGTCTATGGCTTTCGCCAGTGTTTTTAGCCATTTTACACCCATCTAAATATTATTTTTGAAATATAAATATACATTGGCACCGATATGAGCAAAGGAAAGCACAGCAAAAAATACGAACCTCCAAGAAATCTCATCTGTTTGATATTAAGGCCTTATCTATACCGACATCCAAAAAGTAGATAAATATGAGGAGTTTATTTAATTAGTGAGACGTCTGCCCAGAATGGTTAGTCTCCTCTAAACACATTTCAATGAAATTATGGTGAACTCAATGGATGACTTGAAGAACATATACCTCTGCGACTATGATGGTGAGGGGTTTGAGAAATTATGTCAAAAACTATTGCAAGGACACTATAAAGCAGAAGTGGAAGATGTACCGCTTGTCGGCGATGGCGGAAAGGATCTGATCGTCCGTTTCTCTCCAACCGATGTGATGTACGTTGAATGCAAACATCACCACAAACCAATAGGCAGGCCCGTTGTACAAAAATTACACTCGGCAATGATGACAGATGGCGTGAAAAAGGGTCTTCTTATATGCACCGGCGGATTCAGCGATGATGCGATAAATCACATCAATGAGAATAGACTCCACATTGAAACAATGGATTTCTATGATCTGAAGTCAATTGGTTCCAAATATGGGTACAGAATCCTGCTGAATCCCACCTCGGATAACATAACGATTTGCACGCTGGCACCATATGACCCCAATGAGATTAAGAGCATTATTACATCCAATTTCATAAACGTCCGAAATTCAGGAAGGACAAAGGTCGAACCGAATCTAAAAATAATAAAAAATGATAGGGTCGTGAAATATGGCGTATTCTTACACATCTCAGCGCACGAAGATTTTAAGATGTCGAATGGCACAGTGATAAAAAGATTAGATCAAGAGTTCAACGTTCTTCTGGATAGCAACACGTTAGAGAATATACCAGAGGCATCCGGCATTACCATTAAGCTATCAGATGGAGATAAGATTGAGGGGCCTATGCCGGCTCAGCTGAATATAAAGCAGATCGAATTGGACATCAGAGAAAGGATGATTCAGAGACTCACAGAAGATGTCTCTTATTTTGGGAACAACGGCAGTCATTACACAAAGACCTGCTCACCGAAGCCGAAGAACGTGAAAGTATCCTTTGAGTATCTACTAAAATATTACGTTGCTAACATTGAGTTCGAGACCTTTGGAACGAAATCAGATGTGACATTCATAGAGAACAAAAATGATAAGTTCACCTTATTAGCAAAGAATATCAGAACAGAAGGACTTACTTATTGTGATTATTGTCAGGCTCTGGCGAGGACAACACACACATGCTCAGACTGCGGGAAGTTCATTTGCATGGATTGCACTCGTCAGTACAAGAAAGGGTTCCTTTCACCATGGAAGGATGTTTGTAAGGAATGTGAAAAAAAACATTCTGACCCAAAGATCAAACACAGGAGAGCAGAAGAATGAAGTGAGATAGATTTCTGATTACCAATAAATTAACAGAAACTAAGTGAACATAATGCTGCTCTTTTCAATAAAGGAAAATAAAAATGTCATTCCCATTTCACTTCAATGAGTGCCCTCTACCCGAAGGCCTCGACAGCGACGGTTTTGTCAACACCTGCGAGGAGATCCTCTCTCCATTCTACAGATTAAAAACAAAACACACGTCCCATTTTTCACATCTTTTCTGTAATCATACTCCGTATGACTATCATTTGACCCCAATCTTTATACATCTAATATGATATTATCATTTTATTAATAACATAAAGATGATATCATGAAACCCATATTCGGCCATGAGCACCCCTTCGTCACCACCGATGCGGTCGTTTTCACGGTCAGCACAAAGGAGCCCGGCAACTACCGTAAGCTCCCCATGACCGAACTGCGTTTATTACTCTATAAACGCAAGGAAGAACCCTTTGCAGGGAAATGGTGCCTGCCCGGAAGTTTCCTCAACATCGATGAATTACCGGAAGATAACATCAAGCTTAAACTGAGCGACAAAACGAAGGTGGCACAGTGCTATCTTGAGCAGCTTTACACCTTCTGCGATATTGGAAGGGATCCAAGTGCAAGGGTCCTCTCGATAGCATATCTCTGCCTTCTGAACGAAGAACAATCAGATAACATCAGCGGCGAGGAATGGTTCACCATCCGTCCCCAAGGATCATCCTTTGCAATCGAAAGGAACGGAACACCTCTATCAAAAGACGATCTCGGGTTCGACCACTTCACGATCATCCGCACGGCGTTGGAAAGACTGCATATGAAGATCCACTACACCGATCTCATCTTCCGCCTGATGCCAAAGGAGTTCACCCTGACGGAACTGCAGAATGTGTACGAGACCATAACTGGCAGGAAAGAGCTCGCCGCCAATTTCCGAAGGAAGATCAACGACATGGTGGAAGAGACCGATCGATATACGGCTGACAAGGGCCACCGGCCCGCAAAGATATACATCCAAAGACCAAAGGATAACAAAGGAAAGGAAGCACAATGAGAAGACTGTTGATAGTGGTCGACATGCAGAACGATTTCATCACCGGTTCGTTAGGCTCGCCGCAGGCGCAGGCGATCGTTCCCGCTGTTCAAGAGAAGATAAAAAGCTACAGAAAGGCGGGGGACAAGATAATCTTCACCCGCGACACCCACTATGCCGATTATTTGGAGACGCAGGAGGGAAGAAGGCTCCCTGTCGTTCACTGTATCGAAGGCACAGACGGCCACAGGATCGCCGACGAACTTAACACAACCGGATGTAAGATATTCGACAAGACCACCTTCGGTTCGCTGGAATTGGCGGAAGGTCTTGGCGAGTATGATGAGATCGAGCTGTGCGGACTGTGCTCTGATATATGCGTAGTATCGAACGCATTGATACTGAAGGCGAAGTTCCCGGAGACCGTCGTTACCGTGGACGCAGGCTGCTGCGCCGGCGTGACCGAGGAGAGCCACAAGGCCGCCCTTATAACAATGAAGATGTGCCAGGTAAACCTGATCGGAGAGGAATAAAGTGTTCGATATCAACGGACAAAGGATCGATGTAGGGCGCTTCCCGGACGGCACGCCAAGGCTGAACATATCTGGAATGGAGAGATATACGCAGACCCTCGCATACATCCCATGAAAACGCAAGGTCTCCGGTATCCCTGTCTTCAGAAAAAAGGCGGTGAACGTTTTGATTCGTTATCGACCTCTTTCATTTCCTTTTTGATCTTTTTGAATGTTCTCATCACCATGTCTATTTCAAAGAATTCCATCATGTCACAGATCATGTGATAAACTACCATTTCATCTGAAAGCGAAGTGCATTTGTTCTTCATTGCTTTTTCCCGGTCTTCGTACAATGCGATCACGAACTTCTCATAATCCTCTCTTTCTCCAGGGAATAAGTAGTATCTTTCCATGTTCCCTAATCGGTCTCATGATCTACTTATAAGGTAAACAATACAGTTATACTACTTTTTATGGAAACATGTGTTTCTCTCATCCCGAGGAAGAATTCGCCGCCGGATCAACCGTTGCGGATTTTGCAACGGTTCAGATCGGAAATCGAGGAACATAATGTGTAATATAGCCAATTCACGTGCGCAAATAAGAGGGTTCCATGACCGATTCCTTTTCATAGACGACAGGGTCCGGCACCGATCCTCCAAATCGTCCATCGGTGATGGACGAAATAGAAAATGTGAAGGTGAGTGATATAGGGACCACATCTCTCCACTGAGTTGCCACGGGGCAACCTGTCTTTCAATACTCTAATGGTAATATATTAAAGTTCTTTGAAAAAGGCGCACAGAAGCATTTTGGAGTAAATGATTCTGGAAAATGGACACCAACCCGAGAAAAAAATGGACGTAATGTGATAAAGACCAACCATAAAGGATTTCTTTATAGTTCGTTTTGAGGGAGAGCCAGATTAGGCAATCTCAATGAAGAAAATCGGAAATTCCGATTTTTCTACCAAGCAAAAAAATTACTATGATCTTGACATTATCATTTCTGTTGGGTACTGTGTCAATCAAAATGAGGAACTCAATTTCCCCAATTGGCAAATTGTGTTCTTAAGGACTACATCTTGAAGAGATATGCTGTCAGCGAACGTTTCGAATGCATCGAAGGTCGTGTCGCAGAGACGGAGAAGAAAACAATTTCTTCGTCAGAACTTCTCTGCCACCCGTCCAAGGAATACTAAATGAGGGGCAGATATTCTATGCTTAGGTATTTGCTTTGGGCATGATTAAGACTGAAAAGGGATTTTACGCGCATAGGCGATAATGCGTCCATATCAATTGGTCACGCAGTGCGTAGCCTTTTTCAAATGTCAAAAATATGCCGGCGTTTTGGTCAAGATATTCATGATATATCAACTCAAGCATAAGCATATAGCCAGATATAAAAAAAATCATCATCTTGTCTGTACTTTCGGGTACTTTCGGACACCCCTCCCTAAGACTTATATACCATCCTTTCCATGTAAAAATGCAGCGAGTAAACGGGTCTCTGTACCAGCTGTTTCAATGAGCCGTAAGGACATTTAGAACTCAGCCATAGGCGGGGATGCTGCGGCAAACGCAGCGATCTCCGATATGTAAGCACTTGCAAAAAAGGAGTGCGAACTATGGCAAAAATAATCAGAGATAAGGACGAGCCGCAAATAGCGGCGAACGTACCAGAAGAGATCATCGAAGAGAATCTCTTCAAAGAAGTGAGAGAAATTCTGAACAGTTCCAGAGGCAGAGCATATGCGGCTTTGAACTCTTTCATGGTCGAAGCATATTGGAAAATCGGTCGGCTCATTGTTGAAAAACAAGGCGGAGCAGAGCGTGCCGCATACGGTGACGGACTTATCAAAAGTCTGTCAAAGCAGTTAACGGCAGAATACGGGAGAGGGTTTGACGATCGCAACTTACGTTATATGCGGCAGTTCTATTCGACGTTGCCAAACTGGAACGCAGTGCGTTCCGAATTGTCGTGGACCCACTATCGGTTGATCCTTCGTGTAGAAAACCCCCGGGCCCGCAACTACTACTTAGAAGAATGCGCAAACGGCAACTGGAGCACCAGACAGCTTGAGAGACAGATCAACAGCTTCTGCTACGAACGTGTTCTGGCAAGCCGGAACAAGGAAGAGATAAGAGACGAGATAATAAAGAAGGAACCAGGGAGAACGGCAGAGGACATAATCAAAGATCCGAGTGTTCTGGAGTTCGCCGGGTTGGATCACAATTCCGGCTTTCGCGAATCGACCCTCGAAAAAGCTTTGATAACACACATGCAGAAGTTTTTGTTGGAACTCGGTAACGGCTTTACTTTTGAGGCACGCCAGAAAAGGATAAGTTTGGACGGTCGCCATTTCTACATTGACTTGGTGTTCTACAACTATCGGTTGAAGTGCTTTGTTCTTATCGATCTCAAGACGGGCGAACTAACGCACCAGGATATCGGCCAGATGCAGATGTATGTCAACTACTACACCAGAGAGCTGATGGAGGAAGGCGACAACAAGCCCATAGGGATAATATTATGTGCCAGCAAGAGCGATACGATCGTAAGGTACACCCTTCCCGAGGACAACACACAGGTTTTCGCTTCGAAGTACAAAATGTACATACCGTCCGAAGAAGAGCTTTGCATGGAGATAGAGTCGGAAAGGAGGCTTTTCGAGCGGGAGAGGTTCTTGAATGAAGAGTCCGGCGAAGGAGGTGATGAACCATGAGCGGAAGACGCTCGAAAGCTCCTCAGGAGTCCGGCACGCAGTTGCCGGACAACGCCGGTCAGCAAATAGACGAGAACGACCTTTTCGAAAACATCGCAGCAATAATCGAGCATCGGAAACGCAGAGCATATGATCATGTAAATCAAGAAGTGACAATGATGTTCTGGGAGGTCGGACAATATATCAATTCAACCATACTCGAAAACAAGCGTGCTGATTACGGTAAAAAGATTTTGACGACGCTGTCGGCAAAATTGGTAACAACCTATGGACAGAGTTTTACCGAACGCAACCTTTATAGAATGATGCTTTTTGCGGAGCGTTTTGCTAACCCAGAGATTTTGCCGGCGCTGTCGGCAAAATTGAGCTGGTCTCACTTTATAGAGTTGTTGCCGTTGAAATCAGATGAGGCGCGGCTGTATTACGCAAACGACGCCATCGCACGGAACTATGGGGTACAAGAACTCCGTCGCCAGATATCCCGCAAAGCATATGAAAGACAGGAGATAGCAAACACCGAGATATCGGAGCAATCCGTCATTCCGTTCAATGTATTCAAGGATCCGTATCTGTTGGATATTTTCGATTTGAAAGAGAATTTTCACGAAGCGGATCTCGAAAAAGCCATCCTGGCCGGGCTGGAATCATTCATACTCGAATTCGGCAACGGTTTTACTTTCGTAGAACGCCAAAAACGGATGATAATAGATGGTGAGGATATAGTTCTGGATCTGCTTTTCTTCCATCGGAAACATAAGAGGTTGGTCGCAGTCGAGGTGAAGATAGGAAGATTCAAGGCGGAATATATGGGTCAGATGCTGTTATATCTGAAATGGCTCAACCGGTATGAGCGGAAGGAAGGCGAGGAACAGCCGATAGGACTTATCCTCTGCACATCGGCGAACCGCAAAAAGGTGGAATTGCTTGAAATGGATAAAGCCGGCATCGGGGTGGCGGAATACTGGACAGACCTTCCGCCAAAGGAGGAGTTCGAGCGCAAGATAAAGGAGATAGCGGCCGAAGCAAAAGAGCGGCTCGAACGGCGTAAGGGGATGCCACGCAGTGATGTTCCCAAACAGATCGATCACTATTATGAGGCAAAGGACGATGATGAATGATCCGGATGGAAAATATCATACTCTTTGTTCCACATAGTTATTTTTACATTTCGCCCATTGGCAATGGGCGAAATATCATTTTTTAGAAAGAGTTCTAAAATCCCGTACACCGAAGCAAATCAAAAAGAAGATTGTTCGAAGAACAGAGGAGATAAATTGGAAAAAATGTCCACTCTAAACACGAATGGACATGTAAATGAACATGTAAATGAGCATGTAAATGAACATGTAATTGGAATAAGGAAGCCCCACCGCCGAGACCACACATTTGACATTGCTGGGACAAAGAAAATTACTATCAGTTATCGCAAAATTTGCGACAACTGAGCATCAATTGTAAACCCAAAAATCGGGGCACCGCCCCAATAATTGAACCGGTCACATTATAGTTTGACTATATGTGCATGGCCGATAAGTGGCCGATAAGCGGCAGGCACATCGGATGCTCAAACGGCGAAAGTCTTCACAACCACATAGCCGGTCGGGAGATACCCTACGTTAGCATCGTTGTACCAAGTAACACTCGTCTCGAACGTAGCTTCACAATAGTAATAGTTAACTCCGTCGATCGTTGTGAAGTATCCGGTCCCTCCCGGAACAGCCACTCCCGCCGCCATATGCTCACTTATGAGAACATTGTTCTGATCGTAGAATTCCACACCGTACAGCACGACATCGTACCCCATGGCTTTGATCAGCGATGCGAACAGGAACGCATGATCCTCGCAATCCCCTTTGCCCTCCCATAATGTTTCGGCAGGCAGTTTATAGTAATCGATAACACCTTTTCCGTCAATATCGTACTGGTACGGGAAACACTGCTGGACGAATTTCAGAACACAGTTCACTCTGTCGATATCATTCATCTTCGATGTGAACATCGAGAGTTCATAAGCCATCTGTTTGATCACTGGGTCATCGGATGTGACGAAGTTTCCCATCTTATCATCCGCGATCGTCCCGTCCCTAGGCAGCGGTGAGTTCAATGCGTTATTGTACCATGTTTGAGACAACTGAACATCCCACTTGATGGACCCGTTGTTTATGCTGAAGATATCGGTTATCGGCGAATACAGACTGTCCTCTCTGAATCTCCACTCGAAGTGTTTCATTATCAGATCGTCCACCACCTTCAGTGATGTGTATGTGGAAGTTTCACCGTCAGTGTATGTTATGCTCTGCGTGATCGAGAGAAGGCTCGCCGTGTCGATACTCAAAGAGAAAGAACTGTCGCCGCCACCGTCCGTGGCGGTGTTCAGTAATTCCATGCCGGTGAACTCGTCCGTCACGACCCACGACCTCTGAGAGATCTCGACGTTGCGGTAGGATGTGACGGTGACTGTCGACGGATAGTTGGCGACATCGGGCGTAGCGGTGAATGATGCGTCGTGATCGAGGGAGAACCATGCCGTCAAGGTGGTGTCGCTCTTGGGAAGGAAGACATAGGTCTTAAGAGTGGACCGCTTGGTATTCCCTTCGAACCATCCGACGAAAGTGTATCCGTTGTTGTTCGGTTCCACAGTCACCGAGAAAAGATCCCCATGTTCCACATGGCCGAACGTGGTGGAGAGGATCCCCGCATCGGGGTAGTTGATCTTAACGGTAATATCATGAGGGCCGGCGTCTCCGTAGTAGTCGGAGTGGATGTAGAGATATCCTGCTGCGCCTATTGCTACGATGATAATGAATGCGATCGCCGCTTTACGTTTGCCGCTCATGTTTTCCCATCCGATATGTTTGAGAATGAATAAGAGAAGAGGATATTAAGAGATTTGTTTTGAGTTTTTTCTCCAAATTGTGCCCTGCCACTAGTGAATCTACAAAGAGTAGAGATTCGAATGAGTTTTGAGCTTGGGCTCATCCGCGGATTGCTGCCATCTACAAAGAGTAGAGATTCGAATGAGTTTTGAGGCCAGTTGCTCGCGCGTATATATATTATCTACAAAGAGTAGAGATTCGAATGAGTTTTGAGAAGAGTTTGAGCGCGAAATGATAACTATCTACAAAGAGTAGAGATTCGAATGAGTTTTGAGCGCCGTGCCCTGTCCATCACCGAATTTATCTACAAAGAGTAGAGATTCGAATGAGTTTTGAGGCACAATCAAGCCTCGTATCCATGACATCTACAAAGAGTAGAGATTCGAATGAGTTTTGAGGACAAAGAAAGGTTATGGGCGGACTTATCTACAAAGAGTAGAGATTCGAATGAGTTTTGAGTATCTGGTTAAGATTATGGACGTGTTATCTACAAAGAGTAGAGATTCGAATGAGTTTTGAGCCCATGCATCAAGGCCGATCTGTTGTGATCTACAAAGAGTAGAGATTCGAATGAGTTTTGAGTCTGTGAGGTTCGTTAGCTGAGTGAGATCTACAAAGAGTAGAGATTCGAATGAGTTTTGAGCAGCACCGAACCACCCCCTTTTCTTACAATCTACAAAGAGTAGAGATTCGAATGAGTTTTGAGCTCCTTACACACCGGGTGTGTATCTTGATCTACAAAGAGTAGAGATTCGAATGAGTTTTGAGAGTCGATACGCACCGAGAATGGCGTCATCTACAAAGAGTAGAGATTCGAATGAGTTTTGAGACTGTCTGAGAAGGAACATTACCTGAATCTACAAAGAGTAGAGATTCGAATGAGTTTTGAGTATACTGTGATGGCCTTGGTTGCTGTTAATCTACAAAGAGTAGAGATTCGAATGAGTTTTGAGTTCCAACTTAGGCGTTCCTTCTTATTAATCTACAAAGAGTAGAGATTCGAATGAGTTTTGAGGTTAAAACTCTGTTGGTGTGTATTTATCTACAAAGAGTAGAGATTCGAATGAGTTTTGAGGTTGAATTGGGACTACTCGGCGATACTATCTACAAAGAGTAGAGATTCGAATGAGTTTTGAGCTGCGATCAGAACCAGTATCTTGAGAATCTACAAAGAGTAGAGATTCGAATGAGTTTTGAGGCCGTTACAAAAGTCCTTGACTACTTATCTACAAAGAGTAGAGATTCGAATGAGTTTTGAGCTATTTTCCGTACTTGAGGGCGCACTATCTACAAAGAGTAGAGATTCGAATGAGTTTTGAGATCCTGCGTTATCCGATACCGTATAATCTACAAAGAGTAGAGATTCGAATGAGTTTTGAGCGCGCACATTCCGCCCTGGAGCTCCGAATCTACAAAGAGTAGAGATTCGAATGAGTTTTGAGATACCCCAATCACAAGGTTCTCATACATCTACAAAGAGTAGAGATTCGAATGAGTTTTGAGGATGTGGCAGTTATTTCGTTCACAAAATCTACAAAGAGTAGAGATTCGAATGAGTTTTGAGCTTACAGCCAGTGAGATTAGTGAACGTATCTACAAAGAGTAGAGATTCGAATGAGTTTTGAGTCGATACAGGAAGCGAAGGTTATGTTAATCTACAAAGAGTAGAGATTCGAATGAGTTTTGAGGGAGGACAGGATCTTTCGTTCTCCGTTATCTACAAAGAGTAGAGATTCGAATGAGTTTTGAGATCCTCGGATGATCGAAGTTGATCTATCTACAAAGAGTAGAGATTCGAATGAGTTTTGAGCATGTTCGAGACTTCGAGTATATCTAATCTACAAAGAGTAGAGATTCGAATGAGTTTTGAGACGCATAGTATGTGCTTGACACATTACATCTACAAAGAGTAGAGATTCGAATGAGTTTTGAGTTACGTCTGGGCAAGTAGTCCATCCCTCATCTACAAAGAGTAGAGATTCGAATGAGTTTTGAGAGTTAAGCTAATAGCTTAACTGCATTATCTACAAAGAGTAGAGATTCGAATGAGTTTTGAGGTACCACGCTGTCGGGTGTGCAGTACATCTACAAAGAGTAGAGATTCGAATGAGTTTTGAGCGGAAGGTTATTATCCATAACTGTGCCATCTACAAAGAGTAGAGATTCGAATGAGTTTTGAGGGACGCGGACGCAATCAACGCCGTGTTATCTACAAAGAGTAGAGATTCGAATGAGTTTTGAGTCCAGCGGGGACGCATGGCGCATTTAATCTACAAAGAGTAGAGATTCGAATGAGTTTTGAGCTGCTCTTTCATGTTGTTTAATTTGTCATCTACAAAGAGTAGAGATTCGAATGAGTTTTGAGATATCGGACTTGTAAAACTGTGGGCATCTACAAAGAGTAGAGATTCGAATGAGTTTTGAGATCCACGGCGCAGGCGCAATCTCAGTATCTACAAAGAGTAGAGATTCGAATGAGTTTTGAGGACCTTCAGGTCGGGATTCAACTCTTATCTACAAAGAGTAGAGATTCGAATGAGTTTTGAGTCTCTCATCGCATTCAGGGTTATCAGCCATCTACAAAGAGTAGAGATTCGAATGAGTTTTGAGTCGTTGTTCATTTTATCACCTAAGACATCTACAAAGAGTAGAGATTCGAATGAGTTTTGAGCCAATAGATACAACTTTTATCAATCCATCTACAAAGAGTAGAGATTCGAATGAGTTTTGAGACGGCCGTTACTAATCAGGTTTCAGCTATCTACAAAGAGTAGAGATTCGAATGAGTTTTGAGAGTAGAGCCAGACACCCTGAGTGTACATCTACAAAGAGTAGAGATTCGAATGAGTTTTGAGCGCCTGAGTATCGGCTGGTTAGGTTTATCTACAAAGAGTAGAGATTCGAATGAGTTTTGAGTTTCAGAATTTATAGTTTCAACCTTATATCTACAAAGAGTAGAGATTCGAATGAGTTTTGAGCCTACAGGTGATAGATATTGCTAACACATCTACAAAGAGTAGAGATTCGAATGAGTTTTGAGCCATGAGTCCTGGTGCACAGGTCACATCTACAAAGAGTAGAGATTCGAATGAGTTTTGAGAGTTTTTTCTTATTATCTCTAAATTATCTACAAAGAGTAGAGATTCGAATGAGTTTTGAGAGTATCTATTATACCGCAATGATGGAATCTACAAAGAGTAGAGATTCGAATGAGTTTTGAGCTTCATAAGATCCTTTTGAACAATTTATCTACAAAGAGTAGAGATTCGAATGAGTTTTGAGGGATTACAGCCCAGGTCCTGCGCCTATCTACAAAGAGTAGAGATTCGAATGAGTTTTGAGACTCATTGTGGGTTTTTGGTCTATTCAGACCCGCTTTTTACATATATGACAACATCAAATAACAATATAACGCTTTTGATTGTACAAATTATTTGAAAACTGACGAAATGAAAAATTAAGACCGGGGTTTGCATCAGACGATTACAATGTCTGATTCCTCATGTATCGCATAACCCATCCTTATCACATCACATGTTTTTGAAAGTTTAATGATTAGTACCGAATCTGCTTCAGAAAATTTGTCCATGAAATTGTTGTTGATATCTGTGATAATATTATCGAGTATTCTTTCAGAATTGTCGATCTCATATACAGAATACTGCAGCCTGTGCCCGAATCTCTTTATGTATTTTGAGAATTTTGTGCGCAGTTTGTCATCCTGGATATCATAACTGATAAGGATCATTCTTCCTCCAAAATCTTGAAGATTGGAAAATCAGAAATTGGTTTATGTTTCATTATTGCACGATAGAAGTCTTGGAAATAAACAAAGATCTGCTCTTTTGACTCTAACAGTGGCTTCATCAAAAACCCCACATAATCCTTGTTCTTTGAAATATCTAACAAAAATCGTCCGTTTGAAACGTTAAAGTCCTCTGGTTTGCATTGCCCTAAGTTCACAGCCTTCCTAACCTGCCAATCTATAAGCGGGCGGAATGGTTCCACCATATCGCAAACAAGCGACTTTCGCATGTAGAATTCTCTATGATATACGCCTTTGTAAGTATCGAATCCGTATAGCTCCAGCATTGCATCAACGAAGTTGAAAAGGATCGTATATCCTATGTCCAAGGTGCTGTTGATAAAATCAGCCTTAATCTGTGGCCTCCTGCCTGTCCATGCCTCCATGCTGAAATTGTTCCTGAAATATATCCTTGAAGCTGATCCTTCGATGCCCATGAGTCCTCTGAAGTCGTCATCGAAGTTCCTCACGGATTCTGCATATCGCTCAAGCGACGATATGTCAGCTCTCATCCCGTTATCCTTCCATCTTTGTAATTTTAATGTATCAATCTGATTGCGGATCTTATTCTCCACGATGTGTTTCGCTATGTCGAGACCATCGTGGTCATATTGTATCTTCCTCAGAACATAATTGCCCTCGGTCTTGTGGCCGATGATGTCATAGGTACGGAATGAACCAGACATCAAAAATATTGGGAAACCGAACTTTCTTGATCTTTGGATTATACCTGACGTTATCGTCACGTCTCCCACAATGAAAAGAGCAAAGATTCGATAACATGTGGACTGAAGACGCACTTCATCCCCATTCTTTACCACAAGATTGTCATTGCTAAATGAGATTTTGTCGCCGTCTCTTGTAAAAACGAAGATCGCCTGTTTTTTCTGGAATGTGTCAACTGACATCATGTTTTACCTCCAGACTAGAACTCCCGCACATTGGTTCATATATGCAATTAGAACATTTGCAGGGATTCGTCTGGACGTAATCATCGGGATTGAAAGTGTGCATATCTAGGATCGTTTCTTCAAACTTGTGCGTCATGACTGGGTCTTCCTCCGGAACGGTGATGTCATAGCTTTTATTGTCGTCCATACTGTATACACGGATCTTTTCAATCTCGTATCCCATCTCTTTCAGGGCAAAATATTGACCATATACTTGGAATATCTGCCCATCGTACAGACGAGATATCTTTTTCTTCCGCTCTGTCAACATTTTTTTCTTTATGTCCAAGAGATCTATTTTCCCAATCAAACCATACTTTTCGCAATAGACTTCCATTCCCTGCAATACATCTTTTCTTGATGTGTACCGCCCATCCTCTATTGTTTCATGCGCATGTGTTCCGTTGATCTGACATCTTGATTGGGATATCATTCTGTCCGAGTCTCCCATTAGGTTATGGAAATAAATCGAGACTGGACAGAATAAAAAGTCGTTTATGTTCGATAGCAAAATCGCATTCTCGGTCATCAATCCCCCCTTGTCTGCATGAATTCGAACCAGTCCTTATGTTTCAGTTCTAGCTTCGCCATCTTTTCCGAGTCCGGATCGAACTTCTCCGCTATCGCACGCATCGTCAATTCGCCCCTGAGAGCAATGTTATACGCGCCGTTCGCATCCGCGTCTATCGGAAGTTCCCTTCTTTTCGGATCGGTCCTGAAGAACTCTCCCTTGCTGTTCTTTATCGGCGAGATGATATAGTCTTCTTTCCCGTCATAGACCCTCATTTGAATGGCCGCTATGAAAGAGGAATACATTGTGTAGATCAGACCGTTATTGTTGCTCCTCAGGATATCTGGCAATATGTTCTGTCCGCCGTCATATTTGATTCCTGATGAAGTGAGAGCCTCTTTGATCTCCTTCGAGGGGTCGAACAGTTCGTTGCGTTTTTTCTCTTTTATGTACCTCATCCTTTCCCCGTTCGTGTATGCGGTCCATACATTTTTGTGGTCTGTTTTTGACGTTCCGAACTTCCGATAATCGAACGCGAATGCGAATATTCCTCCGTCTTTAGCGGAATAGGAGATCGACTCGAATTTTTGCAAGAATTCTTTTCTTTCCTGTGCGTTCGTTTTACTTGAAGTATTGAAAAGATTGACAAACCCGGTCGTCGGATCTATCTTCGAAGTATAGGCTGCCGGAACATAGAAAAGAATTCCTGTCTGTTTCCCAAGTTTAGCGAAACTTTCAAGCGGATTAGTAAGCTGATATGCATTGAGGACTCCTCCCGGACTTTCATCCGGAGCATCCTTGAATACCAGATAATTCATCTTGTCAATCAGCATATTCTCGAATTTCTGATATATCTGCTTCTCAACTTTGAAACGTCCGCGTTTGAACCCATAATTGAGTTCCTCCATGACAACAATGGCATTGTATTGTATCGCCATCTTGGTAATTTCGTGGACCGCTTTTGAAAGATACCCTTCCTTGAGGTCCTTTATCTTCCCGATAGCATTCCAGCTTTGTCTGGCATCCTTCATCTCGATCTCCCTCTGATTCAGTTTCTCTCGGTAATCGAATCCATCGATGACGTTGAGGCTCTGTTGATCGATTATTTTACCTGACCTGTCAATGATAGAATAGTAAAGAAGATTCCTTTCCCCGCGATCAATCCCAATAATATGCGCTTTTTCGTCCGAGAGGAACTTTTCAATTACCATCTTATTGAGATTCTTCTTCCCGTTTGCTTTGAAATTCAATGTCAGAGGCACATGGAAGTATATTTTATCATTCAGGTATCTGCGATCCTTTGTGATGTCGTAGTGCGCTTTGAAATATCTGACCTTATCGAGGTATTCTTTTGCTTCTCCGAGATCTTTGGTACGGCCATTATGATAATCTGTTAATTTTTTGTGGATCTTGTCAGGCACAGGTGTCCTGCCGTTGTAGGTACGATTGACCAGTATCTCTCCCTCCCTGTGAACTATCTCCTTGATGTCGCTCTTGTCTCTGTAGAAAAGTTCTGCTTCACCGTTCAGTTTCACTACCACATCCTGAAGGTTCTCGGGCGAGAATGCCGCGTTCCAATAAATGGTGTGCATATCTTTTTTTCCGGTTGCCGCTTTCACAAAGTCTTTGTTGTATATCTGGAAGAGGAATAAGTCCCCCTTTTCGACATACTCATCAATCGTCTCGGCAGAAATATTCTCAAAATGCATCCGGTATCCCTGTTTTTCTACATCCAGATAGAATTCGCTGATGTCTCCATATGATTCAGTTGGAGAGAAATAGAAGTTGAACTTACTCCAGTCCTTGTGCTTCTCGATGGATTCCTTGAAGAAGTCTATCAGCTTATGACAGAAATCCAGATCGAATTTATCTCCTCTTATGTGTTTGTCCGCTTCATATCCTTCTATTATCTCCTTTGACGGCTTGTACTCTTTTTTGCCTTTCGTAGATGTGAGGAAGACTCTTGGTAAGTTCTTGTTCGGCCCTGGAATTTGTTTGTACACCATCTTCCGGTAGAATGGGCCATTTCCAGACCCTTGTTCGAATTTAATATTCTTTTTCCTTTTTGGATTTATTATTCCGAGATAATAATTACCATCGCGGAGAAAGATTAAGGAGGCGTAGTCATATACCTTGTTTTGATCCCATCCGTTTGCCAGAGTTGGATTCTTGAAGTTTAGCTTTATCTTTTTCGTGTTAAGGTTATTTTTCGTAAGATAGTTCCTAACCTTATTATACAACGGAACAATAGCAAACAGTTTGCTATGGACTTCATCGAACTCCGCATAGAATGCTCCATCAAGAGGAATGTCCTGACGCGCTTTGAATAAATTGAAAAAATGTAAAAACTGTTGCACCGAGTCCAATAAGGTTTTGATAATATGGATCGATTCTTCGTCTCCAGATATTTTTTCCGAAATGAATTTCATTTCCTTTCTTGCAGCGTCAATCTTTTCCCTGGCAGTGCGCATCTTTGAGATATATTCATTAAAAGCATCATTATTGCCGGTTCTTTTTATTGCCTCTAATACATCTGATAACGCAAACTCCTTTGAGTCGAGCCACTTGTCTACCTTCTTGCATGTTCTCTCCAAATTGATGTCGTTGATAGAGTCTGCTTTGTATTCCCTCATTAACCCCCCCAGTGTTCCCCACTCCCCGAAAATAACATTAGAAACTCTGTTTATGTCCGCTTGCCTGATATATATCCTTTCTGTATCGTATTCTGCATAAGAAGATATCAATTCTAATGCTCTGTCAAAAATATTCCCGTCCTTATCATTTTCTATTTGTGCAAAGAACCCACCAATGGATGGTAAAAGTTGAGAGTCTTCTGTAAAAACATCTGGTATATAAGAAAAGGACTCTTTTTCACTCAGAATCTGTTTGAAGAGTGGAGTCATGTGTATCCTTCCCTTGCTGCTTTTTTCACTTTGATGGGCAAGATTAAGTGCATCATTAAGCCCCATCATTTTCTCACCACTTTTGGTCACATAGCCACCTAGGGCGAGATTGTATCTCTGTATTCCTTCTTGATTCAGGACTTTGTTGAAATACTCTAAGGAAAAGACTTCATCCATCTTGATATTATGTGCAACTAAAGCAGATTCTGCCTTAATGATCCACTCTGGATATTTTTTACGAGCTTCCTGATATTTCTGAAGGTTGTCGAGGAACTTCGGGAAATTCTCATTTACAATACGGTTAGAGATAGCCGTGATCTCGTCTCCGTCAGAATACATATTTTTTCGGTTCTCATGCAACCCAATAAAATAGCCTGAGAATTTATCAAAACTTTTCAATGCGTCAATTTCCTGATGGTTTCCTTTTTTGTAAATCTCTTCCTTGAGAAGTTCAGAAAACAATTTTTTTGAAAAAAGATCTTTAAACCGATCGTCTTTTTTGAACTCAGAAACTATCTCTTGCCTCATGCGTTTCTGTTCTGACAGAAAAACTTTCTTGTCTTTTTCCTCTCTACTCTTATAGTATTTCTCTGAAATCTGTTTTAAAGAATTCCAGTCAAGAGACATATTTGTTAGATGTTCGTCTATAAACTTCTTATGATACTCGTCGATTGCTTCCTTTAAAATCTTATATTTCTCCGCTCTATCCCTGTCCTCTTCGAAAAAGTTGAATGTTTCGAGGTGTTCCATCGTTCTTCCCTGCGGCTTCAATTCGAACCTTATCGTTTTCTGTATTGGGTACAGTTTGGTAAACTCATCATAGTTGTTCATGGAAAGAGAAACTAAGTGTATATATTTATTACTTGGGGAAATACGATTTTTTCAATTATTTCAACATATGTCTGTAGTAACAGAATATTTGTATATAACTATGTCAATCCACCACACATGGTGTCGGGACGGAGAGAAAGAATAGTGATCTCGTGCGTTACATTCGAGACTGTGAAGATCACAGATCCAGTAAAATTCTACGACGCAACAAAAGTTCATCTAATACATTACATAAAGGACCCTCAAAGCGAAAACGGCAAGATATACATGGAATTCTGTGAACGCGTATGTGAACTGATATCGGAAAACGCAACAGTTCCCATTGATATAATCAGACACATGGAGAATGTTAACGACTTCACCATCATGCTGAGAACGGTGCTCAGCATCATCGAAGAAGAGAATAAGAAGGATGAACCATCGGACATTTTTGTAAACATTTCTGCGGGCACGTCAGAGTATGCGGCCGCTGCTGCGATCGCATCCATGATGATGCCGGGAACAATACCCTTCTCGGTCAGTACTGTGGAGTATAAAGTAAAAGATGTCCGCGGAACATTCTATGATCTGAATGACAAGCCTGTGGGCCTTACCGAATCCGTCCGCGACCCTAAGTGTCTTCCGAAATATTCCATGCCAATACCAGATCGTAATGTGATCCTTGGGCTCAGGGCATTGGATGAAATGAATAAGAAGAAACTCTCTACCAAAGGCCCAGAAGTAATAAGGGTTCTGAAGGACCTTGATATTTGGCGAAGAGAAGGAGGGGAGGTCGTCTTTGACAACAAAGGAAAGGTCAAGATTACAAGATCCGACTCGGTGTATTATTTCCGCGATTTTGTAGAGAAATGGATATCAAACGGATGGGTGTATAGAGACGAATTCAAGAAAAGATATTTCCTCACGGACGAGGGAAAGATTGTGTTGGATACTTTCTATTATTCACCGAAATGAATCTCTACTGTTTGTAGATCAAGCATGAAGCCGTGTGTTCAAACGCCGAAAAAGTGAATCTCTACTATTTGTAGATCAAGCAGGAGATCGCGAGTTATGATTTAATAAGAATTTCTACTGTGTGTAGATCAAGCAGGAGATCGGGGGTTGAAAAACTTTTTCTGAAAAACGCAGTGTTGTAGAATAATGGTGGACTGGGCGCGAGTCGAACGCGCGATATCTTGCTTGCAAAGCAAGCGATGTAACCACTGATCTACCAGCCCGTAAACACTTGAATGAAAAACCATTATTAAATGGTTACCACTGCCCCAGCAGATCATATATTGACTGCTGGGTAAGTGGTTTTGATAATTGTTCACTCTGTGTAGGCCCTCTGTTTACATCCGGTGAACCGAGAGTTGGGACATCCCCAGAATGTGTGATTGTCTCCAAAACGCAATTCCATCTCTATGCCGCAATCGGGGCAATTCGGTGGAAATTGATTCCGGTAGAAAGAGAATCGATTCTCTTCCAAGATGGTGTCCATTATTTCGAACATTGCCTCAATGAACATTTCCCTCTCATATTCTTCTGCGATCTTTAGTATCCTGTGATACAGCTCCGTTTCTTCTGATAATGTTCTCGTTATCATGTTCGACGGTTTTTCTTTGTTAGGATATCAATACATAGGACTACAGTTATACTACACGTAGCAATTTAGCAATAATAATCTGCAAGTTTAATAAAAACAGATGAGATATATTCTCAAAGAGATGATGCCTTTATGCGTGAGTCCGCAGATCTCGAAAACCGGGATGTGAGCCCCTGACCGATACGTTGAGAATATCTCCAAAATGGAGAATAGAACATAACGGCAATGTGATCGAGGTCAAAAACAAATTGAATTCATGCTCCTTACTTATTAACGGACAAGTGGTCGATACAATGAAAGGAATGTATGCGGTAGGCGCCACGCTTGTGGGGAAGACCCCGTCTGGAGAAACGGTGAAGGCAATTCTGAATTCAGGTGTATTGAAAATACATTGTAATATCTATGTTGACGATGTTAAGATATTCCAAAACTCATAAAAACATCTCATAAATATTTGTTAAGAAAAAAAGGATGGTAAGAATGCAGAAATGGACTGTCAATCACAATTGGGATAAAATCTCTGTCGAAAAAAGACGGAACAAATGCACACTATACATCAACGGAAAGGAGGTCGACAGCCAGGGAGGACCTCTCGGAGGCAGCCTTATTGGGAAGACGCCTTCCGGAGAGACAGTGACCGCCACCATAAATAGCGGTTTTTTTGGAAGAACCTATTGCAACATTTACATCAACGACGTGAAGATCTTCATGAACTGAATTCTTGTGATTTTCATACCCGCTAAATGAGTCGATCTCGAAGTGTATACTACACGTAGTACTCACATTATAAATGGAAAACGAAGAAATCCATTCATTATGATAAAACAAAATCTATCAGAAGAAAAAGAACTGTATGAAAAACTCTGCACGATGGCCAACGACCACAAAGCATACGCCAAAGCAATATTGACGATTGCAGAGGAGCTCAAGGAGTCAGAGGAAGAAATCGCAACTGAATAGATCTACGATTTGCTAGAGGATTACCACACGATGACATTTTTCAAGGTCATATCAAGAGTCGCAAAAGAGATAAGGGAAACAGAAGTAGGTGATTAAGAGAGGTGTGGCCTCTCACTTCTCCCTTCTCTTCTTCCTTCTATCAGACAAAGCGGAGATCACCAATGCACCCCCTATCAACACTACTACGACGACAACGTTCTCCCAGCCCGTGGCCCCGCCGAACATCACGTCGCATGAGAACAGGATCATGATAACTTCTTCGCCGCAAAACTGCACGAGGGTACGATCTTCAACCCTTTTTTATTTGCATACTTCACGGCCGCATCCAGGAGAATTTCCCCAAGCCCCTTCCCTCTGAACTCCGGTTCTACGACCGTATGTTGGATATCCAAAGACCCGCCGTATATTTCGTAGGTAAGGTATCCTCCCTTCTTCCCGTCCGCATAAAGGTCGAACCTGCCGCGTCCCTCATCGTGCTTTACCGATGTCTCCATGCTGCGGAATCGCATTATGATATATTTCTGTGTTCAAGCCGAGCCTGTTCTCTTCTCGGTAACTGCCTCCGAGAATCCATTTTTTTGAACAGATCCTGTACTTTCGGTACTTTCGGACACCTCCCCCTGGAGAGATTAAATACTATCTCCGCCGTGTATCATCAATCGGCACGGAAACAGTTCAAAAAAAACGGATCTGCGATAATCTCTTCGGAGTATTTTGATCGCGACCGGAGCTGTGGGAAGCGACACTGCCGATGAACCTGATGAGTTTCCCGGTACAGACCCCAAAACGAAGGGGTATGAGGTGTAACAATGAGTGTTAACAATATACCGGGGGCGGCGTGAATGGAAGAAAGAAAAGTACAATTGTTCGAGGGCAAGCGCATTCGTACAGTTTGGAAAGAGGATGAACAGGAGTGGTACCTTTCGGTTGTCGATGTGGTAGAAGCGTTAACGGGGACAGACGATCCCCGGCGTTATTGGAGCGATTTGAAGCGCAGACTAAAGGCCGAAGGAGGTCAACCGTACGAAAAAATCGTACAGTTGAAACTGCTTGCCGATGATGGAAAGATGCGTTTAACCGACGTCGTAGATGCTGAGCACACTCTGCTTATAATTCAACAAATACGGTCTCAAAAAACAGAGCAGTTCAAACAGTGGCTGGCACAGTTCAGTAAGCGTGATATTTCCGACAATCAGATTGTAAAAAAAGAGGCGTTCACGCATGAAAACGGAAGAAATATCAGGATCCGTCTGAATTCCGACTTTGATGAGATGATTTCCATCATAGATCGTGCAAGGGAGAACACCTTCAGAATGGTGAACCGTGAGCTCATAAATCTATACTGGAACATCGGCATGTACGTCAGCAATAAAGTCAAGAACGGAGAATGGGGAAAGTCTGTCGTAAAGGAATTTTCCGAGCATATTCAAGTCAAAAGGCCGGAGATCAAAGGCTTTTCTCCGCAGAACATTTGGCGCATGAAACAACTTTATGAGACCTACAAAGACAACGAAAAACTCTCATCACTGCTGAGAGAATTAAGCTGGACCCTTAACACGAAGATCCTCGGATGCAAGACAGATGAAGAACGCGAGTTCTATATGCAGTTGGCGATCAGCAACAATTATTCCTCCAGAGAGTTGGAACGGCAGGTCGAAAGCCACATGTTCGAACGCACTTTGATATCAGGCGAGATCAACAAACCGCTCGTCTCGAAGAATACCGGTCTGACGATCTTCCGCGACGGTTATGTTCTCGATTTTCTCGATCTTCCCGAACGCCATAGCGAGAAAGACATAAGGAAGGCGATCGTTGCGAACATGCGCGATTTCATTTTGGAGCTCGGGACGGATTTTACATTTGTCGGGGAGGAATACCGCATACGCGTTGGGAACACAGACTTCTACATCGATCTTCTGTTCTATAACCGCAGGCTCTCGTGCCTTGTCGCGGTCGAACTGAAGATCACCGACTTCAAACCCGAGCACATGGGGCAGCTCGAGTTCTATCTGGAGGCTCTCGACCGCAAGGTAAAAAAGCCCGATGAGAACCCGAGTGTCGGGCTGATAATCTGCGCGGGGAAAGACGAAGCCGTCGTTGAGTATTCATTAAGCCGCAGCATGTCCCCGGCGCTTGTCGCCGCATATCAATTATGTCTGCCGGATAAGTCTTTGCTTGAGAACAGGCTTAGGGAATTGAGGGACCTGAGGGGTCTCGAAGAACAGGACGGTGATGATATCGGCTGAGTCTAAAGGGCAGAGCTGAACACCGGTCTTCCTATGCGACAAATCTATATCTATTCCGAATCTGATGACCGACACAAAGGCCTTAACGGCCTAAAAAGGGAATAATATGTACGGAAAAAGTATCAGAATGGAGAGGATGATCGACAGGAAGACCGGGAACAGCGTAATCGTTCCGATGGATCACGGCGTGTCGATCGGACCCGTGGACGGCCTCATAGATATGAGAAAGACCGTTGATGATGTGGCTAAAGGCGGAGCGACCGCCGTTCTCATGCACAAAGGACTGATCCGCTTCAGCCACCGTACTTTCGGGAACGACATCGGCCTGATACTGCACCTTTCCGCTTCCACCGACGTCGGTGTGACATCAAGGAGCAAGATACTCGTTGCGAGCGTCGAAGAGGCGCTGAAGATCGGTGCGGACGGAGTGTCCGTTCACATAAACGTCGGTGCGGAATCCGAATCTGATATGTTGTATGATGTAGGCGTCATCTCGGAACAGTGCGCAGAATGGGGAATGCCCTTCTTTGTTATGGCATATCCCCGCGGACCGAGCATAAAGGACTCGTACGACCCCAAGATGGTGGCGCATGCGGCAAGGGTGGCGACCGAATTGGGCGCCGATATCGTGAAATGCAGCTATACCGGGGACATGAAGTCATTCGAAAAAGTAGTGGAAGGGGCTTTGGCGCCGGTTGTTATAGCAGGCGGCCCTAAGATGAATTCGGACCTCGATGTTCTGAACATGGTCTACGATTCCCTGCAGGCGGGAGGAAAAGGAGTGTCCATCGGAAGGAATGTGTTCCAGCATAAGAACGTGGAAATGATGACCCGTGCGATATCCGACATAGTCCTAAAGGGGGCTACAGTCAAAGAGGCATACAAGCTGATAAAAGGATAAATGAAGACAGTTCATTATATTGGTAGTCTATACCAACGGATGATAGCATGAAGATCTGTGCCTCCCTCAGTTCCGTCTCGGACATCGAACTTATCAAAAAAGCAGATATGGCAGAGGTAAGAATGGATCTTCTCGGTCATGTTCCCGACATCAAGGGTAAGGAACTCATCGTCACATTCAGAGGAACTCCGGATCTGACCGTTCTGCCCAAAGGGTTCAAGGGGATGATCGACGTTGGGGAATACGACGTGCCGGATGTGGATGTCGATGTGATATCGTCATTCCACGATCATGAGTCCACCCCTTCGGCTGAAAAGATAATATCCCTTCTGAAAAAGCAAAAAGGGGATGTCAAAAAAGGCGCTTTCAAGGTCAATTCGTTCACGGACCTGAAAAGTATCTACGATGCGTCAAAGCAGATAAAGGAAAGGCACGTCCTTCTCGGAATGGGAGGGCTCGGAACGGTTACCAGGATAAGACAGGACATTCTCGGCAATCTTTTCACTTTCGCATATGTCGGAGAGCCCACCGCTCCCGGACAGCTGAGCCTCGATGAGATGCACGGCCTCGGCGACGATCCTATGATAGTGGGCATATTGGGCAATCCGTTGGAGAAGAGTCTGTCTCCGAAGATGCACAATGCCGTCATGAAAAAGAAAGGCGTCAAGGGAATTTACCTGAAGTTCGAGGCCGATGACCTTAAGCACGTCAAAGATGCGGTCAGGGATTACAACATCAGAGGAATGAATGTGACGATCCCTTACAAATCGGCAATACTGGAACATCTGGATCATTATGATGAGGATGTCGGATCGATAGGTGCGGCCAACACCGTTGTGAACGAGAAAGGGGTACTGAAAGGGTACAACACCGATATGATCGGAATAGAGAAGGCCATGAAGGTCGCCGGCTTTGAACCGAAGGGGAAGAGAGCCCTCATCATGGGGTCGGGAGGCGCCGCACGCGCCTGTTCCTATACCCTGAAGAAAAGAGGGTGCGAGGTCACGATCGCAGGAAGGAACGAAGGTACTTCCCGTTCGATATGCAGGGATATAGGCTGCGAATACAAAGCGAACACCTCGGTCGCACTGATGTTGTACGATCTGATCGTCAACTGCACGCCCGTCGGAATGTACGGCGACGGCGATTATCCGGTGAACACATGTCAAATAACAAGGCATCACACGGTTTTCGATATGGTCTACGGCGTTGAGACCCCCCTGATAAAAAGGGCAAGAGTAAGGGAGGCCGTCATCGTATCGGGAGAGGATATGCTTGCGGCGCAGGGTGCGGCATCGCTTGAATTGTGGACAGGGAAAAAGAATCTGTTCAAACCAATGAGGGAGGCTCTAAGATGATAGGAAAGGGGACATCCTACGGCGCTGTCAGCGTGATCAACGCAATGCCTTGCGGAATAGGCTCAACGATCGGAATAACACTGAGAACGACCGCTGTCTTCAACCCATGCGGCCAGACAAGGGATGTCGGTATATCGAACGACCCGTCAGAGAACAAAGAGATGGCGAGGATATGCGTCGCAGAGGCATACAAGGCCATGGGAATGGAAGAACCTGAAGGCTGGCTGTTGAACATTTCCTCCGAGATACCGATATCGCGCGGATTGAAGAGCTCGAGTTCCGCCTGCAATGCGATATTATCGTCAGTTCTGCTGGCGGAAAGGTTCGATATGGAGAAGGTCGATAAGATAAGACTCGGAGTGAACTGTGCCAGGAAAGCAAAGGTCACCGTCACAGGCGCATTCGACGACGCCTGCGGGTGCGATCTCGGAGGCCTTGTGATAACGGATAACCGCAAGGACACGATACTTTTCCATGAGGATATCGGAGAATATGATGTATTGATATACTCGCCAAAAAATAAAATAAAGAAAACGGGACTTCCTCTGGAAGAACTGAGAAAATTATCTTCCAGATCTGAAAAACTGGTGGAATTGGCGAAGACTGATCCGTTCAAAGCAATGACCGAGAACGGAAGGATGATCGCCGCTGTTTCCGGAATAGACAACACGATCGCGGAGATCGCACTGGAGAACGGTGCGCTGGGGGCGGGAGTGTCGGGCTCCGGACCGGCTGTCGCCATGATCCTGGAGAAAGGAGATGCGGAGAACTTTGTGGAAAGGAGCGGCCTGATCGGACTAATCAGTTCCGGAACAAGGGGGGTGCAGGAATGATGATGTCATTCGGCAAAGCGGTACTGAAAGGAACGCTCAGTCCTCCCCCATCGAAAAGCCATACGCATAGGGCGTTCTTTCTCTCGGCAATGGCGGACGGGGAGAGCAGGATCACCAACTGTCTGATCTCCGATGATACGAAAGCGACCCTCGGGGCAGCGGAGTCCATGGGCGCCTCGGTCAGCGTGAAAGGGAAAGAAGTTATCATCTCCGGGGGAAAACTTCACGCACCGAAAAGAACGGTCGATGCGGATAATTCCGGGACCACTATACGCCTGTTCACAGGCATTGTCTCGATGTTCGACGAATGGGTGACCCTCACGGGGGACGCATCGCTCAGGAAAAGGCCTATGGGTCCTCTCCTCGACGCATTGAGCCAGATGGGTGTGGAATGCCGTTCCGACAACGGAAGACCTCCAGTGGAAATAAGGGGGGCTAACAAAGGCGGAAAAGTAACGATAAACGGAGGCATAAGTTCTCAATTCATCACGTCCCTTCTGATCACTTCCCCTATGCTTTCCCATGACACAGAGATAATAATAGAAGGCAAAATGGTGTCCGAACCATACATCGATGTTACGACTCATATCATGAGTCTCTTCGGAGTGAAAGTGGAAAGGAACAAGAACATCATGAAGGTCAAAGGCGGGACGGGCTACCGCCCCTATGACTACACTGTTCCGGCGGATTTCTCGTCTGCGGCGTTCCCGCTCGTCGCGGGAGCGTTGGGCGGTCAGGTGACAGTGAAGGGGTTATGTATGGACGATCCTCAGGGGGACAGGGTCATCATCGACATCCTGAAGAGAGTTGGCGCAGATGTTTCAGTGGGCAAGGATTCGGTGACGGTTAAGAAAAAGGAGCTCAAAGCTATCGACGTAGACATAGGCGGATGCCCCGACCTGTTCCCGATATTGGCCGTGCTTCTCAGCACTGCGTCGGGGACCAGCAGATTGTACGGTGCGCCCCAGCTCAAGTTCAAAGAGAGCGACCGCATTCAATCCACCGTGAACATGCTGAGAGCGATCGGTGCGGAGGCCGAAGGCACTGACAACGGATGCATCATCAAAGGAAAGAAAAAATTGGCAGGGGGAAGCGTTGTGACCTTAGGGGACCACCGTATCATGATGGCGGGGGCGGTAGCGTCCTTATTATGCGACGGCGCAGTGACCGTCGACAACGCGGAATGCTGTTCCGTCTCATATCCGGAATTCCCGGAGCACATGAGGTCGCTGGGAATGAAAGTCGAGGTGCCGTGATGTACAAACTCGGAGACTCGATCGTGTACACACTATATGGCGAGAGCCATGCCGAGTACATCGGAGGTTATCTGGAAGGGATCCCGAAGGGAATGAAGATCGACATCGAACAAATAAACAAGGATCTGGCACTGCGGAAACCGTCTGCCGGGATAGGCACCCCGAGGAAGGAACCGGACGAGGTCGAATTCCTGTCCGGCTTGGACAACGGAAAGGCCACCGGCGAAAAGATACACTACAGGATAAAGAACACAAACACCGACAGTTCCAAGTACGATATATTCAACAGGACGCCCCGTCCGGGGCATGCAGACCTGCCTGCGCTGATAAAGTTCCCGGGACACAAGATCAAAGGCGGGAATCAGTTCTCCGGGAGGCTCACGGTGTCGGTCGTCGTCGCAGGGAGCATTGCGAGGCAGTTCATCGCTCAATACGGGATCAACGTAGGCGCGTTCACAAGATCCATAGGGAATGTGAGGGACGAGGAAGAAAGGACATTTGAAGATACGGTCCGATCAAAAGACAATCCCACAAGAGCGGCAACAAAAGAACTCGATTCTCTAATGAACCGGGAGGTGTTGGAGGCCTCCGCGGAAGAGGACAGCGTCGGAGGTGTGGTCGAATGTATAACGACAGGCCTTCCGATCGGATTCGGCGGAACATGGTTCGGATCCCTTGACGCTGAGATCGCAAGAGCGGTGTTCGCGATCCCCGCTTGCAAGGGGGTCGAGTTCGGGAGGGGATTCGAGCTGACGAAGATGAAAGGATCCGAAAGCAACGACCCCTTTTACTATGAGAACGGAGTGAGGCTCCGCACGAACAATATGGGAGGGATACTCGGAGGAATGAGCGACGGCGCCCCGATGGTGTTCCGCGCAGCGTTCAAGCCCACCCCGTCGATAGGGAAAGAACAGGACACGATCGATCTCAAAACGAAGAGCGACGCCAAGGTCGTCGTCAAGGGAAGGCACGACCCGTGCATAGTGCCGAGAGCCGTGGTTGTCGTTGAAAGCGTCACCTGCCTTGTTATTGCGGACGAGATCAAAAAAGAGAAACTCGCAAAATAAGATGCCGTTTTCAAAAAACAGCAGATTTTAAAGGAAAGAGATTTAAAAGAGTCTATCTTTCTGCATGTCATGGCAGACGACTCGGACAAAAAGATCATGGCCGGAATGAAGGCAATGGACGAGGGAGACTTCAAAAAAGCATATTCACACTTCAAGAAACTTGCTGAGGAATACCCGAAGAACGCTGAGATATGGTATTACAAAGCGGAATGTGCGAATTACGCCTCGGGCATGTTCGGTGCCAAGGTCTCGACCGAAGAGATCATGGACGCTTACAAGAAAGCGATCGAATTGGATGGGGACAAGGTTGATTATTATCAGTCCTACGGTTCATTCTGCATCTCCGTCAACAAGTACGATGAAGCCGAGAAAGCATACAACGAGGCCGCACAGATAGACGAATCCCTGGAATCATCGCTCTATTCGGAGTTCGCCATCGAGTATTTCAACAATGTCATGGCAACCTACGGGGAGATAATGGAGGACCCGAAAGCAAGGGCGCCGTACGCAAAGAAAGCTCTCGAGTACATGCTCAAAGCGCTGGAAATAACTCCCGAAGAAGCAAAGAGCCTGCTCTGAAGGCTCGATCTTTTCCAATTTTATATAATGTGGTAGCGAGGGGTCGATTTGAACGACCGGTCTCCGGGTTATGAGCCCGACGGGATATCCTGGCTACCCCACCTCGCTGTTAAACACGATTACTGTTATTTAGTATAAAAACTTTCACTGCAGATAAAGAAGGAATGTCGGGGGTCGAAACGATGTTCGGATCAGACCTTCGGATCATGAAAAAAAGTGTTGCTGGAACATGGGAACGATATCACGATCCGGATCCGGGACGGCCCCCGTCCCTATCGTGCTTAACGGCATTCTTCCAGAGTTCTCTCATCCTTTCCATTTCCGACCGGATGTTCCCGTTGCTCATGGATCCGAGTATCTCTTTGTCGGTCATCCTGATGATCTCCTTCCCGCTCTTGGAGAACTGGACCCTTCTGTTGTCGAATATCGCTCCTATGGATACATGTATATCCGCTGAATCCATGTCCTCGGTCATCCTTCCCGAATTGAAAAGGACCCTGGTACCGATCTCGCTTACTGTGTCCAGCCGCTTTGACCACATTTCCTTTGATACGGAGACGGTCAGGCCCTCCATGCCATTTGCGAACGAACCCACAGACCTCTTTGAGAACAGCATTCTTAATTCCTCGACCCGGTCCTCGTGATCGAGCGCCGCTTCCGCATCCGCGGTACTTACCAAGGTATCATTGAACGTTTCCATCAGCATCATGAATTTTTCTTCCCCTTCGATCTCGAATATCTTTTTCGGGATATGCAGGCAGCCGACCGCATCATCGACCGCCATGTGGTTCTTGAACTCGGCGCCGCTCCATTCTTTGGTATCGGAGAGGGCAAAACGATCGTTCCCCGTATATCTCTTGAAGATCGGCTGCGTATCGAACACATTTATCTCCGGGGTCGCCAAATTGTTCTTTCTGCACTCTCTTCCCAAGAACTTCAGATCGCTTATCGCCGAATGGGCGAATATCATTTGGTCGGGACGCTCCAAGAGCTCTTTTATTTTCGGATATACTTCGATGAACTTCGGAGAATACTTGAAATCGTCCATCGTCCAGCCGAATTTCCTCTCTATGAATCTCCCGATCTTCTTCGGTTTGATCGTAATGTCTTCTTTCGAGATGATATTGAAGTTCTCGTCGGCTATCGCATAGCCGAAAGCGCATATGTCCGAAGTGTTATGGAAGGTATCCGCGCACTCGATGTCGAAAGCTAAGTATCTCATAGTGCCCCCGTTATTATTTCAGAAGAACTTCTTCAGGAACATCAGGTCCTGTATCTTCCCTTTTATGGAGATCTTCTTTGTGATGTATGCTTTCATCGGCCTCAGAGTGCCGTCTATAAGCCCCTGGAGGCTCTCCGGCGTTGTTATCATAGTGACATCCGCCTCATCAAGCATCTGCGGTTTGAAGTCGCTGATCCGAGCATTCTCCAATTTCATTGAATAGTATTCCGTTCCGAGGTCGATGTTGATCGTTTTTTTGAGAGGCCTTACCTCTTCCCTTGCCTGCTCATCCTTATCCATCCTGCTGTGGAATTTGTCAATGAGTGTCTGTATCGAAGGTTCCATGCTCATGTTCTCACCAATCGCTGATCCTCGTGTTCTTCGACAGGGTCATCAGGTTCCTCACCGGCTCCCACGAGCAGCGCGTATATGGTGGGGGACAACCGTTATCTTTTATCCATTTTTCTATGAACTCCATCGTGAAGTGGTCGCTCGGGTACCCGCTTCCGATGTTCTTCCCCAGCTCTTTTTTGATGTCGACGATCATCCGATCTCTGGTGACCTTTGCTATTATCGATGCCGCAGAAACTATCGGGAAGATATCATCGGCTTTGTGTCTGGCTATTATTTCCGGACCCTTCATCTTCCTGCCCATTTCTGTTGAAAAGCCGGCTTCGTTAGTATCCGGGCAGTCTGCGTACACCTCGGAGACAGGGAACTTTGAGCAGGCTTCGACGAACATTTCCAATTCGATATCGTTCAGCGACATCTCTTTCCGCTTTTCGTCTATTCCCGCAGCGGAAATCATGACGATGTTCACTTCGTATTTTTTCGTTATGAGTTCGAACAGATGCTCCCTTGTCTTCGGGGGCAGCTTCTTTGAATCCTTTACTCCCATCTTTACGAGTTCGTCATCCGAGTCTGAATATACCGCTCCGACCACCAACGGGCCCAGTACGGAACCCCTCCCCGCCTCGTCGACACCGCATCTCATATTATCCCGAACACATCGCAATATGATATTCGTTGCTCCTACGCATTTAGTTGTAACTCTATACTTTTTAAGTAAGAACGTTATTAAGCCCCATGGCTTTGAAATGTGATGTACAATACCGTAAGGGGGACACATGGTCCAAACTGACGAAGGTCGGGGTGACCGGCGTCAGGAAACCGGTGGCGGTGAAAAGGTACGGTGCGAACAGCGCTCTCAACGGAGCGCTGAATTGTTCCATCGATATTTTTGTGGATCTTCCCGCGGAGCAGAAAGGTTCGCACCTGTCCAGGAATGTGGAGGTGCTCAACGAGGTCGTCGAGGAGAGCCTGAAGGTCCCGGTGACAGGCCTCGAGAACATGGCCAGCGACATTTGCAAGAAGCTGCTGGCACATCACGAATATGCTAAGACGGCCCATGTGGACATCAGTGCGGAATATTTCAGAGAAAGCAGGACCCCGTTCGGAAGAGGGACGCTGGAGATATACAAACTCCTTGCGAGCGGTTCCGCCGTGAGGGGGAAAGGCATAAGGAAGACCATCGGCGTCGAGGTCATAGGCATGACGGCATGCCCCTGCGCACAGCAGACCGTGACCGAGATGATATCCTGCGGCAACGAGAACCCTGTGATGTCACATAACCAGAGGAATGTCTGCACGGCGCTGTTCACAATGAACGACGATATCGACATCGAAGCGGACGAGATAATAGATCTTGTTCAAGGCGCATTCTCGTCGCCCACATACGAGCTTTTGAAAAGAGATGATGAAGGACAAGTGGTGATCAACGCCCACAAGAACCCGAGGTTCGTGGAGGATGTGGTCAGGAATGTCCTGGAATTCGTTGTGGAGCGATTCAAAGAACTTCCGGACGACGTCCTGATAACGGTGAAAAGCGAGTCTGAGGAATCCATCCATAAACATAATGCGTTTGCCGAAAGGACGACCACGTTGGAAGAGCTCAGGGCCGAGTACAATAAAGGCACGTCTCGTCGCCGCTGAAGGGCTCAAGTTTCTTCTCAAGGACGGTTATATCCGAAACATAAACATTCGGGGGCCATTCGAGATCGTAAAGGCATCCCGTCCAATATATGACAAGGCCGGGACCGAACAGATTTGTGTACGGAATTAGCTGCTTTCTCGAATTGTATCTGAACTCTACATTGTCCCCGAAGGACGCTTTGCTTTCTATCCAGCAGATCTTCTTCCCGTCGTACACCATCGGTCTGTCCAGAAGACAGTCCGGTGTTTTCACGCCCTCTCCTCCGCGGAGGTCGCATTCTGTCTTGTAAGTTATCCCTTGGCCGTCAAGCCACTCGTGGAGAAGCCCTTCCCCCCACAGACCCCTCTCCGCATGCCTGTCGTTGGCTTCCGGAGAATAGACCAGATCGTTCTTGACAACCTCCCGGACCTCTTCGGCGGTCTGCGGGCTCTCAAGCATTTCGGGATGCTTTATGAAATCCCAGAACTGCTTCCTGTTGGCGCCGTCCTCTTGGAATATCATCATTGCGGTCAAGATGGGAGGGAACTTGTATTTGTCGGATATCTCCATCAGCGTCTTCCCTTTCTTCCATTCCCTCAGCATGTATGGGGCCTTATCTTTAATGAAATGGAATCTTTTCTTCACGTCCCTGCTTATCTTTTGAGTGTAAAGCGTCTCCAGCAGCCTTCGGTCGTAGCCTTTTTCGAGGAGTATCTCTATGTCCCCGGGTTTGTTCAGAGAATCGTAGAGCTTCTTGTACACATCATATTCCATTCTATCACTGAGCCTCGAAATTCTTACAAAGGTCCTCGACCGCCGAGACGATGACGTCCTTGACCATCGATGTGGGAGGACAATATGCGTTCTCCGAACGGATGAGGAAATCCTCTGCCGTCATCTTTGAGATTATGGCGGAAGTAAGCCAGTTGATCCTGCCCGTGGTGCCCTCTCCGGCGATTATCTGTGCTCCTATCAGCCGGTGCGTCGCCGCATCGGCGATGATCTTCACCTTCATCTTCTTCGCCCCGGGGTAATATCTGGCGCGCGTAAGGCCCTCCGCCTTTCCGTAAACGGTGGGCACTTTGTACCAGGCGGCCAACCCCGTCGACAGTCCCGTGCCTGCGATCTCGACATCCCCCATGACGCTCACCCACGGGCTTGCCACGGGCCCGTAAAGAGCCTTGCCGCCGGCGGCGTTTATGCCGGCGACCCTTCCCTGCCTGACCGCGGACGATCCGAGCTGGCTCATCGCAGGGCCCGGAACGACCGCCGATTCGCATTGTATGACGTCGCCCGCAAGATAAATGTCCTCTATAAGTTCCCCCTTTCTGTAAGGATTAAGCGAAGGCGACACGACGACCCCTCCGAGCTGCCCGATATCGAATCCCAATTGTTTGGGGATGTCGACATTCGATCTTATGCCGGTAGCGAAAATGACCAGCTCGCACGGATATACGGTATTCCCGGCGGTCACGCCGCTCACTTTCTCCGAGCCGTTGACCGATTGCACCGGCGTACTGAGCACGAACTTGATCCCTTTGCCCTCAAGGTATTCCCGCATTACATCGGCCATGTCCTTGTCCGCCATACGGGGCATTATCTGATCGAACATCTCGATGACGGTGACATCCTTCCCGAGATGCGACAGGGCCAAAGCGGTCTCCAGACCTATGACCCCCGCGCCGCATACCACGGCCTTTTTGATTTTTTTTGTGTACGATTGAATATCCTTTCCGTCCCGGATGGTCCTTACGATGAACACTCCCTTCAGGTCCGTTCCTTTTATCGGCGGTATGAAGACCTTTCCGCCGGTGGCTATGACCAAAGAATCGTATCTGTACGTTCTCCCGCCTGCGGTGACCGTTCTTGCGGAATCGTCCACGGACTCTACTTTGGTCTGGGTGAGAACATCTATTTTCTTCTTGGCCGAATAGTGATCTGGAGTATGCATCACCGCACTGTCCCAAGATACCTTTCCCTCGATCGCCCAAGGTATCACGCATGATGAGTACGCTATGTCCGTATCCTCGGTAATGACTGTTATTTTTGAATTCGGGTCGGTCCTTCTGGCGGTGGAAGCCGCGGTCATTCCGGCGCCGCCCGAACCTATGACGATTATCTCTCTACCCATCGGCCTACCTATCCATTGGATTGAGAGGTCTCTTAATAATCTTTCCTTGAGACTTAAAATGAAAAAATCGACAGGCCGTTGTCTCGGAGGAATTCGTCCTACGCATAACCTGTGTTCCGATGCAGTGCGTCTTTACACGGGTCGGAAAAGGTTGTGTAAAACGGACACTGCAACTGAATTACGGGCGGATGTCAGAGGAGATCCGAAACCATCTTTTGCGGTGAGCAATGCGGTCAGTCCCTCATATTTCTATATGTTCTATATATTATGGTGCACATGCTGGCAGCGATTGTATATTATATATGTTACTTAGTATGATATTGATACTACGAAACTTCATATATCAGTTTAGAAATGTGCATGATAGAACAAAAAGTTGCATATGGATAACTTTATGCAGGCACCATAGGGGAGGATGGTGAGGCCGATAGGGGGCCTCATCGTGTGCGTTACAAGCATCCTTTCTTCATGGGATGCACCATCTTTGTGTGCAATTTTTCATGTAATAGGGGAGAAGGAAATGAGACTTAATCTGGGAAGGAGCGGACGCGGTTCAGCTCTGGTGATTTTGGCTGCAATGCTCGTATTGTCAGGAGTGTTTGTGGCGATAACGATAGAAGATAAAGATTTGGAAGAAACGTTGGCTACGCCGCCAACGACAGACTACACGATAAACCTCAATTCAATGACCATTTCACCTGCGAATGCAAATGTGACGTTCGCAAATAATATTGTGACATTTGCCGCAGGGGCGAATGGCAGTACATATACAATCACGCAAAACCAACCTGCAACAACAGCTTTGACTAGAGATATAGTATTCCAAACGGGCGTTACTCTCAGTACTGTTGTACTTAGTAATATCAATTTAAGTCAGATCACATCCCCCTCAGTCAGAGACAGCACTATCACTTTACAGGGCACCGCCAACGTCACCCTTTTGTTGGACGGCACGAACACTGTCAAAGCGATACAGGTGTCCCCTACCGCAACAGTTACAATCGATAGTGCAGCAGGCACCGGCATGAAAAGCGGTTCGCTCATTACGTCTGCTACCTCAAACAACGCAGCTATTGGAGGCAACAGTACCGCTGCCACACTGACATATACCATTAACATAAAGGGCGGAACGATAACAGCCACAGCTTCCGGAAACAGCGCAGCCATCGGAGGCGCCGGAGGTCATGCCGGAGGTATAATCAATATTTCCGGCGGCAATGTGACCGCAACCTCTACGGGCACAGGGGCAGGTATCGGAGGCGGCGGAGGAAGTCCGGGCGCCGGAGGCGGCACGATCACGATCAATGGCAATGCCGTGGTGACAGTTAAAATGACCACTTCTAATGGCGGCGCAGCAATCGGAGGTGGAGGATCCAACGTTCTCAACAGTGCCGGAGGCCCAGCCGGTACGATCACGATCGGCGGCAATGCTGTGGTGACAGCAGACAACAGGACCTCAAAATACGGCGCAGGTATCGGAGGCGGCGGTCCAACTAATCAGACAGGCGAAAGCGGTAGCGGAGGTAGCGGCGGCACGATCAAACTCCTTGACAATGCAGTAGTAACAGCGTCTTCTCAGGGTGGGTCAGCCATTGGAGGCGGAGCCGGTGCCTCATCAAACAACGGCGCCGGCACAGCCCTTACTCTTGAACCAGGAGTGACCTTAAAGGCATGGTGTTGGGGCATATATACTACATCACCAAAAGCCATCGGTGCAACCTCTATCACGGGAGGCGGTTATTTTGTAAGTGTTTATGCTAATGATCCCAGCGGACCAGGCGGGTATCAGATCCCCCAGCTTTTTTACACTTACCCCTACTCTCTGAGGATATATTCGGACGCAGGTACCGGCGCATCGATGATGACTTTCCCCGAACTGGGAGCAAACAACAGGCCCTTTGCCTTCCAATTCCCCAATGCCACATCAAGTACGACATATACAATTTATGCAGAAGGAGTGAGAGTGGGAACTCCAATATACACAGCAAAAATAGTCAGCAGCAACAGCGCCTATAACAACAGCCCACAGATCCATACAACAAACTCAAAAACAGGATATGACACATATGCATATACAGGCGACCCCACCGGCGTACCGTTCTTACGCATCAAGTTTGTACAGGATCTCCCCATCAAACTATCATCTGTCAATGAGTTCTATTTGGACATAGACAAGATAGCCGCCTCTCCCCCCGAGTATATACAGACCGATTCCCTGCATATAATGGATACGAGTGTCGACGGAACATATATCGGAACGATCCCGCCCATTCCTGATTACGCGATCCTTGGATACAAATGGGACAGCCCTCCAACGAACGCTACGGATTATACTCCTGTCACCCCCGGTCAGCCATCCAGGACTTATTTGACCGGCGGTGTGAATGACGTAATATACTTTGTGTACAAAGTGCAACCATATGTTCCCACATATGATTACATACTTACAAGCAATAACTCTACTCCCGGTATTAGTTTATACTCCGCATATGAAAGGCTGTTGGACGGCACATGGAGAACGGTCGCACTCGATCAGACGAATGTTCAGCTCGCTGTCGAAGCCATCAAAGGCGATGCCGCAGGCCACGACTGTTCGATAACGTTCTGGGGCGACCCGGCTACGAATCCAACAGATCCCGGCACACTGGATATAGGTAGCAACGTTGCCATTACATTCGACGGCGGGGCCTCCGGCAACGATTGGGGCGAGATCACGTTGCATGGAGCAGTTACCGCCACTTCTTACCCAAGCACTGTTGAGCTGAAGAACGGCGTGACGATCAAGAACAATGCAAACATCAAGAACACCTCCGCCGCAGCCAATGCAGCCGTACAGATATCGGTGGGTTCAGGTTCCGTGAACCTTGATAACAGAGGCGGTGTGATCAACGGAGCATCAAAAGGAGTTCTAATACAGTCCGACGCAGTCGTTCATAACGGGAACGGATGGATCAACGGCAGCAATGGCCCAGGTATAGAGGTTAGCGACGGAAGCGTAATGATATACAACGAGAGCGGTGATAATACTATTTTAGGATCCTCTCCAGGCAACATCGAAGGAACATACGGTATCTATGTAGGCGGCGGCAATGGCTGCATCATAGAGAATTCGGGAGATATCAGCGGAACCATTGCAGGTGTGTCCGTTACTGGCGGTATGCCTTCAAAGATAAAGAACCTCAATGGCGGTTCTATCATTGGAAGTACCATCGGTATCAACCTGAGCTGCACAGGAGGTGCGGTGGTGGAAAACAGCGGAACCATAACAGGTCCGACAGGTATCTACAGCTCGCCTTCAACTCAGGCATTGATAACGAACAACGCAGGCGCGACGATCAACGGTACAACTAACGGAATAACAGCAGACAACACTGCGATCTGGCCGGTCACCCTTACGAACAACGGTACTGTCAACGGCAACGTTGTTCTGGGATCCGGTGTGAACACGGTCACGTTCGGAGCACCTACCAGCAAGATCGTCGGCAACTTCGATATGTCAAAATCCGCATCCGGTTCAACGCTGTATTTCAAGGGCAACCCTGACGCATCCTATGTATATTCGACGGTCACCGATATAACGACTATTCCCGCGACCACCGCGGTGTCCTTTGATGTGCCGACAGGCGTAGATACTACAAAAGTACTTGTTCTGATAGATGGAACTCCAGCCGGGCAGGTCAAGCCATATTCGGGTTTGCAATCTCCATACACGATTACTACAAGGTCGGTAACTCCAACCGTTAACGGCGACAACCAGCTAATAGCGGCCGCCGGCAACATTGTAACATTGATAATAACGGGTAACGGTTCGGTCAATGTCACAGGAACAGGCGTCAGCGGGTCGCCGTACGTTGGGCCGGGAACATATCAGATACTTGTTCCGTTCACCACCACGAGTCTGACATTCAGTGCAACCGCCGGAACTGACAATTTCGTCAGTTTCACGAAGACCCCGTCGGGAGGATCCGCCGGAACGCCTGTCAACTACAGCCCGATGACATATGATGTAGGGAATGGTGACACTATCACTGCGGCGTTTGCTAACACGCACTACGATATGACCCTGACCATCGTCGGGAACGGCAATGTCAGTGTGACGGGATTCGCGACGCCGTTCGTCGGACCGAACACGTACACCCTGGCTATACCCGTGGCCTCTGCGAACAGCATTAAGTTCACGGAATCCCACACATCGCCCAACGTCTTCGTCAGTTTCAAGAAGACACCGGCACCGGGAACGACGGACAGCTACAGCCCAGTCACATACTCGATCCTCAACGGCGACACGGTGACGGCGACGTTCGATCCGAATGCCAACACAACGATCAACATGACCCTGACCATCGTCGGGAACGGCAATGTCAGTGTGACGGGATTCGCGACGCCGTTCGTCGGACCGAACACGTACACCCTGGCTATACCCGTGGCCTCTGCGAACAGCATTAAGTTCACGGAATCCCACACATCGCCCAACGTCTTCGTCAGTTTCAAGAAGACACCGGCACCGGGAACGACGGACAGCTACAGCCCAGTCACATACTCGATCCTCAACGGCGACACGGTGACGGCGACGTTCGATCCGAATGCCAACACAACGATCAACATGACCCTGACCATCGTCGGGAACGGCAATGTCAGTGTGACGGGATTCGCGACGCCGTTCGTCGGACCGAACACGTACACCCTGGCTATACCCGTGGCAAATGCCAACGGCGTGACATTCACCGCAGTCGTAGTATCGGACGCCTTCGTCAGTTTCAAGAAGACACCGGCACCGGGAACGACGGATGCCGTCACACCGAAGATCTATGACATATCAAACGGCGACACGGTGACGGCGATGTTCAGTTCAGATGTGTATGATATAACAGTGAATATCACGGGAACCGGCAGCGTCACAGTCACCGGAACGGGATATTCTCAGACAGTCTCAACAACATCGACCATCGCGGTGCCGATCACTGCAGGATACTATCTGAAGTTCGATGCCTCGACAACCGCACCGAACGTCTTCGTCAGCTTCCAGCAGAACAGCGTCACACCGATATCATACAGCAGCCCCACATACTATACGGTGGCTCCCAATGATACGGTCTACGCGGTGTTCAACGCCGATTCCTCGGTCTATTACAACATAACAGTGGATGTCAGCGGACCCGGATCGGTAGCCGTTTCAGACGGAACAACGACGATCGCGACAGTATCGGTCACATCGACGGTGGCCATACCCGTAGCGTCGGGATACAGCCTGACCTTCAAGGCGACGGCGGTATCCCCGGCGGTGTTCGTCAGTTTCAAGCAGAACTCCGGACCCGTATCCTCTGTGAGCCCGACCACTTACACCGTGGCCAACGGCGACACGATATACGCGGTGTTCAACGCCGATTCCTCGGTCTATTACAACATGACCCTGACCATCGTCGGGAACGGCAATGTCAGTGTGACGGGATTCGCGACACCGTTCGTCGGACCGAACACGTACACCCTGGCTATACCCGTGGCAAATGCCAACGGCGTGACATTCACCGCAGTCGTAGTATCGGACGCCTTCGTCAGTTTCAAGAAGACACCGGCACCGGGAACGACGGATGCCGTCACACCGAAGATCTATGACATATCAAACGGCGACACGGTGACGGCGATGTTCAGTTCAGATGTGTATGATATAACAGTGAATATCACGGGAACCGGCAGCGTCACAGTCACCGGAACGGGATATTCTCAGACAGTCTCAACAACATCGACCATCGCGGTGCCGATCACTGCAGGATACTATCTGAAGTTCGATGCCTCGACAACCGCACCGAACGTCTTCGTCAGCTTCCAGCAGAACAGCGTCACACCGATATCATACAGCAGCCCCACATACTATACGGTGGCTCCCAATGATACGGTCTACGCGGTGTTCAACGCCGATTCCTCGGTCTATTACAACATAACAGTGGATGTCAGCGGACCCGGATCGGTAGCCGTTTCAGACGGAACAACGACGATCGCGACAGTATCGGTCACATCGACGGTGGCCATACCCGTAGCGTCGGGATACAGCCTGACCTTCAAGGCGACGGCGGTATCCCCGGCGGTGTTCGTCAGTTTCAAGCAGAACTCCGGACCCGTATCCTCTGTGAGCCCGACCACTTACACCGTGGCCAACGGCGACACGATATACGCGGTGTTCAACGCCGATTCCTCGGTCTATTACAACATAACAGTGGATGTCAGCGGACCCGGATCGGTAGCCGTTTCAGACGGAACAACGACGATCGCGACAGTATCGGTCACATCGACGGTGGCCATACCCGTAGCGTCGGGATACAGCCTGACCTTCAAGGCGACGGCGGTATCCCCGGCGGTGTTCGTCAGTTTCAAGCAGAACTCCGGACCCGTATCCTCTGTGAGCCCGACCACTTACACCGTGGCCAACGGCGACACGATATATGCGGTGTTTGGTGACGCCAACGACTATTATCTGGTCAATGTAATTTTTGATCCAACTATCTCAGATGGAACAGTAATAGTAAATGGAGATGGAACGATATACGGAACTCTCTACAATAGTGGAATAGTCAGTATCCCCAAGATGCATGCTGATGGAACAACACCAATGGCCAATATTGCTCTGACCGGAGCCGATGGAGCCACATACTCCTTCGTATGCTTCGATATCACACCTGTTGGCGGAACAGCATACGACACAAGCTATGCCAGTCCGACAATGGTAGTGGCGGACAACCTGGACGTCACTGCGACATTCATGCTCACCACAGACTTTGTGACTGAGTACAATAGAATCAACGTGGACATCCAGCCCGATGAGGCAGGGTCCGTGACGATCACCGGCGACGACGGCACAGTCTATGGAACTCTGTACCAGGACGGATACGTCAACGTGCCGATATCGGTCGTGAAGATCAGTGTCAGCGCGGCGGACGGCACCATCGGCACAGATGCGTACACCTTCGAATACTTCGAAGAGTCCGGAGCGAAGAGCTACGCCAACCCCACGGGATACACCGCGGCGGACATGACGGTCCTCGCTCAGTTCATCAAGACCACCGACTACGCGACAAAGTACCACAAGATCAACGTGGACATCCAGCCCGATGAGGCAGGGTCCGTGACGATCACCGGCGACGACGGCACAGTCTATGGAACTCTGTACCAGGACGGATACGTCAACGTGCCGATATCGGTCGTGAAGATCAGTGTCAGCGCGGCGGACGGCACCATCGGCACAGATGCGTACACCTTCGAATACTTCGAAGAGTCCGGAGCGAAGAGCTACGCCAACCCCACGGGATACACCGCGGCGGACATGACGGTCCTCGCTCAGTTCATCAAGACCACCGACTACGCGACAAAGTACAACAGGGTCAACATAACCCTTACAGGTCCGGGCGGCATAGACGACGGAAGCGGTTCAACAATGGTAACGGACAGCAACACAGACAATGTGTTCGGAATCCTCTACAAGAGCGGATATGTCAACGTGCCAAAGATAACTGCTACAGTAGACCTCACCGCTTTGGATCCGGAAGGCAACACCTTCACCATCGACACACTGACTCAGTTCGAGAAGTTCGAAGTGACGAGCGACCCTGCCTTGCCTGTAAGCTACGCTAACCCGTTCACGACACCGCTGAAGAACGATATCGATGTAACAGTGTATTTCATCGACAAGTCTGCATACGACTCTCTGTATTACAGGGTGGATGTAGGCATCGAGCCTGACAGAGCCGGAACCTTAAAGATCACCGGCGATGACGGCGTAGTGTATGGCATACTGTACAGGAACGGATATGTCAACGTGGCCCAGACGGTTACAAATGTGACACTCTTCGCGGAAGCCAAGGCCGTCGGTATGCACTTTGACAAATACTGCATAGGTGACCCATATTATACCAACACCAACCCGCTGACCATACCCATAACCGATCTGTTGGTCCAGGGTAACAGCGGTACGGTAACGGCATACTTCGCAGTAACGTCGAAGGTGTACACCATCACCGCTACCGCCGACTCAGGTTCCACCATAAACCCAAGCGGAAGGGTCACAGTTCAGGCAGGCGACAGCAAGTCGTTCACATTCAGGGCGAATGATGGCTACATAATAACTGAAGTAATCATCGATGGCGTGTACTCCCTTTCACAGGCGGAGATCGACAGCGGATCGTACACCTTCCCCAATGTGATGTCCAACCACACCATTGATGTGAAGAGCGCATTCGACACGAATACCAACGACATAACTCTGACGATCAACATCAAGGAAGGAGACGGATACGAGGAATACAGCATAAACGGCGGAAGCTTCACCAGATACACGGGCCCGGTGACCTTACATGTCGGCGACAATGTCGTGGTAAGAGCGTTCGCAGCCGACGGTTACCAATTCGCCAAGTGGGAGACTCCGAGCGTAGTGACAACATCACAGACGACCTTCAGCGACGTCAGAGCTTCCCTGAACCTCGACCTGTACTTCACGACAGGCGATACCGGTGTCATCAGCGGCAACGTTATCTCGTGGCTGATCATCGGCTTACTGATCCTCGTGATCCTGCTGGTGCTGTTCCTGCTGTGGATAAGAGCAGGTCTGTTCCTGACGGTGATGATAGGGGAAGAGTCGGTAAAGGAAGCGGCCATAACCTACGGGGTCGTCAACGATGATGGTAAGACCAAGAACGGCGTAAAGTCATCGAACTCCAGAGGAAAGCTCAGGATACCCGCGAAGAAGAACGCCACTGTCACCATCTCAATGGCTGCCAAGGACGGACACATTGCCGCCGGCCTCCCGATGATCGTAGTGATGGAGAGCAGGAGAGAGCAGAGGGAGATGACCCTAAAGTAAGGTATCCCGGGACGGCCTTCAGAACGCTTATAAACATCTTCAAAAACCACTTACTATCTTTCTTTTCTCGAAGATATAGGTGTTTTATTTTCATTCTCCCCGTGCACAGCGGCATTTTGCTGATAATGATTAATAAAGGATAACCAATCCCAGAAGCAGGCCTGCAACATGAAGGAAAAAAGATCGCCCGCCAATCTTGAGGCATCATGGAAAGAGAAAGATCTCGTTTCCGGCAAAGTATCCGATGCGATGGTAATGATAATGCGCACAAGCGGCTGCTGCTGGGCAAAGACCGGCGGATGCACAATGTGCGGATACAGGCAAGCTTCTCTCAACGTCGTGACAGAGGACGATCTCAACAAACAGATCGATGAAGCATTATTGAAATACAAAGGGGAGCCGTTCGTCAAGATATACACTTCCGGAAGCTTCCTCGATGAGAAAGAGATCCCGATCCCCATAAGGGAGAGGATATTGAAGGAGTTCTCAGGCTGCGAAAGGATACTGTTCGAGAGCCGTCCGGAGTTCGTAAAGAAGGATGTCCTGGCGACGCTGCCGAAGACCGCAACCATCGCTCTGGGTCTTGAGAGTTCAGACCCCGACATCCTCAAGATCTCGATAAACAAAGGATTCACTCCCGAGGACAGCAGAAGAGCCGGTCTGCTCATCAAAGAAGCGGGGTTGAAGGTCAGAACGTATCTCTTGCTCAAACCGCCGTTCCTGACGGAGTCCGCGGCGATAGAGGATGCCGTCCGTTCCGTAAAGTTCGCAGATGAATTCTCGGATGAGATTTCCATAAACCCGCTCAACGTTCAGCGCGGGACGTATGCGGAGAGGCTCTGGAGGGCCGGAGAGCTCAGGGCGCCGTGGATATGGTCCCTCGCAGAGGTCCTCAGGAGATCGTCCGGCAATGTCAATGCGAGGCTCATGTCGTCACCTTCGGGAGGAGGGACGTCAAGGGGGGTGCACAACTGCGGGAACTGCGACAAAGAGATGCTCGATTCGATCGAGAGATTCTCATTCTCGCAGAACATAAAGGATCTCAACACAAAATGCGCCTGCGTAAAAGATTGGCAAACGTATTTGGATTCGGAAAGGATATTAGGTACAGCGGCGGACCTGGAAAGAGGGTTCGACAACGACCTTGCGTTAGGAAGGGAAAGAGATGGTTGAGTACGACGTTAAGAAAGGCTGGCTGAAGAACATAGAAGGGGATCTCCTCGAGAAGATGATGAAGGAGATATTCGGTAATGTATCGAAGAAGGGAGGAGCACTCGTATCTTCGTACGGTGTGCTGGAGACCATTACCGTAAAGCTCGTCGGCAAGGACAAGCTTGATGTCGTCACTGCAAACAAGGACGGAGCGATGTCCGATGCCGACATACTCGACAGCAAGAGAACGCTGAACAAATTCGTCGAGAGAGCGACGGGATTCGACACCAAGGCGCGCATGAAGAGGGCTCAGGCAAAGGCCAAAGAAGGCAAACTCTGAAGCTGCCAAAGGCACGTCCATTTTTGTTCGCGTCCTTGATATGTGTTCCAGCGTGAACACGGGCACACAGCCGCCCGGATCGAATTACTTGACCGAATTAGTTTCTTTATATAATCAAGTATATAATGTACGAATTTGATATGAGTAAATATAGCGAGGGGGCAAAACATAGTGGGGAATCTTTACGATAACAAAACAGATGAAAATTTTATCTCTGACGGTTGCAGCGGCTCTTTTTGTCATCCTTCTTATTGGGATGTCGTCCGCGCAGTCACAAGGGGGGACGGGCTATACCATAGACGGAAGCCCCGGGCACACATGGACTGATTTCGGAACAACAATAACACTGAACGATGGCGATACGCTGACCATCGCGGGCGCAGCGGGGTCGCCCGCATCTGCGACAACTATACAGATCGCCGTCAACGCTAATGTTACGATCATCGGCGACGGCACAATGATCAATAATCTGTCTATCGCGGACGGTGCGGACACAGCGAACCATAACGTTAACATCAGCAATTTGAAATTCACTGCTCCAGGGACCGGTTACGCTCCGAAAAAAGGCATACTGAACCTGACAGGAAGCAACGAGATCGACAGTAGCACAGCCGGCTGCATATTCTCCAATGCGGCAGGATCTGTTGTGTCCATCACATCGTCAAGCGGCGGTACGCTGACACTGAAAAACAACACGGTCTCATACGGCGCGATAGATGGGCTTTCTCTGAATATATCTGGGAATGCGAATGTCACTGCCACAAACTCAAATGTAAACTCACTTCACAATGCCACTGCAGTCTACGTAGGCGGTTCGGCACCCACCATCAATATGGGCGCCGGGGCATCGCTGACAGCCAGCTGCCCAGACGGCAGAGGGATCTATTATAATTCGGCTGGTAATATGAATATAACCTGCAACGGAGTCATCAATCTCACGGGTAACGATATGGGATTCTATTGCTCACACGATGCGAACATTTCGGGCGGAGGGGCGTTCACCGCTACGGCACCCGGTGTCGGCATCGAAGTAGACGGTTTGCTTTCCGTGAGCGGAACGACGATCAACGCCAGCAGCAGCGGTGTCAGCCATGGTATGAGGTCGCCATCCAATACCCTCACCAACGGTGCCGTGCTTAATATTACGGCCGGCAGCGGATATCCCGCAGTCCCCAACAGCAACAGCTTCAGCATGGGAATAGGCACGACCGTCAAACTGACGAACAACTCGTTAGCGCCTGAGAACCATTCGTTCACTATGGTGACCGGAACTCCGACGGGAGCCACATGGGCGCTCACCGGCGGCGCCTTAACGGGCGGCGCACTGACGGATTCTACGTTAATTGTCGTAGTGACGACAAACACGACAGGCACGATAAAGCTGGTCCCGCCGGCGGGCTTTGATTATTCGATCAACAGCACGAACCACACCTGGGCCGACACCGCAACGATCAACCTTGCGAACAACGATGTCATGACCATCTTCTCGTCCGTAAGCCCGACGGCATCGACGGGAATCTATATCGCCGCTGATGCAAACGTTACCGTCATCGGCACACCGGGCACGACATACTCCAACTTATGGATCGGGGAAAGTTCGGCTGACACAACAACTCATACAGTGACTCTGAATAACCTGAAGATCAGTGTGACGAATACTAATGCTTATAGTCAGTGGAAAGGCAAAATCGCTCTGATCGGCGCCAATGAACTGATCGCGGTGACCGCAGGTGATTCCGGGATCTATTCGAACGGCGACCTTACGATCGACGGCGCAGGCACACTTACGGTTCAGGGCGGCGGCGCAGGCATCTTACTTCACACCGGGAACCTGACAGTCAACTCCTCGGTGACAGTCAGCTGCACCGATAACAGCGGCCCCGCTAACGGCGCCTTAACGCTGACCACAGCAGCAGCATTCAACATCACCGGGACCGGCAGCCTCACCACGCAGACCGCCGCAGTTTCGAAAGGCAGCGGTATCGTTGTTAATCCGTCCGGGGCGACCCTTACCATCTCGGGGTCGCTTATCACGAATATACAAGGCTCAAACGGCAGCAATCGCGGTTTCGGCATATATTTCTACGGCTCCGGCAACAACACGTTGATCCTTAACCTTACTAACCCGACAACGATAAAGAGCAGGGCATACAACAGCCCGGCAATTTATCTAAATGGATACGGAAACGGAAAGATCACTAACAACGGAGCGACAGTAACATTCGAGGGCTGGACCGGAGAGTCCAGCGCGCCCGGTATCAGCGTACCAGGCAATCTTACGTTTGACGGTACAGGCAACATCGTTGTGATGGGAGGACAAGGGATCTCTGTCGGAGGCAACACCGTACTCACGATCAACACCAACGTCACCTCCACTGCCACTGCCCCCAACTATTATGGCATTGACTCATCGAACAGTCCTGGCTTCACGATCACCAGCACGAACGGCAGCACGCTTACCGCCACCGGTAACGGCACAAGTTATGGGATACATCTCATTCCCAACAACATCCTCACTCTGAGCGGTAATGTGACGGTCAACGCGATCGGCGGCGCAACCGGCACCGGTCTCTATCTCAGCGGCGCCGGCACCGTCAAATTCACAGATACCAACCAGACGCTGAACGTAAAGAACAACAGCGGCGCGGCGGAAACGCACAGCTTCACCATGATCCCCGCAAGCGGTTATCAGTGGTCGCTGACGAATGCGACCGCCGTTGCTCCGGACACGTTACTGTCCAGCCCGGCGAACATCAGTGTCGCAAGCGGTGTGACAGGCACAGTTAAAATTGCGGTCGCCACCATTTTCACGGTGTCATTCGACACCGGCGGTGCAGGCACGATCTCGTCGCAGACGATCGCTTCCGGCGGCGCGGTGACGATGCCGACAAACCCCACCCTAAGCGGCAAGATATTCGGCGGATGGTACAAGGAATCGACATTCACCAACCTGTGGGACTTCTCCACGGACACAGTTACATCGAACATCACGCTTTACGCGAAGTGGTTGGACCCGGTATGCTCTATCGGTTCAACCCTGTACGCTACGCTCGACGATGCGTTGGCCGCGATAACGACCAACACTCCCACGACCATCAAGCTGCTGGCTGACATAACCAATTTCGACACAAGCATATATGACAGGAGCATCACCTTCGACCTTAACGGGAAGAATCTGGTGTTCACAGACAACTCCAGCACCGCAGCGCTCTCTCTTTACAGTACCGTCATCAAATACACGGGCACGGGATCGATCAAGGTCGTTGCCGTCAACGAAATAGGATTGTATGCGTTGAACGGCAGTTCATGCGAACTCACCGGAATAGATGCTGGTATGAATGCGGCGAGCCCGATATACTGTGACGATTCGACGATTGTAGTGAACGGCGATATAAACGCCGGCGACACCGATGCATATGTTATCTATGAGATCAACGGCTCCGACATCACCGTGAACGGCAACATAACCGCACTTGACGCGATAGATGTGGAGGACAGCACCATCGTCATCAACGGCGACATATACACAAGCACATACTGGGCGATCCAATGCTATAGCTCGACAGCCACCGTGAACGGTAACATCACAGGGGATGGGCTGAGTTCCGCTAGTGGATACACGGCGAGTGTCAGCGCGGTCTATGCCGACAACTCCGTCGTCACCGTAACGGGCGATGTAAGCATGGCAGGCGATAGCAACTTCGGCATCCATGCCGAGAACGCATCCACCGTCACTGTCACGGGTAACGTGTCCGTCACCGGCAATGTATCCGCTGCCATCGGCTCGCTAAGCATTGGCATCAATGCCGGTGGCACAGGCACCACCGTCACTGTCACGGGTAACGTATCCGCCACCGGCAATGACGGCTTAGGCCTCTATGCATACGACGGCGCGGCCGTAAACGTCACCGGCAATGTGGATTCCTACCGTGATGGAATCTATGCCGAGAACACAGGCACATCTGTAACGGTAACCGGCGACATAACCTCAAGTAACGGCAACGGTGTCTATGCAATCGACGGCCCAGCAGTAACGGTCAACGGTAACGTGAACGCCTACTCTAGTGGAATTGATGCCGAGAACACAGGCACATCCGTAACGGTAACCGGCGACATAACCTCAAGTAACGGCTACGGTGTCTATGCAAACTACGGCGCGGCCGTAACGGTCATCGGCGATCTGAACGCATATGACCAAGGGATATATGCCGTGAACACAGGCACTACCGTAACGGTCACGGGCAGCGTGACATCGACGGACGACGGCATCGATGCTCTTGACGGCGCAGCCGTAACGGTCACCGGCAACGTGGATGCAGCTGGCCATGGAATCAATGCCGGAGACGCGGGCACTACGGTCACTGTCACAGGCAGCGTGACAGCGACGTCCTACGGCATCAACGCATACGACGGCGCAGCAGTAACGGTCACTGGCGATGTGAACGCAGATTCCGCAGGGACAGAGGCCACTGGCGCAGGCACCACCGTAACGGTCACAGGCAAAATAACATCGCAGGACGAAGGGATCTACGCAGGTGATGGTGCACAGGTCACTCTGAACGGGGATTTAATGGCTTCTGCAGTGGGCATACTCGCAATGCACGCAGGCGCGAAAGTGACAGTGACCGGGAACGTTGATGTTGATTACGCTTCTAATTCATCTTGGCCGACCGGAGGCGTGTATGCGAGCGACGGAGCGGAGATACTTGTGAACGGCAACATAACCGTGAACGACACAACCGGCACATATGCGGGTATCGCAGCTTACACCGGAGGAACGGTCACCGTTAACAGCAAGCTCACCGCAAGCGGCGACTTCATCGACGTTGATGGAACGATCAAGGCGGCGACCGATAAGGAAGCGACCACCACCAAGACGGGCTACGACACGTACACCAACGGAACATCAACGGTATGGATCGCATCCGCTCCCATAGCTCCGACCATAACCGGTCCGACATCGATGACGTTGACGGCCGGATACGCCGCAACATCGACGGCACCCTACACCATAACGGGAACAGTGCCCTTGACGGTCACCAAGACCAGCGGTGACGCTAAGATAACCTGGAACGGCACCACAAAGTCGCTTGACATCGCCGCGGGACTCAATGCGGGAACATATCCTGTTGTCCTGAAGGTAAGCAACGCCTCTCCGACGACCGCAACGATAACCTTCAAGCTGACGGTCAAAGCCGGGGGCGGAGGCGGGACAGGCGGAGGAACGATCACGATATTATCCGTAACGGTGGATCCGCCGACCGCAGATGTTCAGAAGGGCGCTTCGAAACAATTCAGCGCAACCGTTTCCGGAATCGGCGGCTACCCGTCGCAGATCGTTAGATGGTCCGTATCAGGGAACAACAGCACAGAGACGACGATATCTTCTTCCGGAGTATTGAACGTGGCTGCGAATGAGACCGCAGCGACCCTGACGATAACGGCCGCGTCTGTGGATAAAAGCACAATATACGGAACAGCGACGGTTAGTGTCAAGGCAGCCTCTGGCGGCACAACCTACACTGGCCAGACGAATACGTACGACGGCAGCGGGGACAGCGCGTTCACGATAAATGCCGACAGCAGTAAGTTCCTGCGTCTGATGTACAACGGAAGCGTAGTCCCATCCGAAAAATACACAGTCGCAGGCGGCAGCGGCAGCACGGTCGTCACACTGAAGGAAAGCTACGTGAAGACCTTCGATCCCGGAACATATCACTTCACAGCGATATTCTCGGACGGAGGAACATCCGATCTTAAGCTGACGGTCAACGGTGATGAGGGCAGCCCCGGCGGAGGAAGCAACACCCTTCTCTGGGTGGCGATCATCATCGTCATCATCGTGATAATCGCGCTGATAGCGTTCCTGTTGTACCGGAGGTCTCACGCGTCGTAACCGGACGACACAAACAGATTCCCAAACCTTAACAAAGAACACCTGCCGGCATAATTGCCGGCAGGTGTCTAAACTCTATTTTTCACACTCCCGACAATTCTCAACAGCATCTGCAGCGGCCTGCCGCATCTCAGGATTCTTCCGATCGGGCTTTGCATTCCCGGATGGGACCTCGTTATCCAACATGATCATAGGCTTTGCGAACCGGTGCAAATCGGAATGGTAAAAAAGGCAGCGGGGCTGAGCGGCTCCGATTTTCTGACGATAATCAACACTGTCAAATCACCACATCAAAATTAATATAAAAGACATACATATCAAACAACAGTATCGGCAGGAGGCAGTAATGTGGCAAAGAACAGTGTAAAAAGAAACGATTATGTCGAGATAGCTTCTTATCTGTTCTTTGAGGAATACAAAAAAGAAAGGAGAGGGGAGGTTCCGGGCGTCATTTACAATAAGTTCATTACTCTGCTGAACAGAGAACTGAAGCCCGAAAAGGACATAGGCTTACCCCACTATTGGTACAGATGGGGCGACATCGTTGTCGCACATTGCGTCCCTTACACATCCTGGGAGCATGTGACTCCCAGATATACAGTTGTAAGATGGGCAGGCGACATCCCCAATTATGATCCCAATGACAAGATTGTTTCGCTCATAAGAAAAAACATCGCCGAATTCATGGTCAGACACTCCGGTTCCGAGGCTCATGAGACAGCAAAGGACGAGGTCTACGAGGGTGCCCCCTTCAAATTTCAAAACGAATACAGGAAACTGCGGGAGTCCTTAGAGTCACTGAGTAAAAGGTCGATAATGGACAATAAATGGACATACATCGACAGCCTGTTCAACAACGCAATGGATGAATTCCCAAAAAAGGAATTTAAACACATCGTTAACGAGAAAGACAAGTTCGAGGCCGTTTTCAGAATGGGATTGAAAAACAAAGCCTCCGAAGAAGATCTGTTCGATCTTGCGGAGCTTTTCTGGTTCTTCTTCTGTTATCACCTAAGGATGAACAAAAAAGGTCACGAGAATGTTCCGAAAGAGACCCTGAACATATGGGTGGAAGAGATCCCATGGGAAACGATGAAGATCGAGCACATCCTGCAGAACTATGCGTACAGGTTCTGCATCCAGATGCCCGGCGATAAAGTAATAACATTGCTGTTAGAGGATAGAAAGAAAAGAATGGACAAGATAGATGCCCTCATGCCAGTTATCTGTGAAGACCGTCCCGGCGGTATAAGGGGCTGAAATGCCCAGACCTTCAATCGTTCTTGATACATGCGCTTTACGCGATACAAAATTCACAAACTGGCTGAAAGGATATATCGGAGACATACTGATTCCTCCCACCGTTTATATGGAGATATGCCGCCAGCATAAAGAAAAAAATCACTCGATAGAGGAATTGGACGAATGGCTGAACGCATTGAGCATAAAGGTACTGCGTTTTGATAAGAACAATGCGCGTATTGCGGCCGAACTCATGGCTGAAAGAAAGGATGCACAGTGCGAAATCTGTAAGAAAATAGATTGGGTCGATACTATCGTGGCGTCATACTATAATGCCGGGGATTTTATAATAACCAATGATAAAACAGGCTTTCCCACATCCGGTGATTTCGGATGGAAGTTCCTGACAACAGACGAATTTATGAGCCGTTGAGGATGAGGGATGACGGCCATAAATCCAATAATCGTAAAAGTAGAAAGTTTTAGGAAGCCGTCACGGACAACACGGCGATAACGCTGAAGTGAAGTTACGTGAATGGTTTCGGACCCGGAACGTATCACTCCACAGCGGTGTACACTGACGGAACATCCGACCTGACGCTCACGGTCAACGATGACGCGGGCAACCCCGGCGGAGGAAGCAACACCCTTCTCTGGGTGGCGATCGTCATCGTGATAATAGTGATCATCGCGGCGATAGCGTTCCTGTTGTACAGGAGGTCTAAAGCGTAACCGGACGACACAAACAGATTCCCAAACCTTAACAAAGAACACCTGCCGGTAGTCACGCCGGCAGGTGTTCAAAACCCCAAATATTCCTTTTTTACGCAATATGAGCAAGCTTCAGGCCGTACCGCTCAGGATATCTGTATGGATTGATGTTGTGAACTCTATCGTTCAGGTTGAGAAAACTCACGCCGGAAGGGCCGTTTGAATCAGGCATGAGTGTTCATTGTCTCTATTTGGGTCTAAAAATGTGTGATAATTCCAATTATTTGGGTCGAAAAATGTGTGATAATTCCAATTATTTGGGTCGAAAAATGTGATCCGGCAATTTCAAAGTCCGAAGCGATCACGGGCGCAGACAGTCTATCGGCGCTTCAATAACTCCGTCCGGCCTTGTATGCGCCACATTCCCCGTAGCGCTCACGATCATCAGAAAAGATGGTTTTTCGGCACCGGCTTCCACCATCTTGTTCTTCATTCGGATCAGATTGGCCGCGGCTTTTTCGAATTCAAAGGTTCCGAGCTTGACCTCGACCGCTCCCCATCTGCCGTCTTCCAATTGTATGATCTCATCCACTTCGAGATCGGAGTCGTCTCTGTAATGAAAAACGCGCCCGCCGATACCTGAAGCATAGACCGACAGATCCCTGTAACAAAGAGTTTCGAACAGAGATCCCATTGTTTTTGTATCTTTTTGTAAGACGATCGGTCTTGCTCCCAGGATAGCTGCTGCCAGAGACGGATCGCAGAAATGTCTCACACCGGATGTGCGTATGCGTGTTCTTGAACGTATGTGGGGGTGCCATGCATTCTGCTCTTCAATGACGAACAATCTTTTGAGAACATCTATGTAACTTCGTACCGTACCTTCTGATATTTTTCCGCCGGCACCCTGAATGTCGGCAACAATTGTCGGGATGCTTGCCGTGGTGGCATTGTTCCGGGCCAGTGATCTGAGTATAAGTTCCATTGTTGTGGAACTCCGTTTCTTGCCGTCTACCCTGGATGTGTCCATAGAGGTCAGCGAACTGAAATAATCATAAGAGATACCAATGGCTGCCGTTTCATTGACACCTAATGCCCCCGGCCAGCCGCCTCTGCATACCAGACCGACCGCTTTCTGATAATCGAGGTTCGAATGTGCAACATTTATACGCCCATTTTCAAATACCTCAGAGAGACTTACCGAACCGTTGCTGTCCCCGGATTCGAAGAGGGACATCGTCCGCATCTGAATACTGCTGAACCTTCCGATCCCTGTGTGGAATGTCTTTTCAAGCGGAGGCGTCGTGGATCCGGTGAAAATATACATGCCCTTCTTGCTGTTGAAATCAATGTTCCTCCGCGCAATGTCCAATAATTTAGGCACATCCTGCCATTCATCCACAAGGTGAGGGTGCTCCCCCTCAAGTGCAACCTGGGGATTCAATGAAGCAAACCTGTTCACTTCTTCTTCTCCCAGGAATATAGCCGACTTTGAATGAGTGAACCCTGTCCACGATTTACCGCATGATTTTGGACCGGTTATCATCACGCCCCCCAAAGCAGAGAGCTTTTCCGATATAATAGGGTCGATTATCCTCGGACGGTAGAGGCTGCGTATCCTATCTGCCAGCATCGACTGTTCCTCATTCATGTTGTAGGATATGCAAAACAAATATTATAACGTTTGCAAATAGAATTTTGTGGGATTTACAAATAAAATAATGTAACGTTTGCAAATAGAATTTTGTATGATTTGCAATTCAAACTTCCAAAACTTATGTTAAGCTAAGTAATCGAAAAAGCAGGGATGAGTACACCCCGGCCAGACGAAGACGTACAACGGCAGCGGGGACAGTGCGTTCACGATCAACGTTGACAAAAGCAAGTTCCTGCGTCTGATGTACAACGGAAGTGAAGTCCCCGCCGGCAACTATACAGTTGCAGGCAGCAGCAGCACAGTCATCACACTGAAGGAAAGCTACGTGAACGGCTTCGCGCCCGGAACGTATCACTTCACTGCGGTGTACAGTGACGGAAACATCCGACCTGACGCTCACGGTCGAATCGAGCGACAGCGGAGTGGTCGGAGGAAGCAACGCCCTCCTCTGGGCAGCGATAATCATCGTGATAATAGTGATCATCGCGGTGATAGCGTTCCTGCTGTACAGGAGGTCCAAAGCGTAATCGGACAACACAAACAGATTCCCAAACCTTAATAAAGAACGCCTGCCGGTAGTCACGCCGGCAGGTGTTCAAAACTGTCACGCGACATTCTTTTTTTTTGCATCAAGAACGGAGGCGTGTCTATCAATCTGCTCTGTCATCGAACGAGCCCTGAAATACGCCTTTTTTCTACAAATACAGATTGATAGATTCGAGTATCGGACAGTGATGGAAACAGGTCAAAGTACACACAGTGACCTCATAGATAAATCGACCCAAAGAGGTAAAAAAAGGTTCATTCTATTTTTTCAGGATGAATCTTTTTCTGTTCCATTTCTGTCCATTTTCTTTGGTCAAAAAATGTGTTAAAACCCCATTTTTTTGGGTCAAAAAATGTGTTAAAACCCTATTTTCTTGGGTCAAAAAATGTGGTCCAGCAAAAACATATTAAAGTACCACCGCAATGACAGCTTGTGTACAGGCTTGCCTACGAAGAGTTGCTTAGTTGGAAAAACAACGAAAGCAGAAAACCGCTGATTGTAGAGGGACCTAGACAATGCGGTAAAACTTTCCTTCTTGAAGAATTCGGCAAAAAGAACTACAAAAATGTGGTCTACTTAAATTTTGAAGGGAACGATGAGTTGGTAAAGATATTTGAACCCAATCTTAACACAAGCCGAATTATAACTCAGCTAGCAATACTCTCGGAAAAAAAGATAGATCCCGGCGACACGCTGATCATTTTCGATGAGATCCAATTCTGCAGCAAGGCGCTGACCAGCCTGAAGTACTTTTGCGAAGAGGCACCTGAGTATCATGTCGCATGCGCCGGTTCATTACTGGGAGTACTGATGTCCAAACCCTATTCATTCCCCGTCGGCAAGGTTGATAGGATCACGATGGGTCCGATGAACTTCAAAGAATACCTGTTGGCAAGCGGTGAGGCCGAACTGGTAAAAGCGATCGATGAAAGGTGCCCCATGGATGAATTCCTTCATCCCTTTGCTTCCAAGTTGGAGTTCCATCTGAGAATTTATCTAACGATAGGCGGGATGCCGGCAGCGGTAAGTTCATGGACTAAAAAGAAAGACATAAACGAAGTTAACAGAATCATTGACAATATAATGGTGGATTATGAGAACGACTTTGCCAAACATGCAACGGAATCTGTGCAAAAACTCACCCTGATATGGGATTCAGTTCCCGAACAGCTGGCTAAGGAAAATAACAAATTTATGTTCGGGCATGTCAGAGGAGGAGCGAGAGCAAGGGATCTCGAAGACGCACTTGAGTGGCTGATCAACGCAGGTCTGGTTTTCAAAGTCAAGCGAGCAAACCCCTCCAGGCAGCCGCTGCAATTGTTTGCTGACAACACGAGTTTCAAGCTTTATCTGGCCGATGTGGGTATTTTGCGGAGGATGTCAGGATTGCGTTCTTTCTTTGAATTTGAGACCAATGAGGAGTTTGGGCAGTTCAAAGGAGCCATCATGGAGAATTATGTTCTGACAGAACTGATCTCAATGAACAAAGAGTCACCGTTCTATTGGAGATCAAAGGCAAACGCAGAGGTCGATTTCATCATACAGTGCGGCATGGAAGTTGTACCCATAGAAGTTAAATCAGGGCATAAAACCCTTGCTCGGAGCATGGCGGAATACATTAAAGAATTCAAACCACGCATCGCTGTGATAGCATCGCTTGAGATGAAGGATGAAGGCGTCGTTAAAAAAGTTCCTCTTTATGGGCTATGGAGGCTGCCATCAGTGATAGAAGGAGCAGAGCGAAAGCAGACAAATGAATGAAGAGGGATAAGCATTTCCTTGAGAAAAAGCCAGATTTTTCAGTAGCCTTTATATACAACTGAATTATCCCACTTTTAGATTGGACATGTGTATGTCCGACCAGACGCATCGGGCAATGCCTTGAGCAACCCACGTTCAACTCACAACAGAGTTCTCGAGACGAATATGGCGTCACGGTCGGATGTCAAGACGCGTTCGTCGGTAAAGCGCGAGGTTAGCGAAGACACCCTCGCAGGAAATGTGAATAAATGTCACAGAGAAGACGTCCAAAGAAAGGATCTAGGGCATTCGGCCCTAGGAAAAGAGCGAAGTCGCAGACACCAAGGCTGGACTCGTGGCCGGAGATCAGCGGATCGCCGAAGATACAGGGATTCGCGGGATACAAGGTCGGCATGACGCATGCGTTCGTCGTCGACAAGAGGGTCAAGAGCACAACCTCCGGAATGGAGGTCCAGGTACCGGTCACAGTAGTTGAGGTACCGCCTATGAAGATAGCGGCAGTGAGATTTTATGAAAGCAGCATCGTGGGACTCAAGACGGCGGGAGAGGTCTGGTCAAAGGAGATCGACCCCCTGCTCTCAAGGAGACTGAACGTACCCACCAACCACGACGAATCATCCTTCGGAAGATACGAGGGACTCGATATCGAAGATGTACGAGTACTCGCTTACACCCAGCCGAAGTTGGTCTCGGGAGTTCCGAAGAAGACTCCCGAGCTTATGGAGCTCAGGATCGGCGGCGGAAAGATGGACGAGAGGGTCGCTTACGCAAAGAAGATCCTGGGGAAAGAGGTGGCACTCGCGGATTTCACAAAAGAGGGTGCGCTGATCGATGTTATAGCCGTTACAAAAGGAAAAGGATTCCAGGGTGTAACGAAGAGGTGGGGTGTAAAGCTTCTTTCACACAAGAACAGCAAGCACCGCCGCGGCATCGGCAACCTCGGACCCAAGAGACCCGGCTACGTAAGAAGCACGGTCCCCGCATCGGGTCAGATGGGATACCACCAGAGGACCGAGTACAACAAGAAGATACTGAAGGTCGGACTCGACGGAAAGGAGATCACCCCGAAGGGCGGATTCGTTAACTACGGAGAGGTCAGGAACACATACGTCCTGATCAAAGGATCCGTACCCGGGCCGACAAAGAGATTGATAAGATTCAGGGATGCGGCGAGAGCACCCAAGAAGGCCGACCAAGCGGTCGCAGACGTCACATACGTTTCGACCGAGTCAAAGCAGGGGGCATAAGTATGACACAAACAAACGTTTATTCTGTAAATGGAGAAGTTTCCGGGACCGTAGAGGTACCGGCGGTATTCTCGTCCGAGTACAGGCCCGATGTTATCAAAAAGGCGATCCTGGCGGCTGCGGCGAACAAGAGGCAGCCCTACGGACCCAACGAACACGCGGGAATGAGGCACTCGACAAGCACATGGGGGAAAGGAAGAGGAGTATCCCGTGTCCAGAGGATCAAAGCCGGAAAGAGGGCCACGGAATCGCCCAACAACATATCCGGAAGGAGAGCCCACCCCCCGAGAACCGAGAGGATCTGGCACCAGAAGGTCAACGACAAAGAGCTGAAACTGGCCCGCTTCTCCGCAATAGCGGCGACCGGCTGCGCAGACTGCGTCAGGGAGCGCGGACATGAGTTCGATGATTCGATATCATTCCCGATCGTGGTCGACGACGAATTCCAGAACATTGCCTCGACATCAGAGATAAACAGCCTTTTCGACTCGATCGGGATCGGTTACGATCTAGACAGGGCAAAGGACGGCACCAAGATAAGGGCCGGCCGCGGAAAGATGAGGAACAGGAAATACAGGACCCCGGTATCTATTCTGGTAGTGGTATCAGAGGCGGGTGCGCCCGTGTTCAAGGGAGCCAAGAACCTTCCCGGAGTGGAGGTCCAGACGGTCGCATCACTGAGTGCAAGCGTGCTTGCACCCGGCGGGGACGCGGGCAGGCTCACTGTCTATACGGAATCCGCAATAGCGAAAATGGGAGAGTGGACGCTGTGAAACAGAGCGACATACTCATAAGACCGTACGTCACAGAAAAGACGCTGAACCTTCTGTCCGGAACACCGACGCAGAAATTCAACGACGGCAACAAGATAGAGTTCATAGTGCACAGGCAGGCTCGTAAAGAGGACATCAAAGCGGCATTCGAAGAGCGTTTTGAAGTAAAGGTCGAGCGCGTTTGGACCAAGATACAGAAGGACGGCAAGCATGCGATCATCAAACTCGCGGAAGGATACTCTGCGGAGGATGTTGGGATGAGGGTCGGAGTGTTCTGAGGTGATCTAATGGGAAAGAGATTAAGAGCACAGAGAAGGGGAACAGGCGGATCGCAATACCGCTCCCCGAGCCACAGACATGTGGACGATGTAAGGCTCCCGGCATTCGCAGAGGGAGCGGGCACCATTAAAGATCTGATACAGGCACCCGGGAGGACAAGCCCTCTCGCCGTCATCGACTTCAATGGGGTAACGGACTACCAGCTTGCGGTCGCAGGCACCAAAGTAGGTCAGGAAGTGTCCGTCGGCGGCAGCAAGATCGCCGCCGGGAACATAACAAGCTTGAACAACATACCGGAAGGGACCTCGATACACAACATCGAGGCGAAACCCGGTGACGGCGGCAAATTCGTCAAGACCGCAGGGTCTTCGGCGACCATCGTCAGCAGAGGGGAGAAAGTTGTCATAATGATGCCCTCGGGCGTGAACAAAGAATTCAACCCCAACTGCCGTGCGGTCGTCGGTGTAGTTGCAGGCGGCGGAAGAGGCGATAAGCCACTTGCCAAAGCAGGAAAGAACTACCTGACGCTCAGGTCAAGATCGACCGCCAACAAATGGGTCAAAGGAGTAGCGATGAACGCAGTCGACCACCCGCACGGAGGAGGAAGCCACCCCCACGTAGGAGGACCGAACTGCCAGAGGAGGACCGCGTCGCCGGGACAGAAAGCGGGTTTCATAGCTCCGAAGAAAAAGAGGAAGTGAGTCTGAATGGCAAAGAAGATTATGGGATCGGCAAAAGCTACGAGGAGGAGGTCCAGAAAGAAGGCGTCGGCGATACAGGCGAAGAGGAAGAAAGAGTTCCTCTACCGCGGTTTCACGATGGACGAGATGCTGGCAATGTCCTTCGACGAGGTGCTCGGCATCCTCCCTTCAAGGTCGAGGAGGACTTACCTCCGCGGCTTGAACTACGAACAGCAGCTGCTGTTCGACAAGCTGAAGAGTTCGGAGGAGAAGATCAGGACGCACCGCAGGGACCTGCCGATAATACCCCAATTCGTTGGGAAGAAAGTGAGCGTATACAACGGAAAGGAATTCAAAGAGTTCGAGATAAAGCCGGAAATGATCGGCCATTTCCTCGGAGAGTTCATCATGACGAGGAAGCCGCCCGTGCACTCCGGACCCGGAGTGGGTGCGACCAGATCCTCGAAGTTCATGCCGCTGAAGTGAGGTGTCAAGTATGGCTACAAACAAAGGTTACACAACGGTATCCGACCCGGACATCTCCGCGAAGGCCTTGGCAAAGGATCAGCCGATCTCGCCCAAGTTCGCTCGCGAGGTCGCAGGCATGATACGCGGAATGAAGGTCGAGAAAGCGGTCACGATGCTCGAGGAGGTCATCGAGATGGACAGAGCGGTGCCACTGAAGAGATACAAGAAACGCGTCTCCCACAAGAAAGGCATCGGCCCCGGAAGATATCCGGTAAAAGCATCGAAGGCCATCCTGGCAACGGTAAGGAGCGCAATGTCGAACGCAGAGTACAAAGGACTCGACGTTTCGAACATGGCGATCTCCACCATTTCCATAGCAAGGGGCCAGACCATACCCGGGCACATGCCCAGGGCGCAGGGAAGGGCCACTCAATGGAACCAGGAGACGGCGAACATCGAGGTAATAATAGAGGAGGTCGAGTAATATGGCGGCAGAAAGAAAATTCGTTGCCGAGAATGTACGCAGGGTTCTCCTCAAAGAGTACCTCATGAAGGAGGTCAGCCGCGCCGGATTCGGAGGGCTTGACATCCAGAGGACACCGATGGGAACACGCGTCATACTCACAACAGAGAGGCCCGGACTGGTCATCGGAAGGCGCGGTCAGACGATAAAGAACCTGACCCAGGTCATCGAAGAGAGATACGGCTTCCCGAACCCTCAGATAGAGGTTCAGGAGGTCCAGAACGCAAGCCTCAACGCACAGATAATGGCAGAGAAACTGGCCTTCTCTCTTGAGAGGGGCTGGCACTTCCGCAGAGCGGGGCACTCCACTGTCCGCAGGGTCATGGATGCGGGCGCACGCGGTTGCCATATAATAATCGCCGGGAAACTTACCGGACAAAGGAAGAGGACCGAGAAGTTCAAAGAAGGATACATCAAGTTCTGCGGCGAACCGAAAACACTCTTCATCGAGCGCGGATATGCCGTCGCTCAGCTGAAGATGGGTATCATCGGTGTGACCGTCGAGATCATGAGGCCTGACGCAAAACTTCCGGCGGACACAAACATACTGAACAAGACAGAGGCGGCGGCCAAACTGCCTGACCTGTTCGGCGGCATGGCACCCGAGCCGGTGCCCGAACCCGTCGCAGAGAGCGCACCGGAGTCTGCGGAACAGAGGCCCCAGAGGGTACTCAGAGAGCAGAAGCCCAGATCGCAGAAGCCCAGACAGAGGTCGCCCAACTCGCAGAAACCGAGAGAACAGAGGCCGCCTAAAGCGCCCAAGGCAAAGAAGGAGGGCGAGTAATGGCACTGTTAAGGACAGCTGAGATAAGGGAAATGAGTACAGAGGAACGCAACGAGAAGCTCAAAGAGCTGCGCAACGACCTCATGCACGAGAGGGGAGTATCCGCAATGGGCGGTGCACCCTCCAACCCCGGCCTTATCCGCGCGATAAGGACGAACATCGCACGTATCCTGACTATTCAGAACGAGGAGGAAAAGATCTGATGGCCGAGATATGTCAGGTATGTGGATTGCCTAAGGAGCTCTGCATGTGCGAGGAGATCGCACGTGAGCAACAGATGGTAAGGATATCCGTTGACAGCAGAAGATACGGCAAAATGGTCACGGTCATCGACGGAATAGATGAGAATGACATCAACATCGAGGATCTGGCCAAACAACTGAAGGTAAAATGCGCCGCCGGAGGAGCATACAAAGACGGACGCATCGAACTTCAGGGAGATCACAAAAAGAAAGTGAAAGCCGTGCTGGAAGAAATGGGTTTCCGCACAGAAGTGAGATAAATGAACAGGAGTGATTTCATGAGATCGGAATTCATAGGATTGGATGTGGCAGTGTTGTCGGCACCGTACTCGGGCATTTCCGGGAAAGTGGTGGACGAAACAAAGAACACATTCATCATATCGTCGTCCGGGACCGAAAGAACGGTACCGAAAGCAGGCAACGAATTCAGGTTCATCAATGAAGGCAAACACACCGACATAAAAGGTATAGAGATACAGCACCGACCAGAAGACCGAATAAAAAAGGTTAGGTGAATCAAAATGACAGCAAAAGTTAAAAACATCGGAATCGACGTGGTCCCTCCCAAAGCTGAATGCAGCGACCCGAACTGCCCATTCCACGGCAGTCTCTCGGTCAGAGGCCAGATCTTAGACGGAGTGGTTGCGACCGTCAGGATGAGCAAAACAGTCGTAGTTGAACGCAATTATTTGAGATATCAGAAAAAATACGAGAGATATGAGAAAAGATCCGCCAGGTACCACGCTCACGCATCTCCCTGCCTTGGGCTCAAGGTCGGGGACCGCGTTAGGATCATGGAGTGCCGCCCGATCTCTAAGACCGTGTCTTTCGTGGTCATAGAGAAGAAGGAGTGAATCTGAAATGAAAGGAATATCCGGAACACAGACAAGAGGACTCCTGAACGGATCGCGCCTTAACGTGATCGACAACAGCGGCGCAAAAGAGATCGAGATAATAACCGTCCCCAGATACCACGGCGTGGCCAGAAGGGTCCCCTCTGCGGCGCTGGGCGATATGGTGATAGCATCGGTCAAGAAAGGTACGCCGGCAATGAGAAAGCAGGTCGTATTCGCGGTGATAGTCAGACAGAAGCGCCCCACAAGGCGTGCGGATGGCACAATGGTGTTCTTCGAGGACAATGCGGCCGTTATCGTAACAGACACAGGCGAGACGAAAGGTACAGACATAAAAGGACCGGTTGCGAGGGAGGCCGCCGACAGGTGGCCGCGTATCGCAGCCACCGCGAACACGATAGTGTGAGGTGAAAAAATGGCAAGCAGCAAAGCAAGAGTACAGAGAAAAACACAGGCCAATGCCCCCTTGCACGTTAAGAGGAAGATGCTCTCGGCGCACCTCAGCAACGAACTCCGCTCGCAGTACGGAGTACGCACCGCGAGGGTATGCAAGGGCGACACAGTCGCCATAATACGCGGCGACGAGGATGTGCGCGGAACAGAGGCGAAGGTACTGGAAGTGTTCGTTAACACCGGCCGCGTCTCTGTCGAAGGAGTGACAATAAACCAAGCGGACGGGACAGCCATCGTGCGCCCGATACACGCATCCAACCTGATCATAACCAAACTCAACACGGAGGATCAGTGGAGGATCGACTCGCTTTCAAAAAAGAAGGAGGCTGAACAATGAGCGACCACATGAAGAGATTAGCCGCACCGGCGACATGGCCTCTTAAGAGGAAGGCGCACGTCTGGGCGACCAAACCGTCCCCCGGAGCACACTCGATCGAAAGCAGCATGCCTGCGGCGATGGTGCTCAGGGACATGATAAAAGCTTGCGACACCGGAAGGGAGGCAAAAAGGATCATCGGCAACCGCGAGATGCTCGTGGACGGCACCCCTGTAAAGAACCCGAAAGCGCCGGTAGGCGTCATGGATACAATATCCGTACCAAAGATGGACCTCAACTACCGCATGTTGCTGACCGACAAAGGAAAACTGACGTTGGTGCCGATATCCGCGGACGAGGCCACATGGAAACTCTGCAGGATCGAGAACAAGACCAAGATCAGCGGAGGAAAGATCCAGCTCAACCTCAGCGGAGGAAGGAACATAGTCCTTGACAAGAACAAGTACAAGACTGGCGACACGCTTAAGATAGATGTCGTCGACCAAAAGATACTCGGAAGTTTCCCCCTGGCGCCAGGCGCGGCGGCGCTGATCATAAACGGTGCTCTGGCTGGTAAGGTCGAGACCATCGAGAAGCGGGTGGAGGTCAAAGGATCCGCCGACGATGTCGTAAGATTCAGCAGCGGCATCGAGACTGTCAGGAAGAACGCATTCATAATCGGCTCGTCGAGGCCGGAGATAAAACTCCCGGAGGCATCCGAATGAACGCGATGAGAGATATACACATTGAAAAAGTGACGGTCAACATCGGCGTCGGAGAGGCCGGAGAGAGGCTCGCAAAGGCCCAGAAGGTCCTGGAAATGGTCACCGGCCAGAAGTCGGTACAGACGATATCCAAAGCTGTCAACAGGGATCTGGGTATACGCGTCGGAATGCCTCTCGGATGCAAGGTCACCCTCAGAGGAGATGCGGCGAATAACTTCTTGGAGAGGGCGCTGCCCATCAGAGAGAGAAAGATATACGAGTACTCCTTCGACAAAGAAGGGAACATGTCCTTCGGGATATCCGATTACACCGATTTTGAGGGGATGAAATACGACCCCGAGATAGGGATATTCGGAATGGATGTCAACGTCGTCCTGAGAAGGACAGGCAACAGGATCACCCAAAGGGCGCTTCTCAGAAGAAAGATACCCAAGCACCACCGCGTCCAGCGCGATGAGGCAATACAATACATGAAAGAGAACTATGAGATAGAGGTGGTTGAGTGAAACCAAAGAAGAAATTCGGTAGATTGGTGGGATGCACCCGCTGCGGACGCAGAAGAGGCATCATAAGAAGATACGGAATGCACCTCTGCCGCCAATGTTTCAGGGAAATGGCCCCGGAACTGGGATTCAAGAAATATTCGTGAGGTGAAAAAATGCAGAGCGATCCACTTAACGACGCGATGTGCGTCATGAAAAATGCAGCAAGCGATGGAAAGAGCGAATGCATGATCCAACCCTCCTCAAAACTCATCGGCCGCGTGCTGAAGGTTATGCAGGACCACGGATACATCAACCAATTCGAGTACATCGAGGACGGCAAGGCAGGCAAGTTCCGTGTGATGATGGAAGGAGCCATAAACAACTGCGGTGTGATAAAACCCAGGTATTCGGTCAAAGTACATGATATCGAGAGGTTCGAGGCAAGGTATCTCCCTGCCCAGGATTTCGGAGTGCTCATTCTGACGACCACGGCCGGAGTTATCACCCACGACCATGCCAAAGAGCTTGGCATAGGCGGAAAATTATTAGCGTACATATACTGAGGAATAAAGATGACAATAGCAGGGAAAATCGAAAGAACCATCGCCATCCCCGGTGGTGTGTCGATCTCTAAACAGGGAGACACCGTAAAGGTCAAAGGACCGAAGGGAGAATTGAGCAGAAACTTTGCGTACCCCCACGTTATTATTGCCATCGGAGAAGGAGAGGTCAGCGTAAGCTGCGAATATCCGAGGACAAAGGACAAAGCGATGGTGGGGACCTTCGCGGCCCACTTGAGGAACATGTTCAAAGGGGTCACGGACGGCTACACATACACGCTCAAGATAGTGTTCTCACACTTCCCGATGAAAGTGGCAGTCAAAGATAACCGCGTGGAGATAAACAACTATCTTGGAGGTCATGACCCGAGATACGCCGACATCGTAGGCGGATGCAAGGTCAAGATCAGCGGCGCAGATGTCACTGTCGAGGGAATTGATATAGAGGCTTGCGGACAGACCGCCGCGAACCTTGAGAAAGCAACATCCAGGTTAGGATTCGATAAGAGGATCTTCCAGGACGGGATATACATTACCCACAAATCGCACAAGGTGAAAGAATGAGCATAAAGACACTTAATGACCTTCCCGGATTTAAAGAAGAGAACATATCTGAACTGGAACAGATCGGAATCAGGTCCGTGTCAGAGCTCAAGGAAGCCGTTTTCGACGAGGCCGGGGCAAAAAAGATAATAAAGACCCTGTCGGGGGTCGGACCGAAAACGGTAGAGCACTGGAAAGAGTTGTTCAAGGATGAAGCGAAAGCGGAACCCAAGGCAGATGCCAAGAAGAAGGACGTCGAGATAGTCGATGAGCCGGAAGCAGAGTCGGAGGTCGTGGAGAGCGGGGCGTACGTCGTCAAGGCGAAGCCCGAGCTCAGCGACGAGACGGCCGAGGGATTGGCAAAGAGAGCGATCATATCCGGCCGCAGACCCGCTTTCAAGAGGCAGGAGTGGCACAGATACGCCATGCTCGGAGAGAAATGGAGGAAACCGAAAGGCATACACTCCAAGATGAAGAGAAGGCTCAAGAGACGCGGACCGATAGTCGACATAGGATTCAGAGGTCCGGCGTCCGTAAGGGGACTTCACCCGTCGGGCTTCGAAGAAGTGCTCGTCCACAATGTGGACAACCTTGAGGATATCGACCCGAAGGTACAGGCGGTACGCATAGGCGGCACCGTCGGAACGAAGAAGAGAATGGCCATTGAGGACCGCGCCGCCGAACTCGGAATAAGGGTCCTTAACAGGATGGTGTGAGCATGGATCTCAGGAACCAGAGGAGAATGGCCGCCGATGTCCTAAAGTGCGGTGAGAACAGGGTCTGGATGAATCCGGACAAACTCGATGAGATCGAGGACTGCATCACACGCTCGGACATACGCACAGCAGTCGATTCAGGATTGATAAAGGCGAAACCCAAACAGGGAACGTCCAGAGGAAGAATAAGGCATGCAGCCGAACAGAAGGCAAGCGGAAAGAGGAAGGGTCCGGGCAGCAGGAAAGGAACAGCAAACGCACGCGTTCCCGACAAGCGCAGGTGGATAGCCACCATAAGGCCCATCCGCGACGAGCTGAAGACCCTTAGGGCAGACGGTAAGATAACTCCGTCCATCTACAGGTTCTATTACAGAAGGGCCAAGGGAGGAGTTTACAAATCCCGCAGGAACCTTAAACAGCACATGATCTCCGCAGGCCACCTGAAAGAGGAGGAAAAGTAATGGCGACAGGACCAAGATATAAAGTTGCGTTCAGAAGGAGAAGGGAATACCGTACCGACTATTACGCCAGGAAGAGGCTCCTAAGGAGCGGAGAGTCCAGGGCAGTGGTAAGAAGGTCCAACAGGAACGTTACCGTTCAATTCGTCGATTTCGACATGGGCGGAGATATTGTCAGAGCCGCGGCAACGACCAAAGAGCTGCGCAAGATGGGATGGGAGTATTCGTGCTCCTCGATCCCCGCTGCGTACCTTGTGGGATACCTTGCGGGCAAGAGAGCGTTGAAGAACGGCATCGAGTATGCCGTTCTGGATATAGGTATGCAGAACCCGAAGCACGGCGGCGTATTGTTCGCTACGGTGAAGGGAATGACCGATGCGGGATTGGAAGTGCCTCACAGCAAGGATATCGTCCCGACAAAGGACCGCATCAATGGAAAGCACATCGACGGCGGCATAGAGGCCGCGATCAAGAGTGTCAAGAAGAAGATGGAGGCTGATTAAAATGGAATGGATCCCGAAGACAAGATTGGGACAGATGGTCCTGAACGGCGAGATCACTACCATGAGCGCCGCATTGGAATCAAGGCTGCCTCTCCGTGAGGCCGAGATAGTGGACATACTCCTGCCGGACCTGCAGGACGAGGTCATAGACCTCAACATGGTCCAGAGGATGACCGACTCCGGAAGAAGAGTGAGATTCGCGGTCACCTGCATCGTGGGGAACGGCGACGGATACATCGGCATCGGAAGGGCAAAAGGAAAAGAGGTCGGACCGTCTATCAAAAAAGCCATCGACAACGCAAAGCTCAACATCATCGAAGTGAAAAGGGGATGCGGATCATGGGAATGCGGATGCGGACAGCCGCACACGCTTCCCTTCGAGGTCATCGGACGCACAGGCTCAGTCACCGTTTACCTTAAACCCGCACCGCGCGGCATCTCGCTCGCGGTCGGAGACGTCGCAAAGAAGCTTCTGACGCTTGCCGGAGTGCAGGACGCATGGGGTTTCGCGACAGGCAACACAAAGACCAAGGTCAATTATGCGATGGCCACGTTCGAAGCCCTTAAGATGACGGCCAAGATGAGGGTCACCGAAGAACAGGCCTCAAGGCTCAAGATCGTGCCCGGACCGGTCGGGATAAGGATATCCGAGACCGATGTCGAACCCAAGGAGGAGTGAACATGGCATATGCTGTGGTGCGCGTACGCGGACAGCCCGATGTCAACAAGGACATAAAGTACACAATGGGACTCATGGGCCTTAACAGGGTCAACCACTGTGTCATAGTTCCTGAGAACCCATCCACAAAAGGGATGCTGCAGGTCGTAAAAGATTACTGCACATGGGGCGAGATCGAAGAGGAGACGCTTGTCGCAATGATAAAGACGCGCGGCAAGCTGACCGGCGACAAGGACATAACCGACGATTATCTGAAAGAGAACACATCCTTCGGAAGCGTCGAGGAACTTGCAAAGGCCATGATTGAGAACGACTATAAGATGAGGGATGTGGAGGACGCAAAACCTGTCTTCCGCCTGCACCCCCCGATAAAAGGCTACGAGGGCAACAAACGTCCATTCCGGAACGGCGGAGCGCTCGGCTACAGGGGCAAAGAGATCAACGACCTCATCAACAGGATGCTGTGAGGTGAACACATGCCAAGCAGAACAAAGAAGATGAGAGGATCAAGGACCCACGGACGTGGGAAGAAAGCCGGCCGCGGAGGAGGACTCATCGGCGGACGCGGACAGGCGGGTCTGTCTAAGACAGGCAAGATATACATGCTCAAATACGACAGAGACCACTTCGGAAGGCACGGGTTCAAAAGGCCGCAGTGCGTCGTCAAGGCCAACTGTACGATCAATGTAAGCGAGCTTGAGGAACAGATCGAGAGGTTCGTTTCCATGGGGTTTGCGGTCAAAGAGGGAGATACCTATAATATCAACCTCACAGATGCAGGTATCGACAAGTTGCTCGGGAACGGCAGCATAGCGGTCCCCGTCAAGGTGACTGTCGCACAAGTTTCGGCAAAGGCCCGCGAGAAGATCGAGGCAGCAGGCGGAAACATAGCGGAATGATAATATCGAGGAGAAATCGGGATGGAAGAAACGCCAAGCTTGTTGTATAAGGTCAAACCGATAAGCGACAGGCTCCCCTCTGTGAAGCGCCCTGAAGGCCACGTGCACTTCAGGACCAAAATGATGTGGGTCATAGTGATATTGGTCCTATACTTCGTAATGACCAATGTATTCGTATACGGACTTGATCAGACCAAATCTCTGGACCTGTTCTCACAGTACAGGACCATAATGGCCGGAGCGTCGGGAACGATCTTACAATTGGGAATAGGCCCCATAGTCACAGCCTCGATCATAATGCAGCTGTTCGTAGGAGCCAAGATAATAAAGCTCGATCTGACCAGCAATAAGGATAAAGCGTGTTATCAGTCGGTGCTGAAACTGCTTGTGATAGTAATGATCCTGGTCGAGTCGGTACCGCAGGTCTTTGGATTCCTGGTACCTTCGGCCAACTTCGAATCGTCATTCGGGCCGATGGGCGCGAAGCTGCTGATAATATTACAGCTTTGTGTAGGTTCGTATATAGTGTTCCTGTTCGACGAAGTGGTATCCAAATGGGGAATAGGCAGCGGTATATCGCTGTTCATAGCGGCGGGTGTTGCGCAATCCGTCTTCACGGGAGCTCTGAACTGGTACCCTGTGAAATCGGGTGTCGAGATGAGCATGTCGAATCTGCCCGCGGGTACCATACCGAAAGCAATATATGTGTTAATGAACACGAACTCCGCCGATATGGCGAACGGCGGCTACGAGGTGATCTTCCTGGGGGAACCCAACCCCATGATCGCGCTGGTAGGCACGGTGCTGATATTCCTGATAGTGGTATATTTAGAGTCAACCAGGATAGAACTGCCGCTGTCTCACGGTAATGTGAGAGGCGCGAGAGGCAGATATCCGATCAAACTGATGTATTCAAGCAATATCCCCGTGATATTGATGTCTGCATTACTTGCGAACGTGAGCATGGTCGCTTTGCTTTTGTACAGCAACGATTTCCTCAGCAGCATCCCCCTCTTAGGGGGTAACGGTGTGATAGGTTACTTCCCCGAAGGAAGCACCACTGCGGCCGGAGGTATAGCTTGGTATCTGTCCAATCCATCCGGTATAACGGGGTGGCTGATGCCTATATTGGATCCTGCCGGCTACGGCAACGGACACTCTGTCGTACAGAACCTCGGACACGTGGTGATCTTCGGAACTGTAATGATAATGGGTTCGATAATGTTCGCAAAGTTCTGGGTGCAGACCACGAACTTGGGACCGGATGCCGTTGCACGCCAAATACAGAAGAGCGGTATGCAGATACCCGGATTCCGCAGGGACCCGAGAGTTTTGAAGAGGGTGTTGGAAAGATACATACCGACGATCACGATACTGTCGGGAGCTCTGATAGGTGCATTGGCCGCGGGAGCGGATATGATAGGTACGACGGGTCATGCGACCGGTACCGGTCTGCTGCTTTCGGTGGGTATCCTGATACACCTCTACGAAGCGATAGGACGCGAGCAGATGATGGAGATGAACCCCATAATGAGAGGGTTCTTCGGCGGAGAGGATTAAGGAATGCCGAACCCCGGATCCCCTCAGGCGGCGAAACAAGCTCAACAGAACATGCAGAGCGCCATGGGTCCCCTGATGTCGAAAGGCATGATGATCGGCATGGCCGGCATGCTTGTGGTCATGCTCGTCTCCATGATGTGGAGGGCGCAGATCGGTCAGGCCCTGAACTTTGCGTTCGAACCCGCCTTTGGACTCAACGGTAATCACCCCGTGGTGACCCTCATCATCGCCGGACTGATCATGATAACTCTGAGTACGATCATAAGAACGTATATGACGGATTTCGTTTCACAGGCAAGGAATCAGAAGATCCAGAGCGAGTTCAACAAAGAGATGAGGCAGGCAAGGCTGGAGAACAACCTGTACAAACTGAAGAAGCTTCAGGAAGAGCAGCCGAAGATCATGGCGAAATCGATGGAGACGCAGTCTCAAATGATGAAGTTCATGCCGATAACGATGATCATCATCATGCCGATATATGCGTGGGTGGGATTCTTCCTATGCGACCCGTATTATATTCCCTCGCAATACCACGGGGATCTCGGGTGGTTCTTTAACTTTAACATGGGCGGTCTGTTCGTTACGCAGGTCGGCGATGCATTCGTTCACACGGGAACAGTGATCAACATGCCGTGGAATATCACAACGGACCTCATCGACAGGTTGTGGATCCTTCCGATGTGGATGATCATCTATACAATGCTCAGCCTGCCGATCGGACAGCTGGAGAACAGATTGGTAAGATACTTCATGCTCAAAAAGCGTTTGAAGGAACTTGATGCAATAGAGAAACAGAGCTGAATGGTATGAGGATTACCATAAGCGGCCCTCCCGGATCAGGAAAGACGACCGCTTGCAAAAAACTCTCCGAGGCGCTCGGCCTCAAGGCAGTGGTCTTCGGGGAATTCTTCCGCCAACTTGCAAAAGAAAGGGGAATGACCCTTGCGGAGTTCGGCGAACTTGCCGAGAAGGATCCATCCATCGATAGGACGATCGACGGGATGATCCTCGACATCGCAAGGGAGAACTCCGATATCATTTTAGAATCCAGATTGGCGGCGCACATGCTCACTCAGAACCACATACCCGCATTCAGAGTATACCTGGAAGCGAGTCTCATGGTCAGGATAAACAGAGTGGGGATACGGGACGGGGAGTCGTATGACGAGGTATACAGCCACACCCTCGAAAGACAATCATCCGAGGCAAAACGTTACAAGATGTACTACGATATCGATATAGAGGACATAAGCGTTTATGATCTGATAGTGAACACGGACGATCTGGATCCGGATCAGGTCGTGGAAACGATCCTCAAAGGAATAGAGGAAGGCACTTGCTGATAAAAGATGCGAACACATTGCCCGATAAATGGGGCAAAAGACCATCGGACCGCTCGGTAGGCGAATTATTGAGGGGAGGAGTGATAGCTCTGGACAAACCCGCGGGTCCGACATCGCATCAGGTAACGGCATGGGCAAGGGATGCTCTTCACGTAGAGGCGATAAGCCACGGCGGCACACTCGATCCATATGTAAGCGGCGTTCTTCCGTTGTGTCTCGGAAAAGCCGTTCGTTTGACTGATATCGTTCTTTCATCGGACAAAGAATATGTCTGCAGGATGATCCTTCATAAAGATGTCAAGAAAGAGAAGATAATCAAAGTGATGGGAAAATTCGTAGGCAAGATATACCAAATGCCTCCGGTGAGGTCCGCGGTCAAAAGGCAGCTCAGGATAAGGACGGTCAGCGAATTGGAGATATTGGAGATCGAGGGGCGCGAGGTGCTGTTCAGAGTGGCGTGCGATGCCGGAACGTATATACGCACTATTTGCACAGACGTGGGAGAAGCGCTGGGATGCGGTGCGAACATGACGGAGCTGAGACGTACCCGCTCGGGGATAATGAGGGAGGATTCCGCCGCCACGCTTCAGGATATGACCGACGCATACATATTCTGGCAGCAGATGGGCAGAGAGAAATGGCTCAGGAGCCTTTTGCTGCCGATGGAAGTGCTCGTCGAACCTCTCCCTAAGATAATCGTCAAACCGACCGCCGTCGATGCTATATGCCACGGAGCGGACCTCACGATCAAAGGTATACACATGTTGGACGAGGACATCAGAAAGAATGCCCTCGTTGCGTTGATGACGGCGAGAGGAGAACTGATCGCCATCGGAAAGATGAATATGTCCTCGGCGAAGATAATGGAATCAGACCAGGGGAAAGCCGTGGACGTAAAGAGGGTGTTCATGGAGCGCGGACATTATCCGAAGATGTGGAGATTCTCTACGGACATCGAAGAGCTTCAGGAACCGTTCGTTCAGTGACCGTCATTCCGGAATGAAAATACCTATTAACTGCCATCACATTCCATGATCGATGGCAATGTTCAAGGATGGGGAACAGGTCCTCAATATCGAAGGATTCAAGCTGGGAGAGTTCGACATCTCAGCCGAAGGGTTCTATAAAAACGTCCAATCATTTCCTTTCAAGGTCAAAAAAAGAAAAGTCATCAATATCAAGGTAGTGGCCGACGGTGTTCCTGTCGATGTGGCCGTCGCAAATGAAAAAGGCTCGTCGGTCTTCCATAAACAAGCGGTCAGGGAAGGGACCCTGGGACCGATCCCGACGGATGAGAACAAAGAGATGGGGATAGTGATCGGGATATATCCCGGAGACAGAGCGACAGTCAGCTTAGACATTCGGATGGAAAAGCCATGAACCTCCGCATCGAAAAAGGAAGGAACGGTGATTTCTGGAAGGATCAGCTTCCGGAGGGGATATCCCTGCTGAGGGTCTTTGACAAAGTGATAATAACCGCCGCATTGATCTCCTTTGCAATTTCTTTGATCTTTGTAATTTATGAGGAGAACAACAGCAGCTACCAGATGTATGAGCTGATGCCGTTCATCGCTCTTCCGTTCCTGGTATGCGGTCTTATCTTCTGTATAAAGTCTAAGTATTGGGTGCTGCTGATACTCGTCGCTGCGGCGGTCGTCCTGTGGTTCCTCGATATACCCAGAACGCTGATATTCCTGATGCTTTTCCTTGTCATCGGCGCATCCGGCGTAGTTGCGGTGGTCGATGCAATTCAGAGGGCGATATTCTACCATGTGCTCCGTACGATAGAATACGTGAACGTGAAAGACAAACTCACGTTCGGTGACAAAGCGGTCGCTTTCCTGTTCAACGTCCCGGAGGACCTGGACACAAGGAATATCACAATGGACTATGAGTTGAACAGGACAAAGATCCCTTGGAAGGAGGTCAGGAGTTCGATAACTCTGGGAATGATGGTCGGATTGTTCATCTGGATATACATATCGATGAACCCGACGTTCATGGATCTGAGCGTAGAGGCATCTGTCCCGCTACTGATGTTCACGCTGATCCTTTACATCCCGGTATTAGTGATGCCGTGGTCGATATTCAGATCGCTTAACGTAAGGATAGAGACCAATTACAGGGATTTCAAGATCTATAACGGGATACGCGCAACGCTTCAAAGGATGGCGGCACCCGTCATCGCGGCGTTGGCATTCGTGCTGGTGGCGATCAACACATCCAGTATCTGGACGGTGGGATTCTATATCCTTCTGTCTGCGGTGATGATAGTGGCGATAGTGGCAGCTGTCTCGATCCTGTATTACTGGGTATTCGAAGCGGCTACGATAAACGATATCATTTCAAAGTGGAAGATGTTCCGGCCTGTACCGGTCTTCGTCGGACTCGAGTCCGGAGAGAAGGAATTATCATGGGATGATGTGCCGGGCACTCCGAGAAGGGATAAGACGGACTTCGGGAAGCTCACGCTGCCCGCAGGCAAGCTGTGATCTCACTTGTAATGGCCTCTCGGTTCCGCGTTCGCTCTGCCTCTGCCGTCCAGAGCTCTGATGATGGGTTTGAACACTTCGACAGAGGACATTCCCGGGGTCTTGTTAAGACCTATCAGTTCCGGCTCTTTGTTGTTGTTGATGATCACCTTATACCTCTGCTCCCGGTCTGATGCGGATATGAATGGGAATTCGATGGTCTTAGCTATCTCCAAGATCACATCGGCCATAAGCTGTATGTCATCGGGGGTCAGTTCGTCCGGGACGGTGATGAAAAATGAACTCTCCTCTGTTTCGCCGTTGATAAGGAACATTATCTCGGACTGTTCCATGAACTCTTTGAATTTCTTCTCTTTGTCACCGTCACCGGCCAGCTCCATAAGCCTGTTCTTGGTGGCATAAGGTATGTCGATGTAGATCGCATCCATGCCGAGTATCTTCCACATGATGACCACATTGAACTCAAAGATTAAAGCGGTTCCGTATGCATCGGTTATTTATTTTCTCTCGATATTAGCATGCTGGCAACGCCGGCTTAGCATACTCTGCCGGCAGCACTCGACCGAGGACAGCGAAGTTTATAGATGCTCAGCACAAAAAGAAAAGAAGATGCAAGATCGGATATACCCTCTGCAAAGGGTCAGATGCCGTTATGGAAAAGGAATCTGATAGTTTGCTGGGTGGGTATGTTCGCAACCGGTATCGGGATGAGCCAGATCGCTCCGATCCTGCCGCTTTACATAACAGAGCTGGGTGTCACAGGCGACGGAATGATAAATCAGCTCTCCGGTATCGCATTCGGTGTGACCTTCGTTGTCGCGGCGATATTCTCTCCGATATGGGGGAGTGCGGCAGACAAATACGGAAGAAAGCCGATGCTTCTCCGCGCAAGTCTCGGAATGGCTGTCGTGGTGGCCCTGATGGGATTCGCGCCTAATGTGACCGTGCTGATACTCCTGAGGGTGCTTTTGGGGACCATCTCTGGGTACATCACAGCATGCAATACGCTGATCGCAACTCAGGTCGACAAAGGGAATGCGGGATTCGCCCTGGGCACGCTGGCCACCTCGAATGTGGCAGGCTCGCTGCTCGGTCCGATAATCGGCGGTTTCATCGGCGATACATTCGGGCTGCCGCCGGTGTTCTTTATCACGGGGTCGTTCATGTTCATCGCATTCCTGCTGACATTGTTCTTTGTAAAGGAGAATTTCGTTCCGCCGGAAAAGAAGAACGAAAAGATGAAGGAAGTGTGGAAGGTCATTCCCGAGAAGAGGCTTACAGCGGTATTGTGCGTGACATTCTTTGTGATAATGCTGGGACTGTACTCGATCGAGCCGATAATCACGATATATATCAAGGACATGACCGTTGATCTTACACATCTGGCACTTATATCCGGGTTGGCCTTCTCCGCTTCCGGCGTGGGGAATGTGATCTCCGCATCGTGGCTTGGAAGGATCTCCGACAGAAGAGGTGCGCACAAGGTCCTGTTGGTCTCTTTGATAACTGCCGGGCTGTTCTTCATCCCGCAGGCATTTGTTCATACGCCATGGGAATTGATGGGATGGAGATTCCTGCTTGGCATAACCTTAGGGGGGCTCACTCCCGCAGTGATAACTTTGGTCAGGAAGATCACGCCGGAGGCACATGTGGGCAGGATATTCGGATTCACTATGTCGGCGCAGTATCTGGGAATATTCGGAGGCGCGGTCTTCGGCGGACAGGTGTCAGCCGCATTCGGGATACCGACAGTGCTCCTGATCACAGGTGCATTGATGTTCATCGCCGCGGTATGGGTATATCTTTTTGTTTTCAGAAGGTTCCACAATAAAAAGGAAGGACTCATTGCGGATGCGGTCTGAGATAGATATTTTCAGAAAGATTGATAATGCCCCGACACCACTCACTTTCAGCAAGAGCCCTTTTTATTTACTTCCTGTCGGGGCCAGCAAGTATTGAAACGACCTTTGCTGTATTTGAACCTCCACAACAGTGGATTCGACGGCAAGATCTTGTCTGCGACAGTGATCGACGCTGTATTTGTGGATGTTTTTAATTTACTCATTGAGCAAGGGATATCGATTAGAGATGATATCCATATTCAAAAACATGTATCTTGAAAGCCCTCTTGATGTTTTTTAACAGTATGGTTGATAGTAATATTGACACGACCATAACTGCGACCCCAACTATCACATATGAGAATGTGTTCAAAGACGGCACTTCCGGTATGAAGCTGTCAGACATCAGGCCAGAGTTAAGTAGTGGCACCACAACCAATACCCATAATAAAACGACCAAGAATATGGTCAATATCCCCATATTCTTTGCGTCATAAGTGTATGACGCACTCATCAAAGAAAGTGTTGCGGGAATGAACGGCATAAAGGTTGCAGAGAATAGCACAAAAGCACTAACCGCATCGATACGAGGTATTGCCGATTCAGTGTCAATATAAGCAATGCTTGAAAATACTATAAAAAGCAAGACTGTGAGAACGGTTCCAATGACCAATAATTTGACTGTTGCTTTTAGCTTTAGATTTATGAACTCTTCGGACTCCGATTCCGAATATAGAAGCATTTCTTTTTCCGATATAATAGGAAAATTCATCAGGAAATGAACAAACATCATCCACGCAAACCCAATCATCGCGAAAGCGACGGTCGGTATAGCCATTGTAAATGGCGGGATTACTACAATAAAAAGGACAAGCATACCCAATGTTGCTATGTGCGCGCTCTTCATGAGTCCTATAATGCTTATCTCCATTATGCCGGATATTCACATATTGTTTTATTTCGTTTACTCTATTGTTTTGTGTGAAGTTCCCTCACATACAGCAACACGATTCTTCCGACTGCGGAGCCGCTTGCATTGCAAGCATATGCTCATTCTACGGCCGTGAGATAACAAAATCTGTTTCCAGAACTACGAATAAAAAGTCAGAAAAGGATTAGATGCGCTTGGCACGAAGTTTCGAATTGCAGGGGTCGTGAAATCATAACCTTTGAATCAGTATTCTTTTTAACTTATTCGGTCGTAACATTTCTTCTCTTTATGATCCATGTAATGCTAATTGCTAATGCAATTGCCCACAGAACAAAAATCACCAACCAAACATCCGTATTAATGTTTATTTTTAGTAATGTGGTCCCAAGAAATACTGCTATCACAATTGCAAATGGGAATAATACTGATGAAGCGTAGGCGCGAGAATATTTTTCGATTTTAACCTCATATGGGTTTCCACTGTATGGCATACCGAGGCTATTGCACGCATATTCCGTATCTATTATTGAAAGAGCGAACATACTCAATAATAGTGCAAAAAATGAGGAAAATACGGCTATTGCATTACTGTCTGAGGGAAATACTGCGAGTAAAGAGAAATTACCAATCAGCAGGACATAAGCAGTAAGAAACAGTGAACCGCTCCGATATTGGCGGAGGTAGAAGTGTCCCGCCCCGGGAACATAGACTGAATAAAATGCAGCTGTTGCTCTATTTTTGTTCAGATCGTCATTGACATTATTGGTTAAAATATATGAAGACAGCATGAAGAACAGAACAGAGGCAGAGATCAAAACATATCTGTTCCTCTCAAATATGCCAAACAGAGAGATTGAAAGGCACACAGCGATTGTTGCTATCCATACTTTTTTTGTTCTTTTCATGTTATCAAAAATAAAAAAGATGTTTATGTAATTTAAGTGAGTGGATATGTTACGATGTTCACTCCAGGACTAACTGCAACGTTGTATGTAGCCTTTGCCAATACTTTGGTGGCCGTTGTTGCCGTGGATGTCCAAAGCGTACCAACGCCACTTGCAATACCCGTTGCGACACCGACAACGGTTGTAACCGCCTGTATGGAGTTAGCAGTTTTATCTGAAATTAACCCTGCCGCATTAGCGACTGTAGCTACTACGCCCACAACTGTGCATGCTGCAGATATCGCAGCGCAAATCGGTATCCAAAAGAATCCACCTTTATATTCCATCTAGTCTTCCGACAGCTCGACATACCTTGCCGGCATTTTAATTTCATAAAGACAGGTATGACGTTGCAGGCCGGGAGTATGATCGGGAGCGTAAGCAACCCCATTGCCGATCGATATGTTGACCTGTACATAACAGCGGCGCAGAGAGCGTTGATAGACGTGGGTCAGGAGTGTAACTTCACAATTGATGGACTGGCACAGACAGAATATGGATCTATTAACGGTACGGTGGAGAGCATCTCAAGTGATGCCATCACCCAAGAGGGTGGTGCATACTTCAGGGTCAAAGTGAGTTTCGATGCCGATTATATACAGGATTCCAAGGGCGGTAAGGTAAACCTTTCCAACGGTATGACGGTCCGTGCGTGGGTAACGTATGAGAAGGTAACATACCTCAAATACTGGATGGAACAACTGGGTCTCGGCAAATACCTCTGATATACCATTATCTTATTCCCACAAGTGACCGTAAAAAGATCATCCTTCCTAAGAAAGATTAAAGATAATGCTCTACTTCCACCATACGGTCAGATATGGCAGACGATTTCAAGGTCACACCGTGGGAGGTAACCGGGGACATAGATTATGAGGTCCTTATGCAGAGGTTCGGCACCACGCCCATCGATGATGCACTGATGAAAAGGATCGCTAAATACGGTGAGATCCACCCGATGCTGAAAAGGGGGATATTCTATACCCACAGGGACTTCGGAAAGCTTCTGGACGACTATGACAAAGGGAATAAGTTCTTCTTGTACACGGGAAGGGGTCCGTCCGGGCACACCCACTTGGGACATATTATGCCGTGGATATTCAATAAATGGGTCCAAGATGTATTCGAAGCGGACATGCTGTTCCAGATGACGGACGACGAGAAGTTCCTTTTCAAAGACCTTACGTTAAAAGACACAAGGGCGCTGGCATACGAGAACGCGTTGGACTTTGTCGCACTGGGATTCGACCCGGAAAAGACAAAGATCATACTCGATACAGAGAACATAAAGGAACTGTATCCTATCGCATTGAAAGTGGCAAAAAAGGTAACGTTCTCCACCGCCAAAGCAGTGTTCGGGTTCGATAACTCCACCAACATCGGGTCGATATTCTTCACAACGATCCAGGCTGCACCGGCGTTCCTTCCCTCGGAAAGAGCAGGGAAACAGATACCCTGCCTGATACCATGCGGAATAGATCAGGACCCGCACTTCAGGGTGGCAAGGGATGCCGCTCCCGGTCTGAACTATCCTAAACCAACAATGCTTTACTGTAAGATGTTCCCCGGTCTGGGAGGCGGTGACAAGATGTCCTCTTCCGACGAGATGGCAACGATCTACACAACAGACTCCCCCAAGAACGTGAAGAAGAAGGTCGGCAGAGCATTCACCGGAGGTTGTGTTTCTGTCGAAGAGCAAAGGGTGAAAGGCGGCAACCCGGAGGTCTGCGCCGTGTTCAAGTATAATTTCTATCTCTTCGAGAAGGATGACAAGAAGGTGAACGATCTCGTCGATAAATGTAAAAAAGGCGAGATACTCTGCGGCGAATGCAAGCAGATGCTCACCGAGAAGATCAATGTGTTCTTGGAAGAGCATCAGGCTAAGAGGGAAGAGGCGAAAGAAGTGGTCGACAGCATGACGTTCGACGGATTCAAGTGGTGATATCATGGTCTCAGACATTGTCGAAGGTTTAAGTTACAATGAGACAAAATTGTTGATCGCCCTGGGCGAAATCAATGGCGCCGCCTCTCCCGCAGAATTGATAAAAATAGGAAAATTCAACCTTGAGGTCGATGTGATGGGTGCCGCGAAGCGGCTTGAATTCAAGGGACTCGTTAAAATAGAGGAAAGAACCGAAAAATATTTCGAGCTGACCGACAAAGGAATATTGGAGAGAGGGTTGCCGGAGAGGCGCGCACTATCGATAATCAATGAAAGCGGCGGAGAGATCGGAATGGGCGGTCTCGCCGACAAAATGCCGAACGGCGAAGATAAGATCGCGATCGGGTGGCTTAAGAGGAAAGGCCTCGTCAATATTTCGTACGACGGTATATTCAACATCGTTTCTCTTACGGCCAACGGGCTTACCGCCCTATTGGGGTCAAAAATGAGCGATGAGGTCCTCCTTGAGCAGATGGCATCATCACCCATAAGCGAAAAGGATGCGGACCCGAAGATCATAAAGGACCTTAAAGGAAGACAAGGCCTGATCAAAGATAAGATCGTCACACAAAGGACGATGGAGCTTACCGAGGACGGAAAAAGGGTCATTTCACAAGGACTGGTGTTGAAAGAGGAGGTCACCGATATTACGGACCGTCTCGTTCAGAGCGGGGAATGGAAGAACGTTAACTTCAGGAAGTATGATGTGGGAGCATTCGCACCCACCGTCACCCCCGCAAAGAAACACCCGCTCACGAGACTGGGCGACGAGATAAGGCAGCTGTTCGCCAGCAGAGGGTTCGTAGAGATGTCTTCCGATTATGTGCAGCCGGCATTCTGGAACCTCGACGTTCTGTTCACGCCGCAGGACCACCCCGCGAGGGATCTTCAAGATACATTCTATCTCGATATACCCGATAAAATAGATCTTGAGGATGAAGCACTTGTTCAGAAAGTGAGGGATATACATGAGAACGGCGGGGACACGGGGTCGACCGGATGGGGCGGAGAATGGAGCCGCGAAAAAGCAGAAGCGGCACTGCTCAGGACCCACAGCACGGTAAGCAGCATCAGATATGTCGCCGAGCACCCGGACGCGCCGCAGAAGGCGTTCTCGATATCCAGGATCTTCAGGAACGAATCGATAGATTCCACACATCTTCCGGAGTTCACGCAGATCGAGGGCATAGTGATCGACGAGAACGGCAACTTCGATATGCTTGTCTCGATGATAAGAGAGTTCTACGCGAACATGGGGTTCGATCAGATCAGGATAAGGCCCGCATACTTCCCGTATACCGAACCCTCCCTTGAATTGGAAGTGTTCTTCAACGGCAAATGGATGGAACTCGGCGGGGCGGGAGTTTTCAGACCGGAGGTCGTGGAACCATTCGGGGTGAAGTATCCGGTGCTTGCCTGGGGATTCGGCTTTGAGAGACTGGCTATGCTGAAATGGAACATCACGGACATACGTGATCTTTACATCTCCGATATGGACGATCTCAAAAAGAACACTGTATTCTGATCAGTAGAAGTTGACCTTCATACCTTCCTTTATGCTTCCCGCAAGGAAAGCTATCCTGTCCTGGGTCGACTCTTTCCTGGAGACCTTTTCCGCTTTGTTCAGATAACTCAGCGTTTCATCGATCCTGCCGAGGTCGTATGCGATGCCCGCCCTCAGTATCAGTATCTCGTCGATACTGCTCGCGTCTTTTTGCTCCGAAAGGGCATTGCAGGACGATGTGATGAAACTGGCCGCCTCATCGTGTTTCTTCATTTTGAACAGGCACCGCGCGGCGATCAACGCGGACTTTGCCGAGGGGTCCTTGTCGTACATGGTCTTTGCCATTTTGAATCCCTTCTCAACCTCTCCGGAAAGCATGTACACTTCGGCCATGATAAGATCCGCGTCATTGGTCTTGAAATCGGCAAGCACATCTGCGCATATCTTTGCGTCATCGGTATCTTCACAGGCCAAGGCGATCTTCGCTCTTATGTTGTAAATTTTTTCGGTGTGCTTCGGCAGAATGACAAGTTTCTTCACCGTTTCCAACAGATCCTCGTTCGGATTGAAAAGGAACTTCTCTGTTTCATTGATGAGGAACCTGCACGCCTCCGTGCTCCTTCCGGCGTTCACCAGATGATACAGTCTTTCCTGTATCTCTTCCTCTCTGTGATCCATGTACCACTCTGCCGCACGGCCGTGCCACGATCTTACATCATTGGGGTCTGCCAGCGAGATGTATTTATTGCGGACATCATCAATTATGCTGATGTTCATTTCAAGGTCGACGGGTATGACCCCAGAGGTGGTCTCCGGAACGGCATTCCTTGGGATCGGTATTCTGAAAACACATGCAACTCCGAAGCTTTCCTTATCCTTCCGGTTAAGGTTCTCCCACATTGTCCCCGGGTCGCATCTCTTCATATCCAGCAGAGCTTCGACGGCGATGCCCGATTTTTCGAACCTGTTCCGTAAAAGATCGGCCTCCCTTACGCCGTCAGGCAGAAGGTAGTAAACGATCCTCTTGTTCCCGGAGCCCTTTACTCTGCCCCGCCAATCATCGATCATTCCTATTTCTTTCAGCTTTTTGAGCTCCAGAGAGGCATGTGCGCGGGAGATCCCAAGTACTCTCGCTATGCCGTCCTGAGTAAGTTCGAACGGGATGTTGAACGTCTCGCTTGGATTCATGTGGGGGAACCTGCTGAGGTGGAGCAGTGTTCGTTCCCTTATCGTTGCGGTTTCGATGGACACGGCCACCAATATGAAGGTGGTTTATATCATGCTTGCGATTCGGTACTGTAAAAAAGGCGACAGCATATGTTCTGATCCAGTGCGGGGTTCTGCAACACACGTTGCAATAAGGCCCGATATCGGAAAACTTATCAAACATTGCCGATGATACACGTTCGAAATGACCGAGAGAATGAGGCTGCTTGTCTGTTGCGAGACCGATATACCCTCCGTTAATATGAAGAGCCAGCTGATCAGGAAGAGGGATTGGGAAGACATCGGAATGCATGGAAATGATAGTTTTCTCATCAACGGAAGAACAGTAATGATGACCACTCCGGACCTTCATATACGGCTGGAGGACCTCGATAATAGAATAGACAACGCCAACCTTACCATTGACGAGGTGGTGTTCATGTCCAGACATTCCGCAACGAGCGGAGAGGCCGCACTGACCGTACATCCGATAGGCAATTTTCACAAGAACGAATTCGGCGGGAGAGAAAAGACACTTGTCAGAGCGAATCCGGCTCTCATGACCGACGCACTCAGAAGGATCGCCGGATATAATGATCTGGAAAGCTTCAAAGTGTGTTTTGAGGTCACTCACCACGGACCCTGGTTGAAGAGGCCCACTTTTTTCATTGAAATAGGAAGTGATGGGAGGAATTGGGGGAACGAAAGAGCGGCAGATATCCTCACGGATGTTCTTCTGGATATGGAGCCTCGCGACTACTGCACAGCGGTCGGCGTGGGAGGGGGCCACTATGCTCCGAGGTTCACAGAGGTCGCTTTGGAGTACAAAATAAACTTCGGCCATATGCTTCCGAACTATCAAATAGAAGGAAGCGACGACGAGGACACAGTCAGAATGGTGAAAGATGCTTGTTCCGCATCAGATACCAAACTCGTTTACATTCACAGAAAGTCCATGAAAGGGCCCGAAGAGAGAAGGATATCAGAGCTGATAAGATCCGCGGGATTCGAGCTGATAACCTCTTCGAACCTTGAACACATCAATGGGAATTGATGTATGTTCCGTTTATCTTCTTACCAAGGATAGCGTTCCTGAGTTCGCTCAGATCTCTTCCGTCAACGATCAGGATATCTATTTTCTCTTCCTTCGCGATCTTTATACCCAGAGGATCGAATACGCTTGATTTTCCGGCACCGTGTTCTTTGTAAACAAGATCGCCGAGTTCACCTATCGTAAGTTTTGAGAACCTTTTTGCGGAAGGGACCTTTTTGGGATCGTCGGAATAAACGGCATTGACGGAAGTGGCGTTGACCACTCTTTTCGCATGCAGCTCTCTGGCGACCATGGTAGCCACCGCATCGGTCGTATGTCCCGGTTCGGTCCCCCCCATCACAACGATGTTGTCGGGAGCAGATAGTTCCGCGGCAGCCTCGGCGGTCATCGGAATGTCGATCGATGATACATCTCCGAGGGAAGTGGCCAAAAGCTGGGCGTTAAGCCTCGTTGCACCTATTCCAAGCAGATCGCATTGGCACGTAGTGCCGCCGAGCTCCCCGCAGGTCTCGGTATAATATCTGGCTATCTTCCCGCCGCCGCAGACAACGACGATCTGCATGGTCTCGGATGCCTCTTTTAACATCCTGGCAAGTTTTGCTATATATTTTGAATCGTCATTGCCGGGTATCAGGATCGACCCGCCAATGGACACAACCACTTTTTCTTTCTTCATCGCCAATACTTTTATAGGAATGCGCAATTGAGATAAATATTATTGGTGGAAAGAAATGGGCGACGCAAATGCTCTGGATAGGGCAAGATATGATTTCAAGAAGGCCATGCAGGAGATAACATCATACCGAGGTAGAGGTACGGAATTGATATCGGTCTACATCCCCAGTACAAGACTGATATCGGATGTGATGGGGTATCTCAGGGAGGAGCAGTCGCAGGCGACCAACATCAAATCGAAATCGACCATGAAGAATGTTACGAGCGCGATTGACTCCATAATGTCCAGACTCAGAACGTATAAGTCGGCGCCGCCGAACGGATTGGCGATATTCTGCGGAGAGGTCCCCCGCGCAGGTGACCAGACGAGGATGGTCCAATATACTATCGAGCCGCCCGAAGAGATAACCACCTTCGTATACAGATGTGACTCGGAGTTCTACACAGAGCCTCTGGAAGCAATGCTTCTGGACAAAAAATCATTCGGGCTCATTACGATCGACAGGAAGGAAGCGACGCTGGGACTATTATCCGGAAGTAAGATAACAGTCCTGAAGCACTTTGATTCGCTGGTTCCGAGCAAGCATCACCAGGGAGGACAATCCTCGGTCCGTTTTGAACGGCTTATAGAGATAGCCGCACACGAGTTCTACAAAAAAGTGGCAGACAGTGCGACGGATGTATTCCTGAACAGGCCGGAACTGCAGGGCATACTGGTCGGGGGCCCGGGCTCGACCAAGGATTTTTTTGTGAAGGAGGATTATCTTCACCACGAGCTCAGAAAGAAGGTTGTCAATACACTTTTCGACACGGGATACACAGACGAATCCGGATTGAAGGAGTTGGTGGAAAATGCGAAAGAGGCCCTCACAGATATTCAATTAACTATCGAAAAAGAATACATGCAGAGACTCTTCAGAGAGATAAGGAAACCGGACGGGGGACTTTCCGCATACGGCGAGGAAAGCGTAAGGACGGCTGCGGAATCGGGCGCGATCGACGTCCTGTTGCTTTCGGAAATGCTCAATAAATACAGAGTGAGGTTGGAGTGCGGTTCGGGCCACAGTTCTGTCGTCACGGTGGATAATCCGGAGGACAAGATCCTATGCCCTGAATGCAGCCAGCCCGCAAAAGTCATTGAACAGACCGATCTGATCGACAGTTTCTTTGAGATCGCCGAAGGTTACAACACAAAAGTGCAGCTGATATCGGGGGATTCCGAAGAAGGGGATATGCTGTTAAAGGCGTTCGGGGGCATCGCCGCCATTCTCAGATACAGGACGGGGTGATCATGGACAGCAGGCAGAGATTCGAGCAGGAAGTGGATTCCGCAATAAAGAATGCTCTGAAGAAGATTGGTTCATCCCAGCTGAAGATAATAAAAGAAGTCTCGGAAATGGCGGACCTGGCGGTACCTTGTTTCAGTTTTTCCAAAGAATTGAAGGCAGACCCGAAGAGCATCGCAGAGAAACTTGTTGCCCACATCAAACCTTCAGGGCTGATATCTTCGGTCAAAGCGGTAAACGGATACATCAACTTCATGATGGACGAGAATGCACTTTTCAAAGAGACGCTTGAAGGAATAATCTCAGAGGGAGAAGCATATGGTTCAATGCCGTCGAACGGCATAAAGGTGAACGTCGAGCACACATCTACGAACCCCACCGGACCGATACATGTCGGAAGAGCCAGGAATCCCATCATCGGCGATACGCTTGCCAGATCTTTGAAGAGATGCGGATATGATGTTCAGACCGAGTACTATGTCAACGATGTAGGAAAGCAGGTCGTGATCCTGTCCTGGGGGGTCAGCAATGTTCCCAAAGGGTCGGTCACCGAAGAGGAAAGAGATAAGACCGACCATAAGCTCGTTGCATATTACCGCGAAGCCAACAAGTTGATGGAAGAGAACGATGATGTGAAAGAACAGATTGCAGAGATGCTCAGAAAGTTCGAAGCAGGCGACAGCAAGATCATAAGCGGCGTCAGAAGGACAGCCGAGGCGATGCTCAACGGTCTCAAGGAGACCCTTTCCGATATAAACGTCGAAATGGACAGATACACATGGGAGTCCGATTTCATACTGGACGGTTCTGCGAAGGACGTTGTCAATAAGCTCAAGGGATCAAAATACTCCGGGCAGACGGAGGACGGTGCCTGGTACATAGACCTCAAAGACTTCGGGATACAGGGGAAGAACACAAAATTCACTTTCACAAGGTCGGACGGGACTACCCTTTACACAACACGCGATCTGGCATATCATTTGGATAAATTCAAGAGGGCCGACAAGGCGATAGACGTTCTGGGCGAGGATCAGAAGCTCGGCTCTAAGCAGCTCTGTTCCGCTTTGGAGATAATGGGCAGCAAAAAGATCCCGGAGGCGATGTTCTACTCATTCGTATCTCTCCCTGAAGGGAAGATGTCCACGAGGAAAGGGGTCGTTGTCTATCTGGACGATCTGATCGATGAGGCCGTCAGCCGCGCGATGAATGAAATAAGATCAAGACGCAGCGACCTGTCCAAAGAAGAGATGGCCGCCATAGCAAGAAAGGTCGGTATAGGAGCAATAAGATATAACATCGTCAGGGTCCATCCGGAGAAACAATTGGTCTTCAAATGGGACGAGGCGCTTAACTTCGACGGCAACAGCGGGCCGTATATCCAGTATGTTCATGCGAGAGCCTGCAGCATGCTGAAGAAGGCAGGAGAGTATGCGCACTGCACAGACCCTGCGATGTTCACCGACGAATATGAGAAAGCGCTTATCAAGGTACTATCTAAGTTCGGCAGAGTGATAAGGGAAGCGGGAGAGGAGAAGCGCGTTCATATTCTGCCGGCATACGGTCATGAGGTCGCGTCGGCGTTCAACCAGTTCTATGCGATGGTGCCGGTACTCGCTTCCGACGAGAACAGAGATCCGAGGCTTACTCTGGTCGAATGTACCAGGACCGTCCTGAGGAATGTTCTGGAGACCCTCGGTATAGATTGTCCGGAGGAGATGTAATGGAGATCCGCCAGTTAAAACTGAAAGATATAGAGAAGGTAAGAGCGCTTGAGATATCATGCATAAAAGAGTATTTTGCGGATACTATCGAGAATAAGTGGGAGGATCTCCCCAAAGAATGGAAGGACAACCTCGGTGCAAGCAGCAGGAATCATTTTGCTTCATATTTAGAGAGCGGATTAAGCTTTGTCGCCGAAGAGGACGGAGAGATATACGGCTTCATATTCGCAAAAATGCTGGAGCACATCTTTGATGTGAACAAACTTGTTTGGATCGAGAACATGGGCGTACACCCATATGTAAGAAGGAATGCGATCGGATACAAACTGTTAAGGGAAGTTCTGAAAAATGGTCGGGAGATGGGCGCCGAGGCGGCTCACAGCATGCTGCAGACGGGGAACGCCCCATCGATAATGCTTCACAAAAAGATAGGGTTCTTTATGGACAGGAGAGAGGTGGCTCTCATCGACCTTAAGGATCCGAAATTGAAACTTTGAAAAAAGTGAATATGCCGGAGCGCACATCCCCGTGCGCTCAAGGCAGTGTTTATTTCCTTCTGGAGCTCACGTACTTGAGCTTCTTCGGCTCTTCGGAAGAGGAGGACTCCTTGTTGGTTACTGCGTCCTTCTTGCTGGATTTTTCCTTCTCAAGCTCGGTGAAAGTGGTCGCTTTCTTCTCTTCCTGAGCAGGTTTTGTGCTCTCTTTGGGCTGAGTCTTCTCCTTTGGAGACTTCTTCTCTTCCGCAGCAGGCTTTGCTTTTTCTTTGGGCGTGGCCTTGGGCGGTTCTGTTGTAGAAGCTTTATCGTATCTTTTCTTTTCCGTCGCAGATGTCTTCGGAGCGCTGTCCGCTCCACCTTTTGAAGCCCTCTTCTGTTCTTCAAGTTCAGTGAATGTTGTGTCCGGTTTCTTCGCAGGCGTGTTGCGCATATGCATGAAGACGGCGATGGCTATCAAGATGGCAACCACTGCGATCGCTATGTACGTTGTCGGCTTGCTGAGAATAGATTCCTTTACAGTCACCGATACCGTAGAGATGAAGTTGGCATGGTTACCCTGACCGTCGACAGGGAATTGATTTGCAGGTTCACCGGTCACTGCCAGACTGTGTTCTCCGGCAGAGCCGATATTGAAACTGATCTGTACTTCATAGGTGCCGCCGGCAGGCACTATTACCGGTGAACTGGTCGCAAGTACGGGGCCGTCTATTGTTTTATCATGGACGGATAGCGTTATCTGTTCAGAATTGTTGAATTCGTCATTATTCTTCAATATTACGTGGAGCGTTCCGTTGCCGTTGGTGGTGAACCCCTCCCCCCATACTCTGGCCGAGTCATCGCTCATGCTCACGTATGCATTCGACTGCTCACCGATGAGAATTATACTCATCGGCGCAACTGCCAGAATGACGAAGGCAAGAGCCAATAGTGTCTTATTTTTGTTCATTTACTCACCTTATGTAATGATCTCATCAATGCGTTCCTGTTCGATCGCTCTTCTTATCTCCATGGAAAGTCTCCTTCCCGTGCTCATCTCCTTTCTCCACAGGGCGTTGCCGTAAGGATGTCCGACGGACATATGAACGTTGGTGCCTCCGCCTATGCGGGGGGCAACATCGTAAATGTAGAAGTTAAGGTCTTTGTCCACGCACGTTTGCAAACAGAATGGGCCGATAACGCCCGGATTGTAGTATTTCTTCGTCGCCGCAATGTACTTTTCAGCCATCTCGAACGCATTATCCAGCAAAGATTCTCTGAGAGTGGCCGAGTTGTGGCCGCACACTGTGTATTCCGGGATTATTCCATCGTTCTCCAGCTCTACCTGCTGTTTCCCAGGGAGCCTGCAGTACCCGTCAAGGGAAGTTTCGAACCTCCAATCCACTCCCAGGAGTTCGAGTTGTTCTCCTTTCTTCTCAAGGGGGGAACGGAAGAAATCCAGATTGAAAACGGGGCCGATGATGTACTGCTCCATTCTTGCTTCTTTGAGGAAATCCTCTTCGATAACGCCTTGTTTGATAAGTTCTGTCGATTTTTCGACGAACTGATCATAATCCTTCGCAGTGAAGAATCCTCTTTCGAGCTTCTTCACTTTATGGTGCACTTTAATTATGGTGAGGCTGTCTATGTCCTCGGGCCTATTGACCTTCTTCGGGAACGGAAGGCCCGCCTTCTCAAGTATCCAATAATAGTCTCTCTCGCCGCCACGGTCCTCGGATCTGAGGAGGTTCCTGCTTCCGACGATCGGGACCTTGAAGTCATCTTCGACCGCGTCAATGCCGCAATACGACACGAACGATCTGTTCGGTACGAAAAGCACGTTGTTCTTCATCAGAGAATTCTGAACCTTCGGAAGTACGGTGTCTTTGAACTTGTCCACAAGGACGATCTCGTCGATGACTCCCCTTTGAACATTGCCGGAAGCATCGCGCTGGGTCCTGAAATAGTTGGCGAAGGTCTTCTCCCTTCCTTTCTGGCAGACAGCAACGGTGTTGAAACCTTCGGATATCGCCCCGTCGCAGGTATCCAGTGCGGAATGCGATGCAACAACTCCTATCTTGGTTTTTTTAATGTCATATTTGTCAAGGTTTGCCAGAACCTCATCTCTGCTTATCATCGTCTGCCTCAGCCCAAATAGCCTTTGCTATAATATAATGTTTCGAAAGACAGCTGAATGTGTGCCGGCAGAGCGGTCAAACGGTGTCGAACTGGTCGAGGATGACCTCGTTCTGACGCACCCTTTTACAAAGCGACTTCGACAGCATTTCCGTTTCGATCCACGCCGCATCCAGAACGCCGCTCGGCACAAGACAAGGAAACGACAGCGAGGTACATATGTCAGGGTCAAGTATTTTGCTTCCGTGCCTGTCGGTTATGTCAGACATACCGACCTTTGTAAGGAGTTCCGCATATTCTTGAACGTGTTTGCAGTCGGATACGATCTTTACGTCAAGATCTCCGTCGTCTCTCAGGCTGACCGTGATCTTATGGGTCTTGCCGCAGGTATTCATTTTCACTATCACTGTTGAGGGCATGGTCTGTTAATCGTACTTTTTTGTATTATACGGTTGCGACCGACAGGCAGGCACTGAGGAGATGATACAAACTGTAATATAATCAAAAAGCGGGTCTTACAGGGCATGACAGATTATCCGAACGATACTATCAGATCCATAATGGAGCGCAGAAGCGTCCGAAAGTACAAACCGCGGCAGGTAACAGATAAGGAACTGAAAGTAATCATTGACTGCGGGCTTAACGCACCCAGCGCAATGAACGCGCAGGATTGGCATTTCACAGTGATACAGAATGCGGAACTGATCGACTGGATGAACACAAAGATCAAAGAGAACCTGCCAAAGGAATCTGTATCGAGATATAAGGACAGGAACGGCGGTAGGGAGGATTTCAGCATGTTCTACGACGCGCCCACCGTTGTTCTGATAAGCGGCGACGCAAAAGACATCTGGACAGAATCCAACTGCGGGTATGCCGTGCAGAATATGTGCCTTGCCGCACAATCGCTCGGCGTGTCGTCGATAATAATCGGCATGGCACGATTGATATTCACAACGTCAAAGGCAGATGAATATGCAAAAGAACTCGGAGTCCCGGACGGATACAGGCCGCTGTATGCGGTCTGTTTCGGGTACGGGGACATGAGGCCGGAGGCTCCCGCACGCATAGGGGGCAGGGTCAGCTACATCAGATGACCGGCTGCCGTAATACAGATGTCCCAAAACATGTCCGAAAGAATCCAAATCTTAAATATACGTACTGCGTATGTAAGAGTTGGATTAGTTCCAGTACAAAAAAGGTGGCCGAAATTGTCAACCGATTCAGATGACCCCGACGGTAATAGTAGACGCAATACAACGGTTTTGGAGGTGTTGTGATGCCGGACCCGGAATATACGAGCATGGAACATGTTGAGAAGACAGTTCGTGAACTTTTGACCGAAATGAAGGACACTTCAGAGGTGATAGTGGATCTGGCATACGCCGCTCTGCTGTATAACAGCGAGGATATGGCCGAGAAGGTCAATGAGCTGGAAAAAGAGATGACAAATCTGAAGTATGCTATCCGTTTCAAGGTGCTCATGGCATCAAGGAACAAGCGGGACGCACAGCAGCTGTCCGGGTTGCTCCAAGTAGCATCCGCAGCAGACATTATATCAGATGCGGCGGTGGACATAGTCAATCTCCTGAGCCTCCCGCTCGAAAGGCGTCCGTTCGTATCGGCCATGCTGTCTGAGTCGGATGAGAAGATCCGCGCCACAAAGGTCAAGCCCGAATCCTCCATGGTCGGGTACACAATAGGAAAACTCGGCGTGGAAGCATGCACCGGCTGCAGGATAATAGCAATGAAGAATCGTCAGGGCTGGACGTACGACCCCGATGACGACATCAAGATAAGAGCCGGAGATGACGTAATAATAAGAGGCAGTGATGATGGATACAAGCATCTTGTCGAGTACACAACCGGAAGCAAACCCTGGGAGTTCCCCGAAGTATCCGAGGATGAAGAAGAGACAACCCCGCAGGAAGAGGCAGCCAGCATAAACGAGCCCGAAGAGGAGGAAGAGAATTGAACAAGATCGAGGAGATGCTCCTGGAGCTTAAGGACACTTCTGAGTTCATGGTCGACCTGGCATACTCGTCACTCATCTATGACAATGAAGAGATAGCCGAGGAGGTGATCTTCCTGGCAGAGAGGATGAACAACCTTTCCCTGGAAGTGCAGGAGAAAGCCATAGAGATAGGGATGAACAAGCCGGAGGAGGTTGCCAGGATAGTGGTCATGATCAGGCTCCAGGCATCAATAATGTCCATCGCAGATGCCGCCAGATCGATAGCGGATGTTGTTCTGAGAGGATTGGGTAAACACCCGGTCATTGCAATGTCGATAAAGGAATCGGAAACGATCATCAGCCTTGCCAAGGTCACAGAGAACTCACCTCTGGACGGAAAGTCATTCGGTGAGGTCCGTCTGTGCACACACTGCGGAATGTTCGTCATTGCAATAAAAAGGGACAGAGAATACATCTTCGGACCGGGCAAGAACACAAAGATAGAGGCCGGCGACATACTGATTGCCAAGGGCCCGGAAGATGGGGTCACAGCGTTCAAATACATGGCAGAAGGCACAGACAAGTAAGTGCCAGCTAATGTCCGATCACTAGCAATACCCCTTTTTCCATTGAAGGTTAAAATATCTTCCGAACATAAGGTATCTTGGGATGAATATGCACGAGATAATAGTGTCTGAAATGCAAATGGATGTATGCGGAAAGATAGTGATAACAACGAAGTCCGCGTCGGAAGAGGGGCGCAATGTAAAAAGAGGGACGGTCCGCATCGACAGCCCGCCCTTAAATTATTATTAAGAGGATTATCGATGTTATCTTCACATAGTCTTAAATCAGATGCTTACGATGAATATTGTGATAGAGAGGGAGGTAGTAAGACGAATTCTGATTGTGGACAGAAGTTCGAACACATGCTACACTATATAATAAAAAGATGTGGCGAAAAAGAAAATGTTGGGCAGAAAGTCCTCTGCAAGCTATGTTACTTCAGTGATTTTGACCATTATGAGAGAACCTTCAAATCTATAACGGGCAAGAGCTACTGTAAGGCCCCTCATGGCCCTATACCATTCAGCTATGAAGAATCATTCGATTCGCTCGAAAAAGAAGGGATGATAACAGCTGAAAAAAAACAGTTCGATGGCTATAAACAATATCGCTATAGGTCATTAACGGATCCGGATATGAGCGATTTTCTTCCGGAAGAGATAATGTCCATAGAAAGTGCGATAGAAAGATATGGCGACATGACTGGCGGAGAAATCGAAGAGATCTCACATATGGATGTTCCATGGATGATTGCCAGAGACGGCGAACCAATAGATTATGGTGCGGCCATGTACAGAGATCCGTGCACTTCGGTTGATGCTGGACAAGATGATGAAGATGGTGAGTGAATCAAAATATACTGCACCAAAAGCTTCAAAAGAAGCCTGAAGAAGTGCCAGAAAGATCATAAATCGCTTTTTGATGATCTGGATTCGTTCAATAGGGTCATTGTTGGGTTATGCCGCGCAACAAGTAGCAGCGTGAGGATGCAGGATGTAGGCCGATCTCATGGCATCTTTTTACCCGTCTTCAAGGAACAGAGATTTGCATGCAGGTCTGCCGGTGCAAAGGGAATATACCGCATTTTATATTCAATGGATAAGGATTCTCTCCTACTAATAGAGATCTATAATAAAGGGTCTCAGGAAAACCCCGACATAGATCTGATAAAAAAGAGCATGAAAGGACTGAAAGAGTCACATGATCTTTCAGACAGCTGGGTAGAGATCAAAGGCGGTTCATGCAGAAACCTCTACATCAATGATAACCCTAATGATGAATGAAAGGTTGTAAAACGGCCTGAGAGAACAAGTTTAGGAGATGAGAGGAACCATGAGAGTGCGTCTTGTTTAATTCCCTGAGCCATTATTCTTCCGTCATAGTATTAGTAACACAATGATATTGATCAGCACAGCCGCACCGACGAGGTCCATCGTTGAGGATGTCATAGGTATGCTGTGATCATCCGGATCAAGATTGAATCTTACGGCGGTCACCGCCACATAGTATGAAAGGAAGTTCAGGATCGTTGCCGTAAGCATTCCGGAGAGCAGTATCACTCCCATCAATTTTATAAAGCTGATGTCGCCGGTGCCGCCCATGGCCATCGCAGCGATGAAAGATATCACTCCGATATATCCATACGTCACAGCTGCCAGCACGTATGTGATGAGGAAATTCTCATACGCACGTTTTCCCGGGAACCTGCTGACCTCCAGCGTACCAAGATGCAGCATGGATGACAGTCTGGAAGTAAGCATCCCCGATAGAGCATTTCCTTCATTCAGGAAGGCCGGCATCAATATCACCAGCACAGGAAGGACAAGAAGTTCCGGGGTCCTGTGCTCGATTATTATTCCCGCAGCAATGTCTAACATCAAACACATTACCAATATCGGTGCGGATTGGGAGATTATTCTCTTTGCCTCGTCCATCCTTCCGAGCACGATCTTTCTTGTAAAGATGATGACAAGGAAGACCACGGTCGCGAGTATCAGCAGAAGGGTAAGGATGTTTATTATATTCTGATCTGGACAGTGTACGACGAACCAGGCGCATATGAACAGCATAGGCATCGTGACTATGTCCCCGGCGGCCGCGATCAGCGGTGCAGTTATGTTATCTACGTCCCAATCTCTTTTGAAACCGGTCCTTGCGATCGTCAGGTTAACGCCCAGCAGGATTATTCCGGCCATGAGTCCGCCCAGCATGGAAATGAACACAAAGCTGGCAATATGGATCTCCCCGAAATTGAAAAGGACAACGATCGCCCATCCTATCAATCCCATTGCAAGGGAGATCAGGAAGCTGAGCCCAATAGAAGATTCGATGTTGGCCCTGAGTATCGACCCTTTCTTAAAGGACATCTTGAAAGTACCCATGTGCATCGATGTCCCGAGCCTTGAGCCCATAGCACCGAAGATGTTCCCCCTCATCCCGATCGCAGAGTAGACAAGGACCATCATTCCAGGGATCAGAAGTATGTACGTTTCCATCGAACCGAGAAGCATTCCGGCGAAGAGATCCGCAGTCGCAGCTATGGCGAGCGCAGTGAGCCCCATTACGAAAACGGCCCTGTTACGACCGAAGAATCCGCTTACGATTTTACTGGAACTCATATATCCATCACCTCAATTCATGTGTATCTTATCAGGGAACGTCAAGGCGGTATTTATGGAAATAGGCTTGTGTGGCTATTCGGCCCGAGGTCTACAACAGAGACATGAATTATTTGTGCTGCGAGGATGCTATGAATGTAAATTGACAAAAATTAGAGTATTATAGTTATTTATAAATATTATAAATGATACTTTAAGCAATCTAATAGAAATGATTATATCTATGAATCCTGAATAAAAACAGGGGGGCAATTATTTGTCTAATAAAAACATGAAAAAGATAAAACATTGCAATCTGTCAGTGATGGCGATACTGGTATCGGTATTGGTGATCTCTGCCGCTGCAGTGTTATTACTGCAACAAGAAAATGAAGCGAACGGAGCTACAGTAGATAGCATAATGTACATTGACACAGACGGAACTTCAGGGTACAAAAATGATGTGACCGAAGTGACTTCGGAATATCTGACCGGCGTATCTTATGAATTGGACGCCGGTTGGTATATCGCCGCTGGCCAATCTGTTTTTCAGACCATAAAGATCACCGGCGACGTCCACCTGATCCTGGATGGATCTGTGAATGTGGTAAATAACGGATTCAGCATCCAATCCGGAGCAAGACTGACATTATATGGTCAAGGGAAAACGGGGGACAGGCTGAGTTCCTCAGGAACGGCTGTCCAGCTTAAAGGCGGCAGTCTGGTGAACGCTGCAAGCATTTCATGCAACAGCAGCAACAAGACGATCATAGACGTCAAGGAAGGAGATAATAATTCCATCACCAACTACGGCACGATCAGTCCCGCCGGATCGAACAGCAAGGCCATCGCATCTGCGGTGGACCTGACAATCATCAACAACTACGTCAACGACAAACTCAGCGGCAAAATAATGTCTTCCGGTGGCACAAGTTATGCCATATATTCCACCGCAGACGTCATAATAGTCAATGAACCTAACAGTTCCATCGAAAGCTCGGGTGCTGAAACATCGGTCATCTTTGCAAACGGTATCACGCTGACCAACAGCGGCACGATCCGCGGCGTCGGCAATCTTACCGATGCCATCGATGTCAAAGCCCCTTCTACCGTCACCAACAACTCCGACGGTACGATCATCGGCTCAGGTAATACTATCCTTATGAAAGGAGGCGGACAGGTTGTCAACAGCGGTACGATCGGAGCGGCAGGCTGCGGATATGGGATATATCTCAACGGCGGGAAGATCACCAACAACTCCGACAGCATTATCCTGGGCGGAAGCAACGGCGTGACCTTTGCCGCAGACGGCGAACTTTACAACGCAGGTCATGTCGGCGGCACCGTTGCTGTCGAAGCGATCAACGCGGCGTCAATAAAACTTACAAACACAAAATATCTCTTCGGTGCGGTCACCCTCGCCGATGTTGCAAACGATGTCACCTTTGCTGCCGGCAGCGGTATATACCATTACACCGGGACCGGCAACACAGGCAACTTCACCATTGGCTCGGACCCGACGTCAAAGTTGAACTTCACGGGGAGTCCGAACGCTTTGCTGTATGTGAAGATACAGGGTAAGGCGGATATAGGGTCCGCCACCGCAACCGTTGACATTGAGGTCAGCGGGATACCGTCGACACTGCAGGTCGGCGACAAGCTCTTGCTGATAAGCGGCGGTACAGCGACAGGCAGTCCGAAGAACCCCATATTCAGCGGAGCGGGGCATGATTTTTCGGTCAGAGTTGAGAATAATAGACTGATCGCTGACTTCCAGGGCCCCACCCCATATACGTACGGGATAGTGCTGAGTGAGAACGATCACACATTCGAGGATGCAACGCAGGGTTACTCTGCGCAGACTCCGTTCTCTGTCACAGTGACGAACATCGGTACAGGTGCAACAGGTGAGCTGACGGTCACTATTTCAGGTGCGGATGCTTCTTCCTTCACTGTCTCCCCAGGTGCAATAAGCGATATTGCTGCCGGAGGGAATGCGATATTCACAATCGTACCGAACACCGGTCTCGATCCCGGGTCATATGCGGCAACGGTAACGGTCGCTCCGTCATCCGATAACTCCAACCCGGTGAACACCGAGACCGTGGAGGTCAGGTTCACGGTGGATGCCGTCCCGGGCCCGATAAGCTATTGTATCACTGCCACCTCGGACACCGGGTCTGTCATAAACCCGTCCGGAGAAGTGTCTATCCTTGAAGGAAGTGATGGAACATTCAAATTCCGCGCCTTGAAAGGATATGAGATAAAGGCTGTCATAGTGGATGGTAGATCAATTTCGAAGAGCATGATCGGTACTGGCAGCTACACCTTCGAGAATGTGGCGGAGAACCACACGATCGAGATAGTAAGTGCCAAGACCGCTCCGACTTCTAATAATGTGACCGATACGCCTGTTGATGTGAAAATAACCCTCATCGTTGACATCATGAAAGGCAAAGGACACACGGAATACAGCGTGAACGGTTCGCAGTTCGTTAAGTATGACTCCGTTGTCACACTGCAAAAGTATGATAACGTGGCTGTCAGAGCGTATGCGGCCGATGGATACCAGTTCATTGAATGGGTGTTCAACGGCATGAAATACAAAGAGGCCGCAATGACCTTTGAAAACGTGACCGTATCCATATACTCGGAGGTGTACTTCGATGAGAAAGAATCGGTCGCGGCAGGTATCGACAGCACCCAGCCGGAAGGCACTTCGTCGGCCTACATAGGAACGTTAATCCTCGCGTTCGCCGCGGGGCTCCTGATACTGTTCTTCATCTTCTGGAGAAGATACTATGAGGTGATCAAGCCAGAGGCAGCCATCGGAGCGGAGAGGGCGCATAGGAAGAGCGAGTACCGCTTCATGGTCGAAGGACACACCGGCGACATGGAATACCGCATCGGAGAGGATAAGGATGCAGAGTGGACGACAATATCTCCAAACGAGGAAGGGGAGTACATCATACCTCGGGGAAAGATCGTCGACAAGGTGTTCATAGAGTTCCGTTCCCGATGAACACAGACAGTTCCGGAGACGGAAAAAAACCACTTCTTCCAAATTAAAGGGAGCCGGTCTCCCCCCTTCAATCTTTTTTTAACAAGACCCCCAAGAGGTTCAGGAACGGCTAAGCCAGAAAAAAGTGGTAGCCTCGCGCAGATTCGAACTGCGGTCGCAGGATCCAGAGTCCCGCATGATTGACCACTACACTACGAGGCTGTTGTAGTAACCTTCCTCAATACAGATTACTTTTAATAATTTTCTGTATCAGAGGACGGCCTTCTTCACCTTTGCAAAGATCTCGTCAATGCTGCCGACACCCTCGATCGTTACAAGATTTCCTTTTTTCTCGTAATATTTGATAAGGGGCAGGGTACTCTCGCGGTACACTTTAAGCCTGTTCCTCACGGTCTCTTCCCTGTCATCGCTCCTTAATTCGAGGACGGAGCGGCATTTGTCGCAGAATCCGGCCCTCTTTGGAGGGTTGTATTCCAGGTGGTAGACAGCATTGCACTTCGGGCATGTGCGCCTCTTTGTGAGCCTGTCGATAAGCTCCTGATCGTTGACATCAAGGTTCAGCGCAAGGTCGATATGCACCTGTTCCCCCAACGCGTTCGCCTGCTCGACCGTCCTCGGGAATCCGTCGAAGATGATCCCTGTACCCTCATCAAGAGAAGTGATCTTCTCTTTCATCAGAGCAATAATAAGGTCGTTCGGCACGAGTGCTCCGCTCTTCATGTATCCGTCCGCTTTTACCCCGAGCGCCGTACCCTTTCTGACAGCTTCCCTGAGCATGTCCCCCGTGGACAACTTGACGAATCCGTATTGCTCGCAGAGTTTCTCCCCCTGAGTTCCTTTCCCCGATCCCGGCGGACCGAGGAGAACGATCTTTGTCTTCATGTATCCGACCTATCCCTTTCATATTTATAAAGACTGTTTTTAATTTTAATTATCGTTGTTGAGGTGAATACTTTATAATCAATAGAATAGATAGGGTGGGCTGGTGTTCAAATGGAGCAGAGAATTATAGACGAAATTGAGAAGGTAGTAGGCAAGGACGGATATTCCGTAAGTCCGGCTGTATTATACACCTACGGCTTCGATGCGTCGATTTTCCACAACAATCCCGATATCGTGATTCAGCCGAGGACCACTGAGCAGGTATCGGAGATAATGAAGATCGCGAACCGCGAGAAAATACCTGTTGTCCCCAGAGGGGCCGGAACAGGGCTCTGCGGATCGGCGGTGCCGATCAAGGGCGGTATAGTGCTTGCCATGCAGAGGATGAACAAGATAGTAAACATCAGTGTGGCCGATCTGTGGGTGGATGTTGAGTGCGGAATGAACTACAATGACCTCAACGACGAGCTGGATAAGTACGGGTTCGTATTCCCGTGCTCGCCGGGATCAGCCGAGGCATGTCTCATCGGAGGAATGGTCGCCAACAACGCTTCCGGAATGAAAGCCGTGAAGTACGGTGCAACAAGGGATTACGTCCTCGGCCTTACTTTTGTAAAAGCGGACGGAGAGATCGTACGCGCCGGAACAAGGACCGTGAAAGACTCATCAGGATATCAGCTGGCACGCCTAATGTGCGGTTCGGAAGGAACACTGGGTGTAATAACGGAGATAACGCTCAAACTGACCACCAAGCCGAAGAAGTCGGCATATTGCCTCTGTACATTCAACAGTATCCACGATGCAGGAAGGTGCATCGCGGCGATAATCGCAAAACCCCTCATACCTGCTTCATGCGAGCTTATGGACAGCGTAAGTATAAGAGCGGTCAACAAAGCAAGGGGCAACCCCGTACCGGACTGCGAAGCGCTGTGCATATTCGAGGCCGACGGAGAGAACGACGACATCGTCGACAGGGATATCAAACTCCTGGGCGAGATCGCCAGAGAGAACGGTGCCACATCGGTTGCCGTTTCCAAGGACAAGAAACAGATAGACGCATGGACCGACGCAAGGAAATCGATAATGACCTCCCTTGCCGCTTTGAAGCCCGGTTACTCATCCGTTTCGCTTGCAGATGACATGGGTGTACCAATATCGAAGGTACCGGATGCAGTAAAAGCGTTCCAAGAGATCGCCGACAAATATCAGATAACCATTGCCACCTACGGACATGCCGGTGATGGGAACCTGCACACGAAGATGCTTGTCGAGCCGTCGAACGCAGACGAGTGGGAGAGAGCCGTGAAGGCAACAGACGAGATATTTGACGTCTGTATCGACCTTGGCGGAACTGTCACGGGAGAGCACGGCGTGGGGATAGCAAAAGCGCCAAAGTTCGTAAGGGAAAGGGCATCCGAGCTTTCGTCGATAATCGCAATAAAGAAGGCGATGGATCCCAACAATATCCTCAACCCCGGGAAGCTGGAACAGTGGGAAGGTTCGATCCTCACCAACCTCAGGTACCCTGTTAAAGAGTATATGTAAACCTTTTTACAACCCATTTCTCTTTTATTGTTTCGCATCGGTCATCTCTTTTTGCTATAAGCAAGTGCATTCTGCCGATAGTCTGCGGTGATCAAGACCGCAAAAAAAGAGTTCCGATGCAGGCACAAAAAAGGTCAAACAGCTATTAATGAACATCCGCCAAAGGTGTTTCGGCCCAGATATTCTAAGTATCGAACATCACGAACCCGTACGGTATGTAGCCCAGGGCTCTGCAAGTTCTTATCTTGTCGGGATGTGAACTTATTTGCTTCGTTCGGGTGTCAACTCATGATGTAGATCCAAACGTACGCAACTTCCGCAATGCCAATCAACAGGGCGGCGGCGTATATGGGTTTGTTCCATGCGAGTATCTTTGACCCGTCAAACGGAAGAACCGGGATCATGTTGAACAATCCCAAGAATGCATTCAGCCAGGCGAGCATTTGGAACAAGCGATAGATTAGCAAGTTCAATGTGCCGATATAGCCTGGTACGATGAAAATAAGGACGACGATCGCGATTGCAGAGATGGTGAAGTTCACCGCCGGCCCCGCAAGGCTGATCTTTCCGTGTGTGTTCTTGTCAATGTTCCCCTTTATGTAAACCGCACCCGGGGCTGCGAACAAGAAACCGATCAATACCGCAAAGATCAGTGCCATTACCAAACCGTATGGGAATGCTCTGAATTCCGACCATGCGTTATATCTTTGGGCGACGAATTTGTGCCCGAACTCGTGAAGAAGAAAACTGAAGATCACAAGAATGAAGGACATTATCACGATCAGGATGATGTTCTTCGTCGTGTCGTAGTCAAATTTATTCCCTCTCATGATGAAAGAGAACGCTATTCCGAGCACCGCTATGGCGGCGATAATATGCAGGACCTCCGTTTTGCTGAATCTGATCTTTCCTTTTGTGGATCCATATGTCGGATTGACCTGTCTCAGACTGTCGCCGGGCATCTGCATAGAAATCGTGATTCATGTCATTGTTTATAAATGTGCATAGGATTGAGAAGCCGGAGTAAAATGGCCCGGAACATCGCACACGGCAAAGTGGAGGGAAGATGGTGTGATGGATGCGGAACGCTGATACTCGGAAAGAAATGCTCTTTCTGCGGTTCCGCGGGAAGGGGGTTCGAGACGAACAGCCCGGGAGACATCCGACCGTGTATGGGCGATAGTATCGGCGTGGTGAAAGAGCTTTTCAGAAGATCCTTCGGGACCGATGAACCATTATCCGGCAGAATGATCTTCTTCAACAAGATCCCCGGCGAGGATAGGGCCGATGAGATCATCGCTCACGGAGAGGTCATAGGGGCAGTAAGATTCGACCCCAGAGACAGTATGCTTCACTTAGAACTCAGGCAGGCCGGAGCGGACATCTTTGCTGTGCCAGCAACAAAAAATATCGTGGATATCAAAGGCTCCGGACACCTGAAAGGAAAGGTGATCGCCGGCGCAGAGGTATTAGAGGTCACAGGTGATTTCTCGGCCGGCGACCCGATCATTGTAAGGAAAGGAAAGAAGGTCGGCCCCGGGACCGCGCTTGCAGACAGCAGGGACGTAAGGTCATCAGAAAGAGCCGTTAGAGTAAAGGATCTCGATCCGACGGAATGCAGACCGATCTCACCGACATCCGGAAGGGAAGAGTTCGTCAGATCGAACAAAGAGCATCTAAAATCATTAGAGATGAATGCCGTAAGCGACATAAAGTCGTTCGTTTCTAAGAAGGATGCGCCCGTCACCGTATCCTTCTCAGGCGGAAAAGATTCTCTTGCTGCGTACGGAGTGGCTTCAAAAGCGGTAAAGGAAATCACGCTGTTATTCATCGATACAGGACTGGAGTTCCCGGAAACATCCGAGTACGTAGAAGAATTCGCCTCAGAAAACAACCTGAAACTTCTCAAAGCATCCGCAGGGAATGCTTTTTGGGAAAATGTGGATATATTCGGGCCCCCCGCAAAAGATTTCAGGTGGTGTTGTAAGGTATGTAAACTCGGCCCGATCACCGATCTGATATCAAAAGAGTTCCCGAAAGGCACGATAACAGTCGAGGGGAACCGTATGCTGGAATCGTTTGCAAGATCGGACATCGGCTTCGTTTCGAAGAACCCTTTCGTTCCTAACCAGACAAATCTCAATCCGGTCAGAGCATGGTCTGCCGCAGAGATATGGGGTTATATTTGGATGAAGGGACTACGTTACAATCCTCTTTATGACAGGGACTTCGAGAGGATCGGATGTTACCTTTGCGCATCATGTCTGGCAAGCGAGTGGAAGAACACCGAACGGCTGCATCCGGAGATGTACGGCGGATGGCAGGAATATCTTCACAAGCATGCGGATTCAAAAGGACTCCCTTCTGAATATGCAGATATCGGATTCTGGAGATGGAAAGTACTTCCACCGAAAATGATACAGATCGCAAATGAGATGAGCCTCGATCTGAGGCCGAAAAGAGAGACAGGCCCGGCAGTGAAAATGATGAAGGGAGCTTCTCCATGCACGGCAGGAGGCTTTTCAATGGAGGCTGTTATCGATGTGCCAGCAAAGAGAGATTTTTCTTTTGTCGAGGATTCTTTGAGTGTCATCGGGGAAGTGAAATATTCTCCCGAATTCGAGATAGCTCTCCTTAAGGTCAAGAGAGGCAGGTCGAAGCTATTCGGCGGCGGACAGATATCAGTTACCGCCGAAACGATGAAAGAAGCCGAGAGGCTCTTCGAACGTACAGCAAAGGCGCTTATAAGGGCGGAGATGTGCACAGAATGCGGGATATGCGCAAAAGGATGCCCGAAGAAGGCGATAACGATAAACGGCGGTTTCAGAGTGGACCAGAAGAAATGCATAAGATGCGGGAAATGCGAGAGATCCTGCATGGTAATGCATTATTACGACAAGATCCGATCAGCGTAACTCTTCTACCGGTATGGTTATGCCGTGTGCGGCGACATCCATCAGTTTACGGTCAAGGACATGGTCCAAGGGATCATCGAGATAAATCGATGCATCATTCCCTCCGAGGATGTCATCCATGCATCTCTCAATGGCATTGAACCCGAATTGTACCTCTATGCCGTTCTTTTCAACGAAAGAACGTGACGAACTCCCATATACTCCCACGCGTCCGTGCAGTTCTCCGGTATACCCAGGCCTCAAGATATAAAGTGTTCCGGGGATGATCCCGCGACGCATGTTCAGCAACACAGTCGACATTGTTCTTCCATAGATGTCGCTCCTTCCGTTCACGCTCATGAACTCGTTAAGCGCATGCACCATAGGGACTGACAGACAAGCTTTCTCGAGCACATCTTTCATTGAGAATACTTCGAAAGGCGTCCCTTGTGCCAACACCTCTCCGTCCATAACAACGATCACTAGGTTTGCCCATGAATATGCCGTCTCTATGTCATGTGTGGATATTATGACGGTGGACCCATCCATATTCACTTCGTCGGCTATCTCATAAAGACGGTATACCATCTCCGGGTCCAGTCCGGCCGTCGGCTCGTCCATTATGAGCACCTTCGGGCGCATGGCGAGCGCACTCGCAACGGCGACCCTCTTCTTCTGTCCGAAGGACAGGTGATGTATGGGCCTGTGCCGTTCGCTCTCCATGCCGACGATCTTGAGCGCATCATCCACTCTTTTGCGCACCTCTTCTATCGGGAGATCGAGGTTGAACGGACCGAAGGCCACATCGTCCTCCACGATCACGTTGAATATCTGGTCATCCGGGTTCTGTGTGACAAGCGTGACATCTTTCCTGAGTTGGATCAGTCCTTTCTTTGAGTGATCGATGACCTTTGAATTGTACTCCACCTCCCCTTCGGTCTGCCTCAGTATCCCGTTGAAATGCATGAACAATGTGCTCTTCCCGGCACCGTTCGGTCCCACAAAGGCGACCTTGCATCCGGTCGGGATCCTTACCGAGACGTTCTTCAGTGCATGTTTTCCTCCCTCGTATACAAAACTCAGGTTCTTCGTTTCGAGTATTGTCGTCATCATCGGTTCCATTTTACACAACTCCGTACTGCAGCAAAATAAAGAATATCACGGAGACAAACATCACCGATGCGCAGAACAATGTCGGCACAATATTCCTCTCCCCCTGTGAAGAAAGACTTTTGAAATCCCCCTGGTAGTTCCTGCACTGTAAAGCGACCTGCCCCCTCTCCGCCACATCGAGCGAGCGCATGAACATGCCGACCGCCAGCTTAGATGTGGTCTTCATGCTTCTTCCATAGCCGCAGTAGCCGAATTTGCATTCGGCGGCAAGGTGCATCTTCTCCGCAGATTCCATAAGAAGGAAAGTGTACCGATAGATCAGAACCATCATTTCAACGAAAACGGTCGGGAACCTCAGTTTTCTGAGGGCTTCCGCCAGACGCGGAACGGGAGTGGAGATCGCAAATGAGAACAGGAGGAACAGCGCCGCGGTCGCCCGCAGATATACCATTAATGCGAAAGAAGTGCCGGCATCGGTGAAATTGATGGTAAAGCCCAGTATGGTCACCGACATAACGCTCTCTCCCGGCATTACGACAGTGAAGACCAGGGCACCTATGACAATGAATGTCTGGGCATAGAGGAAGAGTTTGATCATCAGACTCGGAGGCCTCATCGAAGAACCGTAAAGGAGTAATGCCAATCCTATCACGCAAGCGAGCACAGGCATCCATATGCTTTTCGAAGCGATGTTCAAAACCAGCAAAGAAAAGACAAGGAGAAGTTTTGCCGCTGGAGACCAATGGAGCATCGGGCTGTTGTATGCTGCGGTGTCGAAGGTATTGAATTCGTTCCCGTGTCCTTTTCTGTGCCTCCTGCACTTTCTTTTCTTAGGCGGTTGTTTCTGCGGCTGCGTTTTCCTCAGAAGCCTGCGCATGACGTAAACGAGTATCAGAACACCGATCGCAGTTTGCAGGATGAACAGTATGCTGATCCCGAAGTCGCCGAATTGTATGAAATTCTCTGTTAATTTTTGGAAACCGGGAATAAGGTTCGTGATCGTGTTCGCACCCGCATCATCGGTGCCGCCGGTATTGCCCAAGAACATCGTAAGATATGCAAGCAGTATCACCGCCGCAGCAATTATTATGAAACCGATCATCATCAGCTTGCTTTTATCAATATTTATGCGGCTTTTTCTCTTGGCCTTAGTTACGCCGTCAAGGATGCGGCTTCTCTTTTGAACGTTGCCGTCATATCCGATACCCCTGACAAGATCGGTCCTCACGATCGCCAAATAATTGAAGAACAGCACCATCATGGCGCCTTCCGCAATTGCGATGGGTATCTGCGTCACAGTGAATATGCCGAAGAACGTGGCGTATGTGTGTACGAATGATGTGAAGCCTACATATGGTACTACAAGCGTCAGTTGCAGTGAGGTCACAGTATATGTGACGATGTTAGCAATAAATGCTACAATGAAGACGGTCACAGAGGTATTGATTTTGTATTTTTTGAGTAATTTGAAAACACCGTATGCGGCGAACGGTCCGGCGATGCCCATCGAGAACACATTTGCGCCGAGTGTGGTGAATCCCCCGTGCGCCATGAATGTTGCCTGAAAGATCAGAACAATGGTGCATATCACGGTCGTTGCTCCCGGTCCGGAAAGCAATACGGACATGCCTGTGCCGGTGGGATGCGATGATGAGCCGGTGACAGATGGGATCTTCAGTGAAGAGAGTATGACAATGAATGCCCCGGACAGAGCAAGCGATATCTTCTGCTCCGGATGCTCGTCGAAGAGTTTCTTCATCCGGTGTATGCCATATGCCAGGAACGGCAAGAACACAACGGTCCAGAACACTGCCCACGGGAGTGGTAAGAAACCCTCCATTATATGCATCGTTCACACTCCTCGCATACTCCTTCGAAGCTCATCTTCCATCTTTTGATATGTAAGCCGACCTCTTTGGAAAGGTAGTTCTGATCTGCGAGAGGTATGTCAATTCTAAGCATTTTACCGCATTTCTCACAAATGAAGAATGCATTTGAGAATGGATGCCTGGTGTAGTATTTCTCATCCTTCCAGGTGACCTCGCTTATCAGCCCCAGGCCTATAAGTTTCTTAAGGTTCCGATAAACAGTGGCTATCCCGACATTTTCCTCTTTTTGTAAAAGTTTCTTATATATCTGCTCAGCGCTGAGGAAATGTTCCGTTTCATACACGATACCGAGTGTAGAGGAAAGTTGTGGGGTCCAACGCTGCATAGAGCAGCATTGGTGTTAAACTACTTAATGATAATGATTATCAATAACAATAAGGCTCAAATATTAGTCATTTAATGAAAGAAGAACTTGGTCTTTGATATGATAAAAACGGAGGAAATAGAAAAAATACAACGCACGAGCCAATAAAAATTGATATATCTGGCACAATGGAAACTGGGGAAATTACTGCGATACGCTCTGCGCCAGTTCTTTTACTTTTTTTATTGCGTTTTCCATTGCAGTAAGATCGCACGTCCTCTCATCATGTTTCAGTCTGAGCTGGTTTGCAAAGTCCTTCGAACCTGCGATGTATTTGCCGTCTTTGTCTTCAACGCCGGTATCGATGTAGAGGCATCTTTCATAGGATTCGAACATCATATCCATGAATACCATCGGATCGACGCCTTCAAAGCTGTCGAGATGCATCTCTTTGATGATGCCGTTGATCCCTTCACGTGCCCATCCCGGAGATGAGAACCATGTGCCAGTGCATATCTTCTTTTCATTGGTGTACTCTTTCGCGCCGAGGAATACGCATATACAATCGTCACCCTCGAACATGACCAGCGGTACGTCCACCGATTCCTGGAAATTACCCAATGATTGGCAAACGGCATACCCTAAAAGGACAGCGTCCACCTTACCCTTCAATGCGTTCACTTTTTCTATCAGTTTTTCACGCATTTCGTCAGGGTATGCGTGCAACGCAAACTCAACATATTCTTTGTGAACAAAGTCCGGATCATCTTTGGTCAGGTGTTCGAATTCAGGCTCGAATATGTTGCAGGCTACAAGACCTATTCTCATTAGTACGTAAGGGGAATCTACGTACAAATACATTGTGCCAACATACAACTCTATATGTCATTCGGCAGCCTGTCGGCGGCTCATTCCAAGCCCGATATGCAACTGATCACTCTGTGATTTTGAACTGTCTCGGTTTCCCGACCGCGGTCAGCGTTATGAATGTCTCGATCAGAAGGCTGCCGTCATAACCCTTTCCGAACCCGACCTTCTTCTCGATCTTGTTCACGCGCACTTCCACATAGTCAGCACCGGCTTTCGTTGCTTTTTCTTTCACGAGTCTGCTTCCTTCTTCGATCGCCGAGACCGTTGCTACACTGAGTTTCTCAAATGTAAAGCGGCCGTAAGGCGCAAAGAGCGTACATGACGGGTCATCTAACGAGCCCTCTCCCGAAGACGGCCTAAGAAGGATCTCCATGCTCTCGATCACATTGCCGGTGACTGCGCCCACGGCGTTCCCGACCTCTGAGTGTTCGGGCAGGAGCAGTTCCGTCCCGAATTTTGATGCGACCTGCGGGAACCACGCCGCAACGGGCGCTCCTATCCCTATCAGGGGTTTGTTGAGATGTATCACGCAGCCGAAGTCGAGCCCGTCACATCTGGATATCGCTTTCCACATAAGGTGGTGCCCTACCGTGTCCACATCGAGGGTATTCGTTTCCTCAAAGAACAGTTTCCTGAGCAGCACCTCGGCCAATCTGTCGATCACTTTGACCTTTGCGAATTCTATGAATTCTTTATCGCTCATGTTCAGCTTCTGTGACTGGTGTCTTATTGCATATTCTGATGCTGCTTTTTCATATTCTACGTAAGATCCTTCCGCATGGAGAAGATCCGTCGGCGTCAGACCGATCCTTTGTACGATACCCAACTCCTCCATCTTGGAAGCGTTGAATGCAAAGGGATGAACATTCAGTTTTTGACCGGCCTCTTTAAGAGAGAACGGCTCTTTGGAAACGAGGTCAAGCAGTGCAATATCGTCTTTGTTCAGGGACACATTCTTCATTTCTTTTGATTTGATGAAGAATTCCGTATCCTGAACGATATCTCTTGCATCCATGCTCTCGGGTGAGAATCCCGATTTCCTTTCTGCGATATCCTTCAAACGCGGAAGTAACTGCGGCCACTGATTGGCTGCGATGCACAAAGGTATGACCCTAGTAGGTTCCAACAAGAATTTGTTCCCGTTGACCACTATTCTGGAATCTCCGCCTATTCCATACGTTGCTATCTCTGCGGCCATGACCCTCGTCCGGCGGTTGCCTATTACGGCACCCTCTTTTTCAAGCCTCGGGAAACCGTTCCTTAATATGCCGATATCCGTAGTGGTCCCGCCCATATCCATTACAACGGCATCATTCACTCCTGTAAGCATCTTTGCGCCGATCAGGCTCGCAGCCGGCCCGGATAATATGGTCTCGATAGGTTTCTCGACAGCCACGCTCTCGCTCATTATCGAGCCGTCGCCCTTTACGATCATCAGAGGCGCGGTGATCTTGTATTCTTTCATTACTTTTTTAACAGAATCAATAAGATCCTTTATTATCGGTATAAGGCGGGCGTTCATCACGGATGTTACCGTACGCTCGTGATATCCTAAGCTGGATGATAATTCATGGCCGCAGACCACAGGAACATCAAGGATCTCTTTTGCGATCATCTTCAGGCGGAGCTCGTGCTCGGGGTTCCTGACGCTGAGGTAACTGTTGATCGCCAACCCGTCCACGCGGCCTTTTACAGACTGCATGAATTTTACGGCGGAGTCCTCGTCCAGTTTGGTCGTCTCATTCCCACTTAGGTTATGGCCCCCCTTAATGGTGGTATGGAGGTCGACCGGTATCGACATCTCGAATTCCTCTCCGACGCATATCAGGCCAACGCGGCATCCTTTACCTTCTACGATGGAGTTCGTCGCCAATGTTGATGACAGAGATACCATCTCGACATTCTTCAAAAGCTTCTTGTCAAAGTGGACGAGCGTATTCCTTATTCCGACGGAAAGGTCCTCTCTCGTGGTAAGCGCTTTCGATTTCTCCAGGACCTTGTTCTCTACCATCTCCATAAGAACAGCGTCTGTGTATGTTCCCCCTGTATCAAATCCTAAACCTACATGCAAAAAACTCACCTGCTGGGCCTTAAACCGTTGTCCTCATTATATTTCGTCACGATCTTCGTGAGATGTTCCGCCATGACCCTCTGTTGAATATCATTTTGTATCTGTGGGGTCTCCGTAATGAAGAACTCCGTGTCGCATTTAGCGCATCTCAGCTTGGGGCAGTTCTTCCATGCTTCGGAACAACCCTGGCATGCAAAGGTGCGCGCATAGACCATCGAGAACTCGAATCCGCAGTATGGACATTTGAATTTCTTAAGGGATGCCGTGGTGTTATATGAGAATCCCTTATGTCTCATTGCCTCATAGAATCCGTTAACCATTTGTATCACTTCATGTGGTGTGCTATACTTCTTTCAGTATCATAGTGGTCGGCTGTGATCTCATACGGAATATCCCACTTGGCGAACGTACCGTCAAGCACTTCCAACACACTGTCTCTTACGCGGTCGTCCCATATGCCGTGGACGATTATGTGCAGCATGAACCGTGCATTATATATCACGTCCGCTTCCAAAGCGTCTTTGATCCTCGCCGGCTTCCTATAGTCGACGATGCTGCTCATTATGCTGCCGTCATCGTTGGAGAAGAACGATTTCACATGGCCTACCAGATCGGCTCCGTTGTCCATGCAGCTTTTCGTGACAGCGGTCATTATGTCGTCAATGAATTTCAGCACGATTTTCTTCTTTATTCCGTCAGGTGAGTGTACGTCGATATCTATGGCATATTTCCCAAGTTCGTCGACGGCCCTGTGTATCTCCAGGTGCAGGCGGTCATGTTCGCTCTCATGGTCGTCATGGTCATGATCTTCATGATCGTGGTCGTCGTGATCGTCATGGTCATCATCATGCATCCTTCCGCCCTCCGTACTGTTTTCTCAGAAGTTCCTCTTCTATCGCCTCATCGTACCGTGCCGATATGCGGTTGACGATAAGGTCGCATGCGATGTCTATGCCCCGACCTGTCTCCGACGACATATGGTAAACTTCCGCTTTCGGGTTCATCTCTTTGATCATCTTTTCAGTCTTTGCGATGTCCGCCGCCGAGGCGGAATCCACTTTATTCACGAAACACACATCAGCTTCGCGTATCTGCGTCTCGACAAGCCTTTTGACCGCTTTTACAAGAAGATCCACTCTTGTCGCATCCACGAGCGTGATCACCGGTGCATGCTCAATTATCATGTCGGCCTTCGCCTCCGAATATTCGGCGGCCCTCTTAAGGCCCCAAGGTATGGCCACTCCCGACGGCTCTACTATCACTATGTCGGGGTTGAACGAATCATGGAGGCTCGCAAGCGTCTCCGAGAACGTGCCAGCTATCTGGCAGCATATGCACCCGCCGGCTATCTCTTTTGCTTTCAATCCGTGGGCCTCTATGAATTTAGCGTCAACATTGATCTCGCCGACGTCGTTCACAACGATGGCGATCTTGTATCCTCTTTTCATCAACTCGTCAACGATCTTCATGACCGCTGTCGTTTTTCCGCTACCCAAGAATCCGGCAATTTGAGAGACCTTCATAGTATTCACTTATACGTCCTAATAAAGAAGATAATGTAAAAGGTTTGTGAAAACAGAGTGACGTGAGTTTATCCCGTCTTTCCGTATTTCTTTGTCGTGTCGACAACCGCCGCGATGTTCTCCATCTTGGTGTGTATGTCGGGCGGGACTTCGCAACCGGATGCAATACAGTATTTGGTGTCCGGCAGACCCCTCTTGCACAATGCGGTCTTGACTTCCTTGATCAGATCCTTTGTCACCTGGGTGATCTTCTCTGTGGTTCCCCTTATGAAGAGCTGAGGGTCGATGTTGCCTCCGATGATACATTTGTCAGCGAAGCCGTTCGCAATTGTCTCAGCCGCCGACGGCGATCCCGGGATGAGCGGGTAGTATGCCATCGAATAGATGGAGGTCTTGAATTTTGTGATCTGCGTTTCAAGGTGCGGAAGGTCGGCGCAGTTGTGGACGGCTACTGCCATTCCCTCTTTTACGGTGAGTTCGTTGAGTTTCAAGGCATACTTCTTGCATCCCTCGAACTCTTCGTACTCGGCGTCACCAAGGCAAGAGTAGTTGCCCCAGAGGTAGTCCCAGCAGAGTCCGACGCAGCCTGTTTTACCGAAGGCTTTGGTCATTTCCACATCGTATGCGGTCATTGTCGCCAGTGCTTTGTGGATCGCAGACGGGTTTGTGAACATATCCATGAACACCCTCTCGGCACCCGCACTCTGCGTGAGCGCCAGCAACGGTCCCTCTATGAATCCGGCCGTTATGACCTTGTCCTTCAAGGCCTGGCTGTAAAGCTTTGTTCCCTCTATGAGGACTGCAGATCTTCCTTTCTTTATGTCCGGGACCTCGAGTTTCTCGTAGTCTTCGGTGTTGTGGATTATGGTCTGGTCAACGAACGGTGTGTTCTGTTCATCCATCCTGACGTGTGCGCCCAGGTCGCCTGCCATGACCGACAGGTCCATCAGACCTATTGCAAAGTCAAAGTCGAATTTTTTCTGTCCCTCTATGAACGCCTGCGCGTACAGTTTTGGGTTGTGTGCCCACTCACGGTATGTGATGCCGCCGTTAACGAGTTTCCTGTTAACACCGCAGGCGATGGGATATGTCATGAGTCTGTCGCCCTGCTTGGTCTGGAGTGCGGCCATTACTCTTTCTATGTGGGTCATGTCTGCCATCTTACAATGCCTCCTTGAGCCAGTTTGCGCAGTCCTGTGCGTTTGCATCTCTGTGGTCCGCGCCGATCTCCTTTGCGAACGAAGGAGACGTAGGTGCGCCGCCGATGCATATCTTTACCTTTTTCCTGTAACCGCTTTCGACAAGCCCGTCGACAACTGTCTTCATTCCATCCATGGTGGGTGTCATCAGCGTGCTGAGGGCGACCGCGTCCAATTTTTCTGATTTTGTTTCTTTAATTATCTTGTCCAACGGTACATCCTTGCCCCAGTCTGTTACAACGAAGCCACCGGCGGTCAGCATGGTTTTGACGATGTTCTTTCCGATGTCGTGGACATCTCCTTCAACGACCGCCGTCGCACATTTTTTCATGTCTTTCATTGATGCTTTCGGTATGGCCGGCAGCAGGAGGTCAAGTCCGGCGTACATTGTTTTTGCGGACATCAAAACCTGCGGCAGGTATACCTGACGCGCGGCATATTTGTCGCCTATGATTGACATTCCTCTTACCAGTCCATTGTTGATGGCGTCAAGCGGATCCATCTTCGCCGCCAGAGCTTCTTTAGCTCCTTCCTCGGCAAGGTTGGGCTTTCCCGTAACGACAGCCTCACTCAGTTTATTGAGTATTTTTTCTTTTGACAAAATCTTCCTCTCCTATTCAATACCCCCGATTTGGTTGTATTGATTTCCAATAACTAATACATCATTATTTATAACTATCGTAACCTGGTTACATATACATCCAGAGTTTTGTCGAAAATCATCACTTTTTCTATATGGCAACCTATAGTTATAAATAAACAATAAAAACTCAAAACTCTATTGTCGGTTGAGTCAGTCATCGCAAGCAGGCGTCAGAGGAATAAGTTTATTAACTTAGTGACTAACAAGACTTTGGTGAGGGCACAATGGGCTTTGAAGAATACGTTGTCGATCTGAATGCAGACTGCGTCTGCGGCTGCATGAGCGGGGACAGATACCATAAGATATTCCGTTTCCCAAACAGATACGGAGCATCGGTGGTTTCCAACCCCAAGAAAAAAGGATTCTCTGAAAGCGGATATCGTGTGCTTCTGTTAAAATTCAGCAGTGATACCGAATACAAGGTCGTAACTATGCCGGTGCTCGATTCAAGTATTTTGGAATGCGATACATGGGATCAGGCTGAGGTAGCGTTGGGAAAGATCAAAGAGTTATAACGAGCTCCAACGCGGAGTCACAGCCCACAAACCCGAAAAGAAAGATGAACCGAATCCGGGCGGTTTATTCGTGTGAAGACGGTTTCACCGGAGCCGATAGCATGGAGCAACATGAAGATAAACGGGCCGTGCTTGGGGGGGGGGGACAGCAGACAGGCTCATGCCCCATCGCGAAAAGATTGATTTTAGTACACTGTTAGCCGCAGTGGCGCTAATGGCGGTTGCTCCTGCTGCTGACAGTCTTGGTCATATTGTTACCGATAATGCTCTGATACAGAAGCGGTCTCTTCCTATTGGTAACAAAGAACGATGAGGGAGTGAAGGGCGCACAGGCGACCTTCGTTGTGGTCAAGGACAACAAGTCCGAGAACGGCATTCTTTAGAAAAATTCCAAGGGCAGGCTCAGGATAAAGGCGAAGAAGGATTCCGTTGTTACGATCTCAACGGTCGCAAAGGACGGAGAGACCCCGCAGACCCCCCGCTCATTGTGACAATGGAGAACAGGAGAGAACACAGGACGATAATGTTCAGGGAACTCAAAACCTTTTTTCAAAGCCCATTTTTTCAAATTTTCACAGAATAAGGGCTTTGCCATTATAGGTTCCAGTTAAGCTTTACGTCTGACAAAGGTTAATATCCGCCCCTGTAATGTACAATTGATGGATCTCATAATGTATGCGGCGGGGATAATGGCTTTCGCCCCCACCCTGATACTCATGTATGCGGTGCTTAGGAACTATACCTATCCTAAGGTCGAGCAGCCGTTCTTCAGCGACCCGAGATTCTTCTGGCTGTTTGTTATCGGTTTGATAGCAGGTACGTTCTTGTTTGCTTTCAATGCATTTCTAACGGGTCGAACAAACATGGATCAGTTGACACAGTTGATTTACAGAATGTTGTTTGCAGTCATACAGTGTTTGGCGATGGTTGCGATAATAAATCTGAAGAGATTCCATGGGAAGTCCGATACGGTCTTCTATGGTTATGGTCTTGGTCTCGGAGTGGGTTGCACGTTAGCATTCGGCACGATTTTCATTTCAGGATCGCTGATCAGCATGGGAGAAGATGTAGGCATCCCGGAGTATGCGTGGGTTGTTCTGATAGGGTTGGCATATGTGTTGATCGTCTCTGCGATAGGGACGACTATCGGAGAAGGAATTGCCAGGAAAAGGCCGATGGAGTTCGCGATGCAGGCAATATTGATCTATGCTGTTTTCAACATTATCATATGGGCGGCGTTCTCAGCGGATATAATCGCACTGTATATCTGTCTTATTTTGGCACTCATCGTAGCTGCTGTTTATTTCTACTATATCATGCACGTGAAACTGTCCGGCGTGATAAGGGACGTCCTCAGAATGGAAGGGAACAAAAGGAAAGATGTGCCGAGATGATCATGCACGATATCTTCCGTATTTGACCTCGTGGACATAACCTCTTTCCGACATGGCCTTCAACATCTTCTCGGCGTTCTTCTCGTCTATCTTTTCAACATCAGCGATCGTAAATGTGTCGTAGATCTTGGTAAGGCCTTTGGAAAGCAGTTCCATCTTCTCTTCCAGATCTGAAGCGTGCTCATATTTGTAGATAAGCGTTGAAAGAGGGTCGTGGTCGATCTTCGACCTTTTCTTCTCCGGTACATCGAAAGGATGCATTCCCGTCAATACATCCCTGACAACATTCTGGTCCTTGTCCTCGAAGATGACGGCAAGACCCTTATGCTCCGCGGATGTGCTGCAGTAGGGGCATTTCGATGACGTTGCGGATCTGTCGATCATCCTTTGTCTCTTGCACTTGCCGCATGAGACTATGGCGTACGTCATCTGTACTCCGTGAAGACCAGTGCGGCGATGCAGCAACCGTACATACCGGCCGGTATTTTCATTTCTTCAATGGCGAAAAAGGTCTCTCCGAAGGCTGTATTCCTTATCTTTGACATTTCATTCATCTTCTTCTCAAGCTCAGATCTCAGACCCTCAGCGGGACCGTGCAGATGTCCTTCCGCCACGTATCCTCCCTTCCCGTCCTTTCTGTAGGCATAAGCGATCCCCGCGGAGATCATTTCTTCGTCGTTCCCTCTGATCTGAGATATCACACAGTGTGTGACGGCACCCATAGGCAGATCGACAGGATCGATCCTAACCGCACCGTCCGGGATCACGGAAGAGACCGCGACCAGGTTCTGTTCGCTTATCCCCGCATCCATCAGCGCACGGTCGAATGCGTTAAGGGAGGAGATATCACTGGTCGACCTTCCGGATGTGATGAAATATTTCTTCGGAACAAGCTGCATGATTTCACCCGTAAAGCTGCTGAATATCTCTTGGAGCCCTTTCGATATCGGGCCCCTGATGCAGATTGATCTTATTCTCTATCTCCTCGGCCTCTTTGTACAACGGCTCCGGATCGATCTTCAGTTCCGGGACGAGTTTGGACAGAGGCTCAAGCATCTGTGCCGCCGCCCTCGGGTCAGGCAACGCCGGGTTGGCTGGGCACATGATTACCGTAACGTCCGCCCCGGAAATGAAAGCCTCGTACAGCATAACTCCCGTCAATCCCCGGATCATCCCCTCGTCGAATCCTTTCAGTTCAAGCATGTCGATCCTTTCCCTGGAAGCGCAGACCGAACCGCAGGCGAACATCCCCGTCTCGCCGTTGAATCTGGGGATGCCTTCCAAGGCGATCACATATTTTATCCCCATCTTTTTAAACAATTCCGTTAGGGTGGCGCTCAGTTCGTAGTATTGTTCAGGTTTCATCGTGATCTCCGAGGTGATGATGATAAGATCCCCGCAGTAATCCGAAGTGCTCTCCCTTTTGCATCCGTAGACCCTTATCGGCGGGTACGGGTTCCCGTTCTGTATCAACGCATACGGGGGAAAATCCGGAGACGTTATGGCGGCTATGACCTCCATTTCCAAGGTCCTTACGATATAACCCGTCAATATGGAACCGACGAGTCCGACACCCGGGAACCCAACGATCGCGATGGGGTCTCGATACGACTGTTTGGAGTATTTTACGATCTTCATTTCCGCCATGTTCCTTCTGTATAATGATGAATGTATTAATTACTCGCATTATGTTCCCCGCAGGCATGAGCGGAGAGAACATTTCTTTTGCGAGGACCTCCGGCGGTATTCCCGTGCTTGTGGAGAAGATCCCCGGAAGCGAGAGCGCGGGATATATGGTGGGAGTGCGCACAGGTTCGAGGGACGAAAGCAAGGACGTGATGGGAATATCCCACCTGCTGGAACATGTTGTTTTCAGAGAGACCGAGAACTATACTTCATACCAGATGTCAAAGGTCATGGAAGGTGCGGGCGGCGAGATGAACGCTTTCACCGGAAGGGAGATGACCGCTTTCTTCGCCGTTACGATAAAGGAAACTAAAGACATCGCCAAAAACGCGGTCGCTGATGTCGTTGCCGCACCGCTCATCAAAGAGGACGGCACCGAGATGGAGAAGAAGATAGTCATCCAGGAGCTCAGCATGATCGAGAACGAACCCGAGATGTACATCCAGGACCTGTTCCTTTCGAACATGTGGAGGGGCCACCCCCTTTCTCAGGACGAGGGCGGAAAGATAGATATCGTAAAGGGGTTGGATCACAACGACCTCAGAAAGTATTATGAAGAGCGATACGGAGCACCGAATCTCTGTGTGTTCGCGGCAGGTGACGTAGATAAAAAGAACGTCCTCTCGTGGGCGGAGGAGAATTTCGACCCTCTCTCCGGGAAAATGAACATAAAAAGAGAGAGGCCGAGCGTTCCGAAGGCCTCATACAGTTTCACAAAGAACAAGTCCGAGCATTATCATGCCGCAATGGGATTCCCCGCTTATGATCCGGATCACCCCGACAGAGTGCCGTTGATGATACTGAGCGCGATCATCGGCTCCGGAACAAGCTCAAGGCTGTTCCAAGAGGTCAGAGAGAAGAAAGCGCTTGTTTATTCCGTTTACAACAAGGTCGAACAGCACTCCGATGCCGGTATAATGTATACCACTCTGTCATCGACCGAGGAGAACCTTATCGAGGCGATAGAGACCACCGCAAAGGTCTACGCCGATATCAGGGATAACGGGCTGGAGAAAGAGGAACTGCGCAGGACGAAGAATCTTCTCAAGGGAGCGATCGTAAGATCGATGGAATCCACGGATCGCCACCTGTACAGGCTCGGGATCGAATATCTGCTTAGCGGAAAATATCAGACCATGAGCGAACGTCTGAAGGGAATTTCCGATGTGTCAGAGGAGGATGTCATGAGGGTCGCCGGCGATGTCATAAAAGGATCGACGCTTAACGTTTCGGTATTGGGAAGGAAGAATAAGGACATCGAAAAGTTCAACGTTTCCCGGCTTGACCTCTGAACTCGGATATCAGGTGAAGGACAGCATTCTTCGCAGACCCGACAGCGGCCGCCACCTTAGGGGTCATGACCTCGCTCATGGTCTGCAGGTCCTCAACCTCTATCGCAACGAATCTGATCACTTCAGGCATGATGCTGTTGTCCATCTGCCTCCCTATCTTTAATGCGGTGGCAAGGTTCACATCGTGCCCTTGAACGTCAGTTACTGTGCAGTCGAAGCTCTCGGGCTCGAAAATAAGCACTGTGCCTGGCGAATAGTCCCCCGTCAGTATCGCATCCACGATGATCGCGAACCTGTATCCGGAGATCATGGGGAGTATCTCCAATCCGCCGACCGCTTCTTGTAAAGTGTCCACATCCGGCATCTTCAGCGATTCGATCGCTTCGGATACTTTGAGTCCGACGGCATCGTCGCTCATTATCGGACTTCCCAGCCCTATCACGATCGTTTTGTCGGCAAGCTTCCCCATGTTAATCCAGAATACTTCCTCTCTAATTATTGGTTGCTATTCAAAAGGATTGAAAATTAAACATAGCCAGCAGCAGAAACCTCAATAAGTAGTGATCGGACAAATAATGGTATTTAAATCACGCTCCGTAAGCTTTTTACTAAGCGATATGCATTAGATAATACGAAGTAACGGCTCCCAAGGGAACGGATCCCAAAGGGGCCGGGTTCGTAACGTGAACCATGCGGTCATCGACTTAACGCCAATCGATAACGATCAGCAAAGGATCGATGACGATCCATACCCGGACGCGCCGGCGTTGGTTTCGCATATGCTTCACCTCATTTAGACATAAATTGGGGCCTACACCCCCATTTATGCGATATACGTTACTACAATTAGAAAGCTATCGCTATGTCATGTTGCGAAAAGACGGATCACAAGGAGTTTTTTTCAATGCTCGGACAGGTACGGGAAGGGCATCTCATTTCCGACCATCGCTAAACGAGGCCACATCTGCTTCCGGCCGAACGGAACCCTACTGTGCAATCTCCTGCTCGTTCGATGTCCGACAGGACATGAGACCCGGTGAGCCCTGCAATCTTTCGGTTTCCGGTTCCTTTCTCCGCTTCGCATCATATGCTCAGTCCTCTTCGGCATCCTCCGTTTCTCTTGCACGCTTCAGCAGTTCGGGGTCGACTGTGTAAGGTGCGTTGTTCTTCAACACCGACCATATCACGGTCAGCAGCTTCCTCGATGCTGCGGTCAGCGCCTCGTTCTTCACTTTACCTCTCTTCACCAGTCGGCGATACATCTCTGTGACCACCGAATCCTCGACATTCTGGATATGCGAGAACGCACAGCGCTTAAGCATTACCCTTGCTACCTCGTCCCCTCTGTGGGTGGTCGGACAGTCAGGACTGTGGTCGGCCGAGTCCCTCTTTCCCGGCACAACACCGAATGACGCGGTGAATTGCGTGACCTTGCCGAATCTTCCGATGTCCACGATCAGGGACGTCAGATACGCTGCGGGCACAATCCCTACTCCGGGGATGGAAAGGATCAATTCATACATGCGGTTCCCGGAGAACATCTGGGCTATCGCCTTCTCAACGAACCTTACTCTGGATTTGGCATCCAAGGCGAACTTTATCTGCATCAGCAGATAAGGGTCCTTGTGCTCCTGCATCTCCCGAACGGCCTTGACGGACAGAATGTCATCGTATTCCTTTGACAAACTGATGCCGTGGAGAAGCAGGTGCGCTCTGATCCTCTGCCTGGCCTCTTTGAGATATATCCTTTCGTTGTACACTCCTCTGCACATCTCCCGCTTGGTCATCCATTCCGGAGAAGGGATGAAGCAAGCGGCGAACTCATTCTCGCCGTTCAGCCTTCTCCTCATATATGCCGCCAGTTCGATGGAATCATTGCGGTCTGTCTTCTTCACCGATCTCGTTATCCGGTACAGGTCCACCGCCTGAGCAACGGTCACGTTCATACCTAGGCCCTTCAGCATCCAGTATATCTCGTGAGATTTCGTCGAATTCTCTATCAGGACATGGCATTCGTGCTTCGAAAGGAACGCCGCCATCTTCTTCATTCCATCTCCGTCGGCAGGGAATTTCCAGAACTCTTTATTGAATGAATCCAGGAACTTCTCGTGCCTTTCCCGTGTTTCCCCCATGCCCGCATAAACGGCATAGGCGGAACAGAACTTTGCATGGACATCCATGCCAATCGCTGTTTTCATATTCTTTTTCTCCCGCTGACAAGAGAAAGAGCACTGTCTAAAGAAGGGGTTTTTATCCTGCCCAGCCCATATGATCCATGACCTGTGCTCTTTGTCGTTGTAAGCAAACACAGAGGCGCAGGCCACAATTTATGTCTTGGGCAGTCTCCTGCCGGAAACGGCTCCGGGGTCGCCGATTGGTTAGACGGGCGAACCCCGCTCACCTTTCCGGCAATACCCTTCACATTCCGCCTGTTTTTAAAATCCGAATACTACAGTTATATTACGTTTCCATTTTGCAAAAAAAAGAAAGTTTATCCCTGTTGCGTTCGATACGTGACCGTGGAGTTATCTGTCAGAACTGAACAAGTCATCAACGGCAAGCTGATAACGAACCGTCAGCTGGAGACCCTCGCGGCTGTTGCAAAGGCAGGGAGCAAGACGGCGGCGGCAAAGAAGCTGGGTATATCCGTTCCGGTTGTCCATAGGTACATTGCGGCGATCGAAGAAGCTGTAGGTTCTCCGATCACAATATCGACCCCGGCGGGAACGAAACTCAACGAAGAAGGCATGAGGATCCTGGAAACCTATGTTACAACGGAGCTAAGATGTTCCGACGACCATAATTTCACGGTTTGCTGCAGTCCGGTCACAGAGGATCTTATGATGTCCGTACTTTCCGCGCTTAAGATGACCGACGTGGAGTTGGTGGTATCGGACGATCTGCACAACATCAGGATGATGAGGGAGAACCTGGCGGATCTTGCGGTCATCGACGATCCGTTGTACCTTTTCGATGCCGAGGAGTTCGAAGGCACCGAGATAGGATACATGGGGATGGTTTTCGTCGACAACGGACCGTCGTTCATCAGATACCGGTACGGCGCCCAAAGGGTGGCTTTCATGTTCCTCGACACGATGGGCAGGAAATATACCATCGATTCCGAGACATTCTCCCTTCCCGAGCTGATAGGATCGAAGAAGAGCTACTTCGTCGATGAATTCCTTCTGCTAAGAAAGGGAATAAAGATGAAAAGCGCCGTAGATCCGAAGGTCTTGAAGCATGCCATCACGGCGATCTATCGCAGAGAGGACAAGACCGTGGCCAGGCTTATCAGGGCGCTAAAGGCCAGGAACATAAAATAATAATATTACCGTTTAAGGTAACATCATTTTGACGTATGTCTCCCCTTTATATATTATAATAGTCGTGTTCGTCTCAGGTGATTATTACGGAGATAAAACCAAATCCGGAGTTTGAGAAACAAGTTGCAGACAACGGAGGCGCAGACGTAAAGATGTGCTTCCAATGTGGAACCTGCACAGCAAGCTGCCCCTCGGGAAGGCGCACATCATACAGAGTAAGAAAACTCATGAGACAGACACAGCTCGGCCTCAAAGAGCAAATACTTAGCAGCGAGGAGCTTTGGGACTGCACAACATGCTACACATGCGTCGAGAGATGCCCCCGCGCCGTTCCTATAGTAGACATCATTACCGCACTCAGGAACATGGCGGTCGCAGAAAGCCATATTTATGAGAACCACAAGAAAACGGCAACAAACCTCTACAAACTAGGACACACAGTCACAGTCCAGGACAAAATAGAGAAGCTCAGGGTCGACCTTGGCCTCGCGAAGACCCCCCCGACCGTGCTCGCAAACAAGAAAGCGATGGAAGACCTCGTTAAGCTGATGAATGCGACCGGATTCAACAAGATCGTGGAGTGATCACAATGACAAAATACGCATTTTTCCTGGGTTGCATAGCGCCGCTCAGATACCCCGGACTGGAGAAGTCCACAAGAGTAGTTGCCGCAAAACTTGGCATCGAACTCGTCGAACTTGAAGACGCAAGCTGCTGCCCGGCACCGGGTGTGATAAAATCCTTCAGCAAGGACACATGGCTCGCCGCCGCCGCAAGGAACCTTGCTCTTGCCGAGAAACAGGGACTTCCGATAATTACGATCTGCAATGGTTGCTACGGATCCCTCTTTGAGGCCGCACACGAGCTCAACAACCACGCCGATGTGCGCGCAAAAGCGAACAAGTTCCTCAAAGAGATCGGAATGGAGTACAAAGGGACCACAAAGGTCTATCACATGGCCGAGGTCATGTTCAGAGAGGTTGGAATCGACAAAATAAAGGCAAAGGTAACGAAACCTCTCGACTACAAGATAGCGACATTCTACGGATGCCACTTCCTGAAACCCAGCGACATAAAGAAGATCGACGACCCAGAGAACCCCCACATGCTGGATCAGCTTGTCGAGGCGACCGGATGCGTCAGCGTTCCGAGGAAACAGAAATACCTCTGTTGCGGAGCGGGAGGAGGAGTCAGGGCCGCTTTCGGAGACGTAGCAAAAGAGTTCACCAAGACGAACCTGGAGAACATGAAAGAATCAGGCGCAAAATTCATTGTCGATGTCTGTCCGTTCTGCCACCTTCAGTTCGACTCGTCCGAGAAGGACCTCGGGTTCAACATCCCCGTCATCCACCTATCGCAGCTCTTCGGCATCGCAATGGGAATGAGCGAGAAAGAACTCGGACTCTCGGCGCACCTTGTGCCCGTAAAACTCTAAAACAATAAAGGGGCGGAAGCCCCGATCTTTATATTTTGTTATAACAGAAGTACCAGCGTACCTATTACCAGCAAGATCAGGCCTATCAAAGCAGGCCTCGACAGCCTCTCCTTAAGTATCAGGAAGGCAAAGACCACCGTTACGACAATGCTCAACTTGTCTATTGGCACAACGATGCTTGCCGGGCCGTTCTGCAATGCATTGAAAAAACACAGCCACGAAAGCCCGGTCGCCACTCCGGAAAGGATTAAGAAATTCCAATTCTTCCTCTCTATCTTCTTGATATCTCTTTGTCTCTTCTGAATAATGACGATAAGCCAGGCCATCAAAAGCACAACTATCGTTCTTATGGCGGTCCCAAGATTTGCTTCTACACCCTCGATGCCAACCTTGCCGAGTATCGATGTCAAGGCGGCAAAGAATGCCGACAGGCATGCGAATATTATCCAAGATCTCCTGTCAGCCGGAGTTTCGATGTCAGCTTTTGTTCTTTGGATCATAAGGAATGTTCCGAATATCATCAGGATCATTCCGGCGACCGTCCATAACGTGATGCCCTCTCCCAAGAAGATGAACGCAAGCACCATCGTCAGCACGGTGCTGCTCTTGTCTATCGGGGTGACCTTGTTCACCTGCCCGATCTGGATGGCTCGAAAATAACACAGCCACGACGCACCCGTTGCCAGCCCCGACAATATTAGGAAGGTCAGGGTATGTGTGCTGATATCGGAGATAGTGCTCTGAGAACCTACGGCAAAGACCACCATCCATGCGAACCCGAGGACAACGATGGTCCTTAATGCCGTAGCGAGATTGGAATCCACGCCTTTAAGGCCGATCTTTGCCAGTACTGATGTCAGACCGGCAAATAAGGCGGAAGCGAATGCAAAGATTATCCAGTATTCCATGGCTGAGTTCCTTATTATCTATTGATAAGCGGATTAAAAGGTATTTGCTATGCTCTGTGTGCAGGGCCGTTGAATCGTAATAAAATATTGAAGGTTTCTGAAGAGCAACTTCGTTGTAAAAAGGCTTTAATAAACAGTAGAGATTGTCAATTGGTAAAATTGAAAAGTACCTATAATATTGCAAATGAGGAGACCGGTTGTGTTTTCGCAGTTTATTGAGGTCTATCTGTCAATTTTATTCGTGCCTGTTTTTGCCGGACTCCTGATAGGCATTGTCCGGCATAGGATCGCAAAATACACATCGACCGCATTTTGTTTAATATCCTGCGCCGCCGGCATATCGGCATATCCGATGTTTTTGTGGTATGGAACGATAGAATACACTTTACCGATACACTCCGCATGGGGGTCATACTCTGTTCTGATAGACGGGATCACCTCGATGATGATCACCGTTTCCTCTGTTGTATTCTTCATGATCATCCTCCACATGGTCCGTTCCGGGTCTGCACCCGACAGATCGGGGTATTATGCGCTCATGTGCGCACTGTTCTTGTCCTGCGTACTTGCAATGTGTGCGAACAATGTCCTTTTGTTATTGATATCGTGGGAGATGATCACACTCACAACTTTCCTGATGGCATACAGCAAGAGAGGGGACGGAGCCAGATGGAAGTTCTTGGTCATAACGCACTTCGGCGGCCTGATGATCGTGTCGGCATTTTTGATAATGTTCACGTTCGCCGGAACAGATATTCTGTCCGATTGGAACGGTATCGGTTCAGATATGGGCGCTCTCATGTCGTGCGTTGTGGCGGCACTGTTGTTCCTGGGGTTCGGAACAAAGCTCGGATTGGTCCCATTCCACGTCTGGATGTCCGATCTTTATGCAAAAGCGCCGACATACACGTCTGCCATGCTTTCCACGGTGTCCTCCAACGTTGCTGTTCTCATATTGCTGAAAGGGATATTCAGATATCTCGGAGTGGGCGAGGACATGTATGTTCTTGCGATCCTGCTCATGGTGTTATCCTCGATGACTGCGATATGGGGGGCTTTGGAATCCCTTATCCAAACCGAACCCAAACGTATATTGGCTTACTCAAGCGTTGAGAATATGGCATTGGTGATGCTTTGTCTGTCCTTTGCGATGCTTTGCGGGACGGGAGGATCAATAGATCTCGTGACGATCGTCCTTATCGCGGGGCTGCTCCATACCATAAACCATTCGGTCTTCAAAGCCCTGGCCTTCATGACGGTCGGTACCGTAGAGGATTCCACGGGTGAGACAGCTATTGAAAAGATGGGAGGGCTGGCCAATGTTCTGCCTGTGTTCTCTTTCATTGCGCTCATTGCGGTCCTGTCAATGGCGGCCATACCTCCTTTGAACGGGTTCGCAAGCGAGTGGATGATGATACAATCGATCATGGCGGGAGAGGTCGCCGGGGTGAACGGTATAGAGCTGATACTCCCTCTCGGAGTGGCCGTCATCGGCATCAGCGGAATGATGGCGGCGGTCTCGTATGCCCGCCTTTACGGATTCATATTCTTGGGAAGGCCCAGATCGAAATCTGTCGCGAATCCCAAGAAGATAGGCAAGACGTCATTCGTCCCTATGGCCGCACTTGCCGGCCTGTGCATAGTAATGGGGATATTCGCCATCGATATCATGAAGCGTCTCGGAAATGCGGTAGGGGATCTCTTATCATCCCCCTTCTCCGAAGAATACAGCGGACCGTTGCTCGGTACTCTGAACCTGCCGGTCTTGGCCGCCATATTGGTATGCATAACAGTCGCAGTTTACCTTGTCCTGAGAATACGCAAAAAGGACGTCAGGGAAGAGGAGACCTGGGACTGCGGCACCCGGCTCGAAGAGCATATGCAGTATTCATCTGTAGGGTTCACGGGGCCGCTGGTGAAAGTGTTCCACCCGTTGTACGGGGACATCATCGATATCCAGGACGATGAGGACGAAACGAATTCGAAGAATTTCTCGATACGTTATGTGGAACCGTTCGTAACATATCTGTATGAGCCAATAGGAAGATATGCGACAAGGATCGCAAAAACTATAGGCAGAATGCAGAACGGCAACGTACAGACGTATCTCGGATACATATTGATCACTCTGGTGGTCCTCCTTCTGGTGGTGGGGCTGCTGTGATCCAGGATATCATTTTCTCGGCCCTTCAGGCAGTTATAATGATATTGATCTCGCCGCTGCTTACCGGGATAATAAGAAAGCTCAAGGCATACATGCAGCACAGGAAAGGGAACAGCGTTTTCCAGCCGTATCGCGACCTTATCAAATTGTTCAAAAAGGACGAGGTCGTCTCAAGGCATTCGACTTGGCTGTTCCGTGCGGTCCCATATGTGTGTCTAAGCAGCATGCTCTTGCTTGCGTTGATGATCCCCTTCATGTTCGTGGATACGCTGGCGCCTTACGGCGATCTCATCGCCATGGTCTACATATTCACTATGTATCGTTTCATGATGGTACTCGGCGGATTGGAGGGAGGGTCGGTATTCGGAGGGATGGGATCGAGCAGAGAGATGATGATGTCCGTCCTGATAGAACCGGCCTTATTGTTGTCGGTGATGGCATTGGCCGGTCTTACCAAAGCGGGCACGGCGATAGGCGACATACCCCCCGCCATAATCGATATGGGGATCGCAGCGCTGACCCCCACGCTGATACTTGCAACATCCTCTTTCTTCATAACGCTCATGGCGGAGAACGCCCGCATCCCATTCGATAACCCCGCAACACATCTGGAACTGACGATGGTGCATGAAGGGATGCTCTTAGAGTATTCCGGCCGCGGTCTCGGCCTCATGGAATTCTCTTCCATGCTGAGGCTCACGATATTCATGAGCATACTGGGATCGATGTTCTTTCCATGGGGAATAGCGACCGACGCCGATGTAATGTCGCTGATAATAGGGTTCGCCGCAATAATGGCCAAACTGCTGATAATCGTTGTTATTATTGCGGTCATCGAATCGTACATAGCTAAATTCAGACTGTTCCGCCTGCCTAACCTGTTGACCGCATCATTCGTATTGTCCCTTCTGGCGTTGATATCGCTGTACATTCTGTGAGGTATGAAAATGGAAACGACACTGACTCAAAACCTGATAGACATCTGCGCGGTAGGGATGCTGCTGCTTTCTTTGCTGGCAATGTCCACCACAAGGATGAATCAGCTGATGAATGCATTTGCCGCGCAATCGCTTTTCCTTGTGGCGCTGGCGGTCGTAATCGGAATAAGCACGGGCCACACGAATATCTTCATCGTCGGAGGGATAACCCTCGTCGTAAAGGTCATACTCATACCTTGGTTCCTCAAATACGCCTCGCAAAGGATAAAGTCGGGAAGAGAAGTGGATTCCTCGATAGGCATACCCACATCCCTGCTGATATCCGCATGTCTTATACTGATATCTTATTTCATTTCCGCACCCATTTCGGAACCATTCGATACGATAACCAAGAACTGTTTTGCGATATCTTTGTCAGTGATACTGATAGGATTGTTCATGATGGTGACCAGACGCAAGGCGATAACGGAAGCGATAGGCCTGCTGATGATGGAGAACGGGCTGTTCCTCGGTGCCCTATCGATCTCATACGGCATGCCGCTGCTCGTGGAGATAGGGATATTCTTCGACGTGCTCATGGTCGCGGTGATAGTGGGCATTTTCATGTTCCGCATTAGCCAGACATTCAACTCCATTGACACGGGATTCATGAGGAGGTTGAAAGATTGAGCCTGACGGTAGAGATCATTCTTGCGATCCCGGTGGCCACAGCATTGGTGTGCGCAGCGATCCCGTGGGCAAGGACAAGATCCATGGTATCCATAATCGGATCGCTGGCGTTGCTTGTTGCCTCGGTCCCGATGTGCATCGATGCGTTCACCGGCAAGACGACAGAGTACAGCATGTGGTATGTGGACGGGCTCTCTGCATTGTTCCTGATATTGATCGCATTGGTGGGCTTCATGGCATCCATCTATTCCGCCGGATACATCAAGTTGGACAAGGACGAAGGCAGGATAACATCCAAGGATGAACGAATATATTCGGTCCTTTTCCACACTTTCGTGGCGGTTATGCTGACCGTGTGTGTGGTCAGCTCGTTCGGCATTATGTGGATCGCAATAGAAGCGACCACTCTGGTCTCGGCGTTCCTTGTCGGTTTCTACAGGAAGGAATCCTCCACGGAAGCGGCATGGAAATACCTTATGATATGCTCCGTGGGCATCACTCTGGCACTAATGGGGATAATCCTCATCTACGCTTCGTCGATGGCTGTATTGGGGAATGATCCCGGCGCGCTGAACTGGCCGATCCTCTACAGCGTGGCATCGGACCTCGACCCGTCCCTGCTCAAGATAGCGTTCGTTTTTGTACTGGTCGGCTTCGGGACCAAGATGGGGCTGGTGCCGATGCACACATGGCTCCCCGATGCACACAGCCAGTCCCCGACGCCTATCAGCGCTATGCTATCTGCTGTACTGCTTAACTGTGCAATGTATACGATACTGAGGTTCCAGATGATATTGAATGTCGCGGTTCCCGGATTCTCGTCAAGCCTGATGATAGGCTTCGGTCTGATATCAATGGCGGTGGCCGCGGCGTTCATACTGATATCGAAGGACATCAAGCGTATGCTGGCTTATTCCACCATAGAGCACATGGGGATAATGATGATCGGATTCGGGATAGGCACTCCGCTGGCTGTTTTCGGAGCATTGTTCCATGTCATCGCTCATTCTTTGACAAAAACATTCGTTTTCTTTGCGGCAGGCAACGTGATACAGGGATACGGCACGTCGAATATGGCTGACATAAAAGGCCTCAGGGAAAAGATGCCGTTCACGGCCTTCATGATGACCGCAGGCACTCTTGCCATTTTGGGCGTCCCGCCATTCGCTGTGTTCATAGGAGAGATATCCATATTGGCCGGAGCGTTCAGCGACGGTATGTACATTGTGGCAGCGGTAATGGTGGTGCTGATCATAGTGGTATTCGCAGGATTCCTGAGGAACGTGCTTCCGATGCTCAGCGGCGATACGAAAAAAGAAGTAAAGGAACTGAAAGGCATTTCACGCGCACTTCCCATGGTGCTGTTGCTGCTTGCGATAATCCTTCTGGGACTATTCATGCCGGAACAAATGAGAGATGCATTGGAATCGATAGCCGATGCGGTCACGGGAGGTATATTGTGAGGATCACACGCGAGATCGAAGCGTCGATAGAGGATCTGAAAGATTATGTGAGGTTCCACACGGAGCTTGGGTTCGGCATAGCGTGCATGTATGTCAAAGAGGGTTCCGAAGAGTTCGAAAGGACGTTGGAGACGATATTGGTGTCGCAGGACGAGGTCACGAGGCTGACCTCTGTGCTGAAAGAGAACAGTTACACATCATTATCGGATGAATTCCCCGCAGCCGGAATATATGAGAGGGAGATGTTCGAGATGAGCAACGTGGTCCCGCTGGGTAATCAAGACATGCGCCCTCTGAAACTCAGGAGCATTCAGGAAGGAGCATATCCTTTGCAAAAGGGCGCGAAAGAGCCGACCGGTATACGTTCGACTCCCATCCCGCGCAATGTGATAAAGGGCGAAGGGCTATTCGAGATACCGGTAGGGCCGATACATGCAGGGGTCATAGGGCCCGGGCACTTCAGATTCAGCGTCGCAGGCGAACCGATACTGACGATGCGTACCTATCTCGGATATTCGCACAGAGGTATCGAGAAGATGCTGGAAGTGCCCGCTAACAAAGATATGACCAGACTCATAGAGAGGATATCCGGGGACAATGCGATAGCACACTCCCTGGCGTACCTGCAGGCGATGGAAGGGGATGCCGAGATACCGTTGAGGGCGAGATACATCCGCACGATCTATGCGGAGCTGGAGAGGATACACAATCTGTTCGGAGGCATCAGCGGTATAGTGTTGGATACCGCACTCTCGGTGCCCGCGGCAAAGGGGTATATGCTGAAAGAACGCATGCATCGCCTTAATGAAAGAATAACCGGACACAGGCTGCTCTGGGGGACCCTGTGTCTAGGCGGAGTATGCGTAGATATCGATGAAGAGAAGGCAAGCCTGATCGAGAAGGAACTGATGCGTATGAAACTCGATGTCGATGATTTCTTCGACATGGCCACATCATCCGCTTCGTTCATGGACCGTGCCGAAACGACAGGCGTACTGAACTCGCATGACGCCGTCGAACTGAGAGCCGTCGGGCCGATCGCAAGAGGGAGCGGGATAGAGTACGACGTCAGAAAGAGCCACCCATATGAGGTTTATGACAGGATCGGTATGAAAGTGGCCACACATACCAGAGGGGATGTGTATGCGAGATTCAGGGTCAAGACCAGCGAGATATCGGAGGCGATAAGCATAATCATGCAGTGTCTGGACAATATCGAGGACGGGCCGATCTCAAGCAAAATAAAGATCAAGGACGGATTCTCGATCGGAGCGGTGGAGTCTCCCCGCGGAGAATCGATCCACTGCGTGCATATCGTCGACGGGAAGATATGGAGATATAAGATAAAGGACGCTTCGTTCCCCAACTGGCCGGCGTTGGAGCTTGCGGTCTTAGGCAACATAGTGCCGGATTTTCCGCTGATCAACAAGAGCTTCGACCTGTCATACAGCGGAAATGACCTGTGAGGTGATGAAATGAAAAGAAGATTGTTACAAGAAGCGCTTAAAAATATCGTCACACAGAACAGGGCTCCGACGGAAAGCATCGATGTGATATTCGGCAGAGCGCAAAAGATGCCGCTTGCGGGAGTGGAATGCGATGAATGCGGGGTCTGTTCGAAGGTCTGCCCGTCGAATGCGATAGATACGAGCGGCGAATGGACAATAGATCTCGGCAAATGCCTGTTCTGTTGGGATTGTAGGAGGGCATGCACAAAGGAAGCTATATCTCCCGTCGATGCACCGGATTATGCCGTTTCGAGAGAAGGCCTGATATTCACAAAGAACACACCTCCGGTGAAGAACAAGGATACCTTAGACGCAAAGAAACTGAAGGCCGTCGGGAGGTCTGTATTTATCAGAGAAGTTGACACGGGGTCCTGCAACGGATGCGAAGTGGAGGTGAACGCTCTGTCCAATCAGTTCTATGACTCAGAAAGGTTCGGCATAAAGATCGTAGCATCGCCGAGGCACGCCGACGTGCTGCTGATAACGGGGCCGCTGACAAAGAACATGTATGATGCATTGATGAAGGCGGCGGCAGCTACGCCGGAGCCGAAAGTGATCATAGCGATGGGCACTTGCGCGATCTCAGGCGGGTTATTCTCAAAAGGAGAGGTAGTAGGCGAGGGTATCGGCGGTACGGTCGATGTTGACATGTATGTCCCCGGATGTCCACCGGCCCCGGACAGGCTCATTCGTGCGATGCTTACTGCCTTTGGTCTTACAGAACAAAAATGACAGTGCAGCGGGCGTTGCGCAGCACGTTCTCGGAGATACTTCCCAAAACCACGCGGTCAAGCACGGTCTTATCTCGGTGGCCGACAATTATGGTATCCGCTCCGATCCGTTCTGCGGCAGCGACTATCTCTGTCGCCGGATCCCCCGCTCCCGTCATGATGTGAACATCGACTCCTTTATCTAACGCACGCTGTTTTGCCGCTTCGAGGGATCCTTTAAGCTTAGGGAGCCCCGCATCTATTTCTGTGGCATTCTTCGTGGCCAGAGCCGATATTATGAAAAGGGTGCTTTTATAGGCAAGAGCGTGGTCTATAGCATAGTCTAAAACTCTTTGTTGCCTGCCGTCATATGCCAACAATGTTCTCATCATATTATAATCGGCAATTGAATTATAAAGCACATAGTCGGGCGCAGTCCCGATCGCCCGTGAAAAAGTGTGCTTCTGTGTGCATCCCACAAAGGTTTTATTACTAATCCTTACCATACAAGTAAATCTCTACCATGACAAGAAAAACCGGTACTGTCGTCACAGGAATAAGACTGCCTTTCATTTCACAGGGAGATGACCTTGTAGATCTTGTAGTGTCCAACGTTCTCGGTGTCAGCGAAATAAAAGAGAGCGACGTTGTCGCTGTCACGGAAAGCATTGTGGCGGTATCGCAGGGGAACTTTGCCCCGATCGATCAGATCGCAAAAGACATCGAATCGAAATTCGGCAAAGGCCAGCACATAGGCGTTGTATTCCCAATATTGTCAAGGAACAGGTTCTCCCAACTGCTCAGAGGGATCGCGAAGGGAGCGAAGAAGATAACCGTTCTTTTGAACTATCCTCAGGATGAGGTCGGAAATCCGATAATGGACCTGAAGAGATGGAACCCCTATTCTATCGACAGCGGTCAGTCCGAATATACCGGCAAAGAGTTCAGAAAGAGATACGGCGAGTACGTTCATGAATTCACGGGAATAGATTACATTCAGCTGTATGAGAGCATCAACGATAACATCGAGGTCATTTTGAGCAGGGATCCCGCGATGATATTGAAGCACACCGACAAGGTCGTGGTCGCCGATATACACAACAGGGAAAGGACAAAGGAATATCTGCTGAAGAGCGGCGCGAAGAAGGTCTTGACCCAGGCAGAAATTCTTAACGATCCAAGCAGTCAGCACGGTTACAACGAGAAATACGGCATCTTGGGGTCGAACATGTACGGCCACGACAGGATCAAGCTGTTCCCGAGGGATTGCGACATTTTCGTGCGCAAAGTTCAGGATGAATTCTTTAAGAGAACAAAAGTAAGGCCGCATGTCATGGTCTATGCGGACGGTGCTTTCAAAGATCCGCAGTGCGGGATATGGGAGTTGGCAGACCCTGTCGTATCTCCAGGATATACAAAAGGATTGGAAGGCTCGCCGAACGAGGTCAAGCTAAAGAACATCGTTGCGGACGAAAAAGACAAAAAAGATAAAAGGGCTGCGCTTGTGAGGGCCGAGGAGCATAAGGACAGAGGCACCATTGCTTTAGGGACCACGCCGAGGCAGTACACCGACCTGTTGGGAAGCCTGTCCGATCTGGTAAGCGGAAGCGGCGACAAAGGAACGCCGGTCATCCTGATACAGGGATACTTCGATAACCTGCTGACGGAATAAACGGCGTGCGGCACAATGTGTCTTCAAGATGCTACAAAGTCTCCAATGAAACAGCCACAAAGTCTCCAATGAAACAGCCACAAAGTCTCCAATGAAACAGCCACAAAGTCTCCATTTGGCCTATAACTTAAATACACAGTCTGCATTTTGAAAAATGTGAAACAATACATACCCAGGCTGTTGGAGGCAACCATAGAGGAAAAACTTGATGCAAAAGGATGCATTGTTATTGAAGGACCTAAATGGAGTGGCAAATCGACAACAGCAAAACGCTTCGCAAAGACAGTAGTGGAACTTCAAAAAAAGAAAGTGCTCAAAGATTACCAAATGTTCGTTGACATGGATGATGAAAACCTCTTTGCCGGTGAAAGACCCATAATGTTCGACGAATGGCAAAAGATCCCCGAACTATGGGATTATATACGGGCAGAGGTCGACGATACTGGGGCGCGCGGGCAGTTCATTCTTACGGGGTCTGCTAAGCCGATAGAAGATAAAGAACGCCACAGCGGGGTCGGCAGGATAGCAAAGATAAAAATGCGGACAATGAGTCTTTGGGAATCGCGGGATTCCACGGGCAGCGTTTCGCTTGCCGAACTTTTCGAGGGAGTAAATAAGATTAGCGGCAGGAACGAACACACTCTGAACAGGTTAGCGTTCCTGGTCTGCCGCGGCGGATGGCCCGATATAATGTATGACAAAGAAAAGGCTGCGTTGCAAGCATCCTTTGATTACTTAGATGTGTTGCTTAACGAAGATATCACGAAAGTGGACAATATTGTACGCGATCCGAAAAGAGCAAAAACGATATTGAAAGCATACGCACGCAATATATCCACTCCGGCGAGAATGACCACCATCCACGGAGATGTGGAACCGAACGATGCGGTGCTTGATCCTAAGACATTGGACTCGTATATTACGGCGTTTGAGAAACTATTCGTTATAGATGAGATCGAGGCATGGAGTCCGAGTCTGCGTTCTCGTACAGTTATCAGGACCACAAACATAAGGCAGTTAGCGGACCCATCCATCGTTACTGCGGTTCTAGAGATATCGCCGAGCGATCTCATCAGCGATATCAGGACTTTCGGACTGATCTTCGAGACGATGGCGATCAGAGACCTAAGAACATACGCGGAATGTTTGGGTGGGAAAGTATACCAATATCATGATGCGAATGGATTGGAGGCGGATGCCATAATCCATCTGAATAACGGTAAGTGGGGCGCAGCGGAAATAAAACTCGGCGGAGACGATAACATAGAAGAAGCGGCAAAGAATCTGCTCAAACTGAAAGAGAAAGTAAACACGGACAAGATGAAAGAACCAGCATTTCTGATGATCGTGACAGGGACGCAGAACGCCTACAAAAGACCAGATGGAGTGTTTGTAGTGCCGATAGGTTGTCTGAAAAATTGATTTTTTCAGATCTTAATAATGCTTATCAAAACAACCGTAACTCTGTATCACAATTCTTCAAATGGGTGGCAGAAAGTACGATAAACAATTAAGAAATATCATTGTCTGGCTATATGCGGAGGTCAAACTTCGATCTCATTTAACCAGCACCCGCACACAGCTTTATAGCTCTGATGTGATATGGAACCGAAAGGACGGACAACATCCGTGTCCGGACCGTATCAGAAAACAGAAGCGGAGCAACCATGGGAGATATTTATGTGAGGTCCTCTTGCATCGGCAGGATCGACACAGACGGCACAGTTTATGAGAAGAGAACATCATGGGACGAGAACCGCATTGGCCGGGTCGACACAGACGGCACAGTTTATGAGGGAGGATCATTATGGGACGAGAACTGCGTCGGCAGGGTCGATAATGAAGGAATTGTTTACGAGAGGGACTCGTCATGGAATGAGTTATGTGTCGGCCGTGTCTATGCGAACGGCACCGTTTACGGCGGATCCCACGGCTGCGGCCGTGCCGGCAGCGTCAGCGGCAACGAGATCTTCGCGGGCGGCGCAGCATTGCTTCTGTTGTTCCAGAAGTTCGAGGGTATGCAGTCGGGGATCATATATGAAGGGCCGTCTTTGGATCCGGTAGGCAGGGTCGATGTGGGCGGTGTCATCTACGACTGGTCCTCTCAGTGCTCGGTCGGCATGGTCAACCTGGTGGCAGGTATTGTTTACGAAGGATCTTCCGAGAATCCTATAGGCGGGGTAGACAGAGAGGGTAACATCTACAGGGGAACATCAGGGATACCGATCGGCAGAGTGGACAAAGAGGGCAACATCTACGAAGGGGTTTCCGGGATACCGATCGGCAGGGTCGGCGGCGGCAACATAGCGGCCGGCGGCGCCGCATTGCTTTTACTGTTGCGGTAGGAAATGAAAACCATACGCCAATGTGTGCGTTCAGGTCAGAATATCTGTCTCAGATTGCCGGTATTGATAGGTTCGATGCAAAGTTTATATCCGCCCAACATTGTTCAATATCGGGGTACGGAATACCATGAGGAAACTGATATTCAAAAGAAAGAAGACATTCACAGCCTCGGCAGCAAAAGTAAGAGTGTTCATCCAAGACAGCCAGGGAGAACTCGAACTCGGAGGGATCAAATGCAAAGAGATCGGTACACTGAAGAACGGCGAGACCCGGGAGTACAACATACCCAGCGAACGCGTCTATGCGTTCATAGTATTCAGCAAGTTCGACCCTGTAAAGTATCATGCATACTACGAGATCACGGCGGGCAACGAGACCGTTGAGCTGTTCACCGGCCCGACACTCAATCCGGTGAAGGGCAACCCTTTTTCTATATTCGATAAAAAGGACATGGTCGAGCTCAGCAAGGAAAAAGGATGGTAAGAAAAAAACACATCGTTGTGGGTGGCCGAAACAGATATAGTAATTTTTCGGATCAATAGTACTTGTCTATACCGCCGTAACCGATAATCATTTTACCGTCATGCGTTTTTCTAAGAAAGTTGTTCAGACGCTTTGTGAACTCGTCGGGTCTATCACGGGCGGCGTCGATAAAAGCGATCCGTATCCTTTTGTACGGATCGGAGAACTTTTGGAAGTTTGTCCACGCGGTCCCGTCCTTTTTGATGACATCGATAATATCGTCCGGGTAAACGAACTGTTCATCCAGAATATAGGATACATTATCCATGACGGCGGGGTGGATCAGTCCGTTTTCTGCAAGCCAACGGAGCCGCTCTTTGTTGGGCTGTGAGTATGTGCTCTTCGGATTACGTGGAGTGAACCTTTGTATCTTGTGTGTCTCATCAAACGACCTTACGGTGCTGTCGATCCAGCCGAAGCATAAAGCCTCCTCAACGGCGTCGTTGTATGAGATCGGTATTTCACCGGACGCCTTTAACGGGAAAACAAACCAGACCTCGGTTCTCTTGTCAAAGTTCTCCTGCAGCCACTTCCGCCATTCCGCTCTTGTTTCAAAACGATGAGGGACAATGTTGTTTTTCATGTTTCACCTTCATGCTGTAAAAAGTTGCCTTTTTCATTCCTCAAGCAGCCATCTTATGATGTTCCTGTTCTTTACTCCCGAATGATCGCCCGGCATCTCCGGATCCATGGAGATGATCATCTTCGGATAGTTATCTCTGATCTCCAGCAGCGGTCTCAGCTCGCGTTCCGCAACAACTTCGTCCGACATCGTCTTTGTTACCTGGATATACATACGTTCTCCATGCAGATCCGCTATGAAATCCACTTCGAATTCGCCGGCCTTCCCGATCATGACATCATATCCTCTGCGTACCAATTCCAAGAATACAATGTTCTCGATCATCCTCCCGGGACCGTCCTTCCTGCCGCCGATCAGGTTCCTGAACCCCGGATCCACAACATAGTACTTTCCAAGCGTCTTCAGTCTGAGTTTTCCTGTGATATCGTACCTTCTTACTCCGTAAAGCAGGAACGCACGTTCCATCATAAGCAGATAATCATCTATCGTGTGAGGATTGCTCTTCCTGCCGCTGCTGTTCAGATAATCCGAGATGCTCTTTGACGACACGGTGTTGCCCGCGTTCTCGATCAGGAATTCAGCCAGATTCTTCAGCAGAGGAACATCACGTATCTCATTCTTCTCGATGATATCGACATCCATGATGGTGCTGTATATGCCGCTGAGCACATCCTTCTGCAAAGATGGTCGATCGTGGAGCAATGAGACCAACGGAAAACCTCCGGTCTTCATGTATTCTGAAAAAGACCTATTTTCGTCCTTTGATGAAGTGAAGTCCATGTACTCTTTGAATGACAGAGGCAGCATCTTTATCTCGATGAATCGTCCGACGAGTTTTGTGCTCATATTGGGAGATAACATTACCGCGTTCGAACCCGTCACGTAGAAGTCGCCGTCGAGATCCGTGAACATACTTATCAGGGCGCTCTCCCAGTCGGTTATATTTTGAACCTCGTCCAAAAGAATATAGTTCCTGACCCCCTTCTTCATTCTCTTTTCCACAGCATCATACAGCTTCTCCCAATCGGTCACCGTGGATTTCATTTCTTTGGAGTCCATATCGATACGAACGATCCTTTCCTTTTCTATTCCCGATGAAAGGAGATAGGACTCGAAAATATCCAGCAATGTGGATTTTCCGCATCTTCTTACGCCGGAGATCACTTTGATGACCGGAGTGTCGATCGCTTCGATGAGCTTGTCAAGGTACCCGTCTCTGGCTTTGGGGGTCATGGCTATTGGTAATATGAGATGGAGAGTAGATAAAAGTTTTGGAAGTATATTTCAAAAACTTTTGAAAAATAGATTTTTTGGAAGTATATTTCAAAAACTTTTTTTCAATGAAAAACAAAAATAAAGTGGGCCATTGAACCGATAACACCAAATACTACGCAAAAATTATTTAATGTGAGCATCAAAGAAAGTCAACCGATGATGCCTCAAGAGGTTAAGAGATGACAAATACCAATGTAGCAACCCGCCAGTCCGACAAAGTGTTTACAGGCAATGTTGCTGAAGGGCCAATCCTGTCGGAAGTCGATAGGAAGAAATTGGAATTTTCTCTTGAAAAGCATAAAGATGGACTCAAACTGCTAAGTCAGTGAAACTTAGCCGTTTTTCTTATGTGTTCTTTCAACCATTCTGATGCGATTTCTAATGTACCGTATTCCGAACTAATTTTCCTCACAGCGGAGTTAAGTTCCTTGGTGCTTGCATCAATGGCTCACTTGCGGATCTTTGCATTATCCTCTGTATCTTCATCTTCCAAATAGAAGGTATCGATGATCATTTTCCCGTCGTCAGTCAGCATATATTTGTTGCTTCCTTCACGCTTATCGACCCATCCTTCCTCTACCCACTTGTCCAGGAAGTTACGTCTAAATCTCATCACATCGGCCTGATCTCTGTTCTTCTTTTTGTTATCTTCATCATCGGAAAGAAGATCCTTTTTTTTCAGTACATTGATGACCGTGTTTGCGGTGACCGGTTTATCGAAAGTACCGAATTCTCTCAGCCCTTTGACCAGACCTTTATCCGGGACAGATACCTTGAACATAGGGACCTCCCGAGGCTCCCTTGCCATTTTTGTCAGACCGACCGGTCTGCCGTTCTCATAGTACAATGCTTTGACCTGTTGTTCTCCGTAGGTAGAATATCCCCGCGGTTCAGTTCCTACGGTGAAGAGTCTGATCCCCTCGGTCTTTGAAGCCGCCATCATTGTCGCTATCGTTGCGGCCGAGATGTATTCTGCTGTTCCGGAGGATATGTTAACGTAGATCTCAGATTCTTTGTTCAGAGCTTTCTCTTCTTCTATTATGCGCAGAACGGTCATCAGCATCTTTTGAAAATCGCTGGTCCTGTAATCTGCGTGTTCAACGATCTCGACACGTTTGCCGAGCTTTTCTTTAATGGCGGAATATTCCTTTATTTGAGAGACAACTTCTTCAAAAAAATTCCTGATAGATCTTCGCATCAGGATTTTTCTTGTCTGTATAATGGATCAGATGCACCTTCGATGCTTCGTACTCGATGATAGGTCTGATGACCTTCGGAACTTCGAACACTGTGCAGGCGACCACTACTTTCTCTCTTTTTCCGGATGAACTTCCCATGTGATATGTTATGAGATAGGAGATATTTAACTGTAATAACATTTATAACAAAAATAACGTTAATAACGCTTTGTATTTGAAGTACATTCTCGACGATGTGATCTCAAGAACTTAATGAACGGAGATCCAAACATGTCGTGCAAACCTGAAAGGAAGAACGAATACACTTCGGAAGAGGTCGAGAAAGTCAAAGAGCTTGCGGAGAGCGGCGATGCGGACGCCCAGCGTGAACTCGGGTTGATGTATAGCGACGGGGTCGGTGTATCGCAGGATGATGCATTGGCATTAAAGTGGTGGAGACTGGCCGCAGATGAGGGTCATGTTGGAGGGCAGAACGGCTTAGGGTGGGCGTTCCTCAATGGAAAGGGCGTCAAGCAGGATTTTGCAACAGCCGTAAAATGGGTTAAGATGGCGGCGGAACAAGGGTTTGCAAAAGCTCAGATGAATATGGGTCTGTTGTGCATTGGAAAGGGAACATCCAATAATTTTGAGGAGGCGGAGAAATGGTTCGAGCTTGCCTCGGCTCAGGGGTATCCAGGTGCCGATAGGAAGCTCATCGAGGTTCGCAGGAGGAATGAAATGACAGAGAATAATGTGAAATTGGAAGAGTATAGAATAGACGAGTGTGCGGAATGCGGGCGTGTCAGTGGGATCACTAGCAGCAGCAGAGAGACCACATTCCCAAAAGAAGAGATCCCCTTCTGGAATCGAGATCGATACGGAAAGGACACTCTCAATGTTCTGCATAAGCTGTCTGAATGCCCCTTCTGGAATCGAGATCGATACGGAAAGGACACCCCAAATGGAGGTATTGTCAGTATAGTAAAAACTGTTAAATCTTCTTATTGTAGGCACTGCCACCCAGAAGACAAAGAAGCTGCCGAGATTCGCGAACGATCGGAAAAGAAGTGGAACGGCAAGATTTTTTCTACCGAAGACGCAAATGGGACATCTGTATATGTGAAACCGGACAAAGGATTCGCAATTTGCCTCACAGTGAGATCAGACGACGTTTCTATTTCTAATTCCACTGGAATCGGGGGGTCTTCCAAAGGCACCGAGCTGACCCAAGACGAATTCGAAGAGCAGACTGAACGTTTCAGAGAAGAATATGACAAAATTTTCAACGATCTGAAAACATCGAGTGGGAAATATGACTGGAGGTTACTGATCTGTAAAAAGGAAGGAGCGGTAAAGACCAACGTAAACAAAGGAATGCCCAAGGAGGAAGTCGAGACAAGACCTTTTCCATTGTACCATTGTGCATACTGTCACAGCTGGTATTCGACCGAAGAGAATGCAAAGAAGTGTGCATCCTCCTGCAAAGTAAAGTTAGATGCTGAATTGAAAGAAAACAAGGACATGAAAAGAAAGGCACCTCCGGAAGGTGTGATAATAGACAAGCCTTGGACATGCGCATACTGCCGCCGCCCATACAACACAGAAAGGGATGCAAGAGAATGTGCGGCAAGGTGTAAAGAAGCGCTTTCCAAGGATTGGGCCGGTAAGATACTCATGCTGGATTGGAAATCTAAATTTATGGATGAAAATGCCAAATTTAAGGACATCTGGGTCATTGCCGGTGAACAATCAAATTCGTTGCGTTTGGATGCTATGTGGATAAGACTATCTCAATACGATGTCTCAGTATACAGAAAGCGCAGTTTCGATCCATGCGGCAGCGACGGCTTCAAGGAACTGACCGAAGACGAATTTATGGAACAAATCGAACAAGTTTACGGGAAAGGCAGCGAGATGATTGATAATCTAAAGAATTCAAGGGGAGACTTTGATTGGAAAGCATTGATCGCTGAAAGAAAAGAAGAAACGAAAGAGGAGGAAAACTAAATGACAGATCTGGAACAGATATACAGACTCGCCGGAGTAAGGCCTCCGGCAAACGCATACCGGCCCCCGTCTGTGGGAAGGCTTGGTAAGATGAGGACAGCAAGCAACACATTCGTCGGCAACCTGAGGGATGTGACATTCAAGGATCCGACGCAGCTCAGGGCACAGGCCCCTGAGCATGTGAAGTGGGTCAATCCGGTGGTACCGTTCAAAACATCTTCGGGAGATCTCAACTACTCGCCTTCAGAGGACTATAGAGCAATAGTCGGAGAAAGGTCGAACAAGGTCTATTCGATCATGTCTAACAAGTATAATCCCGTTCAGCACTCGAAGATACTCGAAGCGATGGCACAGGCTTCTGAACAAACTGGAATAAACGTATTCGGTTCTGTTTCGGAAGCGGTCGGGACAATGCACGCACACGGATTCTTCATGTCCCCTGAGGTGAAGATCGAAGAATACGCTGACAGAGTGATGCGGGATGACCCCTTCATGCTTGGAGTAAGGATGTACAACAGCCACAATGGGAAGACCGGATTCGGAGCCGAGGTCTTCGGCATAAGGATGGTCTGTTTCAATTATAATGCCTTTGGGTTCAGCCTCGGGAAGATCGGGTGGAAACACAACGTGAAGAAAGACAACATCATCGATGGGTTCGGGAATGTGATGGGCAAAGCACTGGATCAGGTACCGAACCTGGCAGACCATTTGGCCAAGATGAACCTCGAAGCCATTGACATAGATGAAGCGACTGCGCTTCTTTACGGGATATCATTATCTCCGACGCAGGCGGACACAATAGTGGAGAATATTGAGGCTCTGAACCCCGATGTGAAGGACAGGAAGAAGATCAAGGTGTATGACCTTTACAATGCGACCACCGCTTACATATCACACAGACCGGGCAGCGAGAGGCTGGACAGTTCCATCGACATCTCACACAAGATAGAGAGACTGATGCATGAGAGCACGGATATTCTGTATGCCAGGGGCGTCAAGATAATAAATAAGATCGAGGAGCAGAAGAAACTCAAAGATCTCAAGGTGAATAAGAAGAACACCAAGGTCTCGATGCCGGAGGGGTGGTGACCAGTTTTTTGGTATAGCCAGATCAAAAAGGATGAGTGGAGGTTCAGACATGGTTACATTAGTTAATTATTTCGAATGCGAGAAATGCAAAGCAGTATCCTATTCGGAAGCAGATATTGCCAAGCACGAGAAAAACTGCCATAAGTGTGAACTGAAAGATTGGCAGGGCAAGATAATCAAAAGACCATCCTCGGTCGAGGTGGTCGGGGAACCGTATACAGGGAATGGCGTCGACGGATACCGTTCCATTATTGTAGAGAATAGCGATGAGAAAGTCTCGGTTTCATTTCTTGATTGGGGCGATTCTTTCGATCCGCGCTATTGCGGTTCTGGCAAGCTGGAAGAGATCTCAATTGATGAACTGAAAGTTTTCTACGAAGAAGCGAAAGTTTCCTTCGCAAACGCAATCGAACGAGTTATCACATCGCTCTCTCCCATGGAGGAAAAGCAATGACCAGAGAGATGCCGAGATACAAATGCGAACGCTGCGGGCGGATATTCAGGATAAAAAAAGAGGCCGTTGAGCATGAGAAGAAATGTCCGGAGGATAACTGCGATAACCACGCGGAAAGAAAGGGAACAATATATCTGAGGTACGGACGCGCTTATGTTGTCGCAAAAGAGTATGAAATGTTCGGCAAAGGCAAGATACATATGATCACCAAGATCGAACTGCTTCCCGGTGATGTGTGCATCAAATCCTTTAAAACGACGCCTTTGAACATCATAGAAAATCCTGAAATGTCATTCAGCGATTTCACTGGGTTTTGCGAGGAAGCGAAGTTCGATTTCAACAATACGTTAGATAAGGCACTCGAACAGGCAAAGAAATGGATCGAGAATGCATCTAGAGAAAAGAATGACCAGTCTGAAAAAGAAAAGGACAAGCCGGACTGGAGCAAGTTCGATGTGTGCAAAGAACAAGTCTGGAATGAGAATGAGCCCGACAGTCAAACGATGACATGTCCTAAATGCAAGGGGAGAAGCAGGAACTGTTCCTACTGCAAAGGTCTCGGAAAGGTAACGAAAAGAGTTGTGTTATGATAACAAGAGCGGCGCTATATGTCAGAGTCTCCGTTGAAGAAGCGGAGGAAGGGATCTCCACCGAAGCAATGATGAGAGAAATGGAGGAATACTGCTTAACCAAAGAAAACTGGGAACCGGTTCTCCGTTTTACAGACGAAGGATATTCCGGAAGGGACACCGACAGACCTGCATACAAAGCGATGATGTCCTTGATTGATGAATGGGATGTTCTCCTTGTTATGAGGATGGATCGCATTCACAGGAACTACGACAATCACAAAGAAATGATGAAGGTGCTTGAAGAAAAGGGAAAGACGTTAAAGTCATTCGAAGAGGAGTTCGACATGGAGAGTGCGGTGGGAAGGTTTGTAATGGATACGATAGCAAGGTCCGCTCAATTTGAAGCCGAGATAGAAGACGAAATTAAGACGTACATAGACCAGAACGCACTAATGGGAACGGAGGAACATAAAACGCGGATCATAAGAATTGACCTGACAAGAGATGGTGGCGGATCGTTCGTGATGGAACCAGACGAGAACGATGAATACCATAGAGTGATAGATTACCTCTGACAACAGGTCACAATAAATGTATCAGCACCATTTGAAGATAAGGACATGAATAATCGCAAGCACCGTACATTCACAGTAGAGGTGGGTGGAAGGTACGACGAATGGATTCTTGGAGATAACGAGGATGGCATGGGCAGTACAATCTCGGAGTGTGTTTGGCTTATTGGGACAGGTAAAGAGAAAGGAAAGAAACTAAAAAAGAGGCAGTAAATGAAAAAAGCAGAGCAGGAAGGACGGGACACAGTATATTCAAGGTGTCCGACGAGGTTGAATCGTTCCTGACACAGAACAGATGTATTGAAAGGTGAATTAAATGACTGTCCAATCAGATGACTACATGTACCTTGACGGTAAGAAGCACACACTGATCGATGTTGAAAAAGGTAAGCAAATAATCGATTGTGAACCATCTTTGAAACCGAAGATATGGGGATTAACTTCCGATTGCTGGCGTGGCTACACCGCAGATTATTCCGTTGTGGATGGGATCCTATTCGGAAAGCACCGGGAATACCCGGAAGAGATTGAAGAGGACGGATCGCTGAAGTCTCCCGGAATAATGATCCCGTTTACTGGCAGCTGTATCATTGCATGCGGTGGAGACTTCTGGAGTTCGGATTTCTTTGAATCATATCTTCATTTCGATGAAGCGCTTGAACTATACTTCGAACGAGGCGTACTGAAAGAAAAGTTGAGGTTGAACTCAGAGACCCCTCTTAAGTATGAATACGACAGCCGTACGTATAAGTGGCGTTACAGAGGAGACAATGATGAATATGGAGAGTGAAATGAAAAAGAGCGGGAAGAAGATGATGGAGATGAAAGTTAAGGTATGTGGTTCGCAAAGAACCATATTTATTATCAAACGTCGATTAAAAAAAATAGAAACAAGGTGAGGATAACATGGTAGACTATAGGTTTGGAAAAAAAACGGGACCGGGTTTTGAAATATGTGTATTGTTAGACGGACGATGCAGGAATGAGATATGTTTTGGGTCCGGTGATGATGCCGAGTCATATTCAAACTGCACGTTATGCAACGTCCCCATAGTATTCGCTGAAGAGGCCAGAGAATACATTAAGATGAAAAAGGAAGAGGAAAAGACAAAGTCGTGATGAGATGGCGCTTCAAAAGATCACAACCGACCCGGAAAAGTCACATGATATCGATCAAATAATCGATGAACTTTCCTGACTTGAATCTGATATGGCATTTGATGAGATCAAAGATGGATTTGGGATCAATGACGAGGAGTTGGCAGAAGTGATCTTTGGATGGGAAAAATCGTAAAAGATTAACAAAAAGAAGGAAGATGATGAAAATGTACATACTGCAATGTTACGGGTGTAACAAGATATACCAAGCGGAAAACTGGTCGAACAACTGTCCATTCTGTGGTGGCAATGGACGAGAGATTGAAAAGGCCCCATATACACTACAATGTTATGGTTGCAATAGGATTTATCCTGCGGAAAACTGGTCGAACAACTGTCCATTCTGTGGTGGCAATGGACGAGAGATTGAAAAGGCCCCATATACACTACAATGTTATGGTTGCAATAGGATTTATCCTGCGGAAAACTGGTCGAACAACTGTCCATTCTGTGGCGGTAGCGGAAGGGAAATAAACTAAATCAATTGGATTAAAGTGAGAAAATGGGCATAATCTACATTTGCGAATCGACTACGATGGATGGCACAATCTTGAAAGTAGGTACGGCTGACAATGAAAAACTCCTTGAAGAGCGTTTCAGGAAACATCGTGTTGATGGTTACAGGGGACTAATTTTTAACCCATATTTTGCGGTGAGTACGAGTAAATACGAGTCTGTTGAGGAGCTCATGAAAAAGCTTTTTTCAAAAAGTCGTATTGCTGACACGGAATTATACATCTTAGAAAAAGAACTCCTTAAGGACTTTTTCAACTTGTTTGCAGAAAAAGTAGTATATCCAAAGCAATCACAAAGTGCTAAAGAAAAAGAGGAAAAGCAGCAAATTGCGCCGAAGGTTAAACGTTCAGATTTAGGAATAAAATACGGCGACCATTTGGCATTTTCTTTAAACGAAAAACACTCAAAAAATTTCTTTGTGGAAAATATCGATGATGATGTTGTTCGGTATGAAGGCAATGATTATTCATTATCAAGGATTGCAAAAATATTTCTGAAAGAGTGTGATGGCAAAGAGCATGAATATTTAAATGGAAATGACTACTTCATATTCAATGGGGAAAAGTTATCTGACATTGCAAAAGAAAAAGGGCTAAGGTAATCTGAGTAAAAATTTGACTTTGGCACTAGCCAGATGTAGGGTACAATATCAAACCTTAACTTCGCAAATATAGAATGCATTTATTCCCAGCTTTGTTGAGTTAAGGCATGAAAGCAATTGACCAAATCACTGGTACACTAACAATTATATTGTAAAATTACAATGTCACAGCATAGCTTGCTTGGTGTTACAGTGGACTTCAAAGATATCTTGGAAAAATACCGCACTTTTTCTTATTCAGAAAGCGACAAGGGAACGAAATTCGAAGAGCTGATGGCAAGATATCTTCAGGTAACTGTGTTTCATAATTCATTCACATACCTGCCGCCTTCATCATATTAAAGCACTCGATGCTCCTGGAGATCTCCGCCACCATGTTCTCGAACGTCTTCGAAGAAACGGATTCTCCGAACATCCTCTTGAGGTCGGAGAAGACCGATTCCACTTTCCATCTCATGTTATAGCCGTACCTCTTACGCCACTCGTCCTCGCCTATTGCGTTCCTCTCCCGTACATGCGCGCTTCTCACGGTGCATCCTCTGGATGTCGTCGAAGCATTCTTCCTGATGTGGGCTATGAACTCTATCTTCCTCTCCCTCATCCCATTCCAGTTCTTCCTCGTGTCATACGCCCCGTCCGCAAGCACCTTCGCTATCCCGTGGCCTGCGGCCAAGGCCGCATCCACAAGTGCCAGCAGGTGCTTGGCATCGCTTGATCGTTCGTCCGTCGCCACGAATGCGAGGATCTCGTTCGTCTCCACATCAGAGAGAATGTGAAGTTTAAGCCATCCTTTGTGCACCTTCCACTTCTCCCTCATCCATCCTCCCCTGACGGTGACCTTTATCCCTGTACTGTCGACCGCAACGATCCTCTTGCGCGCGGTCGCCTTGATACCGGCTGCCGCTTCCAGAGAGGTACAGCGCCTCCAAAGCGTCGGATAGCTCGGCACCTCTATCCCGATCAGATCGAACACGGGCTTGAAAAGACCCTCCAGCATCCTGAAGGGGATGCCCGTGACCGTCCTGACCCTGGAAACATAAGATATCAGAGCATCCCCGTACAAACGCGGCCGTCCTCGTTTCTTTTCATTCGAACCTATCTCATCCAGATGCTTAGGGACCCATGAAAGGTCCCAAAATATCCTTCCCCGTTCGACAAGTCTTTGGTTATACTCATCCCAATGTCTATTATACTGTCTGTCCCATCCCATCTCTGCCATCGTCTGGCTCCTGCTTTCTCACAAGCACCGGACGATGGTCCTCTGAAAATTAATCACCATCGGTCAGCGGGCCAACGAATTATGAAACACAGTTTGGTGCAGGGGCCCTTACATATTAGGTGGCTGTTGCATTTAAAGTCGATACTTGACCAATATTCCCTAATTAAGACCTTTTTGCAGTGATTTTACAAATTTCATTGATGAAAAACACTAGTCGATAGCAAAAATAGAGTCGCCGTTGCTCAATGCTACATGCAATCCTTGAGACTACTTCGTCTATTTTTCCATTGATTTCGCATTCCCACACTACAAGCACCGTCCAACCCATTTTTTGAAGTTCTTTAGTATTTATAGAATCGCGTTGGGTATTTCTTTCAAATTTTTCAATCCAATAATCAGTATGTGTTTTAGGTATGGGGATATTGCAATAAGGACACCGGTGCCAGAAACATCCATTTACGAATATGGCAATTTTCATCCCAGGGTATGAAATATCTGGTTTTCCAGGCACCTTCCAGTGAACACGATACCCTGGGTAACCTGCAGATCTGAGGGCTTGGCGCAGCAATAACTCTGGCCCAGTATTAATCCCCTTATTAGATTTCATCGATTTCAAAACTGATTCGGATGTTGCCGTGGGTATGGGGCTGTTCAAATTATCCTTTATTATGAAAAGCAGAAAAGATATTTTAGTGTATTTACCATGTGCGAGAACAAGCCATTACCGGTCACATGCACACCCGTCTCCGTTACATCTGTTAAAATAGGAAATGATTTAATACTTGACCCAAATTTCGACGAAGAGATGATCTCATCTGTCCGCCTGACCGTCACCACCGACAACGATGGCAACTTCAGGGCCATGCAGAAGGGAGGAAGGGGTTCGATCACACGCAGCGAACTCAGCCTCTGTCTTGACAGGGCCGTAGAGAAAGGAAAGGCCATAAGAAAGATCATAGGGTGATACAAATGGCAAAAGGAACAAAGAAAGCAGGTACGTCCGGAAGGTTTGGTGCCAGATACGGTGTGGTTGTCCGTAACAGGGTCAAGAACATCGAAGCACATCAGAAGGCAAAACACGAGTGCCCCGTCTGCCACCACATGTCCGTGAAAAGGGTAAGTTCCGGGATATGGGAATGCAGGCACTGCGGCGTAAAGTTCGCAGCGGAGGCATACAGCCCCAAGACGAAGAAAGAACTATCCCAGGTATCGGAGCAGTAAGGGATATACATGTACAGATGCGCAAAATGCAACGAGCCTATCAGGAACGTGAACGCCCTGGGACTCCAGTGCGAGAAATGCGGGTCTAAGATCTTCTTCAAGGACAGACCGAACGTGAAGAAGGTCCTGAAATCCGACTGATATGTTCACCGCCGAGATTAGAACCCATTGACTTCAAGTTATCTTTATATAGTCAATTCACGGAAATTGCCCTATTAACATCTCGCTCAGAGCAGAAATGGACCAAACCTGACCTAGATTACTATACTCAAAATTTTTTGTCACTGTGTTCCATTGCATTAGACCCAAAAAATGCACCGCTTCTTTCCCATTTGCCTTTATTCTGATGACCTTTGAGGCATCGATTTCGGAAACTAATATATTAGATAGTCGACTGCTTGCACCAGCATCGATATTGACCAATAAACCAAACTTCGCATCTGAAACCACACAATACCCTAATAGCTGCGACCATTCTGCCAGACCTACATTTTCGCGCAATTTTACTTCTATTATTACGATCTCAAATTTTTTTCCATCGGTTACGACTCCAAAAATATCGAGGTTAAGGGGCGGGGTGTTACGACTGAATGCTTGAAGGCACGCGCATTTTTGAGGATGTTCGGAGATTAGTTCCTTTATCTTTGATGTCAGTTCTCCGCTTTTCCAGTAGAGTGAGATGTCACTTTTTTTCTTAATAAGAAAGTTACTCTTTAGTTGCGCTTCAATGAAAGCCGTTATCTCTTCATAATGCGCGACTTCGTTCTTCTTTATCATCTCAAATCTTCCTCCTTTATCGGCATTACAGAAAACTTATAGGGATTGTCCGGTGACATGAGAATAAGTTTTTTGTATACCTTAGGATTACTTGCACCAACAAGCGCCGAATATCCTCCCATGGACAATATCAGGGGCGTCAACAAATCAGGTAACATAATTTCAACAGATGCAGAGGGATTATTTGCCTGATATTCATCTAGGACATCAGGCATTTTACCAGGGCGTTTGCCACCCAATTGACCCAATTCTGCAGCAGATAGAAATGTGACGGCCTTCATTACCTGATTTATCGGATAACCTGCAACCTCATCTACTGCAAAAACTAGCTCATTTTTGTTTTTTTGATATATCTCGTTAAGTTCTGATATTCTAACAAGACGTTTGGAATAGACCCTATCGCCAAAAATTGGATTCTCCTTTATTATTTTGGATATTTCGATATTTGTTCCTTTAACCAAAACGGGAAATGGATTGATGTAATCCTCTGCATTGCTGATTAGCCCCGAGATTCGAGTGTACGGCGCATGTTCGCAACCCATTACAGCACATACATGCTTGTTATGGAGATAATGTCCATTCCTTATAGTTTCCGGCAATAGGCTGCTATTCTCATCGCAATGAACACAAGAAACTGTGGGACGATCCACTGTGCGGTATTCACAGGGCATTGCAGTATTTTCTTTTGCTTCCAAATCCATATTTTGACTCATAGAGTTGACTTTCGATGTAAAGGTGAAGGATCCGAATTTATCATACTGATCAATATACACCCGTATCTTGAACCCCTTCTTCCATTTTTTATAGAATGGGTTGCTTTTACAATGAAAATTTGGATGATTCCAGAGAATCTGATCTGGAAAGCAGTTTATACTGTGCAATAGCTTGCATAGTGAACACACAAACCCGAAACCGAACCCAGACACTTCGAACGAGACCATCTGTTTATCGTTAGTGAACCGCCTATGAGTTGAGTTTGTACTTGCGATAGTGTCTGCCAAACCTGCTATAAAGCGGCGTTTAAGATTATCATCTAATAAATCTAGAGCTATCTTGTCTATTTCGACATTTTTCCGCAGCTCCCCCTCACATTTAATGCCGTAATGCTCCAAATCGGACCTTATTTCGGTCAAGTCACCTTCACAGAGGATATTCCACTCGCCGCTCTTTTTTGTTTCATATGATACAGAAACACCGTAGACGGCTCTAAACAACGGGCTAACGTGTTTCAGAATGTCCTTTGAAATGAGACTGGCTCGCTGCGGGTCCTCCTCAAACGAACCCCATTGTCTATATGGTAATCTTATTCTAAACACATCTTCTGCGTTGCCCCATATCCCGCCACCGACTACCAGTCCTATGAGATATGCCTTATCTGTGTCCATCTGTATCCCCCACTGCGAAAACCTGCTCCATAATCGCTGTTGCAATAGTTTTTGCTAGCATCACAGGAACGGCGTTTCCAATGACCTTGTACATTGCAGTAACATCTTTCGCGCTGCCATCAAAAAACACGAAATTATCTGGGAATGTCTGAATACGCGCAACCTCTCGAATTGTATATCTTCTATTTTCAGTGGGGTGGATGATGCCACAGTTTTCTGGCTGGGCGGAGGCCGTGATAGTCCCATTTATTTCATCGCGGGAGAAACGCCTATAAAAATTTGGGGAACGGTACTTTTTCATGTCATCTCTTATTTTCTTAAACCGCGGTGCCAGGTGCTCATATGGCACATCCTTCCATGAACCGCCTTCTGGAATGTACTCAATCATCTCTGATGCTTGAGGAGAAAGGCTCCAGTGTACTTGGTTTGGGACCCCCGCGGGGATATCTAAAACATACCTCAGCGTTAGGTTACTGTTTTTATTTTGTTTATCCGGAAATGTAAATTCCTTTTTCAGATCCTTCCTAATGCCAACGAAGACAACTCTTTGTCTATTTTGAGGAACGCCGTAATCCGATGCATTGATTAACAAATGCTTGACGTTATATCCCACTCCGTTTATAGTTGATAAGTCTTCTATTATTACATCGACAAGGTTGCGACCATCGATATATTTTGTCGATAATAGTCCTTTGACATTCTCGAAAACAATTACTTTCGGCATCTTACTTTTTATTACCCGAAGACATTCCTTATATAACATCCCTCTCGAATCGTGAACGCCCTCCCTTTTTCCGGCATTTGAAAACGGCTGACATGGGAAACCGGCCGTGAGTATGTCGCCGTCCGGGATTTCGCTTTCGGGCACACTCAATATGTCCCTTTTATCTATCTCGCCAATGTTTTTCTCGTAGACTGCTTGAGCATCTGGATCAAAATCATTTGCCCATACCCTTTGGAATCCAGCCATCTCAAAGCCAAGATCGAGTCCCCCACATCCGGAAAACAAGGAAATCAGTCTCGGCCCACCTTCATTTTTCTTAACTCTCGGGGACGATTCCCCCATCGAAAAAGTATCCATTGACGCCGTCTGTTTCTCTACACTAGAATTACAGACCTCATCTGCTGGCATCAACACATCCCTCCACATATTACTATGAAGATATCTTGCCTTATAAAGTTTAGGAGGAGAGGTCACCGAAACTGGTCCATTAAAAACAACAATCATCCTATGTTATAGTGCTAACAAGAGAACAGAAAGATCGATTAGAAAAAGAGACACCCAGACATATAAACTTGCCCACATAACACAGGTATTCCTAGGGACGTTCTTGTTAGTTTATAGCAATAATTAGAAACCGAAAGTAACCAAAGGTTGTAAATCGCTATACTTCGCAACATAATCTGATTTTGAGGCCATCAACGATGTAGTCTGGATGGGCGATGATAATAACGTTTGCCATCTGATATGATTGGATTGGGGCGACCTCGCTCCTTGAGTCAAAACCTTTCCCTGACAATATTATTTTCATCATTTTTCATCACATGCAAAAGGAGATTTGTTCGTGTCCATCCGGTTCAATTCAAATTCAGTATAATCTATGAAACCGCAGTTCCTTATCTGATCCAAATGTGAATCTTTTCCGCTTTTAGCCAATTTTTCATATTTGATGTATATTCCGCCGCTTTTTACTTTATCATTTATGAATTCGATTTTTTCGTTCTTACTTTGTTCTTGCAGTTTGTCTAGCGTTGATAGAAGGATGCGTATTTTGACAACTTTTTCAAATTTGTCTACGAAAACAAACGCTACCGCAGGTATCAAACCAAATGTTTCTGCCGTTCTTCTCAGTTTATCTATGTTGTCCTGAGAAAAATTGAATCCTTTGCTTTCAGTATCAGGAATATTTCGTCCTTTTACAGAGATCGCATATCTTTTTTCGGGGTTGTTTCTCTCTGCTGCGATCAGGTCGGCGCCCACGTGGTCTATCAAAGCAACGGACATTCCCCTCTGCCCGAGCAAATACATTACCAAACCTTCGGCAAAATCGCCAAATTGTTTTGGCAGTCTTCCGTCCTCATCTTTTATTCCTTCACAAAAAATACTCATCTTGGTCCTTCCTCTTTTTTTTCTTTTTTTATCTAATCTGAAGATTACGTCTGCTAATTCCTCATCAGTGAGCCCATATCTTCTTTTTTCTCATTGAACGTCAGATCGGAACCAATCCCCATTTTTCCCTCAATTATATCATCGCAACTGCAGATTTTCTTTGTGCACAATGTTCACAAAGTGCGACATGAGCGTTCATAGCGGCCATCTTATTCGCCCCTTTTCTTCCCTTTTTCTAGGGACCTTAACCGAGATTCAGCGTCCCTGTCTCCTCCCTCTGCGGCAAGACGATACCATTTTTCCGCTTCCTTTTCATTCTTTTCAACAGACCCTCCGTACTGATAAAAATGTCCAAGCATGAATTGGGCTTTTGTTACTCCGTTTTCAGCAGACTTTTTAAGCCATTTGATTCCTTCGGCACCATCTGTCTTTAAACCTCCGGCAGATATCATTTCGATTCCTTTTTCTGTCCGTATTCCAACAGACCAATTGTAAATGTATAACAGGCCAAGTTTATACTGAGCAAAGGGATCCCCTTTCTCCGCCGATGATTTATGTAATTCGAACGATTTTGTATAGTCTTGTTCGACACCCCACGCCCATCTGTAGAATACTCCCATAATAAATTGCGCCCCGGGAAACTGTGTTTCATAATTCGTTGGCCCGCTGACCGATGGTGATTAATTTTCAGAGGACCATCGTCCGGTGCTTGTGAGAAAGCAGGAGCCAGACGATGGCAGAGATGGGATGGGACAGACAGTATAATAGACATTGGGATGAGTATAACCAAAGACTTGTCGAACGGGGAAGGATATTTTGGGACCTTTCATGGGTCCCTAAGCATCTGGATGAGATAGGTTCGAATGAAAAGAAACGAGGACGGCCGCGTTTGTACGGGGATGCTCTGATATCTTATGTTTCCAGGGTCAGGACGGTCACGGGCATCCCCTTCAGGATGCTGGAGGGTCTTTTCAAGCCCGTGTTCGATCTGATCGGGATAGAGGTGCCGAGCTATCCGACGCTTTGGAGGCGCTGTACCTCTCTGGAAGCGGCAGCCGGTATCAAGGCGACCGCGCGCAAGAGGATCGTTGCGGTCGACAGTACAGGGATAAAGGTCACCGTCAGGGGAGGATGGATGAGGGAGAAGTGGAAGGTGCACAAAGGATGGCTTAAACTTCACATTCTCTCTGATGTGGAGACGAACGAGATCCTCGCATTCGTGGCGACGGACGAACGATCAAGCGATGCCAAGCACCTGCTGGCACTTGTGGATGCGGCCTTGGCCGCAGGCCACGGGATAGCGAAGGTGCTTGCGGACGGGGCGTATGACACGAGGAAGAACTGGAATGGGATGAGGGAGAGGAAGATAGAGTTCATAGCCCACATCAGGAAGAATGCTTCGACGACATCCAGAGGATGCACCGTGAGAAGCGCGCATGTACGGGAGAGGAACGCAATAGGCGAGGACGAGTGGCGTAAGAGGTACGGCTATAACATGAGATGGAAAGTGGAATCGGTCTTCTCCGACCTCAAGAGGATGTTCGGAGAATCCGTTTCTTCGAAGACGTTCGAGAACATGGTGGCGGAGATCTCCAGGAGCATCGAGTGCTTTAATATGATGAAGGCGGCAGGTATGTGAATGAATTATGAAACACAGTTCCTGCACCAATAATCTATAAATATAAGCGGTACCAACCATTTTGTACAATAATTTCCTTATTATGATATTCAAAAACACGCTGGCTACATTGGGATTTTTCAATTATTTCTAACAAACCTATTAATACAACCAGTGAATCATCATCGTATTCGAATCATGGAGGATTCTGATGGCAGCAGCAAAAAAAGCAAAAGGAGCCGCAGGCCGTAAGGTCAAGGACAAGTGGAAGGCAAAGGAGTGGTACAACGTACATGCTCCTAAAATGTTCAATGAAATGGTAATAGGAGAGACTCCCGCGGCAGACCCCGCACTTCTTATCGGAAGGACCGCCGAGGTCACGGTCCAGGATCTCACCGGCGATTTCTCGAAGATGCACATAAAGCTGAAATTCAAGATAACAGGGACCGACGGCCACGAAGCAAAAACAACATTCATCGGCCACGATCTCACTTCCGATTACGTCCGCAGGCTCACCCGCAGGAAGAAGACCAAGACCGACCACGTCGTTGATGTCTTGACATTCGACAACTTCACATTCAGGGTCAAAACGATGAGCATCGCCGAGAGGCGCATCCAGTCCGCACAGGAACAGGGTATGAGGAACATGATCGAAGAGACCCTCATGCGCATGGGCGAAAAGATGACCCTTTCAGAGCTGGTAAAATCCATCATCTCGGGAGAGATGGGAAAGGAACTCGCCAAAGCCTGCCGCGTCGTGATCCCGATGAAGAGGATCGAGATCCGCAAATCCGAAGTGCTTAAGCAAGGTTCCGGAGAGCCGGAGTCTATAATCGAGGCGACGGCTCCCGCCAAGGCGGAAGAAGCTACCTCGGAGATATCGCTTGAAGAGCCCGCTTCCGATGAGGCCGACTCCGAAGAGTCGGACGAAGAGGAATCGGAAGAAGCTCCCGAACAGGAATAAACACAAAACCGTTCGGGGTCCTCCAAAACTTATTAAACAAAAACTCATTCCCAAACTCAATTATGCCGAGCTGGCTCAGCCTGGTGGAGCGTCGGACTCATAGGGTTCTGGTCAACAGACCTCTTCCAGGGAAATCCGAAGGTCAAGGGTTCGAACCCCTTGCTCGGCACTCCCACTCCTCTATGCCTTTATTGTAAAAATGGAAATGCAGTATAACTGTAGCTTTCCTGTTTTATAAGCAGAAACAAACTGAATGCATTTCGATGCAAATGGCTATACATTGTGTAAAGAAGAAAAAAGAAATAATGGGCAGCGAATTGGTAAAATACAACTCTTTTATCAGGGATATCAAAGATCTTGTTCTCCGTCATCAGTATGATGCGATGAAAGCAGTCAATCTTGAGCTGATGCAGCTTTATTGGGAGATCGGCAGAGAGATATATTGTCAGCAGCTTGAACACGATTGGGGAGATTCAGTGGTAGAGGTCCTGTCAAAGGAGCTTCAGAAAGAGTTTCCGGGCGTCCGCGGATTTTCAACCCGTAATCTCTGGTTAATGCGAAATTTCTTCATCGAATATTCACGGCCAGCAATTCTGCAGTCATCAACTGCAGAAATGGAAACACCAATTCTGAAACCATTCATCGCAGAAGTTAAAAAGGCAACCCTGCCACCATTTATGGCAGAAATAAGTTGGTCAAAGAACTACATAATAATGCAAAAGTGCAAAACCCCCACAGAACGAGAATTCTATACGAAAATGACGAAACATTATGGTTGGACCAACGAGGTATTGATAAATAACATAGAGAACAAAGCATTCGAGAAATATCTAACAAACCAAACCAACTTCGACGAGACCGTACCTGAAAAATACAGGTTTCAGGCAAAGCTTGCGGTCAAGGACGACTATAATTTCGATTTTATCGAAATGGGTATCGAGCACAGCGAAGCTGAACTTGAAAGGGAAGTAATCAACAACATTCAGGCATTCCTATCTGAAATGGGCGGTTATTTCAGTTTCATAGGCAGCCAACATCGTATAGATGTTGACGGTGATGACTATTACATAGATCTTCTGCTGTATCATAGGCGGCTACGCTGCCTCATTGCAATCGATCTAAAGATCGGAGAGTTCAGGCCGGAACACGCTGGCAAGATGCAGTTTTATCTTTCTGCACTCGATGAGACGATGAAACTGCCCGACGAGAACCCCTCAATCGGCGTGATAATATGCAAAAGCAAGAGCCGCACGAAGGTAGAGTACACACTGCGTTCCACCAGCAAGCCGATAGGGGTGGCGACATATTCGTACTATGATAACATGCCTGATGAAATGCGCTCTATGCTCCCATCGCCGGAAAGGATAGCGGACATTGTCCGCAATATGAATCCATAAGCGTTCAGGATGTTTGTTGATATGTGAGAACCAACTCCTCAATATAAGGTTATATTAGTCCCCAGCCGCATGTCCCCTTCATGTTAAAGGGCATTGTTATCGATGAATCCAAATGCGACGGATGCGGACTCTGCGTAGAAGCCTGCCACGAAGGGGCGCTTGCCATAGTGAACGGCAAGGCAAAGATGGTCAGGGAAGACTTCTGCGACGGCCTCGGCCACTGTCTCCCCGCATGTCCCAGAGGTGCGATATCATTCATCGAGATGTGCGGCTGCGAGACGCCGAAGATAGTGACGCCCGGTGTATCTAACCGATCAATTGTATTCGACACCGTTGCCAACAACGTCTTCGGGCCCGGCTCCGGAGAGCTCAGGCAATGGCCGGTAAAACTGAAGCTGATCTCGGCCGCATCTCCGATATTCAGAGGGGCCGACATCCTTCTCGCAGCGGACTGTTCCGCATTCGCCTACTCAAAGATACACGAGGAAATGATCAAAGGGAGGGCGGTGGCGATATGCTGTCCCAAGTTCGAGACCGGCCTCAAAGAGAAGCTCACGGAAGTGATAAAGAACAGCGATCCGAAAAGTCTGACCGTTGTAAAGATGACGGTACCCTGCTGTTCTCTCAACAAGGTCGCACACGATGCAATCGCCGATTCCGGCAAGAACATACCGCTGAAGATAATCACTCTTGACCAGAGAGGGTGTCTGGTAAGGGTCGAAGAGTGAGTACGATAAAGGAACGAACATGAGGATAATAATCTACAACGGGAAAGGCGGGGTGGGAAAGACCTCCGTCGCAGCCGCAACCGCACGCAGAAGTGCGAAAATGGGCTACCGCACAATGATCATGAGTGTGGACACCGCACACTCTTTAGGAGATTCACTTGATGTTAAACTTTCCTCGGAGATCGTCAATGTGGAGAAGAACCTCGACGCATTGGAATTGAACATAATCCATGAGATGAGGACCAAATGGTCAAGCATAAGGGATTACATCTCGGCGTTCATGCTGTCCCAGGGCGTGGAGGACATCTCCGCGGAGGAGATGGCGATACTTCCGGGAATGGAGATGGTCGCCGCTTTGTTCTACGTTCTGCAATTCAAGGACAGCGGTTCGTACGACGTAGTGATAATCGACACGGCGCCGACCGGCGAGACGCTCAGACTCTTAAGCTTCCCGGACGTATCGAACTGGTACATCGACAAGATCTTCGGGCTGCTGAAGAGGATGGTGTCCATTGCGAGAATGACCGTCGGCAGAATGATCGATATACCGCTCCCTTCGAAGGAGGTCATGGAGAGCATCGAGGACATCAAGAACAACATGGAAAGGGTAAAGGAGATACTGGAAGATCACGAGAACACGACGATAAGGCTTGTTCTGAACCCAGAGAGGATGCCGATCAATGAAACAATGCGTTCTTACACCTACCTATGCCTTTACAACAAGACCGTTGAGTGTCTGATAGTCAACAAGGTCCTGCCCGATGACGTCGACGGCAGTTTCATGAGAAAGAAGCTCGAGGAACAGGAAGGCTACATGAAGATGATACACGAGGCCTTCGAGCCTCTGAAGATAATGTACGCTTATCAACTTCGGACTGAACTCAGAGGGTCGGAGGGCCTTGATGCGATGGCCGACATGATATTCGGGGATTCGGATCCCACGGAGGTCTATGCGAGCACGAGCCCCATGCATTTCACCGCCGAAGGCGACATCGACAAACTGCATGTAATGATGCCGTTCGTCGAAAAGAAGGAGATAGAGCTGTTCAGAGGGAACAACAGCTCGATCATCATACGGGCCGGCTCCCAAAAAAGAGCGATCGCTCTCCCAATGACCCTGGTAGATGCGGAGATGCTCGGCGCAGAGTTCGACGGCGCGGAGCTTGTGGTCAAATTCAGAAGGAAAAAGTAAAAAAATACCGCTGGCTCATTGATGTTTTTGTACTTTCGGTACTTTCGGACACCCCCCTGGAGGACTTATATACTATCAGCGCCGTAAGAAAAACAACAAGTGAAACGGGTCTCCGAACCAGCCGTTACAATGCCCCGAAGGGGCGTTTAGAGAACGGTCAAGAACAGGGATGCTGCGGCGACGCGGCATCGCCATTTTTGTAAAAGCTTGCAAAAGGAGACTCAGCTATGACAAAAACAAGCAAAGAAAAAGAAAATTCGGCCGTTTCAACAAGCAACATCTTGGACGATGCAAAGCAGATAATCGAGGACTCGCGGCGTACGGCATATCGTGCCGTGAACACAGCATTGGTCCAACGGAATTGGTTATTAGGTAAGCGCATCGCCGAGGAAGAATTGCACGGCGATCGCAAGACCGATTATGGAAAGGACATAATCAACAAGCTATCTAAAGAGCTGACATACCTATACGGCAAAGGATACTCAGAGAGCAATTTGTATTACTTCACACAGTTCTATAAAATATACCCAGACATTTTCCACTCAGCGTGTGGACAATCTTTACCACTCTTGCCATGGTCCCATTATCGTACTCTGGTGCAAGTAGAAGACAAAAAGGCCAGAGATTGGTATCTGAAGGAAGCTTCAGAACAATCGTGGAGTGTCGAATCACTAAAGAGGAACATATCATCACAGTATTACTACCGGTTGCTGAGTACACAGAACCCGGCGCCAACAGATCAGGAAAATAAAGAAATAACCGAACCGTACAAAAGAGACGCGCTGGATTTCGTAAAAAATCCGGTTTTGATGGAATTCTTCGGTTCGGATCGGAACGTCAAGATCAACGAATCTCGTCTTGAGAGCCGCATCATCGGGAATATGCAGAAATTCTTGTTGGAGTTAGGAAAAGGCTACGCTTTCATCGCACGTCAGCAGCGTATTCAGACGGGAAACCAAGTATATTTCATCGATCTGGTCTTCTATAATGTATTCATGAGGTGTTATGTTCTTGTCGATCTGAAAACGTCAAAGGTCACACCTCGCGATATCGGTCAAATGGATATGTACGTGCGCTTGTACGACGAATTCAGAAAAACGAGCGAACAGAATCCGACGTTGGGAATAATAATGTGCAGCGAAACCGATTCAGACGTCGCGCACTATTCCATGCTGAACGGGAACGAACAGCTCTTCGCAACTAAATACATGACATATCTCCCTTCCGAAGAAGAACTGCGTGCGGAGATAGAGGCTCAGAAGAAGGTGTTCTTCCTTCAATTGTCAGAACCCAAGGAGGGACACGGCTGAGCAAGCAAACTGTTTAAGAGATATGACCGCCCTTCGGTATTAGAGAGAATAAAGAAAAGGAGGTATCCGCATGAGCGAGGAAGACAAAAAATACATTGACCCGGAGCTGGAAAAGTTCCTCAAAGAGAACAAAGAGATGCTGGAGAGGCTCTTCAGCGAAGAGAAGGAAATGATGGAGAAACTCTTCAAAGAGGGGAAGAGTTCCTTCAAAGAGACCTTCGACAAAGAATGTGAGAAAGCAGAGGACTTCGCCAAAGAGAAGAAGGAGAAGGCCAAAGAAAAAGCCGAACAAGTATTCAATGCATTCACCGATCCAGAGGTTCAGAAGCACTTCTTGGTCATGGGAATGGAGTTCATGATGGGAATGAATGCTCTCATCAGGGCCATGCCTTTCCCCGACTTTGTAAAGGAAGCGGCCGGCAAAGCGGAAGAGACCAGAAAGGGCGCCTCCGAAGAATTCTCCAAAGCTGAAAAAAGCAAACCGAATTCCGGCGTGGAGAAGATCCACATCAAAATGACCGCAAAGAAGGATGACACAGACAGCGAAGAAAGCGATTGAGATGGACCTCAGGGACGGCACTGACGCGGTGAGGGCGGCTAGGCTGTATGCGGAGGCCGAGACCAAGCTCTCCGGTAAGTCGAAGGATCCAGCATTCGGAGATCGGCCGCCGCCGAAATGGACCGTCGAGCCGAAAGGTGTGTTCGTTACGATATCCGAATATCCCTCGGGGGATCTCAGAGGGTGCATCGGGTATCCGGAACCCATATTCCCGCTGGGCAAAGCGTTAAGGATGTCTGCGGAGGCCGCATGCCACGATCCGAGGTTCGACGATCTGACGTATGAAGAAACGCAGAAATGCACCTTTGAAGTGACCGTCCTGTCTGTTCCTCAGAGGATCGAATACCGGTCTCCGGAAGAGCTTCTTTCAAAGATCGTCATAGGAAGAGACGGACTGATATTATCGTTCAAAGGAAGGAGGGGGCTGCTGCTCCCCCAGGTCCCCGTCGAATGGGAATGGGGCCCCGAAGAGTTCCTGGAACATCTTTCGATGAAGGCCGGTCTCCGCCCCGAGACATGGAAAGAGCCGGGAGTGACCGTAGAGTCTTTCAATGGGGAGATATTCACCGAGGCATCACCGAAAGGAGAGGTTGTGAGGAAGTGAGTTTCGATCTTGTCGTTTCCGGAAGGGCGTTCGTCAAAGGAGAGATAAAATATTCCGAGATCGGGATAACCGACGGAAAGATAGCTTCCGTGAAAAGTTCTGTCAAAGGCGGAGAGAAAAGAATAGATGTACCGGGCGGCGTTATACTCCCCGGGTTCATAGACCCACACGTTCATTTCAGGGATCCCGGGATGACCGAGAAGGAGGATTTCTCATCCGGAACGCTGTCCGCCGTGCACGGTGGGGTCACATGCGTATTGGACATGCCCAACACACTCCCTCCCGTGACCGATGTCAGCATGCTTTTGGACAAGAAGGATCACGTCAAAGGGAAAGCGTATGCCGATTACGGATTGTTCGCGGCGGTCACGCCGGGATGCAGCGCAGGCATGCTTGCCCCCTTAGTACCGGGATTCAAGCTTTTCATGGGCTCCACAACGGGAAAGATCCTTTTGAACGATGATGCCGAGATCATATCCACATTCAGGGACATAGCCCTGACCGGGAAGAGGATAAGCGTCCATGCCGAGGACGACAGGATGATCTCCAAAGAAAAAGAGAACAATTGCAGGGACCACCTAAGGAACCGCCCGGTCGAAGCCGAGATCAACGCTCTGAGAAGATTGTCAAGATTCAAAGGCATGAAGATCAACATCTGCCACAACACGAACGCAGAGAGCGTGGCGCTTGCCGGCGAACTCGGTTTCACCACCGAAGTGACCATGCACCACCTTTTCTTCGAGGCCGATAAGTTCTCGTCCTCCGAATACAAGGTGAACCCGCCGATAAGGAACTCGGCGGTCAGGGACAAATTGTACAGATCATTCATCAACGGCAAAATATCGATGTTCGGAAGCGACCACGCCCCCCACACACTTTCGGACAAATCAAAGGATTTCGATGAAGCTCCAAGCGGGATACCGGGGGTCGAGACGACGATCCCGATGGTAATGAACATGGTGAGGAACAACACGATCACACTGAAACAGGCCGTGTCGATGGGGTCGGAGACGCCCGCCGCGGCATTCGGAATGAGAAAGGGAAGGATAGAAGAAGGCTGTGATGCGGATCTTTCGGTGTTCGACACAAGAAATTTCGCAAAAATAAACGTAAGAAAGCTTCACAGCAAGGCCGGTCACTCGCCTTACGAGGGATGGGAGGCTGTTTTCCCGGATATCGTGATGGTAAGGGGAGAGGTCCAAATAGAAGGCGGGGAATTCTGCGGCGAGAAGGTCGGAAAGGATGCGTATGGCAAACACTGAGATCGATTATTCCGAAGTTAGAGGAAAGAAGGCCGAATGCCCGGACGGATGCGGATTATGCTGCCTGTGCCAACCAGAGGTCCTGGCCGAAGAGAGGCACTTCTTCGAGAAGAACCATTCCCGATCTCTGGTGAAAAGCAAAGGTCCGGAACCGTATCTGGCACTTGCGCTGAAGAAAGGAAAAGGGTCATGCGTATTCCTAAACGGCCGCAGATGTTCTGTTTACAATAACAGGCCCACTTACTGCAGGCAGTTCCCGTACCACATATACATCGGCGATAAGGTGAAGGTAGAACTCGATCTGTCGTGCAGAGGCGTTTGGACCGGGAAAGGTGCGGACGCCGAGACCGAAGCTAAAGAGATAGTTGCGAAAGCGGAAGGCAGGATAAGGAAGGCAGTCAGGGAGGCCGGAGAGATCTATCGGGAATTCTACCATTACTGCAAAGAGGCCGGGGTCATGGGGGATCCGGAAGAAATAAGGGCTTCTGTATGCAGGAATATCGACAACTTCACGGATATCACGTATTTGGGAAAGGTAATGGAGATGATCATGACGGAGCCCGTCATGACCCTGGAAGGATTGAAAGGGAGTCCTGAGGACATAGAGGAGTTGAACGAAGCGGCGGCGGAAACGGCCATGGAATCCCTGGCGACCGACGACCCCGTCAACGCCCCCGTTTATTGCGACGAGAAATGGAATTGGAACATCTTCCTTGCCGACAGCTCGTCCGGGAGGATAGATTGGATGCTGCTCGACGATGATGGGGACCTTACAAAGAAAGGCAGCGTAAAAGCGTCCGATATCAAGATAAGGCCCATTGAGCCAGACGGAAAAGAATTATTGAAGAAGTATATCTCTTTGCTCAACCAAAGGGAGAGCTTCCTCGGGAACGTGTTCAGCCTTATGGACGAGAACGACTACGAGGATGATATGGCGAATGCATATTACGGGTGTTTATGCACAACCATACTCGATCTTATGTGGAGGGCGTCAATGCTCGATCATTTCTTTGGTACGGGTATGGGCGAGAGAGGGATCATGGAAGCGATAATCTTTTTTGACATGGACCGGTTGGATGCACCAACGATAGGGGCGTTCGTCTGATCGATTCTTCAGGCAGCCTATTTCCGTTAATAACGATAATGTGCTTCTGATTTCGACGATGTCCTCATTTCATATACAGAATATATTGATGAAAACCGCGCCCTTCACACTATAAAAAGAAAAAAATAACTAAACACGATACTTTCAAATACTCTTTCTATTTATGGAGGTTCAGTGGTATAAAATGATCAAGCCATTATCTGTTCTCACACAATCGGCGAACAAGAATGTCATCGTTGAGCTGAAAGGAAAAAGGGAATACAGAGGCGTACTTGACGGATATGACCCCCACATGAACATCGTGCTGAAAAACGCAGAGGAGTTCTATAACGGAGAGTCTGTCAGGAAGATCAGTTTGGTCATTGTCCGCGGGGACAATGTGATTTACATTTCACCATAAGGAGAGAAACATCATGGGAACAGGAACAGCAGCACAGGGAAGGCACAACAAATTCAAGACCCACATACCTTGCCGCAGATGCGGAAACCGCGCTTATCACGTGAGAAAGGGAGTTTGTGCTTCATGCGGATACGGTAAGACCGCAAAAATGAGATCCTACACCTGGGCTAAATCGCACGACTAAGATACAATGACGGGCCCGAAACATAGCTGCGGAGTGGTCGGCATAGCCGCCACGTACAATGTCGTACCGGCTTTGCATAAGACCCTAATGATAATCCAACACCGCGGTCAAGAGAGTGCGGGCATAACAGTTTTCAAACACGGCGGCGATATGCAGACCGTCAAGGACAACGGACTTGTTCAGGTCGCACTCAGCAACGAGAAGATAGGCCGTATGGACGGTAACGTAGGCATCGGGCATGTAAGGTACTCGACCACCGGTTCAAAGAACGTGATCAATGCCCAGCCGCTCACCGTAACCACGAGTTTCGGTGTCGTCGCCATCGCTCACAACGGCGATATAACCAATTATAAAGAACTCAAAGAGAAATATCTGGCGACCGGGATATCTTTTCTGACCGATTCCGACAGCGAACTTGTTACGAAGATCCTAAGTAAGTACATGCTCCAAAGTAGTGATCCGATAAGGTCCATGAAGAACATGATGATGGAACTGGAAGGCGCTTATGCGCTTGCTATTATGATAAATGACAGACTTTTTGGTATCAGAGATCCATACGGACTCAGGCCTCTATGTATCGGTAAGATATGCGGAGGGCACATGGTGGTCTCGGAAAGTGCGGCAATAGATGCTATGGGTGGAACTTTCGTAAGGAATGTGGCGCCCGGCGAGATCGTCGAAGTTATGCAGGATCAATTCATTTCGCATCCCAGCATATCGAACAGGCACAGGGCCTATTGTATGTTCGAATGGGTCTACTTTGCCAGGCCCGACTCGGTGATAGATGAAAGAGAAGTTTATGATGTAAGGAAGAAGATAGGAGAGATCTTAGCGAGAGAATGCCCTGCGGATGTGGATATGATCATGCCCATACCGGATTCGGGGCGTGCGCATGCGATAGGTTTCTCGATCGCATCCGGCATACCTTATGAAGAAGGCTTCATGAAGAACCGTTTTGCCGAAAGAACGTTCATCCTTCCGGATCAAAGGGAGAGAGAGGCAGCCGTATCGATGAAAATGAATCCCATCAAGAGTACCGTGGAGGGGAAAAAGATGGTGATCGTCGATGACAGCATAGTCAGAGGCACAACTCTCAAAAAATTGATCCAGATGCTTAGGAAAGCTGGGGCAAAAGAGGTCCACGTCCGCATCGGTAGTCCCCCTGTAATTGCCCCGTGCTATTACGGCGTCGACATGAAAACAAGGGATCAGTTCGTTGCCAACGGACGCAGCACCGAGGAGGTCTGCAAGATCATCGGTGCGGACAGCTTAGGCTATATCAGCATAGAAGGCCTCATTGAGGCTATCGAGAAACCGGAAAGCGAACTCTGTCTGGCATGCGTCAACGGGAAGTATCCGACACGCATACCCGGCGAGATGCAGAGATTCCAGTCAACGTTGAACTCTGACTTTTGAAAGAAAGGACATCCAGCACTTTTTTGACATCAGTCTCAAAACATTCTCTTTTAATATATTTTTGAGAGGTATGCCTGCGAATGTAAGCAAAAATAGTTATTTAGCATAGTTTTTATAGTATTGGCTATTTCCTATCTTCAATATTATATCAGTGGGGGCCTTATTCTGTTGAGAAAGTATTCAAATAGGTTTTATAATTCAAAAAGAAAGTTGCTAAATACAGTTTTGATCATCGGACTGTTGCTGGTCATTAGCGTATCGTCGTTATTGATTCTGACAGACAGCAACGAACGCAGCCAGGCGGCTCCTTTACCACAGGATCTCAACGCCGGTTGGGTCGTAGATGGGCAGATGAAAGACGATATTGCTCTTCAAATGGACACATGGTACCTGACCGAATATGTCATGAGTTTGTCGACGACAGATATCACATACGAACTTGTTGTCACATATCCGGATTGTTATGACGTCAATGCCGGCATCTCAATGCCGCCGGCGCAGGTAGGAGCACCCGTACCCGGCACGGCCGGAGGCAAGAATACGCTCACATATACTTTCTCAACGATCAACAATGATTACATAGCGGCAGCTGTTGATATTTCTTTCAAATTGAAGAATAACATGGTCTTCAATGGGATGAGCGGAGACTACACTGCTATCACCGCCGATTTCACTGCCGAAGGTACAACAGTCTCAAAGACGATCAATGCCGAACTCACTCTTGATCAGGGCATAGGTGCAAATTTCATCAATTTGACGATGGGAGGCACGAAAAACACATTCAGATGTGATGGCGTGCAAGCGAATGTAGTTCTTGCGGTCGGTACCTCAGGCTACCCCGGCTCATTAAAGAATATAACCGTGACCGTCGACCTCAACGAAGCCCTTATCGGTGGTCAAACAATGGCGGATTTCCTCGTTTCAAAAGGTGTCAATTTGAATGATATTTTCACTGTTGCACAGGCTGACAGCCTGCCTGCCGGAATGACATTCGATTACACCGGCGGTCTGATGAAATTCACGGTCGCAGAGGCTGCGGGCAGTATTTCCCTTCCGTTCAAACTCACTGTTACGGGGAACAGCGCAATAATCCCATCAGGAACACCTCTTGTTTTCCCTCCGGGATCAATGCACATCAATGCAAGTCACAACGGTTATGGGAGTTTGCTTCCGGCCGAGGCAGGTGCCGTCATTGATAAGGACCTGTCCGCAGATGCATTGCTGACACTTACGCCGTTCGATCTGTATCTTGCACCGCGCGCACAATCGTGGAGATGGTATGCAGATGACTCAATCATCATCCGCGGAGAGGATAACCAACCGTTTGCGAGGGTCTGGCTGAAGGAGTTCGATCCATCGATAAAAGATGTTGCTATCAGGACAGATATCACGGCCACAGCATTGACTGCGCAGGTACAGGTGCAGTCATTAAACATCAATGCTTACAACCTTTGCTTTGTTCCGTACGATGACAACGGAACAACGGGTTACATACTGTATGAAGACAGCTATGGTAACACAGCACAGATCACAGTCAGCAAAACAGCAGTAACATCCTTTGTATTGCCTGTGCCTCTGAACGCAGGGGATTACTTCACCCTGACCTTCGAAAGCATGAAGACCGTTAAGATAGGCAATCCATACTATTCGGGTTCCAGCTGGGAGGGTGTCGGAGGCGGCCTTGGCTCGTCTGACAGCAACTCAGCTATCTTTGAGATGCTCGGTCGTGTGGATGCGCCGATAGGGCAGAACGGCGCAGCGGCAAAGCTGACAAGCTTCGTGTGGCTGAAAGATGGTGCAGGTATCTATGCAAAGACCCCGGGATCCGTGGGCATGTATATTAGTGGATACACCTTCAATCAACGCAACGCATATAGCATCATTATAAACGATGCATATCGTTTGAACTATGGTCTGGTCGGCGATGTCGGCACATCGCTGGACCAGAATGCCAATTTCAACGGCAATACGAAGACAGTTCAGCGCGGAGATACAATATATCTGCGCGGGAGTGCGTCCATCGGTACGACAAATTTAGACAATGCAGATATAAAGACATTCTACGATCCGGTCATCCTGTTCCGTGTCCCGTATAAGTATCTGGATCTGCCGTCCGACATTACAGCTAAGAACCCGGATGGCACGTACAAGTACGTCACCTGTGAAATGGACAATGCGGATGGGACCGGTAAAGTGCAGGTCATTCCTACTAATGTGCGTATTATCATGGACTCGAACGGCATGCCGTACAGCGCCAGTATTGATGCTTTCTATGGTAACAACTCCCCCTATTATCTCGTGGCGGTAGAGTTCAAGGGGGTTGAGCTGAATGATATTCCAGCAATGAAGAGGACGCAGGCTGTTTACGCAACTTTAATGACGACAGTATCTTCCTTTGCTCCGATAGGGACGAGCGGCAACCTTGTAAAGGTCGCATGGGCGTCAAGTGACTGGGCGCATGCCGGACAGCAAGCCAATTTCTCCGGCGAGGTCAATTGGCCCTCTTCAACAACTTCTTTGGCTCCAGTATGGAGGCCGCAGGCATGCATAAATGATAATAACTGGCACTGTGGCGGAGGTTACTTCCTTTCTAGTGGTGCTGATATAGCTTCGATCTCCCTCGTTGTCACTTCTGGAACATTTGCTGAAATGCAGGTGGGTGTGGACGTTTACAATATGCCGTACAGCACGGCGACGTTCAAAACGTACAATCCTCTTGATCCAAACAGTCAGGTGCCCGAGATCGTTGTCGGAAGGGACGGTCAATTCCTTTTCCGCATCGAAAATCAGACAGGCTCGGATATTACCGATCCGGTAGGGTACTTCATACTTCCACAAAGCGATACATGGGTCACGTATGGGCATGGCCCTGTTGTTAAGCAGGCCGGCCCCGATTTCGACGTATACTACACATTAGATGCAATAAGCACACTCGACGACACGCTTGCCGGAAAATTGAGGGTGGGTAACGACACGCTTACATGGACACTATACACTGGTGGGGACCTTCCTTCCGGTGTCACAGCGTTGAAGTTCAAAGCAGCCTTATTACCTGATGGGGAGATCTACGAATCTACCTTCGGATTCACCATACCCGGCGTAAATGGCAGCACCGTAAACTACAACGAGATGGCGAAAGGGCGCACCATATACAACCTGGGGCCGTTCACAAGCGACAACGGCCGCACCGCTGCGGTGAAGATAGTAGAATCGACCGCCCCCGAGGTGTTCCCTACACTGCCGGGAAATATGGTATTGGAATACAAGATAGACGGTTTCCCTGCGACATGGGCGTCAGGACGCGTTGTCGATGACGAGTCACCGGTCGGCATAGCAAGCATTGTCATAACATTAAATGGCAATCCTTTCGCAAGCTACATGACCGCCAACGTCACACACAATCCCCCATCACCATTCTCTTTGAATACACAGTTCCAGATAACAGCTCCAGTAACACTTGATACAAACACCAAAGGGGTGTATGTCATAACGTACACATCCACACCGGATGCCGAAGGATTTATCGGAACAGCTGTCCGCACCATAACGGTTGCCGACAGGACAGCGGCCCTTTTGGACAACATCGTGATAACGTTGCAGGTACACAAGGATATACCCACCGGCGGTTGGAATGAATACTTCAAATCGTTGATCGTGCCCGGGACATCCATCGGAAGCGGCGTGAATTTCGTCGATCCGCAAGACCCGTTTGACCAATCAAAAATAACATTCACGCCCGTCACGGCGTTGGATATCGATACGATCGGAACTTACACTTACACGATAGGCTACACCGACCCTGCGGGGAACGTCTCGCTTCCGAAAACACTCACGATAAATGTCAGCGGGTGCACTGTGACATTCAATACAATGGGCGGCTCGCCCGTCCCTCCTCAACAGATCGTTCCGGAGGGCGGAAAAGCAGTGAAGCCGGCGGACCCGACCCTTGCCGGCAGCACATTCCTGCGCTGGTATCTGTCATCCGATCCAAACACGGCATTCGACTTCAACACGCCGATAACCGCATCTATAACATTGTATGCTGCATGGGGATCGGATAACTACACATTGGTCCTTCTGACAACAGATATAGAACTTCCCGTCAATGAACCATATGCCTCGCCGGCGGCTTTAGACCACACCAAATCTAATGGGGCGGCAATATACAATCTGCTCAGTCAAGCGACCACTTGGAGACAGGGCTTCCAGGTCAGCAACGTCACGTCGGGTCTGCATCTCAGCTATGACCTGACGACGCTCAGCTTTGATACCATAACTCCCGGTTATGATCAACTGTTAGAGGTGACCGCTTCATGGAACAACGGGAATACAGAAAAAATAACACTTGGGATAAAGGTGTCCGATAAGGTCGCACCGATCATCACTATCCCGGCCGGCGTAAAGGAATACAAGGTCGGCAAGGATCAGCTTCCGGCTCAGGAAAGTGCATTTTTTGATGCAATTAAGAGCAAGGGGGTAACGATCATCGATTCATACGAGGGTGACATCTGGAGCAAAGCCGTATTCAAATACTACAATGCAGCGGATCCGTCAACCGCCCTTCCGGGCGGTTACGGTGACATCGACAGGTCACAAGGAACATATCTCCTGGTGATCGACGTCACCGATGGTTCAGGCAATGCGGCCGTTCAACAGTCGATGCGTATTGTCATCGGCGACTCGCCTGTAACGCCGCCGTCCACATCATACACCGTGAAGTATCTCCCCGGCACACACGGCACATTCAGTGCCGTAACGTACTCAGGATTGAAATTAGGCGATCCGACCCCCGCCGCACCCACTCCGACCGGAGAACCCGGCTGGAGATTCAACGGCTGGGATCCGACACCCACACCATATGTTACAGGCAATGCCACATATACTGCGCTATGGATGCAGGCGGAGGGCGGCAACATTTCATTACTGATATACGCCGAAGCGATAGATCCGGATGGCGTAAAGGTAGGAGACGGCACACTCTTTACAGTTAAGCTGTTCGATTCGAATAAAACATTGATCGGCAATTATGAGGTTCCTGCCAATGAAGACCCTGTCACCGTCAACGGACTGTCCGGCAACACGACGTACTATCTGCAGGGAAGCAACAGAGACGGATATGTTCTGTTCGAGTATGAGATCAAGGCCTCAGGCGCGACGCTGGCGGCGGGAAGTACCTCTGCTGGTGCGAATATCACCCTTAATGTGACAAGTGATACTGTGATGGAGGTGACCCTGACCTATAAGGCGAGCCCCGACACAGCGAACTTATCGGGGAACACGAACTGGCTCTGGTGGTTGTTGCTTCTTTTGCTGTTGCTTCTGCTGATATTGTTCCTGATCCTTTGGTGGATAAGATCAGGGCTGTTCGTCACTGTGACCAAAGCCGACGAGGCAGTCGAGGGCGCAGCCATAACTTACAGGGTGGATAAGGACGGAGATATCAGGAGCGGCATCAAGACCACCAACAGGAACGGCAAACGCAGGATAGCAGCCAAAAAGGATTCCGTTGTAACAATAACCATGGCGGCCAAAGACGGGAACATCGCAAAAGGCCTTCCGGCGATCGTGGTAATGGAGCACAGGAGAGAATATCTGTCTCTTATCCTGAAGTAAAAGCGGAGTTCGCGTACCGTATGAAACTTCTTAAAATCTTCATTTTTCACATATTATATGGCAATGGCCGATTAAGCCAAATATTTAATAATGGCTCTTCATTCAGAGGACATAACGGGCAGGTAGATCAGTTGGAAGATCGCTACATTGGCATTGTAGAGGTCGCGAGTTCGAATCTCGCTCTGTCCACCTTCAATTATTACTTATCTGAATTTATCAGTGAATACAAAAAGTGATTCAGCGGCATATCGAATGCTACAAATTTGAACGAACCCATAACTATCAGAAAACATCGTGTATAGTTTATATGTACTGTTGATGTTAAAGGAATGAAAGATATGAGCTTCAATTCAAACACGACTGTGACTGCTGTGGATCAGACCGCTGTTGCGGTCAAATATCTGAGACAGGGTTGGGATGCTCAGGCATTCATGATCCTGTCTGAGCCCGGATATGAAAAGAACCCTACCGCACAGTTCGCGCTCGGGATATGCCATCTCCGTGCAGGCGAATCACTTTTGGCCATCCCCCGATTCGAACAAGCATTGCAATTGCTGAAATCCGCGCCGGCCGCACCTCCAGCAACAATGAAGGGGGTACAGGAGAACAACGAGACCTATATCAGGCTTACCGTAAGGCAGATCGAAGAGAAGACCTATCTGACCCCGATGGATGCGGATTTTTGCAAGAGTTTTCCGAAAGCCGCAGAGCAGATTGCATTATTGGCTACGATATATGCACACTTGCAGAGCTCGACCAAAGAACAAGACCCTAACAAAAAGAGAGGGATCCTGGAGCAGGCGAAACGGCTTTCATCGGGGCTGACCGGCCAGGCGTTCGAGGAATACAAAAAGAAACTTGCCGAAAATAACAGTGTTTGAGTGGATGTAAAATGGATCAGCGTGAGATCAAAAGCAAGTATGAACAGAATAACCGCGATGCGGCGCTGGAATCCTATTCCAAAGCGATCGAGACATATCGCGGTCAGGAAGACAATATCAATAAACTGGCCGTCTTGGCCGCTGATTTTGCGCATCCGGAAGCGTTGCAGGTGCTGTTCAATGCGGGCGCATCTCCTTCATTTATCGGCGATTACGGTTACACATTGCTTCATCATTTGGCAATTCAGAATGAGAGCATGTACATCCAGAAGCCGGCAGGAGCAGTGGCAAAGACCACGCTGCTGCTTCTCGACAACAAGGTCAGTGCCCTGCGCAAGGATGAGAACAGAGGCATGACATGTTACCACTATGCTGCGCAGAACGGTGCGGCAGAGATGGTGGAGGCCCTTGCGGAACGCGGCACCAAGCTTAACATGACCGACAAGGACGGCAACACCGGGATACACATTGCCTGCGAATATGTCAGGCATGCGATCAAGGATGTAGAGTATAAGAAAAAGGATCTCGAATCATCCAAGAAAGAGTATGAGAAAGCAGTGAGCCGCCAGAAAGAACTCGGCAAGAACGAAGCAGAAATAGCCGAATATGTGAAGAAGTGGGTAACGAACACTCCGGAGAAGGCGCAGAAGAATTATGATGTGGCCGTACAGCACGCGGAGGATTATTTCCGTACGGTCAAGGCGTTCGTCGCCGGCGGCGTGGATAAAGACGAGAAGAACAGCTACGACAGGTCTCCGTTGGATATAGCTGTCGAATCAGATGCAAAGAAGATCGCAGCGTTCCTGTCCGGCACATTGGCCGACGGCGGTAATGCCGCAGTTGCAGCAGGCGGCATGACCCTGCATCAGGCTGCCGAGAAAGGTGATGTCGAGGCGATAAAGGCCATTGCCGGGACAGGCGTGGACATGAACGGCCTGAAGGACGAAGAGGAGCACAAACTCGGCGGACGCACGGCACTGGCGATCGCTGTAGCTCACCTCAAGGCGGATGCGGTAGATGCGTTGCTTTCCTATGGAGCGGACCCTTCGTTCAAGGACGGAAAAGGTCGTGTCGCATTACGTTTTCTATTTGAACCGGAACTGAAGACATCTCCCAATGGGAAGACGTTCGAAGAAAAGGTCATACAGAAGATCATCAGATCTATGAAAGCGGCCGGGTTCAAGATCGACCAGATCGTGGACGATGACGGCAACACTATTTTGAATACAGCCTGCAGATCCTCTCGCGGTATGGCCTATAACGGCCGCACGATTAAGGGAGAAGTGATCGATGAGGTCATGAAGAACAGCCCCAACATAAATCTCCCCAATCGATTCGGGGAGACCCCCTTGATGCATGCATGTGCCCGGGACTTTGAGATGATGGAGAATATACAGCTCATGATGCTGGAACAAGGTGCGGATGTGTCAGCCGCCGATAAGAACGGCGATACAGCGCTGCATTATGCCGCCCGCAACGACGATAAGAACGGAGCCAGAACGCTCTGCGATATGCTGCTGGAGTTCGGCGCCGATGCGAAAGCGGTCAACAACGTTAAGCAGATGGCTTTGGATATAGCAACACAAAAGAATAATGAACCGTTAGTAAAATTACTATTGAATAAAATGTAAGGAGGACTAAAAATGGATAACACATTCCTGAACGCCTGTAAGAACGGGCAAAAAGGCATTGTAGAAGCCTTTGTTAAAAAGGGAGGCATTGATTACAACAAGCGCGATCAAACAGGATCAACACCAATATTCTATGCTTCGGTCAAAGGTGCCAGAGACATCGTCAAGATACTGATCGATAACGGCGCTGACGTGTCTCTCGCCAACAACGAGAGCGCGACGCCGCTGCACGCCGTTTCCAAAAGCGGCAACAAAGAGATAATGAAAATGCTGGTGGATGCGGGAGCGGACGTCAACACCACCGATAAATACGGCAAGACGCCGCTGATATACACACTGCAGCAGGGCAGGACCGAAGCGGCGAATTATTTGATATCACTGGGTGCGGATACCACAAAGAAGGACAATGAAGGACATACCGCATTGGATTATGCGACAGCCAACGGCCTGCGCGACATAATAGCAAAGCTGAGCGGCGGAGACGGCAAGGATATCTCCGGCAACACGCCTCTGCATCAGGCCGCCCACAACGGCCAGAGCGAAGTAGTGTCGGCACTGATAAAGTCGGGAGCCGACGTCAATGCGGTCAACGACGGCGGCGAGTCACCGTTGATCATAGCTTGCATTAACGGCAATCTGCAGGTCGCACGTCTGCTTCTGAATGCGGGCGCCGACGCTAACCTCAGACTGCTTAACGGCAACTCGCCGTTACACTATGCGGCGGCCGGAGGCAACAAGTTCCTCGGTGCGGCGTTGATCGAAAAGGGCGCCGATGCGAACTTCCAGAACGAGAGCGGAGAGTCGCCGCTGATCGTCGCTGCAATGCGCGGGCAGAATGATTTCTCCGCGATGCTGATCGAGAAGGGTGCCGATGTCAACGCAACAGATAATCTGGAACACAGTGCGATGCACTATGCGGCCGAGAACGGATACACCGAGATCGTGGAGCAGCTGATCATTTCCGGCGCCCAGCACTGATGTGGTCCGCATGGCCGAAGAAACGCAGATGCCGGAGCTGTATACAGACGAAGAATTGGATGCTATCGAGGCCCATATAATATCGCAGTTCGGCGATTTTGAGCACGTGTTCCATGAGATCGTATCTCCGGATATCCATGTGGATATATGCATAATCGATCCGACCTCTGAGTTCGACCACTATACGCTTGTGACAATGGGGATGGGCGCACACCGCATGAACGTGCCGGAAGAACTCAAAGACAATAACGTAGACCGTGCTGAACTCCTCATAACGCTCCCTCCGGACTGGGAGGTACAGAACGACGATGAGAGGTGGTACTGGCCGATAAGATGTTTGAAAGCATGCGCCCGTCTGCCTGGCGAGTACGATACGTGGCTGGGGTACGGTCACACAGTATCGAATGAGGAACCGTATGCGGATAACACCGAATTATGCGGTCTGATGCTGACCTTCCCCTACTTCTTTGGCAGGGATGCGGTAATATGCAAGATGCCGGACGGAAGCGAAGTGAACTTCTACCAACTGATACCGTTGTACAAGAATGAGATGGATTTCAAGATCGAGAACGACGCGGAAACGTTGGAGGATATGTTCCCGGAGGACTTCGACACGGTGGTCGACATCAAAAGGAAAAATGTGTTAGAATGATCAATCCGGAACATTAAGAACGCAATTCCTTTGCAGGTCGCCCGCCATTATCAATTTATTATCCGGGGTTTCCATCCCATCCTTCGCATACGGCCGTTCTCATCAGGCAAAGTGTATCTGTCGCCGACCCTCTTTACCCGGAATATGCAGTTGTGCGGAGGCCCGGTCATATGATCCATCAACTGATACACATAATCCGCTCCGTTATCCGGGTCTATCTCATGATAGCAGCGCCCTATCATCTCCCAAGGCTGAGTATCATCGTCTATGACGATCATCATCGCTCCCATATCCTCATGCATCCAAAGCACCGTCCCTCTCTGTGAACTGATGTACTTGGGGCATATGCATGTCTGCCGTCCGCACAGTTCACACCATCTGATGCCTATGAACTCATAGTAGTCGGGCTCATCATCCCCATATTCGGGGATTCCCGATATCGTTCCATGATTTCGTTCCGGACCGGTCAATGTACTCGCCGAAACACTATACCTTCGGTCATTATACTTAAATAAAATCGGGGGGTGTCCGAAAGTACCCGAAACTACTCCATTAAAGCAGTGATCCACCTATGTTGTAGTGCTAACAAACTAATAGATGAATAAGGAACAAATAGTTGAGGATAAAGAGTCGGTTCAGGAGAGTTAAATAATAAATAGCCTTTTTCATAACTTATGTCGAAAGAAAAGAAATTGTTATTCCCCTTTGCCGCTATTGTCGGCCAGGAGCAGATGAAGGCCGCCCTGCTCCTGAACGTGGTGGACCCCGGAATAGGCGGGGTCCTAATCAGGGGAGAAAAAGGAACTGCGAAATCGACCACCGTAAGGTCTCTCGCCCAGGTCCTTCCGGAGGTCGAGCATGTAAAAGACTGCATATATCGCTGCGATCCGAAGTCCGGGAAGGGATTATGTCCCAATTGTGCAGAGGCAGTCGCATCCGGAAAGAAGCTGGAATCGGAAACATCCCATATGCGCGTGGTCGAGCTGCCGCTGAGTGCTACCGAGGACAGAATAGCCGGCACATTGGATATAGAGCATGTGTTGCAAACGGGTAAGAAAAAATTCGAGCCCGGCGTACTGGCACAGGCAAACGGGAATCTTCTTTACGTCGATGAAGTGAACCTTCTGGAGGACCACATGGTGGATCTTCTTCTTGACGCAGCGGCGATGGGCGTCAACTACGTAGAAAGAGAGGGGATATCCTTTGAGCATCCATCAAAATTCATTCTGGTCGGATCGATGAATCCCGAAGAGGGTGAGATAAGGCCGCAGCTTTTGGACAGATTCGGATTATGCGTGGAGATACGCGGTGAGAAGGATCTTTCCACAAGAACAGAGATCATAGGGAGGAGGTTGGCTTTCGATGCCGACCCCAAAGGGTTCACTCGGTCGTATGCGGATGAGACGAAAAAGATCAAGGACAGCATATTGAATGCCAGGAAGATCCTGGCAAACTCCAAGGCAGACAAGGAACTAATATCAATGGCCGCACGCGTCGCTCTCTTTTTTGACATGGAAGGGCACAGGGCGGACATAACAATGGTAAGGGCGGCAAAAGCGAATGCCGCCTTGAACGGAAGGGCAGAGGCAGGAAAAATGGATATAGCAACGGTTGCACCGATGGTCCTCACGCACCGCATGAAGAGGAAACCCTTCGAAGAGACCGGGTTCGATGACGGAGAACTAATAGCATGCCTCCAGGACATTTGAGGCGCAGGTTCCCATTTTCCGCAGTGAAAGGGTCCGAGGATGCGAAGAAGGCACTCGAGTGCGCCGCGGCGAACGACGATCTTATCGGCGTATTGATAAAAGGCCCGACGGGAACGGCAAAGAGCGTTCTTGTCAGGTCTTTTGCGGATGTGGTCCGGGATAAAGAGATCGTAAACGTTCCTCTGAATGTTACCGATGAACAGCTGTTCGGAGGTCTGGACATCGAAGAGGCCATAAAATTCGGGAAGACCACGGTCAAAGGAGGGATCCTGCAGAGGGCCGACGGCAATATCCTGTATCTGGACAACGTGAATCTTTTTGAATCAAGGATGCTGAGCTCCTTACTGGAATGCGTCGAATCCGGGAAAGTGATGGTTGAGAGAGAAGGCATATCCTCAGAATATGAGCTCAGAACGACCGTTCTCGCAACAATGGATCCGGCTGAACAGGCGCTGCCGGATGCCGTTGCAGACAGGTTCGACATATGCGTTCAAACGTATTCTGCCGACGAAGGGTCTGACAGAACAGACATAATACGATCTAATCTGGAATTCGATGCCGATCCCGAAGGATTCACAGGAAGATATTCAGAGGATGACGCAAAGGTACTGAAGAGGATAAAGGATGCAAAGAATATCATAAGCGGCGTGGTCCTGACAAGATCCGACCTCAGGATGATAGCCAAGATATGCATAGATCTCAACGTCAAAGGACACCGCGGCGATATAGCCATCGCAAAGGTGTCCAAAGCGTTGGCGGCCCTTGACGGACGTACCGCGGTCTCGAATGAGGACATCAGGGATGCCGCTGTTCTGTGTCTGCTTCACAGGAGAGCCGACGTCATGAAAGAAAAGGATACGACCCAGCCGGAAAAGATAGAGGCCCCGGTCGATGAGAAGGTGAAAGAGGCCGCCATGTCCCTGCCCGAAGGGGAACAGGGCAAGAACGAAGAGGATGAAGAGGAGATCGTCGAGACGGAAGAAATAGGTCAAACATCCCTTGAATTCGACGAAGTCGAGAACTTAGGAACAGTGGCCGAAATAACCGGTGCGGTCAGGGAAAGGTTCGAGGACATGGATAAGCTGGAGGCGATACGCCTCCGCAAAATAGTCGGCAAGGCCGGAAAGAGAAAGGACATAACAACAAACAAACGGGCCGGAAGATATCGCGGTTTCAGGATACCTGCCGGCAGGACCACCGACCCTGCGTTCGATGCTACCGTTCGTGCGGCGGCACCGCATCAAAGGTCTCGGGACAGCAAAGGCCTCAGTATAAGCATAGAGTCCCAGGATATAAGGGAAAAGATACGCATAAAGAGGGATTCATGCTCTTTCCTTTTCGCCGTGGACGTCAGCGGTTCCCTTGTCAAGAGCGGAATGATGCAGGACATAAAGAACGGCGTCAAGGCAATGCTGATGGACAATTACGTCAATAGAGATAAGGTAGCTCTGATGACATTCAGGACGGGAGCGGTGACGATCTCGGTCCCTTTCACCCGCTCCGTCGCCGGGATAACAGATGTCCTCGAGAACACCGAATGCGGCGACGGGACGCCGCTCGGTCCGGCGATGCTGGTGATAAAAGATTACATGCTCAACTATATCAGGAAGAACCCGGACGAGAGGTGCTATGTGATCCTGATAACGGACGGCGAGGCCACGATCCCCGTGCAGAAGGGCAGGGATGCGGACATGGAACTCAGAAAGGTGGCCGCAATGATGAATATACCCAACACGGAGTGGATGGTCGTGGACTCAAGCCTGATACCGGGAAAGGTGAACCATGCCGCCGAGCTCGCGGCGATGTTGAATGCCAGATATATAAGATTGGAAGATCTGCAATCTGCGTAATTCGACCTTCGATCCGGGGTTAGTATAATTAATGTTCAAACGATACTCTGCTTCATGGGCTTTGAGTCTGAGGTGAATTTCGTCAATACGCATATTCCCGAATTATTGCTCTTTGTGGGCGGGCTGATAGCGTTGCTGATAGTATACGCCTACCTCAAAGACGATTCATCGAAGAAGTACAAAGCGGCAATGGTGCTGGGGGTCATTTTCGGTGCGATAATGATCTTTCTGAGCATATCGTCATATGCAAATTGGGCGTTGTTCGCCTCCGCTATTATAGCGATAACCGGTTTTGCACTGGTGATCAGGCCGTTCAGGGATGTTCACTTCGCCGTGATCGGCGCATTGCTGATAATGGTGCTGGCATACATATTCTTAGGCGGATTGGCGGGGACCGCATTGGACTTCATGGCAACCGGGTGGCCGAGGATAATAGCCGCATTTGTTCTTGGTGCCATTGCGTATATGATAATGAATTTCGCAGAAGCGATCATCAAGCTTTTCGGGAAACTTTTCAACTGGTGGCCGTTCCTGTTGGTGCTTGCTTTGATATGTATTGTTGAAGCGATACTGATGTTCTCTGGGTATGGGTCGCTGTACGACTTTGTGACAGGCGGCCATTAATGCAAGAACTCATGTAAACCTTTAAATGATAGTAGTAGATGAAGGTTGGCGGGGCCCGTGGCTTAGCCAGGATATAGCGCTGGCCTTCTAAGCCAGACGCCTCGGGTTCGAAAGTTCCTGTCAAGGGGGCCGAAAGTCCCGACGGGCCCGCTAAAGATGCGTCGTTGCGGCGACAGACATCGTCAAGAGGAAATAGCATGAAGAGAAGCTCACGCGCCTGGAAAAAACGCGGTAACCAGCGTTGGAAATGGCGCAAGAAGAAAATGAGAAGAAGAAAGAGAGCAGCGAAGTTACGCAAGAAGTGATTTAACGATCAACTAAGGGAGTATAGGCTAACCTGGCAGACTGGCGGGCTCCAGTTATCGAGCGTGATTGAAAAGAGCTTGCTGACAGTTGATGAATAACTGGAGCGATGACTCATAATTTCGCGGAGGGTAGCTCCCTCCGTGGTGGAAACCCGCTGACGGGGGTTCAAATCCCTCTACTCCCACCTTGCGTAACTAGCTGATATCTTTAAACTGCGTTCTGAACGCAACTCTTCTCATTTTTTCATTTCATGTTCTTTGAAATCTTCTATATTTGTCAACTGAATACTTTTTTTGTAAAGTAAGAACATAGAATCCTAATGCTCGCTAAGCAATAATTTGATTAAAAGGTCCCATCAGCATCGGCTGCCGACGTATCAGATGTTCCATCCAAGTGAATATGAACCGGCGAGGAACAGTACGATCCCCGCAACGGCCGCCAAAGCTATGATCTGCCAAGTCTTCATTTGATCCCTTTAATCGGAACTGTATTTCCAATATAGGTAGATTGCGCTTATTAATTCTTGAAGCTGTGGATGGGGGCGGGGATCCTTCCGCCGCGGTCGATGAAATCCTTGCAGCCGTATTTGTTCACAGGCATTATCGTCGAGTTCCCCAACAGCCCGCCGAACTCTACTGTCTCTCCCGCCTTCTTTCCGATGACGGGTATGAGTCTGACCGCGGTGGTCTTCTGATTGACCATTCCTATGGCCATTTCATCAGCTATTATGCCCGAGATCGTCTCTGCGGGCGTGTCCCCTGGTATGGGGATCATATCCAATCCCACCGAGCAAACGCAGGTCATCGCTTCAAGTTTATCGATGCTCAGGGCGCCGATCTCTGCGGCATAGGCCATCGATCTGTCCTCCGACACAGGGATGAACGCGCCGCTTAATCCTCCGACATAAGATGACGCCATCACGCCGCCCTTCTTCACTTGGTCATTCAATATAGCCAGCGCAGCGGTTGTTCCGGGTGCGCCGACGTACTCGACCCCCATCTCCTGTATGATATCTGCGATACTGTCGCCGATGGCAGGTGTCGGGGCAAGGGAAAGGTCCACTATCCCGAATGGGACATTGAGGCGCCTGGAGGCCTCTTTGGCAACTAACTGTCCGACCCTTGTGACCTTGAATGCTGTTTTCTTCACCGTTTCGCAAAGGACCTCGAAATTCTGTCCTTTGACCTTTGATATGGCATTCTTCACTACGCCGGGCCCGCTGACCCCTACGTTGATCACTGTGTCTGTTTCCGTAACGCCGTGGAATGCTCCCGCCATGAACGGGTTATCGTCCGCGGGGTTGCAGAAGACCACAAGTTTGGCACATCCGATGGAGTCCCTGTCCTTGGTCGCTTCCGCAGTTTCTTTTATTACTCTGCCCATCAGCTTTACGGCATCCATGTCGATCCCGGTTTTCGTGGAAGCAAGGCTCACAGAGCTGCATATATGTTCTGTGTTGGCAAGAGCGTAAGGTATAGATTCGATCAGAAGCCGGTCCGCCGCCGACATGCCTTTCTGGACCAACGCAGAATATCCGCCGAGGAAGTTGACGCCGACGTTACAGGCGGCTCTTTCTAAGGTCTCTGCGATCTTTACAAAATCGTTGCGGGTTCTGCATGAAGACGCACCGACCAGGGAGATAGGTGTGACCGAGATCCTTTTGTTTATTATGGGGATGCCGTAATCGATACCGATCTCGTCCCCTATCTTGACAAGGTCCTTTGCTACTGCCGTTATCTTTTTGTAAATATTGTCGCAAAGGATATCCACATCGGAATCGCAGCAATCCAGCAGGCCGATCCCCATTGTTATCGTTCTGACATCCAGGTTCTCGTCACGTATCATTGTGTTCGTCTCGAACACTTCGTTGAGTTCTACCATAACCTCAGATCCTGTGCATCATATTGAAGATCTCTTCATGCTGCGCCTTGATTATACAGCCGACCTTCTTTCCCACGATATCGAGCCCGATGGCTATATCAGAGAACTGTTTGGTGCATTTTTCGACATCAACGATCATCATCATGTTGATGTAATCCTGGGCGGTGGTCTGTTTGATCTCAAGGATGTTGATATCATTATCAGCGAAATAGTTGCATACCGCAGCAATTATCCCGGTATGATCCTTCCCCACGAGCGTCACTACTACTCTGTTCATTGTGCGACTTCCTTATCTGTATTTTTATGAATTGCGTATTCGATGGAATCGATCAGAGCATATAAGCTGGCCTCGATCACGTTTTCCGATACGCCGACAGTTGTCCAGCTGTTCTTTCCGTCCGTCGATCTTATCAGAACCCTTACCGATGCCGCGGTTGCCGATTTTCCGTCAAGCACACGTACCTTGTAATCTGTCAGTCTTATGCGGTCTGTTACCGGGAACAATGAAGAAAGCGCTTTTCTGAGAGCATTATCCAATGCATTGACCGGACCGTCGCCGTTAGATGCGGTGTGTTCCTCATTTCCGTTCGAGTCCATCACCTTTACGCTTGCTTCGGAACTGACCTTGTCCCCGATGTTGTCTATGAACACTCTGAACCCGGTCACCTTGAACGGGCTTTCCAACTCCCCTTTGAACCTTCTGACCAAAAGCTCGAAGCTTGCATCGGCACCCTCGAATTGGTAACCCTGCGCTTCCAGGGCCTTGATCTGATTGACTATGGCCTGACTCTCTTCCGTTCCGATATCTATTCCGAAGTCCTTCAGTTTCTCGGAGATGCTGGCCCTTCCCGCCATATCAGATATCAGGATCCTGCGCTTGTTGCCTACGCACTCCGGTGCTATGTGCTCATATGTCCTCGGATCCCTCGCTATCGCAGAAACATGAACTCCTCCCTTATGGGCGAAGGCCTTCTCTCCGACGAACGGCATACCCGGGACCGGAGCAAGGTTGGCGGTCTCCGACACGAACGTCGATAATTCCGTAAGCTGGCCGATATCCTTTATGTTGAGCTCATATTCCAGTTTGAGTTCAAGATTGGCCATTATGGAGCAGAGATTGGCGTTGCCTGTCCTCTCTCCTATTCCGTTAATCGTGCCTTGGACCATTGTGGCGCCTCTTTCAACTGCCACAAGCGAATTTGCCACTGCGAGGTCCGAATCATTGTGGCAGTGTATCCCCACCGGGATCTCAAAAGTAAGGAGAACATCCTCTACGGCGTCTGCTATAACTTCCATCATTGTTCCGCCGTTAGTATCGCAGAGGACCAGCCACTCGGCTCCTCCGTCAACGGCGGCCTTCAAAGTGCTGAGCGCATATTCTTTGTTGTTGATGTAGCCGTCGAAGAAGTGCTCTGCATCGAACATCACTCTTTTTCCGGAGTCCTTAAGGAATCTGATGCTGTTCCTGATAAGATCGAGGTTTTGCTCGGGAAGTATGCACAGCGCACTTGTCACCTGGAAATCCCAGCTCTTGCCGAATATGCAGCACCACTCTACCGGGCATGCCGCAAGGTTCTTCAGGTTCTGGTCGTTCTTTGCGGGAGTGCCGAATTTCCCTGTGCTGCCGAACGCCGTCAGCTTAGTGTTCTTAAGCTTGATCTTGCTTGCCAGCTTGAAGAACTCATCTACTTTCGGCGCCGATCCCGGCCATCCGCCCTCGACGAAATCCACGCCGAATTCGTCCAATTTCTTTAGGACCTCCAGCGAATCTTCTGGGGAGAATGACACTCCCTCGCTCTGCGCACCGTCTCTCAGCGTGGTATCATAGATCATCACTGATTCTGACATCTTTCCCTACGCTCCTTTCTGTCATCCATTATGGAAACGAGATCGCTCAATATCGCCGACGCTGTCTCAATGCTCCCGGCACCTTTGCCGGAGATAGATACCGGCCCGGCCAGATCCGTTACGACCTGCGCGGCGTTCAACGTGCCTGTGATGCTGAGAGGATGCCCCTTTGGTACAAGGCGCGGGGCGACCTCTAATCTCTCGTCGGAGACCTCTCCGATGAGCCTGATCACCTTGTTGTTCGATGCCGCCAATGCGATAGCCTCGCTTGTTACGGAGGATATGCCTGTTATTTTCACATCTGACAATGTGACACTTTTTCTGAATATGGAATTTGCGAGTATGGCGACCTTGCATGCGCTGTCATATCCTTCGATATCATTCGTCGGATCGGCCTCCGCATAACCCATCTGCTGCGCCTCTTTCAAAGCCTGTTCGAAAGACTGCCCGTTATCCATCTTGCTGAGGATGAAGTTGCACGTTCCGTTGAATATACCGCGGATGGATGAGATCTTCTCTCCGACAAGGCACTCTCTGCACAGGTTGATTATGGGCATCGCTCCGCCCACCGACCCCTCGAAACGGAACTTGCATCCGTTCTGTTTTGCCAACGCAACGAGTTCGCAGAAGTTAAGTGCCAGCGGCCCTTTGTTGACCGTTATGACATCTTTTCCGGACTGGAGGGCATACCTTATGTTCTTCAGTCCCACTCCGCCGGTCTTTATGTCGGTGGGGGTGACCTCTACAAGCAGATCGTACTCTATAGAGTCCATTACTTTCTTTGGGTCCTGATATTTTGAAGTTCCCACTTTCCCCGTCGATCTCTTCCTCTCCAAAAGGTCTTTCGGACTTAATCCGGATGCATCGGCGGCATAAGTGGAAGAGTCCATGACCCCGACTATTTTGACCACTTTACCGTATTTCTCCTCGAGGAATCCTCTCTTGAGTATCAGGACCTCGGCGAAGCCCTGCCCGACCGTTCCGAACCCCGACATCATTATTCTCATTTCAAAGCCCCCTGATATAGACGATGTTGCTTTTCTTGCAAGCATCGGCAAAGAACGCATCGAATTTTTTGAGGTCGCCCTCGCTTATGAGCTCGGCAGTGATCATAGCGGTCCTGGTCGCAGAACTTGCATCCTTTGATGAATAGTTGACATCGACAGATTCTAACGTGATCGTTTTTGCCGCTTCGTCCAAAAGGGACTCAATGAAAGAAGCTTTGAATTTTCCCACCAGCATGTACTCCATCGTATGGGTCTTGTACACCGAACCGATCTTTGCTATCTGTACATCTTTTGATTTCCATATCGCTTTCAGCCTGTCAAGTTCCGAAGTGTCCCTGATCTCGAATGTAACGTCAATGCATATCCTCTGGTTCACTATCTGTTCACGATCGTGTACAACGCCGACGATGTTACCGTTGACCAATGAAATGGGCTCCAGAGATTCCACTAGCCGTCCCGGGAGGTCCTTCACGTAGAGTTGTGCATTAACCATCATTTCAATACCACTCTGGGTTTTTATTTACCAGTTTGACATAAACGTATACTACTATTTAACGGAAATACCGATTACCAACAGGTTTTATGGTATCAGGACAGTCCCTTTATGGTCTGAGCGAAGGCATTCACTTCATCAACAAGCATCCAGCTTTGGTCGACCGCCTTTTTAAGCACGGGTTTGCCGCCGAACCCTTTGACCACAACGGCAGCATCTCTCAGTTCTTTTGAAATGTTATTGTTGATCTCGTCCCGGTAATCCTTCACTCGTACACCGCAGATATAGAATGCCCTCCTTTTTGAAAGAAGGGTCTTGTTATTCTTCTCAAGGAAGTCTTTGAACGGTTTGTACGCCCTCCCTGCTCTGATCCCCGTGCCGACGATTATGAAATCATAGTCGTCAATATGCGGTGCACCACCCTCAAGATCAAATAGTGTACAGTCTCCGATCTTTTCCGCCAGCATCTCGGCGCATTCTTTTGCCGCACCGGTCTTTGTCGCATATGCAATCAAGGTCCTCATCCGTGTTTCTCCCCTGGTGTATGACCGTACGTCATGCACGGTCTTTAACTTTCTGAGCAAAACGTCCATTTTTCCTGCGGGCATCCGACCGCAGCCCGCATCACGGACGGTCGATAAGCGTCCCCGATCTCGAATGTAACGTCAATGCATATCCTCCGGTTCACTAACATATTATAGAAGTTATTCAAAATACTAAAAACACTCATTTTGTGGTGAAAGAATAAAAAAGTCCTGCAGTTGCCGGAGTTTGAGACAATCCGTTAATCTTTGTCCTCTACGAACTCCAATATGTCTCCGGGCTGGCATTTCAATGTGGAACATATGGCGTTCAGGGTGGAGAAACGTATCGCACTGATCTTTCCGGTCTTTATGTTGGAAAGATTGACATTGGATATCCCGACCCTCTCGGCAAGCTCATTGAGGGACATCTTCCTATCAGCCATCACTCTGTCAAGCCTGAGTATTATCGCCATGCTATCACAATGTCTCGTCCGCCTCTTTTTGAAGGTCCACTCCGTACTTGAAGACAAGATACAGGACATAGATCACCCCGGCTATGAACAGCGAAAGCGGGTTGAACCCGATCACCGAAGGGAGGTCCTGCGAGGCAAAGATCGTACCTGCCAGCACCGCCCCGATGACCGCCTGTGCGATCGTTAATTTCAATGTCAGTATGGCCAATATCTTCAGGTCCTTCACGCTTGCTTCGTTGAAAGGGGTGTTGTTCTTGCGGATATTCATGAAGAAGTGGTCGATGTAATACAGTATCACGAACATGAGGATCAGTATCACGATCACACACACGGCCAGTATTGCGACCTGGCTTCCGGATGTCAGACCGGATACATTATCCAGCACGAAATCGATGTTGACAGCGGCCACTATCGCCAATGCGATAACAACCACTATCGCGCACACAATCAGGGCCATCAATATTTTTACTACAATTCCAACGAACCAGCTGATCTTATTCAGTTTATCCAAAGTGTCGCTCATAAGACCACCCACTCTGAATCGGCAATGGCATTTCCGGGGATCGACCTTCTGCCATTAGAATGAATAAAAAGAGGAGGGAGCATCAGAACTCCCTCCTTATGAACAACAGAGCGGATAATGATGTAGTAACGGTTGCCCACACGACCATTATTGCAATGGCCAGTCCATGCGACGGGTAGAAGTATGTTATATATCCCCCGAGCGCATCCATGTAGACTGAGTTTGTTACATTTCCGTTTATGACATTCGATATATCTGCGCCGGCATATGTAATGCTGAACACCGGTTCGAAATTGAACATACTGCTCATTCCATCAATAATGTTGAATATCAGAAGCAATGCTGCAATCGTTATTATCACAGCAATGGCTCCTTTGTTGAAGAGGGAACTCATAAGCAACGCAAATCCGCCAGTACCGAGCATGAATAACAGCGCAAGTCCAAGCGACGCGAATGCGGCAGGATATACGCTTCCGGTGTTCAATAATGAAATGATCATACTCACAAAATAGTAAAGTATTATCACGCCGCCACATACTATGTAACAAGCCATCGCCTTTCCGATGAAAAGTGAGACCCTTTTCATAGGTCTGGGAAATATAAGTAGCGCCGTACGCTCTTCGAATTCTGATGACAACGTGGAAGCGCAGAACAATGACACTCCAACGATTACAAATAGGCTTATTAGTGACACATATCCGCTCATGAACTCCTGTGGGTCTTTGGAAAGTCCCCCATCGAGAGCCATTCCCAATCCTGTGATCAGAACCAACAGCAAAACCGCAATTCCTGCAAATGCATACATCTTCTTGCTTCGCAAGTGTCTCAATATCTCGTATCTTGTGACAACACAGATCTGCCTGAGGTCGTTCCTGATACCAATTTCTATTGTGTGATTCTTAATAGAACTGTCCATGATATCACCTCGACTCCTTTATCAGGTCCAGATAGATAGACTCAAGATTGTCGTTTGTTATGCTATACACATTTAGCCCCATTGCAGTGATGTCCTTGAGAAGCGATGCCTGATCGCGATCTCCGCCGTTCAGGTGTATCTCGATGTTGCCACTGTCAAGATCAACACTCTCAACATTTGTCAGTGCTCCGATGTCCTTTACGGTTTGAGATGTAACCTCGCTGTGGTTGATCACCTTGATCTTGACGACCCTGGTCCCTCCGGCATTCATTATTCTCTCGGTGGTATCATGTACAATGAGTTTGCCATGATTGATCAGCGCTACCCTGTCGCAAAGGTCGCTTACCTCATACAACATATGGGAACTCATGAAGATCGTGAGGTCATGAGTCTTGAGTGACTTCAGAACCCCGCGCACCTCGATCATCCCTCTTGGGTCAAGGCCAGAGGTCGGTTCGTCAAATATTATCACGGAGGGATCCGTAAGCAATGATTGACCGATAGCGATACGCTGTTTCATCCCCTTTGAGAATGTTCCTATGCGTTTGTCGCCCCATTCCTCCATCTTTACTTTCTCCAGAATCTCTGGGATCTTTGCGGAAAGCGACTCTTTGGTCATGCCGTTGATCTTTCCGAGATACGTCATTGTTTCAACCGGTGTCAAATAAGAATAAAACTCAGGCGTTTCCAAGACTGTGCCTACATCTGACAGCGCACCCTCTGCATTTTTTGTGACATCTATGCCGTTGATGTAAGCTTCTCCAGATGTCGCATTTGTCAGATGTGTCAATATCTTCAGGGTCGTACTTTTTCCGGCACCGTTCGGCCCGAGGAAACCGGTAAAACTATTCTTCTCAACATTTAAGGATAAATCATCTACCGCAAAGAATCCTTTATATTCTTTACGCAGACTCACTATTTCTATTGGACAGTTGCTTGTCATACTTCTGCCCCTGCGATATACGCCGCTTTATGTTTCTGTTCCATGGATATTTCTCACATCCTTGAATACAACATACGTCGAATAATATTTAATGTTAATCATTAAATTATTTATGTTAAGGATTATTAATCAAGGGGAGAATTGAGAGTGGATCGGGAGATATAAAAGCGCATTCGTCTGAAAGGAAAAGGCGCCGAGAGGGAGATTCGAACTCCCGAGGGAAGTTCCCACGAGCTTTCCAGGCTCGCGCCGTACCGGGCTAGACTATCTCGGCCTTGGCGCCTACAAACTTATTCTTGAATTAATACCTTTCTAATGTGATATTTCCCGCTGGATTGTCTGAACATCACGCGGGAAACGCAACACGTACGTATATTTCAGTGACGGCGCAGAGCTTGAGAAATGGTCGATAATTTCGTTGTCGTTGACGTCATCATGGACTTAGTTTATTTTCAACTCTGAGAGTTGGTAATATTGTTATTATAACAAATATTACTAAATATGATGTGTTATATGCAATATTATGCGTAGAATTGCGATCTACGGCAAAGGCGGAATAGGGAAATCAACGGTCGCAGCGAATGTTACCGCAGCCCTTTCAAAAAAAGGATACAAGGTCCTGCAGATCGGGTGCGATCCGAAAGCGGATTCAACAAAACTATTGCTCGGCGGGAGGCCACCGATGACCATATTGCATGCGGTAAAAAGCAATACTCCTATAGAATAGGCGATACTCAGGGGAGCGTACGGGTGTTATTGTGCCGAATGCGGGGGCCCCAGGCCCGGGTCCGGATGTGCGGGCAGAGGGATAATCGCAGCTTTCGAAGAGCTTGAAAAATGCGGCATAATAGAGCAGATCTCTCCGGATATTGTGATATATGATGTTCTTGGGGATGTCGTTTGCGGCGGTTTTGCCATGCCGATAAGGAATGGCTACGCAAGGGACGTTTTCGTTATTTCATCGGGAGAGATGATGTCTCTCTACGCAGCGAACAACATCGCAACGGCGATTTCCGATCTCAGTCACAGCGGATATGCTGCGCTGGGAGGAATAGTGCAGAATTCCAGGGGGGTGGACGATGAGGACAAGTTTGTCGAAAAGGCCGCATCCGAAATGGGGACAGAGGTAATTTAGAGGATACCTCGCGATAAGACAGTTCAGCAATGCGAAACAATAGGCAAGACCGTTGTGGAAGGTGCCCCAGGTTCAGAACTTTCCGCGATTTATTCATGTTTATCAGAAATGATCGTTGAGCGTTCGTCGGATTCCGACGGAGGAATGCGTTACGCTCGGTCAGATAATGCAACAGATCATAAAAAAACGGGTGTTTGATATGAAAAAAGGAATAATGATAATCGGCCACGGATCCAGATATAACTACAATAAATGGGTCATGGAAGAGCAGAAGAAAAGGCTTGAAGGAAAAGGATTCAGGAATGTCTACATAGGATTCAACGAGACAACATATCCGCTTGTGGAGGACGTCCTTGAGGATATGGTCAAAGATGGTATCGACCATGTCGTTGCGATCCCGTTCTTCATCGCCTGCGGACTGCATATCATGCGGGACATCCCTGAAAAACTGGGCATGCCTCACGGCGCGAACAAAGCCTCTGTAAAAAAGAAAGGCAAAAACATTTTCATAGAACTCTGGTAGCCATTTGGGAACGATCCGCTTTTGGCAACGATACTTTCCGAAAGGATAGATGAACTGACCTCAGGTAAAGGCAGCAGGATGATAATGGTTGTAGGGCACGGTTCCAGGCTGCCGTACAATAAAGAGACCGTTACTTTCCAAGCGGATCAATTGACTAAAATGGGGTATGAGAATGTGAGGTGTGCATTCAACGAATTCGATGAGCCGACAGTCGAATCCGTATTTAACGAGATGATATCGCAAGATGTGGACGAGATAATAGTGCTGCCTCTGTTCATTTCACTGGGGGCGCACCTCAAAAACGATATTCCAAAGAAGATACGTCTTGCCGACTGGATATCTGAGGACTCGCTTGTTCACGACGGCCGAAGTATAACCGTAAGGTACGCAGCGCCGATAGGCAGCGATCCAAGACTTACAGACGTGATCGCAGAGAAGATCATGGGCCGGTGGCAGGCATGAACATTCTCATTTTGGATATAGTGCACGGCGGAGAGATATTGGCTCAGGAATATTCGAAAAGAGGATGCTCCGTTGATTGTGTAGATGTCTACGGCAAAGCAAAAGAGGACATAATGTCCGACCTCAGGGAGTACGGGATATCAGTACACGATAAAATGCCGAAAGGTCATTTCGATCTCCTACTGATGCCGGTACACTGTCCTGACATGTTCCTGAATGATGTGACATATGATGAAAGAAGAACATTCCATGAAGCGGTAGGCGGATTCATCGACGGAGGATCGAGGATCGAAGTCACGGGAGTGAAAGGAAAGACAAGCTGCTGCTACCTTCTGGCACACATACTTTCGATAGACGGCAGAAGTATATTCCTCCACACTTCCAGAGGCCAAGGGGAGTGGAAAGGCGGGACACACACGATCGAGAAGAGGGTCAGCATAGCACCCACATCGCTGCTGAAGCTTCCGAAAGGTCATGATGCGGTGATAGCAGAAGTATCACTCGGAGGCAGCGGGAAGGCCGAGATGGCGATAATAACGAACCTTGCCGAAGATTATCGGATAGCAGCGAACACCAGGAAGGCCTCGGACGCCAAGGCCTCTATTTTTTCGGACGGAAAGAACATCGTCCCAAGATCTGAATCACACATATGGAGCAAATATCGGGACGGCCTGATATATTTCGGAGGCAGAGTAAGCGTCGTAAGCGGGCCGGAGATCGGTAAACCCACCAAAATAAAGGTAAACTATGATGGTGAGCATGAGCTGTTCCTGCATGGAAGTTACCTACACCTGCAGTATCTCGACACGATCGAAGCGGTGCTGGAGGCCTGCTATGAGTTGAGGGTCCCGGCTGAGCAGGCGATAAGAGGCCTGGAGACATTCAACGGTGTCCCGGGAAGAGGAGAGGTCAAGCGCACAGAGATCGGGTGGGAGATAACGGAAAGGAATCCGGGGATATCCAGGATGTCGGTCGCGAAGACCCTGGATATTTTGGGGTATATGGGACTGCTGAAAGACACAATAGTGATGTTGGAACCCATGAGCCGTAATGTCTGTGAAAAAATGGATGTGCGGGAAATAAAGGAAATGGTCGAGGATAAAGGTGCGGAGTTCTGCCTTGATGACGGCGCAGACACGCCGAAAGAAAAAAGAGTCATTCTCAGGATCATCAAAGAGGGATACCAATGAGCATACATCCGAGGCCGAATCCGATAATAGCGGCAATTTACATGCTCAGGGACATAGGTGTGGATGCAGTGGTGATACACGGGCCCGCAGGATGTGGGTTCATGGTATCGAGGATGATAGAGGATACGGGAATAAGGGTCGTGACATCCGCTATGGACGAGAACGATCTGATATTCGGGGCATCCGAAAAACTGGTGGCTGTGCTAAAAGAGGTAGAAAGAATGTTCTGCCCCAGGACCGTGGCGGTCATAGGGACATGTTCCAGTATGATCATAGGTGAGGACATGGAAACATCCATAAAGAGGTCTGGCGTAAGATACAAGACGATATTCGTCGACTGCCACGGCTGTATGGGCGACAACACCGCAGGAGCAATAAGGGCCGTCGACGCATCGGCCAAAGCCGGCATGATCTCGATTGGAGAAGCTGACCGTCAGAAGTATCTTTTATCGATGGCCACAAAGATGGAAAAGGAAAGAGGCACGGCTTCCGTTGATTACCTTCCGCCCTCTAACGGCCCGACTAAAATAGGTGTAGCAAAAAAGATCATTGATTGTCTCACAGACAACGGCAGGCTGGCAGTGGTCTCGGTGTCAAAGAAAGAGCTTGCATACAGGTTTGCGGATGTGTTCCTGGCAGTGGACGAAGCAAATAGGAAATTGGGAGGGAAGACCAGATACATAGCCAATCTGGACCCTCAAAAGGGGCTTCCGAAGATCAGAGGATACGCTTCGGACATCCTGTCCGAGCTGACCGATAAGGGAATATCAGTGGATATCGCAGGCGGGCTGGACGAATATGCCGTGATCGGAAATGTTCTTAAAGAAAAGGTCGACGGATTCCGTCCCGATCTGCTGGTCATAGCCGGAATACCTCATGCATATCCCCATCTTGAAAAAAAAGGGCAGATATTGATAACGGATCAGCCCAGACAGTTGTCCAATTATCTTTCAAAAGGATATGATGCGGTAGGAGAGATATCTTCTCATGCGATGGTCATGAACGTAAGGAACATAGTACACACCGAGACCGGGGACACCATAAGAGAGTTGCTGAAGGAGATAGCATGAAAGGAGTGGTTATCGCCGGCACGGGATCAGGTGTCGGAAAGACCTCCATCTCCACCGGGCTGATGAGTAAACTGTCCAAAAGCATGAGGGTGCAGGGTTTCAAAGTGGGTCCCGATTTTATCGACACGATGTACCACAGGTCCGCCACGGGAAGATGCTCCAGGAACTTGGATTCATTCATGATGCCGAAGGATGTTGTGAAAAAGGTCGCAGTTCATGGATCAAAGGGGGCGGACATTTCCATTGTAGAAGGGGTGCGTGGACTATATGAGGGGAGGTCGGGGAAGGATGATTCGGGGTCGACCGCAGAATTGGCAAAATTACTTGGGTTCCCGGTAGTACTTGTGGTCAATGCAAGGTCCCTCACCAGGAGCGCCGCGGCGATCGTCAAAGGCTTTATGTCGTATGATAAGGAGATAGACATAGCCGGAGTGATAATAAACAACATCTCGGGAGATCAACATGAGAATAAATTGAAGGATGCGATGGAGGAAATAGGCATAAATGTGCTGGGGATGGTCAGAAGGGATGCCGACCGTGCGATACCGGAAAGGCATCTCGGGTTGAGCAAAGACAGATCATCGGATAAAAATACTCTTGACAGCATGGAGCGCATGGTCGAAGAATTGGATCTGGATCAGCTGGTCGAGATATGTTACGGCCCGGAAACGAACGATGTTGACGATCTCTATGTGAAGAGGGACACCGGCCTTACCGCAGCGGTGCCTGTCGATGACGCTTTTTGTTTTTATTACAAAGAGAATATCGAATGTATGATGGCATCCGGCATAAAGATAAAGAATTTCAGCCCTCTTAACGGAGATATGCTCCCCGATGCGGACATATATTATCTCGGAGGAGGATATCCGGAGCTGCATCTGGAGACCTTATCTGAGAATCGGGATTTCTTTCAAGGGCTGAGAACCGCATGCGAAGATAACAAGGTAATGATCGGGGAGTGCGGGGGGATGCTCACCATGTGTTCGTCGATAGTTTCCGAAGGCATGACATACAAGGCGGCCGGTATATTCGATGCGGAAGCCGATGTCGCGGGGAAAAGACACGGTCCGTCATATGTGGTCGCAGGTTCAAATGGAAAATGCAGACTCTTCGACGGTACGATAAAAGGTCATGAATTTCATTACTCCACGGTCCGACCCGGGTCGGGGTGTGAGTTCGGGTTTGACATCTTAAGGGGCGGCGGTATAGTGGGGAACAAAGACGGGATGATATGCAGGAATTCGATAGGGACATACATGTATCAGCATGCCCTGTCGACAGACGATTGGATCGGCAGGATCACCGAAATATGTGAGTGACACAAACGGTTTGAGTATTCCTCGCCGACCCTCATGAGCCGCATTCTTTATCAAATTCAGGCGATGGATGTTCATCGGGTATCCATGCGATATCTATTCTCCTGTCATCAAGATGTCTTCTTTCCTTTCTTGCGTTCTTGACAACATCGCTATCCACATAAACACACAACACGCCCTCATCTTCTTCGAGACCGCTCAATGTGTCGCCAAGCGGACCTACAAGTCTGGACGTGCCATAGAAATTCAGATCTCCGGCGGTTCCGGTCCCGTTAACGAAGACAGTGTAAACAAGGTTCTCAAGCGAACGTGCCGGCAGGATCCTGTCCAAATATTCTTTGGAAGGTACGGCGGAAGCCGCAATACATATGTTCACATCTGCGCAGGCGAGAGCATAGTTCCTGTATACCTCGGGGAAGAAGATGTCATAGCATATCGAAAGGCCGAATATAATGTCCCCAAATGAGCAGACAACAGGTCTGTCGCCTCTGACGAATTCTTTCTCAGAATATATGCCGAAACGCGCCAAGTATAGTTTATCATATCTTGTCAACTCCTTCGGCGTTATGAAGAAGAGAGAGTTCCTTATGCCGTTGGCAGAGTATGAAGGAGCACCGACCATTATTGCGATATTCTTTTCCATACACCACAGTCTCATCTTATCTATGGCATATTGCACATCGCTCGAGAGCGGAGCGTAATCGGCACCGTATCCGGTAAGGAAAAGTTCAGGGAAAATGTACACATCCGACTTGGTCTGAGAGACCACAGCCATTATCTTATTGAGATTCGTACCCACATCGCCGACTTCCGCTTTGTATTGGCACAATGCCAGTCTTAAGCCCATGGCCCCTCATTACTGCGCCAGAACATAATACTTATGAGAAAAGAGGATTAATTAATAAACAAAAGCACATTTACTGATATGGTCGTCAAGGCTCTCCACACAATCACCGAAAAGGATGTCGACGAGATAGTCGATTTCATAAGGGGGGTCGTGAAGAGAACCGGCTGTAAAGGTATCGTTATGGGCGTCAGCGGGGGTCTGGATTCTGCGGTAACGGCGAAGCTTTGCGCAGATGCGATAGGCCCGGATAATGTTCTGGGCATATTCATGCCGTCTGTGCTCACTCCCCGAGAGGACCGTGACCACACGGAAGAAATGAGCAGATCTTGGAACATAGGATACGAAGTGGTCAATGTGCAGCCCGCGATAGAAGCATTTACGAAAACGCTCGCATCAGATGTAAGAGCGCCTTTAGAAAGGGGCAATATATCGGCAAGGTGCAGGATGATCGTCCTGTACAACAGAGCAAAGAAGCTGAACTATCTTGTTGCTGGCACATCGAACCGCAGCGAATACATGATGGGGTACTTCACAAAATTCGGCGACGGAGCATACGATATAGGTCCGATAATCGATCTGTATAAGACTCAGGTCTGGCAGGTCGCAGAGATCATCGGTGTTCCGAAAAAAGTAATAGAGAAGGTCCCGACCGCCGGCCTTTGGGAAGGACAGACCGACGAGGAAGAGATGGGAATAACATACCGCCATCTGGATATTATTCTGAACGGCATGTCATTTGGCCTTTCCGACGAGCAGATCGCAAAAGATGCGGCCATCGATATATCTAAGGTCTCGGAGATCAGATGCACAGTGTCGAAGATGGGACATAAGAGGATGCAGGCATACCGTCCAGACATCTGTTTCAACGATCCGTGACATTAGAAAGTTATATTAGCAACATCGTATTGTTGGAAAATAAGCTCCTGTAGTGTAGCGGCCAATCATGAAGCCCTCTCGAGGCTTCGACTCGGGTTCAAATCCCGGCGGGAGCACTAATCCAAATTATAAGGGTGTTATCGTGAACAATGAACTCTGGAATGAATGCGTTAGATTTCATGGACATGCCTGCCCCGGACTTGCGATGGGATACAGGGCGACAGAGTTAGGTATGGAGGCGCTGGGTATACCTATTTCAAGGGCGGCCGATGAAGAGATCGTTTGCGTCGCAGAGAACGATGCCTGCGGGCTGGACTGCGTTCAGTGCATGATATCATGCACTATAGGGAAAGCAAATCTCATACTCAGGCCGTCCGGCAAGATGGCATATTCCTTCTTTGACAGGAGAACAGGTAAAAGCGTAAGAGTGCTGTTCAAACAGAGGGATTGGTCCAAAGACAGAGAAGCGTCTGTCAGGACAATACTGACAGCTCCGGCGAACGAGATCGTTGAGTTCCGAGTCCCCAATTATGCGATACCCGAGAAAGCAAGACACTTTGACAGTATCAAATGCGATAAATGCGGCGAATATTGCAGAGAGGACAAGATCAGGCTCAGTTCCGGAAAAAAATACTGTTCCGACTGTTATCAACAATACGACAGATAAATCAGTGAATATGATCGTGTATGTCGTGAGGATGCCGATGGTCGGCCAAATGCTCATATTTTGACGATTCTCGAGGCACTACGAACGGAACTCCCTTATGATAGACGATCTCCGCATGCATCCCATACACATTCTTTATGAGATCTTCGGTGATTATCTCAACACCTCCGAAGGCAACCACTTCCCCCTCCTTCAAGAACAGGAAGCGGTCTGAGTAATGGACTGCCAGATTGATGTCGTGCATGGTCATTATCGTGCACATGCCTCTTGATCTGACAACATGCTCGACCATATGCATGGTCGTGTGTTGATTAGATATGTCCAGATTGTTGCTCGGTTCGTCAAGGATCAATATTTTCGGCTCCTGGACTATCGCTCTTGCGATCAGTGCCTTCTGGAACTCTCCTCCGCTGATGCGATCCATATATCTTAACGAAAGATGCGACATTCCCAGAGTATCGATCACAGAACTCACTTTGTCTATGTCCGACTGCGTTGCCGTCCATTCGATATGCGGTCTCCTTCCCAAAAGAACAGAGTCGAATACGCTCAGCCTCGTCACCGGAGCGCTCTGCGGAACGAAAGCGACCCTTTTTGCCAACTCTTTTCCTTTAAGATCCGAAATGCTGATATCATCGACCAGAATGCTTCCATCAGACGGTTCAAGAATGCCGCATATGCATTTCAGCAATGTTGTCTTTCCCGCACCGTTCGGCCCCAGGACCGATATTATCTGATTCTCCCCCGCGCGGAATGATACTTTATCAAGGATCTTCTTGGACCCGTATGAGAAACTTACATCCTTTACCTCGATCATCTCTTCCTGCGCCCCCTTAGAAGTATAAGAATGAATAAAGGCCCGCCGACGGCCGATGTGATTATCCCCACAGGTATCTCGGTATAGAAAGCGTAGGAACCGATGACGTATGCTATCAGCAATACTATCGACCCCACAAGCATGGATCCCAGCAACACATATCTGTTATCGTTGCCGATGACCCTTTTTACAATGTGCGGCCCTATAAGGCCGATAAACCCTATCACGCCCATGAAAGAAACAACTACGGCGGTGAGGATCGCACAAACGATAAGGCCGACATATCGGGTGTTCTTTATGTTCACGCCGAGCCCGGAAGCGACATCCTCTCCCGCCTCCATGGCGTTATAGTCCCAGCGTTTGTAAATGAAATATAAGGCGGAGATTATCAACACTGCTGCGATGATGTAGAGATTGTTCCACGTGACCTTGCTTAGGCTGCCGAACTGCCAGAAGACTATCCCGGACAGTGCGACATCGTTTGCGATGAATTGAAGGAATGCCAACCCGGCAGAGAATATCGAGCTTATCGCCAGACCGGCCAAGATTATTGTTTCCGGCGTGCATTCTGTCAATTTTACCAAAAGGATCATTATCCCGGTGGCAGCCATGGCGAATATGAACGCCAGCACGGTCACGAGGAGGGGGTTGGATATCGTCGCATAAGCCGCGGTCGTTCCTATCATCACTCCTCCCTGAAGGAATAATATGCCAAGAGAGGCACCGAATGCGGCGGCGTTGGACAGCCCCAGTGTGAACGGCGATGCCAAAGGATTCCTCAGTATGCTCTGCATAACGCTTCCCGCCACTCCCAAAGCGGATCCGGCCAATATGGCCGCAACGATCAGCCTAAGACGGAGATTCCATACGACCGAACTGTCCCATGACTTATCAGGATGGAAAATGTATTGCAATATATCCCAAAATGACAGATCTGTTGTTCCTAATTTGATCGTAAAAAGGGACAAGATGACAAGGATAACAGCCAGAATGCCGAGGAAAAGCCACTTCTTGCGCGAGTACCGAAGGTATCCCTCAGAGGTGTCCAGGGGTTCTTTTTTGATCATCTCGCGTTTTTCGATCAGCATAGTATCGTTTTCCGTATTGCCAATTATGCTGCGGCTAAGCTGTAGACGCCGTTGTTCTCGGTGATAAAGACCTCTTTGAGAAGGGGCATCTCTACACCGTTCGCAGCCGATTTCTGTTCAAAGAATGCTGTCATGTCGGCAAACACATTCTCCCCCCGATCTCCATAAAAGGTCGTGAAGACATTGTTGATCTTCTCTGTCAATTGATCCTGGGAAATGGTGCCGTACAGCAGATATGCAAGATAATATGCACTCGCAAGCGAGCTGTCGTAATTTATACTGTCCCAGATGGTCGGAACGGTTATGTACAGACGTATCCGGTCATTTGTGTTGCTGTTCGCATTCAGCTTGTACAGGTACTCTAACACAAGCTGACTGCTCTGTTCCTTGATCTTGTCCGAGGACGAGGGGTCTATCACTACTTTTTGAATGTTCATTTGAGTAAAGTTCTCTATGTTGAGCGTTACTTTCCCCCCGATGTTCTCCCCTTTGTATGCATTGTTGCCTTTTACCAGATCGAGAGGCACATATATCGGGAATGTGGTGTTCAGAGTGTTGCTGCCTTGTATCGTTACGCCGGCGACATACACGTTATCGTTGGATGTTCCGGTCAAAGATCTGAGATCGCTGATGATGGATTCGATGCCGATGATCACCTCTGCCGCTCTCTCCTCTTCTCCCAAGGCCTTTCCGAGGATGTTGAATGTGTTCTTGATATCGGCGGAAAGCCCTCCGTTCTCATCGGAGAAATTGAACGCGTCTTGTGTTTTTATGACGATCAATGCACATCTTTTTGCAAGAATATTGCAATTGTTGTTGTAATCATTCCAGACACTTTCCTGAACAACTATCAGGCTTGGGCCGAGATTCCCTATGGATTCCGCTGTGCGGGATTCAAGCGCATTATCTGCGTGATATCTTGTGAGTTCGTCAAAGGGGTAGGAATAAGAGTAAGCTCTTCCGTTCTTGCTGTCTTTGATATCTCCCTCATCGACCTCTATGACCTTTTTGCATGCGTCGAAGCAGGAAATGAATCTCAAAGGCCCGGCGCTTCCGATGGTGACAATTCCATGATCAAGCGTATCAGGCAGAGGCACGGTCCTGCCGACGGCATCGACCACTGTCTGGCCGGATGTATTGTAGAGGATGCCGTCATCATTGCTTTCATGCTCGGTCGCTATGTAAAGGCCTGCTAAAATAACAGCAACGACGATCAAGACCGCAGTAGCAATGATTTTATTATTCATCATATTGAGTAACACGAATTTTTATTTAATATTACGCACCTCTTCGGTATGACAAAGAGCCCCCTTCATTCGTTCGCTTCTCTCTCTTCATCGGCGGTATCTGGGAAAGCAATATTGAAAAAGTACCTCTACCATTGTGCTGCAGATCAAGCGAGAATAAATAACGGAAAAATAAGGGAGAAACGCAAGATGGAAAAATCAACAGAACAGGAAGATATTCTGAATTTGCTGCGTTCAGTGAAATCCGGGAAGTTAACGCCCGAACAGGTCATTGAAAAACTTCGGGCTGAGCCATTTTCAGATCTGGATTATGCAAAAGTGGATTATCACCGTTCTTTGAGGCAGGGTATGTGCGAGACCATCTACGGCAAGAACAAAACGCCGGAACAGATAGCCGGCATACTATCGGATATGCGCAAGAACGGCGCAAGGAATGTCATTGTCACAAGGATCTCTCAGACAACAGCGGATTTCATCGCAGAGCAAAATATCCCAATGGATTATCACGTCATCCCTCAGCTGGGTATTGCTTTGCCCGGTGAAAAACGTCAGCAAGTGGGGAATATCGTTATTGTAAGCGCCGGAACAAGCGATATGGCGGTGTGTGAAGAAGCGGCATTGACCGCCGAGATCCTGGGTAATAAAGTAACGCGCATATACGATGTCGGCGTGGCGGGACTTCATCGCCTCCTTGCAAGATTGGACGTCATCATCGAGGCCAGGGTCATAATAGCAGTGGCCGGCATGGAAGGAGCACTTCCCAGCGTGGTCGGGGGGATCGCAAGCTGCCCCATAATAGCAGTTCCGACCAGCGTCGGCTACGGTGCGAATTTTGAGGGATTATCGGCGTTGCTTACGATGCTGAACTCCTGTGCGGTCGGCATCTCTGTGGTGAACATTGACAACGGGTTCGGCGCCGGCGTTGTGGCCAGCCGTATCAACAGGATGAAGGGAGTATAATGAAAATACTCTACATAGAATGCAACATGGGCGCGGCGGGAGATATGTTGATGTCCGCATTGCTGGAGCTGTTGCCGGAAAAAGACGCATTCATCGACAGAATGAACAGTTTGGGATTGGAAGGCGTTCATTTGGATGTGAGGTCAGTATCCAAATGCGGGATCAACGGAACACATATTTCGGTCTTTGTCCACGGAAGGACGGAAGAGACCGATGACGGGCCGGCACACCATCATCATTCTCATACCACGATGCGTGACATCGAGGATATCTTAGTAGGTCTCCCCATATCAAAAAAGGTAAAACAACAAGCACTTGAGATATACAGCAGCATCGCGGAAGCGGAATCCAAAGTACACGGATGCCCCGTCAATAAAATACACTTCCACGAGGTCGGCAACATGGATGCCGTCGCAGATATCGTCGGTGTCTGCCTGTTAATGGAAGAACTTTCTCCGGACAGAGTGATCGTCTCATCGATAAACGTCGGAAGCGGAACCGTCCGCTGTTCTCACGGCGTAATGCCGGTACCTGCCCCGGCGACCGCTCACCTTTTGCGGAACATCCCCATATATGGAGGGAACATAAACGGAGAATTGTGCACTCCCACCGGTGCGGCTCTGCTGGCACATTTTGCAGATGAGTTCGGACCGATGCCGAAGATGACCGTTCGGAAGATCGGCTGCGGTATGGGGAAGAAGGATTTCGAAACAGCTAACTGTCTCCGCATATTCATGGGCGATGCCGGCAATTCAGAGAACGGTCCAAATGAGCGCGTTGCTGAATTATCCTGTAATATAGACGATATGACCGCCGAGGCTTTGAGTTACGCCGTTCAAAAGATCACAGAAGCAGGCGCTAAAGATGTTTTTTCTACACCCATAATGATGAAAAAAGGCCGCTTGGGAACTATGATCTCCTGCATCTGCAGTGAAGACGAAGCGGAGCATTTCGCAGCTCTTATGCTGAGGCATACGAACACATTCGGTGTCAGAAAGAGTGTTCTCGACCGTTATGTTTTGGAAAGGAATATCAAAACATACAGTACACCTCTCGGAGATGTGAGAGTTAAGACCGGCGAAGGGTACGGCGTAAAGAGGTCCAAGCTGGAATATGAGGATGTAGCATCTATTGCCGATAAGCATGGCCTGTCCATACAGGAAACGGAACGCAGGATATGGCTGCACCTGAATGATAAAAGGGATGCCGAATGACCGCCGCAGAAGAAAAGTACAGGCGCTTGAAAACTTCTCTGAAAGAGATGGGAAGTGCGGCGGTGGCGTTCTCCGGCGGTGTGGACTCCACATTTCTTCTGAAGGTCGCTCATGATGTTCTTGGGGACAATGTCATCGCCGTCACGGCGCATTCATACTCTTTCCCCAAACGTGAATCGGAGGAATGCTCCGCCTTTTGCAAAAAAGAGAACATCACGCACATAACATGCGACACCGAAGAATTGGACATAGAAGGTTTCTCTGAGAACCCGGTCAACCGATGCTACTTATGTAAAAGAGAGATCTTTACAAAGATCCTTGCCGTCGCAAAGGAATACGACACGGCTAACGTTTTGGACGGTTCCAATGCGGATGATGTCGGGGATTATCGTCCCGGCAGGCAAGCCGTTGCCGAGCTGGGTGTGAGAAGTCCGCTGTGCGATGTCGGATTGAATAAACAGGAGATCCGCGAACTGTCTAAGGGTCTCGGACTGCCTACTTGGAACAAACAGCCCTTTGCCTGCCTTTACACAAGGTTCCCATACGGCACGAAGATCGACAAACAGCGTTTGGAAATGGTGGACAGGGCGGAGCAATTTTTGATCGAAATGGGGTTCAGTCAGGTAAGGGTGCGGTATCACAGCGACCTTGCCAGGATAGAGACCGATGCAGAAGGCTTCAAATTGATGTCCGTCGAAGCGAACAGAAGAAAGATCCATGCCAAATTCAAAGATATTGGGTTCACTTATGTATCTCTGGACGTTTTGGGGTATCGTACAGGAAGCATGAATGAAAACCTCTGAGATCAGGAAAAAGTTCAAAGGGTTTTAAAAAAAGTTTGCTTTGGAATCATCCCAAAGGCAAAATCGTCTTCCCGTGCTGCTCGTTCAGAACCTCACCGAATGCCGTGTACATTGCACTTCCGCCGCAGATTATCCCTATGACACCTGCAACGTAGGCAACATCGGCGTTCTGGGTGCCGAATCTGATCGCGACTACGAAGAACAGTATGGTCAGCGTTAGGAAGACCACCTGCAGTGCGCGGGTTCCCTTCAGAGTTCCTATGAATAGGAACAGCGTAAGGACTCCCCAGATCGCAAAGAACAAGCCTAGAGAAGATGGATTCCCGGCAGTCAGCCCGGTCAGGCCTGCGGTGTTGACTCCCACGAATGTCAGCCAGAACAGACCGTATGAGGTGAATGCCACAGTTCCGAAGGTGTTACCGTTCTTGTATTCCAGTATTCCTGCTATCACTTGAGCTATTCCACCGTAGAATATTCCCATGGAGACGATCATCGAGTCCACTGAGTATAGACCAAGGTTGTGGAAAGATAGCAATACAGTTGTCATTCCGAAACCAAGCAGACCTAGGCCTGCGGGGTTGGCGATTTTTCTTATTGATGGTGATTCATTATCAGCCATAATCGGCAAAAATTTATCATAATATATAAAGCTGTACACAACCATATCCGTCAATTGTCGAACATTTTACCTCAAAGCCCCGAATTACCCATTAGAATTACGACGCACAAAATTATCAACAGACCGATCAGCATAAGCAAAAGCGAACTTATCTTGATGTCTTTTCTGTGGAATGCTTCAGGTATCATGTGCAGCATTGTTACGAACATGAACACTCCTGCCGAGAATGCAAAGGCCGGACCGGTTATGTTGCTCTCGGCACCTCCGAGCAGCAGATACGATACCAGCGCCGCAATTGGCGTGATCAGGCAGAATACCGTCATGTATGTCATGGATCTCTTTCTTCCCCCCGCAAGCAGGAAAGTGGATGAAAGTGAGAACACCTCCGCTGCCTTGTGTATGCTCAGGGCAAGCAGTATCACTACTCCGACCGACGCATCCAATGTGAATGCGGTCGCAAGAGCGAGACCGTCAAGTGCGGCATGTATCGACAGGCCGAAAAAGGCGGACAGAGATGTGACGCTGTGAGAGTGGTGATCCAAGCAGTCATCGCAGTCGCATTCCGCTTTTTTGTAGTGTTTCATCAAGAAGTCAACAGTGAACATTAAAAGGAAACCCGCAAGCGCTACGTACATCACCGTCATTATGTCGATGCCGTAAGCGTCGCTCTCTCGGACCGCTTCCGGAAATAGTATGAGGAATAGTATCCCGAGGAAGACCCCCGTACTGAATGCGATCATCAGATGCATCTGTTTGTCGGTTGCCCGGGTGGTCATCGGCAGATATGCACCGACAAATGATACAATAAGTATCACAGCCACAAAGACAAGGAACTCGACGATAGTATCCATCAATAACAAAAATAAAAGATAGTTATTAAAAGATTATGATAATGTTATTAACTTTGTATTACTAATCACCGATTTGTTAACAAGGTGAAGAGATGGTGATCGTAAGCATTTCTCTGAGCGAAGAGAGCGCAAAGGAGTTGGACGAGATCCAATCGATATTCGGTTTGAAGGGAAGAAGCGAAGCCGTGAGGAGAGCGATAAACGCCGCAAAAGCGGAAGCGCAGACGATGGAGGACATGGAGGGGACCATCGAGGGCGTATTGATAGTCGTAAAAAAAGATCACAGCGATCCTTGGATGAATATGATCCAAGCAAAACATCAAAATGAGATAAGAACGCAGCTTCACTCACACCTAAAGGATCAAAAATGTCTGGAAGTAATGGTCATCTCAAGCGAAGCTAAAAAACTGTCCTCAATGCTCAAAGAAATACATTCTATCGGGAAAGCAGACTATGTTACCTTCGTAAAGAGTTAAGGTGCAACTATAACTTTTTAATATCTATACTTCATACCCTTTCCTCGGATGGGATGGTAGCATGGGTGGTAACTCAGGCAATAATGACAGCGTAAGCTCGCAGAGGAGCTTTTTGAAGCGGATGCTTGGTCAACAAACAATCAAGCCCGCTATGCAAGCGGAAGTGAAACAAAGACACCCGGGTTTCACTGCGTCCAACGAGACGGCAGTAGCGCCCGGAAGAACGGCAAGGCCGCAGGAGACGATAAGGTCCGAAGCGGTCAAACAGCTGAATAGAGAAGGATATTATGTGTACAATACTCCTGAAAAACAGGATGTTTACATAACGATCCAGCCGGATACAGCGTTCTTTGACGATGATGAGCCTAAAATGGTCAGAATGGCCGGAGGCAGTTTCGTCAGCGGCAGCAAACGCGCGGATTCATTCACGGTACCGGTGAGGTCCGAGCCCGAACCGGAACCGATGGATTATACTCAGCCGGCAGACATCTTCAACAATGCAAAAAGAAGGCCGGTCTATGAAGAGATCGACTTCCAGATAATAATCAAGAAGAATGATTCGTTCGAAAAGGAACTGGAAGAGGCAGAGCTATACTCTCCCCTCTCTTGCAGAGAGGTTGTTGATCCGGTCCTTGAAGAGCAGGTCTTTGTGAAGAAACAGGCTGATATGGCATTTACTTCGGCAGATGCCGCGGCGCCCATAATGATGAAAGAAACGATCATCGGGTATGCGGAGCCCTCCGATTATGAAGTGGAGGACACGACCGCAGCAGAAGAAACGACAAAAACAGAAGAGAAAAAGGTGCCTATCAAAGAAGAGCCGATATATGTTGAAAAGGTTGTGATCAAAAAAGTTCACACAGCCGAGGTTCCCGCAGGATTGCATGTCGAAGGCAAGAGGCCGACAGATGTTGCAAAGATGAACGTCGGTGCGACAGAAGAGCTGTCGTCTTTCAACGGTAAATCCACAGCCGCACAGACGGCCGCAACTTCCGGGTCAAAACCTGCGGAAGCCGCACTTCCGATCGCAGAACAGATCCCTGTTGTTCATAAGACAAAAGGGGTTATCAACGTAACGGAAGCAGTGCCCTGTGCCGTTGCGGAAAAGAATTCAGAGACAGTGACAGGCCCCACGATCATTGCGATAGCCGATGAGATAGAGATGCTGAAGATAACCATCCCCGGCCTGTGCATATGCGATGAACTGATGTCCGATATGTCTGCGGATTGTATAATGGTCATCCCGGATGATGGCCTTGAGGCATATGACTGCGCCTTCAAGAGTGCACCCACTGTGACATCATCTGTCGCAGCGCAGGCAGCTTCTGGTTCGGACACATCCCTGACCAACGTAACCAAGACTACGCCATTCAAATTCAAATTCAAATAAACCCCCACCCAAACCATTTCCATGATTTTTCTATGCCAATATTATAAATGATGAACAACATCATCTCCCATGGACTTCGGCTCTATACTCATAATGTTAGTGGTGCTGATAGTCCTGGCCCGTATAGGCTCCTATGTTTTCGATCGCTTCGGCGTACCCGGGCTCATAGGCGAGATAATAGTGGGGATAATCATCGCCAACCTGATATTCGGCGAATGGTCCTTCCTCGGGATGCTGAGCGTAGAGATAGGGAACGATTCGAACCAGAATTATGAGGTCGTGAAACTCTTTGCAGAGCTTGGAGTGATATTCCTTCTGTTCTCGATAGGTCTGGAGACAAAGGTAAGGGGGTTGCTGTCTGTCGGTAAGGCCGCTACACTTGTGGCGACGATGGGTGTGATAATCCCGTTTGTGGCGGGGTTCGCATTGATACAAATATACGACGGGAACCTCACGCACGCATTGTTCCTGGGAGCGGCGCTCGTTGCGACAAGCGTCAGCGTTACCGCCCGCGTGATAAAAGATATGAATCTGGTCGATACCAAGGAAGCAAGGATAATCATCGGCGCTGCGGTGATCGATGATGTTCAGGGAATGGTGGTCCTTGCCATAGTTGTGGGAATGACCGCGACAGGCGAATCGGCAGCGTTCGATATCGCGCTTACAACCATTGAGGCGATCCTCTTTGTTCTTCTTGCGATAGCGGCCGCGCTATGGGGTGTTCCCCGGCTGTCGAAATATTTCAACGAAAGAAAGGAAAAGAGCCCTGCCGTTAAAAAAAGAAGCAGCGGTCCCGGTACGAGCATGCTCATCATCGCGATAGTGGTCTGCCTGGGCCTGTCGTGGCTTTCGGATCTGATCGGGCTCGCAGCGATAGTCGGTGCATTCTTCGGCGGCATGCTTCTGGCAGACAAAGCGGACGAGTGGAACCTTAAGGAGAAGATGGAACCGATAACAGCCCTTTTCATCTCCTTCTTCTTCCTAAATGTGGGTATGCAAGTGAACCTTGGAAGTCTGGACAACGGGCCCGTGATAATCCTGGCTGTTGTGATAATACTCCTTGCCATAGCAACAAAGTATATCGGCTGCAGCATAGGTGCAAGGGTGGGGGACAGAACCATATCCAAGGGTTCAAGGAACATTATCGGGATGGGGATGGTACCCCGCGGCGAGGTAGGGATGATCGTGGCATCGATCGGATTGGCATCCGGGGTGATGTCTTCCGAGATCTACGGTGCGGTAATAGTGATGGCGGTATCAACGACGATAATAGCCCCGCCGCTTCTGGCATGGGCGATCAGAAAAGAGTATGGGTCAACCCGGGTCGACGCATCATGATGTGCAGACGTCTAAACTGGTGAAGAAGATATGAACTTACATCGGGATGAATACCGGCAACAGCAAGATCAGAACTGTAAAAGCGATAGCGGCACCGATGACCAGTCTCGGGTTGATCTTGAGGCCTCTGTCGTCTTCCACGTCAAAGTACCTCATCAGCCCCGCTGATGATGAGAATCCGCTGTTCTTCTCTTTTGCCATAAGTAAAGGAATTAAGCATCAATATAAAAACCTACCGAGGTGACAGGCAGAAATATCCAGCAAACGACCGAAAATCTCTTTTATAGTTGTAATGTTACACGCGTGGTAAGAATGCACTGGGCAGACGTTATTGCGAAAGATGTCGCTGATACATGCGAAAAGCCGCTGATAGCGGCGGGTATCAGCCCCTCAGGCACCATACATGTTGGGAGTCTTAGGGAAGCTATTACTGCGGAGTCGATAAGGAGCGCAGTAAAGGAACTGAATGAGAATGTACGCATGATCTATCTTATTGATTCATTCGACCAGTTGAAAAAACGTTCCGACTTCCTGCCCGAATCATATGAGGAGCATGTCAACAAGCCGATATCCCAGATACCGTGCCCTTGCGGAAAACATCACAATTTCGCCCACCACTTCATACAGAACTTCCTTGATGCGGTGGAGTCCCTCGACATCGACTGCGAGGTGATATGGACGCACGAGCTTTATGAGCAGGGTAAATTCGCTCAGGCGATAGATCTATGCTTCAAAAAGAGGAAAGAAATAATCCAGATACTGCACGAGGTATCCGGGAAAGAGCAGAAAGAGGACTATGCCCCGTACAACCCCGTCTGCAAGGACTGCGGAAAATTCACCAATCCCATATTCGAGACCTATTCCTATCCGACGGTGGAGTATCAGTGCAAATGCGGATACCACGGTATCGCAGACATAACCAAAGGCGACGGAAAGCTGACGTGGAGACTGGAATGGCCCGCCAAATGGTTGATATTCGGGACATCAGCCGAACCATTTGGCAAAGACCATGCTGCCGCGGGCGGATCATATGATACCGGCGAAAGGATCGCCAGAGAGATATACGGTATCGAACCGCCGCTTCCCATACCATATGAATTCGTACAGCTCAAAGGCGTCGGCCAGATGCATAAATCGACGGGTTCGTCCGTTACTGGTCTTGATGCTATCGGCATGATGCCGCCGGAGGTTGTCAATTATCTTTTCCTGAGGATCCAGCCCAATAAATCAATCGATTACGATCCCGGTATCGGGGTCGTGGAAATGACCGATGAGTATGACAGGATGGAGAGGATATTCTTCACAGAGGGGTACAAATCAAAGGAGGTGGGAGAGAATTCCTTACGGGCATACGAGATAGCGCAGCATAACCATGTTCCGACAGAGATGCCCCTGCAGGTCCCGTACAGGCACTTGGTCAGCGTCGTGCAGATGGCAAGTACTTTTGAGGATGTATTGGCCATACTCGGCAGGACAACGGACATGTCCAAAGCAAAAGAAGAGGATATAGAAAGACTGAGGAAGCGAGTCGACTGCGTAAGGTACTGGCTAAATGGGTTCGCACCTGACGATGTGAAATTCTACGTATATCCGACGATCCCTTGCGGGACAGAAATAACAATGGGAGATAAAGTATTCTTCCAGAAGCTGGTGGAAAGGCTTAACGATGCCAACTGGGATGCGGATACGATAAGCCAGATAATAACCGAGACGGGAAAGGAGACCCCCACAGGCGTTAAAGCGGCTTTCAAAGTGATATATATGGTGTTGATCGGAAAGCCCGCAGGCCCAAGAGTAGGTCCGTTCTTGGCAAGCATGGACAAGCAGTTCGTGATAAACAGGTTCATTCAGGCAGTAAGACACACCTGAGAAAAACAGATCGGCCCCATTGGGCCGATAAAATTATTTTTTTTGATTTACAAGACTCCCATATCTGTAAGTTTCTCGGGGAGATAATTGTCCGTCACGAAGTCGAGACCGTATTTCGCCAGAGCCTGCTGCTCAGACTTCTTTTTCATCTCCAGCATGGCTTTGATCTCACTGTCCCAGAACCCGTCATTGAATCTCGGGTCGGACAGCTCGGCATTCAGGGCACCGACATCTTTGTCTGAGAGCTTGTCGGTGGGCAGATCATAATTCAGAATGTCGGATGCCGTTATCCCGATGAATTGTGCGGTCGGTGTCGCCAGATATTCTGATATGTGCGCCGTTTTGATAGCGCCGTATGCAACGGAAGCGAATATCCTGAACGACCACGGGTCGCCGTCGGTGAACACGGTCACGGGCAGGTTCCTCTCTTCATTCAGCCTCTTTATCAAACGCCTCGTGCTTCTTGCCGGCTGTCCGCTGAGGTGAACAAGTATCGCCCCATACCTTTCGGGGAAACCGTTCTCGATAAGCCTTGCGAACATACCGCCTGTTTCTATCGCCATGATGAATTTTGCATCGCTGCCGACGATCTCGAAGTTCTCTTTCTCCACATTATAGGGAACAGCGAAACCGGTCTCTGCAACATCATCGATGCAGTTGAACTTCTTCATTCCCTTCTTTGTCATCGTGCTTATGTCAAGGTTCCCATACACGTGCGCACCGCTTTCCTCGGGTCTGAGCTTGAAGTCCTCCCTCATACATCTTGAGATGATCTCCAGATCTTCGGCGAGAAGGTTGCTTTCGTCCTGGGTATTGAACTTTGCATGCTCCCATCCTTCGGATATATAGTACATTTCCCTCAATGTAGAGGATTTGTTCTCTTTAATCATCTCGTTGATGAAATCCGCTGTGTAAACAGTTCTGAGCATCATTTGTGCTCCCTGAACTGTTTTCGCCGTACGGTTGGTCCTCAGGTCACCGTATTTCCATACGTTGTGCTGAGTGTCGAATTCGATGTTCTTCTTAGACCTGAGGGGGAGCTCCATCAGCGGCACGCTGCCGGCATCTAATTGATCATAAATTTTACCCACAATGGATGTGAGGTTATTCATTGCCGTGGTCTGTCTTTCATTCGTCGCCAAGGTCTTCAGCCTCCGTTTCCTCTTCTTCGTCATCTGCAGGGATGTTCTCGTCGCTCTCGATTATCTCCAATCCTTTTATCCCCCAATCCCCGGGAAGCGCTTCGGCCCCCATCACTAATACCGGATTGATGCCCGAGATGTACACATCATCGGCATCGAAGGTATCTGCCAACTCTCCTTTCAACTCAAATGATATCGTGAGCGATGTAGAGGGCTGTATGTTTTTTACCTCCCACATGACCTTTCCGTCATCGGTCATGTTGTTGACGAAATACGGGTTAGAGAAGAGCGTCAAGTTAGCGCAGCTCTTCGGAAGATGCGTATGCAACCCGATCGTACGCTCCTGTGTTGTGTAGTTGTGGATGGTGTATGTGATAACAAAACCCTTCTGCGGATCCTTCTTTTTCTCAGCTTTGATCCATACGACGTTCATGATCTTACTGATGGTCCTGCTGAGGTCGGGCATCGGCCTGTTGAGCATTGCCGATGACTTCTTTGCTATCGCAGGAATGATCTCCTGAACGATCTGGAATTTAGCGCCGGTCTTAGTCTTCCTTTCCATTTTGTTCAAGTGGCTCTTTAGATTTCTGGCACATAGTCTCAGAGCCTGTTCTATCTCACTCTGAAGTTCGGCAAAAGAGGCTATCGCTTCCTTGCCCTCGGATGTGAACGGGACCTTTGTGGATGCAACATGGACCAATATTATAGCTGGGCCGAAAGGTATCCCCTTTCCGCCTCTCTGTTCCAATCCGTAGCGTCTCCAATCTACTTCCGAGATGGCTTTTGTTATTGCGCACGCTCCCTGCTGATACAGCAGCGGAACGCGGTTCGCGAATCTGAGTATCGTGACCTGATCATCGGACGGTATCTCGCCGCCGTACACTATCCCCGCCTCGACTATGAACGGGTTACCGTTCACAGACTTCGGGGAACGGGAAACGGGGGTCGCATAGTAATCGGGCCTCAGCCCATCCAGAACATGCATGAGCCCCTTTTTGATCAGAGTGTCTCCGATCGGTGACAGGCAATCGGTCTGAGGAGCCATTATCTTGACCTGCGTGATCGCCGAGAGTATCGCCTTACATTGATCTCTCGAAAGCGCCGAAGGTTTCATCGAAGGATCGACGCCTGCTTTTGTGAGGATCTCGTCTGCGATCCTCTCTGTTATCCTTGAGAAATCGTTCTTTAGGAATGCATTGACCGTTTTCTGCTGAGTGTTCTGAGTGTATTTCATCAGATCCCCGATCTCCATTCCTTCGGGGTGCGGTTTGATCTCCTTTGACTTCGGAGGCATCTGTTCGGTCGCCCTTTCGAATATGTACTTCTTCCCTTCGGGGTCATGGAACTCGATCTTGGTGTGGGGGTTGACGATGGCAGTGTTCCTAAGGTATTCGAAGATCGACTGCTTTCCGGTGATGTACCTCCCCTTTGTGGTGTATTCGATCTTTGTACCGTGGTCTTTCCCTTCCCAGATGAATGCAACGTCGTTCTTTACGATAGGGCGGTTGGTCTTGGTATCGATAGTGATGTCCATCTTCCAGGCCACTTCGTCCTTCCCTTCGATCTTTGACTCGACATGGGCGGGTTTTCCCGTTGAGATGTTGCCGTACATAACTGTCGCGGAGATACCGATACCCTGCTGCCCCCTCGACTGTCTGAGGGCGTGGAATCTCGAACCGTAAAGCAGACGCCCGAAAACATTGGGTATCATCTTATGGATGATCCCGGGTCCGTTATCTTCGACCGTTATCCTGTACTCCTCTTCTTCCTGAAGACGTTCCACCCGTACGTAGATATCGGGCAGGAATCCCGCTTCCTCGCAGGCGTCCAGAGAGTTATCGACCGCTTCTTTGATCCCCATCATAAGGGACTTAGATCTCGAATCGAAACCGAGGATGTGTTTGTTCTTTTCGAAGAACTCTGTTACAGAGATCTCTTGCTGTTTAGCCGCCATTTTATGGGCTTGCGTATTCCCTTCGGAATAATCTTCAATATTGTTAGAGGGCATCCAAAAGTGTATCCTCCGAATCTTATTTATTTTATTGCTTTAGATTGAAAAAGAAAATGGAAGTTTAAACAGTTTATTTCTTCTCATCAAAGGATTTGCCGCACCTCGGACAGAACCACGCTCCCGCCGGAGAGACCTCTCCGCACTCGGGGCACACAACCGGTTCTCTGCCCGATGAGCGAGAATCCTCTTGTACAGATTTGCTTTTTGATGCCGACTCTTTGTCATTGACGGGAGCCTCAGCGGTATGTTCCGCGGGTGTGATAACGACCTCATCTTCTTCATCGAATGCCGCGCCGCACTTCGGACATTGCTTTGCGTCCGCCGGGACCTCCGCACCGCATTCCGAGCACTCGAAGAAATCCTTCTTATCAGGTTTTATCTCATCGGGACGGTCGATGTACTCTCCGCACTTCCTGCATGTGACCTCTCCCGGAAGGACCAACGAACCGCACTTTTGGCATCTTCCATGGCCCCGCGGGTACAGTCTGCCGTCCTTCTCCATCTGCTCTCTGGTCTTCTCCATCCTGCCCTTCATCACATTTGAGAGGATCATGATTATGAAGAACATGATAACGATGGTTATGACGCTCATAAAGGTCCCCACCAGTGCAAGGCCCGTAATGCTGCCGTCGAACGCTCCGGTCAGGAAAGAGGAACGCGTGCGCGAATCATCGACAGGAACCGGGTTATCGCTGTCAGTCACATCTTTTACTACAAGTCCGCCGATGTGTAAAGTGCCGGAATTGAGTGGGATAAAGGTTGGCCCGCTCAGATCCAGCCTGATATCGTCCTTCGACGAACCGTTGACCGTTCCTCCCAGCACTATGCCGCTTACGGCAGCATACTGGAAGTAAACCTCTTTTGAGGTCATGTCAACCCCTTCTTTTATACTGGCGGTTATCTGTACTCCGTTATCGTAGCCGGGAATATCATAATTGAATTGGACATCGGTAAAATAGTTGTTGTCTGGTGGGTTACCTTGATTGTTCTTTACAAAATCAGGTGCAATGAGCAGCCCTCCGACGATCAGGGTAACAGCAAGGAACAATACCCCGACCAACGCCATCAGCTTGATGTGCTCTACGCCCAGCATGCGGGGCACCATGTAGAGTATGACCGCTATTATCAATGCGCCGAAACACATACACCCGTTACCGAATCCGAATAACGTCAGGACAATAGCGACCACTAAGGACCCGAAAACTCCGAGTATTTGGATCGGTGTCCATTTTCCGAACCATTTCATGTCGATGGTCTTCGCATCCGCAGTACCATTCATGGAAAGACCCCACACACTGAACCGATTAAAAACTATCGTACGTTCAGACGGATATTTTTGATTGACCGGATAAAACCTAATTATACTTGTTGACTATCACACAACTATCACACAATCAGGAGGGAACCGTGGCAACCATTGATGAGCAGATCAAAGAGTTGGAGGAACAGATATCCAACACTAAATACAATAAATCCACGGAGGCCCACATCGGAAAACTGAAGGCGAAGATAGCGCGCCTGACAGCTGAAGAAGAGAAAAGAAGATCTTCTAAGGGGCCGACAAAAGGCTTCTATGTCAAGAAAGCCGGGGATGCCACCGTCGCTCTCGTAGGATTCCCTTCGGTGGGAAAGTCCACACTCCTCAATCAGCTCACAGGGGCGAAATCAGAAGTGGGAGCATACCATTTCACAACTTTGGATATAATTCCCGGCGTTTTGGAATACAATCATGCGAAGATCCAGATCCTGGATATGCCCGGTCTGATCAAGGACGCTTCGAGAGGAAAAGGAAGGGGAAGAGAGGTCATTGCCGCGGCAAGGGCATCCGATGTGATACTCCTGGTGGTCGATGTTTTCAATCCCAAGATGGATGTTCTTCTTAAAGAACTCTATAACGCAGCCATAAGGATGAATCAATACAAACCGGATGTAGTTATCACAGGTTCGGCCCAAGGCGGTCTTTCTGTTAAACCGACGGTCAAGCTGACGAAGATCGATGTTGAAACGATCAGGGACATGGCCGCCGCATACGGCCACATCAACGCAACAATAGTAGTGAGGGAGGACATCAATGTGGAACAGATGCTGGATGTCCTCGCCGGGAACAGAGTTTACGTCAAGTGCGTGATGGCGATAAACAAGGTGGATCTGGCTAAACCCGGAGAATTGGAATATGCTCAATCATTATATCCTGAGTACAGGACCGTCGCGGTATCGGCGGTCACAGGCTTTGGAATAGAGGAGCTGAAACAAACGCTTTACGACACTATCGAGATGATACGTATTTACCTCAAACCCCAGGGGAAAGAGGCGGATATGGCGGAACCTCTAATTGTTAAGAGGGGGAACACGGTCGGGGACGTTTGCGAGGTCATACACAGGGATTTCAGGAATAATTTCAGATATGCGATGGTCTGGGGGAAGAGTGCTAAGTTCCCCGGACAGACGGTCGGAATGGATCATGTCGTAGAGGATGAGGACATCCTTACAATTATTGTGAAAAGATGAGTCGAAGAGGGGATCTTCCAAAGTTTTTAACTATCTGAGGGCAATATCATTATTATGCCGTCAGCGAAAAAAAAGATATACTCTATCGGTGAACTAAAAGAAATAGTGGCACCGGTAGCGGAGCGATACGGGGTTGCTAAAGTGTATCTTTTCGGTTCAGTCGCAAGAGGGGACTACGACGAAAACAGCGACTATGATTTCTGCATTGAACCCGGGAGAATACAAGATCTGCTGGCATTGTCCGGATTCTTTCAGGATTTACGCTACGCCGTTGGACGCGAGATCGATCTTGTTGACACAAAATCTCTAAAGCCAGACTTTCTGAACGCGGTCCTGTCAGAAGGAGTAATCGTTTATGAAGAATGATCAACTTCTTTTGAATAAAATAATAGAATGTTGCAATGATATCGAAGAATGCATTGAATTCTTTGGCAACGACGAAGCGGATTTTCTTGAAAGCAACATTTATCAAAAGAGCTGTGCCTTCAGTATCATCCAGATAGGGGAAGCAGTGAAGTCTCTATCATTTGGGGTGACAAATGATAACAGGGACATACCATGGAAAGACATTGCAGGATTCAGAGATGTTATTGTCCATAATTATGGGGCTGTAAACAAAAGATACCTTTGGAAAACGATAACGAACTTAGTTCCAGAGTTAAAAGAAACGTGTGGGCGTATTTTAGTGGATATAAGCTCTGAATGATTCTATAAAAAAATGAGAATTCCCAATCTGCGACATACAACATCCTAATATATTCTCAATCCATCGCTCACCATATGTTGCAAAGCCCCAGGGGCACAAGGGATTTCCTGCCGGATGAGATGGAAAGGAGAAGGTTCTATGAAGGTGTCCTGAGGCGGACCGCAAAGAGATTCGGATTCAGAGAGATACAGACGCCGATCTTCGAGGAAGCGGAACTGTTCATTCTTAAATCGGGGCTCAACATCCTCAACGAGCTGTACGCGTTCAAAGACAAAGGAGACAGGGATCTGGCACTCAGGCCGGAGCTGACGGCGCCCACGATGAGGTTCTTCGTGAACAGCATGAGCAACGAGCCGAAACCCATCAAGGTATTCTATTTCGGTCAATGTTTCAGATACGAAAGGCCGCAGAGCGGAAGATACAGAGAGTTCTTCCAGTTTGGCATGGAAATAATCGGCACAGCCACTCCGCAGACAGATGCGGAAGTAGTTGCCGCTGCGACCACAATGATCAAGGATCTCGGTTTGAAAGAATATAAGGCGCGCATCGGCCACATCGGCATACTGAAAAGAAAGCTCACACAGGCGGGAGTAATATCTGAGAAAATGCCGGAGATCCTGCAGAAATTGGATAAGAAGCTCTATGATGAAGCATGGCCGCTGATGGAAGCGGCAGGCGTCGCCAGAGCCGACGCGGACTCGATATTCGAACTGACAGAGACGGTCGGCGGCGTCGAAGTTCTGAGTAAAGTCCCGGGCGAGGAATCGGAATATTTGAAACAGGTCCTTTCATATCTGTCTGCGATGGGAATAGATGCTCCCGAGATAGACATGGGGGTCGTCCGCGGCCTCGATTACTATACGGGGATGGTATTCGAGGTAGAGGCCCCCGCGTTGGGCGCGGAGAAGCAGGTCTGCGGAGGCGGATCTTATACATTATCGGAGTTATTCGGAGGAGAGAAAGTATTCTCCACAGGCTTTGCGATAGGGTTCGACAGAGTACTGCTGGCACTTGAGAAAGAAGGCGCAGTATTTCAATCAAAGAAGATGGATGCTTATGTTATATCGGTGTCTGATGACATGAAGATGAAAGCGTTCGAGATCGTCGGCATGCTCAGGAAGGAAGGAATATCCGCCGACATAGATCTTGCTGACAGGAAGATGGCGAAAGCGATGAAATATGCTTCATCGATTGGTTCGAAGTTCGTCGTTATCGTAGGAAGCGAAGAAATGAAGAACAACTCCGTCACGTTGAGAGACATGTCATCAGGTGAGCAGAAGTTGGTGAAAATAAGCCGCCTTAAGGCCGAGATCGATCACTGATGGTTATCCAATTCGATATTCAGTAAAGCATCGGCCATTGGAATGAGCATTTCCGTCCGTCTGACATTCCTGAATCTTATATTGGGGATCATCGATGACAGTGCTTTAGCGTCCAGATAGAGGTTCTTTATGTTCTCCGCCTTGACCTTATACTCGCCGTTCATCTGTTTTATTACAAGCTGAGAATCCATTATGAAATCCACGTTCTCGGCCTTCAATTCGATCGCTTTGGTCAGACCTGCGATCAGTCCGCGGTACTCGGCATAGTTGTTGGTGTTTATTCCCAAATACTCCGAGCCTTTGAATATCACTTTATCGTCCTTTGTCACAACGATCGCATATGCAGAAGGCCCCGGATTACCTCTCGATCCTCCGTCGGAGAATATCTGGTACATCACAATTCCTTGACAGCTTTATTGTTGCTGTCTACAAGGACTATCTTGGCTTTGATAGGTTCCGAGGTCAGCTCATAACCCATTATGATTATCTTATCGCCTTTCTCGCAGAGTCTCGCCGCAGCGCCGTTGAGCGCAATTATGCCGCTCCCCTTCTCTCCTTTGACGACATATGTTTCAAAGCGCGCGCCGTTGTCGACATCGGCGATCATGACCCTTTCTCCGGCCCATATCCCGACCTTTTCCAAAAGAACCTCATCTACAGTAATGCTCCCTTCGTAATCGAGCCTTGTCTCGGTGACGGTCGCTCTGTGGATCTTGCTTCTGAGCACGAAACGCATGATAGCGGGGTAGTGTATATGATAAAAAGAATTTTCGGTTATGAGTTTCGTTCGTTGCGTTACAAAATTCGGAAACAATGGCGCCCTGGCCGGAATTCGAATCCGAGTCGAAGCCTCGACAGGGCTTCATGATAGGCCGCTACACTACCAGGGCAGTAAGCTCTGATAATAAGAAATAATATTTAATGGTTCTTTCAGACCCCGATAAGAAGCCAGATTCCTTATTCCCTGTATGAGCCGAAAAGACGTACGGTGGTCTTTCCGGTGCGCGGGTCCTTTTCCAACTCTGCATCGACGTTGAATACGATCCTCATATTCTCTTTAGTAAGGGTCTCTTCAGGGGTCCCCATGGCAAAGATCTTATGATCATGGATAAGCACCACGCGGTCGCAGTACCTTGTGACCATGGGAAGATCGTGCGAGACTATTACAACAGCGAGATCATTCTCTCTTGAAAGTCTCTGGATCAGGTCGAGGACCTCGAACTGCATGTTAATGTCCAAGTGCAAAGTGGGTTCATCCATGAGTATTATCTTAGGCGTCTGGGTAATTGCTCTGGCGATTATAGCACGCTGCCTTTCTCCCCCGCTGAGCGTGTTAACGTATCGGTCGGCGAACCTTGTCAGGCCGGTCTGCTCCATCGCTTTTTCTATAATAGTAAGATCATCTCGCGTTTCCCCCCTGAAGGATTCCTGGAAAGGCATCCTGCCCATTGTCACTATTTCCTTTACGGTAAAAGCGAACCTTATCTCATTCGATTGAGGGACCGCGGCGATGCTCTGCGCGATCTCTCTCTTTGAGATGCCGTCGATGTCGGTCCCTTCGATCAAGACGCAGCCGCCGTGAGGCTTCAGGTTCCTGTTAAGGTTCTTTAGAAGAGTGGTCTTTCCGCATCCGTTCGGTCCGAGTATCCCTATTATCTCTCCGCCCTTTATGCCGAGCGTTATCTGATCGAGAACTATTTTCTCATCATATTTGTATGAAAGCGATTCAATATCGAGAAGGCTCACCATCCCACCTCGCTTCTCTTTCTGGAAAGCAGATATATAAAGAACGGAGCTCCGATGAATGAGGTAATGATGCCTATGGGCATAACTCCGTAGAGCGAGGAGCCGAGATGGGCTACGTAATCGCATAATAAAATGAATGTAGCGCCCCCGAAGGCACTTAGCGGAAGGATCAGACGATTATCCGGCCCCAGGAACAATCTGAAGATATGCGGTATGACCAATCCGACAAAACCTATAGCCCCTACGAATGCCACGGCGGCAGCGACAACCAGAGAAGACACGACCAAAAGGAAGATCCGGGCCCTTCTGACATCTACTCCGAGGTCCATTGCGTGATAATCGCCGAGCATCATGGCGTTCAGGCTCTTAGACTGCGTAAGCATGACAGCTATGCCGACAGTTATTATCGGGATCGCAAATGCCATCTCTTCCCACGTGACAGTGCCGAGGTTCCCCATGGACCAGAAGACGATACTGCCCATCTGTTCGCTCGGCGCGATGTATGTTAGGAATGATACTGCGGCAGTCATCAGGGATGATATCGCGACACCGGCAAGTATCAGGGTCTCCGTCCTCACGCTGCCCCCGCTCCTTGATAACATGTATACAAGGAACATCGTTCCGAGACAGAACACGAATGCCAGCAGCGGCTGTGTTATTGCCAAAGGTATGATCGGTATCGAGAACAATATGGCGATCGCCGCACCCAATGAAGCTCCGGACGACAGACCCAGTATGTACGGTGATGCAAGAGGGTTCCTGAATACGGCCTGCATTATTCCGCCTGTTACGCCCAGGGCCGCACCCACAAAGGCACCGAAGATAACCCTCTTAGAGTTGGAATTAACGATAATGCCATCGGCCCAGGTACCTTTGCCGATAAGCACATGCCAAACATCCGAGAGTGACAAATGATCGGGTGCCCATGACAGACCCAGGAAGACAGAGAATATCAATATCAATGTAAGTGTCGCAACCGTCAAAAGCAACCTTTTCCTCTTTCTGTCCGGGTCGGGTATCATCAACTCAGCCCCGTTACAATGCGGAAAAAGGCCGATCGAACACATCCGTTGTGTTCCATCTGTTTATGGCCTCCTGAGGTAGAAATATGCAAATCCAAGAATGATAAGTCCGACCAAAAGTCCGGCTATAGCGTATAGTGCCAGATCAGAGCTGGAGGATCCGCCGACGGTGCCGGCTCTCGAAGCCTGTATGGGTATGACATACAATGTTGAGGATCCGTCGGCACTTGGCATGGCACCCTGGAATATTTCCGGGTGCAATGCGCATGCGAAGACCCACAACCCGCTTGCGGCATCTGTGTCATAGTTATTCCATTTGGAATCTACGATCACGATCGGTATGCCGGCATCGCCTCCGAGCACATCGTTTCTGAAATCGCCGACCGTGTGGCCGTCCTTTATGTATGTGTCCTGCAGGAAGATGATAGTGTTTGGATGTGACTCGACCAGTTGTACAATTGTGTTCTTGTCCCCATATGTCGTTGCGCTGTTCGGGCTGTATGCGATATTGGTGCCACCGGCCGCCTCGATCAGGGAAACGGCAATGGAGCCTGTGTTGCCGACTGAATACCCCGAGGTTTTATTATACCAGACGAACAGAGCCGGCGGTCTCTCGGATGTTCCTTTCAACCCGTTGATGACGGTGTTTTCCACCGCTTCCATATTCCCGACAAGAGAAGATGTATCTCCTTTGACGATCACGGATATGTCGCTGATGAAGTCTTTGACCTGTTCATAGCTGGTTATCGGAGAGGTCGGTACGCCGTAAACAAGCACATGGTCGAAACCGATACCGTTGAGCAGATCGCGCAACGTAAGCGCGTTCGAGTAAGTTGTCAATATTATGGTATCGCCAAGGCTCATTTTTCCCTTTCCCACCAATTGAACCAGCTGCGCCACGATGTTGTCGTTATTCGATGAGGTGTAAATGCTGCCGAGATTCAACGCGTTAAGGCCTGCCAAGCGTTCATCTTTTGTGTAATTGTATGTCGAGTATGTGTCCACAGCGATTATCTTGTCCGTCTCTCCGAGCATCGCAACGGTAAGCGTGGAGGCGTAGCCCATTGTAACAATGTGCTCCGCGGGCCTGGCATAAGTGAATGTCTTTCCGGTGCCGTCGGTGATCGTAGTAGTAGAGTCAGCGCCGTTCGAATTGTCACTGAATACGACCACCGACAATCCCGAGAACAGGATCAGGACCGAAACCAATGAGATGATCTTAACATTCATTTTATCCTCATGTTACTATTTTTGCAATTCGTGATACTTAGTAACATAAATATAATATTTAATGTTATTTAATTCTGTCAAAGGGTTTTTCATTCACCTCTAAGATAAGGTATTGATATGACGCAAAGCCCGACTGTCGCAGACTACATGATCAGAAACGTTCAAACGGTAACTCCGGACATGACCGTAACACAGGTCATGGAGAAAATAATCAATTCGAGTTTCCATGGGTTCCCCATTGCGGAGAACGGATATCTGTTGGGGTTCGTCACGGCAAAAGAGTTGCTGAGATTCGTGGACAGACCCAACTCAAAAATAAGGGAGGTCATGAAGCACGGAACGCTTTGCGTGGTCCCGTCAATGTCGATAGATGATGCGACCAGGGTACTTTTCAGATACGGTCTGAGGAACCTCCCCGTGGTCAATGAAGAAAAGAAGATCGTCGGTATTATCTCGAACATTGATATTGTAAGATCCCAAATAGAAAAATCAAGGCCCGCCAAGGTCATGTCCGTGAAGAATCTGCTCGAGCAGCAGAATGGGATAAGACTTAAGATTTCCAATCAAGAGGTTCCGATAAAAGAACTCATCCCCACTCAAAAGGAAGTGTACATGGACGAACTGATCGGACGCCAGTTCGAGATAAAGAGAGGGCTGAACGAACCCTTGGTACTGGTAAAGAGAAGGAACGGATTCCTTGTCGTGGACGGCCACCACCGGATCATGGCGGCAAAGAGGGCCGGTCTCGAGACATTCAATGCGATCGTTCTGGAGCCGAACAACCTCGATGTAAAACTGGGGTTGGAGAAGACCGCCGAGAAGTGGGGCCTCAGGACCCTTGATGATGTAAAGATAATTGAGGGCGCAAAGCACCCCTTTATGGAAATGACAACAATGCTGCTCCCTCAGGAGCAGGCGGACGGCCTCAATAAGAGACTTATCGAGGATGAAAATCATCGGGTCAAAGATCGATGATCACTTCTTGCTGTCCATTTCCCTAAGGGTTTTGAGCAATATCCTCTGCTCCGCAGATGCGATATTCCTTTTGGTCTTCACGAATGTATCAGGATTCAGGGATATCGAATCGATACCTTCTTCGACAAGGAACTCGACCAATTCCGGATATACTGAAGGTCCCTGACCGCATATCCCAACTGTCTTTCCGTTCTTGTGAGCCACTTTGATCAAGTGTGATATCGCCGCCTTCACGCCCGGGTTCCTCTCATCAAAGTAGCCCATGCGTCCGAGGATATCCGAATCACGGTCGCATCCGAGGATAAGCTGCGTAAGGTCGTTGGAACCTATCGAGAATGCGTCGCAGTACTTGCAGAACTCCTCTGCCATGAAAATGTTCACCGGGATCTCCGCCATGAAATAGAGCTTGAAGTCCGGCCCTCTCTTGAGGCCGACACTTTCCATCATACCGACTATCTCTTCGACCTCGAATATGGTCCTGACAAAAGGCAGCATGACGAAGATGTTCTTCATCCCCAACTCGTCGCGTGCCTTTTTGATCGCTCTGAGCTCGCAAATGAATGCGTCCCTGTAATTCTTAGAGATGTATCTGGAACATCCTCTCCACCCTATCATGGGGTTCTCTTCGTTGGGTTCGTAATCCGCTCCGCCCTTCATGTCGCGGTATTCGTTGGTCTTGAAGTCGGAGGTCCTGAGGATGACCGGCCTGGGATAGAAGGCCCTGGCGGTCTTTGCTATCCCGTCTGACAGTTTGTCTATCAATTGGTCCGTTCTCCCGTCATCGATGACCGCACAGGGGTGCTCTCCGATATAATTTGTGAAAAGGAACTCGCTCCTCATGAGACCCACGCCGTCGCATGGAAGTTTTGCGACCTCATCGGCCTTGGCAGGCATACTCATGTTGACCATTACCTTGGTCCCTGTGATGGGGATGAACTCTGCGGAGACAGTACCAGTTGCGTGGCTCTCCGTCTCCTGTTTCTTCTTGATCTCTCCTTTGTAGATAGTACCGGTCGTTCCGTCGACCGTTATGACATCGCCGTCCTTCAGGACATTCGTGGCGCTTCCTGTGCCCACCACGCAAGGCGTGCCCAATTCTCTCGAGATTATCGCAGCGTGGCAGGTCATACCTCCCTCATCGGTGACGATGGCGACGGACCTGCTCATTGCAGGGACCATATCCGGCATAGTCATTTTCGTTACAAGGATATCTCCGTCCTTTACAACGTCGAGACTCATTTTCTCATCATATATCTTGACCGTACCTGTTGCGAAACCCGGGCTTGCACCCAGTCCCGATAGGAGAATGCTCTCCCCAGAAACATCATCTTTCACACTGTTGCCTCCGGAATTCCCTACTGCAGTGATCGGTCTCGCCTGTACAAGGTAGACCTTCCCCCCTTCGATACACCATTCCATGTCCATCGGCCTCTGATAGTGTATCTCTACCTGGCGGCCTATCTCCGCTATTTCAAGGATGCGGCGGTCCTCTATCTTCTGTTTCTTTTCATCACTGGCCGGTACGTCCTCTTTGACATTCCCGCCGTCCGGCCCCCTTATATATCTCCATTTCTGAGTGGAGATCCTCTTTTTTGTGATGGCCATCTTCGACTTGTCCACATCATATGTGTCGGGTGTCACTTCGCCGCCCACGATGGCCTCTCCGAGGCCGTACCCAGCCTCGATGATTATGTTCTTCGCACCGCTGTGCGGATCGACCGTGAACATTATCCCCGATACTTCGGAGTTCACCATTTTTTGTACAACTACGGCCAGCTTGACCACGCTGTGAGCGAATCCCTGTTTCTCTCTGTAAGATATCGCTCTCGCCGTGAAAAGGGACGACCAGCATTTTCTGATCTTGTCAATGAGGTCGTTCTCGTCTTTGACGTTAAGGAATGTTTCCTGTTGTCCCGCGAAACTCGCATCGGGAAGATCCTCGGCGGTTGCGCTCGACCTTACGGCGACAAAACCTGTTTTTCCTTTGGGAACAACTATCCTGTAGCTTGATATGATTTCCTTTTTCAAGTCTTCAGGGATCTCGTGCGCCTCGAAGAGAGCTCTGATGCGTTTAGAAGCGTCTGCAAGGCTTTGGTCAGAACTTTTATCGATGCTTTTCAGCTCTTTTTCTATTTTTCCCATTATTTTACTTTTTTCCAAAAAGTAGTCATAGGCAACGGTCGTCAGGACGAATGCGCCCGGGACAGGAAAACCTGCCGAAGTGAGCTCCCCGAGGTTAGCTCCTTTTCCTCCTACATAGGGTATGTCATCAACGCGCAGTTCGTTAACATCTACTATCTTCTTGTCCATGGGAATTACACTCTTGGAAGAAGTTTCAGAGCAGGACTGTTGCCCTATCACCAAGCCTCGGTATGGGTTCATCATTTTAATATGTTTTTTCCAAACTACTAAAAAAAGAGTAGATTATGGACAGATACAAGCGTATTCACAATATGCAGATTATAATCACGAACCTAACTATTTAGACTCATGGTCGATTAAAAAAGTCCTCTTCCATCCTTCAGCATAGCTCATTTTCAGGGATTCTTTCATGAATGTCTCTTTAACAAACTCCACCAGATGATCTTTGCAGAGAAGGAACATACCGGAGACCCTTGCTTTGACGGTCTTCCATATGAATTCGATCGGATTGAACTGCGGAGAATACGGCGGAAGGAAAAGGAACTCGATATTGAGTTCGGCCGCATGGGATCTCACTGCCTTTGTATGATGGATCCTGCCGTTATCCAATATCATCAGCACTTTCGTGTTTCCGTTGGCTGCGCGGATCGCATCAAGAAAAGCACACATGTCAGCGCCTTTGGATGATTCCGGGAACAGCACGGAAGAATTACCGTTGATCGCATAGAACCCGAATGTGTTGGCGTTCACACGATCGGAGTTCATCTTTCGAACGGGTCTTCCCAACGACCACACTCTTGCGGTGTTTACGCTGATCCTCTGTGCGGATTCGTCTGCGAACCCCCAGGCGATATCGTTCAGGCTCACAGAGTCCAGCGCTGTTCCGAGTCTTTTTTTAAAATGCCTTCCGCATCGGCAGGGCGCCGATAATCGACATCATACGGCTTGGCATGTCTGAATCCCATGGACCTGAGCATGGAACGGATGTGTTTCGGAGTGAATTCGATACCGAAATGTTCTCTTACGAACGCCCCGGCCTCAACGGTGGTCATCATGTCCCTTGCCACCGCATCCCTGAACCTTTCTTTCTGTTCAAGGGTCATGGCGGAGGGTCTCCCGCCTCCGTAGTTAGGCATTACGGAATCAATGCCGTTCTCGTTCCAGGAACTCTGCCAATTGTATCCGGTCTGAATGGTTATGCCTTTGATCATGCACGCTTCCGGGACCGAATATCCAAGATACCTCAATCTGATGAACTCAAGTCTTTCGCCCGCTTTCTTTTGTTTCTTGCTCTCTGCCTCTATCTCTTTCAGCTTTCCTTCGATGAACTTCAGGTCGACAGGCTTCGAGATCGGTATCAGTTCAATTCCCGCCATGAAAGAGATATGAACTTAATCATTCAAATAAGTTAGGTTCGCAACTATACTTCGAAATTCGTAAAATATATGATTATTTAACACAAAAATCAGCAAAAAAATATGAATTTAGTAAAACAAAGAATGGAACATCACAATGAAAGGTTTAAATCAGATATGAGTATTCGGTACTTCAGTTGATTCAACATGGATACAGAAATATGTTGGCATGGAAGGGGGGGCCAAGGAGTGGTCACGGCGAACGAGATTCTCGCCGAGACAGCCATACACGCAGGGAAATACGTCAAAGCTTTCCCCGAATTCGGCCCCGAGAGAATGGGAGCCCCGATAAGAGCATTTGCAAGGATATCGGGAAACCCAATAAGAGTTCACACACAGGTATACGAGCCTGACATAGTGATTGTGATCGACCCGTCGCTGATCGGCAAGGTCGATGTAGGAAAAGGTCTCAAGGAAAATGGGACCATAATAGCGAATTATCGCGGTTCCTCATTCGAACTTCAGGATGCGATAGGCACGAATGCGGAATGCCATGCGGTAGATGCGACGAAGATATCGGTAGAGGAGATAGGCCGCCCGATGGTCAACACATCAATGCTCGGCGCACTTGTAAAAATAAGGCCGATAATCGAGTACAAAGAGATAGAGGACCATATGAAAGCAAAGTTCGAAGGCAAACTCAAAGAAAAAGTGATACTTCAGAACGTGGCGGCCCTCAAAAGGGCGTATGAAGAGGTGAAATGATGGTCAACTTAGCTAACTATAAAGATTTCATTGTCGGGGACCGCGTCATAGAGGCGGGGAACTCCGAGAGATTCCACACTGGCGACTGGAGAGGCCAGATCCCATATCTCGATAAGGACAAATGTATAAACTGTCTTAGTTGTTGGATATACTGCCCGGATGACAGCATCATGACGGAGAACGGCAAGATCAAGGGATTGAAGATGACGCACTGCAAGGGTTGCGGCATTTGTGCGAAGGTCTGCCCCAAAAATGCAATAACAATGAAGGGGGAGTAAACATGAAGCAGGAAGATATCGCAATAAACGGCGACTCTGCGATCGCACTCGCATGGAAACAGATAAATCCCGATGTGGTCGCGGCATACCCGATCACACCACAGACCATAATAGTGGAGAAATACTCAGAATATGTCGCCGACGGCCATGTTTCGACAGAGTTCGTCTGCGTAGAGTCTGAACACAGCGCCCTCACGCTTTGTACGACATCCTCATCCGCAGGGGCGAGGACATTCACTGCGACGGCCTCACAGGGACTCGCGTTCATGTGGGAGATGCTGCCGATAGCGGCCTCGATGAGGGTCCCATTGGTAATGGCGGTCGCCAACAGGGCGGTCAGCGGTCCGATCGACATCCACAACGACCACGGTGACGTAATGTCCGCAAGGGACTGCGGATGGATATCGTTGTTCTCCGAGAACGTTCAGGAAGCGTACGACCTGTCAATAATGGCAACGAGGATCGCCGAACACCACAGTGTTCAGCTGCCGGTGCTGGTCAATCTTGATGGATTCATACTTACTCATGCAATAGAGAGGATAACTCCCCTCGACGAGAAAGATGTCAGGAAGTTCGTCGGAGAGTTCAAGCCTCTGCACCCGCTTCTTGACGTGAAGCACCCGGTCTCCCACAACCTGATGGACGGGCCGATGTTCTACTTCCCGCACAAATATCAGATGGTCGTGGCGATGCACCATGTGCCTAAGGTGGCGCAGGACGTGTTCAACGATTTCGAGAAGATATCCGGCAGGAAGTACAAGATCGTCGAGGAATACAAGTGCGATGATGCGGAATATATCGCTATCGTCCTCGGATCCACTTTCGGGACTATGAAGGAGGCGGTCGATCAGCTGCGCAAGGAAGGAAAGAAAGTCGGAGTAGCGATGCCCCGCATGTTCAGGCCGTGGCCGATCGCAGAGCTGGCAAAGCTCATGAAAGGAAAGAAAGCGGTCATCGTTATGGACAAGCACCTGAGCATCGGATCATATGGCCCGATGTTCCCGGAGGTCGTCGCCGCAGCACTGGAGAACGAGAGCATGCCGAAGATGTACAACTACATCTATGGACTTGGCGGAGCGGACACAATGGTCTCCGATTTCATTTCAGTATTCAGGGATGTAGAGAAGGGAAAAGCAAAGAGGATCAACTACCTGGGGGTGAAAGAATGACCGCGGTGACATTACAGGAGCTCAACAAGATACCGGTCAGACTTGCAAGCGGCCACAGGCTGTGCGCAGGCTGCACCGAGTCGGTAATTGCGAAACAGATACTAATGGGTACGGAGAAGAATGTAGTAGTGTCGGCAGCCACAGGATGCCTGCAGGTGTCGACAACACTGTTCCCGTATACTTCGTGGAAAACGCCGTACATACACACAGCATTCGGCAACGCCGCAGCGACATGTGCGGGAGTGGAGACCGCTTACAAAGCCCTGAAGAGACAGGGGAAAGTAAAAGAGGATGTGAAGTTCGTGACCTTCGCAGGCGACGGCGGAACATACGACATCGGTCTGCAGGCACTTTCGGGTGCCGCGGAGAGAGGCCACAACATGCTTTACGTCTGTCTCAACAACGAGGCCTACATGAACACAGGTATCCAGAGATCGAGTGCAACCGGCATCGGGGCGTCGACCACCACGTCCTGGGCAGGCGACGTCGCGTATGGGAAGAAAGAGTTCCCCAAGGACATGACGAGGATAATGGCGGCTCACGGCATACCGTATGCCGCTCAGGCAGCACCCCACGCATGGAAGGACATGATCCAAAAAGCACAGAGAGCATTCGAGACAGAAGGCCCCACATTCATCAACGCCATAACTCCCTGTCCGAGAGGATGGAGGTTCGCAACAGAAGAATCCATATCGATATCGAGGCTTGCGGTCGAGACCTGCATCTGGCCTTTGTATGAAGTGGAGAACGGTATCAATTACAATTTGTCTCCTGAAAGCCAAAGGATCGCCGACGGTAAGGCCGAGAAGAAGCCGGTGACCGAGTGGATCAACTCTCAGGGCAGATTCAGCCACCTCAAGGGCGACAAGTGGAAGTCTGTGGTCGAGAGCATGCAGGCAGAACTGGATAAGAAGTGGGAATCACTCCTGAAACTCTGCAAACTTTAAGATAAACGAGGGGTAACACCCCTCTTTCAATTTCCTTTATTAAAAAGATCTCTTCTGCATGGCCGAGCTATGAGGGTCTTGCTATTTCTAAAGGCCGGATCGATATTGACAGAGAAGCCCGGAAGACGGATATATGCAGTTTCAGAGAAGTAAGATGATTAGGGCGCCAAGCGTTGCACAAACGAGGGCGCTGGCGCTGTTGTTGACATATTTCGATATCCTCTTCTTGTTTTCCAACGCCGCACCTAGGAAGCTGTCCAGCAGATTCCCTAAAATGCCCATTACTATTGGTATGAGAACGTAGATCAAATTGGCGCTCATGTCTTTGTTTATTATAATAATAAGCGTCCATCCGATGAGACCAGTAAATATCGCCGCGGCTGTCGAGGACACCGTTCCCAATACCGAGATGCCGCCGTTAGTTCCGCGTCTGACCCTCTCAAAGGTCGTTATCAACCATACTTTGGGGTCCCTGACCCCTATTTCGCTTGCCACGGTGTCTGCGGCGGCCACCGTGATGGTCGTTATGAAAGCTACGCTCATGGCCAGATCATACTGTTTCCCATAATATGCATGTAAAACCCCATAGAGGACTGCGAATATGATCGCAGGTATACCCACGCCAAGAACATTTTTGTATGTCCTTTCTCCATACTCGCCCTCCTGAAGCCCTTGACTTCTTTTATTGCTGAGGTCCATCTTCGTTGCGGCAAGCCCCGCCGCTGTGAATATTATCAAAAGGATCAGCCATTCTAAGGAACCGAACACACCCACAGTGTACCCTACCAGAAGCGAGGCCAACGCTCCCGAGTACGTAAGCATCCGGAGCTTGTAGGCTACTATCGACAAAGCTGCTGAAAGAATACCAGAAATTATTATCTGGGTAATCAGTTCCATATGTATGGGATGGGTATTGAGGATATAAAGGTAAGGTAAGATTCAGATCAACTTTCCAAGGATGTCCGCTGCATATTTTATGCATAATGAACGGTCCTTGAGCGGAAAGAACATTATCTTGCCCTGAGGGTATATCGTGGTCTCCATACCTTCCCAATCGAAGACTATCATCATGTCATCGGCATCTTTGATATTGCCGCCCATATCTCTCAGAACATCGGCGGCCTTTATCATGTCAAGGTCGAGGGTATCGGCCGGTATCGCCATCAGTGCTTCGCCCCCGCAGAGGCGCATGGTCGTAAATCTCATTTCAATCCCTTCAGGGTCATCTCTGAAACAGAATGAAAATCCTCAAGGCTTGAGCTGTTCACCAACATGATATCAGATAATGCCAAGACCTCTGCGAGGCCCCACGAGATCTCTCTGGAATCCCTTTGGTTGAATTCATCGATGTTCCTTGGAGCATCATCCCTTCCTCTGTTGATCAATCTCTTGTATCTTTGATCGGGAGAGGAGTATATACCGATGATAACGACGTCCCCTCCGAGTTCCCTGAACGATCTGACCTCCTCCATGCTTCTGCAGCCGTCGATAAGGAACATGTTGCCATTCATTTTTTCGATCGTACGCTTGGCCCAGATAGTGATCCCGAACTTTTCCCTTTCCGAACTGGCGAATTCCCCGATGCTCATCCCCTTGTTCGGGGATCTTGAATAAAATTCCCTGACGGCATCGCCCATGCGTGCATAATGTATACCGAGAGACCTCGCTACCGAAAGCAGTTCCTCTTTACCGGCACCGGGCATGCCTGCGATGACTATTATCTTCATTTCAAAGCAGATTGTCGGAAATGTTGGTCAGTATCCTGTCGCAGTAAACGCACCTGAGTTTCGGCGGGTTCCTCACTTCTACATGGAACTCCGGAACAACAGGTTCACCCCTGTTCGTGATGCAGTTGGGGTTACTGCATTTCGCAAGTCCGACGATGTGGTCGTCAAGATTCACTCTGAATTTCTCCGCTACATAATAGTCTCTTATGATGGATATCGTTGCGTCCGGAGCGATAAGGGCGATCTTTCCCACTTTGCTCGGATCCAATTCCCTGTCCTCGACCTTGATCACATCCTTCCATCCGGTCTTTGACGACGGAACATGCATCCCGATGCTTATCACCGAATCGATGTTGTGCTCGTTCACTCCCAATATCTTGAGGACGTTCAGCGACTGACCGTTGGCAATGTGGTCGATAACGGTGCCGTTCCTTATCGGAGGTATCTTCGTTTCTACGATCTTGTTATCCATTTATGTCACCTCCGAGTATCGCACAGAGAAGCGCCATTCTTACGGGTACGCCGTTGAATGCCTGTTCGAAATATTTCGCGTGCTGCGTGTCATCTACTTCCGGAAGGATCTCATCCAGTCTCGGCAGGGGGTGCATGACGATCATGTCGCTCTTAGCCTCGCGGAGTATGGCGTTCCCTATTCTGTATGTTCCAGCCACCTTTTGGTACTCTGCGGGATCGGGGAACCTTTCTTTCTGGATCCTCGTGACATAAAGCACGTCGGCTTGGTCAATCACATCCTCCAGAACTGCTGTCTTAACAGGTTTGCAGCCCTTTTCCACAATGTGGTTGTAGATGTCCTTGGGCATCTGCAGAGATTCGGGCGCGACCAGTGTCAGTTTCGCACCGAACATAGTGAGCGCTTCGGCGAGCGAATGGACCGTGCGGCCGTATTTCAGATCCCCGACCAACACAATATTCAGACCTTCCAACGATCCTTTCGCCGACCTCATCGTAAAAAGGTCCAGCAGGGTCTGCGTCGGGTGCGAACCTGCTCCGTCCCCGGCATTGATCACGGGGTTCTCGGAGAATTTCGCGGCAAGTCTGGCGGCCCCCTCGTGAGGGTGCCTGAGGACAATCACATCGCAGTATCCGTCCACCATTTTTATCGTGTCCGCAAGCGTTTCCCCCTTTGACATGGAGGTCATGGACATCTCGGAAACATCTATCACGGTGCATCCGAGCCTTCCGGCCGCGCTCTCGAATGATAATTTTGTTCTGGTCGAAGGTTCAAAGAACAGGTTGCCGAGAACCTTGCCGTCCAACACCTTCTTCACCTTTTCTCCCTTTGCATAGGGGATCATCTTCTCAGATTGGTCCAGCAGATAATTTATCTGCTCTTTTGTGAGGTCGCGTATGGAAACAAGGTCTTTGTCGTAGAAGTCCATGCAACCTTATCTGAAACTGACGATATAACTCTTTTTCTAACAGCGTTGGCAGGGATTGTTTTTTCGCGGCCGTCGGTATATATCTGTGCCTGATTGAAGTGTGTCTGACTGCGCACCAAGCAAATCTTATCTATTCTCGGAAGTATATCAGACAAAAGATGCCGAGCGACACAGTGTTTCGGGCGAAACTGAAACTGAGCCGGTTTGTTGTTTTCACGATGGTACGCGTGTATATCACACTCGGTGTGGCGTTTGTTGTTCTTCTGTATTTTTCCTCAGAGACAGGCGACTACTCCACCCTATTCATTATTGTGGCGTTGTTCCTGCTTGCGGCTGCATGCTTCCCGTTTTTATTTGCTGCAGTGTTCTATTTCAGAGTAAGGTACATTTTGAAACAAGACCGTCTTGTGCTGAACCTGTTACTGAAAAAACTTGAGATAAGGTATTCTGCGATCAAGCGTGTGGAGGAGACGATCGAAAAAGGCGCCTCGGGCACGATCGAGATAAGCTTCATAAACCACAGCGGCGGCGAAGATAAGGTACGTATCCGTCCGGCGGAGAAACAGGAATTTCTTTTGAAGCTGAGATCCAGAATTCCGGACAGGAGCGTGTTCAAATGATAAGAACGATGATCACCCTCCGGTGGCGGACAGCCCTCATCCTTTTGGCAGGAAACAAGATACCGAACGCAAGAGTCTAATAAATATATTTATTATATAGAAAATAATTTCCCATTGTGCGAGAAGATATTTCATTCAGGCCGAAACTTGGATATCTGGTCATAACTCTGATCGGAACGGTCTTCATCTGCGTCATGATGGTCTTTCTGATTGTGACAATGATGGACTCGAACGATATGAGTGGTGGCGAATTAAACGGGATGATATCATACATCATTATCATGTATGTGGCATGTGTGTGCATCCTCATATTCCCAGTTGTGTTGTTCTTTGTAAGGATAAGATATATTCTGAAAGAAAACGTGCTGGTTATAAGGCGGTATTTCAAGACCGTCGAGATATATTACACTTCGATCAAAAGCGTGGAAGAAGTGGTCGACCGCTCCATTTTCTTATTCAACTTCACACCCTCTGTAGCATCGTCAAAACAAGTGTGGATCACTTACACCGACATTAACGGACGAGAAGGGATGGTGAACATCAGCCCCGCCAAGAAGCAGGAGTTCCTTTCGGCGTTGAGATCAAGGATCAAAGATCCGGAAGTGTTCGCGCCCGGAGGGGAAAAGAAAGCCAGTGTGAAGTACCAAAGTTGGAAGGCTTTGTCACCGACTAAGAAATCGCTTTACATAGCCTATGTTGTGGGTTTGATCATAATTTTTGTGGTAATAAGAGTAATAAGGTGATTGCATTGATCGCCCGTTTCTGAAAACAAGCTTTCATCCCCTTTGACATCGGGCAGTATTTATCTGAGATGGTCTATTTATTTCCGTGTCCCAAAGGTCTGTTTTCAGGTCGAAGATCGGTATTTGGTACTATGCCTTATCGGCGTTTTTTATAGGGTGTGCCGTGTATCTGGTTTACGACTTCACGATCAACCAAGATTGGGTCGTTCTTTATGTGGTGCCTTTGTTATCGATCCCTTTGATATTGTTGATATTAATGTGGCACAGGCTGAAGTATATTTTCAATGAAGATGCCCTTCAGATAAAAGGTGTATGGGGGAACGATGAGATCAGATACACAGCGATCACGGCGGTAGAGGAGAGGACGCACTTTTTGGCCAAATTGACCGATTTCTACATGGGAAGAACTGTACTTTCGTTTGATCAAATGACGATAAAATACGTTGTGGGAAAAGAGATCTGTATTTCTCCATCGAGGAAGCAGGAATTCCTGCGTAAGTTAGAGTCAAAGGTTCCAGGACTGCGTGTGACCGTGAAAATGAAATAAAATACCAGCCGATATCGTCAGCAGTAAAAACCTATTTGTGCGTGGTACCCTGTCCGATAAAACACACTGCCTTGATATGCTCAATTCCGATCTGTTACGGAGTTATGCGGTAGTTTTCCATTTCTATGAATTCCATGAGCCCACAGATCACTATGCCCTTTGATGTGACTCCTCGGAATGCGCCCGGATCCTTTAGCACAACGAATTTAGGATAATTGTCTCTGATCGACTCCAAGCTTCCCAACTCTCTCCTCACGGTTTCGTCGGAACCGAACATTGTGCACGCCTGCACATAAATGCGCTCATCTCCTTTCTCCGCTACGATATCCACTTCTCTTTCGTCTGAACGCCCCGCATTTACATTATATCCTCTTCCAAGGAGCTCAGTGAATATGATGTTCTCTATGTGCCCCGATATATCCTCCGGGCGATACCCGATAAGAGCGTGCTTTATGGCAAGGTCGGTTAGATAATACTTATAAGAGGATCTTAAGATCGCCCTGCCTCTAATGTCCATTGTCTCCGCCTTGATGATCAGGTTCGCAGCTTCGAGGTACTCGAGGTAATCATAAACCGTTTCTTTAGAAACAGGTGCCCCGGAGGATGCCAGGGTGTTGTATATGTTAATCGCCGAAACATAACTGCCCACCGTTGATGCCACGGTCTTCAATACCTTTTTGACAAAATCCACATTACGCACACTGTATCTTATCGCGATGTCGTTATTGATCGAAGAATCTACAAGGGTCCTGACGGTCTTTATGGCAGAATCTTCGTCCTGGTCAAAACGCCAAATAATGGGGAATCCCCCCACTCTGATAAATCTTTCAAGCAGCTTATCTCGATCGCTCTCTCCTTTGTATCGTTTGTTGAATTCCACACACTCCGAGAAAGAAAGCGGCAGCATATGGACGGTGTCGTATCTCCCTCCGAGGTACGTAGAATATTCCGATGAAAGGAGATTGGAGTTAGAACCGGTCAGGTAGATATCGCACGACTCTTTTGCGATGAGGTCTCTGATCGCAAGCTCCCATTGCGTAATATCTTGCACTTCATTCACGATCAATATGTTTTCTTTCTTTTTATCTAGTTTGGACTCAACGTATTCTAGCATTTTTTTCCAGTTTTTAAGTTCATCGTTCTGGGCAAATTCCATGTTGATCATAATCACGTTGTAGTTTTCAGGGATCGTTTCGATAAATGTGTCCAGCAGAGAGGATTTTCCACATCTCCTTATGCCCGTTATCACTTTGGCATTGCCGTTCCCTTTGAATGGTGTCAGAGCATCCAGATACCTTTTTCGGCTTACCAATTTTTTTTCTGCAGGCATGATAGAGCATCATTATTTGATTATTTAATGATGTCTATAATTCTGTTATAGAAGGAATTAGTGGCTGAAATGTCCATGTAATTCCGTTATGGAAGGAATTAGTAGCCTAAATGTGCCTGTAATTCCGTTATGGAAGGAATAGTTTCGAAAGAAAAAACAAAAGGGAATATTAATTAATTCAAGATGTTTCGCGGAAGTATGCTTGGCGTCAACGGAAAATCCCAAAAAGAAGGGGTTTGGTCAGGTTCCGAAACCTTTTTTATGGCTTACTGTGATACAAAAAAGTGCGAGAAGATATCATATTCTGGCCAAAGCGAAGTACTCAGACCTTTATGCTGATGGTTCTTTCAGTGTTCATTTTTATTGTTATTCTCGCCTCAAATATCGATTTGTTGCTATTCATTATTTATGCAGTGTGCATATGTGCGATATTGCTTCCATTCATGTTATTTTTTATCAGGAAAAAATACACAATGAAAGAAAATGTGCTTGTGGTTGGACGATACTTAAAAAATCTTAATATCGATTACTCGTCAATAAAAGGTGTCGATGAAATATTTGATTCATCGGTCGGTGTTCTTAATTACAGTCCGTTCGTGTCGAAAACAAAACAAGTCTGGATTACATTCGCGGATGTCGAAGGAAAAGTTGAAAGTGTTTGCATAACTCCCATAAAAAAGGACGAGTTCATATCTCAATTGAAAACCAGACTTCCCAGATCAAATGTTTGCATAGCTGGTGAAATGGAATCAAACCCAAATTATCAAGCTTTCAAGACCGAATCGAAAAAATTCAAGTATTATTTCATTGTTTTTGTTGTTGTTCTGGCGGTCATACTTTTTATTGTCAGGGTCCTACTAAGGCTAAAGTGAAGATTACCGATCAGTTCAAAAACCTGCATAGTAAACACAGGATGGGAATGTTAATTAATCCAGGATGTTTCGCGGAAGTATGCTTAGCGTCATAGGGAGGTCTCAAAGAGGAAGGACATGCGAGTATTCCAGAGGAGAACTTTCCATAAAGACGCCGTTCATCGTAAGCAGCTCAGATGAAACAGATGTCCGAATCTCGACATTGCCCGAAGGCAGGGTGTTCCACCTATTCGGTTCGGAGATCCCCATCGATCAAAAACTTCTTACTTCGGCATCTTCAAGGATGGACACAGCCCCTTTCTGCAAGGACGGCGTATGCGTTATCAGGCTTCCGTTTAACAATGAACACGATGTACCAGACGATTCCGATGTTGTTGTGATTCCAAATGCATTCGAGCTCAGAAACGATCCGAGGAAACTCATCGACTCTGTTATCAAGATAAGAGAAAAGATAGGATATAACAGACTCCTTTGTATGTTCGGCATAGCAGAACCTTCCACAATAGCGTTGCTGACGTACATGGGAGTGGATGTGTTCAACGATTCCTTTGCAAAGGTCGCCGGCTCAAAAAAAATCCGTTTGATCCCGGAAGGGGAAGTATGCGCAAACAAGGATGTCTCTGAGGAGAACATCGCAGATCTGAAGAAAGAATGCGATGTGATCAAAGTATTCACAGAAGCGGGAAGGCTGAGGGAATTGGTCGATCAAAGGTCAGCATCATCCCCTTTGTCCGTCGCAACACTCAGGATATTCGACGATGTCGGTTACAGGTACCAGGAAGAGTGCTGTTCAACGGTCGGAACAAGGTTCGCCTGCAACACCACACAGGCGCTAAGGAGACCGGACCTGAAGATATATCGTGAAAAGATATCCGAAAGATACAAGAAGCCGGAACACAAGCGCATATTGCTCCTGCTACCGTGCTCAGCGAAGAAGCCGTATCACATATCAAAATCACACAAAGCGTTCGCATCGGCGATACACACCGCACAGCATGACACGCTGGTACATGAGGTGATAGTGACATCTCCGCTTGGGATAGTCCCGAGAGAATTGGATTTCGTCTACCCTGCGAACTCTTACGACATACCTGTTACCGGAGAGTGGAAATGTCAGGAGAAAGAGATGATAAGGTCCATGGTAGCGGATATCATATCACAGGGCTATGACAAGATCGTTTCTCATCTCGGCGAGACCACCGAACTGATCAGAGGGTTGGCGGATATGGAGGAAACGGTCGTCGGAGACCCCACCACCCCCGCATCGCTGAAGAATCTGGATGATGCTCTGAGAAAGGCGGCAAAAGGCATGGAGCCCGTTGGATATCTTGTTGAACGGAACGAGGCAGTTAGGTCGATACTTAATTTCCAGTTCGGACAGGATGTTGCAGACGCACTCATGAGCGGCGGAAGCTATGCGATCGGTAAGTTCCCCTATTGGAAGATACTCAGAGATGTTCCAAGCAGCAAAGAGAAGATCCAGCTCGGGATGTTCACGGCCGAAAGGGGCATGCTCTCATTGACCATCGAGGGTGCCGAGATCGTCGCCGAGATAGGGAAGAACATCGTGGAGATGACCGACTTTGAGATGAAAGGCAACCTTTTTGCGATCGGAGTTGTGAAGGCCGATCCGAACATGAGGATAGGCGACGAAGCCGTCATCATGCTCAACGGCGAGGTCGTTGCGGTAGGCGTGGCATTGATGTCGGGAAGAGAGATGACCGAACTCAAAAGAGGCATCGCGGTCAAGGTCAGACACAAGAAAAAATGACCGGTTTGTACTTTCGGTACTTTCGGGTACTTTCGGGGACCTCCCCCTGGGAACTTTATATACCCTGCAGTCAATGATGATATTGAAGACCGAAGTGCATCCCCAAGAAGTACAAGGGCTTCACAGGAAACGGGGAAATATCCCATTCCATCCCCCCGTTATCCTTTTTTTCTTTTTCACCTAACGGCATTCTCTTCATAGGTCTTGCCGCTCACTTTGGAGAGCCACAAGCTTACAATAATTCCTATGATGAATGTCACAACCCCGATGGCAAGATTCATCATCCCGTTGTCGGAGCCGTTGTATGACTCATATGTCTCCCACAACACAATGAAGATCGAACCTATGGCAAAACCGAATATCATCATGTATGCGGGCTTCCTGTATTTGTTCAGTAAATAGTGGACGACCTTCGCAAAACCGATGAGACCGACGATCACACCGATCACAAGAGGCAAAAGGAAAACGAGTTCATGATGTTTGATCACCTCTAACGGAAGGACCAGCAGACCGAATGCTAAAAGCAGGGTGGAACCGCTTATCCCCGGGGCGATGTGCGAAACTGCATAGATTATGCCTATGATGACCATAAGCAATATCCACTGGAGGCTGTGCGTGGCCTGATCGTACTCCACGGATCCGACATTGATGCGCAGCAAGAGCAGGAGGACCATCAACACCACTCCGACGACCAATGCGGCATAGTCTTTACTTGACGATCTGACCTCCGGCAGGGTGAACTTCCACAGCTGCGGAAGCTGGCCTAAGATCATTCCGAAGAACAGCATCATCGCCGGTATCATGTATTTGTCCAGAACATCTGTCAGGACATAGGAAATTATGACCACGCCGACAACAACGCCGAGACCTAACGTCAAAAGGAACCAGAAATCCTCCACGATCTTGTGCCTGAGATGTGCGAGGTCCTCTACCAGACGTTCGTAGACTCCCAGCGTAACGGCGATGATAACGCCGCTTATCCCGGGTATGGCTGAAATGATCCCCAGCAAAACTCCGATGAAAAATCTTTTTACCGTTACCAGCGGGGAATCCATGACTCGGGATGGACAAGGGTATATTAATCACTAAGGGGACGGATCACTTCGCTCAGCGGGTTTTCACCAGGCGCATATGCGCCCGTACGAAAAAAACCATAGCATAGGTTTTTGTTGCTGTGAAATCTTGTCAATAGCGGTGATATGGCTAACGACTCCTCATAAGAGGGGCCGGATATATGAGATGGGATCACACCCGCTTCTGCTTTACGGTGGTTCGAGAATAATCTCGAACACCAAGGGACCGAAGCATATCCTTACCCGGATACACCAGGCTTCGTTAGCGATATTATCACCTACCAACCCCGATGGTCCGGGTGTTCCACGCCTTAGAGAGCCGGCACTTCCGGCTCCCTATCCACTGGCACTTTTCGTGATGTGTTTCAGATAAAATAGCCAGCAGTAGAAATACCCCATTTGGTAGTGATCGGACGAATCCAGATATTTAAGTACAGCGCACGTACATCCGTTACAAATCACCGAACGCAATAAGGATGGACCACATTCATTAACTGCAAAGAAGGGCCGATGGAAATGCATTACGCCGACTATAAGACCATACTGTCCCCCAACAATGGGATGAATATCTACCGGGGCTGCACCCACGGCTGCATCTATTGCGACAGCCGCAGCAAGTGCTACAGGATGGAACATGATTTTGAGGATATAGAAGTAAAACGTAATGCGCCGCAGATCCTGGAAGATCAGCTAAAAAGGAAAAGAAGCAAATGTATGGTCGGTACGGGAGCAATGTGCGATCCCTACATACCGTTAGAAGAGGAACTGCAGATGACAGGACAGTGCCTCTCCGTCATCGAAAGGAACGGGTTCGGGGTCTCCATCATAACGAAGTCATCACGCGTTTTAAGGGATCTGGATCTCTTGAAAGCGATCAACAAAAAGGCCAGATGTGTGATACAGGTCACTTTGACAACGTACGACGAGGAGCTTTGTAAAAAGATAGAACCGAACGTATCCACAACATATGAGAGGTTCAGGGTACTGATGAGAATGAAAGAGGAGGGGATACCGACGGTCGTCTGGCTCTGTCCGATCCTGCCATTCATAAACGACACGGAAGAGAACCTTAGAGGATTGCTCGACTACTGCATCGAGGCGGATGTCAAAGGAATATTGTGCTTTGGATTCGGCGTGACTCTGAGGGAGGGGGATAGAGAATACTTTTACCAAAATCTCGACAAGCTCTTTCCCGGCATGAAGGAGAGATACATCGATACATACGGAGAGTCATACTCGTGCAACAGCCCCGACAACCCTAGGCTGATGAGCATTTTCACAAAGGTCTGCAAAGAACATAATATCCTTTACAAAACAGACGATGTTTTCGGATATCTTAAGCAATTCGAACCTAAAAGTAAACAATCATCACTGTTCGATCAGTTCTGACGAATATTCAGAGGTTATTGATCATCTGATAAGAACCGAGATTTTTGAAAAAACTGGTCTTCCGCTTTACCATCGTAAGCGCATCTGCCACGTCCGAAGCGTCATCATACCCGGAAAGCTCGATGAAGAACACATATTCTCCGCGTCTGTTCTTCGTAGGACGGGACATGATCTTCGTCATGTTGAGGTCCCATATGGCAAATATGTCGAGTATCTTGTAAAGCTCGCCCGGTTTGTCCTCCGTCGAGAACACGATGAGGGTGCTGCACCCGACCTTCGGCATCGATGTGTCTTTTTTTGTCAAAAGGATGAATTGAGTGGTGTTGCTCTTGTTCTCTTGGATCCCCTCGTGAATTATTTTGAGATCGTAGAGCTCGGCTGAACTTTTTGGGCCTATTGCCGCGATCGTTTCTTTATTCTTGGAGGTGTAGTTAGCCGCGATCTTCGCGGCCTCCGAGGTCGAACCGGTAGCTTCGATCACAGCATCAGGATAATGCTTGTTGATGAATTTTCTTGATTGTGCCAGTGCCTGCGGATGTGAAATGATCTTTGTTATCTTACAATCGGTATTGTTCTTCCCCACCATCAGATTCTGGGTGATCGGGAGGTCCAACTGTTTTTCAATGAAAAGGTCGGAATCGAAGATCAAAGTGTCCACGGTGGTGTTGACCGCCCCTTCTATGGAGTTCTCTACGGGGACAACGCCGTAAAGTGCGCTTCCGGTCTCGACCGCATGGAAGACATCTTCGATGGAGGCGAGGGGGGAAAGCGAAAGACCCTTCTTATCCAGCGACCCAATGAAACTTTTCGCCGCCTGTTCTGTGAATGTTCCTTCCGGTCCGAGGTAGGCCACTTTCATCGTTTCACTCCATTTATCGATCCGTACTGAATTATCGGATCGAATGTGTATCTACCCAATGTTATTTTAATTATCTACAGAAGACCTTCAAAAAACAGCCGTGTCCGAGGAGGCATCGGACCCCCTTCCTTTTTTTATTGATATTGCATACTCAGCGACATGGACCCGAAAATCGCAGCGATAGCCGAAAGGATACGCTCGCTCAGAGAGATTGAGAGATATTCTCAGGAAGAAATGGCGGCCGCCGCAGGAATATCTGTAGCCGAATATATCGAGACGGAATCCGGAAAAAAGGATTTCTCATTCACTTTCCTTCATAAATGCGCAGAGAAACTCGGCGTGGAGATGGCGGAACTCCTGACAGGGGAGACCCCGAAGCTCAAAGGGTACACAGTTGTCCGCAAAGGTGACGGACTTCCGATAGAAAGGCGCGAGGGCTTCAAGTATAACCTTTTGGCCCCGAACTTCAGGCACAAGTTCTTTGAACCGTTCCTGGTTTTCGCTCCGTTCGACAAGGATTCCCAGAACAGGCCGGTGCCTCTGTCGATGCACGACGGTCAGGAATTCGATTATGTTTTAGAAGGGAGTATGAAATTCTGCTACGAGAAGCACACAGAGGTGCTGGGGCCCGGAGACGCCGTCTTTTACGATTCCGGGAAGGGGCACGGGATGATCGCGGTCAGTAAAGAAGGGTGCCGGTTCATCGCCATGATAATAAAGGAGATCGGACACCCATGAGGAACATAAACCTACGCTACGTCGACGAAGAATACGACCAGAACGGCATACTGTCGAAGATGCGCATTCATTATCCTGACAATTTCAACTTCGGTTATGATATCGTCGATGACATCGGGAAGAACGACCCAAACAGACGGGCGCTTGTCTGGTGCAGCGAGAAGGGCGAGGGCAGGACTTTCACGTTCGGAGATATGATGCGGTATTCGAACAAGACCGCCAATTATCTCATCTCTCTGGGTATAAAGAAGGGGGACCCGGTCATCGTTGCTCTGAAGGAAGACTACCAATACTGGTTCGTCACAGTCGCGTTGCATAAGATCGGGGCGGTGATGATCCCTGTGACCTCCATGCTCACGCAGCACGATGCCGAGTACCGCGCCAAGCTTTCTTCCGCTGTGGCTGTGATATGCACATCATACGGAAAGGTCACCGATGCCTTTGAGGGTATAGAAAAGAAATGTCCGGATGTCAGGGTCAAGGCCATGGCAGGCGGCAAGAGGCAAGGGTGGCTGGACCTGGATGCGGGGGTCGAATCGTCATCGGATAAGCTTAAACGCATCCCTACGAAGGCCACCGACCATCTCCTGATATACTTTTCATCAGGAACAACGGGGTATCCGAAGATGGTCCTGCACGACCATACGTATCCGCTGGGACACATAATGACCGCGAAACATTGGCATAACGTCATTCCAGACGGCGTGCATTATACCATCGCCGAGACGGGATGGGTCAAGGCATCATGGGGGAAGATATATGGTCAGTGGATAATGGAAGCCGCCGCGTTCGCATACGATTATCCGAAATTCATTGCTTCCGATATGCTTTCGAAGATATCCGAATTCGGCATCACCAGCCTTTGCTGTCCGCCGACCATGTACAGATTCTTTATTCAGGAGGGTCTTGAGAAATATGATCTGTCGGCGATAAAACACGCTTCGACGGCCGGAGAGGCTTTGAATCCGGATCTGATCGAGAATTGGTATAAGGCTACCGGAGTGATGATAGCGGAAGGCTTCGGACAGACGGAGGCCACACTTGTCGTGTGCAACACGACCAAGATGACGCCCCGCCCCGGTTCAATGGGCAAACCATCGCCGCTGTATGATGTCGATCTTTTAGATCCGGAGGGAAAGTCATGCGCTCCCGGCGAGACCGGAGAGATCGCCGTTCGCGTGGGTGTTCCCGGAATCTATCTGGGATATTATCGTGATGAGAAAAAAACGAATGCCACCATCTACAATGGGTACCATCACACGGGGGACCTCGCCTGGAAGGATGAGGACGGGCACTATTGGTACGTCGGAAGGAACGACGACATAATCAAATCCTCGGGATACCGCATAGGGCCGTTCGAGATCGAGTCTGTGATAGTTCTACACCCGGCGGTCAAAGAATGCGCCGTTACCGGAGTACCGGACGAGATACGGGGGCAGCTTGTCAAGGCCACCATAGTCCTTAAGGACGGATATGCGAAATCAGATGCTCTTGTTAAAGAGATACAGGACTTCGTCAAGAAGGAGACTGCGCCGTACAAATACCCCAGAGCGGTAGAGTTCGTTGACGAACTTCCGAAAACGATCAGCGGGAAGATCAAACGTGCGGAGATCAGAAAGTGGTCGGCCGAGCGTCAATCGGAACCAAGTAAGGAGTAACTGCGGTTCAGTGAAACAGAGTCGGCAGTGAGTGTAACCGTAGGGATACTCGATCCGTGGTGCCTAAATGGCGGTCAAATGGCATCACTAAACCCTATTGTTACAAATAGAAATGATCGTGAGTGCAACCGCCGGGTTTCACATCCCCCTTAGCCAGCATATCTAAGTAATGGGTCAATTCTGCGCTTTTCACGATAGTTCGAAATCAACTGGTTTCACCCCGGTCTTTTGAGCGTTTCAGTGACCTTGTTTAGAGGAAATTCTGACCCTTCGACCGGCATGTAAACTCTGGTAGTTGAGGCAAAAACTGAGAAATCGTCCTTAGAAACTTCTTAATAAACATCTAAAGGAGCTAGAGAAATATGGCAACAAATGTAGAAACATACATGGGGATGAAGATATGAACACACTTTGGACAGATGAACATCGGCGACAATGACGAGGAACAGAAGACCTCAAGCATGTCCTTCTCCGAGAGCAACTTGTACGTTGGTCCGAAGATGTACTCTCACTTCAATCAGGAAACAGTGGCAGGAGATTTCTTCATTAATTCGGAAGGCAAAGAAGAAACTGAAGAATTCTCGGAGGAAGAAATGCCGGAAACATTGAGAGATGTATTCGGTGATGTATTGATCTCAATGATGGGGATAATGTTACAGAACGCTGCACAGTGTAATCCTGAGAAATGTGAGAAAGACTGTGACACCTGCGAAATTAGGCCTGTTCCAAAAATAATCTGCATAGGGGACAAGGTGATCAGAACAAACGGGAGGACAAATGTTCTCCCACTAATACCAATAATGCAGAAAAAGAGGGTCGCCGATAAAGATCAACAAACGTATCAAAGAAACGCACGATACAACAAATTTTAAACAGAAACTATGATGCTTAATATGAACTGGAGAAGAAAATTTATGGCAGCGAATACGACGATTAAAGAGAAAGTCCAAATAATTGCACTTGAAATTTTAGCTGAACATCAAGAGGGCGTAAGATATTCAGAGCTGCGTAGAGAAATTTTAGAAAAAGACAGCTCGCTGAGTCAAAACACAGTAGGACACTTAATACGAAAATTGCCCGACGACTTACCCGATGAAGTCTATAAACCCGACCGAGGATTGTTCCGCCTAACAAAATTCAAAGAAGACACAGATGGTCAAGAAACTCAGCAAGGAATAAAAAACACTATTAAAAAAATAGACGAAGAATCATTCTACAAACCCTTTGCAGAGTATCTCACAGAAGATCTCGAAGAATGTACGAAAGCCATTCCTCTGGGGGGAAATATCTTTCAGGATAAATGGGGAACGCCCGATGTTATCGGAGTACGGAAATCCAGGGAAAGTGCCGTCATCAAATTCCCAACGGAGATAGTGGTTGCAGAAATAAAAACAGACTCCAATGGACTTATCACGGCGTTCGGGCAAGCCTGTGCATACAGTATCTTTTCCCACAAAGCATATATTGTTGTACCAAACGACTCGCGAGAAGAAGACGTCTCAAGGCTAGACACACTATGTATGCACTTTGGTTTAGGGTTAATCCTTTTTAACTGTCATTCTCCAGAAGATCCAGATTTTCAAATAAGAGTAAGGGCGATAAAGCACGATCCAGATATGTTCTGGGTTAATAAAAATTTAAAAATAATTGAAGATAAACTGTTCTGAATGTAACTAATGGGGAAAAAGAGATGATTACAGGTGAGCTAAAAAATAAAGTGGATAAACTTTGGGAGATGTTCTGGACAGGCGGATTAACAAACCCGCTTGATGTCATTGAGCAGATAACATATCTGATGTTTATTCACGATTTAGACAAGATGGATAACGATAGAAAAAAGGATAGTAGGATGCTTGATTTGCAATATGAAAGTATTTTCGCTCAGAAAAATCATCTTAAATGGTCATCTTTGCGAGACAAATCCGCAGAAGAAATGTACCAAATAGTAATCGGAGAAGTTTTCCCATTCATAAAGATACTACACATGGATGGGGAAAGCACGTATTCAAAATATATGGGCGATGCTATTTTTAAAATCCCCACACCCCAGCTGTTGGAGAAGATTGTAACAGCGCTAGATGAGGTTTATTGTTTAATTGAAAGGCAACCCGATAATAAAGACATACGGGGCGATGTGTATGAATATATGCTATCTAAACTTACAACAGCAGGTACAAATGGGCAGTTTAGGACTCCGCGCCACATCATTCGTATGATGGTGGAGTTACTCGATTTGCGTCCAGGCGATTTAATTTGTGATCCGGCATGTGGTACGAGCGGGTTTTTGGTTGCTTCTGGTGAGTACCTCAAAGAGAAGTATTTAGAAGAGATATTTTACGATGAAAAAATAATGAAACACTATAATAATGTCATGTTTACAGGCTATGATATGGATCGAACAATGCTTCGTATCGGATCCATGAATATGATGACCCATGGCATTCAGAATCCGCGCATTGTGTACAAAGATAGCCTTTCCGATCAGAATGAAGATAATAGTGTCTACACGAAGATACTCACAAATCCTCCATTCAAGGGGAGTTTGGATAATGATATCGTCTCGCCCACACTGACAAAGATTGTCAAGACAAAAAAGACTGAGTTGCTTTTTTTGGCTTTATTCGTTCGTATGTTGAAAAATGGCGGTCGCTGCGCCTCAATTGTCCCAAGTGGCGTATCGAGTAACAGCAATGACAAAGCTTACTTAAACATACGTAAAGAAATCGTTGAGAATCATCGGCTAGAAGCCATAATTTCTATGCCTGCTGGTGTTTTCAAACCGTATGCAGGCGTTTCTACAGCAATAATAATCTTTACTAAAACGGGCGCAGGAGGCACCGACAAAGTATGGTTTTATGATATGCAATCAGATGGATATAGTCTAGATGACAAACGCACACCTTTGGAAAAAAGTGACATAGCAGACATAACATTACGGTTCAAAAATCTCGCTGAGGAAAATAGTCGCGAGCGCACGGAACAGAGCTTTTTGGTACCAAAGGCTGAAATCGTTGAGAAAAAATATAGTCTATCTTTCAGCCATTATAAACAAAGCGTCTATGTAGAAAAAAACTATCCCCATCCACGCGTAATAATATCTGAGATAAAAGAAATAGAAAATGAACTGATCAATGGGCTACTGGAACTGGAGAAGCGCATAGATGGATAAACTTAAAGACAACATACTGGCACTCGAATCAGGTAGTCGTGAAAAAGGCGGTGCGGTAGACAGTGGCATCCCAAGTATAGGCGGCGAACATCTTAACAGTAATGGAGGATTCATATTATCTCCAGAAAAATTGAAGTTCGTTTCCGAAGAGCATTATAAAAATATGAAAAAAGGCAGAATAAGGCCCAACGATATACTTATAGTAAAAGATGGAGCGACGACAGGAAAGGTTAGTTTTGTAGATTCAAGCTTTCCGTTCTCAGAAGCTGCAATAAATGAACATATTTTCTTAATTCGCACAAAACCTCAACTGCTTCCTAAATATCTGTTCTATTTCTTTTTTTCAGATAGAGGGCAGAGGCAAATAATGAAAGATTATAGGGGAGCAACAATAGGAGGAATTTCCAGAGGATTTATCAATATGGATATTTCCCTGCCATCTTTGTCTGATCAAGAAAAAATTATCGATGTACTAGACTACACTAGCATGCTTATTGAAAAACGTAGAGTGCAGATTGAGAAACTAGAGCTGCTCGTCAAATCGCAATTTATCGAGATGTTCGGTGACCCGGTGACGAATGGTAAAGGATGGCCAACAAAGCCAATAAAAGGCTTTGCGATGGTTAGAATCGGGCCGTTTGGAAGTCTGCTTCATGCAGAGGATTATGTCGAAAATGGTATTCCATTGGTGAATCCTTCACATATAATCGATGGCGAAATAGTGCCAGACATGAAGCTAACATTACCCCTCGAAAAATATGACTCCTTATCAGCTTACGCTATGCAAATTGGCGATGTTGTTCTCGGACGCAGGGGTGAGATCGGTAGATGTGCAGTTGTTGATAATGGCAAGTATTTATGCGGTACAGGCAGTATGTTCATCAGAATTGAACACGATTATCTATCGGTAATGCTCCAACATTTAATATCATCAGAAGCAATGCGGCAAGTTTTGGAAAATAAAGCTGTTGGTACGACAATGATGAACTTGAACGCTGGAACGATTGCAAATTTAGACGTTTTCATGCCCCCGCTTGATCTCCAATACCGCTTCGCAGACTTTGTCAAACAAGTCGATAAATCAAAATTTTGAATGTAAGCCGTGTATTGAATGGAGAAATACTTTAACGAAGAGATGTAATACACAATGAGGCGGACGAACAATCGTGACTAATTTCGATTTTCTTGCAAAGGATTCACAATTTATTTCATTTGCAGATTCGGCTATGCAGGCTGAGAAAGCATTAGCCATAAGTCCTGCGCACTGCGCTGCATCATGCCGCAAAGCATTGGAAGATGCGCTTAAATGGATGTATAGTGCTGATAAGTCCCTTCCTGAGCCTTACAGCGATCATTTAACCGCTCTGATTGGAAATGAGTGCTTCCGAGAAATTCTGCCCAAAGAGTTGTTCTCGAAAATTGACTATATTCGAAAGCTTGGTGACATTGCGATTCATGGATCAAAGAGCATAACTATAGATAAAGCAATATTGTCGTTAGAGGGTTTGCACAGTTTCCTGAATTTCATATGTTTCTGCTATGGCATAGATTGTAAAGGAACGGATTTTGATAGGTCTCAATTGACTAGTGAAAATAAAAATGACTCAACAATGTCGATACAATCACTTGTCGATTCTTCTATTGACTTTAAAGCGTTGCTTGAAGAAAACAGGAACAAACGCGAAAGGTTTTCGGATAAACGAATCAGCCGACTTAAAAATGGATATGAGGTAAAACCCTCAGAGTACTCTGAGGATCAAACACGTGAAGTATATATTGACACAATGTTAAACGATGCAGGGTGGCAAGGTTGGTCTGTAGGGTACCCAATTGATGAGATGCCAAACAAGTCTGGATGCGGTTTTGCAGATTATGTGTTGTTTGGCGATGATGGGTCGCCTCTTGCAGTAATCGAGGCCAAACGCACAAGCAGAGACGTCGCAATCGGTCGTCAACAGGCAGTATTATATGCCAATTTTCTTGAGAAGAAATTCGGGCGCCGCCCAATGATTTTTTTAACAAATGGTTATGAAACACGTTTCTGGGATGATAGACATTATCCAGAACGACCAGTATCGGGGATTTTTTCCAAGCGGGATCTTCTGAAAGAATTTAACAAAATGGAGAATCGAAAACCACTAAGAGACATAAAAATCAATGATGAAATTACTAACAGATACTATCAAAAAGAAGCAATTCTCTCGGTATGTGAGGCTCTCAATCGCAATCGCCGTAAAGCGTTACTTGTAATGGCAACCGGGAGCGGTAAAACGCGTACTATCATTTCTCTGGTAGATGTACTAATTCGCAATGGCTGGATAAAGAATGTATTGTTCCTGGCCGATCGATCAGCTCTTGTAATACAGGCATTCAAAGCATTCAACGACCACGCTCCGAATCTTTCCCTGTGTAACTTAACGAAAAATAAAGAAGGAGCTTCCAATCGCGTAATACTCTCCACTTATCAAACGATGATAAATTGCATTGACAACACTTATGATGAGAAAGGAAATCGCCTATACACGCCGGGGCACTTCGATCTAATTATTGTGGATGAAGCACACAGAAGCATTTATAGAAGGTATAAAGACATCTTCACCTATTTCGATGCGTTACTTGTTGGAATGACCGCCACACCGAAAGACGATATCGACAAGAACACTTATGAGATATTCGATCTTGAGATTGGCGTTCCAACATATGGTTACGAGTTGTCACAAGCAGTAAAGGACAGAAAGTTAGTAGATTATTTGTCCATTGAAACAGAACTAAAACTACTGAAAACCGGCATTGTTTATGATGATCTGCCAGATGATGAAAAAGAAGAATATGAGGAAACTTTTTCTGATGAGGATGGTAATATGCCGGAGTTAATTAACTCTGAGGAATTAAATGTAAAACTTTTCAACTACGATACGATCAAACAAGTACTTCACTATTTGATGGATAAGGGACAACGCGTGGACTATGGTACAAAAATTGGTAAGACTATAATTTTTGCTAAGAACCACAATCATGCAGAAGAGATTGTTGAAGTGTGGGGCAAAGAATTTCCAGAACTTCCACAACATTATTGTCGTGTTATTGATAATCAAGTTAACTATGTGGAGAAGCTCATCGAAGATTTTTCCGACTCGAAAAAATACCCTCAGATTGCTGTATCGGTTGATATGCTCGATACAGGCATAGATATACCAGAGATTCTCAATTTAGTTTTCTTCAAAAAAGTGTTCAGTCGCGCAAAATTCTGGCAGATGATAGGTCGAGGAACAAGGCTTTGTCCGGAGCTGATTGATGGTCAGGACAAGGACTGTTTTTATATTTTTGATTTCTGCGAGAATTTTGCATTTTTCAGGACAGATGCAAGAGGCAGAGAAGTGGGAACAACAGCCACATTACAAGAGAAGTTATTCAACACCAAAGTTGAAATTATATATCGTTTACAAGACCTTGTTTTCCAAACAGACGAACTCAAGAATTATCGTAATGAACTAGTAGCGAGCTTATTATCACAAATTGACTCACTGAATCGAGATAGTTTTGCTGTTAAGCTTCATTGGAGCGTTATTGATAGATATCAGGACAACTGTGATTTCGATATTCTAACATATGGGGATACATTGGAAATAGCAGAGCACATCGCACCACTAATTCCTCCAAGTAATGAGGACGTTTCCGCACAACGGTTTGACATGTTGCTGTATCAAATAGAGCACGCAATAATTGCAGGAAGGTCAGGTCAGAGAGCAAAGAATGATCTATACAAAAAAACACTTGAATTATCACATTACGCTACTGTGCCAGATATTATTGCTCAAAGAGAAATAATTGAGCAAATATTACACAATGATTATCTCGAAAGAGCGGGGATAACCGATTATGAAGAAATAAGGCTCAAGCTTCGAGACCTTATCAAATACATACCGGATAGAGAGCGTGTTCGATATGACACGAACTTTACTGATGATATAATGTCTGAGACTTGGAATGCGTCGGAGCTAGATAGTGAGGATCTTGCCAATTATAAGAAAAAGATTGAGCATTATATCAAACAGCATCAGGACATACCTGTCATCAAGAAACTCAAGGACAATATGCCTTTGACTTCAGCTGATATGGAGGCACTAGAAGGCATTCTCTGGAAAAACCTTGGAACTAAAGAACAATACGAAACACAGTATGGCATGCCACTTGGGGAGTTAGTCCGTTCAATTGTTGGGCTAAGCCTTCAAGCAGCGAACGAAGCGTTTTCAAAATTTCTAAATGATGTTAATTTGAACGAACGTCAAAGACATTTTGTAAAGCAGATAATAAACTACATCTGTAAAAACGGTATGATGAAAGATAATTCTGTATTGACGAGGAGTCCCTTTACAGATATGGGTAGAGTAAGTGAGATTTTCACAATGGATTCTTTAGTCTTAAAAGAAATACGGGCAACGATCGAAGAGATCAATAGGAATGCAGTTTTGGCATGATTAGTTGCAAATCTTTTTTGCTCTTGCAAACGAGATTGGAGCAGATTGAAATGTTATTTCTGCATTCATGTATTTTGGATGAATAATCGAACATTTTGGAACAAAAGTTCGTTCATTTTTTAAACTATGACCTCTTGAAGGTTAATTAACCATAATTATTAAACGTCTAAGGACATTATTCATTCATGGTACGCGATTCAAATAATATGTTGGATCCAAGGAAAGAAAAGGAACGCTTCGAGGTTGCAGCGTTATTTGATATTTGCAGTCTCGATTCCACATATCCCCTAGATTTTATCAAGCATGAACGCCCAGACTGGGTAAATGGAAGAATTGGATTAGAGATCACAAAAGCAATGCCATCTGATAGTTTTCAATTCTATAACATCGACTTGTATAAAATGACTTTAAAAGAAATTGCAGAGTTGTCCTTTGAATATGAAGGCTATATCACACTAAGATATGTTGGTGGTGAATATGATGGTAAATTATTCCATTATTACGTACAAAACAGGTCTATAGTTACACTTCGAGAAACCGGCCCCGTAACAATTCAATATGATTGGTTGTCAAATGAAGGAAAGAATGCAATTAATACTTCAATCCCAGTTGGCACAAAAAGTGGCAGGGACAGAGGGTGCGACAATCCTTTCAAAGCTTTCAATGACGCTTACATACAATTTCATGAAAAATTAGAAAAGCTTAATGAACTCCCATATACGACTCGTTCAGAGAATCATTTATGTCTATTTTCTGGACGATACACGGTCTTGCGTGAAAAAAATATTTATGCCCTCATGGAAAACTTCAACAGAGATCAGGCACAAAGAGAAAAAAGATTTGATGTTGTATTTCTTCGTGTGGCAAATTATCTTCTAAAATATGACTTAAACAATAAAATTGTGTGCTATTTTGAAGAATATTCTGGGTTTGATTGGTTCTCTTTTAAGGAAAAAATATGCAATGGTCAAACGGGGAGTAAAAACTTTAGGGAGATCGTTGGAGTTGTACCAGATCGATGTTGTGAGAAGGGCATTATTGGGAAGGATGACCCCATTCCTCCAGATTTGAAATTTTTATTTCAAAAATAATGAAATATGCAGCGTTGGACTTACATCATTAATGGTTAGCAGAATGGGGGTTTTTCCTGAATCTATTGTGTAGAAAGCACGATGTGTGCGTTCCGAAAGAGAATGGTTCAAAAATGAAGATTCGCCAGGGCTCTATGTTTCTCTGTTTCTTTCCAAAAGTTGAATCCAGGCCAACTATGTAATGCCCTATTCCTTCTTCGAGCAAAGCAACAGTTTCTAAAAATAATTCATTACTAATTTTTGACCAGTATTCACGCAGGGCGAGGTTCTCTTTTTCTGTCAACCTGACTTTGACAGTAGCTCCGCTGCCTGAGCTGATGTTTATTTGAGTATTGCCAAGATCCTCTTATCCGCTTCCATAAGGTCCTCATCATCTTCGTCTATGTGTCCGGCCATTTTACGTTCCATTGTAGCCCGGCTATTCGAATACGGTTCCCCATTTATTGAAGAAATATAGAAAGTAGTTTCCGGGCGGGTTATGTTTATCAGGTTATTAAATTCCTTTACGAAATCATCAAGCTGAAATATTATTCCGTCCGAAGAGAAAAAGTCAATATCGCAACCATTCTTTGTTCTTGTGATCTCAATTGGACAATCGTGCTTGACCCATGCTTTAAAAGTATCGCTGTTCTTCCCAACCAGATCCATAAACGGAACATCGGGGGCATATTCCTTTTTGAACACGATGTTTAACCTTTCTCTTTTAAAGAGGATTTTCTTCACCGAATCATCAACCCATTCCAATTTGAAGCGGTCCGGTCGTTGCGGCCTTACGTCCTGCACAACATCATCTGCACAAGTGAGCTTCATCAGAACCTTATCATGGTTCATATGGAAATTGAAAGAAACTATGAGTTATTTATCAATTTTGTTTATTGAGCCCCCCATTCAACATCGTGAATTTGGGATCAATTAGAATATCATTTATTGCAATATATGACATACAGAACATGACGGAATGAAGAGGGTCCATCTGTTCAACTATGAAAAAAACAAAAGGAGGTTGAAGAGAAGTGAGTTCAACCGCCGTGATTCGAACCCCAGTTGACAATTTTTGAAGAGAGACCTTGCTCCGTGACTTAGTCTGTACACATTATTCCTATGGAAAATGTGTGAAAACTGTCATTTATTCCTATGGAAAATGTGGGCCAGCAAAAAAACAGCATACACGGAGCAGAGCATGAGAGCGCAGCCGCAGGGATTCGAACCCGTTCTTGATCGGTATCTATCCATTTGCGCAACATAGGCCCGTTCAGATCCGCCGAAAGAAAAGGCATCTGCTCAGGATGAGGTGCGTGAAAGCTCACATTTAACTTTTATAAAGATTTATAAGGTATTATCTGATTACATCTTATAACATCAAATAATATCATATAAATCGATATAAACGGAGATAAGCATATGCTCAGGAAAGACAATCCGTATTCGCCCGGTGCCGGCAGAAAGCCCGTGGCCTTGGTTGGCCGTGATGTTCAGATCGAAACATGGCAGGCCGAACTCGAACGCATAGAAAAAGGACTCGATTCCAGACCTCTTGTTCTTTACGGACTCAGAGGTATAGGAAAAACGGTCTTGTTGGGGAAACTACACGAATCGGCTATAGAAAAAGGATGGCTTTCCATCAGGATCGAAGCGAATTTAACGAAAAGCCTGCGTGAGCTTGTCAGTTCCGAACTTGAAGAAAGACTCACGGAAATAATCTCGCCAAGTCCCGGGAAGAAATTGCTGAAGGCCCTGAAGACCGTCACGTCCTTCCGCGCAGGTATAGGGCTGCCCGGATTGTTCTCCTTCGGAATAGATCTCAGCGGAGTACAGGGATCTGCGGCGGACACAGGAAATACGACAGGAGATATACAGAGACTGTTCAAGGATCTGTCCGACGCATGTGCCGAGAAAAATACGGGGGTGTCTCTTTTGATAGATGAGGCGCAGGATCTGTCGGAAAGCGATCTGGCGGCAGTCAGCGAGTTGGCGCATCGCGCCTCTCAGGACGGGTGGTGCTTTGTCTTGAGTCTTGCCGGATTACCCACTCTTCCGGGGCTTCTTTCAAAAGCAAAGAGTTATTCCGAAAGACTCTATAATTTTCATCGATTGGAACCTCTTTCCGAATCAGACGCATATCTCGCTCTGACGGAACCCGCAAAACAGAACGGGGTCGAATGGCAGAAGAAGGCCGCAATGAGAGTGATCGAATTATCTGTAGGCTATCCATACTTCCTTCAAGAATACGGGTCTGAATGCTGGCTTGCGGCAGAAAGATCGCCGATAGATCGCGGAGCGGTCGAAAAAGCAGAACCTCTCGTGCGTGAGCACCTCGATGCCGGATTCTTTGTCGCAAGATGGGATCGAACAACAAATGCACAGAAAGAGTATCTTTGGGCGATGGCATCAGCCGGCACCAAGGAGATATCAACAAAACAAATATCGGAATCATTACAGATGCCCACTACCGCACTGAGCAGCAGACGTTCGGAATTAATAAAGAAGGGTCTGATCTATGCACCGAAGCAGGGGACTGTCGCATTCACTGTCCCATTGATGGACGATTTCATCAAAAGACAGACCGAATGGGGAAACGATCAGTGATCGAAAGGCGATATACGGAGGGTTGAACACGCAGGTCGCACATGTCCGAGCATCTTGCTATGAGAGCATGAGTGCAACCGCCGGGATTCGAACCCGGGTGACAAGCTTGGAAGGCTTGAATCCTAACCAACTAGATTACAGTTGCAGTGAAGTTCCCCTATTTTGTAATTGATATATAACAGTAATGCTGGTGTAAGAAAAAAATAGGTTTTTTCGGCAGAAAGAATCACATTTATCTATTCTGGCGGGGATACTGGTACATGGTGCACGAGCCTGTCTTCAGGGATGGATCCGAAGTCGATCTGTGGAGGAAGCTCACTTCCGGAAAAGACATTGCATCAAGAAAAAGCGATCATTATGTTCAGTTGGCAGGCGTCGTCACAAAACGAGAGGGGCCGACAAGCTCTGCGATATTATCTCTCCTTATAAGAAAGCTGCATGAGACACAAAGCAGCAACCTGGATGCGCTCATCTCGCAACTGGTATCAAAAAGCAGACCCAACGACAGCGTCCCCGCACTGACGGCGGCGCTGATCTATGCCGATCTCGGAAGGCCGGATAAATCCGAGGAGATGATAGGTCTTGTAAAACACGCTCAGAACACACCGATGCTCAGCTGTGTAAGAGCGAGGATCGCAATGGATGCCGGTGACACCGCCAAGGCAAGGAAAGAATTGATAGCGGCAAGATGCAGCGACCCCACATATCCGATGTTCTATGACCTCATCCAAAGGATAGAACCTGCGGAAGGATGGATGTACAGACAGAACATCGAATTGTTGGTCAGGGGAGGCAAGCAGATCCCGTTCGGAGATAACACGGGAAGCAGCCCGGTGCAGAAACTTTACGAGATATACAAAGAGTGGTACACCGGGAACAGGGACGGTGCGACAAAGGCCATGATAGACTCCGAAGAATATTCGAAAAAGAATTCGGAGTATGTCCTGGCTTCGGCAAGGATGTCAATGGACGAAGGAGACTGGCATTCCGCACAGATGATGTACTCTTCTCTTTTGGAGAAGAGTTCAAACTGCGTATACATAATCTGTGAAACAGCAAATGCATTCTATTTTGGGGAGAACTACGAGAAGGCATTGTCGCTTTACAGAGATGCGGACGCTCTCGATCCCGCTTCTCCCGCTGTTATGAGGGGGCTTATCCAAACATATTCCGCAATGGACAGGAGAACAGAGGCCTCGCAATTTGTGAAAGAGTACCTGGACAGCGAGAGCGCAGATCGGGAGGCACACATCTTCGGGGCGAGGATGATGCTGTCAAATGCTTTCTATGCAGATGCCGGAGCGATCGCAGATGACATAATGACATCTTACCCCGACGATCCGGATGCACTTATAATAAAATCGGAATCTCAGTTCCAGACGGGGAATTTCAACTCCGCACTCAAAACCATTTCTTACGGGGTCGACAGGAACCCCGAAAATGCCGATATGAGGGTCCAAAAGGCAAAGATACTGCTGAAAACAGGTAAATCCGATAAGGCAGTTGCCGAGCTGGAGAGAGCAGGATCGATCGATCCCGGAAACAAGGAGGTCATCCTTCTGATGAACGACATCTCCCGCTCGGGCAAACGCAGCGAGGACGCGGCAAAACCCGGCCGCAGGATCTTTAAGACAGGTCCCGGCGGCGCCGAGACAAAGAACACGACCTCAAAAGCCGATATCGCTTCGGACCGCAAAGTGACGTATGCCGAATACATGGATATCCTGGCGACCGATAAAAGGGTAGAGAATTTCATCAACATCCTTTTCTCGTTGATGAACGAAAGCAGATACGCCGAGGTCGTGCAGATGTTCGGCGATAAGCAGAGGGATTACGGAAATTATCCCCTGGTCAGACGGCTGAAAGGGAACGCCGAATATGCGACGGGCAATTATAGATCGGCATCCGCTTCGTTCGCATCCGCTTTGGATGTGGATCCGAAGGATCCGGTCATCTGGCACTCTAAAGGGATGGCCGACGAGGCCATGGGCGACCTCAAGAATTCCGAGGAGGCGTACAACAGAGCGATACTCCTGAATATGAACGAACCCGAATACTGGATATCGCGTTCCTCGGTACTTGAAAAGAAGAACGATCTTTCCGGTGCCGTCGACGCACTGAACAGGGTCATCGAGCTTAGACCCGCCGACATATATGCGCTTGTGAAAAAGGGAATGATATTCGCGGAGATGGGAAGATACGAGGAAGCTATGTACTTCATGAACATGGCGGCCATCACCGAACCCGATAACATCGATGTGTTCAGGATCCAATGCGACATCGCAACGGCATTCAACGATTTTGACAAAGCGGAAGAGGCTGCGATGAGGATGACCGAACTGGACCCGAATAATGATGAGGGCATCATCGCGGCCGCAAGGATACTCATCGCTCGCGGAAAAGGCGACGAAGCCGTCAAAATGATCGACGCCGCACTTCAAAGGGATCAAAACTCGATCCCCATTCTGATAGCGAAAAAAGAACATCTTATTTCAACGGGCGACAACAAAGCGGTCATCGCAGTATGCAAACGTATCCTTTCGATACAGCCCGACAATTCTATCGTAAAGAAAGATCTTGCCGCAGCATATGCCGAGGCAGGCGATCTGAATGCGGCTAACAGACTTTATTCCGAGATAGAAGTGCCCAAAGACACGGTTGTGCAATCCAAACCCCCTGTTCAAAATGTACAGAAACAAAAAGTTCAGGAAATTATAAAAAGACAGGCGGAAAGAGTTCTCAGGCGCGCGTACATTACTAAACTCCCCCTGAGCGATCCTGATCTGATCTCTCCGCTGGGTCTTGACGATGATACTGCCTATGCAGTGTTGGGGTACCTGTCCGATATGTCGGAATATGGGAGTATAACTCCCGGTACGCCCGAGTTCGAAAGGATGGAAAAGTTATCTTTTAACGCAATAACGAAAGGTAATTGCGCCGGGCTGGAAGAAGACCCGATCATATCCATACCATGCGCATTCGTTGCGGGAGGTGCGAGGGATGCTGACGAAGCAAAACTGTTAGTCGCATACATTTACAAAGTGTTGACATCAAAGAAATCAACGGAAATGTTATCCGCAGAAATGAAAAAGCTAGCGGAATCCACTCCCAAGGGAACAAAGATAGAGGAAATAATGCAGAAGCAAAAGATCGGGATCTATCAGGCGAAGATGATCAAAGGCAAGATCTGATCAATATTTTTCCATTTCGGATTTCATGAACTCTCTCATTAGGCAGGTGGCATAGTTCCCCTTCGGGAGGGAGAAATTCATTTCGTATCCCTCGTCCAAGATCCTGTGGGACAGGTCGGAAACGGGACACAGGACCTCTCTGCGGCTTCCCTTTGAGCTGCAGTGACTAAGGCCCGGCACAATGAAATCCTTTGCAGATATTCTTTCCGCTTTTATTATGGAATTCTCGATATCGCCCATCTCTCCGTCGGAGATGACGCTGTCTGAACCGTAAAGGGAAATGGTAACGAATGCTCTTTTTGACCTTATCTGTCTGGACACGAGATCTATGTTGCTTGACGTCGTCACAATGGGATTCTCGTGCTGCGGTATCCTGTTCGCATCCAATGGTATGATGACGTCCCCCAATATCGGTGAGTCGAGAGGGATGCCCCTTCTCATGCGTTCGCTCAGCATTTTATTGAAAAGATATGACTGATAAGCGTGAACGAACATCATCTGCAAGTTCCTGGGAAGCATTTCGATGGCTCCTTTCCAGTCGCCGGGGGAAGAGATAATGTGTTCCACCAATATCTTCTCGAAAGATAGGGAATCGGGCATTTCTTTCACGGCTTCAGACCAGTTGTCATCCTCCGCCAGCATTTTTCTCACATTTGCGGAGTCTTCGCTCTCGAACATCGCGGGATCGGAGACATAGCATCTGACCGCACCTTCCAGGTCCCCCCTGATGATGTATTCTCCCACTTTATGTGTGATCGGTCTTACCACTCCGAACCTTTGTACTCCGAAGTAATTCGGGAATCCCCCGACCTTTTTTATCGCTGAGGAAACAGACTCTATCGTCTCCGGGATGTCATCCTTCTGCATGTTGCACTCTCTCACCCTGATGCTGAAAATATTCCCCTTAAGGTCGCCGATCTGTATCCCCCTCCTCGCTGTGTACAGATTCCTGATCTCGACATCTTTGAGTTCGATCCGGTTCATAAGATCGGCAGGGCATTCGAAGGACATCAGCTGCGTTGTGACGGCCCTTTTATCCTTTGTGCCCGCAAACCCCACTCTTTCACGGGAAATACCTAAATTCTTGGACAGCAGCCTTACAAGACGGTTTGTCTCCCAATTCCTTGTGGTCACTTCGGCGATAACGAATCTGCCGTTCTGAACAACTTCCGGTTTATCGAATATCTCTGATACGATAAAATCTTCAGGTTCTTTTTTCAGACGTCCGCCGGTACCATCGGCGCCGCTGAGATAGAACGACATGCCTACATCCGCTTCTGCGGTGCGGCATTCCTTGTATCCCAAGCTCATTGCTTTACCGTTGAGAAGTAGGCCGACACGTTCTTGGATGCTTTTTTGATCGCATCTTCGGGTTTTCCTTTGTGGACCTCTACATAAAGCATGGCGTCGGTCAATTCCGGATGCTCGTTGATGTATCTTACGATTGCAACATTCTTGTCATCGTTCAGGGTCTTCATAAGGGGTTCGAGCACGGTCGGGTCATATCCTTTGAATCCGAGGGTTATCGATTTGCCGGTTTTTTCGACGGTATAGGCATCCATGCGCTATGATTAGAGTGCAAATAATAAAGCTTTCGTAAAGATCATGCTTTGTTCTGAGCCTGCATCTCGAACATGCTGATTATCTCGTTTACGGTAGTGCACTCTTCAGGCCCTTTGTCTTCCCTTACGCGTCCGGTAAAACGAGGGAATCTCAGACCAAGACCCGCATTGTCCTTCATGATACTTTTTGCTGCCGTGTGTATCGGGCTCAAACTGATCTCCGCAGCCACCACTTCCAATATGACCGTGGGGAGGAACCACACATCGGGTATCATTTCGGCATCGACCGTACTCGGGTGAGTTTCGCTGAGGTACTCGTCAAGCATATCCGGCATACCCGCAAGGAATGCATCATCAAAACCGGTCCCGAGTTTGCAGACGGTGCAGTATTTTCCGGATTCATCGTCAAATGCCGCCATCAACAGAGCACCGTATTTGCCGGCTCTTTTCCCTCTTCCGTGGAATGCTCCCACCACAACGAGATCGAACGAATCTGTGAGTGCCTCTTCGTAATCCTTCTTGTATTTTATCCAAAGGAAACCTCTCGAACCGGCCCTGTAAACAGACTCCTGGGACAATGACTTTGCCATTATCCCCTCGCACTTCTTTCCCAGCGCACGGTTGAAGAAATCCTCGCCCTCTTCCGGGCTGTTCACCACTTCCATTGTGGTCAGTTGTATCATGTCGGAAAGGCCGAATGTTTCGTTCAATTTCGATCTTCTCTCACCGAGAGGCCGGAGGGTCATATCCTCATCGTCAACAGACAGAATATCGAACATGAATATCTTCACCGGGTAATCCTCAACAGCCTGATCCATTCCGTGCTTCTTTCTGCGGTGCGTAACATTCTGGAAGGGAAGCATGTTCCCGTCTTTGTCTATCGCAACGCATTCTCCCTCGATGATCGCTCTTTCCGCTCTGCATTGTTTTCTGAGCTCCGCCGCGATATCGGGGAAGTTCGAGGTCATATCCTCTAAACGTCTGGAATATAACTTCACGGAATCCCTATCTATATGCGCCTGCACCCTTATCCCATCATATTTGAACTCCATTGCGCACCTTCCGCCCATGCGGTCCATGATGAGAGAGATGGAAGGCAGACGTTCGGCCAGCATGACCTTTATCGGATTGCCGACCGTGACCTTCATTTTTTTGACGGCCTCAACGCCGCCTATAGCCAGCGTCTCTGCCACAAAGCCCAGGTCGCATGTGATGTTGAATCCCCTCTCTATATCCGGTCGGTCCTCTTTTGTACCGAAAGCCTCAGCCAAGGCATCAAGTATGGTCATCGACCCGGCACCTATCCTCATCCTTCCGGTGACGATGCGGCACAGATACCTTGCTTCGACGGGATTGGAATCCATCAGAAGGTTAGACAACAACTTCATTTTCTTATCTTGAGAATCTCTTCCTTCTGCGCTTTCGATCATAGTGAGGTTCTTGAGAACTTTTTCAAGGGTAAGAGGCTCGGAGAACAGCGATGCTTGTTTTCTGTTCTTCATCAGGGTCTCTGCGATCTTCCCGGGGTCCCCCTCCTTCTTCCAGAGTTCATCCATCTTACTTTCGGAAACGCCGGCCGTGAATGATATCGCCCGCAGAACAAGCTTATCCGCCATCCCCAATTCCGCGTTATAGAAATCAGGGTGGAGTCTTCCCTGTGAAAGATAAACTATCTTCCTTAACGAACCGGGGTCAAGTCCTTTGAAGAAATCCGAGAAGATGGACGTCATCTCGAGGCGGCTGCTCGTCCCCTCTAATCTGTCGAACACATCTGCGATATCGGAATACAGCATATGCCCACCTATATCTTAGGCCTATTTAGAAATCTCCCAGTTTCCACTGCCCTTCTTTTCTTAAATAGGAGAGTTCTTTGTTCAGTTTATCCAGTCTTGAACGCATTTGGTCCTCTTTTTTCTTACTTGAATTCTCAAAGACCTCATCCATGGTGCCTTTGGCTATAAGGACGAACACCTCTCCGTCGTTCTTCCTTCCGGTGCGTCCGCGTCTCTGTATCGTTCTTATTTCCGAAGGTACGGGCTCATAGAATATCACCGCATTCGTGCTGGCAACATCCAGTCCCTCCTCTCCCACCGAAGTGGCGACGATAACATTCTTCGCGCCGGTCCTGAATTCATCTAATATCCCGATCTGCTCTTTCTGCCGCAGACCTCCGTTGGACTGGCCGATGAGTTTGCCTACCTTTGCTACCTCTATGCCTGAGAGTTTCTCGATCAGAACATCGCAGGTATCGCGGTATTGCGTGAAGACCATTACCTTTGATGAGGTATCGGAATTCAGGATCTGGCTCACAAGGCTCATCAATTTTGAGACCTTGGGATGTTCGATCTTGCTCTCTGACGCCATGTTCCAGACCTCAAGATATTCCTTTCTCGCAACGAGTTCTTTGCCGCCCTTGTTCCCCTTCGGCGCAAGGGCATCCTCGTTCAGTTTGGCCATATAGAGGCGGAGAGGACTCATCCCCTGGGTCTCCGCAAGCTCTATGGCATGCAGTATCTTCATGCAGATCGACTGTACGGTAAGTCCGCGGTAGAGCGTAATGGAACGTTCCCCCCTCCTCAATCTTTTTTGGACGCTTTCCCCGATCATGAGCATATGGGTCCTCGAAGGAGGCCAGTTCTCTTTTACCAGTCTTAGGTCCTTCAGTTCTTTGAAATAATAGTCAAGAAGGGCTTTCCAAACATCGATAATGTCCAGAAGTTCTTTCGGCAGGTTCACTTCTATCTTTTTGACATACGTGTCGTGTATGTAAGGCGCGACATCCGGGTCTTCTTCGGTCCTGATCTCTATACGCACGAACCTGAGGTTCCTGCAGACCTCTTCCACTTTTTTTATGTCGCTTCCGGGAGATGCCGTGAGGCCCATGGATATGCTCTTCTCGGTGCAGTGTGCCGCAACTGTGACGTATGCGTAGTTCCCTGTGCCTCTGTGAGCTTCGTCGTAGATCACCAGACCGAAATCATCCATGTCGTACATCCCATTCTCCAGATCGTTGGCGATGCATTGCGGGGTCGAGACGATAAGTTCGTTGCTCTCAACGATCTTCTGTCTCGTTTCCGCTTTCATAAGGCCGTTCATTATTCCTATCTTCGTGTCTACAAGAAGTTCCGAGAAAACAGAGGTGTGCTGGTCGACCAACGGTTTCGTAGGGGCCATCAAAAGGACCTTTTTACTCTCGCTCAGGACAACCGCCGTTGTGTAAAGGGCTATTATCGTCTTTCCGAGACCGGTAGGCAATACGACCAGAGTGTCCGTATTTAGACAATCCTTTGCCAGGGTCATCTGGTACTTTCTTTCTTCCACTTTATCGGGAACGATCTTCGGATGTGAGATATAGCCCATGCTGAACCTTATCTATGGTGATAGAATAAAAAGTTGTTTGGGGGGTGGCCGAAAGTACCCGAAAGTACGAAAATGAGTTTACGGGGTAAGTCTGCTGATGTCTCTGGGGAACAAGATAGCTTCCCTGACGTTCGGAAGGTCCAAGATCTTCGTTACCAAACGGTCGACTCCGATGCCCCATCCGCCGTGCGGCGGCATACCGTACTTGAAAGCATCGAGATAGGACCCGAAGTCTTCCGGTCTCAGGCCCTTCTTCTCCATCCTTCTGACGAGTTCCGGGTATCTGTGCTCTCTTTGTCCTCCGGAAGATATCTCTTGACCTTTGTAATCGAGATCGAATGAGAAAGATAATGCGGTCCCGTCCTTTTCCATTATGTAGAATGGCTTCGCTTCCTCGGGATATTCGATGATGAAGTAAAGTTCGTTGCCTTTCTCGGCCATTATGTCGCCGATTATCTTCTCTCCCTCGGTCCCAAGATCGTCGCCGTCCTTAAGGGGAAGGCCGTGCTCAATGACCATCTTCAGGCATTCTGTATAGGTGAGGAGGGGATACGGTCTTTTCGGAACATCTATCTCTTTTCCCAGTATGTCCAAATACTTCTTACCTCTGATCTTCAGATTGACGAGGACATGGTCGACGATCTTCTCTATCATCGCCATTATGTCCTCTTCGCGGTCGATCCAGGCCATCTCCCCATCGAACGACAGGAACTCTGTCACGTGGCGGTTCGTGTTCGAATGTTCAGCTCTGAATGCGGGGCCCAATTCGAAGACCCTGTCAAGGCCGGTGGACATCAGCATTTGTTTGTATAATTGGGGGCTCTGTGCCAGATACGCAGGTTTTCCGAAATAGTCAACGCTGAACAATGTCGCTCCGCCCTCCGCTCCTGAAGCCCCTATTTTCGGGGTGTTGATGTTCACGAATCCGTTCTCTCTCATCGCTTCCGAGATGAGCTCGATCACCAACGATCGGATCTCGAAGACAGCTCTTATCTCAGGTTTCCTGAGGTCCATGAACCTGTTGTTGAGGCGGGTATCCATTTCTACGTTGACCTTATCGATAACTCCCATCGGAAGCGGAACGCCTGCCTCGCTGTAAAGTATGAACGATGAGGGTATGAGCTCAACGCCTATAGTGGTCTGATTGCTCTCTTTCACCTCTCCGGTAACTGCGATCACAGATTCCCTGGGTAATCTGGTCAGTGAATTGAAAAGTTCAGGTTCGATCTTCTTCTTGGGCATAGTTATCTGAAGGGTGCCGTGACGGTCCCTCAACGTGATAAAAGATATGCCGCCAAGGTTCCTGGTATCCTGGACCCATCCTTTCACGGTCACGATCCCGTCTTCTTTGCTGATATTCCCGGAGTCTCTGATAGAGGTCATTTGAAACATGCCTGATTAGACCTGCATATAATAAATAACTTTATGTACGGCATCGCAGCCCCCGCTTCGAATCGGCGTTGTTAATCTATAGAAAGGCGTCCTTATCGACATGCCTCAGAGACAGGCGTTTATGTCGGCCTTTCTTATTAGATAAACATTATTATAAATGGCAATCTTTACACTCTATAAGAGAAGAGATATGGTGAAGCCATGGTTAAAGAGAAAGTCACAGTGTCAGTCATAAAAGCGGATGTTGGATCGGTCGTCGGACATTCGAGGCCGCATCCCTCTATGATGCAGGCTGCAAAGAAAATTCTTACTGAAAAACAGAAACAAGGTGTCCTTGAAGATTTCTATGTAACACGGGTCGGAGATGATATCAATCTCTTCATGACCCACTATAAAGGCGAGAACAACAAAGAGATACACGGTGCGGCATGGGATTGTTTCCAGGAAGCAACGAAGATCGCCAAATCCATGAAACTCTACGCCGCAGGCCAAGACATACTGACTGACGCATTCTCGGGAAATGTAAAGGGTGCGGGCCCCGGGTCCGCAGAGATGACATTCGAAGAGAGGGGCTCAGAACCTATGCTTTTCTTCATGGCAGACAAAACAGAACCGTCCGCATATTCTCCGATACTGTCCAGGATCTATCTGGATCCCTTCACGACCACAGGATTGGTCGTAGACGCAAGAGCGAAGAAAGGATTCGACGTTGAGATACATGATGTTCTGGATCACAAAAAGGTCGTGATGTCATCACCGGAAGAGACGCTTAATATACTCGCTCTTCTCGGGGACACCTCAAGATATGCGATAAAGAGGGTCTCTTCAAGGGCCGGCATCGGCCCCGCATGTGTCGTCTCAACGGACAAACTCAACATGACCGCAGGGAAATACGTCGGGAAGGACGACCCGGTCTGCATCTGCAGGAGCCAAAGCGGTCTTCCCTCCGTCGGAGAGTATACTCAGCCGTTCCTCATGACGTCCTGGATCGCCGGCGGATGGATGAGAGGCTCCCACTACGGAACATTCTACCCATGCTCTCCGGAGGATTCCGATCCGACATACTTCGACGGACCTCCGAGAATATGCTGTCTCGGATTTCAGCTCAACAACGGCAAACTCCAGGGACTCGAGCCTCTCAACACAAAGGGAGGGGACCACATACCGGTCGACTTCTTCGGGAACCCGACATTCGACTCCGCACGTGCGAATGCTATCAAAACAAGCAAATTCCTCAGGACACAGGGTCCGTTCACACCTTCGATACTGCCCGCGGAAGAAATGGAATACACGTCCAGGCCGGAAGTTATCAAAGAGCTTAAGTCAAGGTTCGAGAGCGTCGACGAGAAGCCCGTGAAGTCCGTCACAAAGAAAAAGAAAGATGTCGAATGAAAAAAGAGAAGAGGTTTGATAAACTTGATGAAAAGGATATCCAAACCGGCCATCGTGGTGAACTTTAAGGCATATGGGGAGGTCGAGAAAGAGGGCGCAATGGAGCTCGCAAGGGCGTGCGAATCTGTTTCTGAAGAGACCGGGATCGCGATATCTATCTGTCCTCCAACGGTCGATCTCAGCTACATAGCCAGAACAGTCTCGATACCGGTACTGTCACAGAATGTCGATCCCCGCGCACCAGGCTCTGCTACAGGGTGGATCACGCCCTCCATGGTAAAGGGCTGCGGCGCCGTAGGCACATTGATAAACCATTCGGAACACAAGGTGGCAAAGAATCAGATCGGCGAGTGTGTCGAGCTTTCGAAAGGCGTCAAACTGGTCACCATAGTGTGTGCGGATAATGTTCAGGCGGCAACACAGGTCGCGGAGTTCAGACCCGACTTCGTTGCGGTCGAACCTCCGGAGCTTATCGGAGGGAATATTTCCGTTACATCAGCCAACCCGAGAATAATCGAGGAGACCGTCGATGCCGTGAAAGGGGTGAACGGTTCGATAGCGGTACTCTGCGGTGCGGGCATCAAGACAGGCGAAGATGTTCTGAAAGCGATCGAGCTCGGAACATCCGGCGTGCTTCTCGCTTCGGGAGTGGTCAAAGCAAAAGATCCGAGGGTCGCTCTGATGGATCTTGTGAAACATCTCTGAAATGGGAACGTAGTATAACTGTACGGTCCCCCTTCTTTATATTCTCTGTCCGTAGGACGGGTCATGCGAAGAACATCAATCGTGATTTTTCTATCCCTGATCATCATATTTCCTGTGATGGCGTCCGGGGATTCTTCGTCCGAAACGGCGGAGAAGGTGCTGCTGTATGAGATCAATCCCTTTGGTAACTATGAAGGATTATCGTTATTCAATTACGGCGATGGGGATGTGGATCTGAAAGGGTGGTCGATATCGGACGGAGAAGGTACGCTCACTTTCATAAGCGGGATCAAGATAGCATCCGGCGCAAGGCTGACACTCGTAAAGGCCGTCGGCGCAGACGATTGGTTCTCAGGAAGAGGCAACACAACAACGTTCGGCGATGAACGGATCCAAAAGAAAGGCAGTTTCATACTTGCGAATACGGGAGACGACATATCGCTGTATCGTAACGGTATCCTTCGGGATGCGGTCTGCTACGGCGAGAAGCATATGGAAATAGGTTGGTCGGGGGATCCGGTCCCTCTTCCTACAAATAAATATGTACTCAGAATAGGCTCGAACGATACTGATACAGCAGCAGACTGGATATACACAAAACCGGGTCTGACGAATCATTCCTTCGACCCGGAGCTGTACTTTGATTCTGTTGTTTCTCCGTTCAGTTTCCCCGAATCTCAGGGCACTCCGATTTTCAAAGAGATCGAGAATGCCGATCGAGAGATACTTATAGCAAACTACCTGTTGACAAACGTAAATCTGGTCGCGTTGCTTTGCGGGTTGTCGGCGAAAGGAGTGAAGGTCCGCATCCTCCTGGACGGTGCGCCGCTCGGAAACGACATCAGCACAGAGCTCACACTGATGAGATCGTTGGTCGACGCCGGGGCCGAGGTGTATCTGATCGACGACCCCGTCGCCGGGAACTATGAACGCTATGCCTATTTTCATAATAAGTATGCTGTCATCGACGGAAAGAAAGTGATCGTGACATCAGAGAACTGGACGGCCGGGAACCTTAGCGAGAACTGTTCGAACCGCGGATGGGGGGCCGCAATCGAAAGCGGCGAGCTTTCAGAGTATATGAGGGATGTGTTCTTCAGCGACATGAATCTCGAATTTGGGGACGTCCGTCCGCTTTTGCAATGCTACCCGGGTCTCAAACCCTATGCCGGTACGTTGACATACAGTGCACCGGAGCAATGCGAGATAATGAGATATGAGGCAAAGGTCATGCCGATAATCTCCCCCGATTACTCTCTGACGGCAATGAGATATTTCATTGAGAATGCAGGATCGAGAGTTTACTCAGAGCAGATGGACCTCGGAAGCTCTTTCTGCACGATAGATGACCGATCGCCGGTCGGATGGTTGTCAGCCGCCGCGGAAAGAGGGGTCGATGCAAGGTTCATTCTCGATGCATCCGCCAAAAGCAGGGATGAAATCATAAATATGATAAATAGCACGACAGGAACCAAAGCGATATCTATAGCCGGCAAAGAGGAGTTCTCACTGATCCATAACAAAGGGGTGATAATCGACGACAAAGTGTGGGTAGGTTCAGTGAACTGGACGGAAAGCTCGTTCCAGAATAACAGGGAGTTCGCGGTCGTTATCGATTCCCCCGAAGTGACCGATTTCTTTGCAGGATTGTTCATAGACGATTGGGGGGTTAACGAGCACACTGTCGCCGAAATAGGTCTGGAGATCACAATTGATACGTTTGAGATCGATGGGGATCGGATATATGTCTTTACGGTCTCGGGCCCTGAGGATTCCGCTTACACTTGGGATGTACTCGGGGACGGCACACTGAGGACCTCACCAATCAATAAGATAGTCTGCAAAGGCCTTCACGAAGGTGTTCACACGGTCAGAGTGTCAATGGACGGAACAGGTTACACTGCCGTCTGTGATTATGCGGTAGAGCCCATCGCGATGCCGTCTTCCGAGAACAAAGTCAACTGGATACCGGTAGCGGCGGGAGTTGCCGCCATTGCCGGTGTCGGGGCGGTGATCAGGAGGAGGAATAATAATCCATGAAAGACAATACGCCGCTGTGTTGATAAGACAGATGCAGGTCTCGGACATTGAAGGGGCGTACGAGATACTATGCTCTTCACTTGACGAGATATTTGTCAAAGAAGTGTTCTTTCTCTTCATCACCGGGTGGCCGTCAGGACAGCTGGTCGCTGTGAACGAATTCGGAGACATTGCGGGGTTCCTGTCAGGGGCAAGGCTCACAACAGACAAATCGACCATATCGCTTTTTGCCGTCGATCCGAGATATAGGAAGAAAGGCGTCGGAAGAAGACTGATGGAGGAGTTCAGGATCCGCAGCATGATGGACGGCAGACACAACATACAGTTGGAATTAAGGGATTCGAACAAGATCGCAGCCGAATTCTATAAGAAAATGGGATTTGTTCCCATTGAGTACTTGGAAAATTTTTACAACGACGGCGGGAACGCCGTCAGGATGATATGCAGTGTTTACAGATCATGACCTCTTCATATCGTCGATGGATTCCAGGAACAATCTGGATCTGAATCCGCCGCGTTCTACGGCCTTCTCATCCTTAAGGTATTCCAGTTCTCTGAATCCGCCGCCGAGTATCTCGGCTATCGAGCATATCACCTGCAGAATGTCGGCCAGCTCGTCAAGGTCCCCTGATTCCTGATATTCTGCCACTTCTTCGAGCAATTTTTCATTAAGCGCTTCAAGGAACTCATCATCATCAAGTATCCTGAAATTCGGCATCTCTCCGTTCTCCATAATGAAGCTTGGTATTTTGTCCCTGACAAGCTTGTTCACGGTTCTTGTAGCCATGCCCTTGTATCGATTGAAGGGTTTGAAAAATCTTTGTATCCTATCTGCCGAATGAGCATGTATTCACCCATGCACGTTGCGTTGAGAACAGACTATGAAAAAGAGGACGATCGATATGACCGGTGATCAGTTGAACATCTGGTCGTCGAGATGTTCGTTCTCGAAGTAGTACTGTGACTTTTCTTTTTGCGCACCGGAAACGTCCTTCGAAACACCCTTCATGTATGAGCCGTATCTCTCTTTGATCTGATCCTCAACGGGTCTGGACCTCTTTCTGGCCTCTCTGATCATGTTTGCGGTTATCAGCGGTGCGTTCTCCATAACAGCGATATCTCCTGCCGCTCTGATCAAGCCTCCGAGTTCCCTCAGCCGTAATGTGAGCGCGTTGGGCTGGTTGTCGGATTTGGCACGGTGTCTGCCTTCTGCGATGATGGCCTCCACCGCTTCGATGGTGGCATGAGGGATGTGTCCGTCCATGAGAACCTCTTGAGCGACGAATTGTGCATATTTGGCGCGGTTGCGCGGGTTGTCGGGCATTGCGGTGTCGACCAGTATCTCATATCCTCCGCCGATTATCCTGGACCTCAATGGTGAGAGTATGTTCTCCAGGTCCTGAATGTTGCATGCGGCGACAAGAATGAAATCGCACGGGACATCTTCCACCTTGACGCTTGCGCCTGCTGATTGAGGGTTATGTCCTACGATGGGGAATTTCTTCTCCTGCATTGCCGTCAGGATGTATCTCTGCAGATTACCGAGATGTGAGATCTCATCAATAAAAAGGATCCCCTCGTGAGCTTCGTGAATGGATCCCGCGGTCACCCTTTCATAAGCCGGGCTGCCGAGTTTCTCATGGCCTCCGTACGGATCATGTCTGACGTCCCCGAGAAGTTCGGTCTCGGATGCGCCGGTCGCAAGTACAAAGGGATTCCTGTTAAGCTTCACCAGAACCTTCTGGTTGGATTTCTTGTTAAGCTGGTTCCTCTTTTCGAGGGCTTTGCTGTCCAGCTGCCTTATGCGGTCCCCCGCACGCTCGAAGATGATCATCTCCTCGGTCCCGTCCGGAAGAGTTCTTGTGGTGTGTACGCGCTCCCTTCCGGTGGTGACGCCCTGAGGCATCGCCGCCTCAAGCATTCCGCTCAGCAGATCGCCGAACGGGTTGGAGTTGGGACCGGTATCCATCTTGCTCTTGCTGCAGAAAGGACACGTGGTGTCGGCGGGAAGGGAATATTTCCCGCAGTTCTTGCACAGATATCCCAATCTTTCTGCGATGTTCCTCTGAACATCCTCCGGTCTCAGAAGCTTACCGACGGATTCCGCTCTTATGCTGTCCTCGTCGTTCACCTGGCTTTCGTCAAGCACCTCTAAAAAAGGTCTTTCAGGATTCTCAGGATTCTTGACGATCCTGATCTCCTCTTTTGGTTTGGGAAGGTTCATGGAAAGGGCGCGGGCGATCATGGACTTTCCGGTACCGGGAGGACCCACCAGAAGAAGATGTCTGCGTTGGATCGCAGCGATCTTCGCAAGGTGTATCGCCTCTTCCTGACCGAGGACGCGGTCAAGGGGGTCGGAGGGGATGATAATATCTCCCGTGCTTTCGACCCCTTTGATCTCTTCCCATGAATCAGCCGCTTTTTTGCCCTTCATGTGTCACCTTAATACAGGTCTTCTTTGGTAAAGATTGCGACGTCGGCAGGCATCTTGGTGATGTTGCCTTTGCGTGTTCCCACGATCGTCCTTATTCCTTTTTCGATCGAAACATCCAGAATCCTCTGTGATATCACTCCGTCGAAGACAATGGAGGAGATGCTCTCCACACCGTCCTTGAGAGAGTTGACGAGATTCTTCACAGCGATCTCCTTGATCACTGAGTTGTCCTCGGAGAGCAGTTTGGCGTTGTGGGTCGAGGACATATCCAGGAGCATATCTCTGAAGGCCTCCTGCTCGGGAGATAGGGTCTTGGTGTTCCTGTCCTTCTTTCCGCGGAGGCTTCTTCCCGCAGCCTGTTTTTTATTATCGTCGTCGTTGGATCTGGGCGCACGTCCTTTTCTGGGTCTTTCCTCCTTCGGTTCGTCGCTTTCCACATCGGCTTCTTCGGAAGGCTCTTCCTTCGCAGGCTCTTCCGTCTTCTTCCTGAACTTCTCAACGTTGTTGGAATTGAATCTGTCGCGTCCCTGACCTTTCTTAGAGTCGTCGTCATGGCGGTCGTGGCCGCGTCCCTTTCTGGACTCCTGTTCGTCCTGTTCGCGCTCGCGCCTCAGGCCTTTTTCGTTGCGGTCTCTCTTGTTGTTGCGGTCGTCGCGCGGTTCACGCGCCTCGCGGACCTTCGATCTTTCTTCGTCGTTAGAGGAGAGTTCCTTCTCTTCGGTGACGAGCCCGTTCATCTCCATGTACTGGTCGCCGGGGACCTTGTTGCGCAGGCACTTAACCAACTGTTTGGATGACAGTTCTTCGACCTCGTGTGCACGCGGCGCACGGGCTACGAAGTCTATCTCGGAGGTCTGGAAAAGCTCTCTGAGGATCAATTCTCCGCCTCTGTCGCCGTCGACGAATGCGGTGGTGACCTTCTCACGGGAGAGATCCCTGACCGTCTGCGGGATGTTCGTTCCCTCAACGGCGATGGCGTTCTTTATTCCCGCTTTCAGAAGGTTAAGGACATCGGATCTGCCCTCGACTATTATTAATGATTCGGAATCCTTTATTCCCGGGCCCGCCGGGCATTTATCCTTGCCGTATGTTGTGATCTCCTCGACCTGTATGCTCTGCCTTATGCTTAACGTAAGGTCTGCGGACGATCCCTTCGATTGAGAGATCATATCGTTGAGCAGCTCTTTCGCACGCTCGACCACTTTCTCTCTCTTTATCACGCGGACATCCTCTATACCGAGGACCCTGATGTTCGCTTTGCAGGGACCGACCCTGTCAATCGTTTCAAGAGAAGATGCTATCAGGACAGTCTCGACCTGGTCGAGACTGGATGAGACGTAGACAATTCCCTCGGACTTTCCGCCTTTGGAAACGACCTCCACCTCGATCCTTCCTATCCTTCCCGTCTTCTGGAGATCCCTGAGATCGAGATCTTCTCCCAAAAGTCCTTCTGTCTGTCCGAAGATGGCGCCGACGACGTCGGGTTTTTCGACGATGCCGTCTGCTGTGATCTTCGCTTTTATCATATATTTCGTTGCGTTCGGATCAATGTTCATTTGTTAAGCCCCCTTTATTCTTTTTTTGGCTTTATGAGAAAAACTATTGCCTGCTCTGCTGTTTGTTCAGCTCTGTCCGCACTGCGCGGAGGAGCTTCTTTTTCCCACCCTATTACTTTTGTCTTTTTACGGCCGGAGTTTACTCAACGGCACCTTTTTTGACCTATCGTCCTCGGACGATGTTTATTGTGATAGTGATTCAGTGAACAGGGAATCAGTGTTTCCCTTGAAAGACTGTATTTACTATATAGTATTTAAAAGGGATAGTGTAACGTCGGTTTTTTGGACGCGTGTGTCAGACCTTCAGAACAGATCCGAACGCACAACCCACAGATCATTCGTCCGACATCTTGTTCTCTTTCTTTTTCATTGCGTTGATTTGTTCATGCCCTATCTCAGTAATGCCGGTCCCCGGTGTCGGCCGATCCACGGGCATTGTTCCCCTCATCTGCTCGATGGCATTCCTGACGATCTTCCCCGTCTCGAAACGTACATCATTGATATTCTCTCTGTCCTTATATTATCGCTGCGGATCCTTTCTTCAGCTTGAGTTATTCGGAACAGATTGGCTATAAGTTCGCTTCCGTTCATGAAATCAAGGATGCGTTCGTTCTGTTTGACCCCTTCCTTTTGTGGATCGCTTCCACAATGAGCCTATAGGTTTGGGAATGAAACATAAAGGGCGGCGGCTATAGTTATTACGTTCCCATTTTCAAAAGTGTGAGATCAAAGGGATTCTGGTTCTGTAGTGATACAATCAAATACTCTGAGCGGAATGTCATCGCCGACGGTTCCGATGGCTATTGGAAGTACTATTCGAAAGCGGTGTACCGAAACTGCAGCGGCGGCCGTAAGAGGGGGGCTGAAATGAAACATAAATTGTTGGTCGCGTTCGCAATATTGGGCATATTTGCTCTTTTGTCAGTCTTAGCAGCATCTGTTGTGTCTGCCGACGACAGCGACTTCACTTCCTTAGAGGCTTCTTACGACGGAACGTACGTGAACGTCACCGGAAATGTACCGAACAAATATCAGGTATCGGTGGACGTCTGCAACAAGAACGGAATGACTCTTGCTTCCGGCGTTGTGATATATGATGAATCGACCGGTGATTTTACTTCAAGGATCAAAGTACCCCTTGCCGAGAACACGGGATATCAAGTTCAGGTAACTGCCTCAGATCTCGGGAAAAAGACCGTCTCAGCCACCGCATATTTTGATGTGGTAAATGTGATCGAGGTCCACGAAGTAGATCTGGACTGGTTCTCTATGGATATCAGGTTCAACGAAACGGGGAAGCTTACCGCAAAGATCATCCCCTCCAATGCCACCGATCTGGAGGTAGTTTGGTCATCGTCCGACCCAAGCATCGCGACGGTCGATCAGAACGGAGTCGTCACAGGAAAGTCACCCGGAACGGCAATAATAACCGTCGCCGCAGCGAAAGGCGCCAAGATATCAACATGTACGATCAATGTAACAGGCGGACCCGCCTCAACAAAGGTCAAAGGCATATATCTGAGCAATACTTCTTTGACATTGTCTGCAGGCAGCAACAACACAACTCTGGTCGCGGCGATCTCGCCGTCAGATGCGACAAATAAGGTTGTAACATGGCGTATATCCGACGAGTCCGTTGCGACCATCAGCAGCAACGGTTTGATCAAGGCAATAAAGGCTGGAACAGTATTGGTCTCGGCAATGACCAACGACGGCGGCTACACAGCAATTTGTACTTTAACTGTCAAGGCATCGGCAGACCCCGGTCTGTACAATGTCGGCTTGCCTGCTGGTCCCGGATTTGCGATATCGCCGACGGAAGGATCCGTGTTTTTAGTGCAAAGCGGAGGATCGTTCTCGTTCAAACTGGCCCTCAATAAAGATTACAATAAATCATCCCCAGTCGTGAAAGTGAACGGAGCTACGCTGAACCCGATAGATGGAGTGTACAGTATCTCGAACATAACAGAGAACAAAAACATCTCCGTCGAGGGCGTTTATTCGGATTCGATGCTCAATGATAACGCATCGGGATCCGGATCAAGCAACGGCGTATTGAAAATAGCGCTGATCGCAGTGGCCTTAGTGATTGCGATCGTGGTCATACTCGAACTTGTGTATTATTATGTCATAAAGGGAAAAAAGAAGAAGTAACTTTCACTCCGTGAGAGCCCCCGAGCCCCATTCTCTAATGTGCGGCCATAGGGTAGAATATACTCCATGTGCTCCGACATGTCGGCGACCCCCATCCCGGCATAGCGGCATCAAACTTTTTCAAGTCTTTTCAGCATCTTCACTGCCGCGTCGACAACATCTCTTCCTTTCTCGATGCGGTCCATCGCCTGCAGCTGCGTCATATCCGGCCCTGTGATGCCGAATGCGACCGGTTTGTCGTATTTCAGCTGAAGGTCCGCTACAAGCCTTGATGCCTGCGCGATCACGACCTCGTCGTGCTTTGTCTCACCTTTAATGACCGCCCCCAGAGTGATCACGGCATCCACGTCGGTCCTCTCAAGCAGTGCTTTCACCGCAAGCGGTATCTCGTACACGCCCGGGACCATTATCGTCTTGCTTATTTCCACTCCGAGGAACTCTGCCTCTGCCTTTGCTCTCTCTATCATCATAGACGTGACATCGAAGTTGAACTCCGCCGCCACCATTCCTATCTTATATGCTTTCATATTCTCACCTCGATCTTATCGGACCCGCATCCGCAAATCCCTGCCTTTGACCTGTGCCGGCGTTGCGCCTGAGCTTCTCGGGCCTGAACAGCAGGTCATAAACGTTAATCGCATGCTCCCTCGTCCTGCTGTCGGACAGGAAAGCTAATTCTTTATCGTCCTTTGCTTCGTCCATATGGACGAACACTTCGATGATGTGCTTGTTGGTCATCAGCTGCGCCCTTATCAGCCCCGTTGATGCCTCATGTGCGCACATTTTGTCCTTTTCCATCGGCCCCGGCATACCGAGCGCCAGAACAATGTCGCATTTTCTTTCTTCGATGAGGATCTTGCATGCGACAGGAAGGTCCTTCACTCCGGGAACGGTATATCTCTCTATCCTGAATCCCGTCCCGGTCCTCTCAAGCTCGTTGATCGCAGCAGAAGCCATGTCGAATCTGGCGAAGGTGGTGTCGGCGATGCCGATGATCTTCATTTCTCACCCTCCAGTTTTCTGATCTTAGCGACTATCTTTCTTGTTGCGGTAAGGTCTTCTGCATATTCTGTCGCTCTCATGACTTTGATGTGTCCCAGACCATGCTCTTCGAGCTTCTTTTTTAATTCTCGTTCGGTGAACGCCTGATCGAAACCGAGCACGATCATGTCGGGGGATATCTCCCGTACAACGTTGAAAATATCCCCTTCTTTACCGAGTATAGCTTCATCGACCGGTTTCAGAGAATCGACAATGGCGACCCTCATCTTCTCCGGTGTAATAGGTTCGTGTTTGTTCTTTCGGACCGTGGCATCGCATGCGACCACCACGATCAACTCGTCGCCAAGTGCTTTTGCCTGCTGAAGATACGAGATATGGCCCGTGTGAAGTATATCGAACACACCCGAAGCCATGACCCTGACCATGATATCACACATCCATTCCTGTTCTGTTAATAAAATATTCCCAGGCATCGATCACCTGTTGGCCGGTAACAAAACTAAGGTCATTCTTTTTTGCATAATCGATGACCCACTCTTTCGGTCTGGATGAACCGTTGTCGCCCATGATCTCGCATATAGTCGCCGACGGCTTGACGCCCGCCATGTACATCAGCGCAGTGCACAATTCGGTGTGCCCGTGTCTTGTTTTCAGTAATTTGGAGGTGGTGTTCAGAAGATGTACGTGGCCCGGCGCTCTGAAATGCTCTCCCAGGTCCCTAATCCTGTCTTCAGCCGGAGCATCCTTGAATATCGTGTTAACATATTCCTTTATCGTCAGGGCGCGGTCGTTGTCTGTTATCCCGGTATACGTTCTCCTGTGATTGATGGTGATCCCGAATGAGGATTTCGTGTGATCGTAAGGTATGTCGTTTGGTGCCATGAGGCCGAGAAGAGGATATTCATTCCTGTTGTTCCAGAACACGTCAGACAAGAACGGAAGACCCAATTCTTTTGCGGTCTTGCTCGGGGTCGTTGTGCATATCAGCCCGCCTGCGTCCGTCCTCATCTTTCTCAGAACGGCCGGGGTAACGAATTCCGATGCTATGGTCATATCGGTCTCCCGCTCCCGCTCGTCGAAATCGTAAACGAGCACGATCTTCCCCGCTCTGATATCCCTGAGCGCCGCATCTATGTCGTTTACTTTAGAATATTGATTCATGGTGTGAGTGTGGAATGCGGTCATACTACTAAAGAATTTGTAAAAGATTGATTGTGTTGTAGGTCTCCCGACCGCTTTGTTTTTTAAACGAATCCAAAAAGAAAAATGTCATTCAAAAGTTTAATAATCTAAACATACATATCCCCCCCTATATCCTGGGGGGAGGTTTATATGATGAATATTTATCATAAAGTGAGCGTAGTAGCATGCATTGCAGCGTTACTGTTCATAACTTCATTTGCGGTCATCACGTCTGATGATTCGCAAGGAGCGACCGTATCTGTGAATGACCAAACAAGTCTCCTTAACGCTGTCAATAGCGCCCAAAACGGCGACACGATACTTGTCACACAAGACATAGTTTTGAATGAGTTGATCTATGTAGCAGATAAACACATAACGATCGAGGGGGCGGCGGGAAGCAACATAACGATCTCAAGAGCTTCAGTATTCGCTCAGCATTTTGACAGGAGAGGTTGGTACAACCCCGCGATGATCGAAGTGGCTGCAAGTCCAAGCGATACTTCAAAGACGTCATCTTTGACCCTTTTGAATATAACATTGGACGATCGCAATGCTCCGGGCGGCCCATATGCATTCCAGTATCCATGGGATTCGAATAATGATCCATCCGTAGATACAACAAAATATGTTTATGATGCGGTGATGGCCGCATATTCGGACAGAGCGACGATAACGCTCGGAGAAGGGGCGAAAATCATCAATATCGGCGGAGCATCCGCAATAAGGGTGGACGGCGGAATCCTGAACTTAGAAGAAGGAAGCTATGTCCAAGGCACAAACGGTTCATCAGGGTCCCTATTCGGAACACTCTGGTTCCAGGGCGGTGCGACATTAAACTTTGATACAACGATAGACGGCAGCACACTTGCATCCCCATACAATGTGTTCGACGCAAAGTACATCTATTCTGATATGAGCGGAGGAACGTATAACTTCACGGGAAAGATAATCAACTGCACATTCAAACAGCCGTTATTCTATAATGTTATCGGAAGCAATTACGCTCTTAATTTTTCTTCAACAGGCGAGTTCAGCGGGAACACGGTTTCAGCTGGCGTGAACTACATCATATCTCAGAGCGGTCAGGATAATACAATAAATTTCTTCGGGAAAATAAGCGGCAACACAGGCGGTTCGTCGATATTCCTTTTCAGCGGCAGTACGCGCGGAACACTATTGATCAATGGAGAGATATCGAACAACGTGGTTTCAGGCCAGACTATATGCTTCGCTCAAGGACTGGACTGCATCGCGACCATTGGTAAAGATGGCAAGATCTCAGGCAATAAGGTGAATATAGGCGCTATATACCTGAACTATGCCACTAATATCAAATTCAACATCTACGGCGAGATAAGCAACAATATATCGCTGAGCAACAACGCCGGTGCGCTGTATGCAATCTACAACAATCCCCGGATATTCATATATGACGGTGCAAGGATAATAGGGAACACCGCCTATGGAGCAGGGGGTGCTATATACCTTAATTACACAGCCACATTAACAATGTATGGCGGGGAGATATCCGGTAATATCGCGCAATGTAAAGATATGGCCGACGCCGGTCTGGCAGGCGGAGGCGGCGTATGTGTTGCCCGCAGTGCGACCTTCATAATGAACGGCGGCACCATAAGCGGGAACTATGCGGGGATTGCAGGGTATCCCGGCATAGGCGGAGGCGTGTTCGTCTCGGGTAAGACCACAAGCGTGACAACCGGAGGAAGGTTCATAATGAACGGCGGCACGGTCAGCGGTAACTTTGCCACCAGTGTGACCGATGGGGCAGATATCGCCATTGGAGGCTCAAATAACAATATATCGCCGTCAATTGATAAAGGACAGTTCATACAGATCGGGAAGGATGCAGTGATTGGGACCAACCCCATCGGTGTTTCGAAATATGATGGGACGTATGTTGGGCCTGCGGTATTCCTAACGGACAGGAGCGGCGCCGTTCGTATCGGGGCGCTGTTAGACACTGTTAAACTCAATATAGCGAACAAAGCAACTGTCATGCCGGAGTATTCGGGATACAGTCTGCAGAACAGCAGCGTGTGGTATTCAGTGGACGGGACGACCGGTACGTCCAGTTTTACTATCACATATCCTGCCAAGATCGGCGGCGCTGCCTATGACCATAATGACTATAATTGGTTGGCAGTGATACAGCCAATGGGCGCAAATGCAACCGATCCAGGTACTAACACGGTATTTTTGGTGCCGACAAGGGCAGATAATGGTCTGATAATAACAATACCCCTTATCGCGACATCGAGCGGAGGCGTCCCGATAGAAGGATACAACGTTGTCATACTGGCAGAGCTCAAGGACAAACCTCTGAAACTTGATGTAAAGAGTTCCGGAAGCGGAGACTTCTATATTCCGGATGGTTTGGGGGGTTCCTTATATAGTATTATCCTGAACCCGCCTCTATTGGGTAATCCGCAATTCGTAGACAATTTTGTCATATCGCCGGCACCCGGATGGGAGATCAAATCCGTGATTCTCACGGCAGGCGATGGCACTGTGTTCGACAAGACGGCCGATGCTCTAAGCGGAAACCTCAAAGTATCTTACAATGAACTTGCAACAGGAGCGAACACCATCACGGCGGTGTTCACCATAATACCCACACCGCCGGAACCGAAGCAGTACACCATCACCGCGACCGCCGACTCCGGTTCCACAATAACTCCGAGCGGAAAGGTAACGGTGCAGCAGGGCGGCAGCCAGACATTCGCCTTCAAGGCGAAGGAAGGTTACAAGATAACCGAAGTGCTGATAGATGGTCTGTATCCATTAACACAAACCGAGATCGACAGCGGATCGTACACCTTCCCCAACGTGATGTCCAACCACACTATCGCAGTGAAGAGCATCACAGCAGGCCCGGGAGGCAACGAGATCACTCTGACGATCGATATCGTTAAGGGAGACGGATACGCAGAATACAACATAAATGGCGGAGGCTTCAACAGATACACAGAACCGGTGACCTTACAGGTAGGCGACGACCTTGTGGTAAGGGCGTTCGCCGCAGACGGCTATAAGTTTGCCAAATGGGAGACACCGAATGTTGAGACAAGCTCCGTGCTTACCTTCAACGACCTCGGAAGCTCCCTGCACCTGAAGCTGTACTTTTCGACCGCCGGTGAGAGCAGTGCCGTCGGTGATAACAGTATCTTCTTATGGATATTGTTCATAATCGTACTTCTCATCCTGATCATCTTACTGCTGTGGCTGATATTGTTCTACAGAAGGCGCTATGATGTCATCTGGGACAGTTCCTCAGGCATAGAAGGCAATGATAAGGTACGCAGGAAATCCGAGTACAGGTTCAAGGCGGTAGGATATTCCGGAAAGATGGCCTATCGCATAGGGGAAGACGACGATGCTACCTGGAAGACCGTTCTTCCGAATGTTAACGGGGAATATGTCATACCCAAAGGAGAGATAACCGACAATGTGTTCTTGGAAAAACGCCAGTTATAAACTTCCTTAAAATTTATTCAGAGGAGGCCCGCCCTCCTCCGATCATATTCAAATTCGGTTAGGCCGATGTATTTTTCCTCCCATCGTCAAAAAGGCTGTTAACATTAAAAAGAAGGCAATCTTTTTTACACAAATAGCATTCAAGGTGACAGATTACTATGATGACAGACGACGGCCGATTTATCAGGCAGAAAGTAATGGAACACAACAAGTGGTTCGAAGAATGCATTCCCATGATCGCTTCCGAGAATCTGATGAGCCCGCTTGCGAAAGAAATCCTCATCTCAGATTTTGCTGACAGATATGCAGAAGGCCTCCCCGGAAAGAGATACTACCAGGGGAACATTTACGTTGACCAGGTAGAACTGAAAGCGATGGAGTTAGCAAAGAAATTGTTCGAAGCGGAATTCTCCGACGTCAGGCCGGTCTCCGGAACGGTCGCTAACATGGCCGTTCTTTTTGCCTTTGCAAACCCCGGCGACACAATAACAACATGCGCTCTCGCACAAGGTGCACACATATCCACTTGTGAGTTCGGTGCGTTCGGTCAGAGGGGGATACGCTCTGTGAACTACCCCTTCAACGTCGAGGACATGAACATAGATGTGGACGGTGCGATAAAAGTACTGAAGAAAGAAAAACCCAAGATCGCTCAATTCGGTCTTTCTGTTTTCCTTTTCCCTCCTCCGATAAAGGAGCTCATGGATACTTTCAACGAAATAGACTGTCTTGTATGGGAGGACTGTGCGCACGTTCTCGGCCTTATCGCGGGAGGGAAGTTCCACAAACCGTTCGAAGACGGCGTGAACATCGTTTCATCATCGACCCATAAGACCTTCCCCGGCCCCAACCACGGAATGATCCTTGGCGCCAACCTGACCGAAGAAGAGGAGAAGAAGATCCAGAAAGCGGTGTTCCCCGGAGTAACATCAAGCCACCACCTTCATGCAATGGCGGCATTGGCGATGACGCTTGCGGAGATGCAGGTATTCGCAAAGGACTACGCCGCGCAGACCTGCAAGAACGCAAGAGCGTTGGGTGAAGCGCTTTATGCCGAGGGTATCCCGGTGCTCTGCCCCGACCTCGGGTTCACGAGGTCTCACGCAATTGCGTTGGACGTGTCAAAATTCGGCGGCGGAAAGGACTGCGCCCAGCTTCTCGAGGATGCGAACATAATCTGCAACAAGAACATGCTTCCCAGCGATACCAGCTCTGTAAAGCCTTCAGGCTTAAGGTTCGGCGCACAGGAGCTTACCAGAGTAGGCATGAAAGAAAGCGAGATGAAAGAAGTCGCCAAACTCGTTGCGCGGGTGGTCAAGAAGAAAGAGGACCCGAAGAAAGTGAAAGAGGATGTGAAGGCTCTCAAGAAGAACTTTACCAAGATAAAGTACTGTTTCAACGAAGGAGAGCCGGCATACAAGTATCATAAACTTGTACCTTGAACAAACAATCAAATGGCACGAAAGTGCCATTTAATTATTTTTTGATGCTAATCGATCAGCCGGAACAATCTTTGTCCGCATTTCCGACGCAGACGCCGATGTAGATAGGATTCTGTGCGTTCATGAGGTGATACCTGCCGGCCTTTTTGGATCTGGCGATATTGACTGAAATGATATCGCCCTCTTTCACATCCAACTCGGCAAAACACTTTATCATCTCGGATACGGTCTCCAACGTAATTGCGTTGATGACGAATCTCACCATTGGGTTCTTTCTCAGACAGACCTCCATTATCTCTTTGAGGTTTCCGGAGGATCCTCCGATAAAAACGTGAGTGGGCGCCGGAAGGTCATTAAGAACATCGGGCGCAAGGCCTCTTACAACCTCAAGGTTTGGAACCATGAACTTCTTTTTGTTCTGTTCGATAAGGGCTGCGGCGTCTTCCTCTTTCTCTATCGCAAACACCTTTCCGTTCGGTATAGTCAGCGCAGATTCTACTGCCACAGACCCGGTCCCGGCACCGACATCGTACAGCACCGATCCACTCTCTAGTTTGAGCTTGACGATCGACAAAGACCTGACCTCCTCCTTGGTCATCGGTGCATCACCTCTTATAAAAAGATCATCATGTATCCCGATCGGGTTCCTGCCGTCGGCGTCCGGATTCTCGATCATTGCGATGCAAAGCGTTCCGAATGTCATTTCCAGGAGTTCAGACGGTTTCCCCATCGTTATCTTCTCATTTTCCTGACCCAGATCCTGCCCTACTTTAACTTCGACGCCGTCAAGCCCGTATTCGACAAGGTCTTTGCACATTGCTCTAACGCCTTTGTCCCCGTCAAGAAGAGATATCACCTTTTTGTGCCTGCGAACGGCACCGACTATGTTCGATTCCTTTCCGTGCGAGCTCATAAGGTATGCATCATCCCAGGATGAGCCGATACGTGAGCACAAATAGGAAACAGAAGAGACGCCGCATTTGACATCCAGTTCAAATACGGAAGTATCGATCTTCTCGATTATCTTCTTCGCTGCGCTTTGGAACCCGACATCACCGGAGACCAGCACGGCGATCCTTTCATACTCGGGGTGTTCGTTTATGTACGTGATCGTCTGCTCCGCCCTGTACTCAATAAATGAGTCCTGTCCGGTAGACACGGATCTGATCATCCTATCTGCTCCGATAAGAAGGTCGGCCTCATCGATAGCTCTTCTGGCACCTATCGTTAGCGTGTCCTCGTTCCCCATGCCTATTCCTATCACAGATACTCTGCGTTCAGATTGCGGCTCTTTCCGGATAGAGCGGATAGCGAACTTTTTGTTCAGCATCTTGATGACCTCATCGAACGAATAGCCATCATCTTCCTCCGGCCTTGCGACCAAGACTATCTTTGTTCCCGCACGGCGGGCAGCTCTGATCTTATCTTCAAATCCTCCAGGTTCCCCAGAGTCCTTTGTTACAATGTATTTTGCATCGACCTGTTTCAGAAGGCCGTAGTTCAGTTCTTCACAGAACGGCCCCTGCATACAGAACAGGTTCCTCCCTTGGAACCCCAATCTTGCACACGATTCCGAGGCATTTGGCATTGAGAGGACCCTCGCGAACACCCTATTCTGATAATCTTCGATCGAAGTGTATTTCTCGAGCTCTTTGCTCCCCGTCGTAACGAGGATGTTCCCCTCGGTGTTTTTCAGAAGATCGACTGCCGATGCGACGTCTGGCACTATGGTGATGTCATCATATTCGCGGCTCTTGGATCTTATCAGGCGGATATATTCTGAGCCTGTTTCTTCGCAGGCTTCTTTTATCTTTCCAGTGATGACGGTGGCATAGGGATGGGTAGCGTCGATCACGCATGAGCAGCCCTCTTTCATGATGCGCCTCATGCCTTCTCCGCCAAGCCTTTCCGACGAGACCTTAACATGGTCGCTTTCTTTAATGAACTGTCTCCCGAACTCTGTTGCCACGCATGCTAACACATCTATGCCCGCATTATCTAGATATTGTGCGATCCTTCTTCCTTCGGTTGTACCCGCGAACAATATGACTCTCTCTTTGTTCCGCAATTTACCACCTCATCAGATCCAAGCACACGGGCTCCCGTATGACTGCAAGCGTAACTCCGTCTTTGGAGGTCTTTTTTACTACCATTGCTCCGTTCTTCGATGCCGCATATGCAGCTCTTTCGCAGACGTTGTCCACGCCCGTGACGGTCTTCACCCTTTCTGATGCCGTGAATCCTATGTCAGGAAGCGACCCGAGCTCGTCCGATGAAAAGAACAGAGACTCCGCTTTTATCTTATCGGTGAACTCTTTCAGTCCCGGCTCATCATTTTTCAGGTCGATGCTTGCTACCGCTCTTACACTTTTGATCGAGATATTCTCTTTTTTCAGTGTCTCATCAACGAGAACCTCTATCCTGTCCGCCGGAACACCTCTCCTGCATCCTATGCCGAGAACATGGCATCTCGGGGTCAGTTTCAAAGTTCTTTTGAATGGCCCCTTCGATGCACAATATGAAATGAATATCCCCGTGTCTTCGTTCCCGTTGAGATCAAGTTCCGGCGGCACACCGTTCAAAATGGGAACATCGGAAACCAGCCCCACTTTTTTATCATCAACGATCTGTGACGATATGTCTTTTGCCGCGGACATACTTCCGATATGCAAATTGTTCTTTACCGCAAACGAATCGACCGAAAATCTTCCGTGGATATCCGTTGCGGTAGTTATTATGGGGACCGCACCTATTCCTTCGGAGATCTTCTCGGCAAGGTCGTTCGCTCCGCCGATGTGCCCGGAGAGCAGAGGTATCACAAACTTTCCCATCTCATCCACAGATATCACGGCCGGATCCGAAGTTTTGCTTTTCAGGAACGGGGCTATGTATCTGACCGCTATCGCCGTCGCACCGATGAATATTATCGCATCGGACACTTTAAACGATTCTTCCGTCCAGGCCGTCGCAGGGCCATCCACCTTGATCGTTCCTTCGGCATCCGATGAGGTTTTAGAATAAATTTCGCAGTCATGGCCGTCCAGTGTTTCACATATTTTCTGTGCTAGAACACAGCCTCTTCTGGAAAAAGCGATCATTCTTATTTTCATTTGTGTGCATGCTCCCTTATCTTTTGCAGGAGTTCTTCTGCCCCATGCGTCTCCCCCAGCTTTCCGTACTTAGAAGAGAATACCACGCATTCTATCTGCATTCCGTCTCTGGCTCTGTGGTTCAGATGAAAATCTATTTTTTTCATTATCTCTCTCATAGTATTTTCCACGACGCCCGCGTCGTTCAGTATGTCCAAAGCATCATCGGTCGACACGCACGACATTATTTTCGCAGCGGTCTTTGCGTCTGCCCCGGCCAACAGAGAGTTTGCAGATAATATTTCCATTCTGCAATCTGCCCATCGTGAGTGAGTGTTCATTATTCCCCCCGCAAGTTTGACCATCTTGCCCAAGTTCCCGATGAGAAGTAATCCCTTGAAGCCGAGGGCCGAAGCGTGATCTATGGTCTCGCCGATGAAATTGCTGCATTTGACCGCCCGATCTCCGTCTTCACTTTCGGTCTCTTCGTAAAAATGTTTGCCGTAGTTGCCAGGAACTACCAGAACATTCTCGTCCCCGTTGGCTTTTTTGATGTTCAGCTCGACCTTAATTGTATCCACCAGCGCCGTTTCGCTCATAGGCTCCACTATCCCGGTGGTGCCGAGTATGGATATGCCGTCGATGATGCCAAGCCGGGGGTTGAACGTCTTCTTTGATGCGGTGAATCCTTCGGGAACGGTGATCAATGCGGTCAATCCGCCTTTGTGGTTGAGACTCTCGCAGACGTCCTCCAGGGCCTCTTTGATCATGCTTCTGGGAACAGAGTTTATCGCAGCGTTCCCCACCGGCTGATCAAGCCCCTTTCTTGTTACTCTTCCGACACCTTCCCCGCCGTCTATCACGATCTCTCCGTCATTTCTTTTCGAGACCGTTGAGTATATTAGTATGCCGTGAGTGGCGTCGACATCATCACCCCCGTCCTTCCTGACAGCACACGCCACGCGATCGCCAAAAGAATGGACGTGTTCGATCTCAAGGGAGAGACATGTCCCTGCGGGCGTGACTATTTCAACAAAATCTTCTTTTTCTCCGCCTAACAGTATTATAGCGGCCATCTTAGAGGCTGCGGCGGCACACGAACCGGTGGTATAGCCGCATCTCAATTTTTTTTTATTGACGACCACGTACACGTCGTTGTTCTTTTTACCCTTCTCCGCTAACGAGATCGCAGGCATATGCACTCACTGAATTCTTGATGTTGGATGTATGTGCCAACTTATAATACTTGGTAATTTTTTTGTTTTCGGAAGGAGAGATATGAACAACTACAGTAGAAAAACGGCATTATTTTTGCCGATGTAATGTTTATTGTTGTGATCAGGGCGTTTTCATCCTCTTTGTAGATGTATATTCCACCATAAAAATGGTCATATTGAATTGGATGTATATGCCAAGTTATAATACTTGAAAGGATATCCATGGCTTGGAAATAGCATGGCAGGCAAACTCTATGGCGTAAGCGTCGGACCGGGAGATCCCGAACTGATCACGATAAAGGCAAAAAGGTGCATTGAGTCGTCAGATGTTATCGCATACCCCGTACGGGAACGCGGAGAGGAGAGCACCGCGCTGAACATTGTCAAAGGAGCGATAGACCTTTCCGGAAAGCGCATTGAAGGCATACTTTTCGAAATGAGTCCAGACCCCTCCGTCAGAGAGAGCAACTACAAGGAAGCGGTAAAGAAGGTCGCCTCTTTGCTCGATGAGGGAGATGTTTCCATGATCAACCTGGGGGATGCTACCGTGTTCAGCACGTATATGCATGTCAGCATGGACATATCCGAAATGGGGTATGAGACGGAGACCATACCCGGAGTGACCTCATTCTGCACCGGTGCGGCGGAAGCGAACATCCCGCTTGTCATCGATAACGAAGGACTGGCGATCGTACCGATGGCCAAAGGGGGCGACAAGGTGTTCAAAGCACTGAGGGATTTTGACAACATCGTTGTGATGAAGGCATTCAATTCAATGAGGACGCTGGCTTCAATGATGAACGAACTCGGAATACCCCACGAGAATGCCGTCGTGGTCAGCAATGTCAGCATGAAAGATCAATACATAGGGAAGTTCGACCCGGAGAGAAAGTACGGTTACTTCACTACAGTGATAATAAAGAAGAATGGGGGAACAGTAAGATGATGTATTTCATTGGCGCCGGTCCCGGCGACCCGGAATTGATAACTGTCAAGGGAAGAAGATTGATAAACGAAGCGGACGTGATAATATTTGCGGGATCGCTCGTTAATCCGGATGTTCTGAGCGGTTCGAAACCTTCCGCCGTCATCCATGACAGCGCATACATGAATTTGGACGAGGTCATTGATGTGATCAAAGAATCCACAGACAAAGGCCTCAGGGTAGTGCGGGTCCATACAGGGGACCCTGCGATATATGGGGCTATCAGGGAACAGATGGACAGGCTCGATAAGCTTGGGATCGAGTATGAGGTCGTTCCCGGAGTGAGCTCTTTCCTTGCTACCGCAGCCGTTCTCAAGAAGGAATATACTTTGCCGGATGTAAGCCAAACGATCATCCTCACGAGAATGGAGGGGCGTACGCCGGTGCCTCCGAAAGAGAAACTGATAGAGCTTGCGAGGCACAACTCCACAATGATAATCTTCCTCAGCATCGGATTCATCGAGGAGCTTTGCTCAACGCTTATCGAGGGAGGTTATGACCCGAATACACCTGCCGCGGTCGTATACAAAGCAACGTGGCCGGACCAAAAGATCGTCATCGGGGACCTTACAGACCTTGCGCAGAAGGTAAAAGACGCAAAGATCGAGAAGACCGCACTCACGGTAGTGGGTGGATTCCTCGGCGACGAGTACAGTTTGTCCAAACTATATGACAAATATTTCACTACCGGATACAGAAAAGGGGCTGTGAAAGAAGAATGAAAGGAAAACTCACCGTTGTAGGATTCGGTCCAGGAAGCAAAGAGGATATGACGTTCAGGGCGGCAAGCGCCATTGAGGAAGCGGATATAGTGACCGGCTACACTACATACATCGACATCCTGAAAGAATTCTTTCCCGGCAAGATCTACAAAAGCACCGGCATGATGAAAGAGGTCGAGAGATGCAGGATGGCAGTAGAAGATGCCATGTCCGGGAAGAACGTCGCAATGGTAAGCAGCGGCGACTCCGGGATATACGGGATGGCGGGGATCGTATACCAGATCGCAGACGAGATGGGCGCTGAAATAGATATAGAAACAGTTCCCGGAATAACCGCCGCCTCATCTGCGGCATCTTTGTTAGGGGCCCCGCTGATGCACGATCTGGCACTTATAAGCCTCTCCGACCTGATGACGCCTTTTGATCTCATCATGAAGAGAGTGGACTGCGCGGGGATAGGGGACATGGTTATCGCATTTTACAATCCAAAGAGCAAGAGCAGAACCGACTATCTGGAACATGCAGTGAGCGTCCTGCTTAAGTACCGTTCCGGAGATACTCCCGTGGGCATCGTAAGGAATATAGGCAGAAAGGATCAAAAGATAACGATCACGACCATGAGCAGGATAGATTATGCTCAGGTGGACATGTTCTGTACGGTCGTAATAGGCAACAGCCAGACATATGTTTCGGATGGCAGGATGATCACCCCGAGAGGATATAAGATATAAGGAGTTGAGAAAATGGTCTATGAGATAATGAAACCGGAAGAAATAGAGAAAAGAAGTATGGAAATAATAACTTCCGAGCTTAACGGAAGGACATGGCCGGAACCAAAGTTCTCTATTGTAAAAAGGTGTATCCACACTTCGGCGGATTTCGATTATGCTGACAATCTTGTTTTCTCAGACGGTGCAGAGAAGATAGGAGTATCGGTCATCAGGAAAGGGGCAACGATAGTCACCGACACGAAGATGGCCTCAGCCGGCATCAATAAGGCCAAGGTCGAAAGCTACGGCGGCTCTGTAAAGTGTTTCATCAGTGATGAGGATGTTATCGCTGAAGCTAAATCAAGGAACTGCACGAGAGCGACAGTATCAATGGAAAAGGCGGCGAACATCAAAGGCCCGCTGGTGATCGCATGCGGCAATGCCCCCACAGCTCTGATAGCTTTGTATGATCTGATAAAGGCCGGGAAAATAAGGCCGGACCTGATCATAGGTGTACCTGTCGGCTTTGTGAACGTCGTGGAATCGAAAGAGATGATAATGGAACTCGATATCCCGTACATTGTCGCAAAAGGAAGGAAGGGCGGCAGCAACATCGCCGCCACTATATGCAATGCAATGATATACTACAAAGACTGAATACACTAAGGCAGGTGTTTTGTGGACATAATAGTTGTCAAAGGGCTCGTAAAAAAATATGGGGACGAGACAGCGGTGGATGGTCTGGATCTTACAGTGGCCGAAGGTGAGATCTTCGGGTTCCTCGGACCGAACGGCGCCGGAAAGACAACAACAGTGAGGATGATCTCGACGCTTACCAGTTTTTCCGAGGGCGAGATATCCGTCGGAGGATACGATGTGCTGAAAAATCCAAAGGAAGCGAAGAAGCTGATGGGGGTAATTCAGCAGCATATCAGCTTAGACAAAGATCTGACGATCAGAGAGAACATGATGCACCATGCGATGCTTCAAAAGATACCTCCAAAGGAAAGGAAGACAAAAATAGAGACGCTGGCAAAACATGTCGGTCTTGAAGAATACATGGAGCGTACAGTGGATTCTCTGTCCGGGGGATGGAAGAAAAGGGCCGCAATCGTATGTTCGCTGATACACGAACCGAAAGTGCTTTTCATGGATGAACCCACAGCCGGGCTGGATATTCAGGCCAGAAGACTTCTTTGGGACCTGATCAGGCAACTGAATGACAACGGCACAACAATATTCCTTACTTCTCATTACATAGAAGAGATCGAGGTATTGTGTGATACGGTAGGGATAATAGATAAGGGTAAACTGATAGCATACGGTGCACCCTCAGATCTCTGCAACAGAATAGGATCCACCGCCGTGGAGTACTATGGTCAGGATCACAAGACCCACTATCGGTATTTTCGATCCAGGAACGAAGCCAATGATTTTGTTTCCACCCTCGGAGACAGAAATACCGTGCTGATAAGGAACACCAGCCTGGAGGACTGTTTCGTGGAACTCACAGGTAAGAAAGTGGGTGAGGACTGATGTTAGGGTTCTTGAAAGAGATCTACTACGTTATGTGGGGGGACCTGAGATTCATGAGGCACAATCTACTGAACATCTCTGTCTCGACAATAATGAGTCCTTTGCTGTATCTTTTGGCATTCGGCTTCGGACTCGGGATGGTGAAGAACATCGATGTCGACGGCATCCCGTACATTGCGTTCATCATACCGGGTATCGCGGCGCTGTCTTCATTATCTGCATCATTCTCCGCTGTTTCCACAAGACTTAACGTCCAGCGCTTATACTATCGTTCTTTGGATGAGACCTTGATGTGTCCGGTGAGCATACCCGCCGTAGTGCTGGGGAAGTCTATGCACGGAGTGATCAGAGGGTTGATCAGCAGCGGCATAATATTTGCGATAGGGATCGCATTGTCCCCGGAACATCTGCATTTCACTCCTCTTTTTGCAATTTCCATCCTTCTGTCATGTTTTACCTTTGCATTCTTGGGTGTTACCGCAGCCTTTTTGGCGAACACGCATCAGGCAATAGCATTGTTCAGCAATCTGGTGATCCTCCCGATGACCTTCCTTTGCGGCACCTTCTTTGCGGTCGACGGACTTCCGTCAGTGTTCAAGGCTGTACTGTATGCGCTGCCTCTTACGCATTCAAGCGTTACTGCAAGAGCATCATCCTTAGGTTGGGATTTTCCCTGGATGTCTCTCTTTGTGTTGTTATGCTTCTGCGTAGCTTTCTTCTCTATCAATGTGTATCTGATAAAGATAAAGAAAGTTTGAAGAAAGTGCAATTCGGAACACATCCGAACCATTGACTCCCTTCAAAGACTTAAAAGAAGAAAGTTAATAAGTATCAGTATATTGGAGTATACATCCAATATAAATATAAAGAATGCTTTTCATAGTTGGATAATACATCCAAGTGACATTAAATGATAAATGAAAAGGAAAAGATCGCATTCTGCCTGGAGGCGCAGGTGTAATGATCCCTCTGTTGGTATCCCCAGATGGCCTCAGGGTGCTTGTTGTAGGCGGAGGGCCGGTAGCCCTTCGGAAGTGCATGCATTTTGAAGGCGCAGATATAACCGTGATAGCGGAAAAGACCATGGAGGGGATAGCGGACGTTGCCAAAAATGTAATAAAAAAGAGGGTGACCGTACTCGAAATATGTGAAATGATGAGTGATTTCGATATCACGGTCATGGCCACAGACAACGAAACAATGAATTCTGAGATAAGAGATCACGCTTTGAGCCAAGGCCTCTACATCAATTCCGCCCACGGCGGAGGCAACATACTGATACCGTCAGTTCTGGACAGAGGGAGATATTTGGTCACAGTTTCAACGAACGGAAAGCTTCCGGCATTCCCTCCTTTCGTTGTAGAAGAGCTTGAGACCTTTCTGGACGGGAGATTTGACGCAATGTATGACATTTTATTTGAAGCAAGGATCATGTGCGCCGGTAAAGGAACACAGAAGAAACGTTCCGAATTCCTGAAAAGAGTGGCCCACGATCCTGAAGTGAGGAGATATGCCGCAGACGGGGACGTATTATCCGCAACGGACAGGGTCAAAGAGCTGGGGGTGCCGAAGTGATAATAAGTCTCCACGTAACCCATTCATGCGCAGGCGTCGAAGCCATGAGCAACATCGCTCAGGTGATGGAATCCAACATCCCTAAGTATCTTGTGAGCACGACCAGAGAGAATGAATACGTTATGCTGAAAACGTGCAACCGTTTTGAGATATATGTCGGGACGGACAATGTTGAAACGGTGAGGAAAGAGTTAGAATCATTTGTACAGAACACGGTCCCCCGTTCGAAAGAACAGAACATACCGTTCATTCTTCAGGGAAAAGAATCCATAAGACACCTTTTCAGAGTATCATGCGGCCTTGATTCTCTCATTGTTGGCGAGGACCAGATACAGGGGCAGGTCAGAGATGCATATGTGAGGGCAAAGGTGGAAGGGCACGTTTCCAAATACCTATCAAAGCTTTTCGACAGGGCTCTTGCGTTAGGTAAGAGAGTAAGGGCAAAGACACGCATAAGCGACTGTTCGTTATCTGTCGGGTCCGCAGCGGTGGAATTGGCAGAGAAGAGAGTAGGCGGATTGAAAGACAAGACCATCACTATAATAGGCGCGGGAAGCGTTGCTACAACGATAGCAAAGGCCCTTATGGATAAGGGCACAAGTGCCATATTCCTGTCAAGCCGCACATTCAACAGAGCATCGGAGCTTGCGATCATGACCGGAGGCACGGCCTTCAGCTTGGATTATCTCCCATCGGCTATCGCCGACAGCGATGTGATGTTCGTTGCCACCAAGGCGCCGCACCCACTGATCTTTCCCGAGACGATAAGATCGGCGGGGAACCGCAGAAGACCACTTTTGATCGTGGATGTTTCTGTACCAAAGAACGTAGACAGCAGCGTTGGAGAGATCCCCGGGATATCATTGGAATCAATGGACGGACTCCAGGGAGTGGCCGCAGAGAACATGATGAAAAGGATGTCCGAGATCACGGAGGCCGAACGTATCGTCAGCGAGGAGATCGCCAAGATGGACGTTGACCACCTGACGGAAAAGGCAGACAATATCATCGGAGAGATAAGCAGGAAAGCGGCGGCCATAAGAGAAGAAGAATTATTGAGGGCAAAGAAAAGGGCTGTAACCGCTGATATAGACGAAGTGTTTGAGGACATGTCGAGGGCGATAGTGTCAAAGTTACTTTTTGACGCATATGAGCAGCTCAGGAACTCTTCGGTCAACGGAGAGTACGATATCATCGATGCGGCAAAATATCTTTTCGGACTGGAGGTGAAATAATGTTCCCAACTGACAGGATGAGGCGCAGACGCTCGAATGAAATGATAAGGAACATGCTCACCGAGACAAGGCTGCATCCGAACGACCTTATGCTCCCGTTGTTCTTCGATGAGTCTTTGGACTCCATCAAATATACTGATTCAATGCCAGGTGTTCCGACATACCCTCTGAGCAAAGCTGCAGAGGTGTCAGAAAGGCTGTACTCTGCGGGGATCAATGCGGTCATGCTCTTCGGAATACCCAGACGTAAGGATGCGGAGGGATCCGGTGCATTCGCGAAGAACGGTGTGGTGCAAAGCGCAATAAGGAAGATCGAATCTACCTCAGACCTGCTCGTGGCAGCCGACCTCTGTATGTGTGAATATACCGACCACGGGCACTGCGGGATAGTGTGTGAACACGGCGTCGACAATGATCTCACATTGATCAAATACAGAAAGATCGCAGAATCTCTCGCAGACGCAGGTGCGCACATGATCGCTCCCAGCGGAATGATGGACGGTCAGATAATGAATATACGAGAGGCGCTGGACGATTCCGGGCACAAAGAGGTCCCGATCATGGCGTACAGCGCAAAATTCTGCAGCGGGTTCTACGGTCCTTTCCGAGATATAGCTCACTCCGCGCCCTCAGCTTACGGAAGAGAGACCTATCAGATGAACCCGGCAAACGGAAGAGAAGCGATGACCGAGATGCGCAGAGATATCGAAGAGGGAGCGGACATAATAATGGTAAAGCCGGCAATGCCATATCTCGATGTGATAAAGCAGGCAAAGAATGAACTTTGTATTCCGATCGCGGCGTATCAGGTCTCGGGCGAGTATGCCATGATCAAGGCAGCGGCCGCAAACGGTTGGCTGGATGAGCGCAGGACAATGATGGAATCACTGATATCCATAAAAAGGGCCGGTGCGGATATTTTGATAACTTATTTCGCCGAAGAGGTTCTGAAGGAGCTGAAGAAATGAACAGGGGAACATCGTTCCGCTATCATCAGGAGATGCGGGATCTGACCCCCGGTGGCGTATCGAGTCCCGTCAGAGCGTTCGAACCCAGCCCCGTATATATGGCAAGCGGGAAGGGATGCAGTGTGACCGATGTTGACGGGAACGAGTATGTGGACCTGTGCATGGCATACGGCCCACTGATACTGGGACATTCCCATCCGGCGGTCGTGTCGGCTGTTGAAAAACAGACTGAAAGGGGGACGGTGTTCGGTACGCCTTCGCCTCAGGAAAGGGAACTGATAAAAGAGATCTCAAAAAGAATGCCGTGTGCCGAAATGGTCCGTCTGGTGAACTCCGGAACAGAGGCAACGATGCATTCCATACGCCTGGCCAGAGGTTACACCGGTAAACGTGGCATAGTAAAGATGAACGGAGGGTTCCACGGCTCGCATGATGCCGTCCTCTCCGACAATACGCAGCGGTCGCTGAAGAACGGGATACTTTCGGAGACGGCATCCTGTACCTATGTTGTCGAGTACAACTCAGAGGAACAGATGGAATCCATGCTTGAGAAAAACGACGACATTGCCGCGGTCATAATGGAGCCGGTACTTGGGAATGTAGGAATAGTGCCACCAAAGAAAGATTATCTGCAGAAAATAAGGAAGATCACCAAGAAAAACGGAGTTCTCCTGATCTTTGACGAGGTGATCACAGGATTCAGACTTTCTGCAGGCGGGGCGCAGGAACTGTACAATGTCATCCCTGACCTATGCACAATGGGAAAGATAATGGGAGGGGGACTTCCCGCAGGAGCTTTGGCAGGACGAAAAGAAATAATGCAGAACCTTTCTCCGGCGGGAACTGTGTACCAGGCAGGCACGTTCTCGGGGAACCCGCTGACAGCCGTGGCCGGAACGGCTACGCTGAAAGAGATGACACGTGAACGGTACGCCGCATTGAACAAGATGGGTTCTGAGCTCGCATCATCTTTATCCGACTCGATAGAGGATAACAATATCCCGGCGACGATCAACTCTGTCGGATCGATGTTCCAGATATTTTTCGGAGTGGATTCTGTTCGCAATGCGGCAGACGCATTGAAGTGCGACAGGAAAACGTTTTTCGGGCTTTTCAAACTCATGTTGGACGCAGGAGTATATCTGCCGCCGTCGGCACTCGAAGTAAGCTTCCTCTCGACCGAACATGGGCCTGCATTGAAAAAGATCGCCGAAGAATTCGATAAGAACATGAGGTGCATCTTTTGATAATAGGAACAAGGGACAGCAGACTGGCACTTGCTCAGACCGACATTTTTATGGAGCTGATGGCCGCCGTTTCGGATGAGAAGATGGAAGTGAAGGCTGTCAAAACATCCGGCGATATAGACCAAACGACCGAACTGAAAGATATGGGAGGGTACGGAGCATTTGTGAGGGAACTGGATAACGCCCTTCTAGCAGGAGATATTGACGTTTCGGTAAATTCAATGAAGGATATGCCGGTGTTCAGAGGAACCGAGATAATAATAGGTGCCGTACTTCCGAGGGCTCCCGTTGAGGATGTCATCCTGCCGATGCGCATTGAAGACCTCCCTTACGGAGCGGTCGTAGGGTCATCTTCCGTAAGGAGGAATTTCATCCTGAAAAGCGTCCGCCCCGACCTTGAAGTGGTGGGGTTGAGGGGAAATATCGATACGAGACTGAGAAAACTCGATTCCGGAAAATACGATGCGATAATATTGGCAAAGGCCGGACTTGAGCGTCTCGGTATAAGAAGAGAGATGCACACCCTCGAACTGGACGATTTTGTGCCTGCCCGGGCAGGGCGCGATCGCGATCGCCTGCAGATCGTCCGATGAGAAAATCGTAGAGACCCTCGGCAAGATCGATGACAAGGACGCAAGGACGGAGACGGAAGCAGAGAGGAAGATCATGAGGATCATGGGCGGTATATGTTCGTCACCGATCGGAATAAACGCAAAAAAACAGGAAGACGGATTGAGAATAAGGGCGACGTTCTTTGATGGGGAAACAATAAGGAAGTATGACTCCGTGTTATCGGCTAAATATAAATTGTCCGAACTTGAGCACATCGCAGCAATATTGAAGGGGGCGGTTCAATGAAAGGAAAAGTATATCTTGTAGGGGCCGGACCCGGAGGCATAGGTCTGATCACGGTCAGGGGACTGGAACTGCTGAGATCAGCAAAAACGGTCGTGCACGATGCGCTCATAGACCCAGATATCTTAAAGGAGTGTAAGGGTGCCGAGCTGATCGACGCTGGCAAACGCGGCGGAAACCATAAGATGACCCAGGAAGAGATCAATGAGACATTGGTCAGACTTGCGAGCGAAGGAAAGGACGTGGTCCGTTTGAAAGGAGGGGATCCGTTCCTTTTCGGAAGAGGGGCCGAGGAGGTCGCCGAGCTTAGGAAGGCCGGGATCGAAGTGCACGTTGTTCCGGGTGTGTCATCGTCGATATCCGTGCCGGAACTTGCCGGGATACCGCTCACGCACAGAGACAACGCCTCCTATGTGACTATCGCCACAGGCCACGAAAGGGCCGACCGCTCTGAGGATAAGGTCGACTGGAGAAAACTTGCAAAAACGGACGGGACCATTGTTATTTTGATGGGAATGAGCAACGCAGAGCGCATCTCATTTGAGTTGATGGAAGGAGGGATGAAAAGAGATACACCTGCGGCAGCCGTTGTGAATGAGCGCGGTCGTTACAGGACGGAGGTATCCACGCTGTCCGAGCTGGCTTCGATGATAAAAATAAAGGAGATGAAGGCCCCGGGGATAATCCTCATCGGAGATGTGGTGACACAGCGGAGCGTTCTGGGGGACCTGTATTGACAGTAATTGCCTTTACGAGACCCGAAAGAAGACTTAAAGAATCGATAAAGGCAGCAGAGGCCGCGGGATTCACCGTGATGGCCGCTCCATCTCTGGAGATAATCCCATGCAGTATCCAAGATATGGAGCAGTTGTTCCGTACAATAAGCGAGAACGACGTTGTGGTGTTCACATCCCCCACATCCGCAGAGGAGTGCGGAAGATCACCCATTTTCAAAGATTCGATGAGAGATGCACACATACTTTCCATCGGGCCGGGGACGGCGAAAGCTCTGGAGCGTCTCGGAGTGGCCACGGACACAATGCCTTCAGAATATAGTTCCGAAGGCATAGTGGAGCATCTGCACGGCTCTGTGAAGGGAAAGAAGATAATACTTATAAGGTCGGACCATGGCTCACGCGTCCTGGACGAAGGCCTCAGGGCCATGGGCGCAGAGGTCGTGGATTTCATCGCATACAGTCTGAAGCCTGTCGACCCGAAGCATCTGAATAAGATATTAGATGCGGGAAGGCTTGGCAAGGTAGATGTGTTCGCATTCACAAGCCCGCTCTCTGCAAGTTCTTTTGTCGAGGCGGCGGAGAAAAGAGGGATAGATGCCAAAGATATGTTCAAAAGATCAAAGGTCGCCGCCATAGGAAAACCAACAACTGATATGCTGGCATCACTCGGGATATGGGCAGATATAGTTCCGGTCAAGGCGACGTTCGAGGAAATGATCGCCGCAATAAAGAAGATGACGGAGATGTAAGAATGAAAGAAGGAATAATCATAATCGGACACGGCTCGAAATTGAACTTCAACAAAGAGATAATGGAACTTCATGCTAAACGCATGAGGGAGAAAGGATTCAAGAACGTCTACATCGGATTCAATGAGATATCGCTACCGTCGATCGAGGAGACGTTGGAGAGAATGGCTGCGGACGGAGTGGATACGATAACCGCTTTGCCGCTTTTCATAGCATCAGGCATACACCTTACAAAAGATATACCCGAAAAGATAGGGGTGCCCGAGAATGGCACACGCGGCTCCGTAAAGATAAACGGCAGGATGATGAAAGTGAAGTACGCCACTCCGATCGGAGATGACCCGAAGATCACAGAGATACTGATAGAAAAGGTCAACAGTATGAAATGAGCCATCGATCCTATTAAGCATCTGCTGAGCGAAACGGACTCTGGTCTTCTTTGTGGGGTAGGATAATGCTGTCATCAAGTTTAACGTTGTATCTGAGAACGTTGTTCACTCCCCATTCGGCGAGGATCTTCAATGCCGGGATCAGTGTCAATCCTTTTTCGGAAATTGAATATTCTACACCCACAGGTATCTCTGATTTGACGGCCCTGATTATAAGCCCATCTTTCTCCATCTCTCTCAGCTGTTTTGTGAGTATTCTCGGTGAAACGACCTCAAGCTCTTTCATCAGCTGGTTGAAACGTAAGGTGCCCTTCACACAAAGTTTGCAGAGTATCGCAGCTTTCCATTTTCCCTCTATGACAGCCATCGCCGCATCCAAGGCGCAATCCATCCTTGGCGCATTAGATTTGTTCCCCATGACAATAACTATACAATTTTGATATTTATTATTAACTAACAATAATTATATACTTTAACTATCATTTTGATAGTGGCGATATTATGTCAATAGTAGCTATAGTAGCCAGTCCTAGAAAAGGCAATTCGAATGCGATAGTGGGGGCAATGACCGATGCAGCAAAAAAGAACGGAAAGGATGTTAAAATTTACTATCTTAACAAACTTTCCAATGCGAAAGGCTGCCAAGCTTGCATGGGCTGCAAGAAGAGCGTCGGCTGTGTGGTGAAAGATGACCATGCCGAGATCCTGAATGAGATGAGGAAAGCTGAAGGAGTGATCCTTTCAACCCCGGACTACTTCGGAGAGGCCTGTGGACAGTTCAGACTCTTCCAGGATAGATTCTACAGCTTCCTAGGAGCCGGAATGGCATCAAATATAGATCCAGGGAAGAAACTCGCCGTTGTGGTCAGCTGCGGAGGCGGCGTCGACGGTGCAAAAGCGTTGGCTGATAAGTTGGAGAAGAGTATGGTTAACTACTTCAAGTTCGTGTCAGTCGGCAAGATGGTATTCACAGGCGGCAACGCCCCGGACGAGGCATCGAAGAACAAAGCCATCCTCGACGAGGCTGCCGCAATCGGCAAGAAACTCTGATCAAGACTGCCCCGCATTGCGGCGGGGCAGCCAAACCTTTTGAATATGATCTAAAAGCGATATTCCTAACTTTTATCTACCTTCCAGAAGATATTGAACTGATGACCACCCAGAATCGTGAGGATTATCTCATCAACATACTCAGGCTGACAGAGGGCGAGAATGCCACAAGAACCACCGAATTGGCGTCATATATGAATATCGCACCCGCCAGTGTTACAGAGATGCTTAAGATCCTTTCGAGCGAAGGGCTTGTTGAATATGAGAAATACCACGGTGTGAAACTGACCGAAGAGGGTCTTGATTATGCAAGGGTCATTCGGAAGAAGCATCATGTGTTAGAGAACTTCTTGATAAATTTCCTGAATGTGGATAAAACAACGGCACATAATGAGGCATGTAGGCTGGAGCATGCATTATCCGAGGAATCGGCCATCAAGATGTGCCAGATGCTGGGAATACAGGTCGACAGCGATTGTCAGAGCTGTTCCACACCATGCAATGCCGTGTTATCGGAAGGGATCCGCATAACAGCGTCTCTGTCGGATCTGAATCCCGGAGAACACGGGGTGATATCCCACCTTAAGAACAATGATTCGAAGGTAATCAAGAAGCTGATGATGATGGGATTCATACCCGGGCGCAAGCTCACAATGGATCCGGACCCGTACAGCAACAACGTCACCATTGTCGATCTTGGGGAGTCCGTGGTAGCTCTGCCGGCAGATCTGGCATCGTCTGTTTTTATCGACACAAGCGAATGATCAGCGGTGTGTGAATATCGCTCTTATTCCATTGTCTTTCTTAGCCTCGATCCTGACGAAGCCCACACGCTCGAACTGGACCGTATCTTTGCTCTCCTTCAGGATCGCATCTTCGGCCATCCCATGTATAATGCTTCCGTCAGGCATGTACAATTCTGTTTTGATCCCGTTCTTCCCCACCCACTGAACAGCCTTGGCACCCTTCTTTAACAAAGACAGGTCATTGCCTGCGAATTTTGCCGGTGTGCCGTACTCAAGATTGCAGAGGTCTTTCAGTCTTATGAGTTTGTGCTCTGCAAAAACCTTCGAATCCTCGGACGAGATCGACACGGTCTTTTTCCCGCTAAGGCGGTAATTCCTGCTACCTCTCTCCGGGTGATCGGGATGGAGCGGTGCATGACCGTCAATTGTTTCAACGCCTTCGATGTTGTATTTTACCGGGTCGGCTACGAAGAAATACCTGTTTGAAATATCATCGATGATGTCGCGGTTCATTCCGTAAAGGTTGTCCCAAGAAAATTGAATGTCGACTGATTTTATTCCGCTCTCGACCCAATATCTCCTGACCGCTTCCGGCCTGATCCCTCTTCTTTCGATGGCTCTTACAGTTCCAGTTCTGACATCATCCCATCCGCTGTACTCTCCCGAGCGGATGCTTTCTTTGATCAACGATGTCTTCAGAACAGCGTCCGGTATGTTCACCAAACCATAATGGTAGTACTCAGGTTTTTTCCAGCCGAAGTAATTGAAGATGTATTCCTGTCTGAGAGTGTTGTTCAGGTGGTCCTTTCCGCGTATGACGTGGGTAACACCGAGAAGATGATCGTCTATCGCAACAGACAGATTCATCATCGGGTATGCACGGTATCTGTCCCCCGTTTTCGGATGAGGATGGTCTACTACCCTCAACGCAACGAAATCCCTGATGGCTGGGTTGGGATGATCAAGCTCCGTTTTCACAACGGCAACGGCATCTCCTTCGCCGTATTCTCCGTTAAGCAGTTTATCATATCTTTCCAGTTGAACATTTATGGGGAGGCTGCGGCATGGGCACTCCTTCTCATCCTCTTTCATCTCCCTCCAATCGTCGCCCTTACAGGTGCAGACGTATGCGTGTCCTTTATCGATCAGTTCTCTTGTGATCTCGTAATAGATCTCGAACCTGTCTGATTGAGTGATGCTTTCGTGTATCTTTACCCCCAGCCAGTCGAGATCCTCCGAGATCATTCTGTATGCGTCAGGGTCTATTTTCTCCGGGTTGGTGTCCTCATACCTTATAATCAGTTTACCGTTGTATCTTTTTACATATTCGTCGTTGAGTATTGAAACCCGTGTGTGTCCGATATGCAGTGGTCCGGAAGGACCCGGGGCGATCCTCATCACTACCTTTCCGTCAACGGCGTTCCTGAGCTCGGGAAGAAGGTATATTCTTTCTTTCTTTTCTTTGACCATCAGCGAAGGATCGATATCCGAAAGCATTTTTGTCTGTTCCTCCAAAGACATCTTGTTCACATCTGCAGTTATGGATTCGATCAAAGGAGTAAGCTCTCCGGCCTTGCTCCTGAGCTCCGGGTTTTCGCTCAGCACCTTTCCTACGACAGCTTTGGAATTGGCGGTGCCTTTGAAGAATACTGCGTTCTGCAGTGCATATTTCCGGATCAGTGCCTCGGTGCGGTCGTCAGACATAAGTGCTGATTCTACTTCGAATATTTATGATGTTCATTTGTGTTTCCGCTTCGGGCTAATAATATAAGGGTGAATCGCTTACGGTAAAATATGCCTATAAGGGACTTTCTGAGAGAAAACGTCTGTTCCGTGAAAGAGAAAGTGGACCAAGATTCAAGCAAGATCACCGAAATGCTGATAGAAGATCAGGAAAGGACCGTATTGTTCGAGAACGTCAACGGAAAAAAAGCCGCAGGCAACGTGTTCTCGACGAGGAAGAAGGTCGCAGCGGCGATGAACATCCGGCCCGACAGTATTGTCGAACACATATTGTCGGCACTCGAATCCCCATGTGATGTAAAAGAAGTGAAGAACCCGGAATTCAAACAAAATTCGCTGAAAGTGGATCTGATGTCCCTTCCGATCCCGAAATATTACCCTGAGGACGGAGGCCGTTACATTTCGTCTGGCGTGATAGTTGCGGAATACAAAGGAAAGAAGAATGTCTCCTTCCACAGGATGATGATAATGGACAAAGACCGCATCGCGGTGAGGCTGGTCCCGAGACACCTCTTCACATTATACAATGAAGCAAAAAAGGACGGCAAAGAGCTCAATATCTCGATATGTGTGGGTCTTCAGGCAGAGGTCCTTCTCGCCGCTGCCGTTTCAACAGACTTCGGATCCGATGAACTGATGATAGCTTCGGCGATGATGAAAAAAGGCCACGGCAAGCCCTTAGAGGTGGGAAAGTGTGACAACGGACTGTTAGTTCCGTCGAGCAGCGATTATGTGTTCGAAGGGAAGATAACGTTCGAAACGACAAAGGAAGGCCCGTTTGTGGACATCACCGGCACATATGATATTGTAAGAGATCAGCCGGTCATCAAAATAGAAAAGATGTGGTCATGCAAAGACCCGATATTCCACCTGCTGCTTCCGGGAGGGAACGATCATTTCTTGTTCATGGGGCTCCCGAGGGAGCCGGTCATCCTCAAGACCGTAAGGCAGGCAGTACCCAGGGTAAAGAACGTCCGTCTGACCGAAGGAGGGTGCTGCTGGCTCAATGGGGTCGTATCCATCGCGAAGAACAAGGAAGGCGACGGCGTTAATGCGATATTGGCAGCCTTTTCCGGCCACACCTCGATGAAACAGGTCATCGTTGTCGACGATGACATCGATATATTCAACGACAGGGAAGTGGAGTGGGCGATGGCCACCAGAATGCAGGGCGACCGGATAATCAAGATACCCGGCGCTGCCGGTTCGTCGTTGGATCCAAGCTGCGATACCACAACATGGAAGGTCGGATATGATGCAACGATCCCGTTGAACAGAGACAGAAAGCTCTATGAAAAAGCAAAGGTCGCCGTTCGTAAATGATCAGGCCCACCAATCTTTTTTCCTGTCTATCGTCTCTTTTCTATCCGGACCCACGCTGATGATGTCGGCAGGGAGCTTTGTTTCCTTCTCAATGAATTGGATGTATGCTCTCATCTCTTTCGGAAGGCTGTCATATCCTCCTTTAACTACGGATTCCGTGTCGTTCCAGCTCTTCCAACCCTTCATTACTTTGTATACCGGGACCGCCCTTTCCTGCTTTGTTATCGAAGCCGGGAAGTACTTTGTCTCTTTGCCGTCTATTTTGTATGCTACGCATACCGGGAGTTTGGCATAGTCATTGAGAACATCCAATTTCGTTATGGCCCAAGAACTAAATCCGCATAATCTGGATGCGTGCTCCGCAACGACCAGGTCCAGCCATCCGCATCTCCTTCCTCTGCCGGTGGTCACTCCGAACTCCCCGCCTTTCTTCTGCAGTTCCTCAGCTTCCTTCCCTTTGAGTTCAGTTGCGAACGGACCCTCGCCTACACGTGTGGTGTAGGCTTTCAGACAGCCTACCACTTTATCGATACGATTGGGCGCCACTCCCGCACCGGTGCATATTCCTCCGGCGCAGGTCGATGAAGAAGTAACATAGGGGTAAGTGCCGTGATCGATATCCAGCATCGCCCCCTGCGCCCCCTCGAAAAGGACCTTCTTCCCTTCGTCCAAAGATTCGTTGATAAGGACCGATGTATCGCAGATGTACATGCTCACTTTCTCGCTCCAACCCTTCAGTTTGTTGTACAGCATATCGGTGTCGCAATTGCATGGTTCTGCATCAAGCATATTAAGGAGGTCTTTTTTATATGGCAAAAAGAAATCGGCTTTATCTCTCAGAGTCTTGTCTTCCAAAAGGTCTCCGACGCGTATGCCTAGTCTTGCAACCTTGTCCTGATATGCCGGTCCGATGCCTTTTTTTGTTGTTCCCACGACCTTGTTGCCGCGGTACTTCTCTTCTGCTCCATCTAATTTCTTGTGAAGCGGGATGATCAAATGAGCCCTGTCGGAGATCCTCAATCCTTCAAGGGACCCTCCCGCCTTCGAGACCTGCTCCATCTCCTCCAGAAGTTCGTCCATGTTGACGACGGTGCCGTTGCCTATCACGGCAAGCTTTCCTTTTCTTACAACGCCGGAAGGGAGGCCGTGAAGCTTGAATACGGTATCTCCGACTTTTATGGTATGTCCCGCATTGTTGCCGCCTTGGAAACGTACGATAAGGTCTGCTGTTTTATCAAGATAATCTGTTATTTTTCCCTTCCCTTCATCGCCCCACTGTGCTCCAATGATCGCAAGACTCGGCAAAATCACACCAGGTCTCTTCAGTCATTTTAGTGCTATAAATGTTGTTATACATTCATTGCCTGATACTGTCCGGGCTGTTTTCTTTGTAAATTGAGATCACGTCTTTAGGGACCAGCTCTGTCTTGAATGAGGTGGGGCTCATATGTGTCGGGGTCGTTCTTCCACTTTCATTCAAAGCATCGATCAGAGCTTCTATCTTCGGCGGGGATAATTTTGTGAACGACGACAGCTCGCTTATGTCATACAAAAAGACCTGTTCGTCAAGCTCGTTCCTCCAAAGGTCAAGCATCTTTATACAGCGTTTCTCTTTTTCCGCTCCTTCGGTGTTCATTCTTGCGAGAAGCGCTTTATCGTGAAGCAGACCGATCCAAAATGGACCCTTATCAAATGTCGCATCCGGATGTTTGGAGACCGATCTCCCAAGCGTGTTCGGATCGTAGTGGAGATAGCCGATCTGATCTAACGACCGATCGGTCGGGGCGGCACCCTCCTCGACCTGAACATAGACCCTGAAATAATGGTCGGCATAGAATGAGAGTAAAGGCTTCATTCCTCTGTCGAATTTTGCCAGTTCTTTGGCGATGTTGCACATTAGAATGCGTAACCCGCTCTCATGGCACATATATCCCCTTATTGGTTCGGATTGGTATCTTCTTCTGCATTTCCCTACCTGTGCGCCTGCGAGTGGTGCCGTGTCGGTTGCTGTTATCGCGAGTATTCCTTTTTTTCTGCACCCTCTTATCGCAGATTGTATGAAGGGGGTCGGAGACCCGAAGGGATCGATGTCCACGTAATCAAATGATGATTCGGCGAAAAGAATGTGGAGGTCTTTATTTGACGGGACACAGTTGGAAAGGCCGTTCAGCGAGATGTTATGCTCGATGTAAGGTATCGCTTTTGGGTCGATGTCATTGGCTGTTACTGATGTGCCGGCAACCTCGTTTGCGATCCTCACTGCACGAGCTCCTGTTGCACTCATAGCATCAACGACACTTATCTGCCCTTTATCCAAAGCTCTCAGGAACATTATCGAAATGTCCCTTCCGAATGCCATCTGTTCATTGAAGAACACGCTGGCGGTCCTGGTTCCGGGACCGTGAAGAGAGTGCGATTCGGGGACAAGAAGTTTTGTTCTTCCTTCAGTGATCTCAATACCCGAGGGCATCAGACGTTTTCACCGTTCATCAGACGCAGGATCTTGTATGGGAGGATATTGCGGTTCGTGGGAGTGACTTCCAGCACCCTCACGTCATCCCTTCTCCTTATGTCCTGCAAAAGCGGATTTCTTGATTTTTTATGCAAGGTCAGTATCATGGGCTTGTTCACATCAAGTGCTTCTTTCACCGCATCGATGAATGCCTGGCTCTCAACCTCTACCTTTCCCACTTCATCGATAACTATAATGTCGCACTTCTCGCATGCTACTTTTATTGCTGAGATCCCGACCTCTTCGAATTTTGTGAGATCCACTCCGATCCTGCCGATCATTATTTTGCTTTCGATCTCCACACTGGCGAACACCTTGGACTCGCCTGTAAGAATATTCCTAACGGAGAACCCCGTTCTTCGTTTCCCGTCAGTAAGTGGTTCGTCGATCATCCCACCGATAACTAAATCGTCGTCTTTGAGCATTTCAATTACTCTCAAAAGAGCATACGTCTTCCCGGAACCCGGAAGACCCGTGATACCGATTTTTATATCGCTAATCAACTTTCCACCTCCTGCAAGAAAGACTGTATGGTATAGGCCATATATATAATGGAGGAGACAGATTTATTCGACATCAGAAATATACATGAGCGGATAATTCAGCTTAGGGTCATATCTCATCTCGGCTTTTACACGTACATTATCAATTTTTATAACCAAAACGACATCCAGCATTTCCCCGGTCAGCGAACGATAGGAGTACTCATCTTTTTTAGGGCCGAAAATGCTTCTGTCTATCCTTACTTTCACGCTTTCCACGTAGGGCTGTACAAGTACGCCCCTTTCGATAGCATCTTCCAGCGACTCAATGCTGTCCTCATTAAGCGGCATACCTACGAACTGATGGTATATAGTGCCCATTTTGATGCCGGCCTCGAACAATGCTCGTTCTTTTGTGGAGCATTTGAATTTCTCCGCCGCAAGCTCCTCCCTGCTCTTCATCGGCAAGTGTAGTGCGCACATGATTTAAAGGATGTTCTGTTTACCCCTGCATATGGTTTCAGTTGCAGAGAGGATACAGCGGTTGAAAAAGGAGAAGAACGCTGTGATCCTGGCTCATAATTACACTTTACCGGAGGTACAGGACCTGGCTGATTATGTCGGAGATTCCCTCGGACTATCAATGGAAGCCTCGAAGACCGATGCAGACATAATCGTCTTTTGCGGGGTCTCATTCATGGGGGAGACGGCAAAGATACTCAGCCCGAACAAGACGGTGCTTTTACCGGAGCCGGATGCGCACTGTGCGATGGCCGCTATGTGTACCGGAGATCAGCTCAGAGATTTCAAAGAATGTAACCCCGGGTTTTTGATAATAGGGTACGTGAACAGCTCTGCGGAAGCAAAGAAAGAGATGGATATATGCTGCACATCATCCAATGCGGTGAAAATAGTGGAGTCCGTCAAATGGAACGACATACTCTTCGTACCCGACAAGAACCTCGGAGCCTATGCTTCATCGGTCACCGGGGTCAACATAAGACTATGGGATGGTTTCTGTCCCATCCACCAGGGGATAACCGTTTCGCAGGTCAACAGCCTTAAGAAAAAACACCCACGCGCATTGATCCTGGCTCATCCGGAATGCAGGGCGGAGGTGCTCGAACTCGCGGATCACGTGGGCTCAACAGAGGCGATACTGAAAATGTCCAAGACCCTAAATGAAAAGGAATTCATAATTCTGACGGAGGTGGGGATGAAGTACAGATTGGAGAAAGAGAACCCCGGAAAAATGTTCTTTTTCCCAGAAAGTGCAGTGTGCACAACGATGAAGATGCCCTCACCGGAATCGATACTCCGCGCACTTGAGCACGGTACAGGAGAGGTAATACTCAGCAGAGATATCTTGGAAAAAGCAAGGAACCCTGTACAAAAAATGATCGACATCAAATGAGAATGAGGTGAAAAATGACAAAGTTACTTTATCAGGGGCATGGGAGCTACAGACTGACAGCGAATGACGGACGCGTCGTGTACTTCGATCCATATGCCGGCGAGGGGTACGACGCCCCTGCCGATCTGATACTGGTAACCCATGATCACCCGGACCACAATCAGATACAGTTATGTGCGAAGAAGTCAAGCTGCAGAATAATAACCAATGTTGAGGCGCTTGAAGGAAAAAAACATAACAGTTTTGATTTGGGCGGGATAACCATTGCGTCTGTGGAAGCGAAGAATCTGCTGCACAGCCCAAAGAAATGTGTCGGTTACATTGTCGGGATCGACGGGATCAAGATATATGGTTCCGGCGATACCTCGAAAACAAAACAGATGGGAACATTCGCCGCATTGAAGCTTGACTATGCGATACTCTGCGGCGACGGTAAATTCAACATGGGACTGAAAGAGGCTGCGGAATGCGCCGAATTGATCGGTGCGAAGCATAACATTATCGTCCATGTAAAACCCGGTGAACTGTTCGACCATGAAAAGGCAGAGAGATGGGAAGCGCCGAACAAACTGATAGTCGAACCGGGGCAAGAGATAGTTCTGTAAAAACGGACAGAATGACATCAAAAAAGTCTCCCCCCCTAAATACTGATTATTTGTTAAATTCGGTAGGTATTTATCTTTGCAATAATCTAAATGAATTCAAATAAGGAGGTTTTTAAAAAATGTGCGATAATGGAACAAAAATGCAAATGCCCCTGATAGGGGACAAATGCCCAGAGTTTGAAGCTATGACCACCCAGGGGAACATCAAATTCCCTCAGGATTTCACAAGCAAAGGCAAATGGATCATCCTCTTCTCCCATCCGGCGGACTTCACCCCCGTCTGTACGACAGAGTTCATGACCTTCGCCCACAGATCCAAGGAGCTGTCAGACATAAACGTCCAGCTCGTTGGGCTATCGGTGGACTCGATATCCGCCCACATTGCGTGGCTGAGAAGGATCAAAGAGCTCACGTGGAAGGACATGAAGAATGTCGACGTTCAGTTCCCTCTGATCGAAGACATATCAATGAGTGTTGCGAACAAATTCGGCATGATCATGCCCGGACAGTCGAACACGCAGGCCGTAAGGGCAGTATTCATAATAGATCCGAACGGAATAATCAGATTGATCATCTATTATCCGCTCAGCACGGGAAGGAACTTCGACGAGATAAAGAGAGCAGTTATGGCACTCCAGAAAGCGGATAAGGACAAGTGCGCCACACCAATGGACTGGAAGCCCGGTCAGGACACCATCATACCGCCGCCAAAGACGATGAGTTTGGCGAAAGAGAGGATGCAGCTTTCCGGGAAACAGTACTGTCTCGACTGGTTCCTGTGCTTCAACAAAGAATCTTAAACAAACATGCCGCGAAAGCGGCCCCCAATTTATTTTATTTAAGAAAACGTCGTTTTTGAACGTTACAAATATAACCTCTCAGAGATGTAGGGGCAAATAAGGCATTGCTATGAAGGTAGTGATAGTCGGAGCAGGCAACGTAGGTTTCACCTCTGCAAAGGCGCTTTCCAAGTCGCATGATGTTCTGATAGTTGAGAAGGACGCCACAATGGCGGAGAATGCAAAAGCGTTGCTGAACGCATCGGTGCTGCATGAGGACGGCAGCAATCCGAGAGTGATAGAGGCTGCTATCAAAAGGATCGATGCGGATACAATAATATCTGCGATACCAGACGACGCCCACAATATTTTCATATGCTTGATGGCAAAACGCGTAAAACCAACCATCCAGACGGTCGCTTGCCTGAGGGATCCGGACTTTACCGTAAAAACATCCAAAGAAGGGCTGGAAGGAATAGACATTCTGATCTCGCCCGAACTCATCACGTCCGAAAAAATAGAAAAGCTCGCTGTTCTGGAGAATGCGATTACCTATGACCGCCTTCCCGGAATGAACATAGATCTCGCGACATTCAGGATAGGAGAAGGACACAAACTTGTAGGAAAGGTGGTTCTCGACATTGATAAACCGGCTGACTGCAACATCATCGCTGTCAACCGCGAAGGGAATGTGATATTGAACAATGAGACGACGGAGATACATGTCGGGGACAGAATAAGAGTGATAGGTTCTCCCGAATCCATCACTTTATTCAACAAATTGGTCGGGGTCGAGAGAGAGGCAAAGGAGTTCGTGATCCTCGGCGCAAGCATAGTGGGAATGGAGACGGCGAAAAGGCTCGCACAGAGCAACAAGAAAAGGCTGGTAAAGTTAATTGAGAACAATGAGGGCCGCAGCAGGTTCGCCGCGAGAGAACTGGATGGCGTCACTGTTGTATGTGGGGACTTCATCGATGTCGCAGTGCTGAAATCGGAAGATGTTCAAAGGGCGGACGTGATAATCGCCGCATCGCAAGTGGATGAACGTAACCTGCTTGCTTGTATCGCAGGCCTAAGATTCGGAACGAAGAAGATAATTTCAAAATATTCTAACGAGGAATACGAAAAGATATTCAGATACACCGGGATAGAATCGATCATAGGGTACCACCGCATTATCTATAACGAGATAACGAAGAACCTGATCTTCGACGACAACGCAATATTGGCGACCGAAGGTAACAGAGAGTTCTTCTTCAGTGTTGTTGTGGGCTCGAGATCGCCGCTGCTCGACAACCGTCTGGGTGACATCAATCTACCGGATGGGGTCAAAATAGCGGCCGTCAAAAGAGGAAACAGGACCATCTATCCCCGCATGGACACAAAGTTTGTGGAAAATGACAGAGTGCTCGTATTTACTCATATGGCCAACCCGGTCAAGCTTAACAGAATGTTCGGGAGCAGCAAGCCGTTGGAGCTGTGATCATGTTCCATACGCTGAAACTCCGCATTAAGAATATTGCTATATGGGAAAGCAGCACCGTCAAGGTGCTGGGATTGGTGGAGCTGATGCTGGGTATGGCATTGCTGATGCCTGCGGTCATTGCTTTTATGTATGATGAGGACCCGATGGTCTTCATTGTGCCCGCGCCCATCCTTTTGATATTGGGCGCGTTCCAGTATCTTTTTTTCAAACGCGGACAAACTCTGAGGCCGGCAAGCGGTCTGATGATGATATTCCTTGTTTGGTGGATAGCATTCTTTGTCAGTGCGGTCCCGCTCTATCTGTACGGCATGAGCTTTGTGGATTCCCTGTTCCAGGGGATCAGCGGATTCACTGCCACAGGCGCATCCATAATGAATGGGATATCTTCGCACAGCCTGGTCTTCTGGGTGGCATTCACGCAATGGGCCGGCGGTCTGGCTATCATCGTACTTTTCCTGTATTTGATCCCGATGATGGGATTGGGAGGTAAAGCCTTCTTAAATAATGAACTTGCAGGCTCAGAGTCGTACAATTTCTCGATGAAGATAAGCGGAGCGGTCAGCAATTTCGTTGCGATATATGTTCTTCTTTCTGCAGTAGAGGCTATTTTGCTTGTTATCAGCGGGGTCAGTGTTTTCGAATCGGTGACGACGATGTTCTCGACCATATCAACCGGAGGATTCATGGCAAACGGAAGCATGGCAGATTATTCTTTTGTCGTACAATTTATCGTTCTCGCTTTCATGTTCTTGGGAGGTACGAACTTCTATCTGCACTACCGTGCGATATACAAAAGGGAACTGTCCGCATACAGGACCAGTCAGGAGTTCATATGGACGGTCATCAGTGTCATAGCTTCAACTGTGATAATTATGGCAATTATTTTCGCTATCGGCAACGGGCAGATATCAGACATCGGCGGCACATTCTGGGATACTCTTTTCACAGTGGTGTCCTTCGGAACAACAACAGGGTACGCAGTTGTGGATCAACCGTTCTGGCCTATTGCCACCTATGTTGTATTTTGGTTGGTCATGCTGGCCGGTTTCATGTCCGGGTCCACATCGGGAGGGATCAAGATCTATAGGTTCCTGATCATCAAATCTTACATCACGAACGGTGTCTACAAAATGTTCCACCCCCTTGCGGTCAAAGACGTGAAGATGGACAACCAGTCCGTGAACAACGATGCGGTCGTATCGGCGGTGTTGGTTATCTCTATGTTCATAGGCACAGTCGTTGTTTCGTTGCTCATTACTATCATATTGGAACCGAGCCTGAGCATCTCGGAGTCTACGGGCTTGGCGGTAGCGGCTATAAGCAACTCAGGTGTGAATATGGGCACAGCCACATTTATGGAACTCAAAGATGCGACAAAGATATTCATGGCATTTATGATGTGGGTGGGACGTTTGGAGGTCATTATCGCACTATTGCTATTCACCAAGACGTTCTGGTCAGATCTAGCAATGGACATAAAGGGGAATAGGGCAAAAAGAGGGAAGGCCTGATCAATCGGCGTTTCTGCAGGCGTCCAATATCCTTACCACTGCCGGGTCGCCCGGTCTTTTCTCGTTGATGGCGCCGGCAACGATCTTTGCTTCTTGTAATTTTTTTTTCTCGACGAGGCAATATGCCAGTATCTCCATCGCCATTGTGTTCTCAGGATCCGCCTTGATCGCTTTCGATGCATACGCGCCGGCACTTTTTGATTTCCCCTCGATCCACAGGAAGTATGACGCCAAGGCATCTGCATCCGATGAGCTCTTATTCTTTTTTAGGTTGTCCTTTACGAACTTACCCGCTTCCTTCGACATACCTGCGGATATCATAGCCGAGCAGTAGCATTTCTGCACGTTCAGGTCATCAGGCGCTTCGGCGAGAAGTTCTTTTGCCAGTTTCACCGCGCGGTTGTGATCGCCGCTTGCGGAAACAGAATCTATCATCATCGCAGTGTCATCGATCGTAGGGGTTGACAGTTTCCCATATGATGCGGTGCACTCAGAATATTTTCCAAGATCAAAGGACACAAGCATAATCTCTCTGAACATATCATCGCCTCCGAGGACATCAGCAAGCAGCTTTTCTGCCTCAGCCGGGTAACCAATACCACGCAGGCCTTTGGAAACCTCAAGCCTGTTCTCGTCCTTTATATTGCCGACGATGCCGTCAACGATCTTTTTTGCACCTTTCTCATCCCCAATGACCTTCAAAAGCGATGCACAGGTCAACAACGTGAACGGGTCATCAGAGAAATTATTGGCCATTTCCCGGATCTGTATCGATGCCAGGTCAGTTTTGCCGGCCCGTATGCTGGATTGTATTTCTTTCAGAACTTTCTCTTTCTCCATTTATTTGTATATCTCCTTGATAATGATAAAGATTGAGTCTGAAATGCCTGATTGATGGATTCAAATATTATCATGAAGATATAGTATGGTCAGATGATGCTCAAAGGATTCTCCATATACGGCCTGTTCGGCGAATATAGCTACGAGATTGATCTCAGCGACAGCAACATAACGTTCATCCATTCGCTCAACGGATATGGAAAATCCACAATAATGAAACTTATCAATGATATCCTGAAAGGGAACATTGATGAGGTGGGGAACGTCAACTTTGAGAGAATGGATCTGAGGTTCGACAACGGCACCGCCCTCATAGTTGAGAATGACGGAGAACAACCGCTCTTACAAATGCAGAAGAACGAGCTGGAAGAGGAAATTCAGCCGGAAGATCTGAAGAGCATACTGGATGTGCTCTATATTTCGCCGGACAGATCGATCATCATGGGGTGCGGAGAGCTCAGGCCAGCATTAAACATATACATGGAAAGCTTGATGGAAAAGCTCAGAGACGCGAAAGAAGACAACAAGCTCGCAAGCGTCCCGAAAAAGGGCAGGAAAGAATATAACGACGCTGAGCTGGAATTCTGGAGCAAGGACCTCAAGGCAAAGCTGGACTTCATGAAGCGTGCAGGGATGGAACCGGATATGCCATCCGGGCGCAGATTCCCACCCACAAGGTTCGAGATAATGAAGCACAGGCAGGACTACGAGGATCTGGCATTCTCTGTGGAAGAATATATCAACAAATATTACGAACTTGCCGAGTCAGCGATTGTTTATGTAGATATTGTGAACGATCTTCTGGTAAGGAAAAACATCTACTTCAATGAAGGAAGCATCCTGAGCGTCAGAATGGACAACGGCGCTGCGTTGCCGATAGATAAGCTGTCTTCGGGGGAGAAGCAGATCCTGATAATGTTCTATCTGTTCCTTTTCGTTGCAAAGCACAAGTCCCTGGTGATAATCGACGAACCTGAGATATCCCTCCACGTGGCATGGCAGCAGAGCCTCGGAAAGACATTCTCCGATATAGCCAAACTGCGCGGGTTGCATGTGATCGTCGCAACCCACTCACCTCAGGTGATACATGACAAATGGGATTTGTCTGTTGAGCTGAGGATTGAAAATGATAAATGATCTTACTTCATTCGATATAGCTAACACCGTCTCAATGCTGAGATCGTCACACAAGGGGCCGATCGTAGTCGTGGAAGGTGTGACCGACTCCCGTTTGTTCGGTAAATTCATTGACAGGGACGATGTGAAGATCATCATCGCCCACTCCAAAGATAATGTCAGGAGATCCGTTGCCGAGGTATGGGGTAAAAGGAATGATAAAAAAGTGATCGGGATTGTGGATGCAGATATCGACAGGCTTTTGGGTATGACTGTCAACCCGCCGATCTTCTTTTCCGACAAAAGGGATCTGGAAGCCATGATGATGAGCTCCGGCGCCCTTGACGATCTGCTGGCAGAGTATTCCGAACCGGAGCAAATAGAAAAGTTCGAAGAGAAGTACGGATCGATAAGAGAGGTCATTGCGAGATCATCGTATCCGATCGGACTGTTGATGTTCATCTCAATGACGGAGGGGATCGGATTATATTTTAAGGATATGGACTACTCTTATTTCATAAACAAAAAGACGCTGGCTATAGACATAATGAAGATGATCAATTCGGTTTTTGCACAGTCCGTAAACAAAAGCATTGGGAAAAAGGATCTTGCCGATAAGATATTCGAGAGGGAAGAGTTGCTTGACGATCCATGGATAGCGGTCAGGGGGCACGATGCAGTGGCCATACTGACCATAGGATTACAGAACGCATTCGGTTCATATAATTGCCTGGGTATAAAGGATGGTCAGGTGAGCGGCGCACTGCGGCTGGCGTTCGGGCTGGATTACTTCGAGGATACGGATCTTTACAAAGACACGGTCAAATGGTCTGCGAGGAACGGTTTTGTTCTGTGGATCAATCAATGATCAGATCTTCTTTTTTAATTCCTTCAGATGTCTCGATCATCTTCCGGACCCTTCTGTCGCACTCGTCAAGTATCTTTCTGCAGTGATCTCTCAGAGCGATCGCCCTCTCATAGATCTCCAGTGCCCTATCGAGCTCCAGATTTCCCATCTCCAATTCATTCACGAGCTGCTCTAGCGTCCTCAGACTTTCTTCGAATGTCATTTCATCTGCTTCCATCATCTCATCTCCACTTTCTTGACCTTTGCCTCTGCCTTTCCGTCTTTCAGTATTATGTTGATTTCCTTCCCGATATGAACCTGCCTTGAAGAAGTAAGGGCTGTACCGTCATAATCGGTGACCAACGCGTATCCTCTGTCCAGTACTTTCATCGGGTTTATGCTTTCGAGCCTTTCGGAGTACCTCTGAAGATCCTTATTGCTGTTCTCAAGCATCCTTTGGATCCTGGTATCCATTTTTGAATCGGCCTTTATGAACCTTCTCCGAGAGGTCTCAGCTTTTCCGATAAGCGCCGAGTTCATCCTCGAATACAATTCGTCGAGTCTCATCGAATGCATCGATACCTTTTGTTCAGCGCGTTTAGGATCAAGCTTAGAATCCAATATCCTGAACCGATAATGCATCCGATCCAATACTCTCAAGAGTGATTTATTCAGTCTGATCATGTCGGTATCCAGATGTTTGTTAACCTCTTTGCGGTCTCTTAACGCAAGCTCTGCGGCACCAGTCGGCGTAGGAGCTCTGACATCAGCGACAAAGTCGGCTATGGTGAAGTCTGTTTCATGCCCTACGGCGGATATGATCGGGGCCTCCGAAGATGCTATAGCTCTTGCGACGACCTCTTCATTGAACGCCCATAAGTCTTCAATGGACCCCCCGCCCCTTCCCACAATGATAATGTCCACGCCTTCTTTGTTAAGAGACTCGATCCCTTTGACAATGGATTCGGCGGCACCCTTACCCTGCACCTGTGCAGGGTATAGGAGGATATCGGCAGGGAAGAGCCGGCCGGAGGTTGTGATAATATCATGTATTACGGCTCCGGTGGGAGATGTCACAACACCTATCACCTTGGGATAAAGCGGCAGCTTCCTTTTTCTTGAACTGTCGAACAGACCCTCTGCTTCGAGCTTCTTTTTCAGTGCCTCATACGCAAGGTACAGATCGCCCACGCCTGACCTCTGCATGGTCTCCACAATGAATTGGTACGACCCCCTCTCAACGTAAAGATCGACCCTTCCGAAAGCAGAGACCTTCATGTTATCCTGAGGTTCGAAATCTATCCTTCCGCGCGACGGTTTGAACATGACGCCGCGGATCTCGCTGCCGCTGTCCTTGAGCGTGAAGTAATAATGTCCGGAAGGATATTTTTTTAAATTAGATATCTCCCCCATGACCCAGATGTCCTTAACAGCAGGAGACTCGGACAGTATGGATCTGACCCTCGTATTCAATTGAGTTACAGTTATCGTCTCCGCCATGAAATCCCGATGTATCTAAGGTTTAATCTATTTACTGTTGCACGTCAGGCTCCGTTCGGGACAGACGAAATACACAGTGAGTTGGTTGCGGTGAAACTTATTTTAATTTATAACATTATAATACTCTAATAAAGAGGGATGAGTTAATGAATAACGCTAAACAAACACCAACTTCAATCGAGAGCCGCATCACCGACGTGACTGTCTACCTCTCCGGAGCTCAGATAACCCGGAAATGCGCCGTGCCTGCGGCGCAAGGGGCGCAGAAATATGTCTTTAAAAAGCTCCCCGGGCGATTGCAGCCGGAAAGCATTCAGGTCTCTGCAGGAGAAGGCATAGTCATTCATTCTGTGGAGCATGCTGTCAACTATCTTCAAACAGCGGATTATTCCGGCAAGATCACACAGCTTCAAAAGAAGCTCGATGTTCTGACCAACGATCGCCAAAATGAATGGAACAAGATAGAACTGGGGCAGTTAGAAGAGAACATGTTCGCAGAGAACAGAAAACTTGCCGGAACAGAATCGGGGCTGAAAGCAGACGAGCTCAAGGCCGCCATTTTATTCTACAATGAAAGAATGGCCGCCGTTCGGGAAAGTCGCATGGCCTGCAACCTAAGAATAAAAGAGCTGAATGAAGAGATAAACTCGATACAGGCTCAGCTTGGCAGATATACCGGCACACGTTCGGAACCGGTGAGCGAGATCACCGTTACCCTTGCCGCAGATGGGAACTCTGCCGGGAAAGAACTGACACTGTCATATTTCATCTTTGACGCAAGCTGGGCACCGTCCTACGACATCCGTGCGAAAGATACGAACAGCAATATTGCCCTGCACTATAAGGCCAAGGTGTCCCAACATTCCGGTGAGAACTGGGAAGAGGTCAAGATGACCCTTTCCACTGGCAACCCCCGTGCGGGCGGCGTCTGCCCGCAGCTGAACCCGTGGTACATTGACTTCTACAGGGAGGTACAGCACAGCCAATTCCAAGCGTTCAATGCGGCACCGGCTATGAAAATGAAAAGCGAGCACAGCCTCAATCCGTTAGAAGATATCCAGATCCAAGTGAGCGAAGAGTACAAACCGTCTGTGACCGTGACCGAATCGGTGACAAGCGTGGAATACAACATCACCGCCCCATATACCGTCGCCAGCGGCGACGGCGGGCAGGATGTGGAGATAACCGTACATTCCCTGCCCGCAAAGTACCGCTATTACAGCATCCGAAAGCTGGAGCGCGAAGTATTCCTGCTGGCGGCTGTCAGCGGATGGGAGCAATTGAATCTCATCGCAGGGGAAGCGTCCATCTTCTTTGAGAACAGGTATGTCGGTAAAGCATACATCGACCCGCGCCGTGCCGATGAAAATATAGACCTGTCGCTGGGTGTGGATAAATCTGTTATCGTAACGCGCATTCGCGGCAAGGATTTCACAGCAAAAACCCTCACAGGTGGTAACGTAAAGCAGACCCGCCAGTGGGAGCTTACCGCCCGCAACCTGAAGGCCGTTCCGATCGAGATAGAAATGTTGGACCAGGTCCCTGTTTCGGTGAACAAACAGATCACGGTCGACATAACGGAGGTCTCGGGTGCCGATCTGGACAAGGACACAGGCACACTGACGTGGAAATTCACGCTGAAGCCCTCCGAGTCCAAGTCAGCCTCTGTGAAGTACGTTGTGACCAGCCCGAAGAACACTACGGTTCTTTTGGAGTAAGAAGGCATAAGGATATAGCCGCTGCAGTCGCGCAACCCTGCCGTTCAGGACAAAAATAAAACATCGGGGGGTGAACCCCCCGATAAACGGTTTTCGACTCTTACTTCTTACTTCCCTTTCTTTTTGTCACGCAGGAAGGATATGCCGCCGAGGATACAGACGATTATCACCGGCAATATCCATCCGGTGTAGAAGGCCGGGTTCACAAAGTAGCCGAGCAGTATGTATGCTATTATCAATCCGGCTATTCCGATGACCCCATACTTCCTGAGGATCGCTCCGCCGCCCAAGAGCAGCATGAATATTATCAATATGACGAACATTATGATAGCGACGATCACTCCGGACGACAGTCCCTGAAACGTCGTGTTATCGATCACATTTTCAACGATCGGCTGTATGATCAAGCCCAATACTACCGGCACTATAATGACCAGTATTATTGTCATAACTATCCCACCCAGCAGCGACGAGCCTACGCTCTTTTTTTCTTTTTTCTCTGCCATTATTATTCCTCGTTATTTTCTTTTTAACAAACCTTTGTTCTTTTCATACGGAATGTACTTAGAACCCTGATTCCAGGCGATCTCCTTTGCAACCCTTATAGCATCCTCTTCCGTTTTGGTCCTTACGGTCGCTTTGGAATTACCTTCGCCTTTTACCTGCCATCCGCCGTCCGGATGGGGCAGAACATACTGATCCTTGCCCTTCTTTTCGGCGGATCCAAGTTTTGATGCCATATTCATGAATTGCAGTTGCATATTTATTAAGATGCGGTCGTAATTCTTGTGTTTTAGTTAAATATGACCCATAATATACACGATATATGGACATGGAGACCCTGCGCAGGCTGGTGGATCCGGAACTGTACGAACATCTGGATAACCTTCTTGAGATGTGCAATACACCCTATGCGGTGGAGAATGGCATAGAGCTTGTCAGTGCGAACAAAGAATCTGTGTGGATGAAGAAGACGGTCACCCCTCAGGATCTGAACAGCAACGGCGTCGTACACGGCGCGACAATATTCGGTCTTATGGACCAAACGTTCGCCGTAATATGCAACATGGATGTCCGCACGGTCGGTCTTTCATGCAATATCATATACCACCGCCCGTGCTTCGGAAGCGTCATTGAAGCCGAAGCAAAGATCATCAATAGATCCAGATCGTTGATGACCGTCGATGTGTACCTTTGGTCTGAGGGCAAACTCATCTCTACGGCTGCCTGTATCGGTTTCATCACCGAGAGGCCTAAGAGATGAGCACGAACAAATGCCCCCACTGCGGAGAATATATTCAAAAGAACAGTCTGACGTGCCAGAAGTGTTTCAAAGAGATACCGCGCGATCAGCCGTTGAGCCCGGAATATGTTATCAAAGAGGATAAGAAAGAGAAATCCGGAAAACCTCCTACAGTCGCAGTGCTGCTTGCCGTGATACCTCCATTCTTCGGCCTCCTCGGTCTCGGTATGATATATCTGGACCATAGGGACAAGAACGGATACTGGATATTGGCCATAGGGCTGGCGTTGTTCCTGCCGTTCTTGGCATTGTTATATATAATGAGCAGCTCGGGCTTCCTGTCCGCCGTTCTGTTGTTCATTGTGCTCGTGATAATATTCCTTCTCTATGCCTCGGCGGCAGCGGCAGCATTCATCGAGACCGTGTTCGGTTCGGTCTTCAGGATACTCAAATTTTAATATTTGCCTTTGCCCCTCATATGTATCATGAGCTCTGATGTCATTTGTGCCAGATGTATCGCTCTTCTCCCTGTTCCGATGCAAGCGGGGTCGTTCCTCAAGAGCCTTCTGTAAGCTTTTCTTATTGTGATGGGCTCGTCCGAAGGGAACCTGCATTTGAGGCTGATCGGCATCTTCGCCGAGACCGACGGCATGATCGAGGTACGGTGCGTGAGGCCCCAGTTGCCGTATGTCATGTATCTACCGAACTCATGCTTGCCGTCGTATGCGGCAACATTGTTCCCTTCGATCATCTGCGATACTTCTCCCGTCACTTTCTTCTCCGGGTCTCCGGCGTAGAGATCTTCGGCATATATCTTCCCCACCGCAGCAAGATAATCGAGCTTCTTCTTTCCCAGCTGTTTCGGATCATAAGATATGATGTTGTGGTAGACCGTCTGATATGTACCGCTCTTAAGATCCACTTTGCAGATGGCTATGTCCGCTATCTCATCGTAAGGATAGCCGTCAGGGCCGGTCGGGAGCGCCTGTATTACGAATATATCGTCTGCCACGGCATCTGTTATGTGGACGGTATAATTGTACTTTCGCCGCTTTCGATCCCCTATCTTAAGTATAAATATTCTTATGGCGTGTTCGGAACATGCGCCGCGCAAAGAGCATCGATGAGCTTTACGAAGAGGTCAAAGGGTTTGATGTGGTCCTGACCAACGACGCCGCTCTCGCGACAGCGCTTAATGCGAAGATAGACACTCCGAGGATAGGAGGATTCGCTTATACTCCGAGACATGTTGCGGATAATGAGGCCGTTCCTTTCTATGGAACGGGTGCTCTTAGCGACCTGCAGATAATCACCGAGATCGCTAACGAAACCGGATTCAGTCTCAAATACATACACAGCGAACTTGAGAACATAAGGAACATAAGGAAATACAAAAAAGAAGTAAAAAAATATCTTTACACGAAGTCATCAAGAGAGGTCTACGATTCCTTTCTGGGACTGCAGACAGTAGAGAAGATGATGGACTCATACATCCCGGAGAAAGGCAGGTTCTTCGAAGGGAAGAAAGTGGCCGTCATCGGCCTGGATTTTTTTGATGATCTCGATAAGCACTTCATTCCTCAGGATCATATCGAGATAGGGATATTCACTGACGGAAACTATGAGATCGACATCATTTATGAAGTGGGGAACGACAGGCAGCTTGCCGAGAACGCCGTCGATCTGATAACAAAGGAAACGGCGAACGATACCGCGATCGTTATGGATACATCCGGGCCGATCGCAGATGCGGTAAGGGCGGCCCTGTACAGAAAAGACATACCGTTCAAGAACACAATGTCGGTGAAAGACCTTTCTCAGGTCAGAGATTACATTCAATTCCTAACGGTTTCGCTGTCGTATGAGACACTGAGAGTGAGGCATGTAAGGGAGCTGTTCTCGGGCTACAAAGGATTTTTCAATCAGAGAGAGGACGAATATCTTCTTTACAAAATGGAACCCTTGTTGGAAGGGAGGCAGAAAGAGCTCACACTCATTGCAAAGAATATCAGAGAAATGACATTCCAAGAGGTCTGCGAAAAAGTGGTCGGAAGCGTCCACCGCCCCCAGATAACTATGCTTCTCGATGATATGAGGATGAAAGATGTAAAGATAACATCCAGGCTGGTGAACGAGCTGACCTATGCGGTCAACAACATAGATGATCTGCGCCATAACGAAGAGATCCCGGATAAAGAAAAGAAGGGCGTTCTGCTCGCAGACTGTTTGAAATCAATGTATGTGGACAGGCCGTTCGTAATATATCTCGGACTGGGGCCGGAGTGGTCACATGTGTCGGTGGGGAAGGAATATGTCGACAAGGAGGCAGAGGCAGAGGTCAACATGTACAGATTCTCTGTGCTTCTGCAGCAGGGCGTTTCGAGAGTGTATGCGGTCAATTCAATGAGGAACGGCAAAGAATCGACCCCCTGTCCGGTGTTCGAGCAGATAAAAGAATATGATAAAGTTCCCGGGGAAGTCCCCGCTGTCGTATCAACATTCGATGAAGTGTCGAAAAAGGTCGTTAAAGGACAGTGGACGTCGCCTACGGCAGATGAACCGGTCTCAAGGGGAGAGGAGATCGTCGATGCGGCCGAGTCGAAAGAATGGAAGTTCTCCAAAACCACATATAACAATTATTTCGCCTGTCCCCGCGCATACATGTACGTGTCATTCATACACATGCCCGACTCCGAGCAAACTATGTTAGGGAACATCATTCACCAATTCGCCGAGTTCTATCTCTGTTATCCCGAATTGGTAGAGGGAAAGATCTACGACTTTACGGAAATGGTACGCGAGAAGTACTCGGGGCTGTCGAGCCAGCAGATGCAGGACATCGACTGGAGCAAGATCAGGATATGTATGACCAACATCATGCGTTTCGTAGATTCTCTAAAGATCGAGAGTGTCCCTCTCGACATGGACAATTCAAAAAGAAAATACAAGAATATGTTCATGGAAATGAACAAATGCGAAAAATACAGCAGCATGACCGAGACGGCATTTGCGTCTTCCGTACATCCTCTGTCAGGCAACTTCGATCTGGTGACTGGAAGCAGGATCGTAGATTATAAGACCGGGAAGGCAAGCAGACCCGCCGATGTGATGAAGCATATGAACACATCAAAGAGACAGGATTTCTTTGAATTCCAGCCGCTGATATACCTCTCGCTTCTGAGGGAGAATGCTCCGCCGCCGTACAGGTTCAGTTTAGTTTATGTCGCAGCGAACGACGTAAGATCCGTCACCGATGATGATTTCACAATCTATGAGAACATCTGCGACGTCCACCTTCTGAAAGAGGATATGCGGGAGTTCCTTTCCGATCCGAATTCGGACGCAAAGGATGATTTCGGGAAATCATACGCAAAGGTCAGGGAAGGGTGGACCGCATTCGTCAACAAAGCGTTCGAGTCGGGAGAGGATAATTGTAAAGAGTGGAAGGACAACGAGCTTCTGATATCATCGCTGCTGAACACATTGGGAATGAATGACACAGCGACCAACAGGAAGAACATATCCGCTGCGTTGAAGAAACTTTCCGACATAATATCGGAAGGCATGTTGTCCAGCGAGAATAAGGTCATTGTCCCGTCGGACACCCTTGAAAATTTCCTTTTGCGCATAGATGAGGACCACAGCCGCGCGTCGGTCCTGAAGTATACGGATTTCCCTGCGGAACCGAGGCGGAATTGCAATAAGTGCGACTTTTTCAAAGCCTGCACCAGAGATAAAACCGAGATCGATGCGGGTGAGAAAGATGAGTGAACTCAACCCCTCGCAGAAAGCTATCGCCGAGGCATTGGACGGCATGATCGTGGTTGACGCCGGGCCGGGGACAGGCAAGACACATACGATAGTTGACAGATTCATGAATATTCTCAGAAAAGAGAACATAGGCACAAAAGACGTCCTCCTTCTGACCTTCACAAGGAACGCCGCAAGCGAGATGGAAGAACGAGTGAGGGGCAGGATGGCCGCCACGGAGTTATCGGGGTCATCAAAGTTCATACAAACGAGCACTTTCGATTCCTTCTGTTATTCCGTGGTAATGGAGTCTCCGGAGACCGTGAGCAGGTTCTTCAGAATGGATGAAATCCTCACAAGGAAGGCGTCGCTCGTCGAGAACAACACACTGAACATTGAGTATTTCACGGACTTCTTCGACAGGTTCATGATCTCCCGCCCTAATGAATACGGAACGCAAGGGGTCATAGCATCTCAGAATGTCCCCGATCTTTACGGAATAATCAACGAACTTATGTCGAGAGGCATACTTCCTCTGAGGAAGGGGTGGTTCGGGGGCGACGACGGGAAAAAACTGTCCGGTCATCCCGATGAGATATATGCATCGCTTTCGGCTTTGAACAGAGAAACAAATTCAAACGGGAGTTACAAGCTGTCAAAGTTCCTCCGCGAAAAAATGGCTGACGACCGGGCGTTCTTCGATAAATACGGTGTTTCGGAGAAGGAACCGCTCCCGGATGAAATGATCAAGGAGGCCGCCGAAGAGAACAGGGCCGATATCCTGGCACTTATCCACGACATCTACTACGAATACATCAGAGCATGTATAGACGACGACAGATTGACATACGGTCTTGTGGCATCTTTCGCTTTTATCGTCCTTTACAGCGACAAGGGAGTAAGGGAAAGGATGTCCGTGAGGTATCTGATGATAGATGAGTTCCAGGATACCAACGAGAACCAGCTGATGATCGCATTGATGTTGCTCAAGGAACCGAACCTCTGCGTAGTGGGAGATTGGAAACAGGGAATATACGGGTTCAGGCATGTTTCTATCGACAATATCCTGTATTTCGAGGACAGAGTGGCCGCATTGAGGAGGATACTGAATGATGATACCGTAAGGGTCCCGTTCATGATGCCGGAAGTGAGAAAACTATCTCTCAATGAGAATTACAGGAGCTCGCAGTCAATAGTCGACGCAGCTTACGACTCCTTATATATTCCCGCAAAGAAAGACGAGTTCATCGACACCGATAAACTGAACAATGATATAACTAGGATCGCCGCAAAAAGGGACGACATCGGCAATGATACGAAGATAGAATTCGTTTCGACAAAGGCCAGAGAAGACGAGGCCGCCGAGGTCGTAAGGACGATCGCGGGTTATGTAAGCGGTGATTATAAGATACATGAGAAAATAAACGGGAAAAGCGTCGAGAGGAGACCAGATTTCGGCGATATTGCGGTATTGTGCAGGAAGACCGATCTGTGCCGCACCATAAGCGAGGCAGCGACCGCATCCGGGATACCGGCATTTCTCCAGGGCGACGTTGAAGTGATGTGCACGAGAGAGGGGAAACTTGCACTTGCCTGGTTGAAATACATAAACAACTGGAGGGACGAATGGGGAATAGGTCCGATCATGGCGGATGCCGGTTATTCTCTGGAAGATATCCTGAAGATGAGAGAGGATCCTCCGCAGGAATTCTCAAAAATGAGAGATACGCTTTTAAGGAAAAAGAGACGCATCACCGACCTGATATCATCGATATTCGCATTCTACGGCCTGAACAATGACATAACCCAAACAATAATCTCGGTGGTCTCGTCATCCCACAGGGAATCGCTTCTGACGATCTCCGATGTCATAAGCATGATCGAAAAGGACATAGACGATCATACAGAGTATCCGGTCGACGGTATGCTGGACCGCAAAGCTGTAACGATCCAGACCATGCACAAATCCAAGGGGCTGGAATACCCGATAGTGATAATCGCCGGCGTGGATCAAAGCGTTATGCCCGGGAGGCCGCGCGATATGTCCGTTTATTCATTCGATGAAAAAACAGGAATAAGGTGCAAGAAAGATGTTTCCTCTTTCGGGAACGATTATTCGAAGATAACGAACTCATGGAGGACGCTTCTGGCAAAGCACACGCTGACCGCAGATTACAGCGAAGAAAGAAGGCTGATGTTCGTCGCGGTCTCCAGAGCCAAACAGTATCTTACTGTCATATCCGGACCGAAGCCGTCACCCTTCTTTGAACATCTTTCTAAAGGACGGGTAAGGGAATGCGGTTCAGGAGACATCACAAAGATGGATCTCAGGGTCGAGTCCGAGCTGATACAGGCCCCGGCGGTCGGGGATCTTGTTCAGAGAAGGATCAATATCGGAGTGCATGACATAATGCGTTTCGGAGGCACGATGCATCCTGATAACGACGTGGACGAAGTATCTGGAAAAGGCAGGGAATATGGAACAAAGATACACGATCTGGCACATGCGATGGCAACACGCCATGATGTGAACGATGACCATACGGAGATACCTGTGATAAAAGAGATCATCGCCTCTGCCGAGGCAGCGGGTATGATATTCCCAGAAGTGGAATGTTCACTCCCGGTCAACGAATTCAACGTTACTCTGAAAGGTGTGATAGACCTTCTTGTCCTGAAGCCCGATGCGATAGAGATACATGATTACAAGACCGACGAGGATCGATCGAACGAGGGAGAATACAAGATACAGCTGAGCGTATATGCTTATGCGGCATCCGAATATTATGGCAAACCCGCAAAATGTATTATCGATTATGTTTCCAAGAAAAGGACAGTCGAATTCGATCCTCTACCCAAGGAAATGATCATTGATAGAGTCAAAGAGTATATTGCCCTATTGCGCGTACAGGATTGATATGGAACTGCGGGGACTCACTGATGAAGAGGTCAAAGAGAGGATATCCCAAGGAAAGGTCAATAAATTCGAATCGCAGGTGAGCAGAAGCTATCTGGACATCTTGGCGAAGAACATACTCACGCTTTTCAACCTGATATTGTTCATTCTCGGCGCAGCTCTTCTTTATTTCAACGAACCGATCAGCGCCATATCCGCAGTAGGTGTCATTCTACTCAACATTTTGATTGCTACAGTACAGGAAATGAGGGCAAAAAGAAGGCTGGACAAAATAGCTTTGCTCCTGAGACCCACCGTGCATGTTCTCAGAAACGGTGAGGAGATACAGATCGATCCGTCCAAGATAGTGATGGATGACATAATCCCTCTGTCATCGGGGGATCAGGCACTTGTCGACGGCGAAGTATTATACTCGGCATCGCTGGAGATGGACGAATCGTTGTTGACCGGGGAATCCAATTCTATAAGGAAGCGCGACGGAGACGAGATACATTCTGGCGCGTTCTGTATAACCGGAAGCGGTCACTATAAAGTAACGGCTCTGGGAGAGGACACCTTTGCATCAAAGATGCTGGAAAGCGCCAAGAAGTACAAAAAAAAGAAAACTCCTTTGCAGAGAGAAACAACGACCATCACGAACATACTGATGATCACCGCATTGGTTTTTGTGCTAATCATCGCGGTACGAAACACCATTGTTGCTGACGGACCTAAACTCATGGCAATGAAGGCGGTTGTTGCCCTCGACATTGTTCCGATCGCATTATTCCTTCTGATAACTATAACATACATGATCGCCGCCGTGAGGATGGCCAACAGCGGCGTGCTGCTGCAGAACTCGAACTCCGTTGAGTCGATGAGCCACGTAGACACAGTTTGTATGGACAAGACGGGGACGATAACCACAAATAATCTTGTTTACGAAGGAATGGAAGCCTTCATAGATGAAAATGAAGCTGAGAATATAATCCGGGTCTTCGCATCCTCTACGGGAAGCAAGAATCGCACGGTGAAGGCGTTGGAGAAAGAGTTCGGGCCGAAGGAATCCACCCTTATGGAAGAGGTCCCGTTCTCTTCAGATAGGAAATACAGTGCCGTAAGAGTATCATCGGAAGGAACAGCACAGACGATATTCATGGGGGCGTGGCCGTCGCTTAAGGGACATGTGAAGGGTGCCGACATTTCGGATAAGGTTTCGGAGATATCCAGAAAAGGATTGAGGACAGTGGTCATTTGCAGCGGCCCCGATATGCAATTATTTGACGGAGAAGAACCGATTATACCCGAACTCAAGCTTGTAGCATTGATCGCAATAAGGGATGAAGTAAGGCATGACTGCAGAAAGATCATAGATGAATTCCAGACGAACGGCATGGAACTCAAAGTTATATCCGGCGATGACCCGGAGACGATCAACGCACTGTTCTCTCTAGCGGAGATACCCGGAGAGAGGAACATCATTTCAGGCAATGAATTGGATTCTCTCTCCGAAGACGATATCGATGATGTTGTTGTAAGAACAAATATCTTCGGTAGGATGAAACCCGAGCAGAAAGAGATGGTCATTAACTCGCTAAAGAAGAACGGACGCTATGTTGCGATGGTCGGGGACGGGGTAAATGATGTCAGAGCGATCAAATCAGCTAATGTAGGCGTTGCATTGCAAAGCGGCAGCGGCGCAGCGAGAGGGGTCGCAGACATGGTCCTGGTGGACGACAGATTCTCTGCACTTCCGAAAGCAATTACCGAGGGAAAAAGGACGGTCACCGGAATGAGGGATATCCTTCGTCTGTATCTCACAAGGAACTTCGTGCTTGCAATTGTGATCGGGGTTTTCATGCTTGTAATAGGGAAGATCTCCATGCTGCCCGTACAGAATACGTTGTATGCGCTTGCATCCGTTTCTTTCGCCGCATTCCTGATGGCCATATGGGCGAAGCCGTCGAGCAACAAAGCTATGATATTGCCGGGGGTGCTGAGATTCTCGATACCGATGGCGGTGATAATCGCTGTGTTTGGGTTCATTGTGTATTTCGTTTTCTCACATTTCACAGATAACGGCACATTCGATCTCGGAAAGAGCTTCTACGAAGGGATCTATAACAGTTACGGAAGTTCCCCGATGTGGAACAGTTTTGACGATCCCTATCTGGGACGCACTTTTTTGGATCACATGATGATAACTTACGGCTCAAGCCCGGAAACATTTACTGAGGTGACAGCAAGGAATGCAATGCTTACTTTCCTTATTCTTTCGGGAATAGCTCAACTGTTCCTGATTTACCCCTTATTTAAGTTCTATTCCATCAACGGAGAGGTCTCCAGAGATCTCAAACCATCGATACTGGCACTGCTGCTTTTTGCCCTCGTTGCATTGGTGTATAACATACCGCAGGTCGCAGTAGGATTAGTATCGCTCGTTGTGTTCCCGCCGGAGTATTTCTTGTTGATCTTCGGGTTCGTTGTGTTATGGTTCTTCGTTGCGGTTTTCTTGTTGAAGAGCAGGCTGATGAACAGAATAGCAGATGCAGCCGAGACCGGATTCGAAAAGACTGTCGATCGGGAGCAAGAAAGAGAAGAATGATCAGGGACGATAGTTCCCGGACTTGTACATCTCTATCATAATATATGATGCCATTTTGGCATCCGACATAGCACGGTGGCATTGTTTGTCGCCTACACCGGCGGGGTCGCCGCTTGCAATCGTTCTGTAAGCGTAGTCAAGCTTAGGGAACCTGTAGCTCACTCCGTAGAACTCGCTGGGGAGTTTACAGACATCCGTGGCAGCTTTCATTATGTCCGTGCAGACGTTGAATATCCCCCTCAGACACCACGGCTCTCTGAAAAGGAAACTATCCATGTCGAAGGGTACGTTGTATGAAGTAACAGTCTTTCCTCTGAGCAGATCGATAACATCCTTTTTCACATTGGAGAAGGGTCTTGCTGCCGCAACAGCATCCAAGGTCAGATCTGTATTTTCGAAGATCCAGGCCTTTGTTCTGTGGTCTCCCCAATCTGTAATGTCATAACCCACAACTGAGGAATATACGTCTTTAACAAGACCTTTTTCGAGATCGACCGAGCAAATACCTATATCCACGACAAGGTCTCTAGGTCCGCCGCCAAGGCCTGTTGTCTCGGTATCAATTACGTAGATCTCATCAGCAGCCTTGAAGTAATCCTCAATATTCACGATGCCACCCTTGATCTTGCTGAGGATCGATCCAATATCCTCATGACCGTTGCCATGATGACAAGCATTATCACTCCGGCGATAACGGACACAAACATAATTGCGACCGTTATTGTGTTGTCTGCTTCGATAACAATGAGGTCCTCACCGGGGGTTTCTGACTGATTGTGTTCTTTCAGCGGGAGCGGCAGTGCAAAGCTAACCTCCACATTCTCTGTGACGTTGTAGAAAACAAATCGATATGAGCCGTCCTTCTGGAGAGTGGGCGGATCGCTCAGAGGTCGTCCTGATGTTGTGCGGTCCGGTTCGCCGTATTGATCGAGGATATACAGCATCATCCCGGCTTTTCCAAGGTCATACTTGTCTGAAAAAGCTAATATTTCCAGAGTACCTCCTTTCTGTATCGTTTTTGGTATCGTGGCATCTATGTCGTTGGTCGGGTCGTATTGGATCACTACGGTCCCGTCCGAAGCAAATGAAGGCGGTGCAAAAAACAGAACGACCATTGAGATCGCCGTTATCATGAACACTGCTGCCTTAAGCTTCTTCATGCGTTCGCTGATAGTCTCAAGATATAAAGAACCGATTGTAGTGGATCCCCAGGCGAATAATTTTGATTTATGGTTCGTTCATTTTGGTGGGCAATACAACTACATATTTTTTTCAGACCATATTTTAAATACCGTTTTTACATACTTCGCTATACATTCATTGTGGGGAAAGGGGGCTGTAATCAGGTTTCATGGGCTCCATGAAAGGTCCAGGCACCGATCTATCTGCATGAAATGGAAAAATATACCATTGGTGGTAGAAAAATGCAAAAGAAAATCATCCTCAAAGGATCAAAAATCATTTAGACAGCATTATTTATTGCCGCAGTATCAGTTCTTGTTGCAGGGGTCGTGTCATTAGCGCCCGCTGACGATGCAGATACGCAGAGCGGCGTGCCATACATAGACGAGAACGGAACAACTCAATTCAAAGATAATGTGACAATAGTGGATCATCTTTCCCAGATAACACTGGATTCGGGATGGTATCTTTTCACCGGGACACTCATCCCTGATATACAATACGCTGTCCCCATCACAATAAATGGTGATGTGCACATCATCCTTGCCGATTATTGTGTGACGATATTAGGCGGTCCGATCGATGTGACCGCGCCTAACAGTCTGACAATATATGCTCAATCGACCGATATTGAAAGGATCGGCAGCCTGACGGTTTACAGCCGTCTATACAACGCTTGCATAGGCAGTTTGAGCATATGCGGCGACATAACCATCAACGGCGGATACATCACGACAGCCAATGCCCATATGAATGCAGGCATAGGTTCGGGGTCGGGCTATTCCGGCGGATCTGTTACCATAAACGGCGGCATTGTGTATGCAAGAGGCGGAGCGTACGGTGCAGGCATCGGGGGCGGTGCAGGCACTTATCTTGACCGCATTACTATAAACGGCGGCACTGTGACGGCGATAGGCGGTTCCGGGAACAGCGGGGCTGCAGGCATCGGGGGCGGCTACGGGGTTCAAGAGAGCGGCGGCACGATCACGATCACCGGCGGCACGATCAAAGCGTTTGGCGGAAGCAGCAGCGCGGGGATCGGCAGCGCAGGTAATCAATCCTTCTGCGGCACGATCACAATATCCGGCGGCGACGTAGAGGCGACTGGCGGACATTATGGCAATAGTTCCGGCGCAGGCATCGGTGGTGGCAGCTGCATATACAATTGGCTGTCCGTTGTCTACGGCGGAGACAGCGGCGACATCCTGATCTACGGTGAAAATACCAAGGTGACCGCAAAAAGCGGAGATGGTATATCTCCGGACATAGGAGCGGGTACAGATGGTCTCGGCCACTACGGCCAGACCGATAACATTCTTGTGATGTTGTCCGAGGGCAATCTGCTCGGAACAGCAGGCAAAATAGGAAATACGGTAAAGTTCACAGCGAACCCCGCATCAGCAAATGCGGTGGAGGCAGAACTCCCGGCACCATTCAATATGACGATCGATCTTCTGACAGGTCTAGGGACAGGAGCAGAAGCAAAGATGATGTCTGCATTCACAACCACGGGAAGCGCAGACGATTTCGTCTTCGGACTCAACGGCTATGACAACAGCCCGATCGTGAAGACGGGCGGAGAGCTTATGACAAGCGGCGCATCGGTCGACTTCATGAGACCCCATTACACAGTAACCATAACGATCGTCGGCAGCGGTTCAGTGGAAGTAAGCGACGGAACGGGATCATACGGCACACTCAGCTCAAGCGGAGAGGTCTACGTACCGACAAACGTGGCTGATGTTGTCCTGACCGCAGCTCCGTCAGTCAGAGGCACTGTAGAGTGGAGCGGAGAAGCGTTCGGAACAAATCTTCAATATAATCTGATCATGGGCTCCGACAGGTCTGTAACAGCTATTTTCGGTCCCGCCGCACAGGCAGACCTCAACATCACCGCAACATCAGACTCTGGTTCCGTCATATCCCCCAGAGGGGCTGTCGCTGTTCAGGCGGGAACAGACAAGACATTCGACTTCTATGCAAAGAGCGGATATGTGATAACTTCAGTCAAGATCGACGGTGTTCCCCTATTCAACGGGAAGGTCAGCAGCGGGCAGTACACATTCTTCGGTGTTCTTGCGGATCATTCGATATCTGTCACCAGCGTTGCGGAAAAAGTCGCTCCCCCGGGTACTCTTGGCGTACCAGATGTCCCCGGAAAGTCAGAATACATCATCACCGCAACTTCAGATAAAGGAGCGACAATATCGCCAAACGGAACCTTTAATGTTCTCGGAGGAACGGATATGACGTTCAGATTCACTGCGGGAGCGGGGAATGTTATCACATCTGTGTTGATAGATGGGGACCAGCTCTTTAATGGGAATGTCAACAGCGGGCAGTACACCTTCTATAATGTGCAGTCCGACCATATTATAACCATTGCGAGTGCGGTAGCAACACGGTCGGATTCAAGCGATGTCGATTCAGGCGGAACGAGCGGTATCGGGTTATTGGCGATAGGACTTTTGATACTGCTGATCATTGCAGCTTTGCTTGCACTTTTCCTGCTTAGGATCAGATCAGGTCTCTTTATCAGTGTGGCGAATAACGGCGAGGTAATCTCAGGAGTGGGTGTGACATACAGCGTAGAGAAGGGCGGAAAGATCCGCGGCGGTACGGTCTATACGAACTCTAAAGGCAAGTGCAGAGTAAGGGCAAAGAGAGACTCCGTAGTGACAATAACCGCGGCCGTGAAGGATGGCAGGACAGTGTCGGGCCTTCCGATCGTCGTGGCGATGGAGAACAGGAAAGAGTACTTGGAACTCTCGCTTATGTAAGACAGAGTTGCTTTTCTCGGAAACATGAAACTTCTTCACTCTTTTCTTTTTCAAAAAATCAAAATAAAAGCTGTACATCTGTTATAATGTGGCAGCAAAAATAACGGTCCTAAACAAAGAGTACGGCGTAGATCCCGGAACAACCATCTGCGACGCGGTACGTTCAATCGGCTTTATTCCGGACGCGTTCGTCTTTATGATGAACGGGAGACCTGTCCCGATGGATACTCAGATCGCAGACGGGGACGTGATCAAAGCGGTCAAGGTCGCATCAGGCGGATGAGATATCATCTATCTTCTTCAGATCGAGCCCGTATTCCTCGGATGTCTCTAACAAACTGTCTGCGTTGGCAATGAAAGCATCCACAAGGTTAGGGCCCTCAAGCCTCCCTCCGCTATTCGAAAGGGAGTCTTCCTCCGGGAATTTAAGGTCCACATAAGGAATGGTTCCTATGAATTCCATTCCTGTCAGTTCTTTTATTTTTTGAATGGCGCTATCAAGTATCGTCGGATCCCCCCTGAACCTGTTGATGATGAATCCCTTCAGCAAGGGACGGACATCCTCGGGCATAAGCAGCCAGGTCCCGTACAAAGCGGCGAACACGCCGCCCCTTTCGATATCTCCTATCAAGATGGCCGGTATGTTGCGCTCTCTCATCATTCCGATGTTGGCGATATCTCTCTCCATAAGGTTCAATTCGGCCGGCGATCCGGAGCCTTCGCAGACGACAGCGTCGTATTTTTCAGACAGTCTGTCAAAGGCTTCGCAGGCACTCTTCATCACCGCTTTCCTATCCATCGGTTCTTTGTCAGAGATGCTGCCTTGAATTCTGCCGTTCACGACCAGCTGCATTATCCCGTTCCCGCATGGTTTCAGCAGCACCGGGTTCATTTCGCTTGTTGGCTCTATTCCAGACACCCATGCCTGGAAAGCCTGCCCGGTACCTATCTCATTCCCATTTTTAGTGACGAATGAGTTCAAAGCAAGGTTGGAGGCCTTGAACGGTGCGACGCTGATGCCTTCTCTTTTCAGATATCTGCAGTATAATGCGGTGACAGTTGTTTTCCCGGCACCGGAAGAAGTACCCAGGAAGATCACTTTCTTCATTGTTCCTCCCCCAGTATTTCCATTAGTTTTCCCATATCGAGGTTCCTCTCGAAAACATTTGCCAATTTCTCTAAGTTCTCTTCTATCAGGTCGTCATAGTCTTTCGGTTCCGTTCTTGAGAGTATCTCTTTTCCTCCCTTCACGAACGAAAGGAAGAATCTTCTGAACGCCGGCTTTTCTAAAATTCCGTGAAGATATGTTCCGAACAACATCTCTTTCTCTCTGAACGAACCTTCAAGCTCTTCTCCGGATATGCGCTCCATCCTGAACAGCGGCTCTTCATGCGTTTCGCTGATCCCCATATGTATCTCGAAGCCTGTGATCGGTTCCCCAGTTCGGATGAGAACCCCCTCGTCAAGGATCGTCACCTTTTTGTATTCATTCCATCTGGCTATATTGTTGAAGAGACCCAACCCCTTTGTCGTTCCCGCCGGTCTGTCTTCGATACCATTAGGATCTTCCAGCGATCTGCTCATCATCTGGTATCCTCCGCATATTCCGAGTATCGGAACCTTTCCCTTAAGTTTGACGATCGCTTTGTCGAGACCTTTTTCTTTCATCCATTTCAGGTCGTTGATCGTGTTCTTTGTCCCGGGTATGATTATAGCATCCGTGCCTTCCAGATCTTCGGGGTCGGTCACGAATGTGACCATTGTATCCTCTACATAAAGAGGATCAAGATCTGTGAAGTTCGATATTCTGGGGAGCTTGATGACAGCTATCTTCATCTTCCCCGTGCCTCTGCTCTTTACACCCCTGAACGCTTCGGAGTCCTCGTGAGGGAGCTCCAGTTCCGCATGCGGAATAAGACCTATGACCGGGATGCCTATGATCCTCTCTAATTCCCTTGCCCCGGATTCCATTTTCGAGATGTCCCCGCGGATGTTGTTGAGTATTATCCCTTTGATCCTCTTCCTGTCTTCTTCGGGGAGAAGTTCCACAGTGCCGACTGCATATGCAAAGGAGCCTCCCCACTCAACGTTCACAACGAGTATGCATGGAGCGTCGGCGATTCTTGCGGCGCCCATGTTCGCGATATCTCTGTTGTAGATGTTGATCTCAGCCGGAGAGCCGGCACCTTCCATTACAACAAAGTCATAATGTTTCTTCAGGAAACCAATGTTCCTTTTTACGATCTCAACGCCGGGGCCGGGTACGAACTTCTCGTAGTAATCTGTGACGTTATAGTCGCCGTAGGGCTCACCTTCAACGATAACCTGGGACATCATGTCGCCTTTCGGTTTCATGAGTATGGGGTTCATATGTGCATCGGGATTCTTTAGGCCCGCGGCCTCGCTCTGCAAGGTCTGGATCATTGCGATTTCATGTCCTTTCCTAGTTACCTTGGAGTTCAAACTCATATTTTGGGATTTGAAAGGAGTTACGATGTACCCTTTTCTGTGGAGGATCCTGCAGACGGCTGCGACAGTGATCGATTTCCCCGCATCCGATGTTGCGCCGAGGAACATGATCGATCTTCCTTCTTTGTAGAATCTTGCTTTAGCGGCAGGGAATATGTCCTTGATCCTCGGATCCTTTGGATCGGTAATGCCCATTCTTTTTATTTCTGACATAACGAACTTCGCCACCGCGGGACGATGTATGAACAGACACGGGGAGCAGTCCCAAATTTCGGAACCTCTCTTGGAAATTATATTCTGGCCGAGGTCCGCATCGCGGCAGGGATAGAATGGGCAGAAGCAGAACGTGCAGTCCTGGCCGGTGAAATGGCAGGGATGGTATGGACAAAGCTCGTTCGAGCCTATCCACCCGCAGTCGATCTCTTCTTTCACTTTTTTTGTTATGTTGTCCATCTTATCCTTCGGACAAGAATACGGATATTCAGATAATAACTTTGCATCAGATATTGCGGTTCATGAGGTCGTTGGTATATTTCAGGTGCAAAGTGTGATGATGGGTGCGGGAATGATCAAAGAAAAAATTGTCAGAATTTTTCGTAAAGGCAATTTAAAGAAAGATTACTTTCTTAAAAATATCACTAATAAAAAAATTTACAAAAAATTTACATGATTTTACGTTATTTGATGAAGCAAGAAATGCAGACGATTCTGCCCCATTCATAGAATTCACTCTGTCTGCGCTTCTCGATATTGTAAAAATACAGGAAAAGCACAGAGATGAGCACAGAGATGAGTCCGTTTCGGGAGAAACGCTATCTGTTCTGAAAGCTCTCGAAGAAAAAAGCCCGTCACGTAATGAGATCTTCTCAGAGATCGGTCTAAAGAACGACTTCAGGGCGTTCAAGCGCAACATCGAGCCCCTTACAATCAAAGGATACATTGAAATGACAGTCCCAGACAAACCGAGCAGCAAACTGCAAAAATACGTGCTGACAAAGAAAGGCAGAGAATTGTGCAAATAATTTTCGATTCAGAATCTTATGATCTGTGTGGCTCTTAAATACAAGAAGATACTGTGCATGGCTTGCATTTGATCAATGAAATCATGGACACAATAGGAGTGTTAAAAAATGGCGTACAAAGTAGAAACAAAGTATGACGATGGATACGAGAGCAAGAAAGAATTCGAGAACCTCTCGGAGGCAAAGGCCTACTTCCAGAACGTGGATGAGAGAGACATCGAGGTAAGCACACTTTCCGATGAGAACGGAGAGGTCATCGCAAAGAAAGAAGGTAAGAAGAGGAAGTAAGAAAGAATAAGCATCTGCCCACATAGCCGGACGTATGGGGCGAATTTAAAAACCAGTCGTTGATCATTTGCGCTCACATACAATTTCTAACAAATTTTTCGTACTTTCGGTACTTTCGGACACCCCCCGATTTTCTTTATAAACTAAAGGACCCCTCTCCAAAGATAGGGAAAAATATGGATGCATCGATCGTTGTGATATTGGCTTTGCTGTGTGTATTGGTAGTTGTCAACATCTTCATCAGCGTTAGAAAAAGGAACGAGACCAACATATCGCCGAGGCTTGAGAACAGGCTTGCTTCAATGGAATCATCTTTTGAGAAATTCGATCCTATGATACGCAGCGAATTCGTTCGTAACAGAGAAGAGAACAACAGGGCCGCACGCGAGAACAGAGAGGAACAGAGCATACAACAGGAGAAGATGCGCCAGGCGATCGACCTTCAGCTCAAAGAGATCCGCGCAGAGAATGAAAAGAAGCTTGAAGAGATGAGGAAGACCGTAGACGAGAATCTGAAAGAGACTGTTGAAAAAAGGTTCAACGAGTCTTTCAAACTCATCAGCGAAAGGCTTGAGCAGGTGCATAAAGGCCTCGGGGAGATGAAGCAGCTTGCTTCAGGCGTAGATGATCTTAGGAAGGTACTCATCAATGTCAAGACCAAAGGCAATCTGGGTGAGATACAATTAGGCTCCATTCTTGAGCAAATAATGTCATTCAATCAATTCGAAGCACAAAAGGCGGTCAAAGAAGGGAGTCAGGAGCGCGTCGACTATGTGATAAAACTGCCTGACAAGAACAGTTCCGACAGGACATTGCTGCTTCCGATCGATTCCAAGTTCCCGACGGAGGACTACCAAAGGCTGCTTGATGCCATTGAGGCCCGCATACCGGATAATGAAATGAGGTCTGTGTCGAACAGCTTTGAGGCATCGGTCAAAAAATGCGCCAAGGACATCCACGATAAATACATCAACCCGCCCGTGACGACCGACTTTGCGATAATGTTCGTCCCGACAGAAGGTCTCTATGCCGAGATAGTACGCAGGACAGAGTTGTTCGAAACACTCCAGAGGTCGTTCAAGGTAACAGTGGTGGGACCCACGAACCTTGCTGCGTTCCTTTCGAGTCTGCAGATGGGATTCAGGACGCTTGCGATAGAACGCCGTTCCAACGAGGTCTGGGAGATATTGGGTGTGGTGAAGACCGAGTTCAGGAAGTTCGGGGACGTTGTCGATAACATAAAAAAGAAGATCGATTCAGCTGCGAAAGAGATCGATTCCGTCGGCACCCGTACAAGAGCGATAGAACGCAGCCTGAAGTCTGTCTCAGAAACACAGAGTGAGAAACAGCCGTTGATCACCGGTTATATCTCTGATGACCCAGCCGATTAAAACACATGTGCCTGCGGAGTTCCGCAGGCACTTTAAAGTTTATCTGCTGTGCCTTATCATGAACTTCTCGAGCTTGTCGTACGCCTCTTCGATGATGTTCATCGGCGGTAACAGAATAGTTCTGAAATGACCTCCTCCGAACTCACTGTCGAAGCCTGAGCCGTGAACAAAGACCACTCCCTCTTCGTTGATCAGGTCGATCACAAAATCCTTATCGGTCTTCCAGTCGTAAAGCTCGACCTTCGGGAACATGTAGAAAGCACCCTTTGCTTTATTGGTGGTGATCCCCGGGATCTCGTTCAATCTTTTGTATGAGTAATCCCCTCTTTCTTTCAGTCTTTTGTTCATGTCCACTATGTAATCCTGAGGACCTTGCAGGGATACCCTCGCAGCCTCCTGGCAGGGGACGTTGGGACAGATCCTTGTGCGGAGCTGTTTCATCATTCCCTCGCGGATATCATCCATGAAATCGTCTTCATACATGAAGTAACAGTAACCTTCCCTCCAGCCGGGCATCAGATTCACTTTCGAGAATCCGTTGAATATCACCCTCGGAACGTCCGACGGAAGCTGAGACGCCGAGAAGTATTTTCCCTCGAACATCAGTTTGTCGTAAATCTCATCGGAGATCAGCGGTATCCCGTATTCAGCTGCGATGTCCCCCATCTCTCTGATGGTCTTTTCACTGTAAACGGCCGAAGTAGGGTTGTTCGGGTTGATGACAACGATCGCTCTGGTCTTATTTGTGATCCTTTTGCGGACCATATCGACGTCCAATCTCCAATCCTCTTCTTCGATCTGTCTGTACGGTACGACCTTGCCGCCGTAGAAGCGGATATACTGGGCGTAAGAGGGATATCCCGGACCCGGAAGGAGAACCTCATCCCCCGGTTCGAGAAGCGTCGCCATAAGGACGTTGATCCCCTCGCTGACCCCGCTTGTGATGTACACTCGGTCAGCATCTATTCTCGCACCGTGTTTCTCGTATTCTCGGTCGACTATCGCTTTTCTGAGAGACATCTCTCCCTGTGAGTCGCCGTATCCGTTATCGATGCAGTCCACAGCGCGCCTGAGCGTTGATTTGAAGTATTCCGGTGTCTCGAAGTCCCATTTGTTCGGGTCTCCGATGTTGAAGTTGTAAAGCTTCATACCCCTCTTTGCAGCTGCTGCGGCTGGAACTGTTACCTCGCGTATCGCGTAGTCCATGCTCATTGCCCTGCTTGAAGCTTTCATCTTCTGCATTTTTGATTCACCAGGCTCGAAAAGTTGGTTTAGTTATTTAAACAGTATTGTGAGACAGTTGTAAATATGAAAAATCGAAGTTGGCGACGCATATGGTGTTTGAAATCCCACGTGCACCGTAAGTGTTTTGGTGAAATTCAACGCTTACCGTTGATGGGTCTATCCTGGATCCAGCGACCGTTCTCATCCATTGGCGGTAATATGACCTTTTGGGTTTTCATATTTTTTTGCTCCCCACTTTGAAGACCTTCTGTGGAGGGCCTTTCTCTTCTTTTAAATATGTTCCTTATGCCCATTCTATCACCATGCCAATTACTGCGAACGCTGTTCCTGTCACCAATGACAACACAAGATATGTTATTCTCCTTTTAAGGATATAGTTATTGTCAGACATAGATTCGTACGACCTGACTGCCCCCTCAAAGAGTAAGGAGTAGAATCTAACAAAATCCCTTTTGTTAAAGACCTCAATTATTTCGTATAAATCAAAACCGGTGTGGAGACTCCAACTTTTCCACTCCCAGATGGTTGCTATGCCGATAAGGCAACATGTAAAAAGCGCAATAACGGATGCAATACCAGGAACGCTGCTGTGGCTTAGATGTACCATCTGTATGGTTTCCATAAGCAGAACAGACGCAAATGCCAAAATGATACCTATTGATTGCACCATTGTATTCTGTCTATCAGAAACCAACTCTAACTGCCTGTCGAAATCTTCTTTCAGCGTTTGGACTGCATTTGCAGTAGTTGCATCAAAACTATTGCTATGCATGTTATTTCTCCATCTATTCTGATTACTTCTTGTATCGTCAAATGATTTTATGGGAACCAAAGAGTCCAAAGGAACATCCGGATCCGAATTATTTTTTCTTCCATGAATGATGTTTCAGTCTGCCTGTTGATATAAAATAAAGCTATTACATGTAGCCTACATTTCCATTTTAATTATAACACGGTCACACCGTTTGATTTTTATCTCTGCCCGATATAGCTGACGGCATGGGCGCAATGATACTGGGTAAGAATCATCTCAGGTGGTGTTATTCATGCAACCTTCCGATAATGGAGAGCAAACTCTGCCCGGTATGCGGTGCCGAAACAAAAGAGATCGAATTGACCCCGCCCGCCGATGCGCGCCCCGCGTTCGATCACGACATCAGTTTAGTGAGAGGACTTGTCGATGATGATTTCGGGGAGGGTGCGGGAAAGGCGCTGCTCCCCGACGGCCATATTGTGCTGATGAGCAAGGCGCCATCCGTAGACAGGATGGACGAGGTCGTTGTCGACGGCGCGATAGTCGGAGCGATCAGATACGACATCGGCAACGGATGGAAGTTCATCGCCAGGATGCAGGGTGCGTTGCGGATAGGAAAGAAATTGTCCAAGGGATATGTCGTGTGCGATGCCGGTGCTGTCAAATTCATCAAAGAAAGCAAGAACCTGATGGCACCCGGAGTGAATGACGCACACCCCGATGTAAAGATCGGTGATGAGGTCATCATCGTAGATCCGGACATGAACGTTGTTGCGACCGGAAACGCCAAGATGTCTGCGGAAGAGATGAAGAACAGCGATAAAGGCGTAGCCGTCAAGACAAGATGGTACAAAACGGAAGAGTTCACAGATTTGCAGATTGAACACACTTGGGACGATGTAGTTGCGGCTAATCAGAGCATAATCGACAAGAGAGTTAACGAAGCGGTCGGCTTCATGAAGAACACGATCGAGAGGAACGATCTCCCCGCGGCAGTTTCTTTTTCTGGGGGAAAGGACAGTCTCGCATGTTTGCTGCTGGCACTTGATGCCGGATTGGATATTCCGATCCTTTTCATCGACACCGGATTGGAGCTGTCCGAGACGGTCCAGCACGTTCACGATGTCGTGAAGAGGCACGGTCTGACTCTGATCGAAGAGAAGGCACCGACCGATGCATTCTTCGGGAATGTTCGTTTCTTCGGGCCGCCGGCAAAGGATTTCAGATGGTGCTGTAAGACCAATAAACTCGGACCGACTGTTGCGGCGATAAACAAGAACTTCCCCGACGGCGTTTTATCTTTTATCGGACAGCGTAAATACGAGTCCGAAGCAAGAAGCGAAAAACCAAGGGTCTGGAGGAACCCATGGACCCCGGGACAATTGGGTGCATCACCGATACAGAATTGGTGTGCGATGCATGTCTGGCTATACATCTTTTCAAAGAAAGAACCATTCAATGTTTGGTACACACGAGGATTGGACAGGATCGGTTGTTTCCTTTGCCCCGCATCGGACCTTTCGGAGTTAGAGATAATATCCAAGGACAGCGATAGGTCCCCTCAGTGGAATAAGTTCCTCAGCGAGTACATCGAGGCGAACGGACTCCCTGTGGAATGGAAAGATTTCGGTCTTTGGAGGTGGAAGAATGCACCCCCGTCAATACGCGAAGAGGTAAAGAAAGTGACAGGAAAAGACGTTCCGGAATTTACAAAGAGGAAAGCCGTATCAGACAAGGGTCCAATCGCAATGAAGGTCCAGGAAGGGTATTCTCCGTGTGTGATCGGATACAGCATAGAGGCTGCGCTTTCAAGACCCATAGATCTCAAGAAACTGAAGCCGTTCACGCATGCGATCGGTTGGTCGGTGGAACTGGATGAGGAGAACGACATCCTCTCCGCAGACTACGTGACATTCTACGGTGCGGGATCCATCATCTGCAAGGCCAACGTGGAAAAGGATGCAAGGATCAGGATCGACGAGGCATTCCAACTGGTTGTACGTTCAGAACAATGCATCGGATGCGGCCTCTGTGTCGCAAGATGCACCCCGAAAGCGCTGTATATGAAGGACGGAAAGGTGGAGATACACGAGGACGAGTGCATATTCTGTAAGGATTGCTTCGGTCCGTGTCCGGCCGTCAAATTCGGTGCCGACGCCGCAGATGCGGTCGATCTTATATGAATCGGTTCCCGAACTCAAAGATATCATCGGAAAACAATAAATGTTCCCTGGAAGTATGCTGTGATAAGATGTCCCTAATAATTTACAACAACCTCACCAAAAAGAAAGAGGAATTCATACCTATCGAAGAAGGGAAGGTCAAGCTGTACGTGTGCGGAGTAACAGTGTACGATGACATACACATGGGCCACGCCAGAAGCATGATCGTCTTCGACACTTTGGTCAGGTATCTGAGATTCATCGGCTACGATGTCACCCATGTCACCAACTTCACAGATGTCGACGACAAGATAATCAACAAGGCCAACAAAGAAGGGACGGACCCGTTGGAACTTTCTGCGAGGTATATCGAAAGATACTTCGAAGATGCGGACAGCCTCGGAATAAAAAGAGCGGACATATACCCGAAAGCAAGCGAGAGCATGGCTCCGATAATAGAGATGATAGAAGAGATCATTGCGAACGGCTTTGCATATCCGACACCGGACGGCAGCGTATATTTTGAGGTCAGGAAGGTCAAGGAGTACGGAAAGCTTTCAAAACAGAAGCTCGACAGCATGGAATCATCGGGGAGAGTGGTCCTCGACGAGCAGAAGAAGGACCCGATGGATTTCGCCGTGTGGAAAGGCGCAAAATCCGGAGAATGCTCATGGGACTCGCCTTGGGGGAAAGGAAGGCCAGGCTGGCACATTGAGTGCTCGGCGATGATCAAACAGTATCTCGGAGACAAAATAGATATCCACGGCGGCGGAAGCGACCTGATATTCCCGCACCACGAGAATGAGATACTTCAGACTGAAGCGGTAACGCACGACATGCTCGCAAATTATTGGATGCACAACGGCATGCTTCAGGTAAAGGATGAGAAGATGTCTAAGTCACTGAACAACTTCTTCAGAGTACGGGATGTCAGCAAAAAGTTCGATTCCAATACAATAAGATTCTATTTCCTTAATACTCATTACAGCAGCCCCCTTGCATATGGGGAAGATATGCTTACAGAAGCTCAGTCCGCACTCAAAAGGCTGAAGAACAACTATGCCGAGCTGCTTGACTACTCAAAGAAAGGCCCCGGAGCGGACGATGACAGCTGCGACATACTCGAAAGCGCAAGGTATCGTTTCATGGATGCCATGAACGATGACATAAACACAAGCATTGCCATAGAGGTAATGTTCGAACTCGCACGCTCGACGAACAAGATGATGGCCGACAAGTCCCTTTCAAAGAGGACCGCCGCAAAGATAATAAAAATGATAGATGAGTTCAACACCATACTCGGAATACTGCCGGAAGATGATGACATGAAGGATGACGGAACAGCCGACGCGGCCATGGGCGTCTTGATCGAACTCCGCAAAGAGCTCAGAGCAAGGAAACAGTACGATCTTGCAGATATGATAAGGAACAAATTAGCTGAAGCGGGGATCGTTCTGGAGGACTCTGCGGACGGTATGAAATGGAAGAAGATGTGAACGTAAGGAAAAAAGCCGAACTCATCCTGGGAGGAGGGGTCAGGCTGCCCGAGGGGTTTGTTTTTCCGTTCAGGGTGTCAAGGTCTACCGCAGGACCGGGAGCCGGTTCATCATCGGCGGTTTTCTCTTTTTACGGACACAGAGTGAAAAAGAGCATTTCATATGACTCGGGGGAATTTGTTCTTATCGAGAATGACGGCATACTCTCAATGACCAGAGGCGGCGAGCCGTTCCTTGATGAAGTGAGGATCGAACCTGTTGTGTACCATTCCCCCGAACAGGCGTTCTTCAATATTGACCAAAGGTGCATGTACCACTGTGCTTTCTGCGTTTCACCTTTGTTAGGTAAGGAATTGAACAAAAGACTTACAGACAACGATATCGTAAGAATGACGAAAGAAGCCATTGGAAAACAGAAGGTTGTGTCAGTTTCACTTACAAGCGGCGTCGCGGACAGTGTGGATAAGACAGTGGATAGGTTTGTGTCGTGTGTATCAAAGCTCAGAAAAGAGTTCCCGGAACTGCCTATCGGTGTCGAACCCTATGTTTCAAAAAAAGAACACGTGAGGGCACTGAAGGAAGCGGGGGCGACCGAGATCAAACTGAATATACAGTCCCCGAACAGAAAGATATTCGAAAAAGCATGTCCCGATCTGGATTATGACCGTATCATTGAGCTGCTTCTGTATTCTGTTAATGTTTTCGGCCCGGGCATGGTAACATCGAATATGATATTCGGGATGGGGGAGACCGATGAAGAGATAGAAGATATGTTCGAGTTCTTCTGTTCAAGAGGGATAATACCGACGGTGCGCTCGATCCATATCAATTCAACGAACAGCTCCGCGTTGAGATCGACGATCGGGGAACAACCTGCAGTCGATGCAGAAAGGATAATGCGATTAGCCAGGATGCAGAAGAGGAAGCTTGCTGAATACGGTCTGGACACTAGAAACTGTCACACCATGTGCATAGAGTGCGGCTGCTGCGACATAGTGCCGTTCAGAGATATCTGATCCTTTTACCGAGCACGGACTGGAACTCGCACGCTTTACACTTTTCACCGAGAGTGGGCTCGCCGCAGGAGCATGCATGTAACCCGGAGGGCGGAAAATGTTCTGTCAGCATAGGTTTCAAAGTATCGTATGAAGAAAGGATGCTGAATTTCGAACCCGGAGATCTGTCCTCAAGTTGATCCACAACGTCCCTGTATTGATTCCTCAACGCGTCCATGTAATATGGACACTCTCCGTCCCAGAAAGGTATCCCGGAGACAATCGCATACAGAAGGGATTCTTTCTCAGGTATCATCCTCAGGGGGAGGAACCTCGGTATCAATCCGGGCTGCACTTTTGTATGCGGTCCGAGTCTGGCCAAACGTTCAACATCTCCCCTTACGATGTTCATCATTACCGACTGCGCCATATCATCAAGGTTATGTCCCGTGGCAAGGTACTTGGCGCCGACCTTTCTGGCCTGGTCGTTCATCAGCTTTCTTCTGAAGACACCGCAATATGTGCAGGGGCTGCTATCTCCGGTGACCCCGGCGATCATATCCATGCTCATTTCCATCTCGGAGAAGGCTCTTATATAGGAGGTGATGCCGCGTTCCCTGCAGAAATCTTTGACGATATCGATGCTAGGCGGTCTGTATCCAGCGATGCCCTCGTCGATGGTTATCGCACAAAGAGAAATGTCCCTTCTTTCTCCGAAGACCATGTCGAGGATATGGAGCGTCACCATGCTGTCCTTTCCTCCGGACACTGCGACGGCGATCGTGTCTCCCGAGTTCACATCGATCTGTTTGCGGATTTCTTTCTTCACCCGTTTTTCTACGTAGGACGTAAAATGTTCGCCGCATAGGTGGGACCCGTTATATCTTATCAAAGTTACTGCCTCGTGTGAACAAAGATCGCATTTCATTCTATCAGAACTCAACAAAATCATCTGAAACCGGTGTTTCAAGGAGATATTCTAATTTCTTTGCAAGTTCTTTCGGCGGGATGTCCGGAAGGGAAATATATGTGGTCCTGCCCCCGTCCGGTTCGCTTCTTACCATTGTTTCCAGAAGATTCATCTTTTCCATATCCTGGACATATGTCCAGAATTGGGTATGCTTTCTTGCAGGATGCCCGTATTCCTCGCATACGACCTCGTATGTTTTTTCCACCTTTGTTATGCTGACATACGGCTCTCCCTTTATTGCCCTCGCTATAGCCAGCAGTGCGATCTTCCTTTTAGTGTCCAGATTTGCGAGTTTGTTCTCAGACACATTAGAGTAGATCATCGCATTCGCAGATCTTACATCATCCGCCATTAACTTGCCGCCAGACCTTTCTTCGGCGATGTTCGCAGCCTTCTCCAACATCTCTATCACAAGGCGGGCGTCACCAAACCCCTTTCCGATATCCGCCAAAAGGTCTGCGACATCTATACTCATCGCGTTAGGAACAAGAGCCTCTTCTGCTCTCAAGATAACTATATCCTTCAGCTCGTTCTTTGTGTATTTGTCGAATTTGATGGCGTTAGCCCGCTTGAAACTGGAAAGAGAGGCGGTGTCCAGCATCTCGACGACAGCCTCCTGTGAGATCAATATCAGAGACACCGAGGAGTTGCGCAGTTCGTCGGTGAATCTTGTCAGCTGGTACATAAGGTCCTTTGTGCCGTTCTTAAGGAGCACGTCCACCTCATCCAGCACGATAACGTACGGTCTGCTTCCCTCATCCATATGTCTCTTCAAAGATCTGAGCATCTCTTCGACGGAGAACCCGCGGTCCGGGAATCCGGAGTCAAAATATCTTAAAAGGTGTATCAACACTCCGTGCTCGGTGTTCCTGATCCTGCAGTTGATGAATATGAGGCCGACCTGTTTATTTTTACCGGCGCAATATTTCAGCACATCTTCACAGAACCTTTTCGCAGTTGCGGTTTTGCCGGTCCCTACGCCTCCGTGCAGGAAGGCAGAACAAGACAGATTATCCGTTATCATTGGTTTGAAAAGCGTTTCGAGACGGCGCATCTGCTCTTCCCTGTGAACCAATTTCTCGGGGACATATTCGAAGGACAGTTTCTTGGCGTCCCTTATTACGGCAGACGATCTGTCGAACATCGTTAATTCCTGCTGAACCTCATGAATCCGCCGCAGCCGATGACTTCGATGCCTTTCTTCTCCCAGACATCGCATATTCTGTTTATTCCCAGTGAGTCGGAAGCCATGTGGCCCGAGATGATCATGTTGATGTTCTGTTTCTTTGCCTCTTCCAGATGATTCTCCGGGAAGTGCATCCCCACAACAGTACCGACCCCGGCCTGAGCGAGTTTTTCATACATCTCCTTCGGGCCGGATGTTCCGCCCGTCATTTTCGCTATTACCTTTCCGCAGCGGCTCTTTTTGTTTCCGACCATTATCTTCGGCGGGTCGTTGTATTTCGAAGCCAGTTTGAACTCGGGTTCGGTCATAAGAAGGTCGATAATATCCTCCAGATATTTCGGTTCGGCCTTCTCTATGAGATCTTCAAGGTAAAGCTGCACCATGTTGTCTGCGGGAGAATGGATATTGAACATCAGTATGTCCAAAAGCCTGGCGGCATCCACGGGCTGGTTGTAGTTTGAGCCCATGACATTCCTCGAGACCTCGTCCATCCTCGTTTTTATCAACCCTTCGGTAATATTGATCGGTATCCCGACATCGTGGAACATATCCGTCTGCATCCACATTACTTCCGGGAAAGGGGTCCTAGACATGCCCGTTGGATGATGTGCGACCACGGCCGATATCTTCTGACCCTTCTCTTTCAGACGGTCGGCAAGCATGATCTCTCCGGTACCGATGTCAATGCCCCAGATGAATCTCTCCGCTTCCGTTTCTTTTGCCAATTCTTCGCCCCAGGAGAGCCTGGAGTCGGAATATGGGTTCCAGAGTTTCTCTTTGTCAAAATATTCTTTTTTGTTCTTGGGAAGCTTGTCATACTCTTCTTTGGCATTCTTCAAGACAATATTGACCTCTTCTTTCGGTCTCGGGTCGTTCTTGATCCCTGTCTCTATCGCCAGTTTATAGGCATCGTAGACTTTCATATGATGTTCGAAATGACCGAGCTCATAATTAATCTTGTTATCGGCAATCATTTTTCAGAAAACTTTTATCATACACATATGCCATGGAGAGCCGTTAGCCATGAACGAGATTTGGACCGAGAGATACAGGCCGAAGGACCTTGACGAAGTAGTTGGTCAAAAACATATCACCGAGAGGCTCAAAGCTTACGTCTCGTCAGGCAATATGCCCCACCTTATGTTCGCCGGCCCGGCAGGCACCGGGAAGACAACATGCGCCATCGCATTGGCAAGAGGGTTATTCGGTGACGAATGGAAAGGGAATTTCGTCGAATTGAATGCCTCGGACGAAAGGGGGATAGATGTTGTAAGGGGAAAGATCAAAGAGGTCGCCAGGACCGCACCTCTCGGAAAAGCTGAATTCAAGATAATATTCCTCGACGAGGCAGATAATCTGACATCGGACGCACAAGCGGCCCTCAGAAGGACGATGGAGAAGTTCTCAAAAGTGTGCAGGTTCGTTTTCTCATGCAACTATTCGTCTAAGATCATCGACCCCATCCAATCAAGATGTGCGGTGTTCAGGTTCAGTCCTCTTCAAAAAGAGGACATCGAGAATTATCTAAAGAAGATAGTCGAAAAAGAGAAAGTGAAGATAGACAGTGATGCTTTAGAGGGACTGGTCCACGTTGCAAGAGGAGATATGAGGCGTGCGGTGAACTCGCTTCAGGTCGCAGCCTCTTTAGGAAAGCAGATCACAATGGATGTTATCTATCAGACAACGGGAATGGCAAAGCCCGAAGAAATAAAGAAAATGATGGAGACGGCATTAGCGGGGAATTTCATCGGTGCCAGAGATATGCTTGATAACATCATGATATCGTACGGCCTTTCCGGACAGGACGTTATCAAGCAGATACACACATCATTCTATGACCTCAGCATAACCGATTCCGAGAAGGTCAGGCTGATCGACAAGACCGGAGAGATCGAGTTCAGGATCGTAGAGGGAAGCAACGAGAGGATACAGCTCGAAGCCTTGCTGGCATACCTGGTGATGATGGGCGGAAATAAGAGATAAAGAGGGGAACAATGTACGACAAAGACCTTTACGATGCGATATGGAGGCGGACATCTGTAAGAAAGTACCTTGACAAGAGGATAGAAGAGAAAAAGATCGAACTCCTTGAGAAATCGATCTCCGAACTTAACGAGATCTCCGGGCTTACAATGGAGTTCGTAGAGAATTTTGACTCCTTCAAATCCATCCTTACAATAAACTTCAAGAATGTCCGATCTGCAATAGTGGTCAAAGGAAAGACCAATGATCCGGATCTGAAAGAGAAGTGCGGATATTACGGGGAGAGAGTAGTGCTCGAGGCAACTTATCACGGACTGGGCACATGCTGGGTGGCCGGCTTCAATAAAAGGAGCAAATCCCTGGATACAAAGGACGACGAGACTGTTGTATGCGTTATTTCCATCGGATACGGTGAAGAAGGCATGGGCATTTCGACAAAGGTCCCGAACGCTCCGCACCGCAAAACAAAAAGCATATCCGAATTCCTCGGCGGGAACAAGGAGGTACCGGAATGGATAGAGTCGGCAATGAAGGCAGTCCAGTTCGCACCGACCGCAATGAACAGTCAAAAGGCCAGATTCAGTTATTCTGACGGAAAACTCTCCGTTCATATACCGGAGGGGAATCTGACAATGATCGACCTTGGTATAACCAAACTTCACTTCGAATTGGCGGCAGGCGGTAAGTTCTCAATGGGCACACCGGCCGAATTCAAGAAAAGCCAGTGAGACCGGTCATTTTTTCGAGAAGATCCTCATTGTATATCCGTCAACGAAGGATGCGGGAAGGATCCTCGATGAGAATGCCAAGAGTTTATTGTACAGCCCCGGAGTGTGTTTTATTCTACCCTTCATCATACTTTCATACCCCGCATCCGCAACCATTTCGGCACTCATGACATGTTTGCTGAAAGCCTGAGTCCCCACCAGGCCGGATCTCTTTGCGAAGTTTGTTTCCGTCGCTCCGGGGCAAAGGACTGTCACACTGACGCCGGTACCTTTCAGTTCGGTCCTTATCGCTCTTGAAAAGAAAAGGACGTATGCTTTCGATGCCGAATATACGGCGTTCAAGGCACACGGAGCATATGCCACCATCGATCCCAAGAACAATATCCTGCCGCTCTTCCTCTCTACCATTCCAGGAAGGATCAATTTGGTGAATTCTGTGATAAAGACGACGTTCAGCTGTATCATTTCTTTTCTTTTTCGATATCTGTGTCAACAAACCTTCCGGACACGTCGAATCCGGCATTGTTGACTAGATAGTCGACGCTGACATTCAATTCGCACAGTCTTTGAAAGACGGTCTGCGCCGAACCCGCCTGCCCAAGATCTTGTTGGATGGACCACACCTTGATCCCATATTTTTGTTGAAGGTCTTCCTGTTGTTTCATCAGCTTCTCTTTGTTTCTGGATATCAGTATGATGTCTGTTTTTTCCTTTGCGAATCTCTCGCATAAAGCATATCCGATGCCGCTTGTTGTTCCAGTTATGGCCGCCACTTTATTCATAAAAACACTTCGTTACTCTCGAGACCAATATGTCAGGGCGACGTATCCCCGATAATGTTTTTTGCTTCTTCATTACCTCTTGCGGCAGCTTTCCTGAACCACTTCATGGCGTTGCTGCTGCTCTTTACCATCCCCTCCCCGCTCAGCGACATCTTTCCAAGTTGCAGCATCGCTTCGGGGTTTCCGTCATCTGCCGCTTTTATCAACAGCTTTGCCGCTTTGTCTGGGTCCTTTTTCAATCCTCTACCTTCGAATATCATCATTCCGAGCCTGAACATAGCTTTTTGGTGCCCGTGTTCAACACATTTGGAATAGATCTTAATAGCTTCCGTCTCGTCCGACGGTATGCCTCTGCCTTCCTCTTTCATAACGCCTATTCTGTAGTACGCGGCCATGCTGCCGTTCTCAGCAGCCTTCGTATACCATTTCAGGGCCTCGTTCCAATCCTGCTCGGTACCGAGACCCTCCGAATACATGTGGGCGAGGTTGAATTGAGCTCTGGTATACTCCTGTTCTGCCGACTTCTTGTACAGCCCGAACGCCTTCTCGACATCCTGGTTCGCACCGTATCCGTGGGTGAGCATATAACCCATGTTGCATTGTCCTTCCGGATCGCCCTGCCTAGCAGACAACCGGAACCACATGAACGCTTTGTCGAGATCCTTCTGCACGCCGTTGCCATCAAAATAAATGTAACCCAGTGCATTCTGCGCATGAGGATCGCCTCCCGAAGCGGCATCCATCACTTCTTTGAATCCCATGCGCTCACCTCATGACCGCTACCGAGTTTCTGACATGTATCTCGGGATTGTCCATATAGAGGCTGAGCCGGTAATAGGCTGCCAAGTATCCGTTGGCTGCCGCCTTTGTATAATATTTTATGGCTTCTTCTTTGTCCTTCTTGACGCCTCTCCCTTCTTCATATAACATGCCGAGCATGAATTGCGCGTCTTCAGAATCCACTAATGATGCTTTTGTCAACAACGCGATGGCTGTATTATCATTCCTTTTCACGTGTATTCCCGTATGGTACAGCATTGCTAATGTGAACAGCGCATCCGGATTTCCGAGGTCTGCCGCCATTCTGTAGAAGGAAAACGCTTTCTCATCGTCACCCTCTTCAAAGAATCTGTCTGCGGTGACGAGTGCCTGTTCTCTGACAAGCTTTTCTTTTTCAACGCCTGTGTTCATAATTCTTGCTTCTCTTTCCTCAAGAGAGTCGCGTGCACCGCCGTCAAGGGCCGAAAGCACGGCACGCCAGCATAAGATGCATTTCTCGTGCCCCATATCGGCCCCCATCTTATACCATCTGCCCGCTTCGTAGGGATCTGTCTTGATATTCAGCAGACCGTATTCGAAATTCCTGCCGATCCAATAGAACAGCTCACCGTTCCCCCGGAGACCGATCTTTGTATACCATTCTTCACGTTTGGATAGGTCACGGTCAACGCCGATTCCGTTCCCATACATGTAACCCAATATGAATTGTCCCATCAGATTGTCTTGACGCGCTGCGGAATTGATCCATTGGAATGCGCGTTCCTCATTTATTTCCACATGGTCGCCGATAAGATGGGCGATACCCAGTTCGACCTTTGCTTCCGGAACCCCCGATTCCGCCGCCGCTTTCAGATACTTAATGAATTTTTCATTATCTCTCTCGGCTATCGTTCCGTCTCTGAATATTTTCGCTAACTCCCATTTTGCCCGTGAGCATCCGGAATTGGATGATTTTATGTACCATTTGACAGCAAGGTCCGAATCGGGGTCGATGTTCTTCCCATGGTGGTACATATAGGCCAGACCAAGCCTTGCATACGGGTCTCCCCTTTCAGCATCCTGAAATATGGTCAGGTCATTCGTGTTCCTTCCGGGCATATCAATGCATCCTCTCAGTTTTTATTTTTTCAAGGAGTTTTTTCGCATCCGGATCTCCTTGTTTTGCCGCCATCGAAAGATATTTTTTCGCACGCGGTATGTTTCTCTTTACGATCTTGCCTTCCATATAGATCTTTCCGAGGTAAAATTGTCCTTCGAAGTATCCGTAATCTGCGGATTCGTTCAAAAGCCTCATGCCCTCGTCAATATCCTGTTCCACACCTCTGCCGTTGATCGTAAGCATTCCGAGGAATGCTTTTGCGCCCGGGTGTCCTTGTTCAGCAGCCTGCCCCAACCACAGTGCGGCATCCTTCTCGCTTTTTTCCACTCCCCTCCCTTCATAGTAGAAACAGCCGAGGCTGTATTGAGAGTTGACCTCCCCCATCTCCGCAGCCTCGGTGAAGTATTTGACGGCCATTTTATCGTCTTTATTGTAGTAATCTCCGTTCCCATACATAACGGCAAGAGCGTATTGTGCGTAACCGTTGCATGATGCGGCCGCCTTCTCAAACCATTCGGCGGCGATCGCAGGGTCCCTCTTCAGGACATCTCCCTCGAATCTCATGTTCGCATAATCTACCATCGCCTGTTGGAATCCGGACCTGCAAGAGGCTTCCAGTAGACTCACGGCCTTTTCTTCATTCCGTTTCACACCGTTGCCGTAGGCATACATCATTCCCAGCTGATATTGTGCCTCACCGTGTCCCTGTGCAGAGGCTTTTTCAAGATAGTGAACGGTCTTTGCGGGGTCGAATTGTCTTGTTTTTTGGACAGAGTGAATGGCAGCGAGAGAATATTGGGCATCTGCGCTGCCGGCTTCCGCGGCGAGCTGATACCATATAAGCGCCTGCTTGATATCTGGTTCGGTAAAGCAAAGCCCCGTCTCGTACATTTCCCCCATGTGGTACATAGCATCGGCACTGCCGTTCTCAGCCGCTTTTTTCAGCCAGAACACAGCTTTATCTTTGTCTTTGCTGACGCCCTTCCCCATCAGATACATGAATCCTACTGTGTTCTGTGCGAATACATCATCCTCTTCTGCGCAGATAGTGTACCATTTTATCGCAACGCGGTGGTTCTTCTTCGCGGGGGGTCTTCCTTCGGTGTAGATATCGAACAGCTCCCTGCATGCATCTGTGTTCCTCTGTTCACCCCTTAATTTAAGTGAAATGAGTTTGTCGAGTTCAGCGGCGTTGACGTTTTTATCGATCTCGTCCTTCAGTATGATCGCATCCTCATTTCCGGACGCCGCAGAAAGGACCAGCAGGTCCGTTGCCGTTACGTTATCCTTCAGAACAGATGTCCCCGTCAATAAGAAAAGGGAAAAAAGGTATTGAGCTGCGCCGTTGCCTTCGGAGGACAACCTCTCAAGCATTTCAGCTGCTTTATTCAGATCGTATCTCGACGATGCGCAGTCCATGTGCGAACGTGCTTCTGAAAAACTGCCGTCATACCTTTCCGAGGGCATGATTACTCCATATGTCGAATGTATTTATCATTTTAGTGACCATTTCCAGAATGAAATCATTCTAAAATCATGCCCCTTCTCAAATATTTTCTCTATAATGTAATAGAGACATAAAAGTTATAATTACCTTCCATTATTGCTGTCCATGCATGAGGATTCCGGCATTCCGTTTGAAAGTCAGATGGAACCGTTGGAATGGGCCAAATTTATAATAAGGACCAGGTCTGAAAAGAACTACGCAAGTGCGTTCTCAATACTCTCAGCACAAGCCAACAAAGGATCGGTCGATGCGGAATTCTATCTCGGCCTGATATATTCGAGAGGCCAGGGGGTCAAAAAGGATCTTTCTGCGGCCAAACATTGGTTCGAGCTCGCATCAAAAGACGGCAATCTTGGCGCCATGTACTTCTTAGGAAAAATGTACAGCAAGGGATACGGGGTCGAGAAGAACATCAAAAAAGCCATTGAGCTTCTGAATACGCCGGCAACTATGGGCGACCCGCGCGCTCAATATGAACTGGGATTGATATACTTCGACGGCGGCGGCACAGAGAAAGATCTTCACGCCGCGGTCAGATGGTTCACATCTGCGTCTGAATCGGGACACTCGGAAGCACAGTTCGTGCTCGGACAGCTGTATAAAACAGGATACGGCGTTGAAAAGAATATCGATAAAGCCCTGAACTGGCTCACTTCCGCGGCAATGAACAGACACAGGGGCGCTCAGATCCTTTTAGGTAACATGTATGAAATGGGGGACGGTGTTCCCGTAGATAAGGATGAAGCGGAACGTTGGTATGCTATGGAAGATGCCGAAGTTATTTCAGCCCTCTGACCTTTCCGTCCTCGGTAAGATCCATCTTCATGGCGGCAGGGGTCTTCGACAGTCCCGGCATGAGTGTCATTGTACCGCAGATCGGAACGACGAACCCGGCTCCCGCCGACAAAGCCACTTCTCTCACATTGAGCTTCCAGCCTTTCGGTGCACCTTTAAGTTCAGCTACATCAGAAAGGGAGTATTGTGTCTTTGCAACACAAATTGGGAGTTTTCCATACCCTTTCTCCTCAAGGGTCTTAAGTGTACTCTCTGCCGCAACAGAAAATATCACTCCGTCCGCTCCGTATATCTTCTCCGCGATCGCCTCGATCTTATCCTTGAGCGGAACATCATCTGCGTACAGCATTTTGAATTTCGGTTTGACCTTTCCGATAACTTCCACAACTTTTCTGGCCAGTTCTTCCGCTCCTTTTCCGCCTTCCATGAAGGCATCGGATTGTACGCATTCCGCACCCAGATCCTTGCAGTGATCGCGCAGTATCTGCATATGCTCCGGATCGTCGAATGAGAAGTGGTTGATCGAAACGACCACAGGCACACCGTAGCTCTTGAGATTCTTGATGTGTTTGTCAAGGTTCGACAGGCCTCTTACCAGCGTCTCCTTTGTCAGGGTCTCGGGTTCTTCGAGCTTTCCTCCTCCGTGTGTCATCAGTGCCTTGATGGAAGCAACGATGACCACGCAATCGGGTGCTATCCCCGCCTGCCTGCAAACAATGTCCAGGAACTTCTCTCCTCCGAGGTCGGCGGCGAATCCCGCCTCCGTGACAGCATAGTCGCCGAGCTTCATTGCGTATTTGGTTGCGATCACACTGTTGTTACCATGCGCTATGTTCGCGAAGGGGAATCCGTGAATGAACACCGGTTGTCCTTCCAGCGTTTGGACGAGGTTGGGTTTGAGTGCGTCTTTGAGCAATATCATCATCGCACCGACGCATCCAAGGTCTTTGACGGTCACCATCTCGTTCTTGTATGTGTAAGCAACGACCATCTTCTCTAATCTCTCTCTGAGGTCGCTGTAACTGGTAGCAAGAGCAAGAATGGCAGATATCTCCGAGGCGGAAGTGATAAGGAATCCGCTCTCATGCATAACACCTCCGGAGGACCTGCTCCCCCCGAGGCCTACAATGATCTGTCTGAGCTCGCGGCAGTTCATGTCCATCGTTTTTTTCAGAACTATCCTCGACGGATCGATCATCAGAGGATTGTCTCTTACGAGATTGTTCTCCAGGATTGCTGACAGCAGATTGTGGGCAGATGAGACCGCATGTATGTCACCGGTGAAATGAAGGTCGATATCCCACATAGGATAGACCTGAGAGTAACCTCCCCCCGTCGCTCCCCCTTTAACACCGAACGTAGGGCCCATGGATGGTTCCCTGAGCGCGCCTACGACCTTTTTCCCTATATGGCTGAGACCTTGTATCAGGCCGATGGTCGTGACGGTCTTTCCTTCTCCTGCCGGAGTAGGGGTCACCGCTGTTACGACGATAAGTTTTCCGTTCTTGTTCTTATCGAACCTTGAGAGAACATCAAGCGGAATCTTTGCTATATACTTCCCATATTGTTCGATGTCCTCAGAGCTGAGACCTATAGATCTTGCGATTTCAATGATATTTTTTGCGTTGGCCGCTTCCGCAATCTGGATGTCATCCATCAATTGACTCACTGAGCACTGATTGCCTTATAATAAATAAATATGACACATATTATTGTGTATTGTTTGAAATGAAAGGATACGATTTCTACATATTCGACATGGACAACACGATAGTCGATTCCAGGAAAGGATACGAGGAAGCCTTCAAGGCAGGGTTCAAAGAGTTCGATATCCCTTATGAGCCTGCACTGTATAACGAATATGTCCGTTCTCCTTTAGAATACATCTTCTCAAGATATTATCCGAATTCACCGTGTAAATACAGAGATTTTGTATCAATTGTTTTGACTACCTATGAGAGGTCATACTTGAACGAAGTGAGATTGTTCCCCGATGCGGAAAGATGTTTGAACCGCCTCTCGAACGAGGGGAAGATAATGGGTGTTGTTTCAAACTCGTACACATCGCAGATAAGGGAGATCCTCTCAAGGCTTGGTGTATTGGAGCGGTTCTCATCTTTGGTCGGGTATGAAAGAGTGGCACTGCCGAAACCGGATCCGGAGCCGGTTTTGTTGTGTATGTCGGAGATGGGAGCCGGATCGGACAGATCCGTTATGATAGGTGACAGCGTCAATGATATTGCGGCCGGCAGGAGTGCAGGCCTTTTCACGGTTTTGATAAACAGAAACTGTGAGGATATGTCTTGTGACGAATGCGACCTTTTTGTCAGCAGTTTAGATGAGGTCTGAACATCTGGCATATGAGGATAGCACGTCTGGCATCGGTCGGAACGAACGACTACGAATTTCGTAATCTCAAAACCGAAATTTAAAAAATTAATCTGTCGGCTTAATTCTGATTTCGATTTTCGTAGCGCCATGGGAAATATATTTTATACGCGTGTGCGCTACCTCCGTATGATGGGATATGAAAGTCGGTATAGACCTGGGAACAACGTACTCTACAGTTGCAAGATATGACAAGAAAACATCTCGGCCCGAAGTGATCAACAACCAATTCGAAAAGGAGTTGACCCCCTCAGTAATTTGTTTCTTGGATAACGGAGAGATTTTGATCGGAGAAGATGCAAAAGACATGCAGGCTGGAGGCGCAGGCACAATTGCGGCGTCTTTCAAACGCGGCATGGGCGACAACAGTTTTACTGTTGAAGCAAATGGTAAGGTGTATACCGCAGAGGATCTTTCTGCGATGCTTCTCAAAAAGCTGATAACTGACGCGGAAGCGAAAGTAAAGGAGAAGATCGATTCTGTCGTAATCACCGTCCCGGCGTACTTCAACGACTTCCAGAGGACAGCGACCATTCGTGCAGGAGAAGCGTGCGGCGTTAAGGTGATGAAGATCATAAACGAACCCACATCCGCCGCCATATCCTATGGGTACACCAGAGAGTCCAACAAGACCGTGCTCGTGTACGATCTGGGCGGCGGGACGTTCGATGTGACGCTTGTAAAGATAAACAAAGGCAACATACAGGTCATAGGGACGGACGGCAACCACCTTCTCGGAGGAAAGGACTGGGATGCGACGATCGTTAAGTTCGCATGCGAACAGTTCCTTGAAGAGTTCGGCGTGGATCCGAGAGACGATGAGTCAGCAAAGAATGAGCTCATCGTTGCCTCGGAGAATTACAAAAAAGTTCTTACCAAATCAGACAGCGTAGCGATCCAGATAAAATATGAAGGCTATTCCGGGAAGTATGTATTGAGGAGAGAGCAATTCGATATGAGGACCCAGTTCCTCCTCAATGCGACTAACGATGTATGCATGAAATTGTTCAATGATCTGGGAAAATCCTGGAAAGATGTGGACGAGATCTTGCTTGTCGGAGGATCCACAAGGATGCCTCAGGTACCTAAATTCTTAGAAATGGTCTCAGGCAGACCTGTGATCGATCATGCCGACACCGACCTGGCCGTCGCAAAAGGCGCGGCAATTACAGCTGAGCTGTATTGCGGCACGCATACGGGGGTAAGAGAGGTTCAGATAGCAGATGTTACTGCCCACAGCCTCGGTGCTTTGGCTGAAAGTCCCGGAGGGGACAGATACATCAACGAGATAATGATCAAAAGGAACTCCAAAGTTCCGTCATCGGTCAAGAAGCCATTCAAGATAAGCCCCGGTAATCCGACAGATGTGATAGAGGTCTATACACTTCAGGGGGAGAGCAAGATCCCGCTGGACTGCTATGTTCTCGCAAAAGTCGTTATCACGGGATTCTACAACGACGGGAACGGCGCTTTGATAGATATCGAATATACCTACGACGAGAATGGTGTGGTAAAAGTGTCCGCTTATCAGGACGGAGAGCGTCTGGAGGTCGTTTCCGAGCCGGTTCCCGAGGATATATCGTGGATGGGCGGATCTCCGAGCGCCAACACTACCGGCGGCCCAGTAATGAAGAATGTGGTACTGTGCATCGATCTTTCAAGAAGTATGAGGAATTCCCTCGAAGAGGTAAAGAACCACATCCGTGACTTCGTTATCGCGGCAGCGGACGAGAACACAAAGATAGGTCTAATCGGTTTCGGCGACAAGGTCGGTATCATGAGAGACATGACCGGTGACACAAATACAATCATCACTGCTCTCGACAGCCTTAAGGTCAACGTGTATGGAAGAGGGACGGACGCAAGCCCGATGGGTACTGCGATGTCAATGATGGCCAACCGTCCCGGAGGCAAGATGATAGTCATTCTTACCGACGGCATATGGGGAAAGAGGGACTTTGCGGTAAGCGAAGCACTTTCCTGCAGGAATGCTAACGTGGCAGTTGTTGGTTTAGGAATTGGCGAGGCGGACATAAGCTTCCTGAAGCAGATATCTACGGTCGAAGAAGGCGCCATGTTCACCACGCTTGACCGTTTGGGCGAATCGTTCAGTAAGATAGCCAGAGCACTTAACTCAGGTTCAATGGGGATGCGTGAGAGCTCGGGTGAAAGCATGGGAAGGCTTGGTAGTGCAGAAGTCAAGGGAAGGCTCCGCTGAGGATGTGACCGATGGCCGAGGACAGAGAGAATTACTGTCGCCTGATAGGTCTGAATCCTCTCAAAGAGAGTACGTACACCTACGACGCGATAGAGAAGAAGATCGCCGCCAAAGAGGGCAAGTGGAAAAAAGAGAGTAAAGATAAACAGAACGATCTTGACCGCAGGTTCCTGATCGGCACATGGTTGGACATGGTGCCCGATATGTATCGCGTCATGAAGGATCCTGTCCTGAGGTCCAAAGAGTTTGAAGCGGGAAAGAAGATACTCAAAGCCAAGGCAACAAGGCTGAACAGGGATTCTATAATACTCCATGACGGAAACCGCATGCTTTTACCGGGCACCGCAGAGAACTTTATAAAAAAGCTCCAGTGGGACGGTGTAAGCAAGGACGACATGATCAATCTGGCAGGCATCAAGAACATCTCGGCAAAACCTGTGGTCAGCGACAAAGTGATATCTGCCTTCAAAGCGCTTCAGGATGTTCAATCTTTTACTCCGATGGACGTCCTCAATGACCTTATCGGGAACCAAGATCTCGAGATAAATATCAGCCCGCTTGACGAAGGCAGTTCTTTAACTCAGATAAGGGCATCCTTCGAAGCATGTGAAAAGAGAGTGGGCACCGTAAGACAAGAAGTGCTCCCCAATCAAGATTCGTACATCCAGACGTTAAGGTCGCTCAAACTCCTTCTCAGTTCCGATCATGAGCTTTCTAATCTTGTGAAATACGGTAAATGCATGAGAGTACTCGGCCCTGCAAAGCAGATGATGGACGAGGATTACGGCCAACCCTTCACAAGAGAATACATAGACGATATGATCAACAAGTTTGTCCGCAACACCAACATCGACCCGCAAATGGCGGTTGCCATATTGGAAGATTACTGCGTGAAGAAGAAATATCTCGCGAACTTCTCATCCAAAGAAAGCAAACTCACCACGTGCGTATACTGCGATGCTCTTGTCGAGACAGGCGATAATATAATGTGCTGCTCGGTCTGCGGAGCGAGCATAAAGACCAAGTGCCCCCAGTGCGGGACCGTGCAGACATCGGGGAACAAAGCATGCATAAAATGCGGATTTGATTTCCAGGATGGGTTCAATAAAGCGAAGGACCTCGAGAAGAAGTTCAGGATAGCAATGTCGTATGGGATGGTGGATGAGGCTGCTGACTGCATAGCGAAGATAGAGCGCATATACTCCACATATCCGGCAATACCCGGGATGAAGAATGATCTTAAGCCCCTTTCAGCAAAGTATGCGGAACTGATCAACTCTATCGACCTTCTTTACAAGCAAAGGAAGTTCTATGCACTCAGGAGCACAATAGACGATTCAAAACTGGATTTCACAAAGATATTGAACAACCCGGACATCGAAAGGAAGTACGATGAGGCGGTACAGAAGATAACCGAAGCGGACGGCATTTGCGGACGTGCGGCAGCATCGAAGGACCACAGCAACATCATGATGATGTATGTGACGGCGGTAGAGATATGCCCGGACCATCCTGTCGCCAAAGCAAAAATGAAGGAGCATCCTCCTGAATCGCCGGCAGATGCGACAGTTCAGGTGAGAGAAGGGAAAGCGCTGATAAAATTCGCGGTTCCCGAGGAAAGAACGGGCATGACCTTCTGCATATTCAGAGGAAAAGACTCCCTTCCGGTGGTCACAGATGATACTGTCCCGTTGACAGAGATACCCGGAAGCGTTTTCCTGGACAAGACCATGGACCCCGGCGTTGACGTTTATTATTCAATTTATTCGAAAAGGTGGGGGATACTTTCCAGAGAAGCAGCGTCATGCGGTCCTATAATGGTATTTAAAGAGGTCGAAAATGTAAGTATTGAACCCATCGAGGGCGGACTCCGACTGATCTATGAGAAACCAAAAGGCAGCTCGAAAGTGCGTGTATGGAGAAAAGAGGGCACATCTGCGGCCGGTGCGGGAGAGGAAGTAGAGATCATGCACGATGGCGGCAATGTAATCGATGATTATGGGTTGAAAGGAGGAGTGAAATACCACTATCTTTTCGTTGCCGAATACAAAAATAAAGGGCGCATCGAGAGATCGATGGGAAATGCTTTCTCATTCACAACCACAAAACTTCCGGAGCCAGTAAGGGACATGGAGATCAGATGGAACAAAGCTGACGGTTCATTCACGGCAAAATGGAAAGGAAAAGAGAAAGTGGTGCTCTATTCTTCCCCTAAAAAGGTCAACATGTTCGGAAGGACCGTCAGGGTCGATGACCTCAATGCATGGATGAAAGAGATACAACCTCTGGAGTCATACGAGAACGGAATGAGGTTCCTCCTGCCTGACGGCGCTGTGCAGTACATTTATCCGATGATACCGGCCGGAAAGGTGGCTGTCAGAGGAAAAGACATCATGGTTGCCAATCTGAAACCCTTCAGAGATGTTCTGAAGACCATGAGTGGAAACGACTGCGACATCACAATGACCTGGCCCAACGGTGCGGAAATGGCAGTGTTCGTGATAAAGGACTCATCCGTAGCGACCGGACCGGACGACATGGATGCAGAAAGGATAACGATCACCCGTGAAGGATACAACAAAGACAAGATGGTCAGGATACCCATGGGCAACTCTAAAAAAAGGGTCGTCACGATATATGCCATGTACGATGTTTCGGGAGAGAAGATGCCGTCCCGCGGTATGACGCTGGATATTTATTCCGGCGCCTCCAGCAAGGTCCGGTACTCCATGGCGGTCGAAGGAGAGTCGAATATGGGGACGAAGATCGCGCTCAGCATAACTGTTGAACATGGTGCAAAGGAACTCCCCCCCATAACGGCAGTGGCAGTCAAAGAAGGGATACCGCTTAAGATCAACGACGGAGAATCGATATGGTCCTCCATCAAGCCGATTCCACTCACATCTGGGAAGGCGGTCGTGACGTTCATTGTGAAAGACAAAGTAGACATCAACAAAACGAGGCTTTTCTTCCCCAAGGAAGAGGACTATAACGGGTTCAAATTCATACACCCGCTTAACAAGGAGAGATGAGAACATGGCAAAGAAACAGGAAATAGAAACACACCCCCACTCATCAAAATACACATGCCCTTTCTGCTTTGCCTCGGTAGATCTGAAAGACATACATTATCAGTGCACGAACCCGGCATGCACTAAGATGTTCCTGAGGGAACTTGATGAAAAGACCGCACGTAAGTACAGATCCAAAAATATAGACGAGGAGATAGACCCGGAGAACTCGATCTTCCTCGGGAAAGATCCGGCCGGCCTGTCGCCCGTGACAACGAAGTACCACATCATAAGGAATGCGTCGGGGATATGCGATATTTGTAAAAAACCGGTCTATAAAAGACTATGTCCGGGTTGCCACAACCCTATTCCGCAGGGAGCGGAGGAAGAAGGGAGTACCGTATTCGTAGTGTTGGGGCCGAAAGGTGTAGGAAAAAGCCATTACATCGCAGTGCTGATAAATCAACTGAGGAACTCATTCTCTCCGGAGTTCGGAGCCACAATGAGTCCCGCCACCGACCGTACTACTCTGAAGTACAGAGACATGTATTACAAGAGACTGTTCGAAGAAGGAAGGAAACTTTCGCCGACTCTCTCTTTCGAACAAAGCAGAGAATCAAGGGAGCCGATGATATATTATCTCAGGTTCCTGGGCGGGGATTCTCCCCGTGTGTATACACTGGCGTTCTTCGACACTGCCGGGGAGGATATGGACTCCACGAACAAGATGATGAGTCTGAACCTAAATTCATTCATATCAAGGGCATCAGGCATCGTGTTCCTTGTCGATCCGCTCCAGATACCTTACATCAACAACAGGATACGCATGGACAACAAGCCCCCCGTCGGAGCAAACGTTGCCAACATGCTTTCCGATATCACAAACATAATAAGAACGAACAATTCCATGAGAATGAAAGAACAGATACAGATACCGCTGGCGGTTGTTCTCACAAAGGCCGATGTTCTCATGAAAGCCCCCGAGAATGATGAAGAGAGCAGCATACTGTTCGGCCCCAACTCATCACTGAACATTGAGAGAGAGAAAGGAAAGTTCGATAGGACCAATTTTGAACAGATAAGTGCCGAGATCGAGGAATATATGCGCAGAGCAGTGTCAAAGGGTTTTATACAGACCGTCAAGGAGTTCAAGGAACACTCGTATTTTGCGGTATCGGCACTCGGCAGCAACCCTACGGGAAATGTTCTGACCAGAGGAATATCCCCAATGCGCGTCGAAGACCCATTCATATGGCTTCTGAACTGTGAGAGTCTGGAGGAGAAGAAAAGATGACCGAGAAGAAGATATCCAACAAGACCGCCAAATTAAAGAACTTCCTAGTCACAGGTTCCGTTGACACAAAAGGCGATGAACGTGAGCTTGGCGAGGGAGAAAAGCCTCAGAAAGAAGCGTACATTGCTGAAGGACCGCAGGAAGCCGAGTTATTTTTCGAAAAAGAGACAATTGTCATCGAAGATGTGACCGAGGAACCGTTACAAGAGGAGCCTCCCGCGTCTGTGATCCCCCCGGCATGCGTTCCGCAGCCGGAGGCGCAGCCTCCCGCCGCAGAAGCCGGCACCGCAGCTGAACAATCCAATGCCGGTGTGATACAAAGACCCGAACCGTCAAACTATGATAGGATCTGCGAGCTGGAAAAAAAGATCGAGAATCTGACATCTGAGTTGGGAAAATACACAACAACAAAAGATCAACTGAAGGAATACTCTGCGGTCGTGAGCAGAAGGGACACCGAACTTGCCAACAGAAAGTTCATAGGCATGCTCGAGCAGCTGTCTGCAATGAGAGAGGATTTCTTCAAACTTTGCGCGGGAATTAACACTAAGCTGGACAGTTTCTCAGCAAAGGATGTGCTGAGTTCGTTCGAAGCGTACGGTGTTGATATGGAGAATATCCTGATAGACTGCGGCGTGCAGATCGGGCCCAGCAAGTTCGATAAACTGAACACAATGAACCAAAGAATCGTCGATGTCATACCCACCGGCGATGAAGTAATGAACGGTATGATAGCAAAGAGGGTGTCGGACGGGTACGTGTACCAAGGACGCGTTCTCTTGAAAGAGAAAGTAGTGATCTACAGATATTCTGGAAATGGAAATGGAAAAGCAGAAGGAGATGAGGAAAAATGAGCAATGAATATGTGATCGGAATCGACCTCGGTACGACTTACTCGTGCCTTGCGTACATAAACGAAGACGGAGACCCGGTAGTTGAGAAAAATTTTGAGCAGGAGGACACAACGCCCTCGGTCATACTTTTCAATGAGAACGGAGAGATAATAGTCGGTTCGCCCGCAAAAGACATGGCGATAATGTATCCATTGGAAAGGGTCGTTACAGCCATAAAGAGACAGATAGGCACCGACTATGAAGTGGACATCGACGGGGACAAGTATACTCCCGTTACATTATCCGCAGCGATACTCAGGAAAATGATCAACGATTTCAATGACAACCACGGCGTTGAAGTAAAGAGAGCGGTGATCACCTGTCCCGCATACTTTGGGCAGAATGAAAGGGATGCAACAAAAACCGCAGGAAAGGTCGCCGGCCTCGAGGAAGTGACCATAATCAACGAGCCTACCGCAGCAGCGATCGCATTCGGATTCGGCGCAGGCGGAGGGGAGAAGAAAAGGGTCATGATCTATGACCTGGGTGGCGGAACGTTCGATGTTACCATTCTGGATATAAACGGCAATGCATTCACTGCGGTTGCCACCGACGGAGAAAGACTCCTCGGAGGAAAGGACTGGGATCAGGTACTGATTAAGCTGATCAAACAGAAGGTATGTGAGGAGAACGGCATCGACGGAAGCGAGCTCGAGGATGACGACGACGTGAAACAGGCACTGATACTAGATTCGGAGACGATCAAGAAGAGGTTATCATCCGCAGAGTCCACGAAGGGAACGCTCACGGTCGGAGGAAAGAAAGCTGTCTATACAATTACGAGAGCGGAATTCGAGGCTGCCACCGCACCTCTTATGCAGACCACAATTGAAATAATAGGCAGGGTCCTTGCGGCAAAGAACTTTACAATGAAAGACATCGACGACCTCATCCTGGTAGGAGGTTCCTCAAGGATGCCTCAGGTAAAGAACGGCATCTCTAAAAAATATCCGGAGGCAAATGTCAGGGTGTTCGATCCGGACCAATCGATAGCAAAAGGCGCGGCGATATTCTCGAAGTCCCACAACTGGGTAGGCGCGGACGAGGTGGCGGCAGCAGTTGCTGCAGGAAAGACGATCGTTCCCAAAGAGGGAGAGATCACCGTCCATAACGTTCTGAGTAAATCATTCGGTATCAAGGCGCAGTACGATGACGGAAAAGAGATGATATCCAACATTATCTTCAGGAACAAGGTCCTTCCCATCGTACAGACCAAGACATACTACCCCATCGAAGACGGGCAGACCTCCATCAAGGTGGAGATATTCGAGAACTCGGCATCAGACAACGACGAGGGAAAGAGGATCGAGCTCATAGATGGATACAGCGTCGGAGAATTCGAGATGGATCTTCCAGTAGGTGTCAACAGAAGCACCCCGATCACGGTAAAATTCGTCGCAACGGATGAAGGTATACTGGTTGCGCATGTGGATTGTATGTCCCAGCACGCTGAGTATCAATTACAGAACAAACTCCAGATGTCCGACTCCGAGATCAAAGATTCTCAGGGACTTATGGAGAAGGTCACAACAGGGAACTGAACAAACCGGGGGCATCGCCCCTTTTTTTCAAACCTATTCAAACCCTTTCATTTTTGTGAAAATAAAGTTTTACTTCAGGCCTAATTGTCTGTACAGCTCTTCTCTTTCTTTTTTCGAAATATCTCTGTAGCGCCCTTCCTTAAGGTCGCCCAAAGTGATGTTGACAACCCTCATCCGTTTCAGATTCTTTACTTCATAACCCAGCTGTTCGCACATCCTTCTTATCTGCCTGTTTAATCCCTGTTTCAGTATTATTCTGAACTCTCTGGGACCTTCGGACTCGACAAAGCATTTCTTTGTCACCTTACCGTCATCCAGCAGCACTCCGTTTGACATCTTTTGGATGAACTCCGCAGTCAGGTTCTTGTTGACCTTCACCAGATATTCTTTCTCGTGCTCGTTCTTCGAACGCATTATTCGGTTCGCAAGGTCGCCGTTGTTCGTCATAAGGAGGAGCCCTTCGGAATCTTTGTCCAGCCTTCCGATGGAGAATATCCTTTTCGGATAGCCGAGGTAGTCAATGACATTGTTCTCATCATTCCTGTCGGAAGTCGAGGTCACGCCCATAGGTTTGTAGAATGCGAGGATTATGTCCTCCAATACCCTCTTTACTTCTTTGCCGTCGACACATACTTTGTCGTCATCGAATACTTTATCGCCGAGGACCGCCGTCCTTCCGTTGATAGTTACTCTCCCATCTTCGATGATCTTATCGGATCCCCTTCTTGATGCGGTACCCGCTTCGCTGAGGAACTTGTTGATCCGTATCCCTTCCGTTCCATCCTCGTCTCCGGCCATATCAGACGGTAATGGGGCTGGTATTTTTAACCTATTGTTCATTCGGTATTCGGGGGAACGTTGTGTTCGGAAAAAAGAGAACGGGATCGGTCATAAAGACACAGCATCTCAAATTACATTGGGATACAGAGGACCCATTCGTCTTTGTTTCACATCACGAAGATGATTATCCGAAAGGGAATGCTCAGCAGGCACCGCCGCTGAGTGAGATCGGAGGAAGGAATCTCGGAAGGGACTACAAGAAGATCTACGGTTTCCGAATGTACAACGGCAAAGTGGTGCCCGGATTCCCGATGCATGCGCATTGGGGATACGAGACCGTGACTATTCCCGAATTGGGGTTCATCGATCATTTTGATTCATTAGGTAACGAGGGAAGATTTGGTTTCGGAGACATCCAATGGGTCTCTGCGGGGAGCATGTACCTGCACGATGAGATGTATCCTCTTGCTTATGACGATCGCAGGAATCCAAATAATATTACTCAAATTATGATAAACCTGCCATTGAAGGATAAAGGCTCGGAACCTGAGGTCAGGACGCTTTGGTCCGAGAACATCCCGATCGTAAATGGAAAAGACGGGTCTGGTAAAGAATATTCTGTCAAGATAATTGCCGGGAGCTTTGAAGGAAAACATGCTCTCCCGCCGAACAGCATATCCTGGGCAGCGGACAGGAAGAACAACGTCAGGATATTGCTTATAAAGATGTCTCCCGGGTCAAGTATGACACTTCCTGCTGTCTCTCCGACGATAAACAGGAATCTTTACTTCACAGAGGGAAGTACCGTTAAGTTCGACGGTGAGGAATTAAAAGTTTCACAGAGGTTCAAACTCAAGGGTGAGGAGGATATTACCTTTACGAACGGGGACTCCGACGGGATATATTGGCTTCTTGAAGGAGAACCGATCGGCGAGAAGATGTCATCTTTCGGGCCCGTCATTCTGGATAATGACAAGAGCGTAAGGGACGCTATGAACTATATAAGAAAAAACGAGTTTGAAATGTGGCCTTGGGATCTGATAGACAAATTCCATCCCAAAGGAACGGAAAGATTCATCAGGTTCTCCGACGGAAGAGAGGAGAGACCCCCCCTATGAAATTCATTTTAATTTATTCTTCAGATCCTCGTCATTCTCTGAAAGTATCCACAGGAACGGCTCCATCGCATTGTTATCGTTTCCCAAAGAGGCAACCTTGAAATATTTCACATTCGCAAATGCGGATTGAGCGATATCGACGACCATCCCGTGGCTGTACTTGTTGAGGAATGCTGCGGGGGTAGCCTCGGCATCCACTGCCGCTTTGATCTTTGTTTCATCCATCCTCGTCAGCACGATTGCAAAAGGAACAGACGATTTGACGGCAGGGCCATACCCATTGATCTCGGTATACATGTGGTAAAACGACTCCAAGGCCGCAAGGGGGGTATTCTTAGAACCTTTTGTCGGCGACTGAGAGTGGTGAAGCGCCATTACCTCAAGCGGATCTATTGCGAATATGATCCCGTCGTTGTATCTGTAGTATTCCTCGAAAAGGTTCTTTTCGTTGTCCGGCTGGAATTCTATCCCCGAAATGTCATTTATTACGATCTGCTTTTCCGGGAGGTCTCTGGATCTGAGGAAGAAATATTGGGAGTCAAGTTCCCCCGTCTTTGTCGGCATGATGTTGGTTTTTTTGCGCTGTGCGTTGACAGAAACGCCGTCAGTGATAACATCGGTAACAATACCCCTGTCCTTGGCCAGAGCTGAAATGGATTCAACCGCCGATACCATCATGGTGGTCTTTCCAGAACCGACAGAGCCCACCATTGATATTACGATGGGTTTTGCTTCATGTGTAATTATGCCTCCCCCGCAGTGAGGACACACCATCTGCAGCTTTGCCCTTATTCCATCCTTGTTTGTGCTGGGTATAATGTGGCCGTTGTTGCACGCATGGGTCTTGATCCCATGTTCGTTCGGCACCGGGTATGAAAGGACAAGGCCGCACTTACATTTGACATTCGGCCGATCGAAGTTCCTCTTACACTTCGGACATATGGCGTATTGGGTGTCCTTTTCATATTGTTCACGGTCCTTCTTCGCAGCCATCTTTATGCCTGCGGTCATAGCAACCCATACGATCGCAAAAAGGACTATCAATATCACATCTGCTATCACCGCGAAGGGAAACATGAAAGGTATGAGTATTATCGGAATGATCACAGGCACTTTCTTCATTTGCCAGAACCATGTAAGCGAGTTCCATGGCATCATCAGACACCATAGGAATGCTTTCGGCCTGTGTGTGAAAAGATATTCCTGAGGATCATCTTCTCCGCCTTTAAGATCCCAAGTCGGTTTTGATGCAAAACCCACTATTACGAACACGAGTCCGAGAACCAACAATGCGGTAGCGGTAAGGCTGTCGTTTTCGACCCCGATGAGTGTCCAAAGCGGATCCAATAATCCTATGAGCGGATCCATTGCGAACGAAAAAATCGAAATCGAAAATATCTTAACACCTACATCCAACACTCTAGTGAAAATGAATGAGATGATAACGTAAAACAAGGCAATCCCTATTAGGGTTCCCATCAATGCCCGATTTGTATTGTTCATTACTGCCGTATTAGACTTAGGAAATAAATCATTTTCTGATATCCCAGACAAACAACATATAAACCATTGACGCACTACCATATTTATGGTAAAGCAGGTCAGTGCGGCACATATCCTTGTAAAGACAGAGAAAGAAGCCAAAGATCTTAAAGAAGAGATACTGAAAGGAAAGAGTTTTGCAGATGTGGCTAAGAAATCTTCCACCTGCCCGTCCGCGAAGAAGGGCGGGGATCTGGGATGGTTCGGCAGAGGGCAGATGGTCAAGCCCTTCGAAGAAGCGGCGTTCAATGCAAAAAAAGGCGATCTGGTCGGCCCGGTAAAAACAGAGTTCGGGTGGCATTTGATACAGATCAAAGATCAAAAATAAACCGGGGGAAGAATAAATGAGTTTTTTTGACAGATTCAAAACGAAAGAAGAGAAACCTAAAAAAAAGGATGAGCCCAAGAAGGATGTAAAGGTTGAGAAGAAGGAAAAAGAGGCTGCTTGGGCAGCATCTAAAGAAAAACCAATAGAGAAAGCTGAAGATAAACCTGTTGAAGAAAGCAAACCTGCTGAGAAAACTGAGAAACCAGCCGACGAACCCAAAAAGAAATCCGTTAGAAAACCAAAGGAAGAATCAAAAGTGGCAGAAAAGAAGAAGACAGAAACAAAGAAATCGGACACAAAGACTTGGCACATAACGAAAAGAACAGATGGGATGTGGCAGGTAAAAGCACAGGGCAATGAGAGGGCCACGAAGCTCTTTAAGACAAAGGCTGAAGCTGAAGAATATGTAAAAATACTCGTGGCCAATAACGAAGGATCCAAGGTCATAAAACATAAAAAGACCGGAGAATTCCAGAAAAAATAATGTGGGATCATTCCAACATATTAACTCCCATTTCCCAGATATTGGAAATTGGGGTTGTTTGAAAATACACATTTTGTCTGCCAGCAGTCAAAATATCTGTTTTTATTTTTGTAAAATGAGAAAGATTGATATTCATATAAGTTATTACAGTTATTGAAGGGGTGATAATGATGGCAGCAGCACCTAAGAAGGATGACAAAAAGAAGGCACCAGCACCGAAGAAGAAATAAGACCATCATAAGTCAATTATTCTAAACCTCTTGATTCTTTCCACCTTTTTCCAAAAACAAAGACGAGGTATATGTTGTACGTCCGGGTAATGTTATATGCAGACAAAACGCAGGATCGTATACAAGAATAAAGATTGATATTCATATATGACGTTACGGCTTTTGAAGAGGTGATAATGTGGCAGCAGCACCTAAAAAAGATGACAAAAAGAAATGTGGAACGAAAGCACCCGCACCGAAGAAGAAATAAGACCATCGTCTTTTTTTTTGAAACTTCTTTTTTTCTTTCCCGCAGTTTCAGCTCATTAGTTCTCACAAAAAGAATGAACCATCGGAACGGCACAGCCGTCCGATAGTGGAAAAGAAGTTTCGTTAATTGCCTGTTGTCCGCTCTACGGGGTAGAGCCAGCTGAATAGTCCGGCTGCGATCAAAGCACCGATTATTGCTGCTATAATGTAATATACAGCCGTTAGTGGTGCGATCCCATCCTGCGACTGCGCGAACATTCTGGCAATGTCCACTGCAGGGTTAGCGTAGAATGTGCTGGCGGTGACCATAATAAGACCACCGACCGTGGCCGCTACGGCCAGCGAGGTCTTCTTCGACCCGCTTCTGATGCATCCGAACACTACTGCTACAAGCAGGAATGTACACAGGATCTCCGAAACTACAAGGTAGCTGCTTCCGAGAGCATTATCGCTTACCTGTAGTACTGTGTCGACACCGCTGCCTATGAAAGAGATGTTGAGGAGAAGTACCCCTACAAAACCTCCGAGGATCTGGGCGATCACGTAAAATGCACCCGTCGATATCTTTGTTTCCCTCGTTGCAACCATCGCAAGGGTCACTGCCGGGTTGAAGTGACCGCCTGAGATCTTCCCAAGAGCCTCAAGCATCGCAAACAACACAAGGAAACCCGCTATACCCTGAACAAGGGCATTGAATATTGTACCCTCGACTTCAAATTTCAAATTCACAAGCATTACTGAGCCGATCACCGCTATGATCAGGCCCATGGTCCCGAGGAACTCGGCAACCATTTTTCTAGGAAGGTCATTTTCGCATCCCATGATTCAGAATAATGATTCTTCTATTTAATTTTAATAATGCCATCCAATTAAACACTCAAAAAATAGCTTACCCAGCCGGGAATAGTGGGCCCGATGCGATTTGAACGCATGACCTCCCGGTTATCAGCCGGGCGCTCCAGCCGATCTAAGCTACGGGCCCTCAAATCACTCGAATAAGGCCATACAATATAAACCTTGCCAATGAGTTTTTTAACTGGGTTTGTTGATAAAGTATCAGTGCATACGGAGGTAATATGACCAAGACATTCGAAGAAGTACAGGATCTGATCCCAAAGAAAGAATTCTTCATTTTGACGGCCGTACTGATCTCGACAAGTATTTTCATATTTATATGCACGTTCGTTGAGTCTCTGAACATGCCTGTATGGGCGTTTCCCATAACGACTGTGACATTCGCAGCGATCATCATCTTCTGCTTTTTTGTAAAGCTAAAGATATCGATCGAGGGCGAAGTGATCAGCATAATGTTCATCAAATCTTATGCGATCAAATTCGAGGAGATCATCGACTACAAAGTGGGTGATCTGAATATAATGCGCAATTACAGCGGATGGGGCATAAAGAAAGTCACCTTCAGGAACCTTGTGTGTTTCGGATATGATAGCGGAATCTCTCTTAAGCTGACGGGAAGGAAGGTAATGACGATATCCCTATCAAATCCCGAACAGTTCGCTTCTCTGCTGCCTGTGCCTCAGCAGAGTTGATTGTAAGTATTATTAAGCGAGATAACATCGGTTGTTCATGCAGGGTACGTTCCATTGGCTCAGGGTAAACATTTTCTGTTATGCCACTGAGAACGAGGAACTTATCCATGAGAAGACGGCAGAGCTGCTTGGCACCGACGAGTTCGAATGCGATGTCGCCGACAGCGAACACGGCAACAAGATAATCATTCTAAGCGCAGAGCTTTCCAAACAGAGGGATATCGTACCGATATTCACAAGGCTCGGGAAGGATGTTATCGACGAGCTCAGAGAGCGTCTTGATGAAAAGATAGATGAAGACTGTGTCCTATTCATGAGGCTGGATAAACAGGAACTTGTGCAGGGAAGATACGTGATCGCCAGCCATGGGGATGTGTTGTCGATAGCAGGCAAGATAGTGTCCCACCCTGCGAGGAAAGAGATAGCAAAAACAAAAATGACCGAATTCCTCAATTCTCTGGTAATTCCTGACACGTGGTGCCATCTTCCTTAATGGTGCATATCCTAACTTCCTTTATGCGGCGGCTTTTCATTGATCTGACGACTATTCTGCAGTTCTCAAGTTCTATCTTATCGCCCCTCTTAGGCACACCATTAATGTTTTGGTGCACAAAGGCATTTATGGATTGGCCTTTCAGGTCGCCCGCGTCGAATTCTATTCCTAACCTGTTCATTATCTCAGATATGTTGGCCTCACCCGGAACCGTATAACTCCCATCTTTCTCTTTATGAATGGGATATACGGCCTCATCGCCTTCGTCCCAAATATCTCCGACAAGTTCCTCGAGGATGTCCTCCATCGTAACAAGGCCGAGAGTTCTTCCGAAGTTGTCCAAAACGATCGCCATATGTATGTGCGTTTTCTGGAGATCACTGAGCAACGCAGCTATACTGGTGCTCTCGGGAACGAATTTTACAGGCATGATTATATCATTCAAGGTGAACGGCTCGCCGCTGACATATCTGGAGAAGAAATCCTTTGTATGGATAGCGCCTATGATGCGGTCGACAGACTTATCGAATACGGGTATTCTGGAGTATTCCGACTCCAGGAACAGTTCTTTGACCTCCTCTATATCAGCTTTGAGATTGACAGCTGTGATGTTCGATCTGGGAGTGTACATCTCCGACACCTTGATGTCATCGAACTGCATCGCAGATTTGATCAATTCTCCCTCACTTCTTTCCAATGCGCCCTCTTCCGTCACTTCATCGATCATGACGTGGAGTTCGTCTTCTGTAAAGGATGGGATGTCTTCGGAATCGTTCTTTGCGTTCTTCGAAAGGAAGTTCGTGAGTTTTATGAAGACCCAAGTTATAGGCAGGACGATCGTCATCACCGTGTACAATGATCCCGCAAGCCGCAGGGAATAGCGTTCTGCATTCCTCTTCGCCAACGTTTTTGGGATCACTTCCGCGAATGTCAATATTATCATCGCTGTCACAATGGTTGCGACGACCACACCCATCGCCGCACCGAAAAGTTCGGAGAACAGCATCGTTCCCAGCGAAGATATGGCTATGTTCACAACAGTGTTGCCGACGAGTGCGGTCGTCAGGAGCCTGTCGTAGTCCTCGTATATCTTGAGGGCCTTGTCGGCGTTCTTACGGCCCTCGTAGACGAGGTTCTTGACCCTAATGGCGTTCATGCCTGTATAGGCTGTCTCCGAACATGCGAAATAAGCGGAGACCCCGACTAGAACCACCATCAATATTGATATGAGTATCAGGAACAACGGATCCATCATTACACCGTTCAGGCCGAAATGAATTTTTCTTTTATTCAAGTGGCCTTGTTAAACATTCTATTCAAAACAAGAATATAAATGTTTATGAAGCAAAGAAAGTTAAAAAATGAAATTGTTTTTAAAAAGTTTGAGCTAATCGTGTTGTTCAAAGCATTGCTTTCTTGACATCCGGTGAGAAACACAGGACAAGTGCCATCAGGAATGCGATGAACATACAGATGCCAACGATGAGTAACCCTAATGCGCCGTCTGCGTTAAGGTCAAGGCTCAGTAGTGCAAGAAGCTCCATTATTGCCAATACAATGAATGCAATAATCAATATGATCCACAGGATCTTACTGAGGACATTCTTGTTCTTTCCTGCGATCTTGTTTCCGACCCACAGAATGAGACATCCTATTATCAGTTGGATTATGAATGCAACAAGCGTACCGCTTATTGTGAAGTCTTCCGGACCGACAATTACTCCGATCAAGTCCAGTATCGCTTTCACAATTATGATCAGACCGAACACCCTTACGAATATCCTAAGTGCCGCAGATCCGTCGCTTGCTTTGCGGATATTGATTCCGCACCAAAGCAGACCTATTCCTACTACCAGTGCTCCGATTGCCTTTAGGACCTGGGGGAGAAGATTATCGAGACCATTGATCTCCATGACAGCTGTTATGGCTGCCACGATTCCTCCTATCAGGCTTATTATACCCGCGATTATTATCACGAGTCCCATAGTTTTTGTGTTGCCAAAGAATGACATAAATTGTGTGAGTGAATTTCAGGTATTTATATTATATTGATAAAAGTTCAATTTTTTGACTGCTGGGTCTTTTGTTTGAACGATAAAGTATGATCCCCTTCTCTTTATTTGGTTAATTTTTCTACTTTTTTTGTCTCTATATTTTTCTTTTCTTTATTCCTATCTCATTATATACTATAAGAGCGTAATGTTTTTTTAAAGAGTGAGCCCCATGCCGGTAGAGTTCAAATATGAGATTGTAGAGAAGATAGCGGTCCTCTCGGAATCGTCCAAAGGCTGGACGAAAGAACTGAATCTGATCAGTTGGAACGACAGGGATCCGAAGTATGATATCAGAGAATGGTCCCCCGACGGAGAGAAGATGGGGAAAGGAATAACCCTCTCCGATGAAGAAGTAGCGATATTAAAAAGCGCCCTGAAAGACAGAGATATCTGAAGTTTTTTGCCCAAACCTTTTAAAAATAAATATTACAGACTCTGGTTTTATAGTAACGTATATAAACTAAATGATATGTTCAGCAGATAGGCATTCAAATATTGCGCCCGGTCCATCGTTGAAGAGGTAAAGGTAGAGTATTGGGAAGACCTAATAAAAAAAGAGGAATGAAAATGGCCTACGGAAACAGTGGCGGCGGATACAGGGGCGGCGGAGACCGCAGGGATCAGCCCAAGGAATATTTCAAAACAAAATGCTCGGATTGCAGCGCCGAGTGCGAAGTACCGTTCAAACCCACACAGGGAAGACCGGTCTACTGCAGGGATTGCTTCAAGAAACACCAGCCGGAAGGCGGAAGAAGCAACGACAGAAGGAGATTCTAAATCTCTTTCTTAACCCAAACTTTTTACTTTCATTTAGTTCTTTTGCGCTTATCCAGCAGCTCTTTCATTTCTATTCTGTAAAATATGCCGGATATCGAAGAGGTTATCACGACTATCGCCGCACCCAGGATCATCAGCAGGACGCCTGCCATCTGGCCGACCTTGAAGTAGGCAGCAAAACCGATCACGGCGACGATCACGCCTATCGCCATCATAATCTTGTTGTTTCTTCTCTGTTTTTCAAGGGCCAACGGATCACCTGCTTCAGAATTTATAAGAAAGGTATTGGAAAGGGGTTTGGTGACGTATCTTAGGCTATCTTTGTTCCCGCTTTCGGGGACGCACCCTGCTCGAAGACAGCGTCGACTTTGAAGACCCAAACAGCTGCCGCTTTGAGTTTCATTGCCGCGAGCTCTTTGTTCATAGCATCAAGCTCCGGGCCGCTGTCAAGGCGAGCCTTTGCTGTGCAATCGATATTATATGCATCCTTTCCGGCTGAGATCAGGAATGCTGCTTTGGCGTTCTCTTTAAGATTCTTTGCCGACGTTTTCATCAGGATCTCCCCGACCACCATTGTGTCCGCCGCCGGAGAAACTATGCTGCCGGCAACGATCGCATGCGGTTTGGCGTCTTTAGATGCTGTAACGAGGACCTTGGTTGTTCCTTTGGCTTTGAGTACTTCAAGTACATTGCTTGGAATGTTTGCCACTTTTTCCACCTGCAGAGAAATCCGATTACAGGTATATTTTATGAACGGTCCTTTAACAACGGATGTGTCGGGAACTTCATTCTTCTTTAGGTCTCTTGACCTTGTTTGTGATCAGTAAGGTGGCCGCGAAGCATATCACAACTATCATGCTGAGATAGAATTCCGGCATTGTAGCTATTTCGATTATCACAAGCCAGAGTATCGTATATTGCTATTTATTCGTTTTTGTTGATTGGGCGAATGTGTTGAACGACCACTTTCAGCTTTCCGTCCTTGTAGTATGGAACAGGTTCGCATATGAACTCGCCCGTCTTATTCGTGCACTTGAATTTACATCCGCAGCGATGAGGGCCTCCCAGAGTATGGTTGGCTACACAGTTGTCGCAGCAGCAGGTCGCTCCGAAAAGCTTATAGCATTTCATTCCCACGACATTTTCGATATCAACACAGAGGCCGCGCTGGGCGGCGCGGTTCATCCATATTATTGCCCTGTCCCGATCGTTGATGATTATCATGTCATCTACTTTGTCCAATATCAAATTCAGAAGACTTTCTGCGGAAATTTCATTGACGCCCATGATGGGATGCACATTGCGGTACAGCATAATAAATCATTTGTGCAAATTCAAAAATATATGCGGTCTGATTCAGCGGACGTTGCATTCTTCGTAACATTTTTACGAATTCAGTACTAAAAAACTTAAAAAATGAAGCGTTGTTAAAGAAAAACAATCAGTAAGCAATATTTTGACAGAACACTATTTTATACAGATAATCGATACGACCCTGAAATGAGCTACGATCTAATCATTATCGGCGCCGGCCCCGGTGGATTGACCGCAGGAATCTACGCCCGGTCGAAGATGATGGACACCCTGATAATCGAGGCTGGACGCGTCGGCGGCCAGCTTACAAGTCTGTACCCGGAGAAAGGGATAAGGAATTATCCCGGATTCGAGACGGTTCAGGCTAGGAAATTATCTGACAGATTGTATGCTCAGACCGAATCCCTCGGTTGCGACATACGCGAGATGGAAAAGGTCAAAGAGATAAACAATGGCGAAAAGGAGCTGGTCTTAGTAACGACCAAGAATACCTATCACACAAAGTCGGTCATCATCGCAATAGGCATGGGAAGCTTCCATCCGAAAAAGATGGGCTGCAAGGGCGAGGCGGAACTAACAGGCAAGGGCGTATCTTACGTCTTGCCCGTAAAGGAAGAGCTCGTCGGAAAGAAGGTCGTATTGTTCGGCGGCGGCAACAGCGCAATAGAGATGGCGCTGATCGCAGATTCCGTGACAGATACTGCGATAGTACACAGAAGGGCCGAGTTCAGAGCCGACGAATCGAACGTTTATGATTTGAACCACAGCAACATAAAGACCATAATGAACACAAATGTTGTGTCATTCAACGGCACAGATGAGCTGGAGAGCATAACTCTGGATCAGGCAGGGAAGGTCTTTGATATTCCTGCCGACCTTGCCGTCATCAACATCGGGATAGATTCCGACCTAACGGATCTTAAGAATTGGGGGATAGACCTTACTTCTGAAGGATTGGTCAAGGTAACATTTGATATGCTTACCAACCGCCACGGGATATTCGCCTGCGGGGACGTAGTTGATTATCCCGGAAAGTACAAACAGATAATTACTGCCTGCGGAGAAGCTGCCACCGCAGTGATCAGCGCATACAAATTTGTGAAGAAGCCGTACTGGGCTTAAATGATGACTTTTTTTAAAAACCGGGAGGGAAGTTGTTTGTATCAGCGGACAGGCCGCTGATTTCAGTTTTCGGACCTCCGAGGAGATCATTCTGTTATTGCGCCCGGAGGACACTCGTCGACGCATGCACCGCAGTCGACACATTTGCTTGCATCGATAACAGCTATATCATCAATTGTTATTGCATCCTGGGGGCAAACATCTGCGCATGATCCGCACGCTACACATTCTGCTGCATTTACTTTTGGTGGCATGTTTAACACCTGCGGTCGAAGAATCCATGTTAGTATTTTAACGTTTCCAACACAAGCTGGAGTCAATTTATATTAGCGAATCTATACTTCTGGCATGGATGTATTGGGCAGCTCTGTTCTCACAGAAGACGGCATTATCGACGGATACGTCTGCATAGAGGAAGGGGTCGTGGCTTCCATCGAGGAAGGAGTCCCCCCTCAAAGACCGGTCGCAGCCGGCCTGGTGGTGCCTCCGCTTGTTAATGCACATACACATTGTGCGGACGCCGGTCTGAAGATACCGCAGGGACTGACGATAGAAGAGCTGGTCACCCCCCCGAACGGTCTTAAGCATATGTACCTGAGGGCCCTTGGGGAGAATGACCTCATTAAGAACATGACAGGCTATGCGGAAACATCCCGCAGCAATGGGATAGGAACTTTCATTGATTTCAGAGAAGGCGGCGAAAAAGGATGCATAGCCTTGAGAAAGGCCTGCCCGGAAGCGGTAATACTGGGAAGGCCGCTGAGCAAGGAATATGACCAAAAGGAAGTATCCCGTATCCTGAAGGTCGCAGACGGAATAGGCCTATCAAGCATCTCCGATGTGGATCACGCATATATCGAGAAGGTTGCCGACCAGACAAGAGAACAAAGGAAGATATTCTCGATACACGCCAGCGAAAGGGTGAGGGAGGACATCGACTTCATCCTCTCCCTGGATCCCGCGTTCGTTGTGCATATGGTGGAGGCGACCGACTCAGACCTCCTGAAATGCGCCGAGGCGGAGGTCCCGATAGTGGTTTGCGTCAGATCCAATCGGTATTTTAAAAAGACTCCCCCGCTTAAAAGGATGTCTGAATGTGGCGTCGATATCGCAATGGGCACCGATAACGCCATGCTTTGCAGCCCGGACATGCGGGCCGAGGCAAATGCATTCAAGGAGGTCCTTCTTTCTCAGGGGGGTTCGGCAGAGGATATTTTGAGCCAAATGATAACGAACGGAAGAAAGATATTATATCCGAATAATAAAATCCACGTATCCGCTGGAATGACGGCAGAACTGACTGTGTTCCCCCTCGCCGGACCCCACGACGGGATCCTCTCGAGCAGAGATCCGGTGTTCAGGTATAAACCAAAAAAGAGGAGATGAAATGAACTTCAAAAAGATACTTTTACCCACGGACGGTAGCGAATTCACGAAATATGCAGTGGAGAAAGCAATAGAGCTGGCGGCTTTGACAGGGGGAAGGATCACGGCATTGTATGTTCTTGACAGATCTGTTTACACAAGTTCGCCGATGGACACCGCGCTGGTCAATATTTACGAGACGCTTGAGAAAGAAGGCAGGTACGCAACCGGCTACGTTAAAGAAAAAGCCGATGCGGCAGGTGTAGAGATAGAGGAAAAATTGATCGAGGGGATACCGCCGAAGGTGATCCTTCAGGAAGCCGAGAGCGGGGGATACGACCTGATAGTCATGGGCACTCTCGGAAGGACAGGAATATCTAAACTCCTAATGGGAAGTGTTGCGGAGAAGATAATCCAAAACGCAAAATGTCCTGTGATGGTGGCCAAAGCGCACGTCGATGTAAGCGAATAATCCGTGCCACATCAATTACACTTAATTACCTAAAGACGAATAACCCGCCAGAATCATCATACGGAAAGTTTTGGCTTTTCTCTTTGGTGAGATCTTTAGAGGTCGATTCAGGATGAAAACAGTGGCGGACATAATGATCGCGGCACCAATAGTGGTCGAGGTACCGGGAAGTCGCAGCGATGCGATAAACATGATGGTCAGGAACAAGCTGACCGGACTCCCAGTGGTGCGCGCATCAGATGGCAAACTTATGGGTATCGTTTCCAGAAGGGATATTTTCAGGAAATTCGATGAAGATCAGTTATCTCTGATAATGAAGAAGGACTGCATCACGATAACTCCGAACGAAAGCATCGTCGAAGCGGCAAGGATATTCGCCCAAAAAAGAATACACAGACTCCCCGTCATCGAGGACGGAAAGCTTGTAGGGATCGTTACGCCGACAGATCTTTTAATAGAGATCGGCGAGATGAGGACCTCCATGACCGCAGAAGATGCGATCAGAACGAAATGTGTGACCGCATACGAGGGCGAACCTCTCGCATATACTGTGGTGGCAATGAGGATAAGCGATGTTTCCGCCGTCCCTGTCCTGGATATAAAGGGAAAACTTGTCGGGATACTGACGGACCGTGACCTCTTCAGCGACCAGACCGCAGACGCTGAGGCTATGGCGCGCTTGGGAGTAAAAGACACAGAACTCGCAGGCTATAGGAATGTCCTGCCGCTGTTCTATGCAATGATCGACAAACAGATCCCCAACGAGACCACTGTAAGCCACTACATGGTCAAATCTCCGAAGGCCGTCTTTAAGAAGACCCCACTGAATGACGTTGCCCGAATAATGACGGAAAACGACTTCGGACAGCTCCCCGTCTATGGGACCAAGGATGAGCTGATCGGAATGATCTACGATGTCGATGTTCTATGCGCACTAACAGGTAATATCAATGAATAACGAGGTCAACAGCAACGAGTTACTGTCCCTCTGCAAGCGCAGAGGGTTCATCTGGCCGTCCTTTGAGATATACGGCGGTGTGGCAGGCATGTTCGACTACGGGCCGCTCGGTTCCAATATGAGGAACAACATCGTCGAAGTGTGGAGAGACATATACAGAGGAAGAGAGGGGTTCATCGAGATCGATTCCGAAACGGTCAACCCCAGAGAGGTGTTCAAGGCATCCGGACACGTCGATGAATTCTCCGATCTGATCACATACTGTACAAAATGCCAGTCGGCTTTCAGGGCAGACCACCTTGTAAAAGAATTCTTTGACAATCCCGATGTATTGTCACCAAAGGAGCTTGACGATGCCTTTGTGAAACATGACATCAAATGTCTTGAGTGTAAAGGAAAGCTCGGACCGGTGGAAGAATTCAATCTCATGTTCAAGACGACCATAGGCCCCGGTTCATCAAGGGTCGGATATCTCAGGCCCGAGACCGCCCAGGGCATATTCGTCAATTATCTCAACTTATACAGATACAACAGGGAGAAGCTCCCGCTAGGGGTCATACAGACCGGAAGAGGCTATAGGAACGAGATCGCACCCAGGCAGGGAATGATAAGGATGAGGGAGTTCAACATGATGGAGGTCGAACTCTTCGTCGATCCTACAGACAAAGGATGGAGCAGATTCCCCGAAATAGAGAATGACATGATCACGCTGGTCCCCAACACAGGCACAGAGACCGTGACCATGACGGTCGGAGAAGCAGTCGAAAAAGGAATAATCGCCAATAAGGTTCTGGCTTATTTCGTTTATACGACGCAGCAGTTCCTGATCAGGCTCGGAATAGATGCGAAGAGGCTGAGATTCAGACAGCACCTTAAAAACGAGATGGCCCACTATGCGGCAGACTGCTGGGACGCGGAAGTTCTCCTCTCGTTCGGATGGATAGAGATAACAGGCATAGCGGACAGAGGCTGCTGGGACCTTTCCAGGCACGCTGAGTTCTCCGGTACGGAACTCACTCATTTCAAAAAGTTCGATGAACCGAAGGAAATGGAGGTCGTCAGGGTCAAAGCAAAGCACAAGGCCCTCGGCCCAAGATTCAAGGACAAGGCAAAGGCCATCGCGGAAATGATGGAATCAAAAGGCCCGTCCGATATAAAGGGAGGAAAGCTCACTCTCAGGGTCGGCGGCGAGGACATAATACTCGGTGACGAGTTCTTCGAGGTTGTAAAGGTGACCGAGAAGGTGTCGGGAGAAAGGGTCGTACCTCATGTGATCGAACCGTCCCACGGGCTGGACAGGATATTCTACTCTGTGCTCGAGCACTCATATGCGTATGATAAGAAAGAGGATTACACCGTCCTCAGGCTCGCACCTGAAGTGGCCCCGATAAAGGTCGGCGTATTTCCGCTCATGGAAAAGGACGGATTGGACGATCTTGCGAAGCAGATATACGAAAAGATCCACTCGCCAACCATGGAAGCATACTATGACGGTTCCGGGACCATAGGAAAAAGATATGCGAGAATGGATGAGGTCGGTACGCCGTGGTGCATCACCGTCGATTATGAGGCTCTGAGCGGCCCTTCAAAAGGCACCGTTACGATAAGGGACAGGGACACGACGGAGCAGAAGAGGATACCTGTAAGATCTGTGCCCAACACCCTAAAAGCCTTGCTTTCAGGTAAATCCTTCAAAGATATCTGAAGCAATCTCTATTTAATACCTCGCCGGTTCGGCATAAAAAAGCCGTTTCGGCAGGATCGACCCCTCATTAATTCGAAGTAGTTTTGATGCGTCCAGAGAATTTGCCAGTATCCTACCAATCTTTATATCCACAAAGAGGCGATATGTAAATCGGTGAGACCATAGGTGTCGAAGACCTGGAAGATCAGAAAAAGTTGTCTATTTTGAGATCACAATTAAGCGGAATAACCGTCAAAGAGATAATGACGTCAGAATTCCCGACGATAGGCCCTGAGGGGAGGGCCGCAGAAGCTCTTTCCAAAATGAAGGAATCCGGCTTCCAGGAGATCCCCGTAGTCGAGAACGGTAACTATCTGGGGATGGCGAGTTACGGTTCAATACTGAGGAAAGGCAGTGTCACACCCGATACAAAAGTAAAGAATTTTATCAGGAACCTCCCGACCCTCTCTATGGACACGGAGATAACTAAGATAGCAGAACACATAATCGCCAACAACTGCAGACAGTTAGCCGTGATCAACGGCAAGAAGATAATTGGCGTAGTTTCGAGGAGCAGCCTTACAAAAGTGGCTGCGGGAATGAAAATATTGAAAGACATCAAGGTCTGGGAGATCATGACCACGCCCGTCGAATCGGTAAGAGAGGACGGAATGCTGGACGATGCGCTGGAGATAATGAGGAAACTGGATATCATGACGGTGCCCGTGGTCGACAGCAACATTATGCCCATAGGGATAGTCGGAATGAAAGAGATCATCGATAACCACTGGAAGACCGAAACAAAGAGTTTCGGCGACTTCAAGAAGAGTTCCAAGGCTCAGATAACCATTGAGAGCATCTATCACGGAGCAGTAAAAACGATCGAATGGGATGCGACCATCGGTCACGCCGCATCGCTTATGGAAGAGAACCGTTTCTCAACGCTGCCGGTGGTGGACGGCAAGGAACTTGTCGGAATACTCACAGAATTCGATATCGTCGAATTGATATCTGCAAGCAGGGAGAGAGAAGCCCTCTTCGTGCAGATAAGCGGGTTGGACGACGAGGATAAATTCTACACCGACGCCATGTACGCCGACATCGAGGCCGAGATGACCAAGATATCCAAGATATACAGGCCTCAGTCTCTGACGATATTCGTTGCGAAGTACCACGATGCCGGGAACAAGAACAAATACAGTCTGTCGGGAAGGCTCTTCATACATGGGACGGTCATCGACCTCAAAGAAGTGGGCTGGGATCTGGTAAAAGTGAACAGCGACCTTATGAAAAAGATGGGTCAGCAGGTCACTGCGATGAAGGATTCCAATGTCTCCTTCCGTAAAAGAAAGAAATGACCACGAAAAGATCCTAAACTTCTTTCATAACCTTTTTTTATCTTATCCCAATAACAGTATGTTCAAAATGTCACAGTACGATTCAATCTCAGTCGAGAGACGCTGGCAGAAGATGTGGAAAGACGAAGAGATCTATCACTTCGATCCGGAATCAGAAAAGCCTGCGTACAGCATCGACAATCCTCCCAGGTACACATCCGGCTCCCTCCATCTGGGTCATGCCACCGGATACTCGCTTATCGATTTCGCGGCGAGATACAAAAGGATGAGAGGCTACAACGTCTTTTTCCCGTTGTGTTTCGACGTTAACGGCACTCCTATCGAAGTAAAGGTGGAGAAGAAACACAACATCACGAAGCTCGATCTTCCAAGAGAGGAGTACAGAAAACTCTGCAGCGAGTATGCAAACGGGTTCGTAGACGAGATGACGCATCACTTTGAGATACTCGGGGAAAGTATGGATCCGAGCATCTACTATCAGACGGATGCCCCATATTACAGAAGGATCACTCAGATATCGTTCGTTGAATTATTCAACAAAGGCATGGTCTACAAAGCCGCATTCCCTATCAACTGGTGCCCAAGATGTATGACCGCTCTCGCCGACGCAGAAGTGGATCATAAGGACAACGTCACGAAATTGAATTTCATCAAGTTCGGTATCGCAGGAAAAAGCGGTCATGTGATGATCGCAACCACCAGGCCTGAGTTGATATGCACCTGCAAGGTCGTAGCCGTCCATCCGGATGATAAAGAGAAGCAGCACCTTATCGGAAAAGAGCTTGTTACCCCGATTTATGGGCGTAAAGTGAAGGTCATAGCAGATCCGAAGGTCGATCCGGAGTTCGGAACCGGGAATGTAATGATATGCACCATCGGCGACAAGGACGATCTGGAATGGGTGATGAAGTACCACCTGGAGATGGAGAAAGGTATCGACGAGGCCGGTAAGATGACCGAACTTGCCGGAAAATACGTCGGAATGCCGGTGAAGGAGGCGAGGGCGGCCATCATCGCCGATCTCAAAGCATCCGGGATATTGGTCGAACAGAAGGATTCGCCCCAGCAGGTCTCGGTCTGCTGGAGATGCAGCACGCCTGTCGAGTTCCTTCAGGTTCCTCAGTGGTTCCTGAAAACGCTTGAACTTAAAGAACAGGTGCTCAAGAGGGCCGATGAGATAAAGTGGTATCCCGAATTCATGAAAATAAGGCTTCAGGATTGGGTCAATTCTCTGGAATGGGACTGGGTCTTAAGCAGACAGCGTATCTTTGCAACACCGGTCCCCGTATGGGAATGCGAAGAATGCGGAGAGGCCGTTTGTGCGACAGAGGAGCAGTGTTATGTCGATCCGACAACGGATGCCCCGCCAGTTGAGAAGTGTCCGAAATGTAAAGGAAAACTCATCGGCTGCACCGATGTCTTCGATACATGGATGGACTCGTCCGGCTCATCGCTTTACAACACGTTCTGGAAGAGAGACGACGAACTCCATAAGAAGTTCTTCCCCATGAGCATGAGGCCGCAATCCCACGATATCATAAGGACCTGGGCATTCTATTCCATCCTCAGAGCGGAGCAGCTTGAACAATCCATCCCATGGGAGGATATCATGATACACGGATTCATCATGGCCCCGGACGGGACGCCGATGCACTCCTCGGTCGGAAATGTGATCAATCCCATCCCCATCTTAGAGAACCACGGGGCCGATGCGCTGAGGTATTTCGCCGCATCGTGTTCCCTCGGCACGGACCATGCATTCAGAGAGGCCGACGTCACAAGAGGGAAGAAGCTTGCCAACAAGATATTCAACATCGGTCAGTTCGTCGGAAGGTTCTTCGACAGCAAACCTTCTAAGACGGGAGTGTTCAGAGAATCAGATAAATGGATAATAAGCCGTTACTCCGAGACACGGGAAGCGGTGACGGAATATCTCGACCAGTATCAATTCGATAAGGCGTTGAAAGAAGTGGAGTCATTCATCTGGCATGAGTTCGCCGACAATTACATAGAAATGGCAAAGATGAGGAAAGACCCCGCAGTTAAGTACACTCTCTATAATGTTTTCCTGAGAAGCATAAAGATGCTGGCACCGTTCATGCCTCATGTTACTGAGGACGTCTATCAGGAGCATTTTGCCAAATACGAAAAGTCCAAGAGCATACACATAATGGATTGGCCGTCATCGATCTTCGTTGATGAGGAAGCGATCGGGATCGGCAGGGCGATCACAGAGATCACATCTGCGATAAGGGCCTGGAAATCGGAAAAGAAGATGCCCTTGAATGCGGAACTGTCCAAGGTCGAGATAATCGGAGAGGATGTGCTTGTGCTTGAAAAAGCATCTCAGGATATCACCGAGACATCGAAGATCAAAGACCTGATATTCCTGAAGAAGGCTGAACTGAAGGAGGAGATCGTTGCGATCAAACCCGTTCATGCAAAGCTCGGTCCGGCATTCAAGGCACAGGCAAAAGGAATAGTTGCGGCCCTTTCCGCATTGTCTCCCAAGGACGCCGTCAACTCGATCACACCGGCAGGATTAAAGATCACCGTCGACGGAGAAAAGATGACGCTGGCACAAGAGTTCTGGGAAGCTGAAAAAAGATTGACGCTCGACGGCAAAACAGTCGAGACGATCCAGCTCGGAAACACCCTGATCGTGTTGGAGATCTGACCGAGGTCAGTTCTGCACCACTTTCACGGTAACTCTCTTATTTTTGAATTTCACCTTGGGTAGATCCATTGTCATCCTGTTCCCGAAGTCTTTGTGTACTTCGACAACCGATGATTCTGGTCCGAGTTCGATCTTTCCTATTGCGAAATCTCTGATCTTAGCTGCTCTGATCAAATGCTCTGCGAGACTTACCTTTCCGAGACCGTCATTCTTCCCAAGATTGATCTCGAACTTCACCATACCGTAAACATCAGAGAGCTGATCATAGTCGACCACTCTTCTTATGGTGTCTTTTGTTCCTTCCTCACCCTCCGGAACATCTCTTTTCTCGATCTTCATTTCTGTCCTGAGCTCGAATTCTCTGATAAGGTATTCCTCTTCAGTAGTAACGAAAGAGATGGCAACTCCCTCCTTGCCTGCCCTTCCGGTACGTCCAATTCTGTGGATGTATGTCTCGATGTCCTCAGGCATGTCGTAGTTGATAACGTAAGAGATATCATCTATATCCAGGCCTCTCGCGGCAACGTCCGTTGCTATGAGTATCTCTATCTTATCCTCTTTGAAATCGCTGAGCACCCTTTCTCTTTTCGACTGAGGCATATCTCCATGGATGGCCTTGACCTTATAACGGAAGCTTGTGAGCCTTTCGTCGAGTATATCGACCATTTTCTTTGTTTGGCAGAATATTATCGCTTTGGGTTTATCGATATCGAGTATCCTTGTCAGTGCCCAGGATTTGTTCCTTCTCCCCACCGGTATGTAATATTGTTTTGTTAGATCCAGAACGACCTCGTCCTGAGAGACGCTGATCTCTTTCGGTTTGATCATATAGTCGCCGGCCAGACGTTTCACGTCCTCGGACATCGTTGCTGAGAAAAGCAGCGTCTGTCTGTTCCTCGGCATCGCTTTGAGAATATCTTCAATATCCTCGATGAATCCCATGTCCAACATCCTGTCCGCTTCATCCAGGACCATGATCTCGATCTTGCTGAGATTGAGGATGCCTCTGTTGATCATATCCTTCACCCTTCCGGGGGTCCCGGCGATGATATCCGCACCTTTTTCCAACTGCTTCATTTGCCCCTCGATGCTGGCTCCGCCGTATATCGGGACGCTTTTATGTCCGGTGTATTTTGCGATATCCGTCAGCTGATCGGACACCTGGTTGGCAAGCTCCCTTGTAGGCACAAGGATTATCGATGTGGGAAGTCTCTGTTTCGGCTCCGTCCTTTGAAGGATTATTGTTCCGAACGCACCGGTCTTTCCTGTTCCGGTCTGGGCCTGCCCGAACATATCAGTCCCCTTCAAACCCAACGGGATCGATGCTTTTTGTATGGGGGTGGGTTCTTCCCAACCGATGTCATCCATGGCTTTTGCAATATCTTCTGAAATACCTAGGTCTGTGAAATTTGAGATCATTTATACATCACTGATCTGAATCCAAACAGCCTGCGACTATAACGCAGACATCTCTGTTTCGTTGTTGTTAATTCTCCATAATAATAAATACTTACCTAAGTAGAAAGCGATCGAAAAAGCGGGATAACCTTATTTAGAAGCGAAAGCTATCTCCTTTTCACGTTAATATGAGAATGGGGTTTGACAACGAGAAGTACATCAGGATACAGTCTGAAAATATAAGAAAAAGGATCGACAAGTTCGGTGGCAAGCTGTATCTCGAATTCGGTGGCAAGCTCTTTGACGACTTCCATGCTTCTCGGGTGCTTCCGGGGTTCAGCCCCGACAGCAAAATAAAGATGCTCATGGAACTGAAGGACAGCCTTGAAGCGATCGTCGTCGTCAATGCCGGCGACATTGCGAAGAACAAGATGAGGGGAGATAACGGAATAACATATGACATGGAAGCTCTCAGATTGGTCGATTCGTTCAGGGAAAGAGGGATCCTCGCCGACAGCATCGTGCTTACTCAGTATGTTTCACAGCCTGCGGTGGTCGTATTCGAGAAACGTCTGAAAGCATTGAACATCAAGGTATACAGGCACAACTCTATCGAAGGCTATCCTCTTGATGTCGAGAAGATCGTCAGCGAAAAAGGCTTTGGGAAGAACGATTACATAAGGACAAGCAGGCCGCTGGTCGTTGTTACCGCACCGGGACCCGGCAGCGGCAAGATGGCCACATGCCTTTCACAGCTATATCATGAGAACAAAAAAGGAGTTTCTGCCGGATATGCCAAGTTCGAGACATTCCCCATTTGGAACTTACCCCTCAAACACCCTATTAACGTTGCATACGAAGCGGCGACGATAGATATTGTGGATGTGAACATGATCGACCCCTATCACTTGGAAGTGTATTCCAAACAAGCGGTCAATTACAACAGGGACATCGAGATATTCCCCGTCCTGAATTCAATTTTGAAAAGCATATCCGGCGAATCTCCCTATAAGTCGCCGACGGACATGGGCGTGAACATGGCCGGGTTCTGCATCACAGACGAAGAAGTGGTCTCCGCAGCGTCGAGGCTTGAAGTGATAAGACGCTATTACGATCTGCTGAAAGACAGGAAACAGGGCATGGCATCAGACGAGATGGTGGCCAGAATGGAATTGTTGATGAAGAACGCATCGATCGGTTCAGGTGAAAGGAAGGTAATCGGCGTTGTAATGAAAAGAGCGGAGACCCTCAATAAAGATCCCTCGGTTCTCGAGGCCACAGCCGTATCCGGAGTGGAGTTGGAGGACGGGACGATACTGACCGGCAGGACGTCGATGCTGCTTGGCGCCAGCTCCGCGATGATACTCAACGCTTTGAAGACCATGGCGGGCATGGATGACAGCGTCCTGCTGATATCGCCGACAGTACTGGAGCCTATCCAGGCACTGAAAACGGAGAATCTTGGGTTTAAGAATACAAAACTCCACGTGGACGAGATGTTGATCGCACTTTCGATATCTGCGCTTACCGATACCAGAGCGAAGGTCGCACTCGAACAACTTCCCAAGCTGAGGGGATGCGAGATGCATTCTTCTGTGATACTCTCGTCCGTGGAAGAATCCACCCTGAAAAGATTAGGGCTCAATATTACCTGCGAACCGGTCTATCAGAACAATGCTCTGTTCCAAGGTCAGCGCAAGATATGAAAAAAGATGATAACATTTATATGTAAAAAATATCTTGCCAGAGACACTGCGACCGTAGTGTAGTTGGTTATCACTTGACCTTGCCAAGGTTAGAACTCGGGTTCGAATCCCGGCAGTCGCACTCATACTTTCTCAAAAGTCTCAACTTATCTGAACTATTTTTGGCTCGATATAGACCATTATCATGCCGGAAGTAGACGTTTTTATCACGAATTCATGATCTTTGGAGGCGATGAAGGACATATTATCTCCCTTCGTCAAACCCTTTTTCATTATGAACTGGGCTGTGATATCATGCGTGCCTGAGTTCACTCCGAAGATCGTGCTTTTGCCCCTTTCAAGCGGGAACGAGTCCTTCCCGTCGATCACTACGAGTGTTTTTACGGTAAGGGTGGTCCTTTTTGAAATTTCATATTTGACCGTCAGGTCGAATTCTCCCCAGCACTTTGATATGTCCTCCTTGGAGAACACGCCGTAGTCCCTCTTCCCGCCGCTTTCCGCTTTCTCAATTATGCTTTCAGATGTACCGTCCCTGCGGTGCAGAAGGGCCTGCATATACCAAGCGTCCTTGCAGTCGGGGTCCAGCTTCAGTATGTTATTCACCAGTCCGTCCGCGGTATCCCAATCATGATCTGTCAGGGATCCTTTTGCTTTTTTCAGATAGTAAGCCATTTTTGAATCATGATCGGTCGGTACCTGTTCAATTGCGGGGTGCTCATTTGCGATCTTATTGCCGCAGTGTACACAGAATCCCGAGTTCATTTTTTCTTCGAACTGGACCGTACCGCCGCAGTTCGGACACCTAATCGCGACCAGAGCCATCGGTTTGACCATATGCACTCATACATTATAATTTCTGCATAAACACAAAAGCGGTCATTCATTCCACATACCGTTGAGTCTGGCGCCTTCTCTCTCCGGATCCATAGTGGATACCTCCAGACCTGGCACTGTCATCCTCACGACAGGTATTCCCGTTTCGGGCCGTGTAAGGTCGGAAACGATCACCATGTCGAAACCTGTCTGCACAAGCCTGTCAAGAACGACCTCGATGTCATCCAGAACATATGGGGTGGAAAGATCAATCATATCTTTCAGATGAACTTTCTCGTTCAGATCTCTATACCAAAGAGAGTTGACGGATTTTATTTTATCATATCCCATGTCGTTCGCTATCTTCAACAGGCGTGCGTTCCCCTTGACGCCGTGTTTGTGTGTGGTCCTGCTCTGTGCGACCTCTGTGATGGCGCGTATGCATGCGATCTCCGGGTTAAGATGCGTCCCCACTCCGATAGTAAGGAGTTCCGGGTCCTTTGAAACCGTATCGTCCGCAGCGGCACCTATTGTCGGAATACCGATATCGTGCGTCAGGTCCTTGAGGTGTATCTTGACCCCTTTATCCTCCATCTTTCTCAACAGCTTTCCCGGGACGGAATCCTCCTCCACAACAACATCTGCGAACGCCCTGCCGCGTCCTTCCGCCATGGACCAAGCATCCCTTTCGATCAACTCGAACAGTGCATGAAGGATAGCTTCTTCCACGGTGTTCCCGGAAGCGATACCGTTCGTATGATATCTGAATAAGGGGAGATCGCTGTCTGGGAAATAAGGATGGAAGACCGCACAGGCCGGGATCCATATCTGGGCGCCTCTGAGCAGCTCATATCCCAATACCCAAGCGATCTCCGCCGTATCATAAACGCCGAGGGTCCTGAGAGGAAGTATAAGGTCCTTTGGATCCACTGTCATGCCGACGTTCATCGCCTGCTGCAAAGTGCCGTACACGACCTCGTCCGTATCGCGCCGTTCCGCACTGTATCTTTCGATCGCTTCCATCGCAGCCGATGCTTTCGCCTGCTCCGGTGTAGCGCCCTTTCCGTTATAGTTCTTGACAGCCCCCTTTGAAGCGCCGGGGCGGTCCACAGCGAAAACCGGTATGCCTATGTTGTCTAACGGAGTGATGTCCAAAGGGTCGCATATCCCGATCCGCGGGAGTATGGGAAGGACCCTTTCCAACGTCTTCTCTGGAGGCACCACTCTTATTCCCGCACCGGGCGAATATTTCGGACATCTGTTAAGTATCATGGGTGTGTCTGGATGTATTCAATATGATATATTTTAATTTCGAATATCACAGGTCGTTGAATCCCACAAGCACGCTCGCAAGCTTGGGGTCGTCTTTAAGGTCGTAATATTTTCTCATAATGAGGTCGCACGTCGGTGCGGGGCTGCAAGAAACAACACCGCTGCATCCATTGCTCTCGTTGAGCTCCGGGAATGATACCGGCGGCATGATGAATCTCTCTCCTCCTTTGCCTTTCACATTTGGGAACAGGACAAAAGCATCCGAAAGCCAGACCACATCCTCTCTGTTAAGGTACTCCTTTGCGGTGAACGGAAAAACTTCGAGCCCCATTATCTCTCCCGTGTTGGCAACCAGGATGACGGTGGGTTCCGGCGGAGGTCTGAAACGCGGATCCTTGATGATCGCGATCACATGATCCTTTTCGAGGGCATCGTTGAACCCCTGATTGAGGACGGCAATGTCGCCCATGGCCTTTACCTTACCCTCTTCAGCTCTCATCTGGTCGAGGACCGTCTTGTCAAGATAGAATGCGTTCACAACACCTTTCATACCTTTTATTATCTCCAGAGGTTTGCTGGGGGACTTTTTGCTCATGAATGTAAAATGGAAGGATGATTATAAACAGTTAACTGTAGAAAAAGGTGTCAGGAGCATTTCAGCTCCTATGACTGTATTTTTATTCGACCTTGATCACAACATCCCTTTTGAGCCCGAGGTCTCCCGCGACCTCTACAGCTTTGATCATTCCGCATGGGACGGGGCAAGCTGCGTGCGGCAAGGCCTCGCTGGCCATTTTATAGACCTCGGTCTGGTTCATCGCCGCTTCCACCTCAGTATACGGACAGATGGGCTGCAAGGACCAGGACATCTTGAGAACATGGGGGCAGTCACTTTCTATCACCAGATCGATCATGCCTGTGTCGGGGTTCGCTTTCGCTACTACGACAGTCTTCATTTTGCATACGCCAGCATCTACGGTTACTTTACATTCATTGCTCATTCATCATCACTCTTTAGTCTGATCAAATTGTTTACACCGGCCATACTTCTGATATCGACAACGCCGATGGCGGCAATGACCTTGTTGTCAAGCTCTATGGGTGTTACGATAACTCTTATTCCTTTGTACGGCCCCGACATTGCAGTCTTCCGTACTGTCGTACCTGCATTAATTACTTCTTCAAGTACGGCGCCTGTGTAAGCATTGTCTATGACCTTGCCTTCTTCTATCCTTATTCCGAGATTATCCCTGCTCTTCGCACACACCGGCAGACCTCCGACGAGATCATGTATCGCAAAGGCAAGCGAAAGCAATTCGCTCCCGGTACTCCTATATGTGAGCAAATCGTCAAGTTCGCGTCTTATTCTTAACCCGCCCATAGTCTCAAGGGCGGCGGTGACCGCACCTAATTCCGCACGGTCGTCATCGGATGCCGTACCGATGATGACAGCATCTCCGTCCATAATATCCAGATGGTCTCTGAGTCTGTTCTCTATTTTTTGGTCGACAGGATAGTATGAACCCGGGAAGATCAACATATTGTTGGAGCAGATCAGCGTGGTAGCGCCCATCGCCCCGTTCTTTATTGCGACATCTCTCTCTTCACATCCGAATTTGATATTCCCCGCCATCCCCGGGACTCTCACGGCACAGTCGCATTTGCCGATGGTCAGTTCCGGAATGCGGACGGCATGCAGGTCCATCTTTACGGTCTTCCAGATGTCCAAGCCTGCTTTTGTCAAGATGACGCCGTTCTTGTTGATAGCAACGACGCCGTCATCCTGGAGCATGTTCAGGATCGTCCTCGTGCTTCCTTCCCCTATCTTCAGATGCGCAGCCAAACTCTTCCTGCCCAGAGGACTGTATTTGGCAATACAATAGAGTGTCTTCCAAACGTGATAGTCTCCGAACTTCGGTACCGGCCCGCCAAGATGGGAGGTTTTTCGGTATGCCATGTGGATATATAGGGCATCCAATCTAAAAAAGGTAACGCAACACAGAAGAGCATTTTTCATCGGAGATCCGTCCGCCGTCGCTTATAATAACACTCGATCTCGTAACACACAGCCGTCATCCGCGGCACAATTTTTCATCTGATTTTTGAAGGCATAGTTTCCGGATCCATGCATCGGGATCAGCGGTGTTAAGGGCCAATTTTGTTCAAAGTCTCCGAAAAGCCATCAATATTCGGGTATGCGATATTTTGTTTGTTCCTATATTTTATATCTGTTGGATACTTTGCATACTCATGGACGAGCCGGTCGATCTTCTGACCATAGAGAATGTGACCAAATCTTTTAACGGAAGAGTGGTCCTGAAAAATGTTAGTGCAAAGATTTCAACAGGAAAAACATTGGGATTGATCGGTAAGAGTGCTGCCGGGAAGAGTGTTCTTATCCATATGATAAGAGGCAGTGAGGGCTACGGCCCGGACTCCGGTCGTTTGATCTACCATGTGAACCGCTGTCCCAAATGCGGCAATATGGATCTCCCGTTTCCGGGCGTCAAATGCTCAAAATGCGGTGCTGAATCAAAAAAAGAGGATATTGACTACTGGGGCCTGAAAGAGTACGACCCCGTAAGGCAAGAGCTGAAGGGACGGATCGCAATAATGATACAGAGGACATTCGCACTTTTCGGAGACAAATCCGTCATTGAGAATATCCTAGAGGTCCTCGACCCGAACGATCCAAAACGCGTCGATAAAGCCGTCAGCGTTCTGGAGTTTGTTAATATGACACACCGTGCAACACACATCGCAAGGGATCTGTCCGGAGGGGAAAAGCAGCGGGTCGTGATGGCGAGACAGCTTGCAAAAGAGCCGCTGTTCTTCCTTGCGGACGAGCCTACGGGAACGTTGGACCCGCACACATCCGCACTCATTCACAAAAGACTTGTCGAGTATGTGAGAGAGCACAAGATCTGCATGATCCTTGCCTCACACTGGCCTGAGGCCGTGGAGGAGATGTCCGACTATGCGGTATGGCTGGACGCAGGCAATGTTGTTATGGAGGGCGACCCCAAAGAGGTAACAGAAAAATTCATGGCAGACTACCACTTCGAGAAAGAGGCGGGCAAGGAGGCCGGAAAGCCGCTGATAATGCTCGAAGATGCGAGAAAACATTATTTCTCCGTTTCAAGGGGAGTGGTGAAGGCAGTCGACGGCGTGACACTTGAAATAAAAGAAAGAGAGGTCTTTGCCATGGTGGGGCTGTCCGGCGCAGGAAAGACGACAACATCCAGGATGATAGCGGGAATGACGCCGGTCACATCAGGCAAAGTGATGATAAGGATCGGCGAGGATTGGGTGAACATGTCTGAGGAGGGGTTCTCCGGCAAAGGGAGGGCGACCCCGTATATCGGATTCCTTCACCAAGAGTATTCGCTGTATCCTTTCGACACAGTTCTTCAGAACCTCTCCACATCGATAGGGATGAAGATGCCCGCCGAACTTGCAAAAATGAAAGCCATACAGGTACTCCTCAGCGTAGGATTCCCGAAGAACGACATAGAGAAGACGCTCTATTCATATCCCGATTCTCTGAGTGTGGGAGAATGTCAGAGGATCGCTTTCGCACAGGTGCTTATCAAAGAACCGAAGATAATAATCCTCGACGAACCCACCGGAACAATGGATCCTATAACTAAGGTGATAATAGCAAAATCCGTCCTCAAAGCAAGGGACGACCTCGACGAAACATTCATTGTTGTAAGCCATGATATGGACTTCATCCTTAACTGCTGCGACCGCGCGGCATTCATGGCAAACGGTAAGGTATTGGATGTCGGGACGCCGGAAAAGATAATTTCTGAATTCAATAAGTTGGAGTGAGGCCGTGCGATGAAAAAGCAGATCGGCAGACACCTGAGCTTTGTGGAATGCAGAGAATCAATGGGAATGGGAGTGGGCGGAGGGCTCGCCGCGAGAGCAACAATATCAGAGAGCGGTATGGACGTCATAGTCATCGCAATGGGCCCGGGAAGAAGACATATAACGAAACCGGTCTGCGAGATAACATATGCTTTGAGAGAAGAAGGGATCGATACCAGCGTGCTTGTTGTGAACGCCGGGTCAGGGGTGCCTTCAGACGCGCCGGACATGACCACATCCACATATTTCGGGCTGGATCCGATAGAGGTCGAAAGGATACAGCAGTACAAGGTCGCCATAATCCACCTCGGGAACGTCAGGCAGCATATAATCTACAAAGCCAGACTCATATTGAGAAATGTTGACATTCCAGCAATAGTGGTAGCTCAGGCACCGGTGGATTTTGAGGACTTTGCGGCGATCGGCGTTAAGACCGTGAGAGTAATGCCGGCCGACGAGGACATCAACACACGCGGCGAGATAAAAGAGATCATCACCGGAGTGATAAGAGGAGTTACCGCACCGCAGGATAAACTGGATGAGATAGTTTCGAAGGTGCAGCAGGTCCTGCCGCCGCGCGGAGGCGACTGAGATGAGGATCACCGTCAACGGAAAAGAGAAAGAGGTTGCAAAAGGCGCAACCCTGAAGGAAGCTGTAAAAGGCGAGATATATGAGCCGGGGTCGCTGATTTCAATCCATCTTTCAACCGAGAAGCTTATCGGGGAAACGAACGAATTCGAACTTGTCACTTCTAACGGTACGATGGTGCTGCGGCTTGAGGATTCCGACGGCGCAAAGCTGTTCAGATCGATAACAGAGTCGGTAAAAGGCTCTACGGCCAGATGGCTGACGAAGGAGATAATAGCATTCGGATCGTTCAAGACGGACATCCCCATCGACAGGGAAAACAGGCACTACAGCAAATATGACTGTTTCTTCACACTGGGCGGTTTCGATAACCACTCCACATATATCATGATAGCAAAGAAAGAGCACACCAGATCATACGGTGCGAGCATCGGGAAAATAGGAAGGATAACTCTCGGAAGGCACATCTTGGATCTCTCAGCCGAAGGTGACAAACTTCTCGATGTCAGGCCCGTTGTCTCAGAATCCAGTAATAAAACGATCATCGTGACCAAGGATCTCGGATACAAGCTGGATGAAGGATATTCCATCGATACGAACATGTTTATAAGATTGGACGAGAGGTCACCTGCGGCAGCCGAACAGATATTGATATCGGGAGCAAAAGGCCATTTGAGTATAACCGAGTCCATGGGCACAGCCGTTGGCTGCAGCGAGGAACTCGATGTGGAAATGCCAGTCGAGTACAGCCAGACAAGAGATGCCGGAAGCGTCGCCGTCAGGAACACCGGGTTAGGTGCAGGTCGCATCCTTATATACAAAGAAAGAAGGCAGACCAGTCCTGCACACAACAGCGCGGGAACGGTGGAAAGAGGATTCGGCATAGTATCACAAGCGAAAAAAGGCGAGAAGATAACCCTTGTGACCGAACCGGCAAGGATAATGTCAGTCGGAATGACCCAATCAGACGGGGAGAAATTCCTATCAAAACTCGGATTGAAGCAGAAAAGGGTCGGCGACGTGGCAGACGAAGCGATAATAGTCGAACAATCACCGGAAATGACGCTGAAGGCTATCGCCAGCAACGAAATAGAAACGCTGGGCGTTCCGAATGGGAAGGTCTTTAAGATACAGCTTGACGGAACGAATGCGGCGGATGTACACTACTTCAAAAAGATGACCGGCCTGAGCCACAAACCGATAGGTTCGTTGAAAACACAGTTCGCATTCCCCGGCATGCCGATGATAACATTCTACGGGGATGAGGACAGATCGAAGAACCTGTATCCCCAAGAGAAGCCGTTCAAGACGTGCAAAAAAGGCGATATCGGCATAACAAACCAATCCAGACCGCACCACGGTCTTATCGGTATAAGGCTTGAGGACAGCAAACAATACGGTCCCACCGGAGAAGAGCCGTATGGGACGAACATTATCGGTAAGTTCATCGACGACCTAAAGAGGCTCGGCGATGTAGAAGAAGAACAAACGATTTATATTACAGAGGAGAGAAAATGAGCGAGGAAAGAGAGACCAGGCTATTCATGATATCTCCTGATTCCATGATCACACCCGATCAGCTGGTCAGGGAGGTGCATGCGATGGGGAAAGGAGTGACCGCTAAGGAAACGTGCTACGGGTCCGTGGTAGAAGGGCCGAGGAAAAATGTCCGCGAGGTCCTTGCCGAGATAAGAGAGAAACACCCCTTTGACATTTATTCAAAAACAAGGGCGTATCCCGCAGGGGATATGAGAAGGTGCCGTGCACATCACGGCACCAGACCCGGATTCGCTCAGCTGGAAGCTGAATGGGAAGGACTGTATCTGGTCAAACACGGCCTTCTCGCATGCGAGAGAGGGGAGAAATTCGATATCCCCAAAAAAAAGGAAAAACTCCCTGTTGAAAAATTCAAAAAGATATGTGAGGCAAACCGATGAAAGTATTCATAAGTCCGCCGAACAGCCTGATCCTGTTCGACCTCGTAGAGAGATTCGGTCATGAACCGCTGGGTGTGATGATGCCACTCCAAGAAAGAATAGACAAAGCCGAGATCGATATGCCTCCAATGAATGTTACGTTGGATGATGTGGTCACAGGTCTGAAGTATGCAGGTGTCGAGGTCCCTTCCGGGATAAGGGGGAGACTGGCACTGTGGGGGCCGCTCATAGAGCAGGCCGACGCGGCGATAATAATGTTGGATCCGCCCTTCAATTTCGGATGTGTCGGATGCGAGCGCTCGAATGAGATGGTAAGACATCTGATCCATAGGCGCAAGATCCCGGCGATAGAAGTAACATATCCCGCTGATGAAAAGGAAGCGGTCGCCACGATAGGTCAGATAAAACGATTCCTGGAGGGAAAGAAATGACGATAAAGATCGCGCAATTATCATGCGGTGCGGAATACAGCAGTGTTCAGTCCGAGATCGAACAGGCGGCGCAATCCGTCGGCGGAAAGATGGTCTATCCGGATGTATCCTATGCCGATGTGAAAACAGCAGTGGAAAGATTCGGATTCAATCCAAAGTCCCCCCAGCTGAAGCTCATGATCGCAAGGGCCGTGCAGCTCGCAGATGAGAAATATGATGCCGATGCGGTCTTCATTTCAACATGCTTCAGGTGTGCCGAGGCAGCGCTCGTAAGGAATGAGCTGAGAAGGTTCATACAGGAGAACACCAGGCTGCCTGTGGTCACATACTCTTTTACGGAGAGACTCAAGGCCGCGCAACTGCTCACAAGGATGGAGGCATTGGTCACCATCGTTTCCAGAAAAGAACTTCTGGCAAGGGCGAGGCAGACCGGTCTCACTGCGGGTATAGACTCGGGATCAAGTACGACGAAAGCGGTCATCATGCAGGATAATAAGATCATCGGCAAGGACTGGACATCGTCCGGCGATGTGGTGCAGTCCGCCACACAGGTGCTCGAAAATGCAATGAAAGAGGCCGGCATCAAGCTGAAACAGATCGAGGCAATGGGGGTCACAGGATACGGAAGGTTCACGTTGGGTAAGCATTTCAATGCGAAACTTATACAGGAGGAGCTAACCGTCAACTCCAAAGGAGCGGTATGGCTGGCGGACAGGCAGAAAGGAGAGGCGACCATACTTGACATAGGAGGAATGGACAACAAGGCCATAACCGTCAGGGACGGGATACCGGATAACTTTACCATGGGAGGCATCTGCGCAGGTGCATCCGGACGTTTCCTGGAAATGACCTCAAGCAGGCTGAAGGTCAAGATAGAGGATCTTGGAAAAATGGCAGAGAAAGGAGACTGGCGCAAAGCAAAGATGAATTCATATTGTTCCGTCTTTGGGATACAGGGGCTTGTCACTATGCTCGGAGAAGGAAAGCGGTTCGAGGATGTTGCGGCCGCTGCGTGCCATTCAGTAGCCGAGCAGGTTTACGAGCAGCAGCTGCAGGAGATCGATATACGCCACCCCGTTATACAGGTGGGCGGAACGTCGCTCAATACCGGACTGGTGAAAGCAGTGAGCGAGGTCGTAGGTGAACAAACGATCGTGCCGCCGAATTCACAATACATAGGTGCCGTGGGCGGCGCTCTCCTGAGTTCCGGATTCCTCTGAGGTGTGCGAATGAACATCGAGATAATCAGTGAGGAAGTGTTCGGGAACGATTCATACAGGACCCTTTTTGAAGATATAATGTCAGATGTCGGAAAGGCATTCCATGTTCAGAAGGCGCTGCTGATTTTGCAGCCAAGCATACCATTTTTCATATTCTCGATAAGACTCAAGACCGAGCCCGCAAACAAGACCATCTCGGATGTTGCGAACATAAGGGCAGAAGGAGACAGCATATTCATCACCATAACAGATGAAAGATATGCACCGGATATTGAACGGGAACTCTGGGCAAAATATGGGAAAGAGAACGTCGACCAACAGACCAGGTTCGACATATTCGTGAAGAATGCATCTGCAAACGAGATTGAGGACATAATAATAGCATCAGGCGAAGGATATCTCAAAGAGATGATAGGGGCCGTTTGGAGGACCATGCCAGAGGGCATCAAGGTCCGCCATACATACATTGATGGAACGGTCATAACGGTGGTGGCGACCGAAGAGATATTCACCCGGGAGATGCTGGCAGACGGTCTCGAGTATCACAAGAAAATGATGGAGGCGGGCGAAGATGTTTGAGGTCTTGATGTTCGACGGAGGCATCTACAGATCCGATGAGCTGTTAGAACTGATCGAGGATGTGGGAGGCGTGGTCATCCAGAAAACGAGAAGCTCTCAGCTTCTGAACCTTACAATGTCCATCCCCGAAGAGGACAAGGCCGCCATTGCGGAATTGTGCAAAGAGATAGGGGGGGAAATAAAGACCGTACCTCTTGCGGGCACGGAAATAGCCGTTGTCGGGCCGACGCTCGGACGCCATCACATGCCGCATCCGATCTGCGACATAGCCGAGAATCTCAGGAGGATGGGTGCGATAACGGTCGTAATGGGATTGGCGAGAGGGCGCGGAAAGCTGACATCCCAGATAAACCTCGAAGAGAAACTGATCATCGATGAGTACGATGCGGCGATATTCTCTCTCGGGAATTTCAAGACCTGCATCGAAGCGAAAACCGATCTGTTCAGCGATATCAGGGTACCGGTCGTTCTGGTGTGCGGACCGAAGCCGGAGGGCATTGACGACAAGTGCAGCGCGATCGTCTACGGCGTCGGAAGAAAAGTATCGAGAATGAGGACCGCTCCGGAAAGGGATAAACTCGATGATATAACTGATAGGGTGGCCAAGATCCTGGAAGAAAAAAAGAGGTTCTTGGACGAGGACCCGCTGTTCATACACCCGGCCGAGGTAAAGAAGCTTCTCGAGGAATACGAACCCGTGGATATGTGTCTCAGGCCGGCGCCGGTGGTCCTCCACCTGGACGGTCTCAGGGTCAAGATCGGTTATGAGGAACACCACAGGAACATCGAGGACATGGAGATATACGGCCGCAAAGTAGGCGAGATATGCAAAGTGACGCCTTCGAAGATCAATGACAGCAGCATAATAATCAAGGTCAAAACGAGATCCGAGGTCAGGCAGGAAGATCTCAAAAAAGCAGGCGCAAATGGTCCGTAAAGGAACATACATCCTGATATTCGATCTGCCTGAAATAAGGATAGAGGTGGGCGCTCTGGGTCTTATAGAACTGAGTGAAGGCTCATATTGTTACGTCGGCAGCGCGATGAACGGTCTAGACCAAAGGCTGGAGAGACACATGTCAAAAAAGAAGAAGGTCCGCTGGCACATTGACTATCTTTCAACAGTATGCAGTTGTATGGAGGCGTACGTGGTAAATGATAAAAGTATCCCCGAATGCGGGTTGTGCGCGGTCGTGCAGAAAAACGGCGGAAAAGGAATAGCCAGGGGGTTCGGCTGTTCCGACTGCAAATGTCAGACCCATCTCTTCGGATTGACCGGAGAGGCGAAGAGAAAACTCACTTCAGACCCGTGTTTCACCCTTTACATGCGATAAACCGCCAGCATCTATCGCGGTCGCCTGCACAATCATTATAATATATCAGACGCTACCCTTTTTTATTAGTAATCGCGCTTTTAGGCACGGAGGCAAGTCATGAATTCAGCGAAAGGGAACAAGTCAGAAGCGATCGCAAATGTTATCGATGCAATCGGTGCGGCGATCGGAGTGGAGAAAGTCGATGTCTGCGAAAAATGCGACTGCGCAGAGGCATGTGTCGCACCGAGCAGCACGGAAGATGTTTCCAAGATTGTCGCAATAGCAAGGAAAAACAACGTTAAGGTTGTTTCAAGCAACAACCCATCCTGGGCCATAGACGGAACGAAATGCGGCAATTCAGTAGTATTCGTTGACCTGTCCAATATCAACAGCATAATCAAGATAGACCCGGTCTCATTGACTGTAAGGGTGGGGGCCGGATGTAAGTTCGAGACCCTCGCCGGAGCATGTTCCGAAGCGGGGTTCACATTGGGATCATATCCCTTTGACTGGTCCTCTACAGTGGGAGCATGGGCTGTCACCAACGGGATTGGATACGGGGTGTACAAATACGGTAACTCCAGGGACAACGTCGTCAACATTAAGGCTGTGACGGAGAACGCGGCGACAATAGAAACAGCGTACGACAACATCGGATACTACATGTCGGGATACAATCTGACACAAATGTTCGCCGCCTCCGAGGGAACGCTCGGCATTGTCACAGAGGTAACTCTGAAGCTGGTTCCGAAAGGCGTGAACAGGCGTTTCTCTTTCAAGTTCGAATCACCGGAAAAGATGCAGGAAGCGATCAAGAAGATTGTTCAACACCCAAGCATAAAGCCCCGAAACATCATATGGTGCGCAAAGAATCTGACGATCGCTTTTGTACTGGACGGTTCAAAAGGCTCGGTAGACTTGGAAGAACAGTCAATAGATGCGATAATGGAGAAGATCCAAGCTTCAAAACTGGATAAGGCCGAAGCATGCAAGGTATGCAGAGTGGTATGCGGGCCGAAAGCCCCGAAGGCCGCCAAAGCGATAATTCCTCTGCACAACTGGAAATCGATGGTCGAAGCATGCGGCAACAAGGTATACGGGATAATCGCCGACCGCAGCACCGCCTATGTAATGTCACAGGATGAGAAAACCCTCATGGACAACGCCTCAAAGTTCGGAGGGAGGTCCGTCGTGTGCGAATCATTCAGGTGGACCCCGTCAAAGCCCGCAGAAGAAGAAAAGAAAAGTTTCAAGAGAGAGGTAACTGATGAAGTTCTCTCCGAAATTGCGGACATCGTCGGAAAGAACAACATGACCGTCAACGGAATGGACCTCCTGCTTTACAGCAAGGACCTTGCTCCGTTGCCGAAAGAGGCCGGTATGGCATTCAAGAACATCCCGGATGTGGTCGTAAGGCCGTCAACAGTAAGCCACATATCACAAATAGTAAAGATCGCACACAAAAAAGGCATACCCGTGGTACCCAGGGGCAACTCGTCATGGGGACTCGGAGGTTGCATGCCTGCCAACGCAGGAATTGTCCTCGATCTCGCATCAAAAATGAACAAAGTGATGGAGATAAACACCGAAGAAATGTATGTCAAGGTGGGTTCGGGATGCACCTGGAAAGAAGTGCTGGACAAATGCATGAAGAAAGGTTACATCATCGGTTCATACCCATCAAGTTTCCCATCTGCGACCATCGGAGCATGGATCGCAACAAATGGGATGGGAATAGGCTCCTATAAGTATGGGTCCGCAAAAGACAACGTACTGAACATGGAGGTCGTCCTATCGAACGGAGATATGCTGGAGACCGGAGACGACCACATGGGATCGTACGGTATCGGATACAACCTAAATCAAGCGTTCGCAGGTTCAGAGGGAACATTATGTGTCTTCGGGACAGTTACACTCAGGATCTATCCCATGGGAGTTATACACCCATTGGCGTACAGCTATCCGTCATTGGCAGATATGCACGGAACGATCGAAAAGATAGTTAACAATCCGTCTATAAAGCCGCTGCACATAGCTTTCTCGGACGAGCTTCATTTTGCCAACCAGAGGAAAGCAGGAATAAAAGCACCCGATGTGCAAAGCCTGCTGCTTCTCACACTGCAGGGCGACAAGGCCTTTGTAGATAGGGATCTGGCAGAGTTGGATTCAATAACAGCGGGATTCGGCGGCAAGAGGAATGTCGATGCAATTTCGGAGCATGAATGGGACGAGAGATGCTATGAGTTCAGGGCAAGGAAGATCGGTGTCGGAGAGATACCTGCTGAGATAATCGTTCCTACTTCGCAATTCGGCAAATTCACAAAAGAGTGCTACGAAGGCTTCAAGAAGATGAAGATGGAGGCGGGCGGAGTGATAGGTGTGGTCGTAGACCGCAACACTGTAATGTTCATGCCTTACTATTTCAAGGATGACGAGTCCCTGCTGGGAATGGCCGCCTTTGCATTCAACTTCTATCTGGGGGACAGAGCCGTTGAGTACGGCGGAAGGACCACAGGATTCGGAGTTTTCTTCGCTTGGAACCTGGATAACGTGCACGATGCGGCAACCGTCCAATACATGAGGGAAATGAAGACCTCGGCAGATCCGCGCGATATCATCAACCCCGGACATCTCGTATGCGGGAACACAAGATTCGGCATAAAAATGAGCAAGCAGCTGATGGGTATCGGAAGCGCAATGATGCAGATGATGAAGAAGCTTTTGCCCGCGGACACGACGTTTGCCGACAACAAGAAAAGGTTCAGGTACAACGAAGTGGAACACCGCAAGGATGCGGACAGGACCCACAAACTCGGCGACGGGACCCAGTAAACCACTTTCAGCGATCTCTTTTTTATTCTATCATATCGAGCAGCGAAGCCACCCCATCGATCAATTCGATATTCGGGTCGATAGCATTCCATCCCTCGCGGCGCAAGCCTCCTGTAAGCACACCGTAGAATCCCGCACCCGAATCCCTGGCTGTCAACCAGTCCATCTTACTGTCGCCGAGGAAAAGTATCTCTTCGGGTCTGACACCGACAAGATTCCCGAAATTGATCATTGCCTTAGGTGACGGTTTTGCTTCTTCTTCGGGATAATCATCTCTCGCAACGATCGCATCGAACAGGCCGATGACGTTGTTCATGCCGAGGATGCACTCTGCATATTCCCGCCCCCCTTTTGTGACAATGCCCGTCTTATAACCGCGCTCGCGCAACATTCCGACGGCTTCCGCGGCACCGTCGAACGGTCTGGATAAATAAGAGAATTCTTTTTCTATGGAGGTCCAACGTTTCGAAGCATGTTCGTAAACCTTGCATGCATCATCTTTTCTTCCGTTGTCATTGAGCCAATGGATCCCGCTCTCGATTTCTCCTTTTGTTCCGTCTGTTCTGATTATCGCCGATTCCGGCACACCCATGCAGATAAGTTCATCAAAAACGGCGTTGGCCAACTTTATGTAATCTATCTTTGTTTTCATGAACGTCCCATCCATGTCAAAGCCGACAGCCTTATATTTCGGATCCAAAGCCACGGTAATGGGATGGCAACAGTTTTTATTAAACTTAGGATGAGGAATAGTGTCAAGTCATGATAGTACTCCCTCTTCTGTTTCAGGCAGCATTCAACTAAGCGCTCTACCCGCCGGTCTCGGGCGGTCATCCCGACTGTATGAGTTTGCTCCGATGAGGTGTCGCCGTTTCACCATATCCTTGGGAATGTCACTGTCCGCAGATCATCCTTAACCAAGGCTGTGTCGTTTCTGGGCCCTTGCCAAAGCTCTCGCCTTACCGATCTCCCGGTTCATCTTGCCCTGTGGAGGAGGGAAGTTCCTCAGCTGGACTATGTCCTACCGTCGGCTGCCCTTCATCTCTTGACGGTATCTGTACGCACAGTGGGTATTTTTCATTAGTGGTCGGGAAGAGGAAAAGAGGTCTCTCAAAAAACACGGCCATGATCCGACAGTTCTGTAAATAGAACATATTAAACACGTTTAAAAACAAATTAAACATGTTTAACAAAATCTTTTTGCAGAAAAAATTAAATATATTTAAAACATGTTTAGTAATGGAATGCACGTTGAAGAAAAGAAAAAAGAAATAGTCATGAGGACTGCAAATCTCGTTTCTTCAACTGAAGGAAGGGAAATTACCACTCGCAGGATCGCCGAAAACGCCGGCATCAATCCTGCGATGGTAAACTATTACTTCGGTTCCAAAGGCAACCTCCTAAAATTGGTCATGTCGGCAATGACCCGGGATCACATCTCGGATGCTTCTCTCTCACCCGAGATATCCAGAAAAACATTATTCGATCAACTTGTGGGTATATGCGAGACTTCCATGCAGTATGCTAGGTTTGGGATAAGCAGAGATACAGAAACATTTTCAAGAGACGTTTTGGAATATTCACGTAAGATCGTTGAAATGAAAAAGCGGCTAAGCAGGAAGACCAATGATGTTGAGGATAAAATATCAATCTTCAGAACCCTATGCTTCCTGATGATGATTTCTGAGGACCCAGAGGGGTTTGCGTCTTATTCTGGGATAGATGTCCGCGATAAGAGTCAGCTCCGGGTACTTGTTTCAGAACAACTGGATATTCTGTTGGGGGAAGCTCTTTGAAAGATAATACTGTAAATTAGTAGGAAATATTTTACGCTTGAAGAATGATATACATTTGTGCTCATATCTGCCAAGGGACGTTATGCATTGAGATGTATGCTGGACATCTCGCTGAATGGTACAGAGGACAATGTGAAAATAAAAGATATCGCAGAACGGCAGGATATTCCTTTGAAATATCTGGAACAGATCGTTTCTACGCTAAACAAAGCAGGTTTTGTTAAAGGAAAAAAAGGACCAAATGGCGGATATCGTCTCTCAAGACCCCCCGAAGAGTACACAGTCGGGATGATAATAAAAGTCATTGAGGGGAACACAGCCCCCGTATCGTGTTTGGCAGACGACTGCGGCAGATCCGACAAATGTGTTTCGATGATATTATGGAAGAAACTCGACGATGCCGTTAATTCTGTTCTTGACGGAACCACACTCGCAGATATGATGGACTGGAGCTCAAGAGGCCAGCTCATCGAGATCGAAATTCCGGATTACTGAAACATCACCTGAGGAAAGGTTATCATTCGATATCGGCAACGATCTTTGCGTCGATATCAAAGATCCGAAAGGTCCTCTTTGATCATATCATCGGGATGTCATTGTCATGATCGTGACCGTGTTCGTGCTCATCTATATCGGAGACGGGCGGTTTCAGGCCCTCGATCTTAATTCCTTTTTTCTCTGCATAGTCCCAGAGTGCCGCATGTACGGCCTCTTCGGCAAGCAGGGAGCAGTGCACTTTGATGGGAGGAAGACCATCGAGCGCCTCCATCACACTTTTGTTTGTGAGTTTCAAAGCTTCATTAATGCTCTTGCCTTTTATGAGTTCTGTGGCCATGCTGCTTGTTGCCACAGCTGCACCGCACCCGAACGTTTTGAATTTCACATCTCTTATGATGTTGTTATCGTCAATGTTGAGGTATATCCTCATTATGTCCCCGCATTTTGCGTTGCCGACCGTTCCGACGCCGCTCGCGCCTTCTATCTCCCCGACATTCCTTGGATTTGTGAAGTGATCCATCACCTTTGCGCTATATTGCATTCTTATGCCTCCTTTCTTCTTACTGCGTCCTCATACAACGGGGACATTGCTCTCAGTTTTGATACGACCTCTTTCAGTACCCCTACTGTGTAATCAAGGTCTTTTTTCGTTGTGTCTTCCGACATGGTCAATCTTATCGAACCGTGTGCGATCTCATGGGGCAGCCCTATTGCCAGAAGTACGTGTGAAGGGTCAAGCGAGCCCGAAGCGCATGCAGACCCGGTGGATGCGGCAACACCCTTCATATCGACCATCATCAGCATCGATTCTCCCTCTATGAACCTGAAACTTATGTTCACGCTTCCCGGGAGCCTTTTGTCTCTGTCGCCGTTGAGCTTCGAGAACGGGATCTCTTTAAGGATCTTATCCATGAGGTAGTAGTTCATCTCTTTCAGCTTTGCACCGTTGGCTGCCATGTTCTTTTTTGCGATCTCCGCCGCTTTGCCGAACCCCACTATTCCGGGTACATTCATCGTCCCGGCTCTCCTGTTCCTTTCCTGAGCTCCGCCGTGAATGAAAGGGGTCAATTTTATGTTGTTCTTCATATAGAGCATCCCTACGCCTTTTGGACCGTGGAGCTTATGTGCGCTGGCGCTGAGAAGATCTATATTGTCTGCCTCCACATCGATCGGAATGTGTCCGTAAGCTTGAACCGCATCCGTATGGAAGAGTATGCCCTTCGAGCGTGCGAGGGCCCCGATCTCTCTGATAGGCTGTATCGTACCTATTTCGTTGTTTGCGTACATCACCGATATCAGGATGGTATCCTGGCGGATGGCCGCCTTGAGTTCATCCATTTTTATTATTCCTTTATCATCGACGCCGACGAAAGTGATCTCGAAACCGTCTCTTGCCAAGAACTCGCAGGTCTCAAAGATGGCATGATGCTCTATCGCTGACGTGATGATATGCTTTCCTTTGCTCTTTTTCATGTATGCGACGGATTTCAGGGCCCAGTTATCGGATTCTGTGCCTCCCGCCGTAAAGTATATCTCGTTCTCTTTTGCGTTGATAACGCTCGCCACTTTTTTTCTGGCTTCATCGCAGGCTGCGTTGCATGAAGCACCGAAAGAGTGGATGCTTGACGGGTTGCCGTATTTATCCGTCAGATAGGGCATCATTGCGTCAAGGACTTCGGGCAGCATTTTGGTCGTGGCGGCATTGTCAAGATAGACGAGTTCGGGCATTAATTTTCACCATCAGTTTCGTTCATATCGATTCCATACTATTTTGATATGAATTAGGTACGAAGTAGATTTTACAATATTTAATTGTTTGTTGAGTACTCCATGAATTGGGTTCAGATCGATCCGAGCGTCATCGCTTCAGCGTTCTCTTAAAATCGACGAGAATGAATATTTCATCGAACAACTCATCTGAACGGGGTTCGAAGGTCAGCGAGATGGTCTTCATCTTTTCCATCTGCGTTGAATTCTCTATTCTTTTCCTTAATTCATTAGATAATGGAAGGTTCAACGCATCGGCGCGTGAACTCGCCGGGAAGTAAAGGCTTACTTTGAAGAACCCACTCCAGACAGAAAGCCAAAAGGCCGTCATTTCTTTTTGTGTACCTCGGGCGGTCGTCCACTTGTATAATGCCTTTCCGAGCCACCCGCCGTCATTATAGTAGCGCCAATCGACCTGAATATCATGATGTTTCGCTTCCTCGATGAATTTATCGTATGCGGCACCGGCACTGCCGAGCCCCTCAGCAATGGTCTCACCCGTCGGTTCGTTGTTCTTATCGCGCAGTAGTTGCCGCTCTTCCATTCTATTGATCCCGGTTGGATATAGTATTGGATGATATTGTTTGGATATATTCCGGTAAAAAACAGGATGGGGTCGGGAGAGGGAATTGAACCCCCGTATGCGGATCTGCAGTCCGCCACATAGCCACTGTGTTATCCCGACACTGAACATCCCCACATATGACTGATTAATAAACGTTTCGTGTCCGTTGTCTGATGATGGACGGCAGGATTATAGGCAAAACGGAAGATACGGTCGTATGCACTGCAAGGACATTTCACTTCACGATGTAGACTTTCCTTTAACAAAGAATAATATTGTTAAAGAAGTGTCAAAATGGAAGGTCTATGTCCGGACAGAGTATTTTGTGTTGAAGAACGGGAATGAACTGGCTACCGTCAGGGTGGACAGAAGTGAACCGGAAGGCCTTTTCAGAAAGGTGACCGGCGTGGAGGTGATATCCCTGCCGAAAGATACTGTTTTTGTAAGGGATCCGAGTATAGATGTTCTTAATGTCCCCGCTGTTGCTTCTGTGCAGGAGAAATATCCGGGTAAGACCGTCGTGATAGAAGGGATGTTCTCGTACATGAGTTTTATATCCGGAATGAGGCCGCTTAAGCTGAGGGCGATAGATAACATACCTCCCGGACCATCCAGATTGCGCATTCTTGTAGACAAAGCATTATCTTCCGGAATGATAGAGCACCCGATAATACCCGAATTTGTGGATATGGATTTGGAAGACAAGATCAAATACGTCAAGACAGAAGCGGTGATGTTCCCGTGCAGAGTATCCGGTCTGAAAGCGGAGATGCCATACTATTTCCTGGATAGGGCTCCGGAGGTGAAGCATGATGTAACGCTCATCGGCTGCAGTTTATCCAACAGGATATATCAGGCGATCTATGACAGAGATGTTCCACTTATCAACGTATGTCCGGTCGATGCCGTCCCTAAAGACGGGACAAAAACGATAGTCAGATGCTGCACCGTAAAGAACGGCCATGAGATAGACGGGAACATCGCGAAAGTACCATGGGGAACGACAGTTCCGGAAGTGATCGACGCGATCAATGCTTTGTACGCTGATTCAGAATAATTCTCTTCCCCTCGCAAACGCTCTGTAGCCCTCTTCCGTTTTGCCTGTTTTACAGAGAAGCTCTCCGAGTGCGTACCATAGATCAGGATCGTCGGCATCCATCTCCAAGCGCCTTCTCAGGTGTTTGATCGCTTCTTCGGGTCTGCCCTGTGATTCCAATTCTCTGCTCACGGAAAGGCCGTTCGTTTCCTCATTGCGTATCTCGACCACGGTCTTTCTGGCCTTTTCCATCAAGACATCGAGAGAATTGTCGGTGAGCCAGGGATATCTCTGCTTCAGAATCTCTCTGAAAGCGGCAGCCTTTTCCTTATCGATCGTTGCACCGTCTCCTTTGAAGATATTTCTCGGAACGTTGACAGCAAGTTTGCCGTGGGTCACCTCGAAATAACCTTCCGGGGTCGAGATATTATCACCCGAGCTTCACAAGACGTCCGCATTCATCTCTCTTCGATACACCGAAGTCGCTCATCTTTGAGATCTGTTCCTTTGTGAAGACCGGACCGTCCTTGCATACACGCATATCATCCATCATGCAGCATCCGCAGACGCCGGCACCGCACTTCATGTATCTCTCCAATGACAGTTGGCAGTCGATGTTCAATTCAACGCACGCTTTGTAGAGATGATATTGCATTATCTCGGGGCCGCAGGCAATGACCATATCGTACTTGTTCTCCCGAACCTTTTCTTTCATCAGTTGTACGACATTCCCGCGGAACCCTTTGGTACCGTCATCTGTAGCAAGCCACAGATTCTTAGCGTATTTCCCCGCGACCTCATCCATGATGATATCCTTGGCGGATCTGGCACCGATTATCGTATCTGCACCGGTCTCTTTCACAACGGGTATGACTGCGGCGGTCCCCACTCCTCCGCCTATTATCAGCATATTCTTGCTTTTCTTCATATCGAAGCCTTTACCGTAAGGGCCTCTGATCCGGATAGGGTCTCCGAGACCCAATTCACACAATTTTTGAGTATCTTTTCCGATATTCTTTACCGTGATGCTTTTTATACGGCTCGTTTTGGAAAGGGACATGGGTATCTCTTCCATTCCGGGCTTCCAAACCATAATGAACTGTCCCGGGCTCACTTTATCATCCCACTGGAATTCGAACGTCTTTGTATCGTGGGAGTCGGTGATAATACTCATGATCTTTACTGTATCACTCATGGGCAACACCTACCATATCTGCGATGCTGTTGTAACCGAAATCCTTCATGAATCTTTCAAGTTCAGTGTTGATCGTATCGAATATCTCTATCCCTTTCATGCCGATAGCGCTTCCGATCTGGAATGCGCAGGCACCCGCCATAAGATACTGAGCGGCATCCTTCCAGTCCGATATCCCTCCGACCCCCACGATCGGGATATCGACAACCATTTTGATGTCGAATACAGCCCTGACGCCTATAGAACGTATGGCGGGACCGGAAAGCCCGCCGAACTTATTGCTCAGAATGGGTTTTCCCAATTGAGGGGAGATGATCATGGCCTTGACTGTATTAATGGCGACAATAGCGTCGCCGTTCGCTCCCTGAACAGCTAATGCCAGGTCTTTGATCATATGTGTGTTGGGAGTAAGTTTCGTCCAGACGGGTATCGATACCGATGACTTAACTGCCGAAACAATGGTCTTGATCACTTTTGGGTCAGTCCCCAACTCCATCCCGTAACCGGTCGCATGCGGGCACGACAGATTAAGCTCTACTGCCGCGGCGCCGTAATCTTCCATCTTACCCGCTAATATCGAGAACTGTTCCGGCGACGATCCGTATATCGAACCTATTATGTTCCCGGCTTTCGCCGCAATCTCCATCTCTTTCCCGAAAAGTTCTATCCCCGGATTGGGAAGGCCCATTGCATTGATGTACCCGCCCTTCACTTCAGAGAATGTCGGATTAGGGTGTCCTTTGTTCGGTTCCATCCCGATGGATTTTGTTACAACGGCACCCGCGCCCGATCTCAGCATCCTCACCATCGACGGGCCGGTCTCATCCATTATGCCGGATGCCACCATTCCCGGTCTTTCGAGCCTGAGTTTTCCCACAGAGGTCGTCAGCATTTTATCAGATAGGGATACACATAACCGATTATTAAATAATACTAAGTAATGGGCTGCAACATGAACATGTCCGCTGTCAGAAACGATTTTCCTACTATTCGTAAGGGAGGGGGAGTTTACCTGGACAGCGCATGTCAGTCGCTCAGGCCCGACCAGGTGATCAGAGCAGTAACCGAATATTATGAGAATTACCCTTCCTGCGGAGGAAGAAGCATTCACGGAATGTCGGCAAAGGTATCGCTTGTCACCGACGAGGCCAGAGAAAAGGCGGCCGGATTCTTCGGCACAGACGACCCTGAGTGTTATATCTTCACAAAAAACTGTACAGAGGGGATAAACACCGTTGCAAAAGGTTTCAGATTCAGAAAAGGCGATGCGGTTGTTACCACCGACACAGAACACAACTCCAACCATGCCCCATGGACAGTTTTGTCCGAAGAAATAGGGTTAAAGAGAAGGTATTCCAAAGCCCGGGACGATGGGGAGTTCGATATCGAGAGCTTCAAAAAGGTCATGGGGAAGGATGTAAAACTGGTATCTGTGCATCATGCGAGCAATGTCACAGGATGTGTAGTGCCGATCAAAGAAATAACGGAGATAGCTCACGATATCGGTGCAAAGGTCCTTGTGGACGGGTCTCAGGCAGCACCGCACATGAAGACAGACCTGAAGAGAATGGATGTGGATTATTATTCGCTCTCTGTGCATAAGATGCTGGGTCCTTCTGGAATGGGCATATTATACGGGAAAAGAGAATGCCTGGAATCTCTCAAACCGCTGACCACGGGGGGAGGCACGGTCGGCATGGCAACATATGAGCGTGTAACATCCGCGCCGATACCGGACAAATTCGAAGCGGGGCTGCAGAACTATTCCGGCATAGCCGGAACAAAAGCAGCTCTGGAATACCTAACATCGGTGGGAATGGACAAGATCCTTGAACATGACAGAGATATGATGAGATCCATATTCAAAAGGGTCGGCGAAATAGAAGGATTGAGCGTCATAGGGCCGAACGACCCGGACAGAAGATGCGGGGTCTTCTCTTTTAATGTCGAGGGTCTGTCGCCGCATGATGTGGCGATGATGCTGGATAAGATGGACAACATCATGATAAGGTCCGGCATGCACTGTACCCATCCATTCTTTGTATCAAAAGGCATCGAGGGCAGTGCCAGAGCTTCTGTGTATCTTTACAATAACGAGGAAGACATTGAAAGGTTCGCGGCTGCGTTGATAAATATCGCAGAAACATTCGGCGATAAGAAATAAAAAATACGAACCCATCCGCAGGGCATTCGTTATCTTCCTGCGGCGGTATTTTTTGTGTAATGTTTAATGGCACTCAAACAGTTGCATCTATGTCGTTGCTGCCCAAGTTTTTCGCTGCCGAAGGCTCATTTTTGGATATAGTCACAACATCCCCGTAGCCGATAACGATCTTGTCCATATTCTCTGCGATCATCGCATGATATGTTCTGTCTCCCAGAAGGACTGTGAGTTTGTGGCCTTCTATCTCGATCGAACAATCTGATGACGGCAATATCTCCCATCCCCTGATCGTCATTGTGTCAGCATTTGATGCCCAGAACTCATCTAATATGAACGAGATATGATCTGCGGTATCCTCCATCGAACTGTCGTAGCTTACATCATAGAATGACTGTATAGGCACCGCAATTGCGGCGAGGATCGCCACACCGCATACGATCAGCATAACCCTTGACAATGTGAACTCAATCAATCACGCTCACCTCCACGCCGTAGACGCCTCCAACTATCACGCACTCAATGGAAAGCGTTCTATTTCCCATGACATAGAGCGGGTCTCCCAGGAACTTCACCGAAGGTCTTTGGAGATAGTTCTTCTCTACGACCGTGTCGTCGTGCATTATCGAAATGCAGTATGAATCGGAACCTCCCCCTCCCAGCAACAGACACATTCCTCCGGATAGAGATATCGAGACCGTATCGGTACTTCCGGCGCCGGAATAGTATGTCCTCTTCACGGCATCCTCGATCTTTTCCGATTCAGCCCTTGCGGCAGATACGGCAGAGTCATCCTGCAGATCACCCATCATATTGAGGGCTACCGGCACGAAAACAGCTAAAATCAAAAAGGTCACGACCAGCCAGATAGGCAGGTCGATCACACCTTTTCTGTTTAATTTTATGAGATCACCGCCACCCTTGTGGAGTTGTTCTCACCATATTCCGACATCGATACGTTGACGGTAATGAAACCTATATCGGCGCCCCTCAGCGTCAGACATAACCCATCGAACTTTGCGTACCCCTTGCTGTCTGTGTTGGCATATGCGGTCTTTCCGTTCTTGTCGCTTACTCCGAGGCCTGAAAGCACGACCGTCGCACCGCTCAGAGGATTACCGTCCTGATCGGAGACGTATACTTCTATCATCCCGTCGGTAGTGCTGTTGCCGTCAAGTATTATGTCTCCCGAGACGACCTCGACCGAACCGATGCTCTTCGGAGAATCGATGTTCCCCATCCATCCGACGAGGATGGCGGTACCTATCGTCGCAATGATGATCATTATCATCAGCTGCAGCGGCAGCCCCTCGATACTCCCCTTCTTATTCTTGTTCAATTTCCTAATGAGACGTTCTGTTTTTCTCATGCTTCATTGATTGTCTGCATGAGTGTATATAATGAGTATAGTACAGTTATACTACGTTTTCATTTTTACAGGATGTTGAAAGCCATGATCGCCGATGCGATCCTCGCATCCCCGAGAGGGATCCCGAAATGTTTTCTGAGCATAATGTCGGTCGATGTCGCGGGATACATTATTACGGGGTCTTTCACCCCTTCGCTCTCGCCTACGCATTTTACCCTCAGAGGAAGCATGGCCATCACCATTTCATGTGATACCGCCCTGTTGGGGTATATCGCAAAATCATCGCAAAGCCAAATGATATCGGGATCGTCCTTCTTGTACTGGTGCATCTTGCAGGAAGGAACATCGTGCCCGATCCAATTACCGCAGCAATCTTCCATTACCATGACGTGGTCCGAAGGGGGCTCGAAGGAGCCGTAGCAGAAAATACAAATGGCCATCTCTTTTGTTTTGATCTCTTTCAGCGCCCTGTTATCTAAAGGCATTCCGAAGGTGCATTCTATGATGCTGCTTTCTTCTTCAATGACCTCTTCATAAAATTCCCCTTCTAACAGGAATGCCGAATTCACATTCTTGTCCGCGCAGATCTTTGAGAGGACCTCCTCTAAGCCCATATCCTCCCGTATACATTCTGTAATAATATTTTATTGTAATACAGAAAAAGGCCGTCCGGCCCGTAAGTTAAAAATCGCCGGCTTTGCCGGCATTGAAGTTTAAATGTCCCTGAAGCAGAATGAGAATTCCATCTTCTTTGCGCCGAAGTACTTTTTGACGTACTCCGCAGTCTTTTTCGCTGGGAATCCTTTGCATGAGAACACATCTATGAACGCTCTGTTCGTGTCCTCGGCAAAGTGTCCAGAGATCTGAGACGTCTCGATCAGCTGTACCAGGGAATACCCCTGCACTTTGGGCTCAGCTCCGAAGAATACGACTATCGGATCGCCGTACCTCTTCATTTTGATCTCGTCGGCAAGGTCGATAGCGAACTTAGTAATGTGCTCTTTGGACGAGACCTTAGCGTGATCGCATTCGCCGAGGTCGATGCATATGGCAAGCCCCCATTTCTTCTCTTTGTCATATCTTTTCATTATCTCCTCGTCCGAAGCGAGGTTGCCGTTCTTAGAACTCATTATTTCCATTGGAATCCACTCTGATTTCTATTTAAAGACTAAGTTCATTTTCAGTATTTTAAGTATTTGCCGCTACAAATTGACCGATATCCGACAAGAGACATAAGGGCAGGCAAACTGTCTCAAATGCGATTTTTGCTATTCTTTTTCGACATTCCATCTCCGGTCGCAAACCCTATTTATAGTAAACCGAGATACTGGTCTGATGCCCAAGGGAACACCAAAAGTGTATTACACGAGCATGCACACAGAATTAGAGGACAGTCTTTTGGACAAGTTCGGAAGATTGATCGATGCAGCCGGCATAAAAAGCATCAAAATGGATAAAAAGTTCGTCGCAATCAAGATGCACTTCGGCGAAATGGGAAATCTGGCCTTTTTGAGACCGAATTATTCAAAGGTCATTGCCGACAAGGTCTCGGAGAAAGGAGGGGTACCGTTCCTGACGGACTGCAGCACGCTGTATCCGGGGAAGAGGAAGAATGCGATAGAGCATCTCAACACGGCGAACTACAACGGTTTTAACACAATGTCCGCAGGCTGCCAGATAGTTATCGGGGACGGACTGAAAGGAACTAACGATGTTGAAATTCCGATCAACGGCGATTACGTGGAAACCGCAAAGATCGGCCGCGAGATATACGATGCGGACGTTCTGATAACGCTCAATCACTTCAAATGCCATGAACTCACGGGGTTCGGCGGCGCATTAAAGAACATAGGTATGGGCTGCGCATCAAAAAGAGGGAAGATGGAACTCCATACTTCCGGCAAGCCGAGCGTGGACCAGGAGGAATGCAGAGGCTGCAAAAAGTGCCTTCAGGCATGCGCTCATTCCGCAATAACAGTCAACAAAAAAGCATCGATCGACCACAACATCTGCGTCGGGTGCGGAAGATGCATCGGCATGTGCCCCTTTGACGCGATCAGCGCCAATATGGACGAGGCAATGGACATAATCTGCTGTAAGATAGTGGAATACTCCGCAGCACTCTTGAAGGACAGACCCAATTTCCATGTTTCGATAATAGCGGATGTCTCGCCCTTCTGCGATTGTCACAAAGAGAACGATCTTCCGATAATACCGAACGTCGGGATGCTGGCATCCTTCGATCCGGTAGCTTTGGATAAGGCATGCGTAGATCTCTCCCAGAAACAGCCAATGATAGTCGGAAGCAGGCTGTATGTCAATTCCAAAGGAAAGAGGCCGGCCGACATCTTCAGGTGTGTACATCCCAACACAAAATGGCAGTCAACGTTCGAACACGCTGAAAAAATGAAACTCGGTTCATCTGATTATGAGCTCATAGAGGTCAAGTGAGCCCATCATGAAGATTACAGCACTATTCAAAAAAGATACTTTCGCTGACGTAAAAAGTCAAAGCTCAAAAACGCCACAGGAACTGAAAAGGACTCTGTACAGATATCGCTGGGTCATATTCATCATACTTACCACAGCGTACTTCTTTGTCTATTTCCACAGGATCTCCGTCGGCACTGTCGGCAAGGAAATAGTGGCAGATGTCGGCGGTACAGTGGGACTACTGAGCACGACCTATTTTTGGGTATATGCGGCGATGCAGATACCAAGCGGACTGCTCGCAGATCATCTGGGTCCCAGGAAAGCAGCCTTCATATTCATGATGATCGCAACAGTGGGTTCATTCCTGACATTCTTAGGAACAGAATTCTGGATGATCTTATTGGGAAAAATTATGATCGCTGCCGGAATGGCGGTCATTTATATCCCATTGATGAAGATCATTTCTGTCTGGTTTGGAAAGAAGGATTTCCCACAACTCGCTGGTATAGTGGTCGCAGTAGGCAATGTGGGGGCGATAGCTGCAACGGCACCACTGGATATTCTTGCGGACGCAGTGGGTTGGAGAAATGTGTTCCTGCTCCTGGGACTGGTGACCTTGACAATAGCGTTGCTTTGTTATGCGTTCGTTAGGGACCACCCGCATAAAATGGGTCTTCCCGCCATCGAAGAGATAGAAAAAGAGGAGCAGGGAACACATACAACGGATGCAACAAATGCAAAGATCTCTGTGGTCAAAGGACTGATCACCGTTTTTATGAGCGGCAGGAAGTTCTGGACCATGGCAATGGCATACTTCTTTGTCTACGGATCGATAATGGTCTTTCAAAGCACATGGGCAACAATTTACTTCAACGAGGTGTACGATTTCGCTTTGGCGGCATCGTGGCTGATTCTTGCTTTGGGTATAGGAAAGATATTGAGCTCGGCGATAATAGGTATTTTGAATGGGAGAGGCATCGTTAAATCAAAACGTACAGCGATGTTCTGGGGAACTCTGTTGTTCGCAGCCACATGGGGAATAATATGGGGATTCGCAGGAGAAATGGACAACTACTGGTTCTGGATGGCCATATGTTTCGTTTTTGGGTTCTCCGGAGGATTCATGACATTGTCCTACACTCAGGTGAGGGAGTGGTATCCGACAGCGATATCAGGAACGTCGGTGTCTGCGTTGAATTTCTTCCTTTTCCTGGGAGCAGGAGTTTTCACACTGATTACCGATCCGATAATAAAGGCCTCTTACACACTGGGCAACTTCGCCTTGGTTTGGGGGATAATGTTCATTGCGACGGTCGTAGCGCTGATTATGATAGCGCTCTCTGTAGAAAAGAAAGATAGCGACCCCCTTGTTGGGACATAAGTTAGATTAATATAATGTAGGCTGATAATGGGTATCGATGGAAATTCTGGAAGAAATGATTTCCAAAGCTGAAGCGAACGATGTAAATTCCTGCTTCAAACTGGGGCAGAAATACGCAATCGGCGACGGCCTGGATGTTAACGAGGCGGAAGCATTCAGATGGTACATGAAGGCCGCATCATTAGGGCACACGGACTCGGAATTCATCATTGGAAAATGCTATGCCGAGGGTATTGCAGTCACAAAAGATGTCGACGAATCCATTATGTGGTTCTCGAAAGCCGCTCTGAAAGGCTACCATGAGGCAGTCAGAGAATTGAACATCATTTTCAAAGAAACAGATGTCCCCAGGGACAAAAAACTTTTTGAATACCATTCAAAGAAGGCCGGGGAAGGTTCTCCCAGCTCAATGTACATGCTTGGTGTGTTCTATGACCTCGGCATCGGCACCGATTGGAATGCGGAAAAGGCGTTCCAAATGTTCTCCTCTTCTGCGGAGAAAGGAAACATCGATGGGGAGTACTCGACCGCACTATGTATTCTCAAAGGCAACGGGATCGCCCGTGACAGAAACAAAGGTGCATCATTGCTGAAAATATGCGCAGACAAAGGCTCTGAAAGAGCAAAATGCGAGTATGCAAGATGCTATGAGCATGGGATAGGCGTTCCGAGGGATATGAAAGCGGCATTTGATATATATTCAAAGATGGCCGATGCGGGATCGCCAATGGGGCAATATCATTTGGGAAGATGCTACATGGACGGCATCGCCGTCGAAAAAGACCCGATCTTCTCGAACAGTTGGTTCACAGTGGCGGCAAAGAACGGCTCTATTGACGGAGAATTCGGGCTTGCCAGATGTTATATGGGCGGGATAGGTGTCGATAAGAACAGGGACGAAGGCCTGAAAAGACTGAAAGACGCCGCAGAGAAAGGGCAGACAGATGCCATGATCATGCTCGGCAACCTCTACGCAAAAGGAGGCCAGGTCGCAAAGAGCGATACCGCTTCGGCGGAATGGTTCAGAAAAGCGGCAGATATGGGCGACCCGTATGCAGAGTATACGACAGGCATGAACTATACCGACGGAATAGGGGTAAGGAAGAATCCGAAGAAAGCAGCGTATTACTTTGAAAGGTCCGCTAATCACGGGAACACCACCGCATGCCACATGATAGGCAGTGCCTATATGTCCGGGAATGGGGTGGAAAAGAACGAGAAAAAAGGATTCGACTGGTGTTCCAGATCTGCGGATGACGGGTATCTAAAATCACAATTCATAATAGCGGAATGCTACGCCAAGGGCAGAGGGGTGAAAAAGGATCCTCAAAAGGCGTTCGAGCTTCATTCATTCCTGGGAGAGAAAGGTTACGGTAAATCCCAGCTCTATGTAGGTTCTTATTATTTTGATAACAGAGAAGTTAAAGGAAACGATAAGAAGGCCATTGAATGGTTCACAAAAGGCGCAGAGAACTCCAACCCGATATGCCAGTACTATTTGGGATACTGTTATGCGAACGGCATCGGCGTGAAAGCCGATGAGAAGAAAGCACTCCTCTGGTATACTCGTGCCGCAGAAAAGGGGCACACAGTGTCAAAGAATATCGTCGAAGAGTACACAGGCAACGCTGTGGTCGTAAAAGGAGAAGCGTCACCATTCGAATCATACAAATATGCGGCAGAGAACAACGATCCAGAAGCGATGTTCATTCTTGCAAGATATTATGAAGAAGGCATCGGTGTTGAGAAAGATATCAACGAGGCGAAAAAGTGGTATAATAAGGCCGCATCGCTTGGACACTTCGGTGCGAAGAAAGCAATGCTCCGTTTCAGGAACAAGGAACGCCTGGACAAGGTCTGAGATCCATATGTTTATTTGATGATCTCAAAGTAAACAACAACGATCATTACCAATACGATCGCGAACGCTATTGCGGGAAAAGCATTCATCAATCTCGATCCCGTTGTTTTTTTGAAGGTGTCTGCCATGAGCACTTGAATGGTCATTAAGGTATAAAGCTGTGTGTAAAAAAAGACGTCCGAACACCTCTAATGAAAAACCGATCGATTGTGTGCATTATACAAACGATAAACTACCATGGCAGGATGACCTCTTTTCTTAAATGAGCACCATAAAATGAAAGTTAAATGTTGGATGGATTCGCATCCATCCCGGATACCGGGTAAGATGTCCGATCCGAAGATCATTTTTTTTTCAAATACGAAGTGCGGACATTTGAAAAGTTGTAAAAAAAATAGCAGTATTCTGAGACCTCTTATAGGAATAATATAGTAAAAATATAACTCATAGAAAGGGTCTTTTTTTAAATAAATTTGTATTATAATTTAAAGGTTCTTGCTGACTGTATACGTTGTATTTTTATATATGAACATAAATTGATGAAAAATTGTAAGATAGTTTTATATACATTATAAGCAGATATTTTTTCGGCAAGGTTTGTATGATGAGTCCCAAATCCGAATAGGCATTGTTGCAGGTTTCGATGAGAGGCTCTATTGTCTTTCCTTGACAGCCTAAATCCGAAACCCGAGCGACAAACAACGTTTATGGATCAGGATTTGGCAAAGTGGTGATTAGATGAGTGGAAAAGAAAAAATAATAGCAGACCTCAAAAAGGCCGTCGAAACGTGGGATTTTAAACTTGCTGAGAGTGCCACAAAAGCGGCAATCGAGGCCAAGATCGATCCCAAAGTGATAGTACAGGACGGTCTTGGAAAAGGAATGGAAACGATCGGTGAGCGTTTCGACAAAGCAGAGATCTATCTCCCGCAGGTAGTTGCGGCTTCGAAAGCAATGGAAAAGGGGCTTGCAATACTCGCACCGCTCATGACCGCCGGTAACAATGTGATGAAGGGTACCATAATAATGGGGACCGTTCAGGGGGATATCCACGAGATTGGCAAAAACGTTTGTTGCGCAATGCTCCGTGGGGCCGGTTACAAGGTCTATGATCTGGGACCCGATGTATCGCCGGAGGCGTTCATGGAAGCAGGCGCAGAACACGGTGCACAGGTGCTCGGCGGTTCGGCGCTTATGACAACGACCATGATTGTACAGGGCGAAATGGTCAAAGCGGTGAAAGAAGCAAAAGCGGCTTTCAAGGTGATCATCGGTGGCGCACCGGTTACACAAAAGTGGTGCGACGAGATAAAAGCCGACGGATACTCTGAGAACGGTGCCGAGATCGTTGAGCTCGTGAACAAACTAATGGCAAAAATGAAGGGGTGAATGAAAATGGCAGCAGAAAGACCGCTTAACATATGCGACGTGTATGATAGGTTCATCGCCGGAAAGAAAGTCTCCGAAGAAGAGTGGGACTATTCGACAATTCCGAACAACGCGACAAAACTTAAAGAAAAATACAAGCTGAACTTCGGCAAGAAGATCATACCGGAAGACAAAACAACGATGAACAACTTGTTCAACGCCGGTTTGGAAATGCTGGTTCAGACCGGATTCTACAACCAGGACCTCAAGAGGGTATTGAAAATTACCGAAGAGGAAGTATGGGAAGGAATAAAAAAGACCCCCAAACAATTGATACTCGGAGAGGGAAGAGACTGCGCGCGCTTCTACCCCCGCAGAGGTAACAGTCCAGTTAAGCCGATAATCCAGGGAGGACCCACAGGTGCCCCGGTTACGGAAACGATATTTGTTCAAGTCATGCAGAGTTATGCACAGGAGTCGGTCGTCGACACACTCGTCAACGGTGTTATGTCAACGATCGAGGGACACCCTGCGCTAACGAACACCCCCTATGAGATACGCGCCATGATGGCAGAGATCAGGGGAGTGGATGAGGCGAGGACAAGGGCAGGCAGGCCATATATGGCTATGTAGGGACCGGAGACGCCGCTGTCCGCAGCTGGACGTCTCGCCTCTGACATGAGATACACGGGAATGAGACCGTGCGACTCACACGAATGCTCGCAGTTGAACGAATTGAAAGTGGACATGGCCGCACTGAACATGCTCGCAGGATGGACCGCCAACGGTAACACCATCATGATCGAGCAGATGCCGATTTTCGGAGGATATTGCGGCGGTATCGAAGAGACAGCGATCTGCGACGTTGCAACAACACTCGCATCCTTCGCTCTGTTCTCGGGGAACTACCACCTCGACGGACCTATCCACATAAGGTGGGGAATAACCACGGCAAGGGAGACCTTGCAGATAGCCGCGCACGCGGCGGCAGCGATCGATGCAAACACCGACCTGCTTCTGGCAAACCAGTACTATCCGATCGCAGGACCCTGCACAGAGATGTGTCTCCTCGAGACGGCCGCACAGGCAATTGCCGACACGGGATCAGGAAGAGAGCTTCTCTCCGGTTCCGCTGCCGCAAAGGGTGTGGCAATGGATAAGACAACAGGTATGGAAGCCAGGATCATGGGAGAGGCTGCAATAGCCACTGCCGGCATGAAGATACCCGATGTCAATGCGGTTCTTGAGAAGCTTGTCTCAGGCTACGAGAAGAACTACACCAAAGCGCCTCCCGGAAAGACATTCAGCGAGTGTTATGACGTATTAACCGTCAAGCCGACCGCCGAATACCTGAAGGTATACGCAGGTGCAGTCAAGAAGCTGAGGGAAGCCGGTCTGGACATAAAGCACTGAGTATCCCCTTACCCAAACCTTTTATTTTCCTTTATTAGAGAAAAGGGGTGAAAAGATGAAAATGTATGTAAAGACTGTGGTGGCTCTGGCGGCCTTCCTGATGGTAGCAGTCATTTCTTTTGTACTGTTCTTATCCGGCGATTCTTCTGCTTCGTCGGGTTATACTACCACCGGCGATACCGGCCTGGAGAACTTCAAGTTTGTAAAGAATATAATGATCTGGTTCATGTTGATGCTGGTCGCATTCTTGATGCTCTTCATTAAGAAATATGAGTGGGGAGTCGCACTTGCGGTGCTTCTGTCCGCAGCCGGCAGCTTTGTTGTCTACTTGGCAATAAAGCAGTTCCTGTTCGGAGTGTCCATAGAGGAAGCTTGGAATCAGGATCTGATGCTGATGGGCGTGATATGCGCGATCACTGTGGTCATTGCGATAGGATGCTTCCTCGGAAAACTGAAGATGTGGCAATACTTCGTTGCAGGTATTTTGTTCGCACCGGTGTTCCTGATAGTTGAATGGTTCCTGTTCGGCATAGGCCTGGAACACGAAGGCTTGCTCCACATGGTTTTCGGATTCAATGCTTCGGATGCCGGAGGATCGATGCTGGTCCACATGTGTGCGGCATACTTCGGCCTTGGTGTAGCAATAGCACTGAGAGAAAAGAGAGCGTTCAACGAACCCATGTATACGACGACGCACAGCGTATCGTTCGTATGGCTGGCATCAATGCTGCTGTGGGTCCTCTGGCCGTCTTTCGTTACCGCACTGCTGCCCGCAGACCAGGTGTTCTGGGGAATGATGGTGTGCTACCTTGCCGGAATCGGATCGATAATAAGCGCATGGATAGTGTGCACCGCGATACAGAAGAAGGTCAACCCGCTGATATACACATATGCGATGCTTGCCGGTCCGGTCGCGATCGGTGCGCCTTTGCTGATGATCGGTCCGTGGGCGGCACTCGTAATCGGTCTGATCGCAGGAGTGATCTCGGCACTGAGTTTCATATACCTGCATCCGAGGCTTACAAAGGCGATCGGCGCGTTGGATGTCATGGGCGTACACAACCTGCACGGAGTGGCAGGATGGTTCGGTGCGATCGTGGCAGTAATAGCAATACCGCTGTACGGAATCGATGGTGCTGACTCTCTGACGAATCTCGTCGGTGCGATAGGCGTATTCGCCATTTCGATAGCACTTGGTATCGTGATAGGGTTCGTACTCAAGCTCACCCGCGGAAAGTTCCCCGATGAGCACATGTTCAGCGATGATGCCGACTTTATCAAGAGCGAAAAACCAGCCGAATAAAAAATAAACAGTGCGCCCAGAGGGCGCACATCTTAATTTTCTTTTATTCTCAGTGTTTTTATCTGCAGCACCTTTTCGGGACATATCATCTCGCAGCGTTTGCACGCAGTGCCCATGCATCTGTCCGACTTGATCGTGATAGCGGCTTTTTCCACACTTATCGCCGACTCTGGACATTCTTTGACGCATTTTCTGCACGAGATACAACCTTGAACCAGGCCGGAGAGCTCCACACCCGCGTTCTCAAGGATCGATACCTTTTTCCCCCTCAGTTCCGGGAGATCGGTGGCAGACCTGCGCTCGGATGTCGATCTCTCAGGCTCTGCAGGCACGTGCTTAAGACCATACACATCCATCATCTCATTGTATGCTGACCACGGCATCCCATATGACCACAGGGATATCTCTACCGAATAGATGTCTTTAAAAGCGTCGGACGAGGCGAACATGCAGTGTTTTGCTCTCAGCTTCTTTGTCATATCCCTAAGTTCATCCAGCGTTTTCTCTCCAGTCACCATCTTTCTTGCCAGCATGATCGAAGTGTTCCCATACTGCACTATCTCCGTTGCACCAGGGGTCACCATACCTATCTTCTGTGCCTTTTTGGCATCGACATAAAGGCCGGAAGCGCCGGACATATATGCGGTCTTTACATCATCGACCCAAATGCCGGCTTCCAACATCAGCGTAAGATATCCGGCACGTAAGGCGCCGATGGCCTTTCCGGCCTCATCGATGTCTTTTGATGTTATGTTCACACCGTCCTGCAGATGCAGCGTGCCGTCCGGGGTGAGTATCTTGGAACCCGAAACGAGACCCGATTCGAAACCGCATGCTATTGCCGCAACGACTCCTGTGCCGGTGATCCCGACCGCTTTTCCGTCCATCTTGCCCTTTGAAACGATCTTTCCGGAGACCGGGTCGATCAGATCGCCCGTCTGCGGAGTGAGTGCATCGTCAAGAACATAACAGAGCCACCCATTTTCTTTTATCTCAATGTTCGAAATGGCACCGGGTGCCGCAAGCATACCGTCCTTTATCTGCTGGCCCTCCAGTGCGGGACCGGCCGCAGCCGAACCGGTCAATATATTGTCCCCATGGATCAATGCCATTTCGGCGTTGGTCCCATAGTCGACCACGATCCTGATCCCTTCTTTCTCAAGGACGCCTGTCTCTGTAAGCATGGCCATTGCGTCAGCGCCGATCTCATGTGTCACAGCCGGAGGTATGATCACATCGGCGTCAATGCCCTCGATCCCCAGAAGGGAGGTTTTTATGACCGCACCGTTCCTGTCGGGAGGAGTAATGCCAAGTTTTTTTATCATGGATTTTCCTGCAAACGCGAGGTCCCTGATCTCAATGTTCTGGAACAATGACATCTGGAACGGATTCCCGCAAACTGCGATCCTGCATACTTTTGAAAGATCCACTTCTAAAAGTTTAAAGAGATTATTGATCGCCCCGATCATAAGTTTGTTCGCAACATCCCTGCCGGCATCCATTGCAAAATTCACATGGTCTATTACATTCATCCCCGGGATGGGATGACGGGAGGTCATTGCCGACGATAAGGTCTCTTTTGTTTCAAGATCAATCGCCTGGCACCTCAATCCGCTTGTTCCAATATCCAAAGCTATTCCATACTACATCTTATCACCGACCTAATAACTGTGCAGAGCCTGCCTTAAGCTCCGACACCTAATATGAGAAAATGTTTGTAAAAACTTTTTTTTCTGTGAAAAGTTCGATCATAACACCGCCTCAATTTTTTATGTACAGGCCCAACTCGCTGAGCAGATTGATGCTGTTCTCATACACTCCGAGGTATTCGTCGGAAGGCGTGATCGTCTTAAGATCATAACAATCCTGGAAACGTTTGCTCTTTGGAGGGTGGTGGAATTCCGTCTCGTAGCTTCCGATAAGGCGGTCTAAGATCTCATTCACATCTGTGATCTTCATACCGGCGGTGGCGATCGCAGCCTCTCCCATGATCCTCGCTTCGAGCGGTGTTACTTTGTCTCTCGCGACACCCTTAGATGCCGCTGACCCGGATATCAGTTCTCTTCCCGAGGCGGTATCCGCTATCGACTGCGCTGCGGTCTCGAGCAGACACATTTCTGTGCACGGTCCCGCCAAAGGATAATACTGGTTCGAGAGCAAAAGGTCTGTGTTCAGATCCAATGCGGCCCCAACATGGGATGATATCTGGAGGGTCTCTCTCGCCGTCGTTATTCCCCATCTGATGTGTATCGGGCCGTCCAAATGGATGTGCGATCCGAACATTACGAATGAAGCAAGGGTGGTTGCGACGTCACATATCGCCGTTTCTTCCGCTTCGCCGCAATACCCTCCGAAAATGGGCATCTGTTCCATCAGGATCGTGTCCCCATTTACGGCCCAGCCGGATAGCATGTTCAATCCCGTCATGTCCAATTTCATCTCGTTAAGCTGAGAGCATTCATGAAGATCGGTCTTTTCCAGACCGGAATGAAGGCTCGAAACGAGTCGTCCGGCAGCGGACAGCGGGGTATTCGGTCCCTATATGGCCATACCGGGACGTTCTGCCAGCGTCATTCCTTCTCTCACTGCACGGATCTCAGCTAAAGTAGCTTTGATCTCCCAGGGAGTATTGACGGTCGGTGCATGACCGCCCACCGTAGACATAACGCCGCTGACCAATGTATCAACAGTCGATTCTTGAGCGTACCCCTGCATCATCGGAACGAATACCTCTTCCGACACGGGGGCACCCGTCGGCCCTCCCTGAATGATAGGCTTTGTAGGAGCGTTCCCGCGGCGCCGTTGGCACATAACTTCATCTCTACCGCTCCCCAATCTCAGATATTTCGGAGCTTTTTTTATGCCCTCAAGTACTTCAGACTCAGTGACATACATGACCCTTCCCAGATCGGGATTGAAGAATCCGGTCTCGACAAGCATTTCTACTCCTGCGAGGAAGAGTCTGTTCATCTCATCCTTGTCTTCCGGGATAATGTTCTTTCCGAACTCTATCTTGTATTTTTCTTTCATCTTTGTGGCATTGTTCGGAATTGTCACATAGTCCCAAGTGTCCTCGCGCTCTTTTTTTCCATTTAGAAATCGGTCGTATGCTTCGAATATTGTTATAGGTTTTGCCGCCACCATCTTATCACCGAATAACATTCTTTTTTAATATATCCTTGACGTGGTTATTGATATATAAACATATGGAATATGTTTTTATAATATGTTTTTCGCAATGATTTTTTAAAAGAAATTACTATATATTGTTATCTGAATTTTTGAACATACTGCGACTCAATCAGACAAATTCTCGTCAACAAATGCAGAACAACTGAGCCCGCCGAAACTATTCAAGACAGGTTCTTTAAAACAGACAGGCACTTGGTGGCAGATCTCTTTCGCTTTGAGCACCTTTGCGTCGGGAAATGCGGCAATTATGTTCGCTGCGTCAATATCGACATAAAGGAGTATGAAGTTATTTTTCTTCATTGTAATCATTGAATGGATATAATTCAACGAGTTCTTCTCATGCTCTTCTGTTACACGAATGATGTTCACAGAATCGTCGATGGATATCCGATCGGCTATCATATCTAAGAGCGCCCCCGTCCCCATTCTTCTGTCTCCCCTGAGCGTTTTCGCATCAGAACGAGAAAGGAACGAATCTATTCTGCCTATGATCGGGGGTTGAGTGTTCCTCACATTGTTTTTGATTGTTTCCTGGATATTAAACATATCTCTTTAATAGATGCTTCTTTTTTCTTTGATCCGGAGTCGGAATCACTCGATGTCAAAAATACCGAACATTGTTGAGCCGACGGCAGTTTCGGCCGAGGGGCCGATCTTATCTGTGCATCCTGTGCCGATCCAAAAAATATGGTCTGCCTGCATTCACAGTATTTAATAGTATTCTACAACTTGTTTATGGCAATTAATTACTTTTAAATATAACTTTATACAAATATCAAATAATAATAGTAATATTTATATACAAACACTAAGATATTATTATTAGGTGGCATATGAGCAGAATGCCGCTGCAGATCTATCCCGTTAAGGATCGACCTCGTCTGACTCTCATTCGGGGACCCTGTCTGCATACGGGCGCTCTACTCCTCCTCCTATAAATAGAAAGATATGCGGACAGGAAAAACCCCTTTCAAGCTGAAACCCAGATGTTCACAGAAATAAAATATTCAGGAGAAACAATCATGATGTACGATCAATGTGAAGGGAGACGGTCTGGGACCAGTAGGCCTCTAAAGCTCAACCAGCGGGGTTCGATCCCCCGGTCTCTCGCCAGGACAAGGGTGGTGTTACTATCAGTATAGGATTCACCCCTTCTCAGATCCAGAAGTTAAGGGAGTTCGGAGAAGACCCGAGAGACAATTCCACATATCAAAATGTTGAGCAGAGGGATAAGGCATTCTCAAAATTAATGTCCGACCTGGTCTCATCGAACGAAAAAGAGATAGCCGGAATGTTAAGGTCGCCTTCAAGACATCAGCTTGCCGCACTTGAAGAGGATCTTGCCGCAGCGCTTATTGCAAGAGGGTTCATCGAAGTGAAGACCCCGGCTTTTGTTTCTGTCGCTTCCCTTGAAAAAATGACGATAACGCCGGAACACCCACTGTACAAACAGGTCTTCATGATAGACGACAAACGATGTCTGCGCCCGATGCACGCAATGAACCTGTATTATGTGATGAGAAAGCTCAGGGACCACACAGACGGTCCTGTGAAGATATTCGAGATCGGTTCATGTTTTAGGAAAGAATCTCACAGCGGTTCCCACCTGGAAGAGTTCACAATGCTGAATCTTGTCGAGCTCGGGCCGGAGGGCGACGCTACCGAAGCCCTGAAAGACCATATTGGTGCTGTGATGAAGGTCACGGGCCTTGAATATACTCTTGTCAGGGAGGAGTCCGATGTATATGTCGAGACCCTTGATGTGGAGATCGACGGCGGCGAAGTAGCTTCAGGCGCCGTCGGTCCGCATGTACTCGATAATGCGCACGATATACACGAACCGTGGTCCGGCATCGGATTCGGGTTAGAAAGATTACTTATGATAATGAACGAAAAAAGTACAGTTAAGAAGACTGGCAGGAGCCTGAGTTACTTGAACGGTGCGAAAATAAACTGAAGGGAAAGTGATGAGTGTTTCTGATATAATAGAGCAAATAGAAATGGGCGGAAGCGCATCGACGGGAGATGTTGCAGAGCTCCTCTCCGTTCGGAGCGAAGATGACATATCCAGACTGTTCTCGGCGGCAGCCTCTGTAAGAGACAGGTTCTTCGGGAAAAAGGTGTTTATGTACGGGTTCGTTTATTTTTCGACCCATTGCAGGAACAACTGTGCGTTCTGCTACTACAGAAGAACAAACGATCTTCCCAGGTACAGGAAGACAAAAGAAGAGGTTCTGGCGTTATCGGCAAGCCTCAAGGATGCCGGGATAAATCTTGTGGATCTGACAATGGGCGAGGACCCGTTCATGTGCGCTAACGATTATGAGGAGTTCTTGGATATAACAAGGACGATCAAGGATGAGATCGATATATCTGTAATGGCATCTCCGGGAGCCGTTCCTAGCGGTTCTTTCGTAAAATTCAAGGAAGCTGGAACAGATTGGTTCGCCTGTTACCAAGAGACATACAATCGAGAACTTTTCAATAAACTTCGCCTCGAACAGAATTTTGACAACAGATTGAGTCAGAAGATATGGGCAAGGGAGGCCGGCATTCTGGCGGAGGACGGGATCATGGTCGGTCTCGGAGAGAGCCTTAAGGACAGAGCGGATTCCATAATAAAAATGGGGTCACTCGGCTGCGAACAGATCAGGGCAATGACGTTCGTCCCGCAGAAAGGGACGCCGATGGAGAAAATGAAACCGTCCAGACCAATTGATGAACTTATTGCGATCGCAGTCATGCGCCTTATATACCCAGACAGGCTGATCCCCGCTTCCCTTGATGTGGAAGGGATCGCGGGGTTAAAGAGCAGATTGGATGCCGGGGCCAATGTGATAACATCGATAGTTCCGCCCCATCAGGATCTCGCCGGAGTGGCTCAGCATGAATTGGACATCGAGAACGGTCACAGGTCGGTCGCACACGTGATGCACCTCCTTGATGAGATGGGAAAGAAGGCCGCCTCAAACACAGAATATGAAAGTCTTCTGAAAAAATTGAAGGAACAACAGCCGGTGGTAGGATGAAGATCGGAATCGTAGGCGGGGCTCTGCAGGGGATGGAGGCGGCGTTCCTTTCAAAGAAAGCGGGATTTGAAACAATGGTGATCGACAGGAAAGGCACCGCTCCCGCACTGTCGCTGTCAGACTCACACGAGATACTGGATGTGACCAAGGATACCGAAAAAGCGAGAAAGGTCCTTCATGACTGTGATGTTGTGATCCCCGCATGCGAAGAGATCGACGCTCTGACCGTGTTGGACAAAATGATGAAAGGATCGGACATCCCGTTCCTTTTCGATCTTCATGCCTATAGATTTTCTTGTTCAAAGAAGAGGACCAACGATGTCATGGAAAAAATAGGCGTACCGATGCCGCAGCCGTGGCCGGAATGCGGGTTCCCCATAATAGTCAAACCATCTTCTCAGAGCGGAAGCGTAGGAGTTTCCGCGGTCAACGACGAACAGGAAATGAAAGCCGCGCTGAAGATCGTCAAAGATCTCGGTGATATACCGATAATGCAGGAGTTCGTTTCCGGAAAAAGTGTTTCCATCGAGGTGGTCGGAAAGGGGGTTGCGGCAAGATCCTTCGTCACGACCGAGGTCATACTCGACTATAATTACGACTGTAAGATGGTAGAATGCAGACCGAACATTTTACCGAAAGAAGATGACGACCTGTTCAAGGATATCGGACAGAACATTGCAAAGGCCATCGAACTGAAGGGGCTGATGGATGTGGAAGCGATATACACGAAAAAAGGGCTCAGGGTGTTGGAGGTTGATGCCCGTATCCCCAGTCAGACCCCGGCGGCGATATGGGCCGCCACCGACATAAATATCCTGGAAGAGCTTGCGTTCTCATTCATGGACAAAAGCACGGGAAGGAAGAACAGAAACGAATGTTCCGCATATGAACATTATGTAGTCGAGAACGGACGCTTATGCACCTCCGGTGAAAAGGTCTTCGGAAAAGTGAACGGACCGAGGTTCGAAGAGAGGCTTTTCGGTGCGGACGAGGCGATAACCGACTACGCCCCGGGCAAAGATGTATGGAGGGCAACGGTGATGACAAAGGGAAAGACCCCGGCCGAGGTCCTCGAAAAGAGGAAGAAGTTCATCAGGAACGTGATGGACGAATGCGAACTGGATGAATATGTCGACAGGTCTCCGAGGATGGTATAATGACAAGACTTACCGACGGAATGGTCAAGGATATCATCAGGTCCCTGGACAGTGCCAACGAGATGCTGATAACCCTGACGGGCATGGATACGATAGAGCTGGCGTGCGATGCGATCGGCATCACGCCCGATATGATCGACCTTGACGGGATCAAGGTGGGAGTAGTGCCTATCACGGCCGGTAAAGGAACTATTTCAAAATTCTCCGAATCTGTTGCGGAAATAGTCAGAAGGATAGGGATGGAACCGTTCGTCACAAACGGGACCGATGTGAACGGCCTCGCAGAAGCCCTCTCCGCCAAGGCGGATATTGTTTTTATGGCAGACGATATCAAATTCATCGCAGTCAACACTAAAGACGGAAGATATTCGGACAATTCGTTCGCAACGGCTGCAGGGTACGTCTCGGCACTCAAAGGAGCGGCAAAAGGACTCAAAGGGAAAGATGTCCTTGTACTTGGGGCGGGGAGAGTGGGAAGCATCGCCGCCGAACTCATGAACGAGATGGGTGCGGCAGTGACAGTTTACGATATAGACAGAAAGGCTGCGGAAGAACTTTCTCTCCGTGTTCCGATAAAGATCGCAGACGATGCTAATGCGGCCCTGTCATCGCATCTGCTTGTGCTCAACGCATGCCCGGGTGCGATAGACGGGAGATTTGTGAAAAAAGGAGCAATAATATCATCTCCGGGGATACCGTTCCCCTTTGATGGGCTGGGGATCAAAAGGGCGGAGACAATAATCAACGACCCCCTGGACATAGGGGTTGTTGTCATGGCGGTGCAGAGCGCATCTTTCACAAGACTCAAAAATCTATAAGGGGCGGCATATCGATACAGTTACGATAAAAATGAAGATAACTGTAATGAACGGTTCTCCCCGCCCCAACGGCAACACGTCCGAACTCGTAAAACAATTCCTGAAAGAGGCGGATGACAAAGCAAAGATCGAAGAGGTGCGGATATTCGAAATGAACATCAAAGGCTGCAGCAACTGCGGCTCTTGCCAACGGGGTGAGATCAGAAATCATTGCACAATGAAGGATGACATGTCCATCCTTTATCAAAAGTTCTTGTCATCGGACATGATAATCTTGGCATCTCCCATATATATGTGGCAGCTCACCCCCTGTACTCTGGCATTTTTGAACAGGTTACATGCCCTTTGTTCACATTCAAAAGATTCACCGTATAATCACATGGAAGGAAAAAAGATTGCCCTGCTCATTACATTGGGTGATGAAGAAGAGATCGCAGACTATGCCGTGAACGCAATGAAGGACTTCTGCGAATATTTCCTGATCGATTACAAAGGAGATCTCAGAATACCCTTTGCCGAGAAGGAAAAGATATCTTCCGGTGAATATGAACTGGAGTTGAAGGAATTCGCCGCAAAGATCCTCGGATGATCACCAATCGTATCTGCGGTTGTCCGTTACGTGCTGTGATTTTCCCTCAAACCTCTTCAATGTTCCAGGCAGGACAAGTTTGACCTTAATGGTCAGATTAAGAACGCTTTTCATACGTTCTTCGACCTGTCTGACCATTTTCACAAGATCCACCATGTCGTCCTTCAGAGACGACTCGTTGAGTTCTATCTCTACGATCATATCATCCCTGTAGTCTTTGTTCTCTACGGTAATGTGGTAGAATGTGCTCAGGAAAGGCATCTCGCCGATGACGCTCTCTATCTGCGACGGGAACACATTTATGCCGCGTATCGACAGCATGTCATCAGTCCTTCCGGATATCCTCATCAGGCGCGGGTGCGTCCTTCCGCATTCGCATTTTTCCCAAACGAGAGATGATATGTCCCCTATTCTGTATCTTATGAGCGGGAACGCCTCTTTTTTCAGCATGGTGAAGACCATTTCCCCTCTTTCGCCATCCGCACAAGGGTCGCCGTTATCATCCAATATTTCCATCAAGCATATATCGGCCCAGACATGGACGCCCGCTTGTTTTTCACATTCAAGGAAGGACGGTCCGTATAGCTCGCTCGCACCGTAGCAGTTGTGGACGCGAAGCCCTGTTTTATTTTGGATCTTCACCCTCATACTTTCTGACCACGGCTCGCCGCCTGCGATCGCAAGCCTGACCTTTGTATCCCTTTGAAGGTTTACGCCGATCCTGTCGCATTCGTCTGCGATGTGGAACAGATATGACGGGGTTCCCACGAATGTGGTCACGGGAACATCCCTCATAAGCTGGATCTGTCTGTCTGTGTTACCCGTGCTTGCCGGGATCACCGTAGCGCCTATCTTCTCCGCTCCGTAGTGAATTCCCAGACCGCCGGTGAAAAGTCCGTACCCGTGCGAGTTCTGCACGATGTCCCTGCGGGACATTCCGAATGATATCATTCCTCTTGCCAGTGATTCTGCCCAATCGTCGAGATCGTTCCTCGTATACCCGACGATCTTCGGCTTCCCCGTTGTTCCGGATGATACATGCAGTCTCACAAGTTCATCGTAGGGTCTGACAAAAAGGTGATCTGGATAATTCTTGGTGAAGTCCTTCCTGTCCATGAACGGGATCTTCCGGAAGGTATCGAGGTCGACCACGTCCTCGGGGAGTATGCCTGTGGCCTTCATGCCGTCGTGCACGAATTTCGAGGAATCGTACATTGTGCGCAATTGTTTCCTTAGAAGGCTCATCTGCAGCTTCTCAAGCTCTCTGCGCGGCATCGTCTCTATTTTTTTGTTCCAAAAATCCATTGTATCACATCATTCTAACTTTACAGATCCGACGATCCTCAGCTTCCCGCCTTCCAGATACATCATGACCGATGTATCGCCGGGTTTGTGTATCATTTCCGTTTCCATCTCTATCGTAAGGGAAGGGTTCCTGAAATCGCTTCCGTTATCGACGCCGGTGATGCGGCAGGGGATCATCTGCATCCAATGACCCAGATGAAGGACCATTCCTTCCTTCAGAGGTGCGGGCCAATATTTTATCAGCTCCGCTTTTCCGACTACCTTTTTGGTCATTTTCATTTTCGGATCCGTTGTGAGAACATACCCTCTGTCCAGTTCTTCGGATTCTATCCCTCTCAGGGCCAATCCGACATGATCTCCCTTTACGCCGTTATCCGCATCGATGTCGTGTTTCTGTATAGACTTCAGCACGACCTCTTTTTTTATCGGGAACACCTGCATCTTGTCATGTTTCCTGAAATATCCGTCGATGACCGACCCGAGGACCACTGTTCCGACGCCCTTAACGTTGAAGTGGCTGTCGACCGGGCAAGACCCGCAGGTACCGTCGCCGGGCTTGCGGGCCTCTTTCTGAGCGATATCGAGGATATCTTCTCTCATTTTTACGTGGTCTTCTTCTATATAAACAAATTTTTCAAGAGAAGTGCCTGCGATCAAAGGAGCAAGCTGCTCTTTTTGAATGTAATTCCTGAGGATTATCCACCCGTTCCTTATTTTGAATATATCTGCCATCAGGATGGATTCTCCCAGGAAGGAGTCTATCTTATCCACTACCAATATCGCAAACTCGGACATACCCACAGAATAGAAAAGCGACGAGAGCTTCTCCGGATACTTCGACGGCTCTATCAGAGTTGCGGAATCGTTCCCTCTTTTTATCTCGAAGAACGTGACATCCGTGACGGTACCTTTCTTTCCTATTTTCTCGGCGAGGTCTTTTGCCCCGAGTACCGCAACGTTCAGGTTCCCCATCGGATCATATCTCCGATCTCTTGATCAGCCTTATTTTAGCCTCTTTCAGCACCTTGATCGCTTTATCGATGTCATCTACCTTCACAAAAAGATAATTGAGGTTCTTGCCGCTGTACGCATACGCATATTCCACATTTATCTTCGATCTTCCTAGCACATCGGCAGCCACAAAGAAAGAGCCGGGGGAATCGCCGAGGGCGACCGCTATCATGTCAGTCTTTTTTACGATCATACCTTTTGACCGTATCTGTTCGAACGCTCTGTCCGGTTCATCCACAATCGTTCTCAATATTCCGAATTCCGATGACTCGGCGAGATTGAATCCTTTGATGTTGATCTTGAAATCACCTAATACGCTCGCTATGGCGGCCAACCGCCCCGGCTCATTGCTTACGAATATCGAAAGCTGTGTGATAATATTCTCATTTTCCATCAGATCACCCTCTTATCAATCACTCTTTTTGCTTTACCCTCAAATCTGGGAAGCTCGCCGGGGGCTTTAAGCTCTACCGCGGCCGCTATCTCCAGATGTTTCTTCAACTCTGTCTCTATGCGCGCTCTTAGTTTCACCATATCAGTGACGCTGTCGCTGAACATTTCCGGTTTCAGCTCGACCTGTATCTTCATGTTGTCGAGAGGTCCTTCCCTGGTCACTTCTATCATATACTGATCGCCGATCTCTGGGATCCTCATCAGTGTGTATTCGATCTGCGACGGGAAGACGTTGATCCCGCGGATGATCAGCATATCATCGGTCCTGCCGCTGATTCTGGTAATCCTCGGCGATGTTCTTCCGCAGGGACAGTCTCCCTTTAAGATCGACGAGACATCCTTTATCCGGAATCTTACAATGGGGAGAGCTTCCTTTTTGAGCATAGTCACCACCATTTCACCCTTCTCGCCGTCCTCCAGCACTTCGCCGGTATCCGGATCCAATATCTCCACATACATTATGTCCCCGCAGATGTGGATGCCGTTCCTCTCCTCGCATTCTGTGAACATCGGACCGGCCAGTTCCGATGTGCCGTAGATGTCATACGCTTTGATGCCCATTGTTTCTTCCATCTTTGTACGCATGCTTTCGGACCAAGGCTCGGCGCCGAGGACGGCTTTTTTCAAGCATGTATCCCGCCTGAAATCTATACCCATTTTCGCCGCCACGCCCATCAGGTACATCAGATACGATGGCGTGCAGGCTATCACGGTCACGCCCAGGTCCTGCATAAGTTCGATCTGCCTTTCGGTGTTGCCGGTGCTGGTGGGTAAAACGGTGGCCCCGACCCTTTCTGCTCCGTAGTGGAGTCCCAAACCTCCGGTGAAAAGTCCATAACCGTAAGAGACCTGCAGAGTATCTTCTTTACCGACGCCGATCGAGGTAAGGGATCTGGCGAGAGCGTCGCTCCAATAATCGATGTCGTTTGGTGTGTACCCCACAACAGTAGGTTTTCCGCTGGTCCCCGATGAAACATGATATCTTGTCATTTCGGTGTTGGGCACGCTGAACAGCTTTGTGGGATAATTCTCCCTCAGGTCCTGCTTGTACATGAATGGAAGCTTTTGAACATCCTTCAGCGAAGCGATGTCGGAGGGAAGCACTCCAACACTTTTCATCCTGTCATGGTAGAATCGGTTGGAAGCGTAAAGTTTCTCTATAAGAGTTTTGAAACTCCGATATTGAAGCTTCTTCAGGTCTTTGGCGGGCATACATTCGACATCTTTATTCCAATACATGTTCAACACTCCTACAATTGCATTTTGAGCACACTTATCCTATTCTATCCTAATGTTGGTCTTATTATTTATGAGTGTCATATTCTCCCTATGAGTGACGGGCGGGAGGAACCGGAAGGCGGCAGACAGGCCGACCACTGGGAAAGGTTCTATACAGAGCATAAACGTCCGTGGAGAGGGATAGGGAAGGTGGCCCTCGATATAGGGCCGGGTTCTAAGGTATTGGATGTCGGGTGCGGCACCGGGAAGACGACAGCGGCTCTTCTGAAATCAGGGGCGGATGTCACAGGATTGGACTTCTCACCGTCTGCGATAAGCCAATGCATCAGTGTTTTCGGGGATAAGGCAAAATTCATAATAGCGGAATGTGACAAGATGCCGTTCCCAGACGATCATTTCGACGCTGCCGCGGCCGTTCACATCTTGGAACATCTGGACGACACTCAGTTGAGAGATACGGTAAAAGAGATATCGAGGGTGCTGGTCCCCGGCGGGCTCGTGTTCGTAAGAGTTTTCGCCGTGGAGGATATGAGGGCCAAAGGCGAGAACAGGAACACGAGAGGCAACGGGATCGAATACAGATACTTCACGGAAGAGGAGATGAAAGACATCTTCAGGGGATTCGAGCTGATAAGCTCTGAAAGGAAAGACGAGACGATGCTCTTCGGTGCGGTGAGAGTGAAGATCGAATGTCTTTTCCGTCTGCCGCGCTGAAGTGTTGAATTTCAGGATGGTCTTAGGAATAATATGCGCAACAGGCTATTGTCTGGCCGAGGCTTTTTATTGATAGATAATATATGTTTTAGGCATCGTTCATTCCTGTAAATGACAGAAACGCTGCGAGAATAATGCTTCCCATCCTCTCACCAACACACCTTTTTGATGAGAAATATCTTTATCGGGATAGCCTGTTCAGTGTTCATGGATAATCTATTGGATGACTACAACGACATCCCCAAAAACCCTCTCGGATATGCGTTGACCTCTCTGTTCTGCGGAATAGTGGGAGTGGCGATATTGTTCATACTCAGGGATTACGCCATAGCGGCGGTCGCCTTGGGAGGAGTTGGATTGGTCGTGGGAGGATATGCGATCGGCGTGGCGAACCACTTCCCCGGCAGGAGCAGGGTGCAATATATGGTCCTTGCGGGAGCTGGGTTGATCGCATCGGTGATGGCTTTCATGTTAGGCTTCGCATACATGGTATCGTAAAGTGTTCAAATGGCCGTATACAGAGGAAAATACGTACTGCAGGGTCTGAAAGAGATCACTCCAGAGATGAAGAAGGATCTCGATCTGGCATATGAGATATGTATGAGCTATAATGACAATTTCCCATGCGAGATGTGCGGGAAATGCTGCCGCCAGCCGAATATTCTGGTGCTCCCGGAAGAGGTCGACAGGATCTCGTCCGCAGCGAAGATACCCCTTCACGAATTCGTTTCAAAGTACCTCGTAAGGACATCCGACGGGAGAATGCTTTTTGCGAAAACAGATCCGTGTGCCTTCCTTAGTGTAGATAACAGATGTAAGATATGGAAGGACAGGCCCGAAGTGTGCAGGGATTTTCCTTATGCGGTATCGATGTTCATGAGCAGGGCCTACATCGCGCTCACAGATGAAAATGCAGATATTATCAAACTCACTGAGTACATGGACGAGACATGGCCGTGCACAAAGGTGATCAGAGGCACTGTATCAGAGAAAATAAATGAGGCAAGAAAGTCAAGAGAACTGCAGCCTTGATCAATGATATTTGGGACAGTCTATTCCGAACAGGCAGTATCAATGCTTTATCCGATCGGATGTTTCAACACGTGTTCCACGACAGCCCACGCATACTCTTTCGAAGGCATTGTGTGTCCGCACCCTTCGATTAACACGAAGTCAGCTCCGTCGATCTCCGCCGCAAGCTCTTCCCCCATGCGCGGAGGGACCATTATATCGTCTTTTCCGTGTATGACTCTGGTCGGCACTCGGATGTTCTTTGCTCTGTCTCTGCTGTCGAACCCGTCCACAGCCGCCATCTGATATTCGAATCGTTCAAGAGTAAGTTCTGCCTTCGCCGGAGAGTACGATCCTCTTTCCTCCATTTTTCTGTAGGATTCCTCGGTCATGCAGAGTGCCTGCATGATCTTAAAAACGTAGATGAGGTCCCCCCCGGAACGAACGGATTCCGCCATCGTGTTCATCATGTAACTCGACCTGGAAGGGCGTCTCATGTATGTGGAGACCAATATCAGAGATGCGACCCTTTCCGGATGACCCAGAGCCATCTCTTGGGCGACATTCCCGCCCATAGACCACCCCAAGATATGCGCTTTTTTTATTGAAAGTTTATCCAACAGCTCAACGACATCTTCACACAACATCTTTATGTCAAACGGCCCGTCCGGGCATTCCGTAAGGCCGGACCCTCTGGCGTCGAGAGTGATCACCTTGAATCTGTCCGAAAGGAGAGGGACCATACTGCGCCAGAAAGAAATATCTCCTCCCAGCCCGGTTATCAATACTATAGGTTCCCCGTTACCTCTGACCTCGTAATTCATTTTGATCTGTCTGAGGGATTCTTTAGGCATTTTTCGTTCTCCGATAGGTAAGATATTCCCCAAGATTGGACACCTTCTACAAAAATGTAATGCCAAAGGTTGCGCTTAGTCCTCATCACATTTTACAGAAATGCCACCGTATACAGCGATAACATTATCTTTTTTCCCGGCCCTATTCTGATTTGATTGGATATCATGTAGACGGACTCTGATTCTTGTTTGCGGATCTTATTGGGTTTTGGGAACGCCTCCTTGATCTGGAGGATCCATGGAGGGTATCGGATGTGGGCCTGAAAGTATCGCCAGTATGATTGGGGGGCACATAGAGCACAAGAAAGATGCCGAGAACGCATACCACGAACGCTTTGCGATAATAGCCCAGAAGATCAGAGAGATCGTTGAGAAATAAAGAGAGCCCACGGCCTGAAGGGTTTTTGACCCGCCATGAGCAGGAAAGTCGCCGCGTAATTGTAACGACCCCGTTCAGGACTTACTCTTGGACAATATCTCATGGTGATGGTAGTATATATCATTCGTTCTCTCACGGGCTTTGCACCTAAAGTGTCTGTTGCACACAAAGGACAATCGCTGCACCTAAAGTAACAAATCTGCACCTAAAGTGGCATGTTTGCACTTAAAAGGTACCGAAAAAACGACTTTACGTGCAAAGCCATAGAAAGCGTCTTATCTTAAATAAAAATAAATCTCAAATGAAGAAAATCCGCCCTCATTAAAAGTTGGTCTGTGATATTAGTTTACCACAACAGAAAACCACAGACCGTATGTATGATGGGCGGCAAGGTTATAAAATAACCGATTTCCGGTGCGTACGGAAGCGGTCCTCTGTTTTGGAGGAGGAACGCATAGATGAAAATAGCGATCGGGATAGATGTGCATAAGGAAAAATGTGCGGCGTTTGCAGTGTACGCAGGCAAAGAAGAGCCGAGAAAGAAGAACCTGGATTTTTTGGAAAGATTCAACGCCGATTTCCGGAGGTTCCCTTCGGACGCTGCGGGAATGGTAGGACTGACGAACCGTCTTCACGGTCAGGATGCGTATATTCTGATAGAGAATTCGACCAAGTCTCACGACGTCTATTGGATGCTGACCAATCTCGGGTTCAGAGTGACGGTGGCCCATGCCGCCGACCTGTACAGGATAACCAGGTCCAAAACAAAGAACGATGATAACGACGCTGCTGAACTGGCGGGGTATATGCGCAGGCGGCTGATGGGGGAGATCGAGTTCGCCGTCGCCCATATGCCTTCGCGGGAGGTGCTGGTGCAGAGGGAATTGTGCAGGTTCGATATCAACGACAGGAACGATCTGACCGCTTTGAAAAAACAGATCAGATCCCATCTTCTGATAAGAGGAATGAAGCTGTCCCGCGATTACTCCGACATCACCTGTGTTCTTGCCCTCAGGGAGCTGAAGGCAACGGGGGACCACATTCTCATTCTGGATGCGGCGAAGGCCGAGAGTATCAAAGCGAGGAAGTCTCAGACGGAGAAGATGATCCGATACAGGATGGAAGGCAACAGGATGTTCGATATCGTTTGGTCGGTCCCCGGATTCGGTATCCTGTCTGCGGCGTATGTCACGTGCATGGCCGATGATATGACACGTTTCGTGGATGGGCGGGCATTCGCCGCATCTGCCGGTATAACTCCCAAACTTGACGAATCCGCCGACAGACCGAAGAACTGCGGGATCAGCCGCAGAGGGGACCCAGAACTCAGGAGGCTGTTGTGCCAGGCAACGTTCGTTCACATAAACCATGCGGACTCGTTCATATCCGAGAAATACAAACGTCTGAAGGCCAACGGCAAACATCACAACGAGGCGTTGGTGGCATGTGCGAATTCCATGGCCCGTATGATCTGGGCCATGGTGACCCGGGACAGGAAGTATTCCGCAGACCCGACAGTGATGGCTGTGACAAGATATCTCGCCGATTCCGACGAGATAGAGGATGAGATGGAGGCAGCGCAGACAGAATGATCATGAACGATCGGGATGCGGTGAAGCACAGCCGGACGGGAAAGGATGTCGGCTTCTTTTTGGCCTTCGTGGTCGCTTAGAAAATCGATACAGTATCGTCGGGCATATCGGGAACGCGGAAATGGCCTTCGGGGCCGGGCAATAAATCGATGATGCGGAACTGCGGGGGACCCGACCGCATGGGTTAATGGATATCACAGACCGATGCCTCCACGGTCGGCATCGGAACATGGGGACGACCTTAGGTTGTTTTTATGGGTAGGATCAGCGGATGCGGTAACAACCTTTATCAAAAACGAGTGGCTATAGTGGTGACAGACCAACTTTTAATGGAATAATAATAGATTGCTGCGGTCCGGGCCCTCTGTATCAAAGCAGGGGGTTATCCGATACCGCGCAATAAATTATGATAAAAAACTATTTAAATGCTATGGAAAGGGGGGCTTTGCACCTAAAGTGTCTGTTGCACACAAAGGACAATCACTGCACCTAAAGTAACAAATCTGCACCTAAAGTGGCATGTTTGCACTTAAAAGGTACCGAAAAAACGACTTTACGTGCAAAGCCTCTCTCACGATCCTATTCCGATTTGAGTGGGTCGCACGAAGACAGTTTCTGATACCATCGCCTATGTAATTCTCAGATGATGTATAGATCGGCTCCGTTTGCTCTTAACAGGCTCTTCGACACGGGCCGGTCCACGGATGATACGTGTAAATATCTTCACTGCGGGTATGGCTCGCATCGGGTCCCACTCAAATCAAAATAGAACCTTTTTCCCACAATATTCATATTTTTCGACCTAATAAAGAATAAATCAGGCACACTCGGGGTGCCATTAAGTGCACCAGTATCCGTTCTGGTGGTTTTAAATGCAAAAATCAGATCTTGGAGCAGAAAACCTAATTTAAGTGCAAGTGCCGCTTTCGGTGCTAAGCCGCAAAAAGGGTGTGTATCAGACAAACATGATACATTCTCTCGGCAGTCGCAGTATCTGTCGTTATAATCTTTAAGTATCTTCGTCCCCTTTCATTATACATATCAGGCGTGTGAAATAAAGTGGAAGACAGACCTTTTCCGACAATAACAGCGGACGAATGCAAAGGCTGCGGCAGATGTGTTGCGGCATGTCCGAAAAAAGTTCTTAAGATGTCAGAGGTTTTGAACAAGAGAGGGTTCAAATATTCAAAATACACGGGAGAAGGATGTACAGGCTGTTTCATTTGCTTCTACAACTGTCCTGAACCCTATGCTATAGAAGTGTATAAACCCGGGAAGGGGGATTGAAATGCGCAAATTTATGAAAGGGAATGATGCGGTGATGATCGGTGCGATCTATGCCGGGGTCGATGCATATTTCGGATATCCTATCACGCCGGCGAGCGAGATAGCACATGCGGCGGCGGAACATCTTCCATGTCTCGGGAAAGTGTTCCTTCAGGCGGAATGCGAGACAGGGTCCGCAAACATGATGTACGGTGCCGCAAGCGCCGGAAAAAAGGTCATGTCCGCATCATCCGGACCGGGAATGAGCCTTATGCAGGAGGGCCTGTCATATATGGCGGGATCACAGTTACCTGCGGTCATCGTCGATATTATGCGCGCCGGCCCCGGACTCGGCAACATATTCCCCGAACAGGGCGATTATAATCAAGCTGTAAAGGGAGGCGGTCACGGTAACTACAAACCCATAACTCTGGCGCCGGCCTCGGTCCAGGAAATGTGCGACCTCACCATTCTTGCTTTCGATCTCGCATTCAAATACAGGAATCCCGCAGTGGTCCTGGCAGATGCGGTGCTGGGTCAAATGATGGAATCCATAACAGTGCCCGAAAAGGTCTCCGGAACATACGAAACAGATGCGTGGTCGGTGAAAGGCACGGCAAAAACAAAGAACAATCTCATATGCTCGATATTCCTTGATGCGGACAGGCAGGAGATGCACAACGTCCGTCTGGATAAAAAATATAAAGAGATGGAAAAAGAAGCGAGGGCCGAGCTATACCTTACGGAGGATGCGGAAATAATCCTGACAGGTTACGGCACCAGCGCCAGGATAGCGAGATCGGCTGTGGATGCCCTAAGAGAGAAAGGGGTCAAGGCAGGTCTTTTCCGCCCGATAACATTGTCTCCGTTCCCGACCGGCAAATTGAACTCCTGCGCTTCCGGGAAAAAGATAATCGTTGTGGAAATGAGCAACGGGCAGTACAGGGACGACATAATCATGCACCTTGAAAAGAAGAAGCAGGTCATATTGTTCAACAGGATGGGCGGGAACCTGCCCAAGGTCTCCGAACTTGTGGAGACCGCCGAAAAAGCAGCGGGAGGGAAAGCATGATAAAAAGAGCTACAGGCATGTACGAGCACTTTTCCCGCAATGGGAGGGAAGCCGGCGACGATCGTGCAACACACTATTGTGCCGGCTGCGGACACGGAATAATCCTTAAACTCATAGGAGAGGCGATGGCCGACCTCGGCATACAGAATGATTCCGTATTTGTGGGGCCGGTCGGATGCGCCACATTCTGTTATTATTATATCGACTGCGGGCATATTTCCGCACCTCACGGAAGGGCATCCGCAGTTGCCACAGGCCTTTCCAGGGTCTTGCCGGATAAACCGGTGATCGCATACCAAGGAGACGGAGATCTGGGAGCGATAGGGTTCAACAACGCTTTCCAGGCAGCGAACAGAGGGGAGAATTTCGCGTTATTCTTTGTGAACAACGCACTTTTCGCTATGACCGGCGGGCAGATGGCACCGACCACACTGGAAGGCCAGGTCACAACAACAACCCCATATGGAAGGGATGTCGTTGCGGCAGGGTATCCTCTGAGGGTTTGCGAGGTATTCGAAACACTGGAAGCGCCGGTGTTCATAGAAAGAGTATCGGTCGCCGATACCAAAAGGATAATGCAGGCAAAGAAAGCGATAAGGAAAGCTCTCGAGATCCAAAAAGAGAAGAAAGGTTTCGCATTCGTAGAGATACTCTCCCCATGTCCGAACAACATGAGGGAGGACCCGGTCAAAGCGGCGGAGTCATTCACCCAAATAATGGAGAAGACCTACCCCCTCGGGAATTTCAAGGACAGATCGGAAAAAGCGGCACCGGTACCTAAGAATGTTCCTCATAAGACCGTGAAAGAACTGATGGCCGGCGGTAAAGAAACGGTACCCATGAAGTATAATCCTTCATTCAGAGAAAGGAGGTTCAAATTCTCCGGCTTCGGAGGGCAGGGCATCCTGAGCCTTGGACTGGTAGTAGCGGAAGCGGCCGCATCGGAAGGAAAATTCGTTTCCTGGATGCCGAGTTACGGCCCCGAGCAGAGGGGCGGTTCCGCCTCCTGCGCCGTCAGGGTCTGGGCCAAAGAGATCGGGTCGCCCACCGTTGATGACCCGGATGTGCTGATCGCCATGAACCAGCCGTCGCTGGAGAGATTCGCCCCCACCGTAGCAAAGGGGGGCACTTTACTTTTTGAGGCGTCAATAAAAGCCGATATAAAATCTCCACCCGGAGTAAGAGTGATACCCTTCCCCGCCTCGGCTGTCGCGAACGAGAGCGGTGTTCCCAAAGCAAGCAATACCGCTTTCCTTGGGGCGATGACGGGGTTGGGCCTCTTACCATTCAGCGAAAAGAATATCAAGGATGCACTTGCGGAAAGCTTCTCTGCAAAGCCCGCACTGGTGGAACCGAACATGAGGGTGTTCGAGGCTGCTAAAAAATGGATATCGGATAATATAAACTGAAAGAGGAAGAACAATGGAAGAAACAAATAAGGTTGGCTCAAGGATCCGGATGTACAGAGAGAGGCTGGGCATCACACAGGAGGAACTTGCCGAAAGAGCAGGGCTGGATGTTGCCTTTATCAAAGATGTCGAGGAGGGGAGAACATACCCGGCCGTGGGAATGTTGATCAAGCTGTCAAGAGCATTGGGCAAACGCCTCGGGACATTCACAGACGATATTGAAGTGAAGGATCCTTTGATAACAAAAGCCTCGAAGAAAGAGGAAGAGGGATCGAAGGGGAAATCCCACTACCATTATTTCCCTCTGGGTAAAGGTAAGATCGACAGAAGCATGGACCCCATGTTCATAAGGATCGACCCGGCATGCGGAGAGAAATTATCATCGCACGAAGGAGAGGAATTCATCATGGTCCTTTCGGGAAAGATCGAATTGACATACGGCAAAGAGAAGCATACTCTCGGACCGGGGGACACAGTGTACTATAATTCTCTCGTGCCTCATAAGGTAAGCGCAGCGGACAATCGTCCGGCCGAGATACTGGCCGTGATATACGTTCCCTTCTGAGGTCGTATCATGCCGAGGGAAAATATAACCAGGGAAGCGACGCTGGGTCAGCTGCTCGACGAGGTCGTCGCCAAGTACCCGGACAACGACGCTGTTGTGTATGTCGACAGAGATTACAGGCAGACGTGGAAGGAGTTCAAGGAGACCGTTGACACCATTGCCAAAGGACTTATGGCCATGGGTGTCAAAAGAGGCGAGAAGGTCGCTCTCTGGGCAACGAACGTACCGCACTGGGTAGCTTTGCAGTTCGCCACAGCGAAGATCGGCGCCATACTGCTTACAATTAATACAAATAACAAATCAAAAGAGATCGATTACATTCTCCGCCAATCGGAAACAGAGAATATATTCATCATCAACGGCAGCAGGGATTCCGATTATGTGGCGATCCTTTATGAGCTGGTACCGGAACTCAAGGTCCAGCCCAGAGGGATGCTGAAGTCGGAGAATTACCCGCACCTCAAGAGAGTGATGTTCCTCGGTTCGGAAAAACACCGCGGAATGTTCTCGATGCCAGAGGTGATGCTGATGGCATGTCAGATCACCGATGAAGAATACAAAAAAAGGCAGAAAGAACTTACCCCGAACGACACAGTGAATATGCAATACACATCCGGTACCACCGGCTTCCCCAAAGGCGTCATGCTTACCCACTTCAATCTGGGGAACAACGGCTACTGGGTGGGGATAAATCAAAATTTCGATTCGAATGACAGGGTCTGCCTGCCTGTCCCGCTGTTCCACTGTTTCGGATGCAGCCTGGGGGTGATGGCATGCATCAACCACGGATCGGCGATGGTGATAGTCGAAGAATATGATCCTTTGATAGTGATGATGTCGATCGAAAAAGAAAGATGCACCGCCTTATACGGAGTGCCGACCATGTTCATATCGATAATGGAGAACAAAATGTTCGATAAATTCGACTTCAGCACCCTCAGGACGGGAATAATGGCCGGTTCTCCCTGCCCCACAAAGACGATGGAGGAAGCGGTAAGAAGGATGAACATGAGAGAAGTGACGATCGTGTTCGGTCTCACGGAATCCTCTCCTGCAATGACCCAATCGATGTACGACGAGCCGAGCATCGAAAAGAAGTGCTCTACCGTCGGAAAGGCGATACCCGGGATAGAAGTGGAGATAATCGACAATGAGACAGGAAAGATATGCGAGGTCGGTGTACCCGGAGAATTCTGCTGCCGCGGACACAATGTTATGAAAGGGTACTATAAAATGCCGGAAGAGACCGCCAAAGCAATAGACGAGGATGGATGGCTGCACTCCGGGGACATCGGAGTGAAGGATAAGGACGGATACTTTGCGGTCACCGGAAGGATAAAAGATATGATCATCAGGGGCGGGGAGAACATCTATCCGAAGGAATTGGAGGATTTCATTCACCACGTCGAAGGGGTCAAAGATGTGCAGGTGGTCGGTGTACCGGATTACAAATACGGAGAGGTACCCGGCGCTTTCATAATACTGAAAGAGGGATACGACCTGACCGCAGACGATATCAAGGATTATTGCCGCGGGAAGATAGCGAGATACAAGACCCCGGTCTATGTCGCCTTCGTTAAAGAGTATCCTATGACGGCAAGCGGCAAGATAATGAAATTCAAGCTCAGAGAGACGGCGGCAAAGATGTGGGCGAAATAATAAGGTCGCACGGTCCAAACGGATCACGAGACATAATTCAGAACAAAACCTCATCTTAACATGGGAGCAGGCTCCCATTCATTTTCATTTCAAGTTCATACACAGAGAGTACAGCCGCGGCAATGTTTTACAATATGTTCGAATGATCCCGTCCGACCCCTAAGAGGGCGGGGATCGTTCGTGACCATCGTCCCGATAAGTTGACGATCGAACCATCAGTGGCCATCACTGCAGAGATATCCCATGAATTATCACAGTCACATCGATCCGAACCGCATTTTTACCTACTCAAAGACCGGGGCTCTGCGCAACAAATTTTAACTACTGAAAGGAAGTTAGTATACATGTAATATACCCGTGCTAAATACTCGGAACGTAAATTGAGAAAGAGGTGACAAAAAATGCCGATAGAATCGTTCTATGAGATGATGGTGATAGATACCAAGGAAGCAGCGGAGAATTTAGTGGCAGCTTTCAGGGCAGCGGAAAAGAGGGGGCCGTTCGTCCCGGAGTACGACGTTTTGAAGTTGCTCGAAGAAGACAGGAAGGACAACCCCGAGCTTAAGAAGAGACTCGAAAAGCGGAGAGCAGAATTTGAACAGAGAAGGGAGAGCGAGTCTCAATGAATCTCTCTGTACGAAAGCTTGATGAAATAAGGGCAGACATCGGAGAGGATGATCTTAATAATCTCCTTAGCACATTCAAATGCTCAGCCGAACCTGCAGCTGAACGCTTTCTTAAGAAAACAGCCATCAAACACGATAGAGAGAGCATATCCAGAACTTATCTTGCAGTAGGAGAGGACGAATCTGGGTTGGACACAATCAAAGGTTTCTTCACACTTGCAATAAAGTGTATCTCGGTCGAAGAATACGATCCCATTCCCAAAGATATATTGGAACAGATGAATGTCAATAATAAGATCGCACAGGCTTACCTATTGGGACAGCTTGCAAAAGCGGACGGTGTCGAGAAAGGATTCGGAAGAGAAATGATCAAGCGCGCTTTTCACTACTTCGCTAAAGGCAATGAGATGTTCGGATGCAGAGTTGCTCGTCTGGACTGCAGGGACAGTTTGATCGATTATTACGAATCCTGCGGGTTCACGTTCATCAGGAAGAATTTTGACAAAGAACTGAACCAGATGGTCGCGATAATATGATCGTTGTCGCAATGAACGGCACCAAAAAAGATTTACTGACAGCCCTCTGCGCAACAAATTTTAACTACTGAAAGGAAGTCAGTATACCTGTAGTATATCTGCACTAAATACTCGGAACGTAAATTGAGAAAGAGGTGACAAAAACATGCCGATAGAATCGTTCTATGAGATGCTGGTGATAGAGACCCGTGAACAGGGGAAGAGATTAGAGGAAGCTTTCGAGGCCGCGGAAAGGAGAGGCCCGTTCGTTCCCGAATACGACATAATGAAAGTACTCGAGGAGGGAGAAAAACGTATTCCCGAACTCAAAGAGAGGCTTGAAAGACAGAGGAAGAAAGCGGAGCAATTCGGGGAGAGTGTCCCTGAATGAGCTTATACGTCACCAGACTTGACAAGTTGAAGGCCGAGATCGGTGAAGAGAATCTTCACGCATTCTTGTCCTCGTTCAAATGTTCGGCAGAACCCGCTGCCGAACAATTTTTGAAAAGAAGTGCGATAAGACACGACAGCGAAAGCATATCCAGAACGCATCTTGCGTTAGGGCAGGACGCAACCGGCGCAGATGTGATCAATGGATTCTTCACACTGGCGATCAAATGTTTATCAGTGGAAAAAGAGAGTGTGTCTAAAAAGACATTCAAACTGATGAATGTCAGCGACAATATTGCACAAGCCTACCTCCTGGGGCAACTGGCGAAGGCGGACGGCGTCGAGAGAGGATTCGGAAGAGAGATGATCAAACAAGCTTTCCATACTTTCGCAAAAGGTAAAGAGATGTTCGGGTGCAGAGTTGTCAGACTCGATTGCAGGGACAGTTTGATTGATTATTACGATTCCTGCGGGTTCACGTTCATCAGGAAGAATTTAGACAAAGAACTGAACCAGATGGTTGCGATAATATGATCGTCGTCGCAATGAACGGCAACGAAAAATGAGTTCCTGAGCAGGCGGAGGAGCTTGATGACGATTCCGTATACGGCCTCGGAGATTGTTTTGAACGGCGTGGATCCATAGCCTTTGTGCGGAATCGACACGCACAGTTTCCACTCAATTTTTGCAAGAGCCTTTTATTTATTTGTAAGGTATTTAGGCAGTTAATATCAGGTGATTAAATGAAGGTAGTAGGTTTTAACTGCAGCCCCAGAAAAGAGGGCAACACCAGCCACATGATCAAGGAAGTATTCAAGGTTCTGAATGCGGAAGGAATAGAGACCGAGATGATACAGGTAGGCGGAAAGGATCTTCACGGATGCAGAGCCTGCGGCGCATGCGGGAAGAACAAGAACATGCGCTGTATCATGGACGACGACGTCCTCAATATGTGCATACAGAAAATGGTCAATGCCGATGGTATAATCATAGGTTCTCCCACATATTTCGCCGATGTCACAGCGGAGACGAAAGCACTCATCGACCGTTCCGGGTATGTCACAAGGCCGAACGGAATGGCCCTCAGAAGGAAAGTAGGGGCGGCGGTCGTTCCTATGAGGCGCGCCGGCGGTATACATGCATTCGACACCATCAATCACTTCTTCTCGGTAAATGAGATGATAACGATCGGCTCATCCTATTGGAACGTAAGCACGGCCAGGGCGGAAGGCGAATTCGAGAAAGATGAAGAAGGCCTAAAGACCATGAAATGTCTCGGAGAGAACATGGCCTGGATCCTCAAAAAGATCAAAGAGGATTGAAATTGTCCGCAACAAAGAAAAAGATATTCATTGTTGTGATGGACGGACTCGGCGACAGGGGTTGCAAAGAACTGAACGGCCTCACTCCTCTTCAGGCAACAGATACTCCCAACTTAGACTGGTTCACAAAGAATGGCATCGCCGGAACGTGCGATACCGTCGACATAGGGATACGTCCGGGAAGCGACACGTCCCACTTATCCATACTGGGATATGATCCGCTTGAGGTTTACACGGGAAGAGGGCCGTTCGAAGCCGCAGGAATAGGTCTTATCGGGAAATACGGCGATGTTGCGTTCAGGTGCAATTTTTCGACCTGCGACAGCGATCTGAATATCACAGACCGACGTGCGGGAAGGATAGACAAACCCGACACAACGGAATTGGTCAAAGCGCTCAGCGGAATGACCATCGACGGCGTCGAAGTGATCATTAAAGAGGGTACGGAACACAGGGCGGCGCTGATACTGAGAGGAAAGGGCCTGAGCCCGGATGTGACCGATGTGGATTCCCACGACCTCGGCCCGCTGAATAAGGCAAAAGGAAAGACAAAGGAAGCGGAGTTCACCGCAAATGTGATCAACAAATTCGTCAAAGAGTCCTATAAAAGATTAAAGGACCATCCGGTGAACAAAAGGAGAGTAAAGGAAGGGTTGCTCCCGGCGAACATCATTGTTCCCAGAGGCGCCGGCGATTTCCCCAACATACAACCTTTTCCCGAGAAGTACGATCTAAAGGCCGCATGTGTGGCCGGTGTGGGAATGATCAAAGGAATATGTGCGATATGCGGATTGGACGTTATCGATCTTCCCCCATCTTGCACGGGAGGATATAATTCGGACTTTATCGCAAAAGCGAAAGTTGCGATGGAGACCCTGAAAACATATGATTTCATCCTCATGAATGTGAAAGCGCCGGATGTGTGCGGTCATGACCGCGACCCCATAAGGAAATGTGAAGTCGTGAAGCGTCTGGACCAAATGGCAGGTTATATCAAAGACAACTTCAGGGATGACCTTGTCATTGTTTTCACCGCTGACCACAGCACTCCGTGTTCTCTCGGCGACCACAGCGGAGATCCGGTCCCGATCGCTGTTTATACACCCGGGAACGTAATGGATGAAGCGGTCAAATTCAGCGAGTCGGGGTGCTCCCGCGGCCGCATCGGCCGCATCAGAGGAAAGTACATCGTGCAGATGTGCATGGACCTTGCCGAACGCACGGAGAAGTTCGGCGCATGATCAATACAGCATAAGCGATGTCCTGATCGAACCTCCGTATGTAACGGTGAATTCCTTCACAGAACCGGATATAGGATCACCTTTATCGGTCCCGATCGAGACGGTCCTGCCCTGATACTCTATCTCCATATAATATGCGCCGTCGCGTTGCATCGCCGAGTCCAGTATTTCCTTGATATAATCAATAACTGTCCCTTCTCCCGTGAGGATGAAGACTGCGACCATGTCCGGAATACCCACAAGCCCGGACTCATCGGCCTCGATAAGGTCGTTCGTTCTTATTTTCGCGGTGAAAATACTTTCCAACATTGAGGAGGCGTCGTTTGTTCCTTTTTCATTGTTGTTGAAAGAGAACATCGCGGTGACGGCCAATCCGATGATGACGATGAATATCATCGCATCGACCATTGCCGTCATCCCTCTCTTATTTTTCAGATGCATACTGCCACCTCCATCACTGTCGGAACGGTCCTGCCGTCGGAAGACCTCAGAGGCATAACGAACCTCTCGCTGCTGATCTTACCTGTCATCTCTCCGACCAAAATATGTCTGGCCTCGAACCCGAACTCCCCAGGAACCTCGCATGTAAAAGATACCCCTTTGTATCCGTGTCTTTCCGACTCCGATATAAGTTGCTGTTCGATATCGCCGGTTATTTTTCCGTCTTCCAGTATCAGACCTTCAAAGACCCTGTGGTCGATGTTCACTTCTGGGTCACTCTTCTCGTTCGCGGCATTGAGAACGAACAATCCCATGTACATCGTCAGCACAAGGGTGACGATCATCGCCGCCATTATGGCCTCGGGGAATCCGAGGCTCCCTTTATTGTTGAACTTCATGTATGATGATTTTTCTTAAAGTGTATTAAAAGGGAGTACTACAGTTATATTACGTTTCCATTTTTACGGTTCTGTTCTGAGCGGGAACCGATGCGGGCCGAGTCCGCAACGGAGATGTCTTACACACTGTGTCCGTACATGTCGGCCATTCCACACGAATAGGGAAGGATCTGAGCAAAGGGCCCTCTTAAGCGAGGAATGTGTTTTTGCAACATAGGTTTATATTCTCGATCAATCTTATGAAATCAGGAAGGTGGTTTAACGTCCTCTCCCCGAAGGGAGAAGACGGACCCATAAGGCGGGATCATTCCTGCTTCCGCTTTACGGTGGTTCGAGAATGATCTCGATCACCAAAGGACCTAAGCATATCCTGAGTCGGACGTAGCCGGTCTTGTTGGCGGTAATATTACCACCCCCTACCCGGATGGTCCGGACGTGCCGCGGTTTGGAGAACCGGTACGTCCGGCTTCCCATCCTCGGGCACTTTTCATTATACACTTCAAATTGATATAGCCAGCAGTAGAAATACCCCATTCGGTAGTGATCGGACAAATTAAGGTCTTTAGGCTTTTTCCAAATCTTTTTCTGAACGCTTACCGGACAGCACATCGGGATCGGGTTCTCCGTATCCCCGTAATCTGCGCCGACGATTTTCTATGAATCTTCCGGCCGGGCCGCGTCCCGGAATTCCCATTGTTTAACGAATGGTATCAGAGTTATCTATAGGGATCCATACGAAACAGAGAAGGATCTTTTCACTCTACGCCGCGGAGATAATGGCCGTAGTTGATCAACCCGCACATCTCAGTTATCTTTCCTTTTTTGCTTATATCCCTGTTCCTATATGCCTCGGCAACTATCTTTGCGAGGGAAGCGGGTCTTTTTCTCAGGTCGATGCCGAACGAGTCGATACCCATCGAACCCAGCTCGTTCAGATACTGCAGCAGGAGCAGATCGGACGAATTCAAAACATGGGCAAGACCGAAATTATCTCTGTATATGGGGAAATCATGCTCGAGTTCGTCCCTTATGGTTCCGGCAGTCAGTCCGGTATCGCGCGTGCACATAAGTTCGGTCCTTCCGAACACCATCAGTTCGATCCGCCCGCTGTGATATTCTGCCAAATTCTTTATCTCGGGCTTTGAAAGTTCCACGGAAACAGTTGTCTGGGACATGGCCGGCGGGAAGTAAGAGTTGAACATGTTCATGTGGTAGCTTCCGAACATTTTCCTTTGTTTGAAATGATGCATTTGGTCCGGGGTGTTCACCATCACGGCGTATTCGCCCACATTCAGATCCATAAGCGGCCTGAAACGCGGAAGGTTGACAACGAACTCCACATCATTCTCCTCACACATCTTCCCCGCGGCCTCCGTACTGTCGTTGAGGTCGTAGTAGACCCTGTCGGCATTCCCGATCACCGAATCCAAAACTTTGACCGAACTTACGTAGAAGGATATCTTCGGGACTGTCGCCTTCCTGTCGCTTGGTTTAAGCTCTTTCTGATACGATCTCCTTTTTGTCTCTCCCTTTAACTTAGGGGGGTCGCCGACCAGATTCTTTATTTCGTCTATGCGTGGGTCGAATGTTCTGTACACCTCATATGTTCCGTCAGGTATCTTGAACGGAGCGGTCACTTTCCCGAGAGAGCTGACCTTGAACCCTCCGATCTTATCTTTTCCTTTGAATATCGAGAGCCCGTCCCTTATGTTCACTTTCTCCTTCAGATCGGACAGGTCGAACTTTCTGTCCGATATAGAGACGGAACCCAAAAGGAAACCTCTGTTATCGGCATATTTGGGCTGGACCAAGCTGGACACTCCGGGGAAATACCCTTCGCAGAATCCGCGGTTGAATACCGTTTTCAGAAGGTCGGCCGTATCGGAAATCTTTTCCCACGGTTCCCCGTTGTTAAGCATGGAGTAGACCTTGGTGGCAAGGTATGCGTAGGCATGACTTCTCATCCTTCCCTCGATCTTAACGGCGGATATGCCTGCCGCCTTAAGGCGTTCCATCCAATCCACACCGTAAAGGTCCGCGTTGCTCAGGAAGAATCCTTCTTCGTCCTTCATAAGATATGATTTCCTGCACGGCTGGGCGCATTGGCCGCGGTTGCCGCTCCTCCCGCCGGCTATGCTGGAGAACAGACATCCTCCGGAGATGCAGTAGCACATTGCGCCCTGAACGAACACTTCCGTCTCTATCTTCGAATCTTTGATAACAGAAGATATCTCGTCGAAAGTAAGTTCTCTTGCCAGAACGGCTCTGTCGATGCCGTTCTCGTAGCACCATTCGAGGCCGGAAGCCGAATGGATCCCCATTTGGGTGGAAGCATGTTTCTTGATCTCGAATCTGTGAAGACTCTTCAAAAGCCCCAGATCTTGGATCAGTATGGCATCTGCGCCTATGTCGTTAAGGAAACCGACGTACGATATCGCATCGTTCATCTCGCTGTCTTTGATAAGGGTATTGACCGTAACATAAACCTTGACGTTGTTGTCGTGAGCGTAATTCACGGCGCCTTCCAGTTCGCCGTCGGTGAAATTCTGAGTGAAAGCTCTCGCTCCGAACGCTTTACCTCCTAGGTAGACGGCGTCACAGCCTCCTTTGATCGAGGCGACCAGTCCTTCCGGCGAGCCCGCGGGCGAAAGTATCTCCACGCCTTAACCTATTTCCTCAAGGTTTAAAATCCCTCAGTATCGTTGCGCTTGTTTTTCGTTCCGAACGAACAAAAAATGAAAACGTAGTCTACGTGTACGCTGCTCGTTTAATACTCTTTGAGAAAAATCATCAATCATGGAGTTAGAATCTATAATTTCAGCGATAAGTAAAAAGAAACCCGAAACGGCAGATGCCGAATTAGACGAGGATGTTCTGTCGATAAATTGCAGAAAATGCAAATTGGCGCCGGATTTCAGATCGCCGAGCTGTCTGAAGTGCATCATACAGCACATCTCACAGCAGGGCAATGCGGAAAGGATACGGCTGAGGACCAGTAAGGACATTGAGATATTCGGACCGGCGGCGGAGACACTCTGCGAGCTGGCCGTTTTCTATAATTCGACTGCGTTGAGCTCTCACAAAGAAGAAGGCAGATCGTGTGCGGACTGCAACAACTCCGGTTCAAAGATAATGGATGCCGTTTGGACGGGATTCCCGGATCCGAACTTTGATACGGTAAGGGGGAGACTGGCGAACTTCCGTCCTTCGGATAATAAGTGTCTGTCCTGCATCCAAAAGACATACAGAGCATTGGACCAAGCGGAACACGGCGTCAACAACCTCAAAAAAAGGATATCGATCGAGACGGCAAGGACCGGTGGTGTCTGATGCCCAGGATATTGTCCGGGGTCAGGGGGAGGATCAACAGAAGGAATATCGAAGAAGTGAGCTACAACGACAGACTCATAATAACGGATTACAGCGACGTCGAGAACAGCATGCAGACCAGAGCACCATTCCAAGAACCGGGCCCGGTGAATGACGACAACGCATCATATCAATGCGAGATACCGATCCGGCCGAGGCAGGTAGACGTTCCGAAACAAGAAAGGAGCATTCCCCAGCTGACCGACAGGAAATCCTTGCTTGAAGGACTCATCGCCCTTTCCGAAGGAAATGTCAGGTTCAAACCGATATACTCGGACTGCTGGCTGGTCGGAAAGAAAGGCGATCTCGAGAACATGCTCGAATACAGTTCGCCGGGCGGAAAGGTCGCTATCGGGACGGCGGCGGACGGCGAGATCGAATACAATCTCACGCCTTCCGAATACTCCTTCCCGGATTCGGTGAACGCTGTGATCGAAGCGGTCATAAACGGCATCAGGGAGAAGTACAGGACATTCGGGGGGAGGATGGATAAACAAAGTGTGATAGGCACCGCCAGAGGCATGCTTATCGATCATTCTGACACGATCGAAGCGGTCTTCGGAAGGGATACGGAGACCGTGGAGAAGGTCATAGAGGATATGTGCGGGATAATTTACAGGTATACGGTAGGGATGGGAGTCTTCGAAGTACTGCTTGCGGATCCGAAACTGGAGGACATTTACATCGACGCGCCGTGCGACAGGAACAGGATCCACGTAACGATGAACGGCATAGAAGGGAACAATTCGCACATCAAATGCAGGACGAACCTTGTTGTGGACAAGAAGGAGGTGATGAACCTCCTCAACATACTGAAAAGGGACAGCGGGCTGCAGTTCTGCGAGTCCAATCCTATTTTGGAAACGGATATAAAAAGTCATGACGCAAGGGCGACGGTCGTCGGGTATCCTTTGAGTCCGAACGGGGATGCCGTTGCGATAAGGAAGCACTCCGTTAGACCGTGGACGCTGACAAGATTGATCGCGAACGGTACGATGGACCCGAGGATAGCAGGCATATTGTCATTTTTGGTCGATAACCGGGCAACATTCCTGATATGCGGTGCGAGGGGTGCGGGAAAGAGTTCGCTTTTATCTTCGCTTATGTTCGAATTCCCTCTTTCACAGAGGATATTGACCATCGAGGACACAATGGAACTCCCCACGGCGCTGATGAGGAAGATGGGATACAAGGTGCAGTCGATGCTCATCGACGACAGAATGGGGGGCGACAGTCTCTCCAGGTCGAATGAGGCGCTCAGAGTGTCTTTGAGGATGGGAGAGTCCGCGATCGTTCTCGGAGAGGTAAGGGGCGAGGAAGCGAAGACGCTGTATCAGAGCATGAGGACAGGCCGTGCCGGAAGTTCGATCATGGGGACGATACACGGAGACTCCGCCAGATCGGTTTACGAAAGAGTGGTTCACGATATGAACATCTCGCCGGAAGCTTTCATGGCAACGGACATACTCGTAACGCTGGGAACGATAAGGGACCGGAGAACGGGGAACCAGCTGAGAAGAGTGAACGAACTTGTCGCAACATCAGATACGGCGGGAGAGTTCGTCGATGCGACCGATAATTCGACGCTTTTCCTGTCGCCTGTAATGAGGCGCATATTGGCATCGTCGCAAATGAGCAAAGCGGATATAATGAAAGAGATCAGAGCAAGGGCCGTGATACGATCGTTCTTGGCGGAAATGGGAAAGATCCAGAGCGAGGAATACCTCGGCCCCGAATGGATCGGTATCGCCAATGAGCATACATCGAGATCCAACGGAAAGACAGCGGAGGATGTTCTGAATTCATTCAAGGTGAAGTTCCGCGACCTGACCGGGATAAGTGTTTGATATGGCCGTAAAGAAGATGAAGAACCCGAATGTTCTGCTGAACGAAACGCCTACGGTGATAGGTATGATGTATGCCGTGATCGAGGGAGGAGGTTCCATAGATTCGGCGGTAAGGGATGTGGCAAAGAACGGGCCCGAAAGGTCTGCGGCGATGTTCGGTGCGATCGTTGTCAGGGCGGATACCAGACAGATAAGGGACATATCTCACGGGTTATCCGAGATGTTGGCCTCCGTCCCGGCAGAGGCGGCGGCGTTCAGACGCTCGATACAAATGGTGGTCGCATCCGCAGCCTCGTCGGACCAAGCCGAAAGGAAAAGGATGCTCAACGAGGCATCGGAGATAGCAATGAACGGGCTCAAGGAGATCGGTGAGAATTACAGCACGTCCCTGAACCTCCCATGCATGATGATCTTCGGTCTGGGTATAATGGTGCCGATGGTGCTTATGTCGATACTTCCGATGCTAAGTTTAGGGGGGATATTCGGAAGTTCCTCAATAGGAAGCATGCCGATCATGGTCGCGACCTTGGTGTTCATACCCGCGGTGATACTCGTTTTGATCGTTTCGATAAAAGAAAAGAACCCCTTTATGAAGCCGTCATCGAATCTCGATCCGAAATACATCCTCCCCGGCCTTGCTTCGGTGCCAGTAGCATTCATCACCTATCAGGTGACCGGGGACCTTCAGTTATCTCTCACCGCAGCGGCATTGGCCGCGGGTGCTGCGATCCTGATATACGCCGCGCCGTACATAAGGTCCGAAAGGACAAGGGAGAAGCAGGAGCTGTGCCTTCAGGATTCCGTATTCGAATTGGGGAACCGTTTGATAGCGGGTGAGAACTTCGAGACCTCTATCGTCAGGGCGATAGGTGCGAGGGCGGAGTGTGCAACTGTTGCGGAGAGCGTTTACAGAGAGATGGGGATATGCAGAGGCGATGCGTGTTCGGCGATCAGAGCATCGGTCGGGAAAATATCAACCCGCATTTCCGGAGTATTCTGTGACGTCTACAGATGTTCTCAGAAGGATGTGAGGGACGCGGGAAGGCTTGCGGTATCGGTGGGGAGACAGATACAGGACCAGGACATCGTCAGAAAGGGGATAAGGAACAAACTGAAGAGCATGACCGACATGATGACGGGGACCGCGGCGATATTCGCACCCTTGGTCCTCGGTATGAGCGTGACAATGCTCGGGCCCATATCCAGAGTGATGGACGGGGTTGACTTTGGGAACACATCGGCCATACTTTCGGTATATCTGATCGAGCTGTGCATACTCGTGTCGATACTGACATCGTTCCTGAACGGGAAAGTGGATATCAGGGACATCGCATACAGATTGGGATTCATGCTTCCGGTGTCTCTGATAGTGTTCGTGCTGTGTTCGAGCATCGGGTTGTGATACGTCAAAACTTTGTTATTATTTCGGGCGGAACGGCGGTTCCGCCCGTCAATCAACAATAAATACAGCAAGACCAATTGAACGGCATGAAAGTATCATCGCCGGGCAGAGCTATACTCCTGTTCCTGGCAGTTTTCCTACTGCTGATGATACTGCTGCCTTTGCTGCATCCGTACGGTTCCTTCACGGATCTGGACGGCAGGGCGGGGGTGATCGACAATTGGAGCAAACTTTCCTTTGCCGACCCTCTTTCGAGAGGCGTTTATTTCTTGGGCGACCTGTTCTGCCATCAGGAGACATCGCGATCATTCATTATCAACGGTTCGCAGATGGCCTTCTGCCAGAGGGACGTTTCCATTTTGACAGGGGCGATCGTAGGCCTTATTGCGACAGATGAAAAAATATCTGTGATCCCGATTAAGAACAAAACGATCCCGTTGATAGGAGTTCTGATGATCGTTTCGACCCTTATCGAATGGGGCATCGAGTTTGTTTTCAATGTCGATCTCCTTGCCGGAAGGGTCGCCACTGGCTTGCTGGCGGGAGCGGGCATAGCATTGATCTTTCAATATTTCATAACAAAAGAATATGAAAAAGTGGTTTTTAAGAGGGATTAATCACACTTGGTCCATCCGCATGTCTTACAGATGTTGCATCCGCCCTGGAATTGCAGCTCGTCGCCGCATTTCGGGCAGGGGTTGATGACGGCCCTGGTCTTTGCTACGGTCTCTTTCTCCGCCTCAAAGGATATGCCCTTCACTTCTCTCTGCATCTCCGCGTTCATATCGAGAAGCGCCCAGCCCACCGCCATCGGGCAGCACGATCCTTTGCTGGTATCTCTTTTCGTGAATGTTCTCACGACATACGACGGACACGAGCCGCAGCTCTTCAGCTGATCCACGATAGAGTTGATGTCGCAGCCGCTCCTCGCGGCAAGCGATATCATCCTGGATAATCCGATCATGAAGTTGTTGCATCCTCCGGTGGAGCCCTTGTTCAGGTATGCCTCCAGGAGTTCGCCGCTGTGGGGGTCGAAGAACGCTGTGCAGTGTAGGCTTCCGCATCCGGTCATAAGTTTCCTCTTCTTTCCGACCACATCATCGGCAACGTTCTCAACAAATCCTCTCTTTTTCTTCTTTCCGTTGCCGTTACCGTTCTCGTGCTCGTCCGTCTTCTTCTGTTCCTTTTCCGCCTTTTCTGCGGAAAGTATGCCGAGACGCTTGCATCCGTCCCTGAACACGGTCACTCCTTTGCAGCCTATCTGCCAGGCATACAGGTATAGGTCGTATACCTCGTTCTCCGGGAAATCAGCGGGAAGGTTCACGGTCGAACTGATCGATGCGTCAATGTGCATCTGCCAGGTCCCCTGCTGATTCAGGCGCTGTTTGTAATCCAAGTTCTGAGCCGTGACGAAGAAACGCGGAAGAGCCTTTTCGTCGGTCACGCCGTGTTTGTCCATGTACTCCTTTACTACGGGAGTATACACCTTGTAATACTCATCGCGGTCCGAGAGGGAGACGGTCCTTCTTTCGTATGAGTTGGCGAATATGGGTTCGATGCCGCCGGAGATCCCGATCATCGTCGAAAGTGTTCCGGTCGGTGCGATCGTAAGCAGCTGCGAGTTCCTTACCCCGTACTGTTTTACCAGTTCTCTTGTTTCCTCGGAAGTGTTCTCCAAGAAATAAGGGGAGCTCATGATCTGCTCGATGTTGCATTTAGGGAATTTCCCTTTTTCTTTGGCGATCAGCGCGGATTCCCTTATCGCGGCATCCGCCATGATGAACCCGAGCATGTGGCAGAAATCCATCGCTTCCTTGGTCCCGTACTCCAGCTCCATCTTGATCAGCATATCAGCAAGACCCATTATCCCGAGGCCGATCTGCCTCCAATCCCTGACGGAGTCCCTCTGCTCCTGCAGCGGGTGAAGAGGCAACCCCTCTTCGAGGACATCGTTCAATCCTCTCACGCATATTCCGACGGTGCGTCTGAAGTCCTCCTCGTCGAATTCCCCCTCCTTAACGAAAACAGAAAGATTCATGCTTCCGAGAAGACAGCTTCCGCCCGCCGGCAGAGGTTCTTCCGCGCACGGGTTGGTACCCGCGAAATGGTAATCGGGGAACTCGCTCAAAAGGTTCCACGATTCGATGCGGTTCCAGAAAAGACATCCGGGCTCGCCGTAATCCCAGTTCGCATAACACAGTTTTTTGAAGAATTCATATGCGTTGAGATTCTTTTCCACCTTGTCCTTTGTCTCCGGCCTCATGAATCTCTGTACGAAGTTCTTCTTTTCCCGAACGCAATCCATGAACTCGTCGGTCACCCGGATGGACATGTTCGCTTTCGTCACTCTGTCGACATCGGTCTTGACACCGGTGAATTCTTCGAGATCGGGATGTTCGCAGGAGAGCGAGAGCATAAGCGCCCCCCTCCTTCCGTGCTGCCCGATCAGACCAGTCACCATTGAGTACAGATCGGTGAACGATACAGCACCCGATGTCTCGGATGCGGTGTTGTTGATCTTCGCACCGCGCGGAGCAAGCTTGGAAAGATCTATCCCCACGCCTCCGCCGTAGCTGAATGTTCTCGCAAGTTTCCCGGCGCATTCGAATATGGATTCTATCGAGTCCTCGGGCGGCGTCACGACGTAGCAGTTCGAGAGTGTTATCTTCAGTCCGGTCTTGTGAAGGCCTCGGTTTGCAAGTATCCTTCCCCCGAACAGGAACTTTTTCTCGACGATCATTTGTCTGATGTCAGCGTTACCGTCGCTGACGCGATCCAGCCAGTGTTCGAACGTTTCTCCGTTGTAGCAGTATTTCTTCTGCCAAATATCTATACCGAGTTGGTTATCTTCGCCCAACCATTCCCCTATTTCCATGTGGTCTAACTCCCATCTTAAAACAGGATGACGTTCACCATAATTAAACCTCCCAAAGTTGGATGGATCGATTTTTCCGTTCCCGAAAAACAGTATAAAAAGCTGTTACAAAACCAGATGTTTTCGGTAGTTATTTTTACATTTTTTTGCCGCCTTCTCCGGCTGCGGCGGCGGAGCGGAAGTACGTTATGCGGCGTCCTCAGTATGGCGGAAGCGCGGACCCAAATGTTGTTGCCGTCAATAACGACGCAGAACCGGACCGCAGCCCGCCGCAAAACCGGCCATATCGATTTCATATATGTAGGATATATATTTAATAGTATGTTTTTGATACTATGTTGACAAAGATATAGGTGTATGAGAAATGTTTATTATGGTCTACTTAATGTGCGGGTCGGAGAGAGGAGGAGACTCTGATAGGGGGTTTACAATCGGTGGAGGGGGAGCCATGCTTCTTACCTGTTTTGCGGCATAGTGACACGGCGGTCCCGCCGAGTCATAAGGCGCACAGTTATATTTCCGTAAATACGGAAGCGGGGACTGTCGGCAAAGAGGAAAATCTAAGCGTGATCAAGGAGGAACACATCGTTCCTGAACCGCTCAGGCGTACGGCTGTACGGCAGATTTTCGAATGGTTATTCTGTCTGTATGTTCTTTCCCGTCTCGCATCGGATATCTTAAGACCGTCATGCGAGCGCCGAACGGCCGCGATACTGCGGCCGGCGCACCCGCCGAAAGCAGATCATAGTATTACATTACAAAGGGTCGCGATGACCCTTTTTTTACAAAACCTTTTCCACAAAGATCTTATGCGAGACCGGCCGCGTATGCCGGTGTTTATTTCTTTAAAAACATTAAGTGGGGAGTTGTTTAATTATGGTTCAAACAGGTAGGGGAACTGGAAGTAGGATAAAGGGCCGCTCTGCCGTAAAATACGGCATGCTGGCGCTCATTGTGATGATAATGGCCGTAACGGCTGTTTATACCGTGAGTCACTCGGATGACTCGTCGGCGGCCAATTATCAGATCAACTTAGATGTTGCCGGGAACGGCACCGGTTACACATTCAACGGGTCGGCGCTTGCCTTCACTACTTTGGCGAACGGAAACACATATGAGATAACACAGACCACCACGACATCTTTGTCGCGAACCATCACTTTCGCTACCGGCGTGAACACGACCGTGACCTTCAGTAACATCACTATCACAGGAAATGTCACCTTACAGGGCAGCGCTACGGTGAATCTGCTCATCAGAGGGACAAATACAATCAGCGGATCGATCTTAGTACCTACTACGACAACTCCCGCAGCGGTAGCATCGATAATCATTGACAGCGCATCTGTGCCCGGCAGCACGAACGGCTCACTTGCGGTAACGGCAAACACCTCTAACTGTGCAGGCATCGGCGGCAGCGGCACTACTGGTACCATACCCGGCGGAAATATAACCATCAACGGCGGCACCGTGACTGCGAGGGGTATCAATTCATCAACGGGTATAGGTACCGGCGGTACCACTATAAGCAGTGCCGGGACCATTACCATCAACGGCGGCAGCGTTACAGCGTTCGCCGGCGCTAACTCCGGTGCCTACGGCATCGGCGGCAGCGCCGGTACTGTTACCATCAACGGCGGCAGTGTGACCGCCACAGGGACAGGCACCGGCGCAGGCATGAACCTCAGCGCAATCAGCATATCTAACGGCACAGTGACCTCGACCGGCGGAGCAACCGGCTACGGTATGTACAGCGGAACTGACATAACCGTCACTAACAGCACAGTGACCTCGACCGGCGGAACAAACATGATCGGTATGTATTGCGCAAGCAGCATAACCGTCACTAACAGCACAGTGACATCCAAAGGCGCAGGTATAGGCACAGGCATGCAAGCGACCAACATCAATGTTGACGGCGGCAGCAATGTTTATGCGGAATCGACAGGCACAGGTAACGGCATCTCCAACATCGGAAACGGCACCATTACCATACTTAACAGTACAGTGACCGCCATCGGGAACACAGGTATCAACAACGCAGGCCTCAGCGGCACCATATCGATAACAGGCAGCACGGTGACCGCAACGGGCAGGAGCGGCGGCGGCATCGCCAATTCAAACACTGGCGGCACAATATCGATCACCAACAGCAACGTGACCGCTACAGGAGGCGGCACAGGTAACGGCCCAGGTATCGGCACCATTCAGAGTTCCAACGGCGGAAATGTAACGATCAACGGCGGAACGATCATAGCGAAAGGCAGCGGTACGGGTGCAGGAATAGGCACTAATGGAACCGGTATCATCACTATTAACGGAGGAACTATCACAGCGACAGGCGGCGCGACATCGGGCGCAGGCATCGGCGCTAATGGGACCAACACCTCCCCGACAATAAACATTGACAGCTCGGCCAACATAACGGCCTACTCAAGTATAGCGACGAAACTCGCCATCGATGCGAACGCTTCAAGCACGATCGGTGTCTATCTTATCAATGCCCGTTTCGTGACGGGATCTGCACAACCTACGGTGCTTGACGTGTACAGAGCAGGCGACATAAGGAATTCTGCGAATATACTGAGAACGCTGAACCTGCCTGCGAACTATCTTAACTTTGCTTTCACCACAGGCAGTTCGGTACAATCTTATAACTTATATGTGCACAATGACCTATATTCCGGCGGAGAAGTGTGGCAGATATCGAATGGTACACAGGTCATCACTTCTGCAAAAGCATACACGATCCAGGATGTCAAGATAGGATTACCCGTATATGTGATAGACCTTAGCACGGTTACGGGAAACAACACCGGTTATACATTGAGCGGCACAAGCCCCAGTATGACGCTGACTTTCACAACGGCGGCTACCGGTAACAGATACCAGATAATACAGAGCACAGGCACGTGTAAAGTATCATCGATAAGCACTCAAAATACTGTGAACACGTCAATGTCGTTCGAAGGGGTCAACGCAGCAAGCACGACCGTGAGTTTAGCGGCCAACTCGACTCTCGGCATTCAGTTTAAAGGCACAAACCTGATGAAGGGCATCACAGTAAATGGCACTTCCACTCTGAACATATTATTGAGCGGTTCTACAACGATCACCGACAGTATCACACTGAAGACTGCCGGCTCAAGCATCAATATCGATAGTGCGGTCGCCGCGGGAAGCAGTGAAGGTTCGCTTACTGTCACAGCGGCAACTGCAAACGCAGCAGGTATAGGCGGCTCAGTAGCCGGCGTCAATATCACTATCAACGGCGGCACTGTGACAGCAACAGGGAACGGGGGCGGTGCAGGGATAGGAGGAAATAGCGCAGTTGCAGGCGGTAATATCACTATCAACGGCGGCACTGTGACAGCAACAGGCGGCACCGCCGGCGGTGCAGGTATAGGGGGCGGAAGCGCAGGCGGCAGCGGTACAATAAGGATCAGCAGTGCGGCCAACGTAAAGGCATATTCACAAAGCGCTGCCAAACCCGCCATCGACGCCGGTGCAGCTAACACCGGAGATGCTTACTTCGTCAATGCCTATTTCACCACAGCTCCATCGGCGACGGGGACAACGCAGATCGAGGTATACGCCAACGGCAATAATGTGGGAAGGCTGAACAGTCTGACCCTGCCTGCGAGCTACGTGGGTTTTGCTTACACAACAGGCAACGCATCACGCAGCGACAACATCTTCGCATACAACAGCACATATGCGGGACCGGTGGTGCTTGCGGCGACCAGCAGCCCCGTGATCACATCGGGCAACACTATCGCAACGCTTAATGTGATGTTAGGGACGGTCACGGACCCCGCAGCGGGTAACCCGTCAGTCAGCAACATCACTCAGAACAGTGCGGCCTTCACCAGCACCGGACACACAATGAACGGCGCCGCCTTCTCCGGCGGCGGGTTCCGATACGGCACATCCCCGACAGTCACATCAACCGGACAGCTTCAGACATCGACGTCTGTCTCATGGACACCGGCTGATGCGAACAGTCCTAAAACATTGTCGGTCGCAGGACTCATACCCAATACCAAATATTACATGCAAACATATATATCATCCAACACGGGAACATACTTCAGCCCCGTGGTCTCGTTCGTGACATCCCCCCTCATAGTGAGCGGTTCGGCAGTGGCGGGTTCGACAGGTTCAGAGGCGCGGGTGAGCGCAGCGTTCAACACAAGCAGCGGCAATGAGCCACTGACTATCAAGATTTACTACAGCGTCAATACGATCGATCCTAATAACCCATCATCTTGGTCGGCGCTTCGATCGGTAACGCTGCCGAGCGGCACATACAGCAACGCCGGATTCACGAACTTCCCGCTGACACTCGGAATGAACAATTACAACATACTGATCGTAGCCGAGAACGAAACGGGATACGGTTCTTTCAGTCTTACTTACAACGGCAGCCAAGGTTCAACGATCATCGACCTCAGCACGACTACTGCCGGAGGCATCGGCTATACTGTCGGGGGAACAAGCCCCAACCTGACGCTGAGCTTCGATACCGGTTCAGTCGGTAAGAGTTATGTGATCGTACAGAGTACGATGGGAACGAACCTATTCACAACCATACAATTCTTAAGCGGCTCGGGACCGACGATCTTTTTCGGAACCGACATACAGGTCAACAATGCCAGACCGTATGTCCAGAACGGGGCAAATGTAACCTTCCATATCTCAGATGAGGTAAAGATCTGGTTCAACCAGGGTATACGTGTAGCTAATGGGGCAACATTGGAGATCGAGAGCCGCAGCGAAGCAAAGCAGAGCGGCATGCTGTTCGCCACTGCTACAGGCAACAATGCCGGTATCGGCGGTGACGGCGGTATCGACGGCACGGCCGGTAATTATGCCACAGCTACACCCGGGACTGCCGGCACTGCAGCAGCAGATGCTGTGGCCGGAACGATCATTATCGACGGTTGTAATGTAGTTGCAGTAGGCAGCGGCAACGGCGCAGGTATAGGCGGAGGAGGAGGCGGGAACGGAGGTATCGGCGGCACTGGTAGCACAGGCGGCAACGGTACCGCAGGCGGCGCAGGCGGTATCGGCGGCGCAGACGGAACGGTCACCATAAAAGGCAGTTCGTCAGTTTCAGCCAAAGGAGGCAGCGGCGGCGCAGGCATAGGCGGCGGCGCCGGCGGCAGCGGCGGCGCCGGCGGCAGCGGTGGACTCGGTGTCAACCTCGGCGCAGGCCACGGCGGCGCAGCTGGCGGTGGAGGTTCCGGCAACGCAGGCGGCGCCGGCGGCAATATCACGATCAGAGATAACGCAACCGTTACTGCTACAGGCAACGGTAAGAGCGCCGGTATCGGAGGCGGAGGCGGAGGTATCGGCGGAGGTAGCGGAAACGGCGGCGATTCTCAACAAACATCAAGCATAGGTACAATGGGTAATGGCGGTAATTCAGCCGCCAGCGGTCTCGGGGGTGCAGGCGGAAGCGGAGGAACGATATCCATCAACAGCAGCGGAATGATCTCTGCTGTAGGCGGCGGCGCAGGCATCGGCGGCGGACAAGGCGGACAAGGCGGACAAGGCGGACAAGGCGGTAGCGCCAACGTAGGCACTACTAGCGGCGGAGGCAGCGGCGGCACAGGCGGCACAGGCAACGCAGGCGGCGCAGGCGGTACATTCACTTCGATCGAGATAGTGAACAGTAATGTGACAGCATCAGGCACCGGTGGAGCAGGCATCGGCGGCGGCGCAGGCGGGAACGGCGGGAACGGCGGGAACGGCGGGAATGGCGGCACCGGCGGCGGGAACGGCGGAAATGCAGGGGTCGGGTCTACCGGAGGTGCAGGCGGTCATGCAAACACGATAAATATCGTGAACAGTCAAATAAGCGTCCAAGGCGGCCGCGGCGCAGGCATAGGCGCAGGCGACGGCGGGAACGGGCGGGACGGCGGGAACGGCGGGAACGGCGGCGCAGACAACGGATGGAACGCCGGGCGTAATTGCTGGTACGCCCGGAACGGCGGGAACGGCGGCGCAGCTGGCGGTAATAATAATTCGATTTCAATAACAGGCAGTACAGTCGACTCGATAAGCACAAGCGGTGCCGGTATCGGCGGCGGCTCCGGCGGCTCCGGCGGCTCCGGCGGGAACGGCGGCATAGGCGGCATCGGTGATACCCGTGCAACTGCGACCGGTTTCCCAGGCTTCGATGGCGCTATAGGCGGCAACGGCGGCGCAAGCACCGCAGGCGGTGCCGGCGGGACGATCACGATCACTGATAGCAAAGTCAAGGCCATAAGCAATGCCGGCGGCGCAGGCATAGGCGGCGGCAACGGCGGTAACGGTGCAAACGGCGGCAAAGGCGGCAACGGCGGCAAAGGCGGCAACGGCGGCGGCTCCGGCGGAAATACTAATGCTGGTGCCGGCGGTAACGGTGCAAGCGGCGGCGCAGGCACCGCAGGCAATGCGGGCGGGGCTAGCGGTACGGTAAAAATCTCCAACAGCACAGTTGAGACTAGAAGCGACAGAGGGGGTGCCGGTATCGGCGGCGGCGCAGGCGGTGTGGCGGCGCAGGCGGCGCAGGCGGTGTGGGCGGCGCAGGCGGTTTAGGTCAGGGTACTGGCAGTGCCAGTTCTGCTGCAGGTGGCGCAGGCGGCGCAGGCAGAGCAGGTGGCAACGGCGGCAACGGCGGAGCCAACGGCACTATAGAGATAACCAATAGTAAAATAGACACCACAGGCAACGGCAACGGCGCAGGCATCGGGGGCGGTGTGGGCGGCGCAGGCGGCGCAGGCGGCGCAGGCGGCGCAGGCGGCGCAGGCGGCAATGGTAATGATGGTTCAGTTGTTGGCGGCAACCCCAACAACGGCGGCAACGGCGGCGCAGGCAATGCAGGCAGCAACGGCGGCAACAGTGGTGCAGGCGGCAACGGCGGCAACATCCAATTAACCGACAGTATTGTTAACTCCGTAAGCGGCAGCCACGGTGCGGGTATCGGCGGCGGCGCAGGCAGCACAGGCGGCTCCGGCGGCGCTGGCGGTAACGGCGGCTCCGGCGGATGGTCTGCAACTAGAACAGTAATGGATAAAGGAGGTAACGGCGGTGACGGTGCAAACGGCGGCGCAGGCGGCGCAGGCGGCACCGGCGGTGCGGTTAACACGGTTAATATTATTCGTTGCACGGTCAACGCCACAAGTGCCGGCAACGGCGCAGGTATAGGCGGCGGCGGTGCCGGTACAGGCGGTACAGCCGGCGGTGCCGGTGCAGGCGGTACCGGCGGAGTTGCTAGTATGGGTACAGACGGCACCAACGGCGCCCCTGGAGCCGCAGGTACAGCCGGCGGAAACGGAAACGGCGGAAACGGCGGAAACACCTTCGTGACCGGTTCAAACAGTACAGTCAAGGCACGCGGTCTCTACAACGGTATCGGCGCGGGGCCAACCCCGCCGGGACGGTCAATGCCACAGGTACGAACCACTTCGACTCCGGAAGTATCTATCCGGCGAACAGCGGAAACGCGGTAACCATTCAGCTTCCGGGACTCTCGACGGACGACGGGAAACACGAGGACGAACAACAACATGACCCCTCTGCTTACTTCGGCCCACGGCACACTGCAGGTATACTGCGTGGAAGTGACCGTTAAGACAGTGGAAGGCGCCATCGTCCCCGATCAGCTCGTAACGGTCGCGAACCTTCCCGGTGACGGCTACACCTACGAGGCATACACCGATTCCACAGGAAGGGCCTGGATATGGGTGCCCTCGGGAACGCGGACATTCGAGGCCGAGAACGAGATGTACGGATACGGAGTGGAGGACTTCAACGTACTGACCAACAACGATAACAAATTAACTATAGTTCTGGGTATAAAGATGACGTTGTCATCCGACCCGTCAGGCGTCGCGTTCATAACGGATACGGACGCAGACCCGGTGACCTTCTACGCTAAGGTGGAGAACAAGTACATCACGTATCCTCAAAGGGATATCAAGGGCATAGAGTGGTACAGAGTCGGAACGACCGACACGACCTATGGCAGGACCACCTTCACCGCAGGCTTCACCGCAGCGGCGAACAGCGACAGAGGCGCCAACTATACCAAGACCGGAATAACCGGCCTGACCAACAGCATGCCGGAACAGCCCGGCGGCACTCAGGACCTACGCAACTACAAGATGGACGTGAGCAAGAACGGGACGTATTGGGTGAGAGTGTATTACATCGACGGCAAAGGCATCGAAAGGACATATGTGAAATCCTATACGATCGACAACGTCTATACACAGGTAACCGGCGACTACAAGGGAGTGGACAGGGACAACCCCGCCATAACATACTATGACGAACCCATTCCCAACATGACCGAGAAGGCAGGCATAGCATTGGACTTCAACGGAACGACGATCCTGAAGAGCACCTCCGACGGTATCATCGAAGAGATGGGAACGAACGCTCATTTCAACGTGACGGCGAAGGCCGTATCGGGATTGACGATCGTACCTCCCGCCACTGTGTCGGTACCCCTGGACAAGCTGGTGTTGGATACGGTAGTGTTCCAATATTACTTCGACATCGCCGGCACCATCGATCTTTCAGAGACAACACTGAGCGACCCGACAGTGGGGTACACAGTAGCAGGTTCGACCCAACCGTACAGCACCGGCGGCTATGCCGGCGGCGCAGTGCCGGGCCCGGACCGCACGCTGACATTCGATTCGAACGCCGACGGTCTGGTATTCCTCATCACACAGAGCGGTCTGCGCTCGCCGGGAGATCCCAATGAGCCTAAGAACGGCACGTCCATATTCAACCAGATCATAATACAGGACGGCGTGAACGTTACTCTGGTCTTCGACAGCATAGATCTCATCGGCGACATAACGCTGCAAGGCAATGCGGACGTTACTCTGCTGCTTGCTATGGATACAACATATCTCGTAAGCAACACAACGGTGGGCAGCTTCGTCCACGGCGGCATCAACGTCGCCGAGCACGCGGGAGGAAAGACCTCTTCTCTTACTGTCAACAGCGCAGCATCCGTCGGAAAGGGCAACGGCCAGCTTACGGTCACGGCAACAAGCAGCGCCGGTGCCGGAATAGGCGGCGCGTCCGGTGAAATCGGCGGCAACATATCCGTAATCGGCGGCATATTGACCGCAACCGCTATCGGCGGCGCGGCAATTGACGGGAACATAACCATCGACAGCACAGCGACCGTAACGGCATACTCGAACGGGAACATGCCCGCGATCCATACTGGCAGATCAGGCAACAACGGCAACGGCTATTACGTCAACGCCGTTCTGAACAGAGCGATCTCCTCATCGTCGGCATCGACGCTCCGCGTCTACGGCAACGGAGACACCACCACGGTGTTGACATCACTCGAACTGCCGGCAGGCTACAGGAGTTTCGCTTTCATGCTCCCAGGCATGGCCTCTCAGGAAGATTACAACGTGTACCTGTCGAACGGAACGGTCCTGCACCCGGTGGTACGGGTGGCGGACGACCAGCCCGAGATCTATTCGATGAACGCACAGAGCGATTACGACGCCCACAGCGCAAGCCCGGGCGACGGATATCTGCCGGTGAAGCTCACGGAGGTCTCGATATCCGGTATCGTCACCGATGACACCACAGCGAAGAATCCGTTAGTAGGCGTTGTAATAACTCACACAATTGACGGAACGGCGCAGCCGACGGTCTCCACAACGGCCGGAGGGGCATACACCATATCAGGCATACCCTACGGAGCAACAGTCGCCGTCACAGACCTGACACACACAGGATACCTCGGCGTAACGTCCACGTACATCAACACGACCGTGACATCCGATCTCACCGGCCAGAACATGGAGATGACCTGGGACCCCGCTTACACAAACATAACTGTCCAAATTACCGGGACAGGCAGCGTGACGGTAGCTGGAACAGGATATTCGCAGACAGTATCTGTCACAACCTCATTGGCTGTGCCCGTATCGGCAGGCACCGGCCTGACCTTCACGGCAACGGCGGTATCACCGAACGTCTTCGTCAGCTTCCAGCAGAACTCCGGAACGTTATCGAACGTCAGCCCCGTCACATACACCGTGGCCAACGGCGACACGATCAAGGCGGTATTCGACTCGAGCGCTACGACGACATACAACATAACCGTCAATGTCACCGGAACAGGTTCAGTCAATGTCAGCGCAGGTGCGGCGTCCGTCGCAACCGTCACAACGACATCTACGGTCGCTATACCCGTAGCGTCGGGATACAGCCTGACCTTCACGGCAACGGCGGTATCACCGAACGTCTTCGTCAGCTTCCAGCAGAACTCAGGAACGTTATCGAACGTCAGCCCCGTCACATACACCGTGGCCAACGGCGACACGATCAAGGCGGTATTCGACTCGAGCGCGACAACGACATACAACATAACCGTCAACGTCACCGGAACAGGGTCCGTGAATGTCAGCGCAGGTGCGGCGTCCGTCGCGACTGTCACAACGACATCTACGGTCGCTATACCCGTAGCGTCGGGATACAGCCTGACCTTCACGGCAACGGCGGTATCACCGAACGTCTTCGTCAGCTTCCAGCAGAACTCAGGAACGTTATCGAACGTCAGCCCCGTCACATACACCGTGGCCAACGGCGACACGATCTACGCTGTGTTCGAGGGTAACGCAACGCTGACTTACAACATAACAGTTAACGTCTCCGGAGCCGGATCGGTCGGAGTAGCGGCAGGCATAACGACCATAGCGACGGTAACAACATCGTCTATTGTCTCGATACCTGTATCGTCCGGATATAATCTGACGTTTACGGCTACCCCAGGCACCGGACAGGATCTTATAAGCATAGTACAGTCCGGTTCCGCTTCGGCCACCGTGGCATACAGTCCGGCCACCCTCACAGTAGCCGCGAATGACATCCGTAACGGTAACATTCGCCGCCGAGGGACCAACCGGAACGACGATCAACTTCACCCTCGTGGTCACCGCAGGCGGTTCCGCGACCGTGTCCGGCGTCACCGGAACGTTCACGGCCGGAACTTACACCGTGGCCGCGAACGCGGAGCGACCGTGTTCACGGCGACACCCGACTCGGGATACTACTTTGGCAACATGATCCAGACGCCGGCCAACGTTATATTGGCATACAGCCCCGCTTCCCTCACAATAGCCGCGAATGACACCATCACTGTGAACTTCCTTGCCTCGTCAACGACCAAGACCTTGAGCTTGGATAAGACAGACATCACCGGCGGAGACGGTTCCATTACCGTTGCGGTAAACGGAAGCGTTACTTTCACAGCTACCCTGCCATATACGGGACACTTCGTATCCACAGATACGGTGACCGTGACCGCGGTAAGCGGATCCGCATCAGTATTCTCGTACTGGAACGGAACGACATTCCCGACAGGCTTCAACCCAGGAATAGCAAACAACTCAACCTTCACCATGGATACCGACTATACTCTGACGGCGTGCTTTGTCAAGTCTTCGACGGCGACAACCCTCACTTTGGATAAGGTCGATATCACAAACGGAGACGGTTCCATAACCGTAGCGGTGACCGGAGGACCCACCTTCACTGCGATACTCCCCTATACGGGGAAGTTCGCGCCCACCGACCAGGTGACCGTGACAGCGGTGAGCGGGTCCGCATCGGTATTCTCGTACTGGACCGGAGCGGCATTCCCAACGGGCTTCAACCCAGGAATCGCCAACAACTCGGTGTTCACCACGGACACCGACTACACCCTGACGGCGCGCTTCATAGACTCTTCGACGGCGACGACCCTGACCTTGGATAAGACGGATGTCACAGGCGGAGACGGTTCGATAACCGTAGCGGTGACAGGAGGACCCAGCTTCACGGCGATACTCCCGTACACCGGATATTTCACGCCGACTGATCAGGTGACCGTGACCGCAGTTGACGGTTCGATATCATGGTTCTATAACTGGACCGGAGCGTCGTACCCGACGGGATTCAACGTGAACGTTGCGAACAACCCCGCGTTCACCACGGACGCCGACTACACCTTGACCGCGGTCTTCGATAACACATATACTTTAACCTACGATCCGAACGGCGGAACGCTTGACTCGGCGATGGTAAGTCCTGTGAACAACCTGCCTGTGCAGACAGGATATCCCCTCGACGTCACCAACACGCCGACACACGCACAAGAGATGTACAACACCACTCTCACCGACGTTCTGTTCGTCGGATGGACCGAAGGGTCCGCCGTCGCAACGATATTGGAGAAGGGGAACGCCCTTCCCGCGACGGTGACATCCGTGGACATCGCCGGTGACGTTACCGTTTACGCCGTATGGGGATACGACCGCAACGGCAACGGCACTCCCGATGTCCTAGAAGCGTTGGACATGACCCTCAACCTTCCGAGCATCGTGATCATCCAGCAGAAGTTCGGCGCAGGCGCGAGCTACGGCACGACGGATATCAAGGAGACATTCACATCCGGCGTACAGAACCGTGTCGCACGCAGCAACTTCTTCACCCTCGCACCGACGACTGCGGACGGATTGTTGGCATACACTCTCGCAGATGTGAACATCACATTCACTGACATCGCCGGGTTCGAGAGCGTCGGAACGCTCGCCGATACCCTGACGATGAACGGTCTTGACATCCACGGCGCCAAGTCTGGAGTGGCCAAGGTGACAGTGTCACTGAAGGCAGACCCGACTGTGTTTGCGGAAGTTATCGTGGTCGTGCCAGGAGACGTAAACAGGAACGGAAGCATCACCGTGGCGGACATGTCCGCGCTTAATGCGTACATAACATCTCCGGCATTCAGCCGGGATACTTCCGGATTTGTTGTGAATGATCAGTACACGCTCTTGTTGGCCGATATCAACAGGAGCGGGAGCGTCACCGTGGCGGACTACTCGGCGATCAACGCATACATCACATCGCCGCTGTTCTCCAGGGACACGTCAGGATGGTCGTAACAGAGGTAAAGATCACACTAAGCATAAGTTGAAACATAATCAAGGAAAAGTAAAGAGAAGATCGATGAGGAAAAAAATGAATTCAAAAAAGATCCTGCCCATTGTGCTCGTAGCGGCACTGGCAGTAATACTCAGCATATCACTGGCGGGGATCATAAGCACCCACCAGTCCCAGGCGGCCCAGGGGGACGGAGGCAGTATAACATTAGAACAGGTACCGCACGCTCCGTTGTTGAATGTAGGTGACTCGGTATCGCTCATGGCAACGTTCGATGCGCCTCAAGGGGACGGCATTTATGGAATTAACATGTATGTTGTATATAACAATACACAACTGAGCTTTGCCGGCTTTGGTGCACTGACTCCCCAGGCAAACTATTCGGCTCCCTCGGGCGTTGTTTGGAATACGCCGATCACCGGATCCGATACACTGCTGCTCAACTTCGCTGTAGGGCGCAACTCTATCGGCAATCCGGCAGGTGAAGTAACGCTCATATTGAACTTCACGATCAAGCAAGGGTTCATCGACAACAACTATAGGGGCGATGCGTTCATGGGTCCAATAACATCTATTTACGATGGGACCGTCGATCTGCTGATCGCACCCATCCCCAACATTCCCGCAACCACCGAGGATTGGTCGCTGGTCGGCGCAGGGGGGAACGGCACTCTCAATTCATATGGCGGTGACTACAGGCTTCCGATTCCGTTCGCGGATATTGCCGGCATTAACCCCACGACCGGTCTGACAACCAACGGCTGGGGCATAATCAATAACGCCGGCTACGACGATCTTATCTTGAATGCGAACGGCGGTGTTTTCGGCGTCAGCGCCACCTCATACACCATAGCGAACCTGCCCGACAGCACCTACAACCTCGACGAGGCATCCCTGCAGGCGGAAGACGCGAATTACGCCGACCCGACGCACGCGCAGGTCGGCGGCGAGGACGTGCTGCTGGTGGGCTGGAGCACAACTCAGACATCGACGATACTCAGAGCGGCCGACACCCTTCCGTCGACCATGGTAACGTCGGTCACCCTGAACGGTTCCGACGTCACCGTCTACGCAGTGTGGGGATACGACACCAACGGCAGCGGGAAGCCGGACATCATACAGGCAGGCCCCGATACCTACATAATAACGGCCTCTGCCGACGGCAACTCCACCATATCGCCATCGGGAAAGGTGACGGTCAACGGAGGCATCGATAAGAAGTTCACCTTCTCTGCGAAGAGCGGTTACCGCATAATGTCGGTGACGGTGGACGTAACGCCTTTAACGCAAGCCGATATCAACTCCGGTTCGTACACGTTCCACAGCGTAGACGGGGATCATAAGATCGAGGTAAAAAGTACGGCCGCTCCGGCGGAACCCGTCGAGCCAGGCCCAGGACCTGGTCCCGGCCCAGGACCCGGACCGGGCCCCACTGACACAGAACGTGTGGGCGGCATAGGTGCATGGGTCTGGTGGGTCGCCCTGTTGCTGATAGCGCTCCTGATACTGCTCCTGATAGCGTTCTGGTTCAGAGGAGGATTGTTCCTCAACGTGACACAGGGAGACGAAGGAGTGAAGGCAGCGGCGGTCGCATACACGATAGTAAAGGACGGCAAGACCGAGTCCGGTATCGTGGAAACGAACTCGAAGGGCAAGTGCAGGATCAAGGCGAAGAAAGATGCCGTCGTGACCGTCTCGGCCGTCACGAAGGATACCGGAGTCGCCGTCGGACTCCCGATGGTCGCGGAGATGGAGAAGAGGAGAGTGCACAGGAACGTAATGTTCAAGTGATCGACCCCGACTAAACATTTTCCCTCAAACATTTTTCCGACATTTTTTTTGAACTCAAGTCTCTGTACTTTGAAGATTCCTGCTTGCCGAAACGCTTTGGTCGGAGTACGATCCATTATAACCAGACATCAATGACCTCTTCATCACTTTCGAATGTCCAGGTAAATGTCCAGGTAAATGTCCAGGTAAATGTCCGTGTAAATGTCCGTGTAGCGGCCGTTACAACGCCGTTATATCAACTCATCTCGGGCTAATATAGAAAGAGCGGTGAACTTCAGGACCGATCGGCACGGTGACGGTTTCCTATAAACCACCCTAATAAAGTATATAAGAGAGAGTATCAATGTGGTCAGCAGCATCTTTGTTATGCTGATAGATTGCATTTTGCTGCATTTCATTACATGAAGGGAAAAAAATGAGCAACGAGGAAACAATTGAACTTGGAGAGTATACAATCAGGACCTTGCCTCCGGAAGTATCCGGCAGCGAGGAGACGCTTAAGACCGGAACGACCACCATCGGTATGAAGATAAAAGACGGTGTGATCCTCGCGTCCGACCAGAGAGCGACAATGAGCCACATGATCGCACACAGCAATGTTCAAAAGGTCTACCCGCTCGCAGACAACCTCGGAATGACGATCGCCGGAGTAGTAGGCGACGCTCAGTTGATGGTAAGGTTCATTCAGAGCGAAGTTTCCATCTATTCGATGAAAAGAGGATCCCCGATGTCCGTCAAAGCGGCGGCGACACTCGTCGCCAACGTCATGCGCAACGGATTCTATCTCGGACTGATAGTGGGCGGCCACGACTCCACCGGCGGCCATGTGTTCAGCGTCGACGGTGCCGGAGGATACATCGAGGACAACTACATGTCGATAGGTTCCGGCTCTACGTTCGCAATGGGTTCCCTTGAAGCCTCGTTCAAAAAGAACATGAGTAAAAAAGAAGCAATAGATGTTGCAATTACAGCGCTAAACTCTTCCAGGAGGAGGGACAGCGGATCGGGGGACGGCATGCTCATCTCATACATCGGGCCGAAAGGCTACGAGGAGATACCCCAGGAAAGCATCAAAGCAAGATGCGAAGAACTCGGATTCGCATATCCGAACTAATTCCTTTCTTTCAAACATCTTTTAATTCCACCATAACAAGCTGGATTTCATATGAACCCGGATAGAATATTTGAGAACCTAAGGGAAGAAGTAGAGAAGCTGATACCAAAGGAAATGAACGTATCGGCGATAGCCTTCGAGGGCTCCGTGGTCGTGATCTATACAACGGAATACGACAAATTCTCCGGAAACGACGAACTGCCGAGGACCCTCGCCCAGAACCTGAGGAGAAGAGTGGACATAAGGCCGGACCCGACCACATTGGAGGACACCGAAACGGTAAGGGAGAAGATCCTCTCCATGATACCGGGATCGGCAGAGGTCTTTGACGTCAATTTCATCGAGGAGACAGGCGAAGCGATAATCGAGGCGATAAATCCCAACGAGGTTCTCGGGAAAGAAGGCCAGCTGCTGTCAGACATAAAGAAAGAATCGGGTTGGAATGTAAAGGTGATCAGGGCACCCCCCATACCGTCAAAGACCGTTTCCGATGTCAGAGGATACATACGCACATATCAGGACGACAGGCACAAGATGCTGAAATCAGTCGCAAGGAACCTCGTCAGGCCAGCTATGCTGGGGGATCAGTGGGTAAGAATAACGACCATGGGCGGATTCAGGCAGGTAGGCAGGTCCGCATCGCTTTTGACGACTAGGGACAGCAAGATCCTCATCGACTGCGGTCTCGATCCGAGCAGCGACGCCACCCCCTATTTCGGGATACCGGAAGTGCAGCCGTTGGAAAAGATTGATGCTGTGGTCGTCACACACGCGCATATGGACCACTGCGGAACGCTACCAGCACTCTATAAGTATGGATATGAAGGGCCGGTCTACTGTACACCACCAACGAGAGATCTTATGGCACTTCTCCAGCTTGACAACATCAAACTCGGGTTCGGCGAGGCGAAGAAACAGCAGTACGAGGCTCAGCACGTGCGCAAAGAGATAATGCACACCATCACACTCAAATACAACGAAACGACCGACATCGCACCCGATGTAAGGTTGACATTCCATAACGCAGGACACATCCTCGGTTCCGCGATAGCTCATTTCCACATCGGCGACGGATTGCACAACGTCGCTTTTTCCGGAGACACGAAATACGAGAAGACATGGCTTTTCAATCCCGCCAACAACAGGTTCCCGAGGTTGGAGACGTTGGTCATAGAATCGACATACGGCGGCCACAACGACGTGCAGCCGTCCAGGGTGGACGCATCGGAAGAGATGAAAGAGATCCTGAAGCAGGCCGCAGAACTCGGCGGGAAAGTACTCATCCCAGTGTTCGCGGTGGGAAGGTCCCAGGAGGTCATGCTGGTTATCGAGGAGCTCATGCGCACGGGAAAGATCCCCCAGATGAACGTCTATCTCGACGGAATGATATGGGAGGCGACGGCGATCCACACCGCATACCCGGAATATCTGAACAGTCAGCTTAGGACGCAGATATTCCAGCAGAACGAGAATCCCTTCCTGTCGCCGATATTCAAGAGGGTGGAGACCTCCATAATGAGAGAGGAGATCTGCCACTCGCCCGACTCCTGCATAGTGTTGGCGACAAGCGGTATGATGGCCGGCGGCCCCGTGATGGAATACTTCAAAGAATGGGCGGATGACGCAAAGAACACCCTGATATTCGTCGGATACCAATCGGAAGGAAGTCTGGGAAGAACGATACAGAGAGGGCGTCAGGACATAACTCTAAACAGCAAGGGCAAGCAGATAGACCTGGACATAAAGATGAACCGCGTCACGGTCGACGGATTCTCGGGACATTCCGACCGTAAGCAGTTGATGAAGTATATCCAATCCCTCGAACCTAAGCCGAGCAAGATAATAATCGGCCACGGGGAGGACAGGAAATGTACGGATCTGGCATCATCCATATACAAGAAATTCAACATCGAGACGAAAGCGCCGCTGAACCTTGAGACAATAAGATTAAGGTGATGATTTGAGGTCGGTGGTAGCGATCACAGGCGCCTCGGGCAGTATCTATGGGGTACGCCTCCTCCGAGAGCTTCCCGGAGAGAAGATATTGGTGATGTCCAAGGCCGCAAAGATGATCCTTCCCGAAGAGATGGGGATGTCCGTCGAACAAGCGGAAGCGATGGCTGACAAGGTCTTCGATGACGATGATCTATTCGCTTCCATTTCCTCCGGATCTTACCATTACGATTGTTTGTTCGTTGCTCCGTGCAGCGAGTCCTCTGTGGCAAAATTCGCATCCGGGATATCCGATACTCTGATATCCAGGGCGGTAGCGGTCAGCATCAAGGAAGGCAGAAAGGTCATTCTGGTCGTAAGAGAGACGCCGAAGAGTGCGATTATGCTGGAAAATGAGTTGAAACTTGCAAGGTGCGGCGTAGTGATAATGGATGCCAATCCGGGATTCTATCCCAAGCCTGGGTCTGTGGAAGATATGGTCGACTTCGTCGTTGGGAAATGTTTGGACAGGGTCGGGATAGATCATAACCTATACAAGAGATGGGAATGAACCCTTTCGGGGCACATCCAGAAACACCCAACAGACTGAAGATTTCCCCTATTTTCTCGAAGTCACGCTTCGAAGACGACTTTCCTGTCGCGCAGCATTTCCTCCATGAGGTGTGGTCTTCTCTTTACGCCTTCTTCGCAGACAACATCCACCTCCGACCCGAGAGCGTCCCTTAAGTCATAAAGAAACCCACCGAGGTCAAAGAGAGTGCATCCTTCAGGAGCGACAACACAAAAATCAAAATCGCTTTTCTAATTGCAGTCCCCGCGTGCTCTCGACCCAAATAAATATACGCGGATCATGTCGTATTTTTCGGCGATAGGTGCGATTATCTCCTTTAATTCATCGAGAGTGACATTACAGCCTGTGTCTGCGGAGCTCATATATTACTGTATCAAGTGGAAACCTATAATAATTATGCAATATCGGCTCTGGTGAAACCTTGTGTGTTCAAAGTTTTCAGATTACTCTGAACACACAAAGATTTATCGCAGAGATCAAGGGAAAGGCCGAAGCATTCAACGTGACATTAAGGTAAGGGGGCATCATTCAAGATAAATCGCCGGTCTCCCAGGTACAGCGGCCCTTGACTTGTTCTGCGGATCGTACGCTTTTTCATCGTCTGCCGAGAACACGTCGACCTCCGCACCGAGCTCTTCTTTCAGGAAATCCTTCGCCGAGGTCAGCAATGAGTACTCATCCATTTCGATCATATCCCTCTTCGATGAGGAAGACGATCTGGATAGATCTGTAACAACTTTCTTAACGAATTCCGTTACGGCCTTGCCGTTCTTTCTGAGCTCCTCGTCCGCCATGCACTTCTTTGTCAGTGTGGGTATGTCGAGTTTACCTTCCTCCGTCATTTCCAGACCCATCTTCATGACATTCGTTTTCCATGAAGGGGTAGTGTAGAGGAATATCCTCTTCGGTTCCGCGGACGTGACCTTTTTGATCTGGGTAATGTCTGACATTACATCTCTGATCAATCCTTCGCCGTATTCGGCGGAGCTCGACGTCATGCCCGGCTCGGGAAGCTGCGAGGATGAGACCAATCCTTTGAATCCCGCCCTGCTCCACATCTCTTCTGCGGTGTGGGGGGTGATCGGCGTCATCATGGAGATCCAGATCCTCAACGCCTCAGAAATGGTCTCTTTATTCTTCCCGCCTCTCCTGCCGTACCATTTTATGTCGTTCAGCATTTCAAAGTAGACTGCGGTGGCCATCTGCCTGAGGTCGTATTTTTCCATCGCCGCCCTTGCGGAAGCGGAATAGCCGTTGAATCTGGATATCAGCCATCTGTCGATCTCCTTCTTATCACCGGTGCCCGATGAGAGCAGCTCTTCAACGGTGCCCATTATCCTGTCCAGCCTTTGTCTGTACGTGATGACGATGTCCTCGCTCCACTCGACATCCACGAACATGGACGCAACATGCGCATAGTACAGTCTGAGCGCATCGACGCCGAACTGCTCTACGGCTCCCGGTATCGGCTGCGCACCGCCCTTGGATTTGGAGATCTTGTTCTTTTTTCCGGTGATGTACCAATTGACAATGATACCCTTCGGCAGCATATCATCGGGAAGTATCGCACTGTGGTTGAACAGATAAACGGGGAAATGCACAGTCATATGTTCTTTCCCGCCGAGGTTGATGTCCAGCGGGTACCAGTATTTCACGTCCCTGCGTATCTTTTTCAATAGGTCTTCGGAAACGCCGGTGTTCTTTGATACGGTCCTTACATCTCCCTTGCCCAGTACCACATGATCGAAGAATTCTTCAGTCATGTTCTCTGGAACTATCTTTTTCTCATTCGCATAGATCGAGATGATATAATACAGAGGATAAAGCGTCGAATCCGATATTGCTTCGATGATCCATTTCTCATCATAGGGGAACTTCGTCCCCAGCCAGTTGCCTTGTCTCACGCACGCGCGTTCCCTGAACCATTTGAGAGTGGAATGAACATTCTCGTAGAATTCCGGAGGATAGATCTCCATGTCATAGCAGTGTTTGTCGGTCCTTTCCGTAAGGCTCTCGTCACCGTAGTTGATGAACCATTGATCGTCGATCCTTTTCACTCTTACGGGCTGTCCGCACCTGCAGACCACCTCCTCGGTGAGATCGAAGAACAATTCCGCCTCCCCGGAATCGATCATCGCCTGCTTCATCTTGTCCTTGGCCTCCTCGACCCTCATCCCTCCGTATTTCCCGCAGATGTCCTTCATGCGGCCCATATGGTAGCCGTCCTTGTACACCTGCTTTTTAGCTTCGTCGAGTCTCGGATCCCCCGGCTGAGTTATCCCCATCTTTTTTATGATGTCCTGAGCGGGGAATTCTCCGTAACCTTCGATCGATATTATGGAAACGGGAATAACAGAATCGAGAAGTTCTTTGGACAGGCCGTATCTCTTTGCGAGAGCGGTATCGGTCTTCAAAGCTTCCAGCGATATCCAGTCGTCGGGGGCGTCGGAAGGTACCGATGTCACCAGCCCGCTTCCCACGTTCGGATCGGAGAACGATGCGGGAAGTACCGGAACTTTCTTATGCAGCATAGGCGCCTCGCACGTCCATCCGATCATGTCCTTTCCGGATATGGGAGACAATATCGTCACGCCGTCCTTCTGCAGCTGAAGTTTCTCCGCCGCCGGTTTGGAAACGATCCAGGTCTCGCCGCCTTTCTTTATCCTGGTGTATTCCACGTCGGGGTTCACCCAGAAACATACCTGACCGTAAACGGTCTCCGGCCTGAGCGTGGCAGCGACCAAGTACTCTTTTCCGTGTTTGAACTTTAAAAGGGTATATTCCTGGACCTCGGCGTTGCCGCCTTTCGAGATGTCCGTTTCGGAAGCATCCACCGCGACAGGTCCGTGTACCGGGCAGGTCGGGGAGTAATACGGTTTTTGGATCAGTAGATTCTGTTCATTCAGCTTTTTGAACTGCCACTGAATGAATTTTGTGTAATCGGGATACAAAGTGCACGTGAACCTTCTCCAGTCGGCAAGGAATCCGAATCTCTTCCAGTAATCGTTCACATAGACCTCGTTGAAATAATCGACCACTTTCATCGGGTCCTTCAGATCGTTCAGTTTCTCCTTCGGGCAGCCGTTCCTTAAAAGATATTCTATGAAATCCTCATCTTTGTTCGCGACCCTTGAAGCAAGAGTTATGGCGCCGTTACCGGTCGCGTGAGTGCCCACCGGGAACATGACGTTGTATCCGGTCATGCGCTTGTATCTGCCGATGGCATCAACGTATGTGTAACCTCTGAGGTGTCCGACATGAAGGAATCCCGTAACTCCGGGATAAGCGAATATGAGCATGAATTTGGGTTTTCCGAGTTCCGTGTTCGCCCGGTCGAGTTTGTTCTTTGACCATTCCGCTTGCCATTTTCCTTCCATTTCACTGTAACCGGACATCTGAGCCCTCTGGGGTGTTTACGCTTTAATATCACTCTTAATTAAATAATATACTATAAAAGAATATGAGCGTGCCCTTAAAGAATGATCTTCGAATTGTCTTACTATTTTCATGATATTATTGTGGAAACATTTTTATTGCGTTACACGATGTATGACCAAGACGAATTGACATCAAATCTTTGAATAATTATCAAAGAAATGATAGATAAGTCTTACAAAACCTGATTATTGTCTTACAATTGTAAGAAGTTTTATATATGTAATATTACATTGGCAGTAATACACAAGTGCGAAGGGATGGGACTCTACAACACTTGGAGATGATGAAATGGGAGAGATGGAAGAATCGATCACGATCAGGATGGGAAAAGAAGACACCCAAACAATGGATGACTTCATGGTCGAGATAGGAGTAAAAAGTCGCTCCCGTTTCATCAGGGACGCGATCATTGGCTACATAAACCTGAAAAAGGAGGGTGCCAACGGTGCGGGAAACGGGATCTTCGTCCGTTTCAAAGAGGTACAGATGGAAGCCATCAGACTGATGGTGGAACAAGGCGTTGCCTTCGATGAAGAGGAGTTCGTCAGGAAATGCACGATGGACAGAATTGTCACAAAGGAGTCCGAAGTGGAAGCTGCGAACCGCGCTTTGGCGATGGCGCAAAAGACCTCAGCGATGAAATGAAGAAAAGGATGGGAAAAACGATCCGGTGAAGGATGGGAAGGTGCTTCGGCACCTCTTCGCCGGTAAAAACATGGGGATGCACGAAATATGGACGCAAACACAACAGAAGCTGATATCCAGATCGAGCCTCGCGTGGCAGTGGTCGGTCTCGGAGGCGCGGGATGCAATGTAGTAAGCACATTCTACAAGGCGCTCGCACCGGTAGATACGATTGCCATTAACACAGACAGGAAGGCCCTGGACGAAACAGCCGCAGATAAGAAGATATACATATGCAAAGCGGTCACGCAGGGAAAGGGTACGAACGGAGATGCGGGACTCGGCAGAAAGTGCGCTCAGGTCCATGAGACAGAGATCGAAAAGGAGCTGATCGGATACGACATAGTATTCCTGATCACCGGACTCGGCGGCGGAACTGGAACCGGCGCAACGTCCGAAGTGGCAAAGATCTGCAACCGCCATGACATAATGACATTCACGATCGGGATCAACCCGTTCTCATTCGAGACGAGCAAGATCCCCGTCGCAAGAGAGGGCCTCAGACACATAAGGGCGGTATGCCCCAACACGTTCACAATAGAGAACGACAAGATCCTCCAGATAATGCCGAACGCAACAATGAGCGAGGCATTGAACGCAGTCAACAAAACGATAATGCCTTTCGTTGATGAGACCGTAGCGAAGATCGTCTCCGGAATAAAGAGCGAGATCGAGATGGTCCAGAGCAAATACACGAAGAGGAACAGCTCGGGCAAGATGCCGGAGATCCGTGTACGCAACGGAATCAGGATAACAACTTAAGATCAACAAAAAACAGCGGGGAGTCTCCCCTATTGCTCCCCGCTAAGTTCTTCCTGATAAGAACAGAAAACACCTTAAGAACTCAAGATCAACAAAAAACAGCGGGGAGTCTCCCCCCTATTGCTCCCCGCTAAGTTCTTCCTGATAAGAACAGAAAACACCTTAAGAACTCAAGATCAACAAAAAACAGCGGGGAGTCTCCCCCCTATTGCTCCCCGCTAAGTTCTTCTCTTAAGTTTTCAGATAAGTTCGTAACCCATATCGAAGGCTTTCGAATTCAGATCCTTAGATTTCTCCGGCACGGTCTCCAGCAGGACCTCTTTCAGGAGTTCCTTCTTCAGCGGGAATCCTTTCACCGCCGCGACGGCGCCGATCATCACCGCATTTGCCGCGATCGCTTTACCGGCTGATACAGCAACTTTCGTTGCTTCGATCGTTTTGAGATTCGGAGTGATCTTCTTCACCGAGTCCACAAGTCCCTGAATGGCAGGGTACTCTTCGAATCCGGCCGCGACCATCGATGGGTACGTCGGATCCAGGTTCATAAGAACGAATGTCTTCTTGTTCCCGAGACTGAGATATCTGCATGTCTCCACCGGCTCGAATCCCATGATTAGATCCGCCCCGCCCGTCGATTCGAGAGGACTGATCACATCATCGCCGAAACGAAGTGTGGATATCACGCTGCCTCCTCTTTGGGCCATCCCGTGGATCTCGCTCATGGATACTTCGTGTCCGCCCCTCATTGCCGCTGTGCCAAGCACCATGGATGCCAGAAGCACACCCTGCCCGCCGACTCCTACGATCTGCACTGTGTATCTCATTTTCCCACCTCTATCGCACCCTTGGGGCACACATTCGCGCACATACCGCATCCTATGCATTGCGTCGGATCGGTCGTGATTGTCTCCCCTTTCTTGAAAAGAGCCGGACATGATATTGTTTTCACACAGGTGAAACAATGGATGCATTTATCCTGGTTGACGTGACACTCCCTTGTTACCAGGGTCTTGCTCTTCTTAAGCTCCAGAGGACACGGGCACTTGGATATGACGACGGCGATGCCGTCATGGTCCAGAGCCTCCCTCATCACTTTCTCTGCTGCCTTTACGTCATATGGGTTAACGGTCCTTATGAATTCGATACCGAGTCCTCTGACCATATTCTCAAGGTCGATAGGTCCGGTGCGGTTCGTACCGAAGTCCCTTCCGGTGCCCGGGTTTGGCTGATGGCCGGTCATCGCGGTCGTCCTGTTATCCAGTATGACAAGTACGATCTTGTGGCCGTTGAAAAGCGCGGATGTAAGCGGTCCGATGCCTGCGTGGAAGAATGTCGAATCTCCTATGAAAGATACAACTTTCTGATCGGTGGCCTTTTCGAACCCTCCCGCGGCTCCGGTCCCGCCTCCCATGCAAAGTACGAAGTCGGCGGCGTTGAACGGCGGCTGCACCCCGAGAGTATAACAGCCGATATCCGAGCAATAGACCACATCTCTTTTTCCCACGGCCTTCTTTGAAGCTGCGTACATGCCTCTGTGGGGGCATCCAACGCACAATGTCGCGGGGCGGTTGGGAAGCTTTATGTCAGGCTGGGCAAGAGGCGTAGGCATTTCTCTTACCTTGAGAAGGTCCTTGAGCTTCTTCATCGTGTCCGGAGAGAATTCCCACTCTCTGGGCAGATGTCCGGACCTCTTTCCGTAAATGGGAACGTTTATGCCGTTCTGTGCGCAGATACGGAATACCTGGTCCTCCAGGAAAGGCTCCAGCTCCTCGGCGACGATAATGTATTTTTTTCCCCTAACGAAATCGGCGATCTTCTTTTCCGGAAGAGGATTAGTGAACCCGATCTTGAGGATCGATGCGCCTGATGTGTATTCTTTGATGTATGTGTAGCTTACTCCGGATGTGATCACACCCACATCGCCTCTGCCTTCGATGCGGTTGAGCGGCGATATTTCCGACAGTTCCTGCGCCTTTTTGTTCTGCTCAAGCAGTTTCAATCTGTTGAATTTAGCAAAGGCAGGTATGCATACGAACCTTCTGTCGTCCTTGACGAAGTGTCCTTTCGCGGGTGTGTCCGCTCTCGGTCCTAACTCCACGATCGATCTTGCGTGGTTGACCCTGGTCGTTGTCCTGTATATCACCGGCAGGCTGAGCTTCTCCGATACTTCGTACGCATAGCTTATCATCTCTTTTGCCTCGGCCGGGGTCGAGGGCTCGATCATCGGCAGCAAGGACAGCAAAGAGAAGTATCTGTTATCCTGTTCGTTCTGAGAACTGTGCGCAGAAGGGTCGTCGGCACTGAGTACGAGCATCCCGCTCCTTACTCCGGAGTACGCCAACGTCATCAAAGAATCGGCGGCCACGTTCACGCCGACATGTTTCATGAAAGCGAAGGATCTTACACCCGAGCAGGCTGCCGCAGCGGAGGCTTCGAGCGCCACTTTCTCATTGGTGGAGAACTCGAAGTACATCCCGATCTTCTCCGAGATCTCCGACAATATGTTGCCGATCTCAGAGGAAGGGGTACCTGGATATGTGGATGCGAACTTCACTCCGGACTCTATCAGGCCCCTTACGATGGCCTCATTACCGAGCAAAAGGCCTTTGCCGCTGTTATCAAGAATGTTCATTATCTTGGCTCCTCTTTCTCAATGTATATCTGTTTTTTATTTAATTGGGTTTCGTTAGTAACAGACCGTGTTGGATAAACCCTACACCGCACCCGTTACATGTCGCCTTGTATGAAATGTACTCCCCCCGCATCTCACTTTCGGTTTCTTATTTGTGCCGAAAACAAGTTCGGATGGATGCGCACGGCATCTGGAACGAACGGATCCATCTTTATGTCTGGATATCCCTCCCGCAAATGATTTTTCTGTGGTTGTTTGTTGGCACTACATCATAGGAGGATCACTGTTTTATATGGATCAGTTTCGGATACCCCCCTGGAGACTTTATACTCGTTTCACACTCATATTTTCGGTAAGGAAAACAAGGCTCGGCCCGTAGCGATAACGGATAAAGGAAGCATTTTGTCGCTACTGAGGACCTAGAGTACAATACGGCCTGCGACCCCGAATATTGTCCTCTGTGAAGGAACACCTTGCATAAAGGAGAAGCAGAGATGACAGAAGATAAGTTAACTGTTAAAGGCATTGATGTTCGATACAAACGCATCGCACAAGAATATTATATCTCGCTGACAGATATAGCCAGATTTAAGAACGAGAGCACAAAAGACGTGATCAAGAATCGGCTAAGAAAAAAAGAGACTATTGCCTTTCTCGGATTGTGGGAAACATTGAACAACCCCGATTTTAAAGGGGTCGAATTCGACCTCTTTAGAAACGAGGCGGGATATAACGCATTCACACTGTCAGTCGAACAGTGGGTGGGAAAAACAAACGCTATTGGCATAACGGCCAGCCGCGGGCGTTATAGCCAAGGAACATTTGCGCACAAGGACATTGCTTTCGAATTCGCATCCTGGGTATCGGTAGAGTTCAAACTGTATATGATACGTGAATATCAGCGCCTCAGAGAAGAAGAACAGAAAACACTGGAATGGAATGCAAAACGCGAACTTGCAAAAGTGAACTATCTTTTTCACACAAATGCAATAAAGGAGATACCCAACACAATTCTCAACGTCCTTGGTTTCTCTCCAGATGTAAGAGAAACAAATGATTCTGAAATGGCATTTATGAATACATTGAACATGACAGAAACCGAGTCGGAGGTCTATAAGCTGATCTATGAAGGAACAGTACGGAAAACTGCAGATATACCCAAAATAATGGATATTAATCCCAGAACAGCACAGAGGACTCTGGCAAAGCTGGCAGATAAAGGATATATTCAGAAAGAAGGTGGAAAGAATTCTGGAATATTGGTTCCTGTAAAACAAAAATGAAAAGCCAAGACGACACTCGGCGTCGTCTTGGTGTCGCATCCGTGTAAATTGCGGTCAAAATCCTCCATAACACATTATTCGAGAGGAAAATGATAATAAAGAAAACGGTCGTCAGGTCTAAGTAAGCAGGGGTAGCCAAGCACGGAAACGGCGCAGGACTTAGGATCCTGTTCTTAGTGATACAAGGGTTCAAATCCCTTCTCCTGCACTAAACCATCCTGCACAAGGGTTTTGTTCAGAATGCGCCGATAGTGTGCGCATGCCCTTTATGAGAACGCAGACTATGCCAGAACGCACAGAACGTAAGCTTATATTCAGCAGAGTGCGTACAGAGTAAAGAGGACATCATTGTGAACGCAAGACAATTCATTTCCAAGGTACCGGTACCGATATGCGGCCTGGCATTGGCGCTCGCATCCCTCGATATCTTTCTTTCCCAGAGGTATGATCTCTATTCGTACAGCATACTTGCGGCACTGTCGGCAATAATAATGGCATTGTTCACGATCAGGATAGTTGTAGATTGGCGGGGGATAATCAAGGACATAGAGAATCCCGCCGCTTTCGCAGTTCTGCCGACGTATACGATGACGCTCATGCTCCTTTCCACATACATAAAAAACTTCGCCTTCGATGTCGCACTTGCGGTCTGGCTCGGAGCGATCATAATGAGTTTTGTGTTCATGTTCTTCTTTGTAAAAAAATTCATGCTCAAATTCAACATGATGACGGTATTCCCGAGCTGGGTCATCGTATTTGTCGGATACGTGGTGGCAAGCGTAACCTCTCCGACGTTCGGGATGCAGGATCTCGGAAAGATATTATTCTGGTGCGGACTCATAGGGTATTTGATCATTTTACCGCTGGCGGCCTACCGTACGCTGAAGGTCAGGAAGATCCCGGAACCGCTGACCCCTCAGATCGCGATATTCGCCGCCCCTGCCAACCTCTGCATAGTCGGCGGTCTCTCGGCGTTCGGCGGTTCGCCGCCCGAGTTCGTCCTTATTTTGCTGATCATATTGAGTGTTGTCAGCTACATTGCCGTTATGGCATACATGCCGAAAATGCTCAACAGTAAGTTCTATCCCAGTTATGCGGCGCTCACTTTCCCTCTTGTGATAAGCGCAGTGTCGTTCTACAGGTTCGGCGAATACTATGGGCTCTCGTCCGTCGAGATATTCGTGATACTAAGAGAGATAACCGTGGCCGCGGCGATACTTATGGTCGTATACGTGTTCATAAGATATGTCATATATCTGTACCGGACCGCAAAGGGTCCGGGGACGACGGCGTGAAAAATGAGACGAAAGGACAGGGAAGTAAAAGATAGGGATGAAATAGAGAAGATCATCCTTCGGTGCAAGACCTGCCATGTGGCGATGGTCGACGACGGCGCACCGTATGTGGTCCCCCTGAGCTTCGGTTACAAATTCCTTGAGAACGGTGTTTTAGAACTGTACTTTCACAGTGCGCATGAAGGGAAGAAGATTGACATTCTCAGAAAGAATAACAAGGTCTGCTTTGAAATGGCGAGCGAAGGCGAGCCGATGTTCACGGATACTCCGTGCAACTCAGGCTATTACTTTGCAAGCATGATCGGATACGGCGAGGTGTTCTTCATTCAGGACGCAGTTGAAAAATGCGAAGCGTTATCGATAATGTTCAAACATCAGTCAGGGAAGGAAGCTGTTTTTACCGCCGATCAGGCAAAAGCAGTCTGTGTGTACAAGATAGTCTCCGCCGAGTTCACCGGAAAGAGGAAACCGAGGCCGAAAGCATGATCATTGCTTCGGTCAGATCTGCCGGTCTGCGACAGAGACTCGTTCAACGAAGTCCGATATAAGCGGGAACAACCTGTCCGAATGCACAATGTAGCTCGCATGATCCTCATAAGGAACGATGATAAGACTTCCGTTCCCGACCGTGTTTGCGATATGTTCCGCATGCGATATGGGGATGATGTCCTTTTCCGCGACCGTGATCAACACCGGAATCTTGATCCTCATGAGATCCTCATCGGTGATGTTCGGTTCTTCGATCATCATTTTTACTTTAGGGTCCCTCTTAAAGATGTTCACGATCCGCATCGGCAGACGTTCCTTCAGTATGACGTCCTTGGGGGTGAGGTTCGGGCCGCTTGCGATGAGCCCTGACAGGACATCCGGATATTTCGAAGCGAGCATGAGCCCCACGATACCGCCGTCGCTGAAGCCGTATACGATCGGTCTTTCGATCCTTAGCTCACGAATGAAGGCGGCGACATCTTCTACCATATCCGAATAATGGAACGAGTCCACCTTTTCGCTTTCTCCGTGGCCGCGCGTGTCCATCGAGAACACCTTATGGTTCTTTTTCAAGTCGTCGACAAGACGGTCGAATATGCGGTGGTGCTCGCCGTTGCCGTGCAGAAGTATGATAGGCGAGCCGTCACCATCTATCTCATAATAGATTTCCACTCCGTTGACGTGAACGAACATGATTGCAGCATCCTTTGTAGGTTCATATTTTTTATCCAGAAACCAACAATAATGTTTTTGAAGATACAGCAATTATTAAGATACGTTCCATTAATGGCAATGGTACAAAAATATTATCCTAAATAGGATAAAATATCCTAAAAAGGTTATATATATTGTGTCAGTTCTTTTTTTTGGATGTGAGTCGTTGAACGTTAAAGTTTGGACAGTCGTAGTGATTCTTATTGTTGTCCTTGCCGGAAGCGCAATATATCTCTCTAAAAATGCTGAACAGAAAGATCGTGTTGTTATAGTGGCAATGGTGAACGAGGAAGGATCTGGAATATTCGCCAGTAATTCTGTAATAGGGTTAACATTTGATCCGAATACAACAACTAATTGGGGCGGGCATGTTTTTGCTACCCCGGGCCCCTCATCTATCCAGCACATGATTTTGATGGATTTTGTTGTTAACACACTCGGTTTAAAGTTCGAACTTTACAATGACGTCAGGAACAGCGATACAGTCTATTGGACGGCAGTCGCTCCAGGGAATATGGGAACATCGTTGCTTGGGGGGCAGATCGATGGGGGAATACCGTGGGAAGCACACTACAGTAACATCACAGTGCAATCCGGAGTTTATAACGCATACGGTGTGGGGACAACAAGCGAACTGTGGGAGGGACATCCGTGTTGTGTAGTGGCCGCAAGCAGAGCGTTCGTATATGACAACCCTAACGCAGTATTGAGATTCCTGTCTGCATATTCGGCATCTGTGGTGTGGCTGCAAGATGCCGTTAATGTCAGCAGTCCGAACCATGCTAAACTTGTCGAGTACGTAAAGAGCATCGCCGGAGTAAGCAACGAAATGGTCATTAACGCAGCACTTCAAAACGTCGTTTACACATACTCACTGGATAATCTGAGGGCCGGTATCGAGACGATGGTGGATACATACTCAAGCCTGGGGCTTCTTAAGAACACAATCAATAAAATTGGATTCGACTCATCTACCGCTTTCGCTAATTGGCTGGTGGATGACAGTTACATCTCACTCGCAGCGGGTCGCCCGTCGACATATTACTCGGATCTTTCAAACATTAATATCAATGTAGGTGTGTTAGCGCAAGATATTCACCAAATAGCACTGCATATAGGGATAAGAGAAGGAATATTCGCCGAATACGGGTTGACCCTCAACCTCGGCACACCTTTCGGCGCTGGTGGAGATGTGATGAATGCCCTAATGTCGGGAGTGGTCCAGATCGGTTTCGTTGGATCTCCTCCTGTTGTGTTGAACACAGTCAATATGTGGTGATATTATGAGAACAAAGTCAAATCATAGCAGTGAGGGTAACGGTTTCAAAAGATCAATCACAACTTTTAACGGCGGACTGAAGAGAGTAGGTAACGGTTTCAAAAGATCAATCACAACTTTTAACGGCGGAATGAACAGAGTAGGTAAAAAAATTCCTTACGACAAGGAGAATATTTTTCACAGATTGATAAGGACCGTCCTGATCATTATCGCATCTTTGACGATCTTCGTTCTGATCTGGTGGAACGTTTCGTATATTGTCAATTCGGCTGCGATCCCTCTGCCTACACAGGTCTGGACCGCATTTGTTAACTTGTTTTCATATGGGGATCCAATATCTGGAATGACGATGTGGGCGCACATCGGAATAAGCTTAGAGCGATTCCTCGGCGGGTTCGTCCTTGCAATGCTGGTTGCCGTGCCAATGGGACTTCTGATGGGTTCATCGAAGACACTTAGCGAATTCATGAATCCTATGTTGGAGATACTGAGACCGATAGCACCTATCGCATGGGCCCCTGTACTTCTCTTTGCAACAGGATACACTTGGGGTCCGATGTTAGTGGTGTTCATAGGAATATTCTTCCCGCTGCTTTCGAACACCACGTTCGGTGTTACAAAGATAGACAGGAACCTCATCGATGCGTCCAAAACTCTCGGTGCATCGAAGGCCCAGATCTTCTATAAGGTAATGTTCCCCTGTGCTCTTCCGTATATAATGTACGGAGTAAAAATCGGCTCCGGTATAGGGTGGATGTGTATCGTCGCATCCGAACTGTACGCTTCTTACGGCGGAGGAATAGGTTATTTCGTAGGAATACAAGCATCTATCGGATTCTGGCCGAATGTGTTCGTCGGAATAGGCATTATCGCAGTGCTTGGAATACTTACGACCGGAATGTTTGAGTATGTTCACAAGGTGCTTACAAAGAGGATGGGGATTGAATGAGCGGAGAAATCAAGTTAGAATATCTGTCTAAGGTCTTCAAGGCAGAAGACAAAGAAGTGGTGGCGTTGCAAGACTTCAATCTCGAGATAAAGAAGGGGGAGATCGTAACTCTCGTCGGCCCATCCGGCAGCGGCAAGACCACCATCCTCAGACTGATCGCGGGGTTGGAAGAACCCACATCAGGGCACATCCTTCTGAACGATGTGCCTATAACTCAGCCAGGAGCGGATAGAGGCATGGTGTTCCAAGACTTTGCGTTGTTCCCATGGAGAACCGTAAGGAAGAATGTAGAGTTTGGGATGGAGATATCGAAGGTCCCCAAAGCAGAACGTCGCGAGAGGGCAGAGAAATACATTAAGCTGGCAGGTCTGGAGAATTTCATCGATTCGAGAGTAAGCGAGCTGTCTGGAGGCATGAAGCAGCGTGTTGGCATTGCGAGAGCACTTGTCGGACATCCGGAGGTGATACTCATGGATGAACCGTTTGGTTCTTTGGATGCCCAGACAAGGAACATCATGCAGGTCCAACTCCTCAAGATAATAGAGAATGACGATCAAACAATAGTGTTCGTCACCCACTCGGTCGATGAGGCAGTATTCCTTTCTGACAGGATCGTTATCCTTTCCAAGCGCCCCGCAACCATAAAGGAAATAATCGAGATCCCTTGGCCGCGCCCGAGGGATCGCGCCACGCCTGAGTTCACGGCTCTTCGTAAGAAGATATTGACCGAACTCGAAAAAGAGAACGTAATGGAAAATTAAAAAAATGTTTGGTGGGGCGGAATGCCCCACTTATTTTTTCTTGTTTTCGATCTTCAGAGTGTCGTACAAGTAGACCTTTTCGGGGCATGAGAACTGACATCTCAGGCAGGCGGTGCCGAGACAGTTCTTCGTTCTCACAACGATCTGCTTGTCCTTCATCACGGTGAGCGCCTTCTCGGGACACTCCTTCTCGCACTTCTTGCAGCCGGTGCATCCCTTCATGTATCCTTTCAGCTCTGTTCCGATGTCGTTTATGATGCGGAGTCCTCTGGCACCGAGATCGGGGATGTCACGCTTGACCACCCTGATGACCTCGGGGTTCCCTTTGACGGGCGGCAGTTCCTGGATGCCTTCGATCTCGTTGAACATGTTGTACATGTCCATGCTCATTCCCTCGTCCCAGTACGCAAGCTCCATGATGTAGATCTGTTCGAATGTCTTATCCGAAGCGAACATCACGTGGTTGGCCCTGATCCCGTCTGCTATGGTCTGAAGCTCGTCAAGGAGCTCGGGGTTCTTCAGGATGTCCGTGGCCATTGCAAGCGATGTGTTACCGTACTGGTAGATCTTCTTGCAGGAAGGAGGCAGGAGGCCCACTTCTCTCGCTTTGACGGCATCCACATAGGTCCCGGAGGCACCTGCCATGTACATGATGTTGAGTTCGTCGAATTTTATTCCTGCTTTCTCAAGAAGTGTGAAGTGACCCGCCCTCATTGCACCGATAGCTTTGCACGCTTCGCCAATGTCATGAGAATCAATATATACTCCATCCTGGAAGTACATCTTCCCGTCCTTTGTGTTGAGTTTTCCTTTCTCCCAGAGGTTGTCGTGAAGGGCGGCGGCGACCGCGGCGACAACGCCGGTCCCGGTGATGCCTTTTGCCTTACCGTGCATAGGCCCTTCTTCGATGACCATATTCAGGTTGAAGTCGACCTTGTCTCCGGGCTGTGCCATGATGCTCTCGTCCAGTACCATGTTCCTCCAATTGAAGTCGTACTCGAGGTCGCTGATGGCGCCCGGGCCTGCCAGCATACCGTATTTTATCGATTGGCCTTCCATCGCGGGACCGGCGGCGGCCGAACCGGTAAAGATGTCGTCACCCACTTTCAGGGCCATCTCCGCATTTGTCCCGTAATCAGTTACAAGGCAGTTCTCTTTCTGCTCAAGGAATCCGCTCTTGTACATCATTGCGAGGGCATCAGCACCGATCTCATGCCTTATCGAAGGCGGAACAAAGAGTTCGCAGCCGTCAGGTACTTCCATTCCCACGTCAACGGCCGAGAAAACACCGGCGTTCCTGTCCACGGGTTTTATGCCTCTTGCTTTGTGAGCGTTCTCTCCCGCAAAGGCGAGATCGTCCACACGCAACCCTTGGAACAGCGAAAGCTGTATGGGGTTGCCGCAGATCGCGGCCCTCTCGACCTTCTTCAGATCGATACCGAGGGTCTTGATTACCTTGTTCACGGTATCTATTACTATCTCGTGCGCGAGATCTGTCCCCACATTGATGCAGAATGTCAGGTGATCCATTATGTTAGCACCCGGCAGCGGGTGGCATTCCGTAACAGATGTTGACAATATCTTTCCGCTGGAAAGATCCACAGCATGCGCTCTCGTACCACTGGTACCCATATCCAGAGATATTCCGTATCCCTTTGTCATTTGTTCTTCCTCCTCAATTTATCCCAAATGGTTCCTTTTTCGGCCCTTTCGGCCACTTCGATCCTGCGGTCCTCACATGCTTTGCAGCTGCAGACCTCTTTCTCGCCCTTCTCACCATCGTGATGGTGGTGATGGTTGTGATCATGATCGTGGTGATGATGATCGTGTTCGTGATGATGACCATGGTTGTGATCATGGTGGTGATGATGTTTTTCCAGATAGTAGTCGATCCCGCTGTCCACCAAAGCATCCAGCATCACATGTTCCAGATCATGAGGGTCCACATCGACCACGGCCGACATGAAATTAAAATTGACGATCTCCTGCGGCGGGAGCGTACCGTGCTGCTCGACGCCGTTCTTTACGTTGATAAGGTTGAATGTCAATCCTTTCCCGTCTGAATTGTATATCGCGGCTTTGATGTGTCCGAGCAGCGAACCCGATTCTTTCTCGACCCATTTGCCTGTTGTCAGCAATACGTTCGAGAAACGCGCGCCCACATCTGCGTTGTATCCGTGTATGTGGCCGGTAAGGCCTACTGCGACCCCTCCCGCTTCTTCTATCGAGGTCTTCTCTTCATCGTGCCTTTCCGTCTCGCATTCTTTGCAGTGGCATTCTTTATCGTGATCGTGGTGGTGTCCGCTCATTTCATCATCTCGTATATTTTATCCAGATTCTCCCCGGTCTTGGTGGATACCGGGATCATCGGTTTGTCGGGATACTCTGCTTTGAGCCATTGGATCGCCGCCTTCATTTTCTCGGGCGTGGCGAGGTCGCTCTTGTTGATCAGAATGAAATCCGCGGCGAACATCTGGCGTTTAAAGAACTCCTCTTTCCTTTTTATCAGGTCGTCGAACCTCTGAATGTCCGCTATGCCGATGATATACATCTCATCGGGATCTATCATCGATATATTCACCAATTCCCTTACCTTGTGGGGAAGAGCGAGGCCGGTAGGCTCGATTATGAGGATATCCGGATCAATATCTCTTTTTATGTTTTTAAGAGCGCTCTGCAGTGTTCCCGAAAGGGAGCAGCATATGCAGCCGTCAGGCAATTCTACCGCGTCGTACCCCTCCGCTTTGAGGGTGGCGCCGTCGACGCCGATCTCTCCGGATTCGTTCACCAATATCGCTACTTTAACGCCTCTTTTACTGTACATGGAAGCAAGTTTCATTAAAAGTGTGGTTTTCCCGCTCCCAAGGAATCCGCCGATGATATAAACATACATATTGGCGGTGTAATTGTTCAAGTTGATATATTATTCTTTCAATCAGACGCAAAAGCATACATATTCTCAGAGGGGTCGTGCCAGCAATATTATTTATAGTTTGAATCTCAATTGGACTATACATCCAACATGCCTAAAAACATCCCCAGAGTAGTTATTGCGGCCACCCACAGCGGAGCCGGAAAGTCGACAATAACCATGGGGCTGTTGATGACCCTCCAGAAAAAAGGACTGGACCCTCAATCGTTCAAGACCGGGCCGGATTATCTCGATCCTATGCATCACACCATGGTACTGGGAAAAGAATGCAGGAACCTTGACACATGGATGTTCGGCAGCGAGGCGGAAAGACTCTTCGTCAATGGTTCGGAAGGGTCCGGGATTTCGGTCATCGAAGGAGTGATGGGGCTTTACGACGGTGTCGACGGCATCAACGAAGAGGGTTCGACCGCCCATCTTTCAAAGATATTGAAGGCCCCGGTGATATTAGTGATAGATGCCAGATCAATGGCCAGAAGCGCGGGTGCGATCGCGGCCGGGTTCAAAGATTACGACAAAGATGTTTTCCTTGCCGGAGTGATATTCAACCGCGTCGGGAGCGCGAACCATATGAGGATACTCGAGAGCTCCCTGAAGGGGATACCATGCCTGGGCGGGGTGTTCAGGGATGACTGCATGAAGCTGGAAAGCAGACATCTCGGCCTCATTCCCGCAGCGGAGAACTACGACCGCGAAAAGTATGAGAAGATCGCCGAGCATGTGGAGAAATGCGTCGATATAGAGAAGATCTTAAACATCGCAAGATCGGCACCACCGATATCAAGGGAGTACAGGCAAACTACTCCACCAAAAAAGAAGGTCAGGATCGGTGTCGCAAAGGACAAAGCGTTTAATTTTTATTACATACATAACATAGAATCTCTGGAGGAGGCGGGTGCGGAGATAGTACCTTTCTCTCCGATCGATGACGACCTTCCAGACGTCGACGGCCTATATTTCGGAGGCGGATTCCCGGAGTTGTTCTCGGCCGATCTGGAAAGGAATTCTTCGATGATGGCTGCCGTGAAAAAAGCATCCGATGACGGGATGCCCATATATGCCGAATGCGGGGGCATGATGTATCTTTCCGAGTCCCTGATAGATCTGGATGGAAAGGAGCACAAGATGTGCGGTGTTTTCGATTCGGTGTCGAATATGACCGACAGCAGGGCGACCCTCGGTTATGTCGAGATGACCGCCGCGGAAGACAATATGCTCTGTGAGAAAGGTTGGTCGGTCAGAGGACACGAGTTCCATTATTCAAAGACGTCAGCTAAACAGGAAAAGTATGCGTTCCGTCTCAGCAGAGGGTTCGGAATCGAGAACGGCAGGGACGGTATGGTGGTCGGGAATACCGTCGCGGGATATACACACATTCACTTCGCTTCCAACCCAAAAATACCCGGGAGATTTGTCGGGAACTGTTACAAATACGCAAAGAATTAATTTTTGAAATTATACGAATATCGTAAATATTCTGCTGAAAAAATTATTTTATTCAAATATGGCTGTGCAATTCCCAAAAGTTTCTACTATTATTTATAAACGTTTCGTCCAGACTTATATGTATGGATATATTAGCCAGCCATAAAACCTATTATATAGAAACGGCCCAATTAAATATGCAGTGTAAGCCGAGCATATCGGCTGCACACAAAGGAGGAAAAAAATTATGGTTAGCTCAAAAGGAGTAGACTACGCAAAGATCCTCACAAGGTATGACATTAAAGCTCAGAACGAAGCTTCCCCCGAGAAGATCGCTGAGAAAATGCTGCCGAAGGATCCCGCGCTCAAGAAAGTAGCAGAGACCGTCGTTTGGATGAAATTCAAGGACGTAGGCCCTGCCACAACTGACGCGCTGAAAACACAGAAACCCCTCGACGTTATCAACAAAGGTCTCGTCGTCGGAATGGAAATCGTTTCAAAGCTCTACGCAGACCACATTTACTACCTGCCTGAGATCATGATGGCCGCAAAGACGATGGAAATCGGAATTGCGATCGCAGAGAAAAAGATCGAGGGTGGAAGAGAGACAAAAGGTCTCGTAGTAATGCACGTTGCAGAGGGAGACCCCCACGACATCGGCAAGAACATCGCCGCAGTCATGCTGAGATCCAGCGGATACTCGGTCATCGACATGGGAAAAGATGTGCCTGTTGACGAGGTCGTCGCAGAGGTAATAAAAGCAAAGCCCCTGATGGTCACCGGAACAGCACTCATGACCACGACAATGACGGCATTCCCCAGGGCAGCCGAGAAACTGAAAGCCAAGAAAGTTGACATTCCGTTCATGGCAGCCGGTGGCGCAGTCAACAGAGACTTTGCCGAGTCATTCGACATGGGAATATTCTCTCAGAAAGCCCCGCAGACACCGCCCATCGCAGACAAGATCAAAGCCGGATACGGCTGGAAGAAGATCAGGGCAGAGTGGGATGAGATCACCGGAGGTGCTTAAACATGGCAGCAACAAGATTCACAAAAATGGCATACTCAAGCCCGGACGAGATCGTTTTCGGAACAGCAAAATCCCCCGTCTCCTATGGATTCGGAATAAAAGCAGGTGCCGGAAGGGTCATACCCGAACTGAACTATGCACCCAGGCCCGGAACTGAGAAAGACCCGGCCAGGCTCAGAAAAGAGTACGTTGACTACATCTCCAAAGATGCACTCAACAGAGCGATCACACTCGGATTCCCCGACCTCCAGTTGGAGACAGAGTGGGTTTCCCAGATGGGTGACAAGAAATTCGCAGTACCCGTTGTAGAGGGACAGGCAGAGATCGCAGAGAAATTCCACAAAGACTTCGGCATAAACACTGCAGTCAGGCACACAATCCCTGACCAGCGTGAGGCAGAAGAGGGACTCCGCACTGGAGCAAAGAAGGCAAAAGGAGTAGGCGGAAAAGCATACCCCGAGGCACTCTTCCAGGCAGCAGAGGTCGCTTGTGAGAACGGCGCGAACGTCCTGTCTTGTGAGACAATGGGCGGAAAAGAACTCGCTGACTACGCAGTCACGAGCCAGGACATAACTGCGTTCCTGTACGGTGTAGGATACCTCGGAGCCATCGACATGGAGTACGTATGGTCTGAGTTCGTCAGCATCGCAAAGAAGAACAAAGTCACACCCGGCGGAGACACCAACTGTTCCGGAGCGAACGTTTCGATGTTCATGGCCGGCGGAATGATGGACCAGGATGTTCAGAAGACCTTCTCTGCAGTAACAAGGGCAATCTCGGCCGCAAGGACCATGGTTGCAATGGAGTGCGGAGCAACAGGACCGGACAAAGACTGCGGATACGAGGGACCGATAATAAAGACGATCACCGGAAGGCCGGCTGCCCAAGAGGGTAAGAACTGCCAGTGCGCACACGCGGACCTGCAGGGTAACCTGATGGCACAGATCACCGACCTGTGGTCCAACGAGTCCGTTGAGTACCACCCTGAGTTCGGAGGATCATCTGTACAGTGCTGGCTCGGATCACTGGGTTACGAAGTAGCCCTGATGAACACCGCCATCGCGACCGGACAGGAGAAAACCCTCAGAGACCTGTACATGATAACGGACAGGACAAGAGGACCCGAGGGATACATGCTCGCCTACGACAACGCATTCAAGGTTGGAGAGGCAATTGCGAAAGAGGGAAAGAACATTTACCTCAGGGCAAAAGCAGCAGGTCTCGCGGCAGCAAAGGTCGTAAAAGCAGGCAACGATGCAAAAGAGCTCGGATTGACCACGAAACAGAGAGATGTTCTCAACGCGATCATCAAAGAACTCGAGGCACTGCCCGCGGATGAGGCCAAGTTCGCCGAGTACTGCGACAAGAAGTACAAAGAGCTTGTTCCGAACTACAACAAGAAGAACTACGGCCTGTAAGCTCGCAGCTGTTCTTGAAAGAGTCTTTAAACCTTTTACCAAACTTCCCTTAATTTTTACTTATTATGAAATTATAAGCGGATTAACACTTCATTCAAAAAATTGTGCCCGAGGGGTCATTCGTACCCAAGTCCCTGTTTTGTAAAGGGGCAGTTGGACATGCACAGGCCGCAAATGGTCGCGTCAATATTCAGTTCGGTTCTTGCTCGGGCTCGGGCGCCCGCGTAGCAGTCTTCCGCGTGGAAGAAACGCTCCCTATCCATTCCTACCTTCCACAATATCGTTCCCTGAATTGCACTTCCGGGGCATACATAGGCACATATCGCACACTCCGGGCTGCATTGCGATTTCTTAATGGGTGTGCCGCATTCAAGCGGCGCATCTGTCAGAACAACTATCAACCTGAGTGCCGAACCGACCTCGTTCGTGACGAGCATTGCACTCTTCCCTATCCAACCGATGCCTGCCATCGTTGCCACAGTTTTGTGGGGCAGGACCGTACGCCTGTCTTTATCCTGTACGATTGTCGTCGGCAGCTTTGAAAGGACCTTGTAGCCATTGCTGATGAGAAGGCCCTCTACCTTGCGCGCAAGCATGGGAAGACGTTCATTCATGGCAAGATACTCGTCATAGTATCTGTGCGGATCACCATCTTTATTCTCCTTCATTGCATCTCTCGAAAACGACAGACCGATGACGATGCCGCGATCGAAATTCTGCCTTGATTCTTTTGACAGAGAGCTTATGTCGGCAAAACCGACGATGCTACAGCCTTCTTTACTTAACAGATCTGTGATCTCGTCGTTGATCGTTTATCTCACCGCCGTTCCGAACATCATTTCGATATTACTCCAAATAGACTTTCATATTAAAGTAAGGTTAGAAAAAAGGGAAGAAGAAATGGTTTATTTCGGCTGAGCCTTTGAGATCGTGTTTGCCAGGTCGGCTGTTTCAGCGACTTCCGCCGCGGCGATCTTATCGGCTCTTTCAAGCCTTTCCTTGATCTCTGTATCTTTTGGAATTGGGCCGAGGATATCGTCGACATCTCCGAACATCTTCTCCATGTCCTTCATTGTAGAGACCTGTCTGTCGGGAACGTTCTTTGCGCTTCCCACATATTCGGATATCCCTTCCATCAGTCTTGTGACCTCCATCGGGAAGAATATCTTAGTGGCCTGCCCCTTTCCTACGCTCTTCATTGTCTCCATCTGAAGCACGGAGAGCGCCTTGGAATCAAGCGCCGCAGCGCCTACCGACATGATCCTGAGCTTCTGAGCCTCTCCCTGACTCTCCAGTATAAGGGCGACCTTTTTACCCTCTGCCTCCAGGACCATGGACTGCTGAAGACCTTCCGCTTCAAGTATCCTTGATTTCTTTTTACCCTCGGCTTCCATGATGGCGGCCCTCTTGAGACCGTCGGCCTGAAGTATCGCGGCACGCCTTCTCCTTTCGGCGGATGTCTGCTCTTCCATCGAGTCCTTGACCTTCTTTGCCGGGTCCACTTCTCTTATCTCGACGCTCTCGACCTTTACACCCCACTTGTCGGTGTTCTCATCCAGTATGTCCCTGAGCTGTGTGTTGATCCTTTCCCTGTTCGAAAGTATCTCGTCAAGCTCCATCTCACCCACGATCGACCTCAAAGTGGTCTGTGCAAGGTTCATTGTCGCAAACCTGTAATCGACTATCTCGAAGAACGCGTTGCGGGGGTCGGTGACCTTTATATACACGATAGCGTCGACGCCGACAGGAGAGTTATCTTTTGTGATGACCTCCTGTTTAGGAACATCCAGCACTTGTGTACGAAGATCAATCTTCACTACAACGTTAATCAGCGGCACGACAAAGTTCAATCCCTGGTTCAGGACTCTTATGAACTTTCCGAGTCTCATATAGACTCCTTGTTCGTAAGGCTGGATGATCTTGACGCCGCTCATCACTATTGCGATGAGAGCGACGACGATAACTATTACCAGCCCGTAGATCCAATCTTCCATAATGTCACCATAGGGGTATCGGATGAACAATATAAAAAATATAAGTTATGGATCTGAGGTTTTTCTGACCTTGACATGAACCCCTTCCGCATCGTAAACGATAACGTCGGTTCCAACTTTTATGTGATCCTCGGATGTTGCGCTCCAGCTTTCGGAACCGATCTTCACTTTTCCTTTTAGGTTACCGGGCCTTACGTCAACTGTGACCACTCCGCCCCTTCCGATCAATGAGCTGGCAACGGTCGTTGTGGGGGGTTCCGGTTTGGCCAATTTCTGATACCCCTTTATGGTTATGAACGAAACGACCAATGTAACGATGATCGCGGATCCAACCAAAAGAAGAACATTTTCGAAGAAACCGTCGATGAAGTAACCGAGTATTCCCAGAACAACAAGGACCGCCCCCGGTATAACAGCGAAGAACCCCGGCGTGAGTGCTTCTATCGTCAGCAGGACAAGCCCGATTATTATTAGGACTATCGCTATCGGTTCCATGAGACACCGTATATTTTATGAGTGTATAAAAATTATTGAATGGATTGTGGAAGTTCCTATGATGCCGGGACGGAAATTGGACAGAAACTTACCAACTTTTGATGTGAAGAGTGGTGGACAAGGCGAGATTCGAACTCGCGGCCTCTACCTTGCGAAGGTAGCAATCTACCGGGCTGATTTACTTGCCCATTTGGGTATATGTTCATTGTCGCAATGGATATAAATCTTTCATAAAAAAACAAAGGCGGGCAACAGATACTTATGCGCCGAGGCCGATATTATATCGGTGAGTTATAAATGGACGAGATGGACGATCTTCCTGTTTGTCAAAGCTGCGGGATGCCGCTGGAAGACGATGAGATGAAAGGTACTAACAAGGACGGAAGTAGGTCCGATGACTATTGCTTCTACTGTTTTGCGGACGGAGCATTCACAAGAAAGATGACATTGGAAGAGATGATCCAAAGCAACATCCGATTTCTGGATGAGTGGATAAGGAGCACTGGCATCGAAATGACGGAAGAGGAAGCGATAGAACAGCTGAGAGAATACCTGCCGACCCTGAAAAGATGGAAAAGCTGAACTGTATTATCAATAGCCCAATTCATCTAATGCCTTTGCGGCACCGGCAACGGCACTTACGCATACAGTGCCGAACAGCCCCTCTCTTTTTGCCTTGTCCCTGCCTTCCTCGGTTGATATGTCGCACCCCAGAATGTCGCGGCAGAGTATCCCGCTCGTCTTATCTTTAAAGCTTCTCAAGAACTCTTCCGTCTTCGCGTTGCATATTTCTTTGGAACCGCCGTGTTTGAGACCGATCACCAGTATCGCTCCGGAGGCGGCCCCGCAAATGTCCGCGCATCTGGCGCCGCTGTTCAGCCCGCAGGATATCTTAAAAGCGGTGTCCTTATCCAGACCATATCTTTCGCAAAAGGTCATCAATACGGCCTGGGAGCAGTAAAGCCCGTTGCGGAAATAGTCCTGCGCCTGTTTCACGTCGTTTCCCATTTATGTCGCCTCTTTTATCGAAAAGTACTTTCTGGTAAATAAAAGCGGAACAATGATCGCAGCGAATAGAACGGCATTGAAAGCGGCATTGAAATAGACCGAGAAGTACAAAGAGACGGACAGATCGATGAGCATCCAAGCTGCCAGCCCCAATAACAGGCAGTTCCATGCCCAGCGCTCTTTGTTCCTGTACGAATTGTCCACAATGAAAAAGATCATTATCCCGACAAGGACGCAGGTCGCTCCCAAGACGCCGTAGATCCACTGTTGGAAACGTATCATCTCCCCGGAAAGTTCGGAACCGCCAAAGAATGCGGGGTCGATCTGACTGCTGAACATTATATCGAACACATGCGTTCGGTTGAACAAGGCCATGAAGACCCCGAACGCCGCGAACACCAAACTCACGATTTTTAACCAAACGATCCAATTATCAAACTTTATCATGTATGCCTCTCCTTTGATTGTTCTTTATTATTTCGCAGAAATCCGACAGTTGGTCCAGACTGCCCCTCTCAAGCCCAAGCATATTTTCCAGCAATGACTGATACGCGGAGATCTTCCGCAAATACTGCTCATCGCCGCATTCGAACATAGGGTATTTGAAAACGAACTCCTCGACGATGAGCGCAAATTCTATGGTCTCGGCGGGATGGTCGGTCTTGAAGAACCCCTCATCGACCCCTTTCCGAATTATCGGTTCAAGAAGAAGGATGCTCCTCTCGATATACATTTTGGCGATCCTGTATGAGAGTGTGATGTTCCTGCTGCGGTATATCTCGGCTTCCAGACCGTATAGCTGTCGGTTCCTGCCGAGACATGCCGCCAAGAAAAGATTAAGCATTTCGAGCGTGCCGAACTCGTTCTCGGAAAGGATATCCCTTATGCGTTCCTCCTCGTTTTCAACGAGCGTCTGCACAACGGCATCCAATATCTCTTCTTTGGACTTGAAGTAGTAATACAGGCTGCCCTTTGATCCTCCCCACTCTCTCAGAATATCTTCTATTGTAGTGTATTCATAACCGTTCCGGGCGAACAGGTCCGTAGCGGCTCTGATGATCTCCGTCTTTGTGCGGTCGCTCTTTTTATTCTGCGTAGTCCCGGTCACCATTAATTAAACCGAACGTCGGTTTAATTATTTAGAGTTATTTCTATTTCTCAAAATATGCTCATAACACTCTTGGTGTATCGATCTTTACTCGAAGTCGTCGTCTTTGACGTACTGCGTTGCCCAGCCCATGGCCGCCGCGATGGGTATGAAGATAAGATACACCAGATTGTTGTTCACAGTATACGTAGCTGCGAATATCGCCACACCGACAACGGCACCGATGATCAAACCATATCTCATATTCTTCTGCTTTCTCTCCGATGCCATTATCACACCTTCCTGCCAAGTGCTTCTTCTGCTGCCAAGACCATTTTGTCCGTGATATCTTTCGCACTTCCGGTATAATTCTCCGGATCCATGACGGAAGTTATCTCTTTCACGGACAGGACACCCCTTATATCATCTCTTTCCAACAGGACATCCTTTAAGTCGACATCTCTTTCTATTGCGGTCATAGATGCGTCCCTCAGGATCTCGTGGGCATCCTGTCTGCCTATGCCTTTCTCAACAAGCTTCATCATCACCGGCTCGGCCATGATGAGGCCGCGGGACAGCTCGATGTTCTTCCGCATCCTGTCCGCATTTATCTCCAATCCCGCGAAGATCTTGTCCATCTTCACAAGCATCTCATCCAGAAGAACGAAGACATGCGGTATTGTGAACCTCTCCGCGGATGAGTTCGAAAGGTCCCTCTCGTGCCAAAGCACCTGATTCTCGAACGTCGGTATCACAAACCCCCTTATTATCCTGGCCAACCCGGTAATGTTCTCTGAATTGATAGGATTCCTTTTCTGCGCCATGGTCGAGCTTCCGACCTGCCGCTCTGCGTCGAACATTTCCGAGACCTCGCCGATCTCCGTTCTCTGCAGGTTCCTGATCTCGGTGCTGTACCTCTCAAGTGAGGTTGCGATATTCGCTAAAAGACAAATAAGCTCGGTATATCTGTCGCGTCCGACGACCTGTGTTGCCGCAGGCTCATATGTCAGAGAGAGTTCCTGCATTGTGAGTATCTGGATCTTTACAAAGTTCTTACCCAGGGCGGCACCCGTTCCAACTGCGCCGGCCATCTTCCCCGCACAGGCTCGCGGTATGATCTCGAACAGCCTTTCCCTGTGTCTGAGGACCTCCGCTATGTACCCTGCCATCTTGAAGCCGAACGTTATGGGAATGGCGAATTGCGCATGCGTCCTTCCGACCTCCAGCGTGTTCCGTTCTCTTTTGGCGATCTTTGCCAAGGTACAGAGCAATTCGTCCATATCTTGCTGTATTATCTCCAGCGCATCTTTGATCTGGAGAGCGGTCGCCGTGTCTATTATGTCATTTGACGTTGCGCCGAGGTGCACGTATTTCCCCGCGTCTCCTCTGCATTGTTCGGTCATCGCTCTGACCATTGCCATCGTATCGTGGTTGATCTCCTTCTCGATCTCCTTTATGCGGCTCATCTTCACAATATCCAGCGAAGCGACCCTGGCTATCTCGTCGGCATCGTTTTTACCGATAATGCCCAATGATGCGTTCGCTTTTGCAAGCGCGGCCTCAACCTTCATCCTGTACAGTATGCGGCTTTCTTCGGAGAAGATGGCCTTCATCTCGTTGCGGCCGTACCTATAATCGAGAGGGCATATCGAGCCTTTCATTTAAATCGAATGTCGGATTGAATAACATTATTTATATCTTTTATAGGAAGTGATTTTTGTAGCAGCACAGTATATAAAAAATAGCATGAGCGTGTTTGTGTTAGCTATTACCATATGACGATGATGTCCGGTAATGAAAAACAGTGGGAATTAACATGGAGTTCATGAAAATAGTGATGGCATACAACGAGATCCAATACGGAAAGGAAACTCTCGACAACGTTCTCGAAATGATCAAACAGATGCCGGACAAGAAAGCATCTTTCGACAACGGCAGAACTCTTCTTCACTTAGCATCTCAAATGCTGCATCCCTCTGCGGTGAAATACCTGCTGGCGGAAGGATGCGACCCGAACTCAAAGAACAGTTCGGGCGACACCCCGCTCATACTTGTCGCCAGACAGAAACAGCTGTTGTATATCCGCCCCGAGAACTCCGCATACGAAGTGACATGCGCGCTTATCGACGGCGGAGCAAACGCGGCATTGAAAGACAACAGGGGAGAGATGATCTACCTCATCGCCGCGAAGAACGGCAACGGCGAAATGATCAAGGCGCTCCATGACAAAGGAGTTCGTATAACACGCGCCGACGATTCCGGGAACAACGGCATTCATTACCTTATCGAATCCCTATACAACCCATTGAACGATTTCCGCCTTGCGGAGAAAAGATATAATGACGAGGCGCCGGGCGGCGTTCTGCCCGCAGGACGGGAGTTCGTCAAAAAGAACATGGAAGACTCCAAGAGATCAATGGAGTTCTATCTCAACGAGGCCTTCGTAGGCGCAAAGGCGTTCCTTGACTCGGGCGTCGACCCGGAGGACAAGAATAACATGGGCGAGACCGCCCATGTGCTGGCAGAGCGGCGCGGCACCAAGAAGATCGGAGCGCTCCTGAAAGGCGAACTCGGCGATGCGGGAGCGAATTCGGAACTTGCGGCAAAGGCGGGAGGCCTGACGATCGTCAAAGCGGCATTGAAGGGAGATCGTGAAGCCATACTAGCATTGATCGAACTCGGGTCGGACGTGAATGCGGTCGAGGACATATACGGCTACGGCGAAGGCACGCCGCTTGCCGGGGCCTGCCGCAACTGCGATGCGGAAACGGTAAAGCTTCTTCTGGGTCTCGGCGCGGATCCCAACCTGAAGACGGGCGACGGCAGGACCGCTATCACTTGGCTCAAAGGAGGGGAGATGCACTCGGTCTCTCAAAATTTCGAGAAGAAGAATCCGACCAGGATCATCGATGCCATGGTAGCTTCCGGAATGGACATCAACGCTTTCGTGAATGATCGATCCGATACTTTATTGATGTGGGCCCTTCGCGACAGCAACGGCGACATGGAGATGTTCGTGACTCGCGAGACCCTCCGCTGGTATGTCGTCAACAGTGCGATAAGCCACGGTGCCGATGTCAACAGATCCAATATCGACGGTCAGACCCCGCTGATGCTATCATGCATCGGGGACCCTAATTACAGTATGCGCATGGCGGATGAGATACAGATGCTGCTTCTCCAGAAAGGCGCCAACATTGCCGCGAGAGACAAGAACGGGAACACTCCCCTCATTTACGTTGCGAATAATTCCAACGCGAAGGCCGCAAAGGAGATGGCGGAGAACCTCTTCGACTTTGGCGACCCGCAGGCCGGCGCGGTCAACAACGCAGGGAAGTCCGCATTGGACATCGCCACGGAAAAGAACAACGAGATGCTCGTCAAGCTCCTGCTGAAAAATATGTGAGGCGGACGGCAAATATCAAGGCCATGCCGGCAGAGATACGGACATGACGAAGGTTAATCAGAAATCTTTATAAAGGATACCCTTATATAACGGCTCGAAAGTGGGCCATACTTTTGCTTATGGCTAAGTCGAACGATTGAGTGATGAATTATGGATAAATTTGTGGAGGAAACACAGCAATTTGATTCTCAGGAAGCACAGGAGTCGGCGTCCAAAGACGTTGACGCTCTTGAAGAACAGGAAGCTAAGATCGATGAGCCCTCGGCCAAAACGGCCGGGAAAGATGCGGAGACAGATGAACCTTCTGAGGAAGGCAAGCAGATGTCCCCCGAAGAGCTCGCCGACCTTGAACAGAAGCGCAGCATTCTGAACAATGATGCGGAAAGGCACAGGCGCCTCAGGGACGAACTGAACAACCAGACCAAAGAGTGGAAGGCAAAGAGAGATTCTTTGAACAACAAGGTCCGCGAATTGGTGGACGAGGCTGGTAAGTGCAGAGAGGAGCGCGACTCTTTCAACCAGAAGGTCAGAGAGACCAAGGTTGTAAGGGATGAGCGCAACCAAAAGGTCACCGCCCTGAAAGAGCAGATAGCCCAGCTGAAGCCGGAAAGGCCCAGCGAGGACAAGAACGAAGTGCCCGTAAAACAGCTCAAGAAGCAGCTTCAGGATCTGGAGTACACACAGCAGACGAAATCTCTCGGAAAAGAAAAAGAGAACGAGATCGTCAAGCAGATATCCGTAATCGCAAAACAAATACAGGAAAGAGAGAAATCCTTTGAGCAGAACGGGGAGATCAGAGAGGTCATCCAGCAGCTCAAAGATGCAAAAGTGCAGGCAGAGGCCGCGCACAAACAAGTATCCGAATACGCAGAAGCGGCGCAGGCTTCACACGACAAGATGATGAAGCTCTACGAAGAGGCCGACGCACTCAGGAAAGAGGCCGACGCGGCGCAGGCGAAGTTCATCGAAAGCAAACAGGCCGCCGATGAAGAGCACAAAAAGCACATCGAGCAGATCAAGTCCGTTCACGAGATGGACAAAGATGTGGCCGGCGCCAGGAGCAAGAAGACAGCCGCCAAGAAGAAGAAGGTCGACAACGAGTCCAAGAAAGAGGCAAAGGAGATCTTCGAGCGCTTCAAGGCGGGCGAGAAGCTCAGCACTGACAACCTGATGGCACTTCAGAAGTCCGGTTACCTTTAAAACTCCCGCTTTTGCGGGGTCCAAACCCCTTCTATATATCTTATCTTTATTTTATTGATTGAAAACGTTTATATAGCATCTCCGCCAATCACTATTTACGGGGAAAAAGGCCGGCTCTGTAGAGTGCATCCCATCCCTTCTGACTGGCTGGCCTGTTCCCGCACCTTTATTACCATATTCTAAAATACGATTGAAACAATAGCAGGTATGATCTCATGGTTCTGGAAGGATTGGGAAAGTCGCTCAGGGACGTTATAGCGCGCATCGGAAGCTCATCTGTGGTCGATGAAGAGCTGGTCAGAGAGATATCTAAAGAATTGCAGAGAGCTTTATTGCAAGCCGATGTCAACGTTCAGCTGGTCTTGGAGATAACGAACAGGATCCAAGAACGCGCACTGAACGAAAAACCTCCCGCGGGGAAGAGTTCCAAGGATCATGTCGTTCGCATCATTCACGATGAAATGGTATCCCTTCTTGACAACGGCGAAGGGCTGGTCCTGAAGCCGCAGACCATCATGATGGTCGGTCTTTACGGTCAGGGCAAGACGACGACCACGGGAAAACTTGCGCTGTTCCTCTCAAAAAAAGGATTCAGCGTCGGCCTTATCGGGGCTGACGTCTACAGGCCCGCGGCGCTCGATCAGCTTCAGCAGCTCGGAGCGAAGATCAATGTCGAGGTCTACGGCGAGCCCGGCAATAAGAACGCCGCGGAGATTGTGAAAAACGGAAAGAAGAAATTCTCCGACAAGAAGATAGTTATTATCGATACGTCCGGACGCCATGCGCTTGAAGAGGACCTGATACAGGAACTCAAAGATATAGCGGAAGCGTCAAAACCCGACGAAAGGGTGCTGGTCCTGGATTCGCAGGTCGGACAGCAGGCCGGCCCCCAGGCGGACGCTTTCAACAAAGCGGTCGGAGTGACCGCCGTCATACTGACAAAGATGGACGGCACGGCAAAGGGAGGCGGTGCGTTGTCGGCGGTAGCAAGGACCAAAGCGAGGATAATATTCATCGGTACGGGAGAGCACATACGCGACTTCGAACCGTTCAATGCTGGGAGATTCATCTCCAGGTTGTTGGGGATGGGCGATCTCGCCACGTTGGTGGAGATGGCCAAGGACGAGATGGATGACGAGGCGGCGATGGAACAGCTCGCAAAGAACATGATGTCCGGAAGGTTCACGCTTACCGACATGTATCATCAGATGGCCGCCGTGAGCAAAATGGGCCCTCTCCAGAAGGTCATGTCCATGATCCCAGGTTTCAGCAACATGGAAGGCAAGATCGACTATGAAGAGTCGCAGAAGAGACTTATCAAATTCAGAGTGATAATGGACTCCATGACAGTCGAGGAGAAGGACGAACCCAATGTCATAAAGGGGAAGCGCATAGAACGTATCGCAAAAGGTGCCGGTGTGACCCCGCAGGATGTAAGGGGGTTGCTCAAGCAGTACAACCAGAGCAAGAAGATGCTCGGTTCCATGGGTAAAGACCGCAAAGTGCGCAAAAAGATGATGCAGCAGATGGAAAAGATGGATATGGACGGCCTGCAGGACCTCCAGTGATCCGATGAGATATTTCGTTATCGTCGGACATAAAGCCGTTACCACCGGTGACTTCAAACTTGACGATATCGCCGGAGGGGCGGGGAGATTGGACATACTGATCAGATGCGTCAATTCCGCATTCTTCCTCAGCCACGACCTGAGAAAGGATACGGAACTGTTCCTTGTGTTGCAGGGAGGAGAGGACCCCCCGAAGACGGTAAGGATGTCGGGAGCGGAACTCAGGTACCTCAACCCTGACGAAAGGAGCACATCCTCGCTGATCAGGAACGCCCTGATAAAAAAGTTGGACACGGGCGAAAAAAGATCGTCACCCGGGATATATGTATCGAGGATGTCGTTCAGCGATGTCATTTCGATGCTTTCGGAAAAGGGGGAGCTGATCTACCTGAAAGAGGACGGTTCCGATATCAGAGAAACGGAGATACCGGACGATACGGTATTTGTGATAAGCGACAACAGGGACCTTACCGAAGATGAGGAGGGTCTGCTTTTGAGCTTCGATCCCCATAAGGTGTCGATAGGGCCGCACAGCCTTCATGCCGACCACTGCATCATCGTCGTACACAACGAGATCGACAGAAAAGTCCACTGAACCTTTTTATGCTGAACAGGAGATGAGGGAACATGGCAGACCAACCTGAAAAGATACCTCAGCACAAACATTGCCACAAATGCGGCAAGGCCTTCACCGGCGACGGATTGTTCTGCGGTGACGAATGTAAGGAGTCGACCGGCAAAGAGGCGAAGAGCAAACTGAAAAAGCTCGGCCTGATATGGTTGGTGATCGTTGCGGTGACGCTCGTTCTGGTCGCAATATACATGTTTGTGTAAGGCGTAGTGTAATCTTTTTTTAACGCAGACGAATATTATAGTGACCAGTGAAAAAATGATATCTATTGCCGCCGGTACTTTCAACATACTGCACGAAGGCCACAAAAGGCTTATCGAGAAGGCCTTCGAGGTCGGCGACAGCGTCATTATCGGATTGACATCGGACAGTATGGCATCCGCATCGAAGAAAGAGACGATCCCATACTATCTCAGAAAAAAGGAACTGGAAGCATTCCTTGAAAAAATGGACAAGCCGTGGGAAATAGAAGAAATAGTCGATATATACGGGCCCAAAAAGAAAGTTGACAGAGCAGACATCCTCGTTGTTTCCGAAGAGACGGCCCCCAACGCAGAGAAGGTCAACATCGAGAGAATGTCAAGAGGCGTACGGCCTCTGAAGATCGTCGTTATCCCCATAGTAGATGCGTACAACGACGAAAAGATCAGTTCGACGGGGATAATGAACGGAGAATATGCCAGGGACGGCAGCGGAGATTCCATTAAAATAGCCGTAGGATCAACTAACAGGGTAAAACTGGAAGCGGTAAGATCGGTCATGGAAAAGATCTTCGGCAGCGTGATAATAATGCCGGTCGATGTGGAGAGCGGGGTCCCCGAACAGCCGATGGAACTCCAAACACGCACAGGGGCCGTAAACCGCGCGAGGTCCGCAATAGGCGATAACGATCTCGCTGTAGGAATAGAAGCGGGCGTATTCCGAACGGAGGACGGACTGTATGACTTCCAGTACTGTGCGATACTTGATAAGAATGGAGAAATGACCGTGGGGGTCGGTCCCGGTTTCAAATACCCGGATGATGTGGCCGAGCTCGTATTGAACGGAATGACGGTGAGCGAAGCGATGCATAAGCTCTATGGGGACCCGGAAATAGGAAGAAAACAGGGCGCGGTCGGTCTTCTGAGCAAGGGACTGCTTGACAGGAAAACATTGACGGAACAGTCTGTCGTTGCGGCAATGATACCGAGAATGAAATAATACGATGGGTGATAATCACATTTTCTGTTTCATTCTGGCAATATGCTGTTGTGCTTTTGCATGCCCCTGTTCTGCGGAGCGACGATACCATTTTACGGCTTCGGCGAGGTTGGCGGGCGTACCGATCCCTTTTTCGTACATCACGCCGAGATTGCATTGTGCATCCGCATCTCCTTGTTCAGCTGAGAGTTTGAACCATTTGAATGATTCGGAAAGGTTCTGTCTTACTCCCATCCCGTTCAGATACATTGCCCCAAGGTTATATTGACCCCAAGCATGGCCCTGCTCGGCAGCCAGAAGATACAATCTGGCCGCCTCGGGACCGTTCGCATTGACACCGAACCCGTTCTCGTACATATTCCCGAGGTTGTACTGTCCCCACGCATTGCCCTGTTCCGCCGACAGTCTGAACCACTTCATCGCTTCCGCATAATCTTTCTTAACACCTTGGCCATTCAGATACATGGTCCCGAGATTGTATTGTGCGTCCGCATCTCCTTGTTCTGCGGATAGCTTGAACCATTTGAATGCTTCGGCATCATTCTCTTTGACCCCTCTGCCGTTCTGATACATAATCCCAACATTATACTGTCCCAGAGGATTGCCTTGCTCAGCGGTCAATCTGTACCATTTTAGTGCTTCCGCATAATCTTGCTTGACACCTGAACCGCTTTCGTACATATTCCCGAGGTTATACTGCGCCCACATGTCACCCTCTTCGGCGGCAGATCTGAACAACCTGAGTGCTTCGGCATGATTTTGCTTGACGCCTTTACCGTCAAGATACATGCGGCCGAGGTCGTTCACTGCCTCGATGTTCCCGTTTTCGGCGGCCATCCTGTACCATTTCACCGCTTCGGCATGATCCTCTTTGACGCCGAGGCCGCTTTCGTACATCCACCCAATACTGTACTGTGCATCCTCATCACCCTGTTCGGCGGCCATTCTGTACCATTTTACCGCTTCGGCATGATCCTGCTCAACACCTATTCCGTCTTCGAATATGCATCCGAGGTTGTATTGTCCTTTAACATCGCCTTGTTCGGCGGCAAGCAGATACCATCTGGCCGCTTCTTCATGATCTTGGGGTACCCCTTTCCCCCCGCTGTACAGGAAGCCGAGATTGCTCTGCGCTTCGGCATACCCCTGTTCCGCGGCAAGCCTGTACAATCTTGCGGCTTCCTCGTGATCCTGAGGAACACCCAAGCCCTTCTCGTATTGTACGCCCAAGTTGAACTGTGCGATCGCTTCACCCTGTTCTGCGGCAAGCCGATACCACTTGGCCGCCTCTTCGTGGTCCTGTTCCACGCCGGCTCCGATCTCGTACATCCACCCGATGTTGTTTTGCGCATCAGCGAGCCCGTCTTCGGCTGCCGCCGAATACCATTCATAGGCTTTGGTATAGTCCTCTTTGAAATGTATGCCATTAAAATGCATGTGTCCCAGATTATATTTAGCCCAGGAGTTGCCCCCTTCTGCGGCAATGGTGTATAATCTTACGGCCTCTTCGTGATCCTGAGGAACGCCCATCCCCTCGCTGTACATCTGACCGAGATTGTAGAATGCATCCTCATTCCCTTGTTCGGCGGAGAGTTTGAACCACCTGAGCGCTTCCGTCTCATTCTTTGGGACGCTTTGACCGTTCAGATACATCCACCCGATGTTATACTGCCCCCACGAATAGCCCTGCTCCGCCGACAACATATACCATTTGAATGCTTCATCGTCATCCTGAGGCACGCCGAACCCGGTGTCGTATGACCATCCCAAATTATATTGCGCTACTTCATCTCCCTGAACGGCCGCTAATCTGAGCCACTTGACCCCCGTCTCCGTATCCTTCTCTACCCCGATCCCATTCATATACATGTCCCAGATGATGAGCTGTGCGTCCGCGTCTCCTTGTTCGGCGACGGGCATGATCCATTTGAACGCTTCTTTCTCATCTTTTTCAAAGGCTTTGCCGTCGAGGTACATCAATCCGACGTTGAACTGTCCTCTTATATCGCCCCGTTCGGCCGAAAGTCTGAACCATTTGAACGCTTCCTGATAATTCTGATCGGTACCGATCCCGCTGAAATACAACCATCCGACCCCGATCAATGCATCATCGTCTCCTTGCTCGGCGGCAAGCATTATCCATTTGAACGCTTCTTTCTCATCTACTTCACCAATGTCGCCGTTAAGGTATATCCAGCCTAATGTTCTCTGCGCCTCCGGATCTCCTTTTTCCGCAAGAGCCTTGATCTCCTCAAAGTCGGACATGGTGTCATCATACCGCTTGTTGATTATATATATAACTAAGTACCTTTAAACCAGAATATTTCACGTTTTTGTCAGCGATATCGCTTTTTCAAGAACTTTCTCAACATGCCCGTCTACCTTTACATTCTTCCAGGCAGCCTCAACTATGCCGGTTTTCCCGATGATGAAAGTAGAACGTATCGTTCCCCGGACCTCTTTGCCGTACATCATCTTGGTGCCCCAGGCGCCTGCTTCTTCTGTCAGGGTGTGTTCCGGGTCGCTCAGGAGCTTGACCTTAAGCGAGTACTTCTCTCTGAACTTCCGGTGAGAATCGACCGTATCTTTGCTAACACCTATGATGGGGATGTTCCTGAGCATGAACTTTGCATACGCCGCAGTGAAATCCTGCGCCTCCTTTGTACATCCGGATGTGCCGTCCTTCGGGTAGAAGTAAATGACGTATCTTAATCCGTTCAGAGAGTCGCTGTTGAACACCTCGCCGTTCTCGTCCTTGAGAGCGAACTTAGGAAAACGGTCGCCGACCTCCATTTTCAGAACAATCTCCCTGCTTTTTCATCTATTACTTTTGAAACGTCGATCTCGAACATCATCACCGGATGGGTCATTTCGTAATCGGTTATCACTTTCGGCGACAATTCACCGAAGAACCCGATGTTCTCTCCTTTCGAGAAGATGAATGCGCCTCTTCCGTCAATGAACGTTCTGTATGCGCAGGGGGAGACTTTGTATTCGATGCCCATCTCTCTTGCAACGGCTTCTGTAATGGATTTTATTTCGGTGAAGGATGTTCTCGATGCTGCGACCATGCCGCAAAGGTGCGGTGTAGTTATGTGGCTATCGGAAACAAAGCCTATCTCGAATATCTTCTGAGGCAGGTCCCTATGTTTGTTATGTCTGAGGATCCTCATCAGACTGGGCATAAGGTACGATCTCAAGCACGTATGGTCCTCAGTAATTGGGTTTTTGACACTAGTAGAAACCTTCTCCGGAAGCCCCGATCTTTCGAACTCATCCTTCGGGTTGCTCAGCGTGAGGGTCGTGACCTCTGTGAATCCAAGACCTATCATCACCGTCCTCATTTTATCTGAGAATGATGAGTTCGAGTCCAGCTTTCCGGACGTCTGCTGGGATATGTAGGGTCCGCCGAACTTCTCGAACCCGTAGCCGATCGCAACATCTTCGAAAACGTCGACCTTGTGCATCATATCAAGTCTTGTCGGCGGGATCGACACTTTGATGTTGTCTCCTTTTACAGAAGCACTCACACCCATCCTTTCTATGGCCTTTTTCATTTCCTTGCCGGAAAGACCCAGACCTAAGAATTTATTACATTCTGAAACAGAGATCGTTACTTCTGTCTCGGTGAGAACGGGGGAGTATTCGGAACTCCCGTTGATAAGTTTGACTGAATGTATCTTCCCGCCCCGCTCGGCCAGCGCTGTAGCGACAATATCCAAAGCTCCTTTGACGGCTTTCTGATCGTTCCCGGTGACATCGATGAAAATATTCTTTGTTCGGGTGGTGACTGTGGTAAGTGCGCCGTTTATTATCGGCGGGAAGGACAGAACATCGTTGTTCTTATCCAGGATGATCGGATATCTCTCTTTCCCGAGGAGAAGATGTGCGTAATCCTTTCCTTTATCGAGGGTTCTCAATATCTCGTTCAGATCCATTTTTTCGGTGCCGTTCAACGGTACAAAAGATACCTCGGACGGTCTTACCGCTGTGTAGACGAACGGCGGCCTTACTTTGTCCATGTCATGGAGGCCGATGGCGATCTTGTTCCTTTTTCTCCCGATGGTCATATGGAGCTTTTCCTGAAGCTCCATCATGGACCTTATCAGATCGTCGGTGACATTGAGACCTTTAACTATCGCACATGCGAAGCACGGCCTTACGTCACGTACAGATTCATCCACGGTCACAATGCAGTCTGAACCGGAGACCTTATACTTCTTCAGACCCGGCTCTATATCCAAGAATGCCCTGAGCGCCCTTGCCAGACCTTCGACGCTGAACAGGTCCGGTCTGTCTGGGAAGAACTCCACCGAAAGATCCTCCGTAAAGCCTTCTATGTGGTGCATGTCCGCACCTATCAGGGGTATCTTCTCCACCAATATCTCTTCGGACACTTTTTTTCCGATCAGATCGCAAAGATCGCTGTATTTGAAATTTATTACCGGCATCAGATCAGCGTCCCAGCTCCTGATGAGCTTTTCCGAGATGGCCTGCCGCCTGAGCGGAGAGCGTTGACAATTCTCCGGCAAGCACCGTTACCGCAACTATCTCTGCCAGTTTCTTTGCCATTCCGTCACCCAGACATCCCATTATGCTGAGCGCCTCGGCCTGGAACGGCAGTCTTGTTCCACCTCCGACGGTCCCCACTTCGACCGACGGCATCCTTACGGAAATGTACAGATCGCCGTCCATATCTTCGCACATTGTCGTGGCCATGCTTCCGCTGACGACCTGTGCGGGGTCCTGTCCGGTCGCAATGTACAATGCAGCCACCATATTGGCTGCGTGGGCGTTAGCGCCCATTGTGACCGAAAGCGAGCTTCCTACGAAGTTCTTTCTGATGTTCGTTTCGACAATGGCGTCCACCGTGGAACGAAGCTTGTTCTCTACGATATCCTTCGGGATCACGGCTTCGGCGATGACCGATTTGCCGCGGCCCCTTATCAGATTTATAGCCGCGGCCTTTTTGTCGGTGCAAAGATTCCCCGATACCGATATCATGACCGCTCCGGTGTGATTCTCTATCTGCCTGCATACTGCTTCGGTCGCTATCGTCGCCATGTTCATTCCCATGGCATCTCCCGTTCCGTAGGTGAAACGGATGAACAGGTTCCTTCCCGCCGGGAAAGATTCGATCGAGGTCAGTTTTCCGTGGTTCGTTGTGGTATCTACGACGGAAGAAAGCATCTCTCTGTTGTCGTTGATCCATTCGATGACCTTTGAGCAGTGATCTATTCCATCTGTTCTGAAGACGGGCGCTCTGGTCATCCCGTCCTGGAATACCTTAACTCTTGCCCCGCCGCTGTTTGTTATTACGGTCATCCCTCTGTTTATCGATGCCACAAGCGCACCTTCGGTGGTAGCAAGCGGAACAAGGAACTCTCCTTTGGCATGGTCCCCTTTAATGAAGACGGGACCCGCGATCGCGAGAGGTATCTGGGTGGCTCCGATCATATTCTCTATGTTCTTGGAAGCCTTCTCGGCGTCAAAACAGAACTTAGAGATGCTTTCAAGCTTTTTCCCTGTGAACTCTTCGACCGCCTGTCGTCTGTCATTGACATCAAAATGAGAATATCCTCGGTTCTTCAGGCCCTTCCTCTCTTCCATATCGGTGGAATTGTTTCAGTGATAATATAACTATCGAATATAGCTTATAATAAGAAGGGCTTTATTGAAGCAATGGGAGAGTCGTCTGACGGGATCAAAGAAAGGAAGCGGAATCCACACGCCCCCGGGAGTAATGTATATGATGCGTCTGACGGGATCAAAGAAAGGAAGCTGAATCTTATTGCATATCTCAGAGGCGTCGTCAACCTCGACGAGGAGACCAAACACGACAAACTCGACAGGCTTGTTCTGAAGATATTCCCTCCTTTTTTGGTGGTCTGTGCGGTGTTGATCCTCGCTTTGGTGGTCTACCTGCACAACTATACGGTGATGGGGGTCGTGTTCGGGATCTGCCTCGGGTTCATGCTCGGATTCACCGTACTCGGCATTGCGTGCATGTTCCTCTCCGACAGAGGGGTGATATCCAGATGGTATGTCATCCCGGCGATCGTATTCATCCCGATCCTTTTGTCGGTGATCCTGTATCCGCTTGGCACAAACTTAGGTTTCAGTGACTTTGTTGTGAGATATTTCGACATATTCGGGGCGAGCGTAAGCATCTATTCTTTCTTGGTAGCGCTTTATTCCGTTACGATCGTGGTATTTTTTGTCGCATACGGCGTCGTCTCGGTGATCGTCGGGTACTTCAGAAGCTACTTCTACAGAGTACTGAGGTCGTTGGAGGTACCCTCGAAAAGCAGGAGGAGACGCATTGCGGACTGGTTGTTCCAGATCCCGGACATCATTGATATCCACGGCGTCGAATTCGAACCAGAGGCCGATAAAGGGAAGTTCAACGTCCAGCTTTTTATGAACACCGCTTTCAGCATATTCGTTCTGGGTATCGTGATCTGTTCGTACATCTTCATCAACCCGCTGTTCCTTCAGATCGTATCATTCGATGAGATGCTGCTGATAGGGATGTTCCTTTCCCTTTTCATCTCCACACTCGTGATACCGTGGAGCATAGTGAAATCCATAGGTGCCAAGATAACTTCGGACGCACCCCGCGACTTCTATCTATGGAAGGGGATGAAGGGCAGACTCTATCAGGGATTCTTTGCGATAACATTTTTTATGATGCTTTTGACGCTCTCGGTGTATCTGGGTATGGACCTGTCCAGAATAGTGACGACATACATCGGATATATTGCGTTCGTCGCGTTGATATCTATAATAACCTCTTTTGTCTACGTGAACACATATTACAAGGGATTCAAGAACGGCATCATCAAAAGCTATATGCGGTCAAAAGAAGAGTGATCGTTCTCACAAATGTTATTAACACGGCATCCTTCGTCTGTTCATGGCAGACCCGGAGTACGAAGCTGTTTCCAAAGCGAAAAGGCAGGCCGAGAGCGGCAACCCCGACGGCGCGATAAGCACTCTGAGGTCATTTTTAGAAAAATACCCGGAAAGCACGACGGCAAGGATACAGCTCGCAAGAACACTCGTTTATGATAAAAAAGAGATCGATGCGGGGGTCAAGGAATTGGACATTGTTCTTGAACAGGACCCTGACAACGTGGATGCTTTGAAAGCGCTTGTGACCGTTCTCATCAAACACAAAAAGAACAACAAGAGGATGGAAGGGCTTTACGAAAAACTGCTGGTTGTATCTCCTGACGCCGATGTTTACAGCGCATATGCGGTATTCCTCAGGATCCAGAAAACGGATTTCAAGAGGTCCGCCAAATACTACGAAAAAGCGATAGCGCTTAAGCCGAACAAACCCGAATTCCACCAGAATTATGCGGTCCTGCTGCTGAACGATCTGAAAGATTACAAAAAAGGCAAAGAAGAGCTGGAGATCCTGCTCAGACTGGATCCGAACAACGAACCGGCAAGGAAGAATTACGACCTTCTTATGAAAAGGAAGTTCGACTCGGAAGGCAATCTGAAAAAGAAATCGCTATTCCGGAAATAACTGCGTAAGCAGCAGACTTTTCACAATATAGATGAGAGACAGTATACAAATGTAACAAAAGCCCTTTTATTTCAATAACACTTTATCACGAACCGGTGAACATATGGAACTAAAAGGATCCAAGACAGAGGCTAACCTTATGACCGCTTTCGCCGGCGAAAGCCAGGCTAGGACGAAATATACGTACTATGCCTCACAGGCAAGGAAAGAAGGATACAACCAGGTCGCAGACATATTCATGGAGACCGCAGAGAACGAGAAAGAGCACGCAAAACTCTGGTTCAAAGCACTCCACGGCGGATGCATACCCGAAACGGTCGAGAACCTGAAAGACGCCGCATCCGGCGAGAACTACGAGCACACTCAGATGTACAAGGATTTCGAGGCCACCGCAAGGAAAGAAGGGTTCAAACAGATCGCAGACCAGTTCAAACTGGTAGGCGAGATCGAGGCCGTACACGAGAAAAGATATCTGGAACTCCTGAAGAACATAGAGAACGGCAAAGTGTTCAAGAAGGACAAGGTCGTAGTGTGGAAATGCCAGAACTGCGGTTATTTACACGTGGGAAAAGAAGCTCCGGCCGTATGTCCCACATGCAACCACCCCCAGTCCTTCTTTGAAGTACAGTCACAGAACTGGTAAACAGCGGGAACCCCCGCTTTTCTTTTTAATTATCTGTCGTTTTAGGACCTCTGCCGGTCCATTTGCTCAGCCTTTCATAAAAACTGACAGTTTCAGCCTCTGTTTCGAGATTGAACACCAAGACCCTTCTGTTGTTACTTCTGACAACGATGTACTTCTTGACCGAGACTATCGCACTTAGGTCGTAGACCCCGAACTCGCTGTTCCTGAATTTGCCTCCGAGCCTCTTCATTCCGGCATATCCGCCTACGCGCAGGCCGAAGTTTATTTCATCTCTTATTTCCACTGAAGTGATATCGCTGTACGGGATCTTCACACTCAACATAGCGCCGCGTACCGTTAAGCCGTCATATCCCAGCTCCGAAGCGGTCTTCCTGTCCTTTAACACGATCGCCAACAACAGAAAAGTGAGGACAAGAACCGCCGCCGTCAACAGAATGTACATGCCGATATTCTCATACCCGAGCACAGCGATCATTAAGATCACGATGGCCAGGACGATGATCGCAGCGACCAGCAGCCAGGATATATTTGCCCTGCCTGTGATCTTCATAACGTTCCCTTTTTGGATGGGGCGAACTCATGCTTTGACTTGTTAAGGAAGTATGCAACGATCAGGCCGATTATGCCGAAAAGCCCTATCAACATCAGCACAGAGCCGATTATGCACAATATGAGCGCGACGGTGTGTTGCTTCCTGATAAAGACAAGGATTGCCGTCATAAGGGACATTATTCCGCTTATTAGCATAAGAGCCCCCACAATAGTAAACACATCAACAAGCGTTTGCGGATCAAAACCAATCGTTTCAAGTTGATCCAAGATGTCCGGAGTAAGAGCACTATAGACCATATCGTGAGCGTTGAGTAATGTGCTCAGGCCGGAATATATCCCAAGGATCGCCCAACCTATCGCAAATATGATTATCACCCACAATGTCGTGCTTCTTTTTGAATCGATGTGTTGCACGTTTTGTGGAGCTGACATCTGTGTCGGTGTAACGCCGACCTCTGCACCGCATTTAGTACAGAATGTATCAGAGTCTTTTAACTGGGCCCCGCAAATGGTGCAAAAAGCCTGTTTCTCTTCCATATCGGTGAAAGGCACATAATTTGTATTTAATTATGACTGGGCAAACGGCATGTTAAAAAAGACAATATAGTTAAATACGAAATAACCTACTTACAATTATGGCATCTTACTGTTCAAAATGCGGTAGACAGCTCGGAGATGGAGAAAGATTTTGTCCATCATGCGGGTTCGATACCATGAGTCAAGGAAACAGTAGCAACCCGTCTGGTAGCGGTTACACTTCGAATAGCAACGAAGGTGCACACAGCAGCGGAAGTTACGAACCTGAAAAAAATCAACAAGGAACATACTTCTAATACAAACGTGAAATCAAGCCCGATACCGACCAGAACTTATTATTTGGGAGGGCTGTTAGCAGGTATATTATCCATTTTACTTGGATTCGTTGACTTTTGGAATTACAGCATCCTTTCGGGCGTAATAACCATCGTGGGTGGCATACTGATCATAATCGGTGCGGTCACGATCAAGAACGGGAGCAATGTTAAACAGGCGGCGATATTTTTCCTGATCGGTTCCATACTACTTGTAGCCAGCCTGATTGGAGTCACACTGATACTTATCCCCATAATCGGTATCATCGGAGTATTATTGGCCCTTATCTTGTTGGTAAAGAAATGAATTAAAAAAATAATGGCCTAAACGGCCGTTTTTCTATTCTCTTTTGATATAAAAATTTCTAATTCCTGAATGGTGACGGTTGATGAAATGGACAAGAATCAGATTCCGCTTACATAAAATCCACACAATTCAGAATAGAACTTTTTTGCCACTCAATGATCAACAAAATCATCTCTGTATTTGTACAGCCTATATGCCACCACCAGCCCTATAACTCCCAAAATAAGGGGGAGAGCTAAAACAGACGAGATGATGCAACACGCAAACGCAGCAATGAATCCTCTCCTGATGAAGGCCAGTATCGCCGTGAACATAGAAAATATACCGCTTAAAACGGCCAGTATGCCTGTTGTTCGTATCATATCCGTAAACGATGATCCGTCCTGCTTAAACACAGACAATAAAAACAGCCCGACAGCAATAGCAAAGACTGCCCATAAGAGCGACCAAATGCCCAAACTCCTCAATCTACCGCTGTTGAATTTGATATTGTTGTACGAAATATTCTGTGAGGTATTTTCTGTTACCGTTACCGGAGCTCCGCAATATCTGCAGTGCCTGTCGGATCCGCTGATTGTTGAACCGCAGTTTTTACAACTTGTAGGGAAGTTGCCATTTTCCATAGTTGTTGATGGTAGAACGTTTATTTAATGAATATCAATTCGGTTTTGCAATGTATGATTTGGAAAAACTCAAGGAGGAGTTATTCGCCTGTAAGGAATGCTGGAATCTCTTCGGCTTCGAGCCCAGGCCCGTCTGCATGGGGAACTCTGATGCAAAGATAGTCCAAGTGAGCCAGGCCCCGTCCGTTCACGTACACAACACAGGCAGGTCCTTCAACGACATAAGCGGCAGAAGACTGAGGAACGATTGGTACAAGATCTCCGAAGAAACATTCTATGACCCAGACATCTTCTATATCACATCAGTGGGACACTGCTACCCCGGAAAATCTAAGAACAAAGGAGATAATCCTCCGCCGAAGATATGCGCTCAGAAATGGCTCAGCAAAGAGATAGAGTTGATCAATAACGACATCTTCATCCTCGTCGGTAAAGCCGCATCTGACTTCTTCTTTCCGAAAAGCGATTTCACAGACCTTGTTTTCTCGGATCACACGATCAAAGGTAAACCGGCGTATGTGATACCTCATCCTTCCCCACTAAATGTCAGATGGTTCAAGGAACATCCCGAGTTCGAGGAGGAAAGGATCGCTGAGATCAGAGACATCATCCACGAGTCGATATTTTAACGCCCTGTTCTTAACAAAAATTTACTGTCTGTCAGTTATTTATATCTACACACAGATAGTGAAACCACAGAGGGGATAAAATGTCGGCACTGACGATAGTTTTGATCGCGTTGGTCGTTGTTGTTATTCTTCTCGCCGTAGTTCTGATTCTGTTCTACAATAATTTTGTAGATAAGAAATTGAAGGTCGAGAACAACTTCAGCCAGATAAAGATCCAATGTAAGAAAAGGTTCGACCTCGTACCGAATCTGGTCGAGACCGTAAAAGGTTACGCAAAGCACGAGCAGGACACTCTTGAGAAAGTGACCATAGCAAGAAGTTTGGGAACGACGGCGGAAAGCGTAAAGGATCTTTCGTCGGCAAACAACCAGCTTACCCAAGCGCTAAGCAAACTGTTCGCATTGGGCGAGCAATACCCGGAGCTGAAAGCGAACACAAGTTTCGAGAATCTTCAGCATGAGTTGGTCAGCATCGAGAAGGATATCGCCACGTCGCGCAGCTTCTACAACGATTCCGTAATGATATACAACAAAGCTGTGAGATCCTTCCCGGGCAATGTCTTTGCTAAGATGCTTAATTTCAAGGAAGCTGAGTTCTTTGACGCACCGGAAGAAGAGATGCAGAACGTTCATGTCAAGTTCTGAGTACACTGATCGAATACTTCGAGCGGGGATGATATGAGAAGACCGGAATTGATCGTTCTGGGCGTATTTGCAACAATAATGGTAGTGATATTTGTATTCTCATTGACGCAGGACGATTCACAGAACAACGGCTTCGATCATTACAAGACAGACGTTCACATTAACCTCCACAACGACGGCAGCGCAACAATATCCGAAACATATGATTTCAGGTGGTCAGGCGAAGACAGCGGCGAGATGTACAGGACCATATCGGACGATGAGGCGGGCAGGATATCTTCTGTCACCTGCACGATCGACGGTGTGCCCGCCGCATTGGTCCCATACGACGCCGGTAAAAATGCAGCATCATCCGCACCTTTGTATTCCTACGGCTGGAACCAGACAGCATATTCAAACGATTGGGAGATCAACGCTTTCTACCAAAGAGCGTACTCCGGAGAACACACAGTGACATTCCAGTATAATGTTTCCAATGCGGTCACAAAATATTCGGACTGCATCGAATTCTACTACAAGGTGTTCGAATATTTCTCAAACGATCTTAAGGACCTCACTGTGACGGTCAACATGCCGACGGGGAGCCTTCAGAACGAGACATACATTTTCGGCCACGGGGACAGTCAAAGCAACCGCTGCGAATTCATCGGCGGCACTGCAAATTCGATCTTTGTAAGCCCGGATCTGGCAGCATATTCATTGTTCGAGATACGTGTGGTAAGCAAGCAGACCAGCCTATATCCGCAGATACCAACCAGCGGCGGCAGGACATTCGACTCGATAATGGCCGAGGAAAAGAACTTCCGGGACACAACGGATCTCCATATCCTGCTGGCGAACATCCAGCTTGTGCTGATAATCATGCTTCTGCTCGGCACGATTTTGTTGGTCTTATTGAGATTCAAGTTTTTCAAACGCAACAAGCCGACCTTCAACCACCCCTATACCCGTGAGATACCCTCGGTCAAACCCAATATCGAGGCGGAGTTCGGCAGTTATTACAAACTGTTCAAGGGGAACAACTTTGGAAATAAGATCGCCGCCACCATTCTGAATCTCGCTTTGAATAAAGCGATCGCGATCGAAAAGGTCGGCGATAAGGAGATAGCTTTTGTCTCTCTCAACGAAAATGCTCCGGTGAGCGGGTTCGAGAGGGGAGTGTACAGCATGCTGTTCTCCACAGTAAGGGGAAAGGAAGAGGTCAGGATCACGCTTACCCAGCTGAAGAAGGATCTTGCGAGCCGCAGGTCCGATAATTTCAATCTTTCCTATACGGATAGGAACGAATTCGCCGCAGGCGGGTATGTTGACTCGAACCTTGAAGAACAGAGCAGGAAGTGGAACAAGGTCCCCATGATACCTCTCGTCCTCGCCGTACCGATCATTGCCGTCGCCATTTACACCGGGTTCAGCGACTACATACCGTACTTCTTCGGTGCTTTGGTGGTATCGTTCCTTTTGGTCGGGGTCACATCGGAAAGGACGCCGAAACCGCTTACAGTCGCCGGCGAGGACGAATACGCTAAAGCGAAGGCATTGAAGAAATTCTACACAGATATGACGCTGATGAAAGAAAGAAGAGCGATGGAACTCCCTCTTTGGGAACAGCATCTTGTTTACGCCACGGCCCTGGGAGTGGCCGACAAGGTGATCAAAGAACTGGATGTGCGGTTCGCAGAACTGAAGGACCTCGGTCTGTATACGCCTGCTTTCACTTATCTTCCGGTGATGTACAGTGCGGGACTTGTTCACAGTATGAACTCGATCAGCCGTGCTCCTTACGCCGCGTTCGTCAGAAGCGCAGGCCCCGGCGGAAGCGGGGGAGGGTACAACAGCGGCGGCCGTATGGGCGGCGGAGGGGGGTTCTCCGGCGGCGGTGGCGGCGGGTTTGGCGGCGGCGGAGGAGGACACAGATAAGTGTTTGGTCGCAGAAACTTTGGTGCATTTTTCGTTCATCTGAACTGGAGGGCCGGGCTACTGCCTATTTAATATATTTACATCTACATATGTAACTATGGCATCATTATGCTCAGAATGCGGGAGTGAAATCGACGATGATACCGGGGTGTGCCCCGCGTGCAGTTCCGAAACGACCGAAAATGCAAACGAGAATGTTTACGCTGAAAACAGCAACGTAGGCAACATCGTTGAAAATAACGATCAGAACTCTACCCAACAAAACGGTCAAAAGCATGAAATGGGTAAATGGCTGAAGGTTCCGTTTGTGCTGGGAGTTATTTGGTTGATATTCGCCTCTGTTGAGGGCATGTTGCTTATCCAGATGAGCCCCTTATACATAGAACGCTACTCGAACTCACTATATTTTGCAGATGCAGTAACATCGTTTTATTGGACGCTTTTTGTTGGAGTTCTTCTGCTCATAAGCAGTATTTTGATCATCCTTTGTTGTATTCATATGTATAAGCTTGAAGAACACAAGAGAACAAGCATCTACTATGTACTTGGGTTTTTGATCGCCATTATTTCTGGGATTGTCTTGATTTATGCTGAGACCAGAGTTGGTGATGTCGTAGTTTATGATATCTCATTGGGCATATTCATTTCCTACGGGTATGGAATTATCGTTGGCGTATTAGGACTGATCTTCTACCTCATCATACGCAAAGAAAAAGATCGTTTCACCTCATAAAGTTTTAAAAAGGGCTTTAGCGGGCCCGTTTTCTTTTTACAATAAAAGAACAGTTCAATTCATATACTTCGTCGATATTCTCTGCTTCACGGATATCATGTAATGAGTTCTCATTCATGCCGTGGCGGGAATTACTCCCGCAGGCCGCACGGGGGCCAGACCGAACGTGCGGAGATGGTTTTTCACTGTTTTAATTAGCTATGCTTTTATATAACATCCCTTATACCAAAGCTCGTAGTTGTCAGAATCATCATTTTGACAAGAAACGAGGAATGAACATGGTAACAGTCTATGATGTCCCTGCCGAGGAACTCATACTCAAGACCGCTGAAAAACTGAAGGGAAACGACAAGATCGTCCCTCCGGAGTGGGCTGAGTTCGCGAGGACAGGCAGGCACACTGAGAGAGCACCTACACAGGATGACTGGTGGTACACAAGGGCCGCCTCCATCCTCAGGAAGCTCTATGTAAAGGGACCGATGGGGTCCTCCAAACTCGCAGCCGAGTACGGTGGATTCGCAGACAAAGGTTCGATGCCGAACAGAGCGGTGAAAGGAAGCCGCAACATTGCAAGAAAGTGTATGATGCAGCTTGAGGCGGCGGGATACCTCCTGCCCACAAGCAAACAGGGCCGCATGATCAGCCCCAAGGGCCAGTCGCTGCTCGACAACACTGCAAAAGAGGTCTTCGACAAAGGAAAGAACTGAAGGTGTAAAGCATGACTGAAGATCCCGAATTGGAAGCACTTAGGCAGAAAAGAATGCAGGAGGTCCAGGCCCAACAGGCCAATCAGGCCGCCCAAGAGGAAAAGGCCCAGCAATTCGAGAACCAGAAACAATCCATCCTGAGACAGATACTCACGCCTGAGGCCAGGGGCAGGCTCGCAAACATTAAGCTTGCGAACCCCGAACAGGCCAACATGATCGAGATGCAGCTCATACAGATCGCACAGAGCGGAAGGCTGCAGAGTGTCATAACGGATGCCATGCTGAGAGACATCTTACAGAAGATCACACCTCAACAAAGAGAGATCAAGATCGAGAGGAGATAATTATGTCCAGTACAAAACCGGCCGCCATGAAGGGCAGGCTTAATAAGAAAATCAAACAGAACCGCCGTGTACCCGCCTGGGTCATGATGAGAACGAACAGGCAATTCCTGCGCCACCCCAAGAGAAGGTCCTGGCGCATGTCCAAGCTGAAGGAGTGATTTGGCATGGCAGATGACATAGAAAAGATAATGGTCATACCGCTGAGGAAGACCAAACAGGCTCCCCGCACAAAGAGGGCGGCCCGCGCGATAAAAGAGATCAGAGCCTACATTATGAGACACATGAAGGTCGAAGAAGAGAACGTCTGGATAGACGCTTCGCTTAACGAGAAGATCTGGGAGAACGGCATAAGGCACCCACCTTCCAAAGTGACCGTCAAGGCAGTCAAATTCGATGACGGGCTCGTAGAAGTCTCCTTGGCAGAGTGAATAAGATGATGAGGCTCTCGCGCTGCAACGGCACTCCGAACATCGGAGTTTATGCATCGGTGAACGAGAGCCTCGCACTTGTGGCTGCAAACTCCGCACCCGGTTTCGTCGAGGATGTCGAGACGGTACTGGGTGTGGAAACTATCTTAACAACTATTTCGGGTTCTTTTGTTCTCGGTTCGTTGATAAGAATGAATTCCAACGGCGCTGTCGTATCCGGAATGGTCGAATCTACCGAGCTGGAGAGGATAAAGGAAAAGATCCACGTCACCGTGCTTCGCGACAAGGTCAACGCCGCCGGCAATAACGTTCTCGCAAATGATCACGGCGCAATAATCAACCCAAAAATAGGTGCCTCTGCGGAGAAGAAGATCGCCGAGGCACTCGGCGTACAGACCGTAAGGTCCGAGATCGCCGGTTTTGACACGGTCGGTTCCGCATGCGTGGCGACCAACAAAGGCTGCCTGTGCAACGTGAACGCTACCGACGAGGACATCGGACTGATAAGGGATATCCTCCGCGTCAACGTTGTAAAGGGTTCTGTCAACCACGGTTCAAAACATGTCGGAGCGGGCATCCTGAGCAACTCGAAAGGTGCGTTGGTCGGCGACGATACCACTCCGATCGAAATGGGGAAGATAGAGGACGGACTGGTCCTCTACTGATCACCTGTCAAATACCCAGACGCCTAAGAATTCATCGAGTTCGTCCGTGGACAGCTCAACTTCGTTCCCAACGTAAAGAATGTTGTCCTTCGGTATTCCGTTGAGGAAATCATCAACGGTTTTTAGCGGAAGTGTTATACCCCCAACCCTATAGTGCATCGGGACTACGATCTTCGGCTCTACCCTGCGGATGAAGTCCTTGAGCAGCGGTATCGACAATGTATAGATTTCGCCAACGGGGATAAAAAGAATGTCTACTTTCCTTATCGCTTTAATGACATCTTCCGAGGGAGTGTCCCCCAGATCCCCGCAGTGACATATGTTTATGCCGTCCATTTTGAATTTGTAGATTATGTTGGATCCTCTTAATGCCCCTTGCTGATCATCGTGGAAAGACGGCAACCCCTCGAAAACGGTACCTTTTACTTCATGTTTTCCGATTTGAGAGATGATTGTGGAATGTTCGTTTTTTATCATTCTTGTAGCATTATGGTCGAAATGGTCATGGGAAACAAGAACGATATCCGCATTGGAGATGGGAGGTTTTATCCCGATTGACTTTCCGTCATGAGGGTCTGTGATAACAGAATTCTTCGGACCGAAGAACTCAAAACACGAATGACCCTGCCACCTTATGCGCATAGCCTCCGACATACCGTAGCTATAGAAAAACACTTGCAATGGTTGTTTTGACTTACAGCTTGAAACACATATAAAACCGCCGTTCTGCACAGAACTCTATTATATTCCTGAAACAATCCAGTTTTAATGAAGAGGACATTGGTTCTGGTCGTGGATAGGGATGACGACTTCGGTGTCAAGGGCGATGTCGACACGCCTGTAATAGGTGTGGAGGATTGCTCGGTCGCAGCGACAGCGTTAGGTATAGCCGATCCGGAGGACTCAGACGTCAATGCGCTTTATGCGGCGATTAACATCTACAAGGAGATCAAAAAAGAAGGGAATGACAACGTTGAGGTCGCACTCATCGGCGGGAATGCGAAAGTGGGCCACCGGTCCGATGCTGCAATAGTTGATGAACTAGAGATCGTCCTAAAAAAGGTAAACCCCGAAAGGGTCATCCTTGTCGGCGACGGAGCAGAGGATGAGTATGTTTATCCGATCATCTCTTCAAGGATCCCCATAGATTCTGTCAAAAAAGTGTATGTTAAACAGGCCCCGGGACTCGAGGGCACAGTCTACATTATCTCTAAGATCCTAGAAGATCCCGCGAAGAAAAAGCGGTTCCTTGCCCCGATAGGCGTGATAGTAGCCCTCATATCATCGGTCTTCCTGATATTTGCGCTCGCATCGTACTTTAATGAGGGGGCTTCCCTTTCTGTTCTGACCACGCCGATGGTCTTTTTCCTTATCGGCGCTTTCATAGTGCTGTATGGGTACAACGTCGCAGAATGGGTCTCTTCGCGCAGAGTAAAATGGATCGACAGGATAAGGAGCGGGAGCGTTTCCTTTACGTTCATTTTTCTTGCCCTGCTTTTTGTGATAGTTGGTCTGGTTGCCGGGTATCTGTCTCTTAATGAACTTTATGTTCCTACGATCCTCGAAGGCGGCCTATGGTTCATCTCAAACGCATTGTGGTTCATCATATTCGCGATCCTGATATATCAGGTAGGTGACCTGGTGGATACATACCTTTCAACGAAGAAGATCAAGATTAGCTTCATTATCGGAAGCATAAACATAGTTGCGATCGGACTTATCATAACAGGCGCTTTGGACATAATCCTTGCATATTTGGAAATGGGAATGCAGAACAACACCCTCTTCGGCCTGGAGCTTGTGGGCGGTATTGTGCTCGCTCTTATCTCGGCTATGCTGCAGCGCCATATGAAGGGGACCATCAAAGCCGCGGAAGAAGAGATAAAGGATGCGGGAAAGGATGCTGCCTGAGGAATGGGAACGTATCTACGAAGACATCCTCTATGATTTCGGATATTCCAGAACCGAAGACGAGAGTTCGGCGCGTCTGCTGAAAGCTGTGATGATGAATTCAGACCTTATCTTTGATGATGACATCAAGGTCCAGCGGAAAGCGACTGTGTTCGGATGCAGTGATGATCTTGAGAACGAGATCGAAAAGGACCCTCCGAAAGGAACGCTGATAGCCTCGGGGTCGGCTGTCGGTAGGCTGAAGGACATAGGCATCATGCCGGATATTGTAGTGACCGACCTGGACGGCGATATTATGCCGCAGATAGAGGCCAGCAAGGCGGGTGCCGTGACATTCATGCACGCACACGGTGACAATTCCGAGCTTATACAGAGATATGCACACAGTTTCATAGGCCCCGTGGTTCTTACGACCCAGTCCAGACCAGACAACATCCTATCGAACTACGGAGGTTTCACAGACGGGGACCGTGCGGTATGTATCGCAAGGCATTTCGGGGCGAAGGACATCCTTCTTTTGGGGTTCGATTTTGAGAGACCTTCAGAAAAAGCGGGAACCGACAGCGGGGTCAAAGCCAAGAAACTCTTGTGGGCGAAAAAGATAATATTCGACCACAACGAGCCCGGGGTTTCCGTCAGGCGCCCGTCTGGTACTTTTTATAACAAAAAGTAATATGGGGGATTACCGGAAGTAGAGTCTTGGAACTAACCTATTGGATCCTGTTGATGTTGGCAGTCGTTTACGTACCGATCTACGTTTGGGTATGGAGATCGCCTACTGCAAAGAAGTACGGCCTTGTGAAATACGGCCCATGCATAATGATCAAGACTAGACTGGGAACAAGCTTGATGGAAAGATGGTCCAAATACAAAAGATTCTGGAGGCTCTTCGGCATCTTCTCCATCACTGTGTCTTTCTGTCTGATGGTGTTCATCGTCTATATCCTGATAATAGGCCTCCTGAACCTTCCCACGAGCCTGAACAGTTCGGGTCTGGGGATAGAGTATGCGCTAGCTATACCGGGTATCAACCCCCTCATGTCGGGAAAATTCTTCTGGTATGCGATACTGGGATTGTTCGTTGCGATGGTCATCCATGAGCTTGCGCACGGCTTCCAGACAAGAGCGAACGATATGCGCGTCGATTCCACCGGCGCCCTGTACGGAGTTGTCCCGTTGGGCGCTTTCGTTGAACCGAACGAAGAGGACATCGGGAAGAGCACCAGAAGAGCAAAATTGGATCTTTATTCGGCGGGGATAACAACAAATTTCCTCGGCGCGATAACCGCGTTTTTCATATTCGCAGTGTTGATGATGGGAGGGATATCCTCCGATTTCGGAGACAACACTGCAGTTTACAAGGTAACCGGGGACTCGCCCGCACTGGAAGCCGGGATCCCCGCCAGTGCGATAATATTGACCGTAGATGGGCAGGCGTACTACTACAACGGCACGAACACAGTGGATTTCGCCCCCGGAAGCTTAGTGAGTGTGGAATATATTACCGAAAGCAGCAGAGATACGCCGATAAGCACTACGATCCAATGGGGGGTATTCATTGAAAATGTGACCGGGGGGAGTCCGGCCGACGGTAAACTGATGAGAAATACATTCATACGTTCGATAACCATTGACGGTGAGAAAACACAATTCTATGACATGGCCGAATTCCTTTCTTTTATGAAGACCACCTCGCCCGGCGATGTTGCCGCGATAGAATACGTCGGCAGAGGCAACGACAACTCCTCAATCGACAGTTCTTCGAAGACCGAGACGATCACCCTGGGGAACAACGGCGGAATAGGATACATCGGCGTCAGTACGACAACTTCCGGTATGAGACTCACAACACCGAATGTAACTCTTGAGATCGGAAGGAACCCCATATACGGTGCGGACGGCATTGTCGGTGTGGGCAGATCGCTGATATCTTACATAACGGGGCCTATGATCGGATACTCTCCGATCCCCTCCGGGGCCCAGTGGTGGTTCGATGTTCCGCTGGGCGGCGCTTTCTGGATAATCGTGAGCGCATTCTATTGGATATTCTGGCTTAACGTAATGCTCGGGGTGTCCAACGCCATTCCCGCGATCCCCTTCGACGGGGGATTCATTTTCCAAGGCGGACTCAGCGCAATACTTGAAAGATTGAAGATGAAAGACGAGAAGAAAAGAGAGGAGCTCGTTTCGCGCATCACCGGCTCTTTTTCAATGATCATGATCTTCGTGCTGATCGTTGTGATAGCTGTAGCGGTCATTCCGCGGTGATTCCGAGGTACGTATTATTTATCTTCGGTACATTATGTGTGTTCATGACTCTGGAGGCCATCGTCAATGCTATCAGGACATTTCCGGGAGTTACCCGCAAGAAGGCCATACATGATATCGTGAGTTCCATTTCATCGAAGAAGTTCCCCCTCATCGGTGCCTCTGAGGGAGAGGACGCCGCCGCCGTGGAATACGGCGACAACTACATTCTTTTTGCGACGGACGGCATTATGGAATCTCTGGTGAATTCTCACCCGTACTATGCCGGTTATTATGCCGTTCTTGTGAATGTCAACGATATAGCGGCGATGGGCGGAAAGTCCTTGGCGATGGTCGACGTTCTTTCCATCTCTAAGGACAGGCTATGCGGCCAGATACTGAAGGGTATGTCGGCCGCGGTCGAAAAGTTCAACGTTCCGATCGTGGGCGGGCATACCCACCCCGACTGCAACTATAACGCGATCGACATGTCGATCATCGGAACGGTGCCTAAAACCGACATCATACTCAGCAGCACAGCGGAGGACGACGACGACATCGTCTTCGTAATGGATCTCGACGGATTCTTCCCCGAGGGGCTCAAATACGCCTGGGACACCACTACGAGAAAGGATGCTTCCATTGTTCAGGCTCAGATGGACATGATGACAGTGATCGCATCGAAACACCTTACTCATTCGGCAAAGGACATGAGCAATCCCGGATCGATCGGGACGCTCGGGATGATGCTCGAGACATCAATGAAGGGAGGCACCGTCGACATAAACAAAATACCGACACCGAAGGGGATCGATCTTATCCAATGGATCTTATCCTATCAGGGCTGTGGGTTTGTGTTCTCCTGTCCCCCCGAGAACTCCGCCGAGATAATCTCTCTTTTCAAGAGTGTGAAGTGCGACGGCGCCGTCGTGGGAAAGGTCGACGGCAGCATGAAACTCAAACTTACGATGGGCGGTAAGACGATGACGCTTTTCGATTTTGAGAAGGATATCATCACCGGCTGCAGTCCGAAAAAGAAATAAAGTGTTAGGCCACAGAGGTGGACATCATATCCGTCCCAAGTTGACCGCTTCGTTTCTCAACCCTGCGACCCCGCAAACGTCAGTAGCACAGAGTAAGGCTGCTCCCGTCAGGACCTGGCCCGGTTCCCCCGATGAATGTGCGCGATACGACCCTCCGGCTGTTCGACACACAAACTCCGACTCTGCAGGACAAGATCTCATAGTTGCTATGCGGGCTTGGACCTTCAACTCTGCCGCCCCCTGCTGTCACCCCCGCTATTGACGATTGCGGGTGAAGGGCACGCCAAGCTCCCCGGTCAAGCCTAACGGCAATACCTATTGAAGGAAGATATTTAATATCTTTCCATAAAAGAATGCGTGTTTATTCTTGTTTTTTGACGTTCTTAATGGTATATTATTATAAACCCGATTGCAATCCATGTACCGTGTTAACATTTAGCATGGAGGAGAAAAAATGGCATTTTTTGGACTGACAGATCCATTCATTATCGCAGGGTATTTAGGATGTTTCTTAACAGTGGCAGCTTGCTGCATTTGGGCAGTTTTCTGGAAAGAAAAAGAAGGTGAGGACATTACCGAGGATGATATAAAGGGTGAGGAATAATGGCTAATGAGGCGGTTTCTTTCCCTCTTTTCATAGCAGTGATGATCCTTTTCATTATTGCGACGATCTTTTTGGGTTGGTACGGTTTCCACCACACAAAAAGCAATAAGCAGTTCCTTCTAGGAAGAAATAAAACAAATCCCTTGATAATCGCCCTTTCATACGGCGCAACATTCCTGAGCGCTTCTGCGATAGTCGGATTCGGAGGTCAAGCGGCCGTACATGGAATGACAATGATCTGGTTGTGCTTCCTGAATCTGTTCTTAGGCTTGTTCATTGCTTTTGTTGTGTTCGGGAGAAGAGTAAGAAGAATAGGTTTGAAGTTGGGAGCGTCGACTTTCTCAGATCTTTTCGGAAAAATTTTCAAATCGAAGGGAATTCGCATGTTTGCTGCAGTAATCATCATTGTAATGATGCCTATCTACTGCGCTGCAGTCCTGAAAGCAGGCGTGAATTCTGTTGTGACCTTTATGGGCCTTCAGGAGTTTTACAATATTATTCTGATAATTTTGGCAGTAATTGTCGGAGCGTATGTAGTGTACGGCGGAATAATCGCCGTTATGTATAACGATGCTCTGCAGGCGGGGATAATGTTCGTCGGCATGATAGTAATTTTAGTTATTACACTCATAACAGTCGGCGGATTCACACATGCTGTTGATTCTTTGAAGGATTATGGCTTTGTAAAGGGTATGTTGGATGGAGGTGTGAATTTAGCGGCATTCCCTGTTTTCAATTCAAAAGAGTTCTGGCTGGTGATATCCACATTTATCTTGGGTGTTGGAATCGGCGCACTTACTCAACCTCAGCTGGTCGTCAGATTTATGTCGGCTAAAGATAATAAGACCCTTAACAAGTCTTTGATCATTGGTAGCATATTCATGATTGCTATCGTGGCCAGTGCCTATACAGTAGGTGCTTTTACAAATGTCTACTTCATGGAAGAACACGGTATGACGGCCGGTCAATATATGCTGTCTCTGCCAGATTATGCGAACGCCAAATCGATACCTGTTGATTACATAATCCCACAATATGTGCTTGAGGTGTTCAAAAAATACAGTTTAGGAGATCTGTTCATTTGTGTCTTCATATTGGCTCTGCTCGCTGCAGCAATATCGACACTCAGTGCACTTATGCACACAATCGGCACCGCAGGAGGCCATGACGTTTTCGCAGTGTGGAAGGATTGGAAGAAAAAGAGAATAGAAGATGGTAAATCCACAAAATTCAGCGACAATATAGTGGCTACTTGGGAAGATTTTAAAGTACGTGTGCGAAAAGGTGGGAGGAAGAAAGAAAGTGATGATCAGCAATCTCTGTTCGTCAACAGATCAGTAACAGCAATAGTAATGGTTCTTATCGTTGTTTATTGTTTCCTTATGCCCAACGACATCGTTGCAAAGGCGACGTCGTTGTTCATGGGTCTGACCGCAGCAGCGATCCTTCCTCTGATGATATACGGATTATTCGGAAAGGATCCGAAGAAGAACGTCGCACTTGCAAGCATAACTGTCGGAACGGTTTCGTATTTGTTTTGGGCACTGTTCATCAACTCAGGCTCGTCGATATTCCTTCCTATTTGTAAATGGCTTACAGGAAACCCAGTATTGTTTGGCGGAACGATACAATACGTCGATGCGTTGATCATTTCGCTTCCGTTATCAGCAGCGACTCTGATCATAGCATATGCCATAATGTGGTGGAAGAACAAAAGGACTGTTGATACGGGAATCGAGGTTGTTGACGAAGGGAACGAATCGTAAATTTCCAGAAACATTTTTTAAAAACATCTTCAAATCTTTCTTTTTTGTGTAACCTTTTTTAGTATGGTTATCTATGGGTCAGGCATGAAGATGCTGGAAATGAAGGATGTTTCTGTGGTAAGGAACGGAAAGAAGATCCTCGATTCCATTGACCTTTCAATAGAAGAGAATGAAAGCGTTGCGATAATCGGATGCAACGGTTCCGGCAAGACCACGCTTATAAAACTGCTTAGGGGCGAGATACGTCCGTTCTATAATGAGGAGTCTCCCGCGGTAATGAAGATATTCGGGGACCCGTATTGGAACATCTTTGACGTGAGGAGCAAAATGGGCATCGTCTCAATGGACCTTCAAAGCCGGTTCGAAGACGATACTACAGTGAGCGAGGTGATCGTTTCCGGATTCTTCGGAAGCTTGGACGTGTTCAGAGGCATGACCGTTACGGAAGAAATGATCTCAAAAGCCCATGACACAGCGGTGATGATGGGCATCGATGATCTTTTGGACAGAACCCTGGACGGGCTTTCCTTGGGAGAGATGAGACGCGCATTGATCGCCAGAGCTTTGGTCACTGATCCTTCCACGCTCGTAATGGATGAACCTATGACGGGCCTCGACATCACAATGGCATCAAAGTTCAGGAAGATGTTCGATATTCTCATAGATTCAGGCGTAAGCCTTGTCATTGTGACTCACAGCCTTGAGGACATTCCCGACAGGATAGACCGCATTATAATGATGAAGGGCGGAAAGATATTCGCCGACGGGAAAAAGACATCGCTGTTCACATCAAAGATCATAAGCGACCTGTACGATGATGATATTAAAGTCAAACACAATAACGGAACATACCATATGCACTTGTGAGTGCAGTTGAAGGAGTAAAATGAATTACATTTGCCCGGAGTGCGGGAGCGACATCCCCGAAGAATCCGAATTCTGCTACCGTTGCGGGAGGAAGAGAGACAACACCATCAGAGTAGATCCGGCAGGGCATTTTGTCGAGCCGGAAAAGAATAAGTGTACTGCCTGCGGGGCGGAGATGTCCCCGAACGACCTCATATGCCAAAAATGCGGCGAGCCGAGATCGAGGATCCAGATGGCAACTTTCAGACCGAAAATGGTAAAGAACGGCTGGATAGGGATCGCACTTGCGGTCATAGGCGGGATACTCGTTTTCCTTCCCATCGGACCGATAGGGCCCTTATCGGGGATGTTCAGTATCTTCGGGCTCGGACACTTTTATTTCAAAAAGTGGAAGAGAGGAGCGTGGTTCCTTCTGATAACCGCGCTAATGTTCTTCATAATGTATACCGAACCGGAAATGACCACACTGATGCATTTCTTATTCTTCACCGCATCGGTGTTCTTCTTCCTTATGCAGACAATGGAAGTGGTGATGCTGGCATTCACCCCTCCGAAAACAACGGAGTGATACCTCTTGGCGGAAGATTGGACCGAGAAATACAGACCGAAGAAGCTTTCTGAAGTAATCGGCAATCCGTCTGCCGTAAAGGAATTGGAAGAATGGGCATTGTCCTGGAAAGCCGGGATACCGGATAAACGTGCGGTCGTGCTGATAGGATCACCGGGCATAGGGAAAACATCATCCGCCATCGCACTCGCTAACGATATGGATTGGGACCTTGTTGAGATGAACGCTTCCGATCAGAGAACGGCCGCGGTTGTGAAGGATATCGCCCAAAGGGCATCATACTTCAACTCCATAGGTATGGATGAGGAGTACAAAGGGGGGAACAGGAAGAAACTCATCGTTATGGATGAGGCGGATAACTTATTCGGGAATGCCGACAGGGGCGCCTTGCCCGCAATAAACGATCTCATCAAAACAACAAAACAGCCTGTGATCCTGATAGTGAACGATTTCTATGCCCTTTCAAAGAAAAGCGCCACGGTGAAGAGCGACACGATACAGATAACGTACAGAAGACCGGTCGCAAGGTCTATCGCAGGCGCTTTGAAGAAGATCGCCGCATCCGAAGGTGTTTCCGCCGACGACGCTGCGCTGATGAAGATAGCCGAGAACTCCAACGGGGACATGAGGGCCGCGGTAAGGGACCTGGAGGCACTCTCCCACGGAAGAAAGGAACTGAACAAGGAATCGACGGAGATACTGCAGGAAAGGATCGTCAAAAAGGACATGTATTCTGTTCTGGGAAAGGTGTTCAGGGAGAACGACCCCTTCGGAGCGAAAAAGACACTGTCAGATGTGGATATAGAACCCAGAGATGCTATGCTGTGGATAGATGAGAATCTGCCGTACGAATACAAAGAACCGGGCGATCTTGTGAGGGGGTATGAAAAGCTTTCACGTTCGGATGTGTTCTTGGGAAGGGTCAGCCGCCGCCAATATTTCGGCCTCTGGTCGTACGCAAGCGATATGATGACCGCGGGCGTGGCGGTCTCCAGACACGGCGGAAAGGCAGGGTACGGACAATTCAGATTCCCGACATATATGGTAAAGATGTCCAGAACAAAATCCATGCGCGGAATAAAGTCGTCGCTGTGTCTGAAGATCGCCTGTGCAATGCATACATCGACCAAAGGGGTTGCATTGGATATCCTGGGTCCTTTGAAAGAACTTGCCAGGAATGATGAAAAAATAAGAATAATGCTTGTGAGAGAGATGGGGCTGGAACCCGAAGAGCTCGGATTCCTTATCGATGCTAAGATAGATTCCAAGATCGTCAAAGAGACCTTGGAGAAAGCTTCGCAAATGAGGACGAATAAAGAAACGGAAACGCCGCGGGAAGAAGTTCCAATTAAAGAAACATATCCGCGCGATACCGGGATACCCGAACAGCCCGAGAAGAATGAAAATAACACACCAATAACGACCGCAAAGAAACCGGGGAAGAACCTGTTCGATTTCTGAGGGACCATGGACGAATCCTATCGTGAATTATTGATAAAACAGCAGTATCGTTTATATAAAGATCACGCGGCAGTGAAACTGTGCCATTGGATGAAAGAGAGTATGATCCACGGAAGACACTGCTATAAGCAGGACTTCTACGGCATAGAAAGCCATCGCTGCCTGCAGATGACCCCGGCGATCAACGAATGCAGCCATTGCTGCAGTTTCTGCTGGAGGGTCCAGGAGAGGGACTTCGAGGTCAGGGATTGGGCAGAGCCCAAAGAGATGTTGGACGCTCTTATCGCACATCACAGACTCCTCATATCCGGGTTCAAAGGCGATCCGAGATGCTCTAAGCAAATGTTCGAAGAAGCATCCGATCCGAATCAGGTTGCCATATCTTTAGCCGGCGAGCCGATAACCTATCCTTACCTGTCGGATCTCATCAAGGAATGCCACAGAAGAAAAATGACCACATTCCTCGTGACTAACGGAACATACCCCGATCAGCTTGGATCTTTGGACGAATTGCCGATGCAGCTGTATGTGACGATCGCCGCTCCCAACGAAGAGATATACAAGAAGGTCTGCCGCCCGAAAATAAACGACGGATGGGGCAGACTCATGAAGACCTTGGACCTTCTTCCGTCACTTGATACACGCACTGTGATAAGACACACTCTGGTAAAGGACCTGAACTTCGGATGGGTCGATGAGTATGGGAAACTTGACAACAGGGCCGATCCGGATCTCATCGAGCCGAAAGGGTATGTCTTTGTCGGTGCATCAAGACAAAGGCTTTCGCTCACATCAATGCCGTCATTCGAAGAAATAAGAGATTTCTCATCTCAATTGGGAGATATCGTAGGTATGTCGATAATAAGGGAAAGGCCGGACAGCAGAGTATTGCTCATGGCAAAAGAAGATCTCGATACAGATGTTAGGAACACGCCGCGCATCAGATCGAGAAATAGAAAAATATGATGTAAATGATGATCAGGTGGACCATCGGGAAGAGATAAACTACCTTGAACTTCAATTTTCTCGTTTTGTGCCTGAATATCTCCATCCCCGCTATCGCACCGAACGGGCCGAGGAACCCTGCCGTCAATAAAGTGGATTCTTTAATGCGGTATTGTTCCTTCATCGCCCTGCGTTTATCTATCCAGAAAAGAAGAAGCGCTGCGATGTTCAGCGCAATGTAAAGAATGATGATCAGAAAGACCGTTTCCCGGTTCATCTTTTCAACATCTCTTTAATGAACTCATCAACAGATACCTCCATTCCGGCATCGTTCTTTTCTCCCTTTCCGTGGAAAAAGAACGCGTCGCGGATCTTGAGTTCGCTTGAGACCCTTTCCAACTGATTCACGCCTTTCATATCATCATACATACAGGATATGAAAAGAGACTCTTTCTTATTTATCAGTTGATTCCGATTCTCATTCAGGAAAGAGACCAGCGCCCCATAAGGTTTTCCTGCGCATATCCCCGTACCGAGCACAATGTGGTCATATTTAGAAAGGTCGATCACAGATTGCTTTTTAAGATCAAATTCATCGGCGTGCAATTCTTTTGCGATGTATTTGGCTATTTTTCTTGTTTTTCCTAGTCTTGAAGTATATATTACTGCTTTCGCTGGCATTTTGTTTCCCATCGTCCCATCCTTCGGCATCTATTTTGTTGATTATTTGATGCAGTATCACCAATGGCATAGCTGATATTTTAATTATATAGTTCTGAAAACGGTTTTTGCCGGCATAGTTCAAGTAAATATGAATACTCCTACCCGAATTAGGCTGTATGGGCTACAAAGTAGAAACGATCGGTTTGGACAGGTCTTATGAGCTGCGTTCCAAATACAAAGGGCTTAAATCCTATTCATCAAAAGTGAACATTTCCGGCCTTTGCGTTGAATTCCTGACAGAGGACAGAGAACATCTGAAAATGTGGGAGGACAACTTCTATTCAATGTCCGAAGAGATAAGGTCACACGCAAAGATCTACTCCATAAGGGATCCATCGCATGAGATGAAGGTCCTTTTCGAACCGTCGACGAATGTAGCTTTCCTATACAATTTTGATTATTACGGATGGATAAAAAGTATAGCGCTGGGTATATCGGGGAATATATTGGAGGAGGCCCACGACATATATTCCGTTCACGGCGCCGTGCTTGATATCGACGGAAAGGGCGTTACCCTGATCGCCCCCTCAAAAACGGGAAAAACAACTCAATCTTGGGGGCTGCTCAGGATGGAGAACGCATACCTCGTCTCTGATGATTGGTACTTTGTCAAACTTGGCGGTGGAAGACCTATTGCATACGGTTCGGAGAAGAACTGCTACATAGATGCAGATATAGGCGATGTTTGGGAAGAGTACAAACCGCTGGTAAGCCAGGTCGTGTTTGATAATAAAGGGAGGGGGATCGCCAATGTCAGATGGGTAACGGGAGAATCTTCGGTGATACCGATGACCAAGATCCGCTGTATATTCCTATTGAAACGCGATAAAGACGATCCCGTTACGATAAGACGCCTGTCGCCAAAAGAAGGAGTTGATTATCTGCTTAAGAACGACCTCTGCAACCCTCACCAGATCATCTGGAACGATCATAAGAAAAAGGTCAGGACAGCGTTCTTCGCTGATTTCCTTTCCAAGTGCGAAGTATATTCTGTGAACACGATAAAGACCCCGCAAGAGACGCAAGAGCTAATAAGAAACACGATCATTCAAGACCTGTGATAGGATGAAAATACCGGATATTGCAAAAAAGATACCGGTTCGGAACAGTCCCAGAAAGAAAGGACATGTCAGTGCCGAAAGGACATACATGTCGAAAATACTGATATTGTCGGTACTTGCGATAATAGCTTCCCTTGTCATCGTCTGGGCCATCTTATTCGTTGCCGGAGAGGGTGTCGGCCCGGCAGAGATCCTGAAAGGAAGTCTGGGGAGCATATTCGCGCTGTTCTTCGCAGTGATATTCCTTGACAACATCAACGCCTATAACGATAAAAGAAAAAGAAAGCGCGACGAAAGGAAGGCTGTGGTCCGTCACAACAGGATCGTCCAACCCATTATTGATATGTATCTGGTCAGAAAGAATATGGTCATCACTCCTAATGACAAGACCGTCAGAAAATTCCAAATAGATTCTACCTTCACAATAAAGGACATGAGGGACATGTACGGCCAATCCGAATTGATATCGGATGTCGGTAAATCGAAGATCGAGATCTATGCCTTCCATCAAGATAAACTGAACGAGAAACTCACGAACCTGGTGGAAGAGATAAATTTCGATTACTATTCGGACCTGTGTGATGCTGCGATGGAATTCATCACCGCCACATCTTACGGCGCATCCGCGATGAACGCAATTCTTGGATACCAGGACGCGATGGCCGGCACAAAGTCAATGAAATCTGTGCTGCTGAACATGCTGAGGGAAGAACCGGAGAACGGAAAGTTCGCCACTGCCCAGCCTGCATTGAAAAATCTATATCTTGTACACCAGATGATCAATGATCAGGAAAAGGCGCTTGTAAAATATCTGAAATTGATACAGCAGATAATCGAAGAAGATGATGCGGACTCCGGGAAGAGCGCCTCTTCGGATGCGGATTACGAATGATCCCTGAACTTAACCTCAACTTGCCTTCCAAAAGTTAAGCCGTCCTCTGTCACTTGGCAGTCGAATGCCAGTATCTTAACTCCTAAACTATAAGCTCTTTCGACCTCCAGTGCGAATTCTTCATGCATCTCATAATTCGGGGTGAAAGATCTCGGCCCGGACATTTGTAAAAGGAACATGACATATGCTTCATAACCGTCCCTCAAGGATGACTCCAACTCTCTGATGTGTTTAAGCCCCCTTTCGGTGGGGGCGTCTGGGAACAGAGCCATGCCGTTGTTCTCAAGGGTCACTCCCTTGATCTCCATAAGCTTCTTTGTATTCCCGGTCTTTGCGAAAATATCTATGCGGGAATCTCCGTAAGTGTATTCGCGGCGTATTTCGTCAGCATCCTCGAAACCTGATATAGACCGTATGGATTCTTCGACCACTTTGTTAGGCGCCTGAGAATCGATGTTTACAAGCATATCCTCTTTGTATACTGCGATAAGATCGTATGCCGTGGATCTGTCCGGGTTATCGGAGATCGAAAGCACTGCTTTGACTCCGGGAATAAGAAGTTCTTTGCATCGACCTGTGTTCTTCACATGGCATTTTTCTTTTTTCCGTTTACCTCAACGTAAGCGATGAATCTGTTCGGCCTCTCTATGAACGTACCGAGCAGTGTCTTTCGGTATCTCATTCGGTCACTTTACCCAGCTGAGTATCTTTATCTCTGAGCGGGAATGCGTCCCCATACTGCCGTCGGGCTTTCCTAACGTCATGCATGCGAGGTATCTGTGGCCTTCCGGAACGTTCAACTCGTTCCTGAATTCTTTATCATTACCCAGTCCTGCGGCGAAGCCTATGAAACACGTGCCGTATCCCATCGAGTGTGCCGCCAACATCATGTTGCCTACCGCCAACGAACCATCCTCGACAGGCGTTACCGCACTAGGGTTCGCAAATACGAACACAAGCATCGGCGCATCGTGGAATATGTCCGCTTCGGGATTCTTCACCATGTTCTCGACCATGGGGTTGGAGTGTCCTGCCGCTCTTATCATGTCGGCATAAAGCAATATGGCCTTCCTGTTGTATTTTTTGATCGCATCCTTATTTTCCAGCACTGCGAATTCGAGCGCCTGGCGATTCATGCCGTTGGCGGCGTGGAATCCGGCTTTTATGATCTCCCTCACATCCTTCTCCGGGACCTTGTCCGGCTTGTATCTTCTTACGGAGGCTCTGCCGTAGATGTTTTTCAGTACTTCGTTCATGACTGGACAACCCATTACTCGCATTAATCTTTATTGCAGGAACAGCTCGGACAAAAATTTTGAATTTGAAAATTCAAACATCTGGGTAGGTAAAAGTGGCGCGGAGGGGGAGATTTGAACTCCCGGGGTGAGACACCACCGGTTTTCAAGACCGGCGCCGTGGGCCGGGCTTAGCTACCTCCGCTTAATTCATGCAATATGGTGGTCATATTTAACTCAACCGTTAACGGCAGAAATAGGATTATCACTAGGCCAGATCTTTTCTATATAACTTGATATCGATGCGAACCAGAGGACCTCGACAAGCAGAGATATGGCGCACGGCAGGGCCGCTCCGGCGGCACTTCCGAACAGAACGAAACACAAAGTCGTTGCAAGACCGGAGTTCTTCCACACCGACATCGGGATGTAAACAAGAGCGTTCTCTCTGTTCGAACCCTTTTTCTTGAAAATGTGGGTCATCAGGAAACCTACGACAAAGACGCGTACTATGCATGCGATGATCACAAGAATAACCACGACCGGTTCCGATGACAGAAAATCCCTGTTCGCACCCAGAGCCAAGAACACCATCAGGAACATCATGATATTGACTGTTATCATTCTTGTCGTGCGGTCGATCTTTATTTTTTTCAGCGGGAAAGACGCCGCCATGGGCACAACGACGAACAATATCACATATGAGAGTATTTTGAGCACGCTGACTGCCTCTCCGAGCATCACCAGAGTTATAAGAGGCGTCAGCGCGAGAGCCAAGAAATATACCACCGCTAACGCAAGCACGCACATCGTCGTGTTGCCTTTAAGATAGAATGACATCGTCACGCATGATACTGCGCAGGGAACTGCCGCAAGCAATACCCATCCATTCCACAGATCTTGGTGACCGGAAATGAAGAATGACCCGATTATCAGCGTAACTCCAGCAGAGATGCCGAAGCACCCGATGACAGAATACAGAATCGGCCTTTTGTTCTTCTTTATATTTTCTGAATTCAGCGTAAGGCCGTCCATGGACAAGGTCATCTGGATTATCAGGACGATGATCAGCAGATTCGAAGAGAAGTCCCCGATCGGCCCGATCAGTAGCGCCATCGCAACGCCCAGAATTATCCAGTACCTCATATTGGACAGGGTGCCGATCAGCGCCATATTCCACTTAAACCTGAGGTCGATATTTCATGCTTTGCATTTATCTTTTTGAAAAGAAGTCGACCGCATCTTTTATCGGGTGTTTTGACAATGTTGCTTCGAGCTGTCTTTGATACTCCGATACCCGGGAGTCGAGTATCACAGCCATGCCGTAGTCCGTTTCGGTCCTGATCATCCTGCCTATGGCCTGTCTGATCTTTCTTATAGCGGGAACTTCGCTGGTGTATCTCCATCCCATCCTCGGCCCATATCTTGCGTCGAACATATCTGACATTGCCTTTAATTCAAGCGATGGCGGCGGGTACGGAATACCCACGATGATGGTGAAACACAACTCTTCGCCCGGGAAGTCGATACCTTCCGCCACTGAACCCCCCATTACGCTGAAGAATACGCCGTTTGAGCCTCTTCTGAACGCATTCAGAGCGTTCATCGTTCTTTTCTGCTGTCCGGATTCCTCCCAGAACATAGGTTTTTTGATCTTAAGTTCAAGACTTGCGCGCATATCCTTCATCATTTTATACGAGGGGAAGAAGACCAGTGTGTTCTTCTCGACCGCATTGCACAGATCGATTATCCTGTTCTCGATACGTGACATCATCACGGGATCCCTTTTGTCGTACTTGGTGGTCACATCGTCCACATATATTACCGAACGATTCTCCTTTGGGAAGGGGGAAGGGTACGTCCTGGCGATCGCCGTTCTGGGTAATCCCATTACTTTGTAATATTGTTCGAGAGGTTGCAACGTTCCGGACATGTGCACAGCGCCTTGCTGCTCCTGCATGAACTTCACTATGTCGGACGGATCTATGCATGCGGCGAACAGGTATTCCCCGTTCTCGGATGTTTTCACTGACCTGACATATCTGTCGTTATCTGACATGACCCAGTCCCTCAAAGCTACGCCGAGTGTGTATATCTCGGAGATGGAGAAATCCCCTTTTTCAGATAGAGTGTCCATTCGTTTGTCGCCGACGCCGATCATATCTTCGATGAGAACGTTCAACTCGTTCCTCGTTACGTTGAAGCGTTTCATGATCAGGCTCTCAAGGGCATCCTTTCCGAGTCTGAATTCTTTTACCCCGAGAGATATGTTTTGGGTCGCAAGTTGTTTTATCGCAGCCTTCAGGAATTTGATAACGTCCTCTATCTTAATGCTATTAAGCGTTTCTCCCGTCTTTGTTACAGTGCATTCGTCCATCGCCGCCTCTATCATCCTCATGGTGATGGAAAAGCTCTCCTGATCCCTCGCCGCATCGATCAGATTGTGCGCCTCATCCACAATAAGTAAAAGCGGAACATCCTCTCCCCCAAGATTTGCGATGAAGTTCGTTCTGATGTCTTCCGACAATATGTGGATATATGGCGCAACGACGACGTCCATCTCCTTCATCAGCATCTTCTTCATCTCATACGGGCAGACGCCCGCTTTCTCGCAGTAGGTATCGAGTTCGGCGGAGGTGGGGAATTCTTTGAGACAGTAGCTCATGACATTGTTGATCTCCGCCTTTGTCCTGTCGAAGAACCTGCAGCCGCCTGCGTTGTCGTTCATGCTCTTTTTTTTCTTGTCGTCGCACATCAGCGAAAGCACATTGGGAGGAAGATCGTCCAAACCCTCTTTTGCAAAGAGAGGGCAGGATTTGTTCCTTCCGGTTATCGTTATTCCTGAGACCTGTTTTATTGTGGAGATGGCTCTCAGCTCTTTCATCACCTGGTCGGATTGAGATATCGTTCTTGTGAGGTAGACTATCTTTTTTCCCGTTCGCATGGCGTGTTCCAAGCCCGCCGCGAGAGAGACGATGGTCTTTCCGGTGCCTGTGCCCGATTCCATCACGATGTGCCTTCCTTCGTCGATCGCACGCCTTACGTCGGTGATGATCTCAAGCTGCATCGGCCTCGGCTCATACGGGAGGTACGGCGCTTCGGGGTTCTCTTCCTTCACCATTTTCTTCTCCGGCTGGGATCTGTTAAGGAAACTGTCCAAGCCGATGCCGGAGGATCTGTCCACTGCACGCCCGCACGAACCGCATTTTTTCTGGTTCGGAAAAATTATCGAACTGCAATTTGGACAGAATTGTTGCTCCATTTGATCCACCTCTTAACCAATTTTCAACTGGTTAGTATTGCTAACCACTTCACAACCTTCCCCACTCCCAATAATATCTATGGTCGAGAACCGCCACTTCTCTTTTTCCTCATCCCATGTTGCACGGACTTCTATGTTCTCGAACAACTTTACTTTTTCACTCGGTTTGTTCATTTTTCATCACCACTGCTCCTTCAGTCGAGTTTTGCTCGTTGTGAAAAATACACCACAGTAAAGTCGGTTTCAACTGTGATTTTGATGACAAAATCCGGTCCCTTTTCACTTAATTAGAATAGTGTTTTTTAGGTATATAAGCAAAATCGGGGGGTGTCCGAAAGTACCCGAAAGTACCGAGAACATCACTTTTTGTCTCTGTTCACATACTCGCGGATGTATTCTTCCGCCCCGTCCATGTTCAGAATCACTTCTCTCATAAGATGCTCTTCGGCCTCTTTGACCATGTTCACGGTCATGTACGAGCTTGCGATGTCCTGATGCATCCTTACCAATACTGAGATATCATCGAGCTTGTTCATGGAAAGAAGTTCTTCCAGCAGGGATATCGCCGCTTTCCTGTCTATGAAATATTGTTCCAAAAGGCCTTTCCTCTGTTCGATATCCCCTCTTACTACAAGCGCAAAAACAAGGGACATATAATCATCCAGCAAATTCTTTTGGAATAGGGTGTATCCGGTGGCGATAGCTTCGGAGAGGTATTCCATCGCCTCGTCCTCCATGCCGAGATCGAACATCGACTGGGCACTGAGATTCATTAACTCGAGGTATCGGTTCTTTGACCAATTGTCGTCCCTGCCGACCAGCATCTCATACAGTCTATCAATGTACGGCGCCGTTCCGCCCGAGAGCCCGTTGTCGACGAGATCTTCGCAGCAGTCCATGCACATGCGGATCATCTTTTTTCGATCGTAGTATTTTGTATCATCTTTGATCTCTGCAAGACGGGTCGAAGCGACGGCGTAATCCTCTGCCATTTGGCTCGGGTCTGCGTTCAGCTCCCCCCTTGAGACAAAAACACGAACAAAGCTTCCGGGGTCGACCGGTTTCCCGTTCTTTTCCATCTGAATTATCAGATCTACGGCATCGTTGTAGTCGGCGAGTGCGGAAGTGTAATATTCCATCATCGAAAGGGCGCTGCCTCTGTTGATCAGGGCGTCCAGCATCTCTTCGTCAGAAAAACCGGATTCCTCAAGCTGATTGATCCTGTCGTTGCAGTCGCGCAAAACAGCCTCGAGATGTTCGTCGAATGATGGCATCATCTTATGCTATGTTATCTTTTGATTTAAATTTGAGCAATGAACTGGATTTTGGATGTGTTTTCAGTAAAAATCATACTGTTGGATCTTTGGCAACACATTCGTTATCATTCGATTAAGCTCTTTCTTTGATCTTTTTTGCCGGTACCCCTACGACAACGCTGTACGGCGGGACATCCTTCACCACAACGCTGCCTGCGCCGACAACTGATCCCTTTCCTATCCTTACGCCTTTGAGTACGGCCACATTTGCGGCGATCCACACGTCGTCCTCGATGACGATCTCCTCTGAGACATGACCCTGCAGGTATATCGGGGTCTTCGGGTCTGTGTATACATGGTTGCCGGTGTTTATCATCACATTGGGCCCTATCAATACATTGTCCCCTATCTCCACCCTGTCCCTGGCCGTAATGAAGACGTTCCTGTTCATGTAGACATTGTCCCCGATGGAGATGTTGTATGGGAAGTAGAATGTTACTCCCGAGTGGATGTACATGTTCTTCCCGCAGTTCGTAAGGGTCTCTTCGTAAAAGATCGCTCTGAGCTTCGGGCCCAGCCCCGCGGAAGCCAAATGACTCAGCTTCTCTTGCTTCACAAGCCATTTATCTGTCCCGGCTTTGTATCTTCTGTAAAAGAACGGTGCCGTTCTTATTCTCAAATTAACATATAATTTTTCAAAAGGAGTTGTTTTGTTCTGATCCGGAAATTTCTTATTGAACTCCAGTATCTCATTTCTCTCGCGGAACTCTCTTTTCATGATGATCCTCTGTTGCGAATTTTATTCTCTTCAGCTATAGTGACAGGAAATTATGTAGCTCTTTTGATTTGATAAAGATGATGGCAAAATGATAGAAAAAATAATGACACGCCCTGAGTGCTTTCGCACCCAGAGTGTGTGCTGTTTGTGATTAAGGTTTTTTATCAGAGGTAGACTATTTCAGTCGAACCGAGAGCTGTCAGGACCAGTGTGCCGAAATCGACGTTGGTCGTTTCGCCGGGTTCTACGGTCACTGTTTCTGTGCCGATGACCTCGCCTCCGGCTGTAACAGACACTGTGTACTCGCCTGCCTTAAGGTTATCGACCAGACCGAGAGCGCCGCTGTAGACCTCATCGCCCGCCGCATTCGTGACGGTCATGGTGACATCTCCCGCGTACTCTCTTGCCAGCGGTCCTTCCTTATGGTCCAATGCCCAACCTGTTTGTACAAGCGGCAAGAGGGTCCATTCGCCCTTATCCACATGGAAGAACAAGTAGACAGTGTCGCCTGCAGGCAGATCGCATGACTGCACTTCGACTCTGAAATGCTTCAGCGAACTGTCGTTGGGGTTGTCGGTCCATGGTGTATCGGACACCTTGATGCCAAACCCTTCTCCCGACCCGAATAGGCTGCTGCTGCATGTGACGACGATCTTATCTCCGACTATCTTCACATTGTATGTGTAGCCGATGCTTGTGTTCGATGGGTCAGACTTAGCGATACCTATGTTTGCACCAGCGTCTCCGAGGGCCCTCAGTGTCCCCACATCTATCTTCAGATAGGTGAATCCGTTGTTGACAACGGCTCCTGTGAAGCCATCGGGCAGATCGGCACGGTTAACGGCCCAGCTTACCAATGTATCGGGACCGGCGGTCTTGTACACTGGCTTGTAGTACCACTTGTAGTAGTTCTCCTGCACATCGGCGGTCACCTTGAGTGCGCCGGGTGCGAGGTAGTTGGTGAAGACAAACATGTTCTGCTGCGCAATTACCGTGCCTTCCTCGACCGCTACGATCTCAAAGGATTCTCCTGCGGTGGATACATATCTGGAACTCTGGGTCACCTCAGAGACGTAGTATATCTCGCCGGGTATGATGTCTTCGGAAGGTCCGAATGTTACGATACCGTTCGCATTCGATGTTGCGTTGGCAATGAAGTTACCGTCTGAGTCATAGGCTGCAAAGGTGAAGTCCGCTCCGGCAGAAGAAGTGCCGTCGATGTTCTCGACCATTTTCTGGAATGAGAACTCTCCCTGTACCTTATTCTCGCCAGGTATGTTCACCGCTCTGACGACCGTGTTGTTCTCGCCGACGACCGTTACCTTGACGGAAGGTGTTGTTACTGCGCTTCCTCCGTCCACGTAATAGGTTGCGGTCCATCCGCTGGCAATCTCTTTTACAGTGTATTCGCCGGGGATGAGGTCAGTGAGCGTTACTGAGCTGTTGGCCGTAACGCTGACTAATTCGCCGTTCGGGAAGCTCGGGCCGGTCACTTTGAAGTCAAATGCCGCTCCGATCGGAGCACCAAAGGTGTTCTCGTATCCGCTGAGACCGTCAAGGTGTATGTATACGAAAACCGGATTCTTCAGGTTCAGCCACGTTGCATTGAATGTGAACGAGTTTCCGCTGAAGGCGATCTGCTGCTGACCGGGTGCTGTCGTCCAGATGTTGTTCTTGTTGTAGTTCTTGTCGTTGGTGTTCTTAGCGGCCAGGATAGTGTTCGAAATGGACAGGTGTGCGCTGTTCGTCGACATTTGGTCGTTGAAGGTCACTGTGAAGCTTGTCCCGCCGTTGTATGTTATAGTATAGTTGCCGACTTGAGTGAGTTTGTCTCCCTGCACAAGTGCAAAGTTATAACTGTCGCCTGCGTTGGCGAACGTCATGCCGGCCGTTTTGTTGTCGGCGGCACCGCCGTTCCACTGGAACCAGTTAACGCCACCCTCACCGAGTTTTGTAGCCAGGTCATGTGCGTATATTGTGTGGTCCCATGTCTCCTTACCGTTCTTTGCGACCGTTGGCTTCGCTTCGGTCGGATAACCGCCTGTTATCGAGCCGGGGTAGCTGGCCTTGTTGCCAAGATCCTTGGCGATCGTAAGGCTGCCGAAGGTCGGCTCAACATAGTTTGTCGGGCCGAAGATCGGGACGATCTGAGGCTGGTGCGAGACCGTGTCGTCCGGGAAATTGGGGCCGACCAGGTAAACGAGGTCTGTTATTGCTCCGCTTCCGGTGTAGCCGGCCGCAACAGCGGCAAGTATCTCTGCTACGGCATCGTCAAAGACACCAAAACAGGGGCTGTAATCCGGGCCGCCGGGGTTAGCATACATAGCCTTAATCACATCGATATTGTCATCCATCAGCATCCATATTGCGATCTGAGAAAGGACATTGGTTGTGCCCTCTACCGTTATCGGCCTGTCGTAAGGCTGCCCAAGCTGACCGTTCCATCCGATCTGATTGTCAACTTGCCACGAATCGATGCTTCCGTATTTGTCGTAGATGTAGTTAAGTGCCGAAAGGATGTTCGCCTTCAGCACCGGATCAAGAGCGCCTGCCTGATAGCTGTCGTCCTGTCCGAAGGATTTCGAGCCGTAATGGGCACAGAACGCTGTGTATGCGCTGTAATTGTTCGGATCCAAAGAGTCCCTGACCGTAATATCAAGAACTGAGTTGCTTCCTCCTATTCCTTTCATGTCGCCCCAGAATCCACCGTCTGTGAACCAGGTGTTGACGACGACTTCGCCTTTCCCAAGGACCCACTGATCAGATATCCAATACTGAGCATTTGGGTCAAAATTGCCACCTGTCGGGCCACTTCCGACAGGCGCCGCCTCGGATGTCGTTGAATGGCTCAGTGGTACAAGTGCTGTCAGCACCATCACCATGACCACGACAAATGCAGCAATTGCAATCGTATTTTTTCTCATGTGTATTTCCTCCCTATACCAGAGAAAATGGCGCCCCCCGCGATTCATATTGACGCGTATCGGCGGCATTCCATGACGGCGATTAGCCCCCCAGTATGGTCACACACTTAATCTCGTTTTTTCTCTTGAAGCGGAATGCCTATTTCTGTATATATATATATATATATATATATATATATTGTCTATTAAGCAGTATAGCTTTAATGTCGGCGTTCATAGATTGCAGAATATTATATTTTACACATCTGGCACATTTACACGCTATCCTTTATATACTATTATTCGGCGGGAATTAACCATCGTTCAAATATGGCTGCTTCGGAGGAAATCGATATATTATCTACGGTTTGAAAAATTACTGACAAAAACATTAAAACAGGTCGGTCAATAAACGATTCGAATCATAACCACATCCAAGAGGACCGCATGTTTTGCAACACGTTCATCCCGCTTCACAGTAGTTTATTATAAATCATCTGACCTTAACTGACCATATGGTCCAAAAAAGGGTCCTCGCCGTACATGATATATCATGCTTCGGCAAATGCTCGCTCACCGTTGCGCTTCCTATAATATCTTCGACAGGAGTGGAATGCACGGTGATGCCGACGGCGGTCCTGTCCACGCATACCGGAGGGTTCACCGGATACACCTACCGGGATCTCACCGAGGATCTCATACCCATACTCGACCATTGGAAGACCCTTGATGTTCGTTTCGACTCCATATATACGGGATTCCTCGGATCCTTTGAACAGATCGATATTGTTTCAAAGATATTCACCGAATTGAAAGACGCGGACACCATGATCATAGTCGACCCCGTAATGGCGGATAACGGAGAGCTCTACCCCATCTTCAACAAAGATTTCCCAAAGGGAATGAGGAGATTATGCGAGACGGCGGATGTTATAATCCCGAACATAACAGAGGCCGCATTGCTTCTCGGTGAAAAATACATCAGGGGTCCATATTCAAAGGATTATATCGAGGGATTGCTGAGAAAGCTGGGGAGGATCGGTTCGAAGAAGATCGTTCTCACCGGCGTGTTCTTCGATAATAAACGCTTAGGTGCGGCGGCCTACGATACCGAAAAGAACGAGATATCATACTCTTTTTACGACCTTATACCCGGCTACTACCACGGGACCGGTGATGTCTTCGGCTCGGTGATAGTCTCCGCTCTCATGAAGGGTCTGGATATTAAGAAAGCAAATGCTTTAGCCGTAGAATTCACTGCCGAAAGCATAAAAAGGACCAGGGAGGCCGGCACGGATATCAGGTTCGGAGTGAACTTCGAAGAAGGACTTGGCAAACTGATCAAAAAGATCGAAGAAGGATAAGAAATGAGATTCTGCGGCGTTGAGGAAGCGAAGGAACTGGCCGATATGGCGGCGGATATCTGGATGGACTACTACACCGGATTCCTTGACAGCGAAATGATAGAGTATATAGTAAAGATGGTCCAGTCCGAGAGCGCGATAAAACAGCAGATAGAAGATGGGTATCTTTATTCTTACATAATGGATGGGAACGATAAAGCAGGATATTTCTGCGTAGTCCCGGAAGACAAATCCCTTTTCATGAGCAAATTGTACCTTTCAAAGGATTTCCGCGGTAAAGGGCTCGGTTCAAAAGCGATAGATGACATTCTGGGTCTTGGAAAGATGATGAAAAAGGAAAAGGTATATCTGCGCGCCAACAAGGACAATAAGCCATCCATCGAATTCTACAAAAGAAAAGGGTTCGTCATCACAGAAGATATCATTGAGGATATCGGCAACGGTTTCTTCCTGGATGATTATAAGATGGAATATTGTTATTGAGATGCCGTTATGTTCATACCAACCACTCCCAAAGAGGTCAACAAAAGAGGATGGAAAGCCCTTGACGTCATCATAGTTTCGGGCGACACATATATCGATTCTTCTTACAACGGAGCTGCGGTCATCGGACATTGGCTGATAGACAACGGATTCAGAGTGGGCATCGTCTGCCAGCCCGATATCGATTCTGATAAGGATATCACAAGGCTCGGGGAACCGGGATTGTTCTGGAGCGTCACCGCCGGTGCGGTTGATTCTATGGTGGCAAACTACACTCCCACCAACAAATTCAGGAAAGATGATGATTTCACACCCGGCGGCATCAACGACCGACGTCCGGACCGCGCCTGCATCGCATACACCAACCTGATAAAGAAATACATCAAGGGCAAGCCTGTCGTACTCGGCGGGATCGAAGCGAGCCTTAGGAGAATAGCACATTACGACGCATGGTCCGACTCAGTCAGAAGAAGCATATTGTTCGATTCAAAAGCGGACGTCATCACATACGGAATGGCTGAATTATCCAATCTGGAACTTGCACAGAGGATGAGGGACGGGAAGGACATTTCAGACGTAAGGGGTATATGCAGGATCGGAAAAGAGCCTCCCTCCGGCGGCTATATCGGTATGCCCGCCTATGAGAAATGCGCCGAGGACAAGAACGATTTCATCAAAGCTTTTAAGATATTCTATGAGAACAATGATCCCGTCTCTTCCAAAGGGATATTCCAAAAACACGGCGATCGGTACCTGATCCAAAACCCGCCGTCGAGACATCTCACATCCGAGGAGTTGGACCGCATCTACTCTCTGGATTATGAGAACGCCGTGCACCCGTATTATCTGAAGAAGGGAGCGGTCAGAGCGATGGATACCATCAAGAACTCCATCACGTCCCACAGGGGATGCTACGGCGAATGTTCCTTCTGTGCGATATCCGTTCACCAGGGAAGGACCGTTATATCCAGATCGGAAGGATCGATCATATCGGAAGCGGAAAGGATCGCTTCCCGACCGGGGTTCAACGGCATAATATACGATGTCGGAGGGCCGACCGCGAACATGTACGGGATCGAGTGTTCGATCAAGCCCATAAAGGGCGCCTGCAAGGACAAGAAATGCCTCTATCCGAAGCCGTGCCCATACCTTCCCATAGACCACTCAAAGCAGATCGCTCTTCTGAAGAAGATGTCCGAGATACCGGGAGTGAAGAAGGTCATGGTCGCCTCCGGAATAAGATACGACATGGTCATCTTTGACAGAAAGAAAGGCGCTGAGTATGTGGATCGGATAGTCGGGAATCATGTTTCGGGTCAGCTGAAAGTGGCTCCCGAACATACCGTCCCGCACGTTCTGGAACTTATGTGCAAGCCCGGCCCCGATGTCCTTATCAAATTCAAGGAGATGTTCGACGAATCGAATAAAAAACAAGGAAAGGACCAATTCCTCACCTATTATCTCATGGCGGCGCATCCCGGCTGCTATGAAGAGGACATGGAAGAACTGAACAATTTTGTCCACAGGGAATTGAAGACCAACCCCGAACAGGTCCAGATATTCACTCCCACACCCTCTACCGTATCCACATTGATGTATCACACAAGAAGGGACCTCGATAACACAAAGAATCTGAAGTCTGAACATTCGATGCAGACGAAACAAAAGCAGAAAGATATCCTGTTGGGATCCAAGGGGAAAGGGTATGAAAAAAGACGATGAGAGACTGTTCGATCTTATCTCCCCTATTGTCTCCGAGAATGGTCTGGATCTTAGGAATGCCGCATTCTTCGGCCCGAAAGAGTTCCAGGCTACCTGGAAAAGATCAGGGAACATGATAGACATCAGGATCTCCGATTATCTGATCGACGCACCGGATGATGTTATAGCGGATTTTTCAAAGACCGTCATCGGAACGATAAAGAAAAAAAGACCCACATACGGAAGAACATACTTGGATTGGGTGAGGTCCGACGAATACATCGACAGTAAAAGAAAGATATATCTCAGAAGAAGCAGGAACCTTACGGGATCGCCGGAAGGGAACGAAAGGAACCTTATCGAATCCTTGGACAGGCTGCTTGACTCCGGACTTCTGGATCCGGGCAGCATCGGAAATTCATTCTTCTCCTGGACAAAGATCCCCAATGTAAGGAAGTTCGGTTTCTGCTCACCCATGATGAGGGTCGTGGGTATATCGTGTTTACTTGACGATGTCTCGATCCCAGAATTCGTCTTGGATTATGTGGTGTATCACGAAGCGCTCCATCTAAAGCAGGGATACAGGCCAGGTCAGAGATCTCATTCCAAAGAATTCCGTCAGCAAGAAAGAAAATATCCAAAGTATGAAGAAGCAGAAAAATATCTCAAAGCTCTCGGCAGCAGATAAGATATCGTTCACAAACTCATGGTACAAATTCAACCATTGATCGGATCCACATTCAGAGAAATTGTTGCAAAACATTCGTTAGTAAAATGCAGTAACATTGCCAAACATTCGTTAGTAAAATGCAGTAACATTGCAAAACATTCGTTAGTAAAATGCATGCCAGTAAAATACAAATAGAAATTATAGTTGCGAACCTAACTTATTTGAATGATTAAGTTCATATCTCTTTCATGGCGGGAATTGAACTGATACCGATCTCGAAGCCTGTCGACCTGAAGTTCATCGAAGGAAAGCTGAAAGAGATAGAGGCAGAGAGCAAGAAACAAAAGAAAGCGGGCGAAAGACTTGAGTTCATCAGATTGAGGTATCTTGGATATTCGGTCCCGGAAGCGTGCATGATCAAAGGCATAACCATTCAGACCGGATACAATTGGCAGAGTTCCTGGAACGAGAACGGCATTGATTCCGTAATGCCTAACTACGGAGGCGGGAGACCCTCCGCCATGACCCTTGAACAGAAAGAAAGGTTCAGGGATGCGGTGGCAAGGGACATGATGACCACCGTTGAGGCCGGGGCGTTCGTAAGAGAACATTTCGGTATCGAATTCACTCCGAAACACATCCGTTCCATGCTCAGGTCCATGGGATTCAGACATGCCAAGCCGTATGATGTCGATTATCGGCGCCCTGCCGATGCGGAAGGCATTTTAAAAAAAGACTCGGAACAGCGCTGGACTCTGTGAGCCTGAACGATATCGCCTGGGGGTTCGCAGACGAATCCGCACAGAGGATCAGCGTAAACACCGCAAGAGTGTGGTCGTTGGGAAGACCCGTTCGAAAGATGAACTCCGATCGTGTGAACGCCAACACATTCGGGTTCTATGCGATCAACGGTAATTCTTCCGTGCTGTTCCCGGAATCATCCAAAGGCGCTGACATGTGTGCTTTTCTTGATGCGATCCGCGCAGCCAACGGAAACACGAAAGTGCTGATGATATTGGATAACGGCAGGATCCATCATACAAAGGCAGTGAGATCCCATGCGGCCGAACTCAATATCGAGTTCCTTTTCCTTCCGCCGTATTCTCCGCAGTTCAATCCGATCGAATTCATATGGAAGACCGTCAAAGCAAGGGTCTCCGGTATGTTCCTTCTCTGCAAAGATCATCTGGTGGAGTTTGTTAAAGAGACATTCATGAAAGAATCCCTGAAAATGAGCTATGCTGAAGGATGGAAGAGGACTTTTTTAATCGACCATGAGTCTAAATAGTTAGGTTCGTGATTATAGATAATATCTCTTCGTGCAGAGAGAAATCTACAGTAAACTCCTCGAATGGAAGAACAGAAAGGATCGCAAGCCCTTGCTCCTTGAAGGTGTAAGACAGTGCGGTAAAACTTATATCCTTAACAAATTCGGAAAGGAGAACTACGAGGACGTCGCATACTTCACTTTCTATAATAACCCCCGTCTGAATGACATTTTCAGTATGGATCTTGATCCAAAAAGGATAATAGATCAGCTTGGTCTGTTCCGTATGAAAAAGATCGAACCAGATAAGACGTTGGTGATATTCGATGAAATACAGCTGTGCAATCAGGCGATTGCCTCACTGAAACCCTTTTATGAGAACGCTCCGGAATACCACATTGCGTGCGCGGGTTCATTGCTAGGAGTGCTGACCTCCCAACCGTACTCGTTCCCTGTTGGAAAGGTCAACAGGCTACAGATGAGACCTATGAACTTTAGGGAGTTTCTGCTCGCGAACGCAGAAGACATGTTGGTAGAGCATATTGACAAGAGCGATCCGACTGTGCCGCTCCCATTGCCTATAGCAGACAAACTGAACACATATCTTGACTACTTTTATCTGGTGGGTGGTATGCCTGAAGCGGTAGCTTCATGGATCAACAACAAAGATATCAGAATGGTCGAAACGATACTTGAAGATATAATAAAAGGCTACGAGAAGGACTTCTCAAAACACGCTTCGGAATCACTTACCAAACTGACGCTGATCTGGAGATCCATTCCGGGCCAATTGGCAAAGGACAATAACAAATTCGTATTCGGCCATGTGAAGACCGGTGCACGATCAAAGGATCTGGAGGATGCTCTGGAATGGCTCATCAATGCGGGGCTTGTTTACAAGGTGATTAAGGTCGTGCAGCCCGCCGTGCCTATGTCAATGTTCGCAGACAATGCAAATTTCAAAGTATATCTGGCAGATATTGGGATACTGAGAAAGATGGCCGGCGTTCCACCAGATTTCATTTTTAGCAAGGACAAAGAGTATAGTCAGTATAGGGGAGCAGTTGCGGAGAACTATGTTCTTAATGAACTGGTAGCCTCTAACGGAGATGTACCGTACTATTGGAGATCTGAAGGCGTAGCGGAAGTGGACTTTGTTGCGCAGATCAACGGAATAGTAGTCCCGATCGAAGTCAAAGCCGGCAGCAACAAGTCAAAAAGCCTTCTGGAATTCATTAAAAGGTATGATCCAAAAATCGCTGTTACCATTTCCGTAAAGAGCGGAAAAACGGACAATGTGATCTACATCCCGCTTTACGTCATTTGGAAGCTGAGAGATCATATTTTGAAGACCGTCAAAAGGAAAGAATGACGCCAACCGTACAGGTCCTATTTTGAATTGAGTGGAACACTCAGCGTGGGCCATAAAAACGAAGTGAAATGATATAAGACAGACGGCATATTCACCCTTGTGCCCGAAAAAAATAAGGATTTTGTATTCGAGACGGACAACGGCTCTTTTGACGCCGATCTGGATGAAGTAAAGAGAATGGCAAAAGAAGGCGATCCGGACGGGTTGTATGCTTTGGGAATGGCCAATCTGTTCGGCATCGGCATCGAACAGAATGTCGATAATGGATTCGAATTGCTCGAAGAAGCAAGCAAGGGAGGGAATCCGGATGCGATGACTCTTTTGGTAAAGATGTTCATGTCAGGCGATTACAAAAAAATGGACAGGAAGAGGGCCGTCGAATATTCAAAGATCGGCGCAGAGGCAGGAATAAGCGATGCTCAGTTGTTCCTCGGGATAGCGTATATGGACGGTGTAGAAGTCGAAAAAGATTATAAAAAAGCCGCCGAATTGTTCAGAAAGTCCGCTAAACAAGGCAATTCGGAAGCAAGGAACTCTCTGGCGTTCCTATATCAAGAGGGATTGGGTGTCGAAAAGGATCTGTCAAAAGCATTCAAACTCCATAAGAACGCGGCATCGGCAGGGAACATAAACGCCCAATATCAGACCGGCGTATGCTATGAGAGCGGCATGGGCGTAAAGTCCGATTTTAAAAAAGCGGCCGAATGGTACGAAAAAGCGGCCGGCAACAACGACGTCTTTGCTATGGAGCGGCTCGGGATAATATACAATGTCGGGTCGGCAGAGCTGCCTAAGGATCCGGAATTGTCTTTTAAATGGTTCACGGAAGCGGCGCTCGGCGGTATGTTAGGCGCGATGTACTTTGTCGGGATGTATTATATTGACGGCTTCGGGGTAGAAAAGGACGAGGAAGAAGGGATGAAATGGCTCAGACTCGCCGCATCCAGCGGAAGCGGAGAGGCGAGGGACCTGCTTTCCAAGATTGAGTAACGGAGGAAGATCATGGAAGAAAGAGAGTACAGCGATCCGGACGATATGTATAATGAAGCTATCCTTCTCCTGAATGATGGCGGGGATGCGGATCTGAAAAGGGCGGCCGAGCTGCTCACAAAGGCTTGCGAAGAGGAGCATCTTCCATCAAAAAGAGTTATGGGGTTCCTGTATCTGGACGGAAAGGGCGTCGAACGAGATCTGAAAAAAGCTTACGATATGATCTCCGAGGCCGCGGGGGTTCTCGATCCGGTAGCGATGTATGCCCTTGGAGGAATGTATGAACGCGGTCTTGCCGTTGAGCAGAACGACCGCGAAGCGCTGTTCTATTATGCATTTGCCGCCGAAATGGGCATCCCTGGTGCTGAAGATGATGCAGATAGGATCTATACCAGACTATCTGAGCTGAGAAGCAGAAGATTGAGATCCAGGCCGATCCTGAACCTTGAGATATCCGACCAGGATGTTGAGGCGGTATGCTGCAAAAAGATGTATGACGCGGTCCTTGACGACCATTTCAGGGTCGTTGAAACTTATAAAGGAACAGAGTTGGTGGGAGATGACGAGAACGGCCTCGAGACCATATGTACCGAGTGTCCTTTCTGCGGCAAATCTGTAAAAAGAGTATCAAAAGATAAAATTTATTGAAAAAGGTTTTCAGTGTGCCACTATTGTCACTGTGTCGGTTATCTCTCTTTTCGGTATTGAGAAGTCTCCGTTCGGTGTTTGGCGAATTATCCTTTTTTCGCCTTCTTCTCCGATCGTGTAGGAAACTTCGGAATACGTTCCCTCTACTTTGAATGAATATCTGCTCTTCCTGTGTGCCCTGTCTTTACCGACGATCGTGACTGAGGTTCCAACTTTTATCACGTCATAATATCTTCTGTAGAACAGGAAGAACCATATCAGCAGCACAGCGAGGATCAGTAAGAGTAAAAGGCCGATTATCCACCATGGGAATCCGCTGTTACCTGTAGCGTTGCTGTTATCGATAACGTTGCTGTTATCAGTGTAACCCAACATACCGTCTCCGCCGTCTCCTTTGCCGTCGCCTCCGGAGTATATGGCACTCTTCACGTCTATTGTATGGTTGGACATAACGATGGTGAAGGAGTACGATCCGCTGTCGATCTCCGCTTGTGTGAGACTGTAGATGCCGTCTATCGACACCGCGGTTATCTTGTAGCCGTCCTTTGCCCCAAAGGTGAACGCCTGATCGTTGCCTGCCTGCACCGAGACCTTTCCGCTCGGAGTTATTGTGGAGCCGGGGTCGGCGGTCGCTGTTACGGTATAGGTCTTACCTTTCTCGCCCTTGCCGCCGCTGTCTCCTGAGTTTAACGTGCTCTTCACTTCGATCTTGTGGTCGGCCATCACGCCGGTGAAGGTGTATGTTCCGCCGGCTATCTCAGCCGGTGTCAAGCTGATGTAACCGTCTATCATTACCTCGGTTATGGTGTAACCGTCCTTCGCCTTGAAGAAGAAGTTTTGGGTGGCGCCCTGCAGCTCAACGATCTCTCCGCTCGGAGTTATGGTGGATCCCGTGTCTGAGGTCGCTTCGATGATGTAATTTTTATCTTTCCCTGTCGGGCCTGCAGAGTTTACCGTAAAGCTTACGGTGAAACTTACAGAGTTGACAGCCTTGGCGTTCCCGGCAGCCGGTCCGACAGTAATTGTTGCTGTATATGTTCCGGGAGAAAGGCCGGCACTGGGTGTGACCGTGAAATAATAGTTTTCTCCCGGCCCTATGTTTGAAACACTGTTCAAAGAGACAAAGAAATCCTCTTTGTTTGCACCTGCGGTCGTTATCGACAGGGCACCTGTGCCTGCATTTCCGATGTTGGTTACTGTGACATTCAGGACCTTTGGAGTGTAACCCTGCGTTTCTGTGGCAAAATCATATGGGTTTGCACTGTCGAATATTGCGCTGGTATCACTATCTTTCAGCGCAATTTCTATCAAACGAGGTATTGCGACGAGTTTGTTCCCATTCTCCACCGATACATCGAAATCATACCCTCCGGCCGAATATGCTTTTGATGCGGGACTGTTTGCTATTGTTCCGCCGCCTATGAGAACGATCTTGTCCCTAGCATGCAATACCGGAGGAACGACCCAGTCATCGCCGAAAAATACGTTGGATATATCGTTGGTCAGGTCGGTCTTACCGGTAATGGTCGCATATGTGAGATCATCGCCCGGTGTACCCGTAAAGGTCAGTTTGTAGCCTGCGGTTGTCGAGAAGTTGCCGTTGATCTTACTTCCGGCACCGAACGAGATCGTGTTCGTTCCGGCGAGAGAGACATTTCCGTTTATTGTGTTGTTGTTGATAAGAGTGATGTTATATCCGTTATTAATGCCGATGTTCGAACCGGTGATTATACCGTCATTCTCTATTTTTGCTCCCGCCGTTTCGACATTTATACCAATGTTTCCGCCCTCGATAGTGCCGTTCTGGTAATTGATGAAGGTCCTGATTCCTCCGTTCGATGTACACATTATTCCATAATTCACGCCGTATATGGTGCCGTCATTCGTGACCGTTAGGGCACCGGCAGAGTAAATACCCGAATCGGCGCCTTCGATCGTACCGTAGTTATAGACCACACCGGGATCGTAGATGCCGCTCTTTTTGGTGCCGATTATCTCGCCGTAGTTGTAAACTGTCGATACTACAAAGCAGCTAATATAAAAGCCGTTAGGGCCCTGGATAATACCATAGTTGGTAACTGAAATGTTGGAGAGAGATACGGTCCATGCTATTGCCCCCCTCCCAACATAGCTATTTTCATCATTTTTTATTGTGGCTACGTTGATCAGAGTGCTTTGAGCGCCTGTAAGCTTAATCGTATTTCCGCCTGTTGAATACAAAAGACCGGTTCTATCTTCTCTCGGGCAAACAGACAGGGTGCTGTCGGCTTTCACCTGCACGCCGCCGTTGGAGTTGTTCGGTACGGTCATTGTGCATCCGTCATCGATGATGATACGGACCTTGCCTTGGATGGAACAGATTGAAGTGTATGAGATGTTGTGGCTTACATAGTACGTGACATAATCCGTTGTTCCGCCGTTCAGGGTCGTTTCGGTGCCGGTGAGTTCGATCATCACATCCGGCAGGTCTTCGAGTACATTATTCTCATTATAAAATTGACCTGCGGCTGCTTCAGAAGACTGATTGAACGCAGGAAAAATGACCGCCGCAAAAGTTACAACTGCTATCAGCAGGAGCAGGCTCGTTTTTTTATTATTGGAGCCAATAGATGTGATCCGTTTTTTCATATTATCCCCCCACTTGATGCGATGGAATATAGAACACAAATGTTCCATCTACCACTGAACTGCACATACGCACCCCCCAGTCCTTCTCCTATAGTTATTGTTTTCCTAAATAAACATTATTGAACTACATAGAATTTATCGGTTTTTCCGGCAAAAAAAATGACTAACATTGAAAGATGAAGCATAAAGCGCATGGGAAAACAAACAGGCATATTTTATACACTTCAACGAAAAAGACTATAAGAACCAAGCGTATATGTTATAGTAAGTTCAAGTATTATATGGACAGGTGAATTAAATGGATGGGAATATCGACATAAGAAAACAAGTGGTGCTGCTTCGTTCCGTCATAGGCCGTAAGATCATGGAGATCGACGAGCTCGAGGACAAACTGACAGTGATAAAAGGCGATGAAGCGGATCAATACCTAAACATGATTGATTTCCTCAAGAAAGATATTATCGGCTACAAAACGATAGTTGACGACCTGAAAGACGGAAGCAACGACCTAAGCGGATACATTGAGGACATAGCGACCCTTCCTCCGGACTCGGTCAGGATCTACAACGACATGTACCTTCCAGCCCTCTCCGATGAGGACAGGATAGAAGATAACGCCGCGATGGATATCAAGATAAAGTATGTTCAGGATCTTAGGAGAGCGAACGAGTTGTACCTCGGAAGGATGGCTCTCACCGACCCCAAGGTGCTTGATGTCATGCTCGCCGACGAAGAACTTGTCAGACTGATAGGGAACATCGTGATGGAAACCCCGGAGTATTTTGACATCATCTTAAAACAATTATGAGGGCACAGCCCTCTTTAACCACTTCTTTTCCTGTCTGAGATAAATTTATACTACAAGGACATTAATGTGCTTGTATGTTTGCGGATGCATGCGATAAGGCAGCAAAATTCACAAGACCCTTGATAATCTCAACGAGGCACATGGATGGCAAGGTGGATGCCACTTGCGGTGCGTTCGTCATTTTGAACAAAGAGGGGTGGATAATGACCGCCGGCCATATGTTCGACTCCTTTGTAAAATTCCAAGGGGATCAGAACAAGATCAAGGAAGTGGAGGGGCTTAACTCTTCCAGAGGCCCCGGAACGGGACATATGCCGGGTATGATCCGCACAGACCCGGACTGGCTTACCAATCACTCTTTTTGGTGGGCGTGGGACGGCGTAAGGCTTGTCGAAGCGTTCGTGGACAGACAAATAGATATCTGTGTCGGAAGATTAGAACCGTTCGATTCGAAATGGATCACTGAATATCCCGTATTCAGAGATCCGAACTCTCTCAGGCCGGGCACCAGTGTATGCAGGCTGGGTTTTCCGTTTGCGAACGTCGAATCCGAGTTCGATGAGAGCGTTAAATCATTCAGGATAAAGAAGGGAGTGCTTCCGCTCCCGCTTTTCCCCAACGATGGAATGCATACACGTAACGTCCTCAAAGGAAGAAGCAAAGAAGGTAACTACGAGATGCTTTACGTGGAAACCACAACACCCGGCCTCAGGGGACAATCGGGAGGCCCGATCTTTGACACAAAAGGAAGGATATATGCTATGCAGGTGCAGACAGCGCACATGCCGCTCGGATTCCAGCCGACGGCCGAGTATGAAGGGAAGAGGGTCGTTGAGAACCAATTCATAAATGTGGGTCTCGGGATACATACGAAAACAATTCAGACGATACTGAAAGACCGCAACATAAAATTCCAAGTAGAGGGAGAAAAGAGCGGTTACAGGATATCATAATCGCCACGCATTTTTCCATCTGGCAGGGTTGTAGTTTCGGTACTTTAGGATACCTCCCCCGCTTTGCTATTAATATGAAATGCAACATGGAGGAATTACCGGTAGTTGGGCAGTTCGGGTACGCCGACGCTCAAACCGCCGGCGTACCCGGAACCGACCTGGAAGGAGACTGCCCAAGACATAAATTGTGGCCTGCGCCTCTGTGTTTGCTTACAACGACAAAGAGCACAGGTCATGGATCATATGGGCTGGGCAGGATAAAAACCCCTTCTTTAGACAGTGCTCTTTCTCTTGTCAGCGGGAGAAAAAGAATATGAAAACAGCGATTGGCATGGATGTCCATGCAAAGTTCTGTTCCGCCTATGCCGTTTATGCGGGCATGGGGGAAACACGGGAAAGGCACGAGAAGTTCCTGGATTCATTCAATAAAGAGTTCTGGAAATTCCCTGCCGACGGAGATGGAATGAAGAAGATGGCGGCGTTCCTTTCGAAGCACGAATGCCATGTCCTGATAGAGAATTCGACGAAATCTCACGAGATATACTGGATGCTGAAGGGCCTAGGTATGAACGTGACCGTTGCTCAGGCGGTGGACCTGTACCGGATAACGAGATCGGTGAAGAAGACAGACCGCAATGATTCCATCGAACTGGCGGCATATATGAGGAGAAGGCTGAACGGCGAGAATGAGTTCGCCGCTTGCTTCATCCCTTCTCCGGAATGGATGACCAAGCGGGAGATGTGCAGAGGAGTGTACAACGAAAGGATATATCTCAAAGAGGCCAGGCAGAGGATCAGAGCGCACCTGCTTCTCCACGGCATCAGTTTGTCAAAGGAATACGATGACATTCTGTCCGTCAAGGCCGTTCGGGAGATGCAGGAGCACAAGGACCCTTATCTGCTGATGCAGATAAAGTTCGCCTTGGATGCCAAATCCAGAGTAAGGTTCGTTGAGAAGGCGATAGCCCAGATGTTCTCCGGGAACCGCATGTATGAATTGATCCTTTCCATCCCCGGAGTAGGGATTGTGCCCGCAGCGTATCTGACGTCCCTGATCGTGGACATCGGAAGATTCGGCAAGGTCACGCAATTCACCGCGTCATTCGGTGTTGTGCCGGGAAAGAGGGACTCGGCCGACCACAGTCCTGACTGTCCGACCACCCACAGAGGGGACGAGGTAGCAAGGGTAATGCTTAAGCGCTGTGCGTTCTCGCATATCCAGAATGTCGAGGATTCGGTGGTCACAGAGATGTATCGCCGACTGGTGAAGAGAGGTAAAGTGAAGAACGAGGCGCTGACCGCAGCATCGAGGAAGCTGCTGACCGTGATATGGTCGGTGTTGAAGAAAAACGCACCTTACACAGTCGACCCCGAACTGCTGAAGCGTGCAAGAGAAACGGAGGATGCCGAAGAGGACTGAGCATATGATGCGAAGCGGAGAAAGGAACCGGAAACCGAAAGATTGCAGGGCTCACCGGGTCTCATGTCCTGTCGGACATCGAACGAGCAGGAGATTGCACAGTAGGGTTCCGTTCGGCCGGAAGCAGATGTGGCCTCGTTTAGCGATGGTCGGAAATGAGATGCCCTTCCCGTACCTGTCCGAGCATTGAAAAAAACTCCTTGTGATCCGTCTTTTCGCAACATGACATAGCGATAGCTTTCTAATTGTAGTAACGTATATCGCATAAATGGGGGTGTAGGCCCCAATTTATGTCTAAATGAGGTGTATACACATGATTTCCAGAACAGTGTTCCGCGTCAGGATCACCGTAGTCCTGGGTGACACCGAGGTTGTTATAGACCTCGACATACACTAAACTACAGTCGTGTGGTTCTCGTAAAGAACCCAACTCCCCTTGGGGGGTCGTTAAACACTTCCTGTGTTCTATACCAACCTCACAATATTTAAGATTTTATCAATTTTCGTTTAAGTGATATTTATTAAATAAGTATCTATATTAGCTTAATTAATTATGCCACATTATCATTATACTAAACTCAAAATCATCTTTTTACAAAATTGAACAAATAATATTGTTAATAACGTATTTAGCTTAATTAGTTACACTACGTTATATTACAGCTGATTAAAATTGCAATATCCATCACCACAGTAAAAATAATTTATTTAGTTAAGCTATTAACTAAAATAATTATAGTGTGTAATAATCTATGGTGCTTAAAAATAAAATTTACATCATATAGTGAATTTATTTTATTCAGTTAAGCAATTAACTTAATAAAATACACTGAGTAAAAATTATTGCAAAAAAATATAAAAAATATCATTTTCTGAGGTAAAAAATCACTTCACTTGAAAAAAACGATAAAAACGATCATTTTCTACAAAAAGTCAACAAAAAAGTGTCTACGACGGTTCCCCGAATATCAACTTGAACACCCTAAAAATCAACGTTTTACCATACAGAATCATGCATAATGTCGGGATAATGTGATCATTCTATCTTTTTAGGCTCAACCACCCTAAAATGCACGCTTGTGACCCTTTCCGGGAGCATGACTTATATCCGATGAGGCACTCAGGCTTTTGTGGGTGTCGAAGATACAATGCTGCAGCTTGCAGCTGTTGCACTTGGTGGGGCTGTCGGCTCCGTTGTGAGGTACGGCATTACAAGATGGTTCCCCTTCATCAAACCGATCTTATGGGGCGTGTTCACAGTGAACATAGTCGGGTGCTTCCTGATCAGCTTCATTTTCTTTTACTTCACAGATATGACCGAGATCATGAGACTGTTGATCTTCACGGGATTCTTCGGAGGGTTCACTACCATGTCTTCGGTTTCCATGGAGATGGCTCAGCATTGGAAAGATAAGCCCATGAGGGCCCTTGTTATTTTCGTACTAAGTGCGGCCGTATGTATCGGAGTGGGATTCTTAGGCAGAGGGCTTGCTTTAGTGTTATGATCTGAAACTATGGCCAAAAATGGTTGCCATTTCACTACTCAATAATAGTTAATGTTATTAAGCTATTACATTAACTAATAAAGCATTAACACACAATGTAATTATTGAATATGGTAAAGCATAATAAATTAATGTAATTAAGCAATTAGCTTAATTATTTAAATAGGTTCTGTGCGAGCCATAGCGCTGCTACTACTACCACAACAAGAACCATTATTCCTACCATGAACCATGCCATCATCTTGATCTTTTTCTCTTCTCTCATGGGATCTGAACGTCATATCTCTGAAATGATATATTTACATTTACACCCTGACCTCGACAGATGATCTTGTTTTCTAGGAAATTTGGCAGTTGAGCTTACGCTGAGACAAAGGCCGCAGACGGGTGCTTTTGCACTGTCCGAAGAAGGGTTCCGATGGGCTTTCAGCCCCCGGAACCGTCGGTTTTGATCAGTATTTCCCTAAGAATGAGCGAGTTGATCGGTTCGAAGTTGGAGAATATGCGCCTGAGGATGTTCTTTTTGTCATAGATGTACGTTACTGTCAAATTTTGAAGGGACGCGATGATGAATTTCGTCGATCTCGTCCTCAATTCGGGTACTTCGTACCTTATCATGGAAACGATCGCCTGAGCCGGGAAACCTATGAAAAGGATGCCTTTGACGGAGTTCTCGGACAATACCCTCAGCGGTCTGATATCGATTTGGTTCTTCAGGGACTCTATTAGTTTCTAGACGGAATCTCTTCTGCGGTATATCTTCAAAACATCGGCAGATGTCATTTTCTCGCTGCATTCGAGCTTAAAAAATCCCTCTCTGCCGTTGCTCAGATGCTCCCGCACATAATGAAAACTATCTTCGTCGGAACCGAGGGGTTTGCTTTGGATCCCCACGTTCAGCGATATCAGAGGGTTCCGGAGACGTTTGATCACCGTCCTCGATATCCTCAACGTTCCGTCCTTCTTTCTCTTGATGACGTCCTTGGCATCTTCCACGCACCTCTGCGCCATGCCGTCCAATATGTTCATTTTATCTTTGTACAGCTTCTCCGAGAAGAACAGGTACGTAGTTCTTCCGGAGGACTCGAAGGTTCTGGTCTGACTGTACACTGCGCCGTCATCATCCTTGTAACAGACGTTCTCCTTCCGGAACTTCGATATCCATTCGTCATCTGACGTGTCGAGCTTCTTTCGCGTGATATACCTCATGCCCTTCCCCGCTATCGCATCGGTGATGTTCTTGGAGTCGCCTCCGGCATCGAACACGAACATCGAACCGTCCCTGAGTTCGTTCATTATGTCATCCACAAGTCTCAGGAACGTGACCGGATCGGCGGTGTTGCCTTTCTCCACCGTCAAATGGAAAGGTATGTTGATCGGATCCCTCAGCTCGGCAACGCCGATGTTCACCTGCCTGAGATCGGGACGTTTATCTCTCGAATAACCGAATTCGAATATATCGGTCCGCTTCGAATACAACGCGACGGATGTGGTATCGGCGTTCACATCCGTATGCTCAAGATCGTACAGCGAGAACAGCGAATCCCGAAGGCGTACCAGCGCATTCTCCATGTTCTCTCCCACTCTCTCCACCGCTCGGTTGAGCATCCTGCCGCTTACTTCCGCCCTTATCCCGAGCTCCTTTCTCACTTCCTGCGAAGACAGCCATCTTCCGCAACCCTGTATCGAGAAATTCTCTGTCAGTCGATAAGAGATAAGAGCAGACACCAGCGGAGATAACGGCGATCCTCCGCTCTTGATCCCGTCGAAGTATTCGTCCAATCCCAATTTACCAAGGAACTCTCTCACTGCCGTTATCGTCCCGATAGGCAGGGATTTATTATCATTCGGCTCTATGGAACACGTCCCGGGCAGAAGAGGTTTTGTGGTCATGAACAAACATCCGGTCCGGGACACTTCTACCTTGCGCCAGCATCGCTTCTGATACAGCCTTAAAAAGAATCAGGTGTCGAACTCAGGTTTAACACCAACCAAATACGACAACATGACTGAATCGGTACATAACGTCATTGCAAACCGCCCGAAAACACTCAAATTGAATTATCCGACAAAGTACAAAGAAATAGTAAAATTAAAGGTGTTTTCGAAAGGGTTTATTTGCAATCCTCGCTTAGACGGCCGGAGCCTTCTCTGTTGCGATCGCAAATGCAAGATATACACTGAAGATGAAGTTGAACAGTGCTGCCAACCCAATCAGCCAGTGCCAATAGTCAGTGTTCGCTCCAATAAAGTTCGCCCCGTTGGGGTCAATATACAATGCTATTCCAACAAACAGGAATATCAGAGTTGTCGTGACCAGTATCAGGCTCAGGAACTTCGGAGTCTTTACGAATATTGACCATACTATCGCAATTGCAAACGTAATCGCAAATGCAATATTCTCAAATGCACCCATTCCAAATCCAGTCAATGCAACTGCTGCACCGACAAGTCCAAAGACCACGAATCCGAAATTGGCTTCTGCTTTATATGCAAAATAGGCCACAGCAATTGCAAACAGTCCGATCAACTGGAAAAATACTCCAGAGGGAAGACCATATGCACCATCTTGTCCGACCAGTTGCCAGAACGCTAGTGCAAATGAAACTACTGCGACCAAAAAGAGACCCAATGATGTCGGGTCCAAACATTTTTGGCATTCTACCATCTTTTTTCCTCCTTTGAGGTTTAACCTCAGCTACTGGATTCCACTTAGATAATATAAATAACCTTGTGTGAGGAAAATCTTTTTCTAAAGACCCAGACAGTTATTTTTTTTTTGCTCTGTCGAAGTTGTACTATTACACACTTTTTAATGCAATATAGACAAAAAACTAGAAAGATATAAATACAAATTAACGTAACGCAACCTTACAATAGTAGTTAAGCATAAGAATTCAATCCCGTAAAATACAAAATTTGATTGTAGGGGGACGGTGTTCTCCGCTTTGTAAGTATTGTTGTTTATAGCTTACGCTGGTGAATTTCCACCTTTCGACACACTGTCCTGTTCGGAACATCTCAGTTTCCTTAGGCGACAGATTCCGCAAAGGAAACGGGGCATGTCTTCGGCCCTTATTCTCTCATGACAGCGTGCGGGGATGGGGCCGAATACGGCCCTCACGAGAGGAGGCTCATGCCTTGAACTGATTGGTCCCTGAGTACGGCGAATATCACTGCCAGCATCTTCCTGGACGCTGTTATGAGCACTTTCTTCTTTCCCATCTCCTTCTCTTTTCGGCGGTAGTATGCCGTGACCGATGAGTCGCAGTGCTGGATGTGAGAGAGGGTCACCATTCCCATTATCGGTCTCATTATCTTGTCGCCGGTCTTGATCATCCTCTCATAATGTACTTTCCTGCCAGAGTCCCCGACTTTTGGGACCATCCCGAAGTATGCACACATCTTTTCAGCATCCTTGAATCTACCGACATCGATAATCGTGGACGTTATCTGAACGGCTGTCCATCTCCCAATCCCCGTTATGCTCATCAGAAGACCCACATTCAAGTCACCCGGCATTCTGGACTCTATGTCCTCACCGCCCCTTTGTATTCGGTCAGCAGCCTGTGGGATTCTCCGATTCTCAGCTGCTGCGTAACACTCTCGGCCACCGGGCCCTGATGTACTCTCTCGATCTCGCCGCTGAGAAGTTCCCCTATTCGGCAGAACAGCTCCTCGCAGTACCTGTATATGTCTTTCAGTTCCACCTGTTCCTGGGTCGGTATGGAGGAGATGTAAATATCCGGTATCCCGCCTTTCTTCCAGAGCCTCAGCATGATCCCAATCGCTTCCGCGTAGTTCCTGTCAGTCTTCTTGGTGGATTCTGTGATCATCTTCAGACTCCGCGTATGGACAACATGCGCTTCTACTCCCATGGATTCGAAGAACCAGTAGACCCGGTACGAGTATGTGGATGATTCCATCATGACGCAGTATTCAGCAGCCCCCAGGTCATTCACGACCTTTCCGCCTGCGAAATGGTTGCTTTATACGCTGGACTGCATTTCTGATTATTTATTGTGATTGTACACCGTAATACCTGAACGCCAACACCCAGTCATCGATTGTCAACATCACCCCCTTTGAAGCATCGTGATTAAGGAAAACATTTAACTCTGTAAACATACAAATCGCCATAGCCAAGCATTCAACTGTCAATACCGTGTCAACAACGAACCATATCTGCCCTATCAGAGGTATTACATAACCTGCTTTCTTTATAGCATCTTGAACTTTTTCGCTATCGATTATTTTATCAGCAATATCTATAGCGACACCCGCTGCGTCATCCGCATTAATCCCTTCAAAGAGAAGTCCGACCACACTCCCATATGGTACTCCCATTTCAATTGTCAAAATTAAAATCCCAATCCTATCTGATTCTTTGAAATAGTAATTTGTTAAAGTGCCTCCGAGATCCTCTTTACCGCTTATCCCACCTTTTGGTGCGTAGGTTATAGTCACGTTGTAGTTCTTTGTAACATTTTTAATCAAATAATATCCTTCTTTTATCTCTGCTTTGGTCAGTTCCTTTCCGTCCACCCAGGCCCCGAATACAAACCAACCTGCCGGAGATAGGTCGATTCCAACATTACTTCCACCGAGTACCCCAACCATAGAATCTGTAAGATCGCTATATTTGAAATTATCCTCCACCGTTTGATAGTGTATTATAATTTTATAGTCAGAAGGTATATTTTTTACTTCAATGGTAAATGTCTGAGTGTAATTGACACCTTTTTTGGTGCCATCCGCTACTGTCGCTTTCACTTTTACGATGCCTGCCCCTGTTGTTGAAAGCGTATTGCCGCCTATCGTCGCTCCTGTAGCAGTAGTTCCTATTGGCTCAACCGTCCACGTGATCGACTTATTTGTGGCATTAATTGGAGATATTGTTCCTGTCAAAGTAAGCGCCATCCCTGCAATTGCCGTTAAAGGAACCTCGGTTATGTTTGTAATTCCCATTATGCCATACTTCACAATCACAGCATCTCTATAATATTCAGTAAAACCAGGAGGGGTTAATCTATGGCCTTGTGTGTACCCCACTGCGAAATAGTTGCCGTCCGCTTCCGCTACCGAGAGATACCTATTACCGCCGGACGCTTCCAGTCTCTTCTCCCATAGGATATAGCCGACATCATCATATCTGACGATTAACGCATAATTGCATACTGTTAGAAGACCGACGGGGTTTTGTTCGGAACTCACTGTATGCCCTGCGACAACGAAGCCTGCACCAGGTATTGCCACAACAGAATGGAATTCTGTGTCGCCGGCAGTCCCCCCATATCTCTTTTCCCAATTAATATTGCCGCTGCTATCGTATCTGACCAAGAGCGCATCTCTTACTATCTTCAGAGTATTGCCTGGGATTTGTTTAGAAATCTCTGTGTATCCCACGGCAACGAAGCCTAAGCCACCCTGTATTGCCGTTACTGAATGGAATTCGGCATCTCCAACGGACCCCTCATATGTCTTTTCCCATTCTTTACCGCCGCCATAGCTGTACTTTACAACGAGCGCATCTTTGTATACAGAAGTGAACGCACCGGGCCTTTGTTTGTAGGCCCCCGTATATCCTGCCACAATGACACCGTCGGATACGTCAGTGATTGATTGATACTTATCATCGCCGCCTTTACCCTCATATTTGTCGTCCCATTCGGAGTTGCCGCCGTATCCGTACTTTACAATGATCGCATAATTGGTGTCCGCCATAAAGGCTTTCGTGATGAACGAACACCCTACAGCGATTAAGCCTCCGTCGGAAGTCGCAGTTACCGAATCGAAATAATCGTCACCTGTCCCGCCGAAGTTCTTCGTCCACTTCCATACACCGTTCCCATCAAACTTTACGACGATCGCATCATTACCGCCTTTTCCGGTGATGCCGGACAGGTCTTTGTCGAATTTGTTGGAATAACCAACAGCAATGATGCTGCCGTCAGACATTACGATGACTTCATTGAAACTGTCGTCGCCCGAACCGCCGAAATTATTCTTCCATATCACATTGCCATCTTTGTCATACTTCACTATCGTTGCGTCAGTGCCGCCTTTACCCGAAACACCCACCCATATGCCGGTGCCAAACGAGGAGGAGGAACCTACAGCGATTACTCCGTCACCTACTGCTGCAACCGAATTATAATTATTTTCGCCGGACGCGTCGGAGTTCTTTCTGATTAATCCATCAAATTCCCCAGCCACTGGAGTGAATGCCTCTATTGTAAAGTCTTTCATGAAAATATTACCTTGAACGTTTGCTATTGTTGCTGTTACAACTGCCTTTCCACTTCCAGTTGCCGTGAGAGTATTTCCACTGATCTCGACTCCAGTTGTTCCTGCACTCTTCACAGACCACGTTATGGTTTTGTACGTTGCGGTAGAAGGGACCACCGTTCCGTTTAGAATCAAGGGTGTGCCTACTATCATTGAGTCTGGTACCCCATAAATATCCATTGCTAGGACGCTTATGTTCCATTTTGCGTACATTGTGACCGTCGCAGTTCCTACTAAGATCGAGTCGCCCGGTTGGTAGTATATACTACCGTTGGGCGTGGTGGTCCAACCGAAGAACTCATAGCCTGTTTTTGTCGGTATTATTTTGGGTATCACCATTAACGATGATGCCGCTTTATCCTGCAACGTCTGCGTCGTAGGAGCGCCCGTTCCGCCGTTGGCGACGAATTCAAGCGTGTGGGTGACTGTGGGGATATAACTCCACTGAGCGTACAGCGTGACCGGCGCAGCGGTGCTGACATTGATCGAGCCGCCGGGCTGGCAGTCCGTGCCCCAGCCTGTTGCCTCGCTGTTCCAGCAATAGAATTTGTAGCCGTCTCTCGTAGGAACGGTAGAGGGTATTGTGAATGCGGTCACTATCGACGTGTTCGTTATCGTCATTGTCTGTGGGACACCGGTTCCGCCGTTGGCGTTGAAGCTGAGCGTATGGGTGTAATTGGTAGGAGTGGTTGACCACTTTGCGTACAGCGTGAGCCCGGGAGTTCCGATGGTTATCGATGCTCCCGGAAGATATACCGTACCTGTTCCGGCCGCATTATCGGTCCAGCCGGCAAAAATGTAACCCACTCTTGATGGAACTGTGAGAGGTATTGTATGCGTTCCCGTCGAGCTCACGTTCACTATCGTCATCGATGCCGGGGCTCCGGTCCCGCCGTTGGCATTGAAGCTGAGGGTGTGTTCATATTCCCATAAGGCGTTCAATGTAATGGGAGAGGTCCCCACGTTGATCGAACTTCCTGGTTGGTATGTCAGGCCCATTCCGCTGCTGACAACCCAGCCGTTGAAGTAATATCCCGCTTTGACAGGAATTATGTTGGATATTATCATAACCTCAGATGTGTTCTTTGTCGTTACTGATTGCGCCGCGGGTCCTCCCGTCCCGCCGTTGATGTTGTAATTGATCGTATGTGTATAAGCGGGCATTGTCCACTTAGCGTACAGCGTGACGGCTGCCGCTCCGACGGATACGAAGGTGCCCGGTTGATAGGTGGTCGCGCCGTTCCCGTCCGCGGCGGTGTTCCAGCCGGCGAATATATAACCTGCCCTTGCGGGTGCTACGAAAGGTATCTGTATCCCGGCGGTTGCGTTGATGTCCTGCGCCGTCTGTGCGGCCGGGGCACCCGTTCCTCCGTTGGCGTTGAAGCTGAGGGTGTGTGTATAGATCCAGGTCCACTTTGCGTACAGTGTTACCGCAACGTTAACCACACTGACCGAGTCTCCGGGAAGGTAATTCGTCCCAGTTCCGGCGGAGTTGGTATTCCAGCCGGCGAATATATAACCGGCTCTTGCGGGCAGTGAGGACGGTATGGTGATCGGCAAGGTCACGTTCGCATCCGTTATTATCTGTGAAGCGGGCGCTCCCGTTCCTCCGTTGGCGTTGAAGTTAAGCGTGTGGGTGTATGCCGTTCCCCATACGGCATATAGTATGACCGCAGATGTCCCCACCTTGACCGAGGCACCGGGAAGGTAATTCGTTCCTGTTCCGGCGGAATTCGTGTTCCAGCCGGAGAGTGCGTAACCCGATCTTGTCGGCACGGCCGACGGTATCATGACATTGGATGTTTGATAGGTGTCCGTTACCGTCTGCGCTGAAGGCGCTCCCGTACCACCCATGGCGTTGAAGCTGAGGGTGTGGGTGTAACTGGTCGCGGCAGCCGACCAATATGCGTACAAAGTGACCGCTGTCGTTCCCACGGATATCATATCTCCGGGTATATATTTCGTGCCCGATCCCGCGGCGGTCGTGGCCCATCCGGAGAATACATAACCGGTCCTTGCCGGCACTGTGCCGGATATTGCGACCGATGACGTTGATGTTATATCTGTTACGATCTGTGAAGCAGGCGCTCCCGTTCCGCCGTTGTCGTCGTAGATGAGCGTATGGGTATAAGCCGCCGACCATTTTGCATAGAGCGTGACGGCCACGGTCCCGATGGGTATTGCGTCACCGGGCTGATAGACCGTGCCCGTGCCCGCGGCGGTCGTTGCCCATCCGAGGAACATATAACTAGTCCTTGACGGTATCGTCAGCGGCACGGTCAGTGATGTTGTCGCCGTTGTATCCGTTATGATCTGTGAAGCAGGCGCTCCCGTTCCGCCGTTGGCGTTGTAGTTTAGGGTGTGGGTGTATGTCATCCATTTTGCGTACAGTGTGATAGGTGCGGTCCCGACATTAATGCTGGTGCCCGGTTGATAGATCGTGCCCGTCCCGGCCGCGATCGTCGTCCACCCCGCGAAACCGTAGCCTGTCCTGGTCGGTATAATATCAGGTATGATCATCGCAGTTGTTTTCGTCAGATCTTTGATTATCTGTGTCGGCGGCACCCCCTCTCCTCCGTTGGCGTTGAAGTACAGGGGATGCGTTATACTGCCGTCCAGCACAATGAAAGTGATCTGCACATTGTAACATCCTGGCGTTTTGGCTGCATCAGTGAACAGAATGTCGTACTCACGGAAATACGTCCCGGGTGCCGTGGGTATACCTGTGAAGTTCAGAACCCCCTGATAACCCGGGAGGCCCTGGTCATCACGCACTCCCGGCGGAAGGGTACCGTATGCGGTGTGTGAGGCCACATTATAGTAACTCATGTAGCCGTCGAGCTTCTGTCCCGTTGTGAGTACCCACGTGTCCTGTTGTATGTATTCCCCCCATACATTCATACGGTCCGGATTGGGGAATATCTTCGATCCCGTTAATGTCGGCCCATTGTAGGTGTTATTTACATAGGGGGGTGTTGCCGCCCAGAAAGCGTACAGCGTCACACCATCGGATCCCACAGCTATCACGCTGCCCGGCTGATATATCGTGCCGGTCCCGTCTGCGGTAACTGTCCAGCCTAAGAACGCATAATCGGTCCGTATCGGCATTGTCAAAGGTATCGTCAAATTCGAAACGGCCGAGGTGTCCGTCGATACAATAGAGGCCGGAGCCCCGTTACCGCCGTTTGCGTTGAAGTTAAGTGTGTGGGTATAAGTAATAATGGTCCACTTTGCGTACAAAGTGATCGCCGCGGTGCCGACCGATATCCTGTCATCCGGCTGATAGATCGTGCCTGTTCCGTTGGAAGCGGTTGCCCAGCCGGAGAATGCATAACCTGATCTTGCCGGCACGGTCAAAGGTATCGTCAAATTCGAAACGGCCGAGGCGTCCGTCAATATCATAGATGCCGGAGCCCCGTTACCGCCGTTTGCGTTGAAGTTAATGGTATGGCTGTATGTGATTATAGCCCACTTTGCATACAGAATGATCTCCGCGGCGCCGACCGAGACGGTTTCTCCGGGCTGATAGACGGTACCGGTCCCGTTGAAAGCGGTGGTCCATCCCAAGAATATATGATCTGCTCTTGTCGGCACTGTCGAAGGTATCGTCATGTTAGATGCGGTCGAGGTGTCCGTCAGCATCATCATTGCCGGAACCCCGTCTCCGCCGTTGGCATTGAAGGTGAGAGTGTGAGTGTAATACGCAGTTGTAACAACCGATATCGTGTGATCCCCCACCACATTGGCGAAGGTGTATGTCCCGAGGTCGATCATCGCCTGAGATAACGGCACATCATCCACAGTAATTGAAAACACCCGATATCCTTCGTTTGCCGAGAATGTAAAGGTCCGGTTTGCACCGTAAACGACCTCCGTCCTTCCCGACGGAGATATCGTCGAACCTGCGTCGGAGACCGATGTTATGCTGAAGGTCACAGGCAGCATGTAAGGGAGCGAATAGCCCGGCCATCCTGCGATAAAACGTGTCAATATCAATTCATCTAATTGGTCGATCGTTCCGTCTGCGTTGACGTCTGCCGCTTTTTCATCTACTGTGTAACCTGGCAATCCTGCGACAAAGCTTGTCAAAATCCCCAGATCGAATGTGTCGACATTCCCGTCCCCGTTGACATCTCCGCAAAGTACTATGGTAACATCAAAGGATGTTGTCTGTGTTATTCCGTTCTCGGTGTAAGTGACGGTAACGGTCCGTGTACCGGCGGTGCTGAATATCGATCCGTTCTCTGGGGATGTTGTATAGTCGGTCACATCGGCACTCGTTCCATTGCTGTAAAACGCTGTTAAGGCCATTCCTGTGAGGTCGAATGTTTCTCCGATGAAGTATTGTGTCCTTGCCGGAACTGTGACCTCGATGGAGGTGACATTATTGGTTTCGGCGATGATCATGTTGTATTTCACAAGGATCGCGTCGATGTTGCCTTTACCTGCGACACCTGTCCAATCCCCGTTGCCGAATGTTTGAGAATAACCTGCGGCGACGATCCCGTCCGACACTGCAGCGACAGAATTATACCGATCCAGGCCGGATCCTCCGAGGCTGTCCTTCCATGTTATGTTCCCCTGGTCGTCATACTTAACGACCGTTGCATCATAGGCACCTTTGCCCGTCATGCCGGTCAGATCGGCGTCGCCGAAAACGTTCGAGAACCCAACGGCGACGACCCCGTCCGAGACGGCGGCCACCGAATAAAAGTAATCGACTCCCGACCCTCCGAAGTTCTTCTTCCATGCCGGGTTCCCCAAGCTGTCATACTCCACTATGACCGCATCAGTGCTTCCCTTACATAGAACGCCGATCCAGTCTCCGCTGCCGAAGGTCGCCGCTTCCGAATACCCTACAGCGACGAACCCATCCGGTACAGCGGCGACCGAATTGTACTGATCTGCGCCGGATCCTCCGAGGGCATTCTTCCACAGCACGTTCCCGTTGCTGTCGTACTTCACTATGATCGCATCGTAGCTGCCTTTTCCTGTGATGCCGACCCAATCTCCGCTACCGAATGCTGTCGAGTATCCTGCTACTGCGAACCCGTCAGATGTAGCGGCGACCGAATTAAAATAATCTGTGCCCGACCCTCCGAAGTTCTTCTTCCAAATTACGTTCCCAAGGTTGTCGTACTTCACGACTATCGCGTCGTCGCCTCCTTTCCCCGTCATACCTACCCAGTCCCCGTTACCGGAACCCATAGAATGCCCAACTGCGACAAACCCATCCGGAACCGCAGCAACCGAATTGTACTGATCTGTGCCGTTCCCGCCGAAGTTCTTTTTCCATAATACGTTCCCATCGTTATCGTACTTAACAATGATCGCCTCGGCGGCACCGTTCCCCGTGACACCGGTCCAGTCGCCGTTGCCGAATGATTCTGGGTTAGAATACCCAACCGCGATGAACCCGTCGGATACCGCAGCGACGGAATTGAAATAGTCGCCTCCGGACCCTCCGAAGTTCTTCTTCCATGTTATATTCCCAAAGTTGTCATGTTTTACGATTATCGCATCTACGCCGCCTTTACCGACGGTGCCGCTCCAGTCCCCGTTACCGAAGGATGTCGCATCCGAATACCCGACTGCAATGACCCCGTCGGTAACAACGGCTGCCGACTGATAATAGTCCCCTCCGGACCCTCCGAAGTTCTTTTTGTACAATTCATCATAGGTGATGCCTTCTCCGGCCACCGCCGTTACCGCGATCGTGAAATCTTTTGTGAAATTCGTGCCAAGCGACAGACCGTTCTCGACCGTCGCCGTCACGACGACGGTGCCGGCACCGGTGGTCAGGAGGATGTTATTGCCGGCAACTGCGGCGCCCGTGGTCCCTGCGTTCTTCACCGTCCATGTTATTGCTTGGCCGGTAGCGTTCGAGGGGATGACCGTTCCCGTTAGTATTAGCGGCACCTCTGCGGTCGCGGCCGAGGGCGCACCGATTATGTCCGTTACGGGGATGACGTCCGGAGCCGTACCGTACTTCACAAGGAACGCATCAATACTGCCCTTCCCCTCGACGCCTGTCCAATCCCCGTTGCCGAATGTCTGAGAATACCCTGCGGCGACTACTCCGTCCGACACCGCGGCGACCGAATAACATATGTCTGTGCCGGAACCCCCGATGTTCTTATTCCATACTATGATTCCGGAATTGTCATACTTCACGACCGTTGCATCAATACCGCCTTTTCCTTCAAAGCCGATCCAATCGCCGTCGCCGAAAACGTTCGAATACCCCGCGGCGATGATCCCGTCCTGGACGGCGGTAACTGCTTGGAAATAATCTGTTCCCGTCCCCCCGAAGTTGTTCTTCCACACCGTATTCCCAAAGTTGTCATATTTCACGACAATAGCATCATAATAACCGCCTTTTCCTTCACAGCCTGTCCAATCGCCGTTCCCGAAGGCGGCGGAGATCCCTGCCGCAACGAATCCGTCTGATGTTGCTGCGACGGAATAGAAATAATCCACACCTGTCCCTCCGAAACTCTTCTTCCAAACTATGTTACCAAGGTTGTCGCACTTCACGATGATCGCATCATAGGTGCCTTTGCTTGCCATTCCGATCCAATCCCCGTTGCCGAATGCGGATGAGTATCCAACAGCGATGAACCCGTCCGATGTTGCTGCGACGGAGTTGTATCGATCGTCGCCGTTCCCGCCGGGGTTCTTCTTCCATACCACGTTCCCGATATCGTCATATTTTACCGCGATCGCGTCATTGCTGCCTTTGCTTGCGACCCCTGTCCAATCTCCGCTTCCGAATATGCTCGAGTATCCAGCGGCGATTATCCCGCCGGATACCGCAGCGACCGAAAGATATTGATCTGTGCTGTTCCCTCCGAAGTTCTTCTTCCATATCACATTCCCGTTGTTGTCGAATTTTACGATGATCGCGTCGGCACCGCCTTTTCCCCCTACCCCCATCCAATCCCCGTTACCGAAGGATGTTTCGTCCGAATACCCCACGGCAACGAACCCGTCCTGAACGACCGCCACCGATTGGAAATAATCGCCTCCGGCCCCGCCGAAGTTCTTCTTCCATATCACATTCCCGAAGTTATCATGTTTTACAATTATTGCGTCAACGCCGCCTTTCCCGGCGGTGCCGCTCCAGTCACCGCTTCCGAATGCGGCCGAATACCCCACGGCCACTATGCCGTCGGGTGTGCCGGCGACCGAATAATATGCATCTGTGCCGGCCCCGCCGAAGTTCTTTTTGTATAGTTCGGAAAATTCTGATTGATCACTGTATGTTTGGGCCTGGCTGCCTAAATAATTAGTTGACGGCAGTCCCCAATGTTCCTCTTCCCCCCCCCCCGCTGCTGCGTTCGAGTTACCGGCAAAAAGTGCGACCGGTACTGAAGCAAGCAACATTATCGATATTGCCAAGATTGGCAACAGCTTGTTCAATCCTTTCATCTTATTCCCTCATTGACTTTTTTATCAGCCCCCCATTATGGCAATAACGTTAGTTTGAAAACTATATAAAAATGGTCAATCTACAATAATAGTATAGAATACCAGTCTGTTATATATACTATTAAAATCCATGTTGCTTGCAGTTGTTTCTAAACAAGTAGAATAATTGTATTTGTCATTGGCAAAGCCGAAAAGGGAGAAACTCTAATGAAATCCATTATTGCATCATGCAAATTAACAAAAGTAATCAGACCTTGATGCTTCGGACTCGAACCGAGGTCATGTGGAAATATTCACATACGAACTATTGTTCAGCAGGGTTTCACCAGAGCCGTCATAGTCGTGTCATAATTCTTCTGGGATTTTTCTGTCTTTTCTCTTCTTAGGATCCCTGATCTTAGAGGAAATCATGTCCTGAACACGGTTGAACTCATCAGCCGACACAGCCTCCTGCGCAAAGTGCCTTACCAGCACCTTATCCCATCTCATATACCCGGCATAAATGGGATTGTGGAGAACGGTCCTGATGTTGAAAATGTTCCATGGATTGCCATTTTTCGTCAATTGGTCGGCGTTGTTCAATCTGTACGCAATGCTGTCCATTGTTGATCCGTCCAAATATTCTTTGAAAATACTCCTCACGACGGCCAATTCCTCAGGCACAGATATCAGAACGCCTTTGTCAAGACCGTACCCGTATGGGGCATTGAACCCCATCGTCCGGCTCTCTTTTTCGGTGTTGACCATCGATCTCGCTTTCTCTTCCATTCCAAAGTACGTTCTTTCACCGATCTGCTCGCTTTCCAGCTGAGCTATCATCTGTATAACGTTTACAACGAATCTGCCCAATGCATTTGTGGTGTCCAGAGAGTCCATCGCAGAAGCGAATTTCTTATCCTTCTTGTTCAGATCGTCCATCATATTCATGAAATTGCGGATGTTCCTGTGTATACGGTCGATCTTCAGGACCAACAGTACATCCCATTTTTCTAACTCGTTGAACATCCTTGTGTATTCGGGCCTCTTTATGCTTCTCCCCGAATACCCGTCATCCGTATAGATGTCGAAGACTTCCCACCCTTCCGACAGACAATAATCCAAAAGTATCGACCTCTGAGCATCCAGCGAGTATCCTTCCATCGACTGTTCTTCTGTTGATACTCTCAAATAAACTGCCGCTTTCATGAGAGGACCTCATTCGATTGGGCCGTTGATCGATTCAAAAACACCTTTGTTCACTATCGCGGCGTGGTCTCCGGTGCGGATAATGCATCTTGTTTTCTGTGTGTGCTCATCGAAGTATGTCCATCTGACATAGCCCGCATAGAGCGGGTTGTGAACGATCTTCGAGATCGATTGGTGGGTCCATCTTCCGCCTTTTTTAGATAAGATGTATGAATGGTTCAATGCGTCCGCAATGGCCCTCAGGGACATTCCCCGCTGATGCATGGAGTAGATGTCCCTTACGACCCTGGCTTCGTTCTCAATGACCACCAAAGAGCCCCTTTCGTAAACATAACCGTAAGGATGTCCGGAGCCCATGTACCCTTCTCCGGACTCGGCCTTTCTGGCCATTCCGATCTTTACTCTTTCCCCGATCTGTTCGCTTTCGAGCTGGGCGATCCTCTGCATCATGTCCATAGCGAATCTGCCCATAGCGGTACCGGTGTCGATCTTCTCCTGAGTGGAGCAGAACTCTTTCTTGTTCTTGCGGAGATCGTCCATCATCAGTGTAAAGTTCACACTGTTACGGTGTATCCTGTCCATCTTCAGCACAACGAGGACGTCCCAGTTGTCTTGGTCTTCCATCATCCTCTTGTATTCCGGACGCTCGGTGTTCCTTCCGGAACACCCTTCATCCCTGTAGATGTCGGATATCTCATACCCTTTAAGCCTGCAGTAGGCTTCCAGTCTTTTTGTCTGTGCATCGAGGGAGAACCCTTCTTTTGCTTGGTCTTCCGTCGACACTCTGACGTAGAGTGCTGCCCGCATGGATCCCCATCCTTATACACCATCTAATGAGAGATATAAAAAGGTTAGAGTTGAGTGAAATTGATAAATGTTGTACCTTTACCAACATTAATTATAAAGACTTGCCTTTTGCGAAGAAATCCCTTTTCAAAATTGTTCATTTTCAATCGCATTCATCTATACTCAAAAGATCCTTTAACATATCTAATGCCGGCTTTTCTGATGTTTGGCCGTTTTTAAATTCAGCATCAGCAAGTTCTGCTATTTTCTTGACTTCATTCTTTAAATAATCAGATGCAGAAAGTACCCCGATGGCTTTGCATTTTCTCATGATAATGAGATCCTCTAACAGAGACATTGCCACACATTGTTCAAAATTGGCAGCTAACTCTTCTTCCCATACTTTCATTTAATCACCACACTTTAAGTCAACCACTGATTTTCCGGACCTGATACCCGGCTCAAAAATTTTGTCTATTTCAGAAGGATCTATTACAAAAAGATCCGTGTCATAGAAATCTTTTGTGTTTCTCGTAATGATCGCATCTAAATCGTTTCTCTCTGCGGAAAAAATTAGTAAAGCGTCCTCATAGTCCTCTTGACCGGACATTAACGCAGATATTGAATCCTCTGATGTAACATCAATAATGTTGAACAAGTATGCCAATTGTTCGATTGGTAAGAACGGGTCTTTGCTCTTGTATTTTTCTTTGCACACATAAAAGACATCCCTTAGTGATTGCACGGAAACATAACCCTCGATCGTTTCGTCGATCGCCATCTGAAAAATTTTTTTTGAATCCTTATAGAACGGCTCTCTCATCTGCACTACATCTATCAAAACATTTGTGTCTATGAGTGCTTTCAAAGTTCATCCAACCTTTTTTTAAGAAGGTCTTCAAGATCCCCTTCGTGTTTATATGATCCGGCATATGCTTCAAGAACCCTCTTTTTTGACTGTTTATCTGCAGATAAAACTCCGGCAAACTTTCCATATTTCATTATGAAGACGTCTTCTTTTACCATTAGGTCAAGGTATTTTCCGACATTCGTTCTGAATTCCGTAGCAGTAACGAGCATATTTATCGGAATAATATCGTACTATTTCTATAAATAATTTCCTTCGAAATTGTTAGGCAGAAAAATGGAATAGCGGACACGTGTCAAAAGAAGTTAGAAGTGACCGCTATCCTCATTAACTGGACCGAAAAATCCTATGCTTATCTTTGTAAAAGGGAATAAAGGAAGGAGGGTATTCCCCCCGAAAGTTTAGTTTTACATCATGCCCGGAGGCATTCCGCCGCCAGGTCCGCCAGGTCCGCCAGGCATCTGCGGCGGTGCTGTGTTCCTGCGCGCGGCGATGACATCGTCGATCCTGAGGACCATGTTCGCCACTTCAGCAGCTGCGCTTATCGCCTGCGTCTTGACCCTGAGGGGTTCTACGACGTTCAGTTTCAGCATATCGACCGCATCTCCCGTGGAGAGATCGATGCCGTAATACTTTCCGTCCTTCTTTTTCTCGTGGGCGTTCTTGAGTTTGATGATGCTGTCGATCGAATCCAATCCCGAGTTCTCCGCAAGCGTCCAGGGTATGATCTCCATGGCCTTTGCGAACTTCTCTATTGCGAGCTGTTCCCTGCCGCCGACTGTGGACGCGTACTCGGAAAGCCTGAGGCAAAGCTCGATCTCGGGGGCGCCTCCGCCCGCGACGACCTTCTTGTCCTCATATGTTATGCCGACCGTGCGTATCGCATCGTGTACCGCTCTCTCGACCTCTTCCAGGACGTGCTCGGTCCCTCCGCGCAGGAAGATCGTTACTGCCTTGGGGTTCTTGCATTTGGTGATGAACGCCATTCCGTCCTCTCCGACCATCTTCTCTTCGACGAGACCGGCTGTTCCGAGGTCTTTCTTGGTTATCTCCATGACGCTGCCGACGACTGTTCCGCCTGTAGCTTTCGCGATCGCATCGAGATCGCTCTGTTTGAGCCTTCTGTATCCGAGTATTCCGGCTTTTGCGAGGTAGTGCTGCACAAGCTCATCTACGCCTTTTGAGGAGAACACAACATTTGCTCCGACCTCTTTGATCTTGTCGACAAGAGCTTTCATTGCGTTCTCTTCCTCGTTGAGGAATTTCGACATCGAGGCGGGGTCAGTGATCTGTATCTGCGCATCGAACTCTGTTTTCTTTACTTCCAATGAAGCGGCAAAAAGTGCGATCTTTGCGTTGGACACTGTCTTAGGCATGCGTGAGTGCACAGCCTCTTTGTCGACGACAACACCCTCAACAAGGTATGTGTCGCCGATGACTCCGCCTATCTTCTTCTCTACGCGGACGTTGTCTGTGTCGACCTTTCCGTCTTCAGCGACCGCTTTCACCGCTTTCACGATCATTTCTGCGAGCTTTTCGTACTCTTCGCCTACCGATTTGCCTGTCAGCGAGGTGACTGCGACCTTTTTGAGGACGTCGTCCTTGGTCGCATCGACTGCGATATCATTCATGATCTCGGTCGCTTTCTCCGCCGCCATCCTGTATCCGTTGGTGATAACAGTGGGGTGGATCTTTGCGTTGATGAGTTCTTCCGACTGTTTGAGAAGTTCTCCTGCGAGCACGACTGCGGTGGTCGTTCCGTCCCCGCACTCGTTGTCCTGTGTCTTTGCAACCTCTACGACCATCTTTGCCGCCGGGTGCTGTACTTCGATCTCCTTAAGGATCGTTACTCCGTCGTTCGTGATCACGACATCGCCGATGGTGTTCACGAGCATTTTGTCCATTCCTTTCGGACCGAGTGTGGACCTTACGGCGTCGCCCACAGCCTTTGCGGCTGCGATGTTATTGAACTGGGCCTCTTTGTCCTTGGTTCTCTCCGTGCCCTCTTTCAGCACGATGATGGGTTGGTTTCCATTCGCATACATAGGATTTTTCTCCTTTATTTGGTATTGGTAATTTTGTTCTTCTATATTAACATTCTTCTGCAAGGTACGTGTTCAGTACTGATGGGACATATCTTCCGAGGGGCATATATCTTTCCAGCTAATGAAAACAATAAAAGCAGTAAAGTGCCATACCTATTCGAACCTACCATGGAGGACATCCCGGCAATCATACTGCAGATATTCGTTTTACTGCTTCTTTCTAAGATCCTGGGGAGTCTTTTTGAAAGGGTCAAGCTGCCGAAACTCATCGGAGAGATCCTCGCCGGAGCGGTGTTCATCAACATGATAATCTTCGTACCCGAGTTCTCAACCCTTATGAAGTTCAGTATCGAAGGGTTCAATTCGGATACGACCGAGAACTTCTTTCATATAATGGGAGAATTGGGCATCGTTTTCCTTTTGTTCGCAGTCGGCCTCGAAACAAAATTCAGCGATATGATGAAGGTCGGAAAAACAGCGTCTTACATCGCCGTGTTCGGCATAGCGATACCTTTCGTGGGAGGAATGCTGTTCATACTCAAGGACAGCATCGACTTCAACGCCGCATTGCTCATCGGTGCGGCGCTGTTCGGTACGAGTACGGCGGTGGGTGTGGAATGTCTGAGGAATATGGAAGCAATGAATACGCACGAGGCGAAACTCATCGTAAGCGCCACCATTATTGACGATATCCTCTGTCTTGCTCTGCTCGGAGTCATAATAGGGGCGATCAAACCAAATGCGAACACTACGACGATAATCATCAACGCCGCCATCGTGGCAGCGTTCGTGATCTTCATGTTCGTCTTTATATCCAGAGTAAAAAGGGTTTCTTCCAGAAGAAGGAAAAGACATCAGAGGTCCGCTGTGAGAGAAAGGGTTGACGATTCGAATTCGCCTGCATGCGCATGCGAGGAGCCGGGGCCCATGGGTGAGCTGAGTTCCGTCGGCCTTGCTATAATGGTATGTTTCGGTTTGTCCGCAGTTGCGGTCAACATCGGTCTGGCGGCAATCATCGGGGCGTTCTTCGCGGGAATGATATTCGCAGAGTTCAAGCTCACGATCCCATGCGAACATAATTTCAACATAATCACATACTTCATGCTCCCATTCTTCTTCATCTGGGTCGGGATGGAGCTGCAGATGGATAGGATAGATCCGGGCATCCTGCCTTTATTCAGCTTGATAATGGCCGTGGCTATAGCCACCAAATATGTGGCGGGATATATCGGAAGCAAGATGGGAAAACTCCCCAACGACTCGGCCCATCTGATAGGGGTGAGTTTCATTCCGAGAGGGGAGGTCGGCATCATCGTTGCCACGATCGGCCTCAGTACGGCTGTGTTCACTTACGATATGTTCACTTCCATAATCCTCATGGCACTGGTCACATCGATATTGGCGCCTCCGCTGATGACCCATGCATATAAGAGGATGGAAAAGAACCGTACGGTAGCGATCGAGAAACTGCTGACAGATGAGGAAGCGAATCAGTGATCTTTAAAAAATATGAATGCAGGGCGATGAACCCTGCTTTTTGGTTTATTCGTCTTCTTTGACGACTGTTGCGTCAGGGGCATTTTTCCCGACGCTCTCTATGCCGTTCTTGCACGAATCCTTGCCCGCATAGCCCTGGGACACGGCAATGATCTCTCCGTTCATCGCTTTAAGGCGGAAGTAGTATTTTTCTCCGTTCTTGTCCATGAATATCTCGTATTTCGGGTTTTTAAGCTTTGCATAGTCCGCAACGGTTTGATCCTCTACTTTGGACTTGCAGTTTTTTCTTACGCTTTCCACTCCGTTCATGCACGTGGCCTCGCTCGCATATACTTGCGATGCCCTGCATATTACCTGTCCGTTATTTGCGAACAGATTGAAGGTCATTCCCTCGCTTGCTGGTTTAACGACAAATTTGCCCATGTTGTTACCTGTATGATGTCATGGTGTTAGTCTTTTTTATAGGTTACCGCTTCTTTTAAAGAAATTTATATATAAAATACCATAAAAATCATGCTTTTCCATATTGCTTGTAGTCGGAAAGGGGGTCAGAAGCCTTATCGGCGGCCTGCAACCGAGTGCACTTCGACAACGGTCGCCGGTGATGGAAAATATATTTCGTCTAATGTTTGTTCAGAAAATCGAATCGCACATCTGATACTATGTAATGCTGTGTTCGGATAATCAGGCCGTACCTGAAAGCCCTTTCATTACTGATTTTTATTGATCGAAAGTCAGTACCTTCCAGTGGGGTTCCGCAGCCATCATACCTATTTCCATTGCCCTGAGGGTTTACGACAGCATACGCTTGAAATCGGAGAATGTGCACTCAATATTCCGCCTTATTCTGTACCCTACCGATGGATAGATAAGATTATATACGAGTGCATTATATATACCAGGAATGCTGGGATGGAAAGAGATGCTTTCTTAACTTGCATTATCAGGGGGGAGAAAAGTATGACCATTATTGGTTTAGATAAAAAAAGAAGCGTGGTTGCCGTGCTTTTGGCAGCGGCGCTGCTTATGACAGTGATCGCCGCCGTACAAGTTACGGAGAGTTCCGCGGCCGGGGCATCCGGCGGAGGGACTGTTGTCTTAAGCAAGAGCAACTTCGGCGGGGCGGACAGCGATACGTTCAAAGGTGTCGCAGCTACCTCGGACGGAGGATTCGTTGCGGTAGGGTATGCTCAGGAGTATTCCTTCGGCACCGGCGACTTGGGAGGCATTGCTGGGTACGGCGGGGTAGATGCTCTCGCCGTAAAGTACGACAGCAACGGTATGGTTAAATGGGTGAGGACATTCGGCGGGGAGGGCAATGATATTTTCTACAGTGTCACAGCTACCTCAGACGGGGGAGTCATCGCGGTAGGGTATTCTTATGTGGATTCTTTCGGCACCGGCAGTTTGGAAGACGTTGAGGGGTACGGTTCATATGATGCGATCGCCGTAAAGTACGACAGCAACGGTATGGTTAAATGGATAAGGAACTTCGGCGGGGAGGGCGATGATGTATTCTACGGTGTCGCAGCTACCTCGGACGGAGGATTCGTTGCGATAGGGTATTCTTATGTGGATTCTTTCGGCATCGGCAGCTGGGATGGCGTTGCGGGGTATGGTTATAGTGATGCGATCGCCGTAAAGTACGACAGCAACGGTACGGTGAAATGGGCAAAGAACTTCGGCGGGGAGGGCGATGATGACTTCAGTTGTGTCGCAGCTACCTCGGACGGAGGATTCATTGCGGCAGGGTATTCAAGCGAGGATAGCTTCGGCACCGGCAGCGTGGGATGGCGTTGCGGGGTATGGTAATGGTGATGCGATAGTCGTTAGGTTTGACGGCAGCGGTACGGTGAAATGGGCAAAGAACTTCGGCGGGGCGGACTATGATAGATTCCGCAGTGTAGCAGCTACCTCGGACGGAGGATTCATTGCGGCAGGGCTTTCCTATGAGGGTTCCTTCGGCACCGGCAGCTGGGACGGCGTTCCTGGATACGGTTCATATGATTCGATCGCCGTAAAATATGACAAAAATGGTGCTTTGGAATGGGCAAAGAACTTCGGCGGGGTGGGCGACGAAGGCTTCAATAGTATCGCTGCTACCTCGGACGGAGGATTCATTGTGGTAGGGTATTCAAGCGAGGATAGCTTCGGCACCGGCGACTGGGTAGACGTTACAGGGTACGGCGATTATGATGCGACCATCATAAAGTGTGACGGCAGCGGCACGGTGGAATGGCTGACGAACTTCGGCGGGGGGAGCTATGAGTACTTCTATGCTGTCACGGTAATCTCGGACGGAGGATTAGTCGCGGCAGGGTATTCGTATGAGGATTCCTTCGGCACCGGCAACTGGGAAGGCGTTGAGGGGCACGGTTATTTTGATGGGATGGTCGTAAAGTACAAAGGTCTCGATCCCATCGCTCCCGGCGTAAAGAACAATTACATAAACGCAAGCTCCGACAGCAACTCGACGATAACGCCGAGCGGAGTTGTAACCGTGCAGAGGTTCAATGACCAAACGTTCCACTTCTCCGCAGCCGACGGATATGTAGTATCGTCGGTAACGGTGGACGGCAGACTCTTGACGCAGGAGCAGATCGATTCTGGAAGCTATACCTTCACGAATGTGATGATGAACCACATCATCGACGTTAAGAGTTCGGTCGCTGCATCGGTCACTCTGACGATAGACATAACGGAAGGGAAAGGATATGCGAAATACAGCACGGACGGTCTGTCCTTCCTGGATTACACCTCGCCGGTCATCCTCGCCTACGGCACGGAACTGTTCGTGGTGCCGGTGCCCGAAGACGGTTACACCTTCAGCACGTGGAAGGTCAGCACAGAGGCTCATCCCGATGAGGTCACGGCCGAGCCGAACCTCCATTTCGACAGCGTCACAGGCAACACGCACCTAACCCTCTACTTCGAGATCGGTTCCGGCGGCACAGCCGCCAGCGACAGCGGCATCGGGTGGTATGTACTCGGTATCGTCGTCCTGCTCATAATCGCAGGCATCCTGCTATGGTTCTTTCTGTTCTACAGAAGATACTATGACGTTCTCAAGAACGAATCATTGAACATCGCAGGTGCTGACAGGGTGCACAGGAAGAGCGAGTACCGCTTCAAGGTCGAAGGATACTCCGGAACGATCGTCTACCGCATCGGCGACAAAGAGGATGTTGTCTGGAAGACGATACTCCCCAACGCCGACGGCAGCTTCGTAATACCCAAAGAAGAGATCACCGGCGACGTGACGATAGAACCGCGCTGAGCTATTCGAACAAACCTAAAAAAACCTTTTACAATTTTTCCTTTTCTCCTTTCCTTTACTAAAAAGTGCGACTTTTTCATAGAACCTGGAAGCAACGCATTATTTTCATAGATGCACACTGTGTACGATTAAGGACCAATCGCATAAAATATTTCGACTTTCGGATTATGGGAAGTATTATATCACATAAATATATTTGAATGGTTGTTCAACTGTTCAAGTAATGTGAATATCATGACAGCACACAAAGAACATCTCGGAGAGGAACATGACGCGCTTGTAAAGAGAGGACAGAGTCATGTTCCGGATGAAAAGACCGCAAAAGAGCTTTCCGAGCTTTTTAAGGTCGTTTCCGACCCGACGAGGATTAAGATCCTGTGGGCAATCGGCGGCGGAGAGGTCTGCGTTTGCTGTATATCAGAACTTCTCGGTATGTCCGTGTCCGCCGTCTCACATCAGCTTAAGACACTCAGGCAGGCGCATTTGGTCAAGGCGAGAAGAGAAGGCAGGAACATCTATTATTCACTGGATGACCACCATGTGAAGATCCTGCTGGACGTATTACTGGAGCATATGGAGGAATGATAATGAAATTCACTTACCGTCTTGAGAACCTCGGCTGCGCCGCATGTGCAGCAAAAATGGAAAGAGCGATCAGTAAAATAGACGGCGTATCGTCCGCAAGCATCGTTTTCATGACAACGAGGATGACGATCGAAGCGGACGAAACGAAAATAAAGTCGATCGAAGCGGAAGCTGAAAAAATGATCAGAAAGATCGAACCGGATGTAAGGATGAGAAAGGTGTGACCTTGTTCGGAGCGACCACGATTGTAAGGGTGATCGTCTCGGGGATATTGCTTGTGATCGGGATATTCTCCGGTTTTGAGTATAATGTGAATCTGATCGTATTCCTTGCATCTTACGTCATAGCCGGATACCCCGTGTTCATCCGATTTTTGAAAGCGATATGGAATCGGCAGCCTTTCGATGAGAATTTCCTTATGACCGTGGCATCGATCGGTGCTTTTGCCGTAGGACAAGCCCCGGAAGGCATTGCTATACTCCTTTTCTATCAGGTCGGAGAATTGTTCGAGGACTATGCCGTCGACCGTTCGAGAAGATCGATATCGTCTCTGACAGACCTGCTTCCGGAAAGCGTGAATCTCCTTAAAGACGGAGAGATCGTCGGATCTGAGCCCGAAAAGGTGATGATCGATGACCTTATTGTTATCAGGCCAGGCGAAAGAGTGCCTTTGGACGGCATAATCACAGAAGGTTCGTCAATGATCGATACCTCCTCGATAACCGGAGAATCCGTTCCCAGAAAAGCAACGGTCGGAGATACAGTGTTGAGCGGATGTATTTCGGTCAACGGCGTACTGACAGTGCGGGTAACGTCCCTGTACGCCGACTCGACCGCATCCAGAATAATCGACATGATCGAGAACGCATACGAAGCAAAATCCAAGTCCGAGAATTTTGTGACAAAATTCGCAAGATATTACACTCCGCTCGTCGTCCTCGGCGCTCTTTTGCTTGCTTTTCTTCCCCCGATCATCCTAAGCGAAGCGTTCGACATCTGGATATACAGGGCGCTCACATTCCTGGTGATCTCCTGCCCGTGCGCGTTGGTCATCTCGATACCGCTTGCGTTCTTCGGAGGCATCGGAGGGGCGTCGCGTCTGGGCATATTGATCAAAGGCGGCAATTACCTGGATGCTCTTTCCAAAGTTGACACCGTGGTCTTCGACAAGACCGGAACGCTCACGGAAGGAACTTTTGATGTTGAAAGTATCATTCCCGACGATATTTCGGAAGAGGAGCTGCTTAGGATCGCTGCCCATGCCGAGTTCCACTCGAACCACCCTGTGGCCGTCAGTATAAAAAACACATACAGCGGAGAAATAGACGGTTCGATCGTCGGTTCGGTGGAAGAGATCGGAGGGAAGGGAGTAAAGGCATCGGTGGGCGGGCGCAATGTTCTCCTCGGGAACGAGTCTTTAATGTCTGCCGAAAACATCGTTTTTGAAAGACCGGATATTTTCGGAACGGTGATATACGTCGGAGTGGACGGCGTTTACAGAGGATGCATCGTGATAACCGACCGCATCAGGCATGATTCCTTACAGGCCGTTTCGATGCTGAAGGATGCCGGCATAAAGAATATCGCAATGCTCACGGGAGATATCGAGATAGTCGGAGAACATGTCGGCGAATCGATAGGGATAGATGATGTATACGCGGATCTTCTTCCCGGCGATAAGATATCGATAGTCGAAAGGCTGCTCTCGGAAGGCAGATCGGTCGCATTTGTCGGCGACGGTATTAACGATTCGCCTTCGCTTGCGCGATCGGATGTGGGTATAGCCATGGGGGCTATGGGATCAGATGCGGCGATTGAAGCGGCGGATATCGTCATCATGGACGATATGCCATCTAAGGTCCCGATCGCGATCAAGATATCAAAAAAGACCAGATCCATTGCTTTCCAGAATATTGTTTTCGCATTAAGCGTCAAGGTATTGTTCCTGGCGTTGGGCGCATTGGGTCATATAACTCTGGTCGAAGCTGTGTTTGCCGATGTGGGTGTCGCGGTCATTGCGATATTGAACTCGATCCGCATGTTAAGGATATCGAAATATAGGTCTCAACTGAAGGATCTTGAATTACAAAAAAAATAACGAGAGTAATGTATAAATTCCCCCCCCCCTATAGGATTATGGCAGAAGAATCTCCAAAAAAATCATATCGGTGGGTATTAACAGTCATCGTGATTGCGGCAACATGCATTGCTATGTTCGGCAAAGCGACTGCTCATCACACCGTGAGTACTTTCGACCCTCATGCAATAGATCCTTCTCAACTCGATAAGCTCAAAGAACTATACGATCTAGAATATAACGCAGAGCATCCCGCCCTCATTCAGATAGAAATAACTTCCACACGTTCAATGACCGTCAGCGCTGATGTATATATCGATGGGAAATTTTACATGACCTACAACAATATTACACCTGGCTCCACATTCCATAACGTTAATGATTACAAATACACCTCATCAACAACAGGTAAGAGTATGAGCGTAAGCGTTACTCTAAAGGGGAGCAGTCAGGTACAGGATAGTAAAACAATAACCACTTACGCTGATGGCAAATATACTGTGCGTCTGTATGTCTGATCCTTTTTGTGCCCTGCGGTGATTTGAGCCCATAGTGTGGGGCATAATCTTTTTCTTTTTACATACACAACAATCAAGTAATCAGCCAATAATTAAGGGTCATGGCAGATAAAAAAAGCGAAGGACAGAAACTGGCAGAAAGACTTCTGATGAAACCGAAGAACCTTGGGGAGACCGATGGGTCTCTGCTTGACAAAGCCATTGAGTTCTGTGAAGATTATAAAAAATTCCTGTGCCAAAAAACGGAAAGGGAAGTTGTGGATTACACAATACCGATCCTGAAAAAGAAAGGCTACAAAGAATTCCAGATGGGAAAGAAATACACTCCCGGCAACAAATTCTACATGAACAACAGGGACAAATCCCTCATAATGGTGACAGTCGGAAAGAGACCTATATCCGAGGGCCTCAGGATCGGTGTGAGCCATATAGACAGCCCCAGGCTGGATTTCAAACCGAACCCATTGTTCGAAGACACCGACATGGCTTATTTCAAGACACACTACTACGGCGGTATCAAGAAATACCAATGGGCCGCCATTCCGTTGTCCTTGCATGGAGTCGTAACGCTTACGAACGGCAAGACAGTGAAGATCAAGATCGGAGAGGATGAGGGCGACCCATCGTTCTGCGTCACCGATCTGCTACCGCACCTTGCCCAGAATCAGATGAAGAAGCCGGCCCCCGAAATAATCGAAGGGGAGCAGCTAAACATACTCGTCGGGTGCTGGCCTTTCGGAGATGAGAAGGTCGTAGGCAAAGTGAAACTGAACATAATGAATCTGCTCAATGAGAAATACGGGATCGTGGAGAAAGATTTCCTTTCCGCAGAGTTGTGTGCGGTACCCGCGTTCAAACCGCAGGATGTGGGACTCGACAGATCAATGGTCGGAGCATACGGACAGGATGACAGTTCATGCGCGTTCGCCAACTTCATGGCCGAGATCGATTGCAAAGAGCCGGAGTTCACAACGATTACTGTCTTCGCAGACAAGGAAGAGACCGGATCCGACGGGCCGTCGGGAATGCGGTCCTTCTTCTTCAGGGATTTCATAGAGGATTTTGTTTCTGCATACGGACTGCAGGTCCGCCATGTGCTTAAAAAGTCATTCTGCCTCTCATGCGATGTCAATGCGGCCATAGACCCGGCGTTCGGAGATGTGTTTGAGAAGACGAACTGCTCGTTCCTCAACCGCGGGCCGGTGGTATCGAAATACACCGGAAGCAGAGGAAAATACTCCACGAACGACGCTTCCGCAGAGACGATGGGATTCCTGAGGAAGATATTGGATGAGAATGGGATCCCGTGGCAGGTGGGAGAGTTGGGGAAGGTGGATATCGGAGGCGGAGGGACCATCGCCGCAGACATATCAGTCCACAATCTGGATACAGTAGATATCGGCGTGCCCGTGCTGTCGATGCACTCTCCGTTCGAGATCGCATCCAAGACCGATGTGTATCTTTTGTACAAAGCCATACTTGCTTTCTACAACAGCAAACTTGAGAAGAAGTGAGCTTCGGCTCACTTCTTTATACCCAGATAGATGTTCACGGCACCCAATGATTTAACGAAATACTGTGCGTCTTCGAACCCGGCCTTTTTGAACTTATCTGTCATCTCTTTCCCGTGAGGGAACCCTTCTATCGACGATGTCAGCCACTCATATGCCGGCTCTTTCCCGTTGATCTTCTTACCGCCGCCGTACTTCTTTCCGAGCCAGTACACTCTGTGATTCATGTATAAGTTGTAGAAGAATCTTATAAATCTGTTATTCGGCTTCGAAAGCTCCGCGACCACTGCCCTTCCTCCGGGCTTCAGTACTCTGAACATCTCGTTAATCGCTTTTTGAATGTCGGTGACGTTCCTGAGCATGTATCCGGAGGTCACAACATCGAAATAACCGTCTTGGAATCTCAACGACAGGGCGTCACCCACCTCGAATATGATCGGTCTCGGGATATCCTGTTCCTTCATTTTCATATCGGCATGTTCTAACATTCTGGGAGTTATATCGACACCGTAAACTTTGCCGTCCTTTCCGACGTTCTTTGCAAGAAGGAAAGCGATCTCGCCCGTACCTGTGCCTATGTCCAGGCATATCTTTGAATCGATGTCCCCGGCCTTTTTCATCATGAATCTATGCCATCTTTTGATCATACCCATCGACATAAGTTCATTCATCTCGTCATAATATGACGCTATCTCGGTGAAGACCTCCTTGACATACTCTTCTTTACCCTCGAATTGGGTGCCGTTAGGTCTTAGTTCTTCTTCCATCAGAATGCTCCGGGGATGATGTACTGCCCTATTAAGTATCCTGCCACAAGAAGGAGTCCGAAATGCCAGTTCATCCTGAAAGATAAAGGCACAAGAAGCCTGCTCTTTTTCTTGTCGTTTGGTGCCCCTTTCGCATTTCCGTACAATAGATACATGTTGATAAGCGTGATGAATGCAAGGGCGCATGCCCAGGGGATCGTTTGGAATACGATAAGCACAAGCAATACGGGGAAAGCTATTGCGTTGAGTACCAAGTACAGCCTCAGACTTCCTTCGTACGACAAGAAGCTGGAGAGCGTTCTGACCCCCGCCTGTTTGTCCTCATAATAATCTCTTGTTTCGTTGCCGCTGAGAACGGCCGTCAGAACAAATGCATTGGGCAGGGACATCAGAAGAACAACGTAAGACATCTCCCCCGAAAGGACATAGTATGTTCCTAATGGCATCAGTATCCCCATCATGAAGAACACGCTGATCAGGCCCATCGCATGATATTTGTATGAGATGCCGACGGTATACAGGCCTGCGCCAGCGATGCCGAGTATCCCGAAGAACAGTATCCCCCATCCTATGTACCAGATGAAGACAACTCCGCACAGCGCCGTTATACCCAGACATGCCAGGCCAGCCATGAATATCGCCTTCGGTCTCAGCGTTCCGGTTACGAGTTCGGGAGACCTTGAACGGTCTTCGAGAGTGTCGACGGTATCCGTGCCCCTTACATAATCCCCATATGTGTTCAGGAGGTTGGCCGCAGACTGCAGCAGGATACCGCATATCAGTACCATGACGAATATCCACCAATTCGTTTGGTCCAGATAACCATCGTAATAAGCTACTGCGCCTCCGATGAGGACGGGTATCACCGCACCGTGCAGAGACCATGGTCTGAATGCGTTGTACCACCCAGGCCTCACACTCTTGACATCAGCCATTATTTACATGACTCTCTTCAATATTATCTATTTTGCGCATATGCTTTGAAATATAACCTATGCTTTCAATAATTATGCGTCCGGCGATAAAACTCCTGACGAGCAGCGCCTTCATGATGGCGGCTGCTCTGCTCGTAGCTCTTGTCACGAACTTCTCTGGTTTTTACCATGATTTCTTACTGCCAAATGGGTTTAACACCAACGTCACCAGCAACCTGACGATATTCCTGCTTGCGGTCATGATGACGATCTCCCTGTCAAGGATACCCAGTAAGAATCTGAGCCCTGCGAAGAACCCGATGGCCATCGTAAGAGCGTTGGTGCTCGGATTGGTATTGGCATCGATCTTCCCCCTCTTGGGATATTTATTACTTAAGGATACAGAAATGTTCCGCGATTATGCGCCCGGGCTTGTCTTCATTGCGGCGACACCCTTTGCCGCATCCGTCGCGCCCCTTTCGTTCATTCTGAGGGGGGACATGGAACACGCCTGCCGTGCGACGATATATACATATGTTGTTTCTCTTGTCTGGATACCTTTCATCGTCTTCATCCTGCTGGGAAGCCAAGTCGACATGAAGGACCTCATCATCACTGTGATCGAGTGCGTCGGTATCCCGCTTTTGGTATCTAGATTCATAACAAAGGCAAAGATGAACAAGACAGTGATGGCGGTCGTTCTGAATTGCATAATCGGATTCCTTGTCTGGATGTCGGTCAGCTCGACAAAGTTCCCGGCGGGAGAGAATGCTCTGATGATCGTGGCGGTGTTCCTGCTGGTTGGCGCTCTCAGAACTTACGGAATGGGCAATGCAGTAGAGGTAATCGAAAAACGCATGGGTATCGGATGGTCCCAGAGGGTCACGGATATCCTGATAATGTCCTACAAGAACAAAGGGATCGCCATCGCACTCTGCATCGCTGTCATGGCTCCGATAGGTGGTCCGGTTGCCGTTTCGACGGCTATGGTAGCCGTTGCGGTATCCGTCATAATGGAGACGCTCTGGGTGGTGTTCATGGATTCGGTCCTGTTCACAAAGAAGAGGATGAGGCGCGAGCTTGAGAGTGAAGGTTCAGAAATCGGTGATCTTTGAGTTCTTGTTCGAAGCGAGCTCGACGATCTTGTCCGTTCTGTGAAGGGTTCCGAAGAGGATCTTGCTTTCGGGGTCGTACTGTTTCTGACTCCTGATCCCTCCCGGAGTTCGGTTCGCATAACAATAGATGCAGTCATGGTCGCACGTATCGTATTCTCCGATGTCGATGTTCCTCACACACTTGCATCTGTCCCGTATGGGGGTCTGCATCTCTTCGTAAGGAACACCCAGCGCTTTCATCTGCTCCTTGTCGATGCACCCTCTCGACGATATCCCGTATTTTGTGAGATCGTATTCGGAGCAACAAATACTCAGTTCTATCCCGCTGTCACGTGCTGTGTCCGACAGCACTCTGCCGATATCATCCGCCTCTTCCGGCGATATGTTCCGTAATCTGCCGTTCGAGTAGTATCCCTTCAGCTTGTCATGCTCCTCGACGAAGCTGAATATGCAACGTTCAGTATATCCCGACAGTTCTCTGCACAGAACCTCGAACTTCCTCTGATGATATCTTACATCGAATTTATCGTTCAGGATGACCGGGTCATATCTCCAGATCATTCTCTCTTTCCCGATCGTCCTCGATATCGTCCTAAAAGCTTCTGCGATGTCCGCTTTGTCCGGGACCCCGGGTTCGATGTCCTTTCCGTATGGCGTGATGGTTATCTGGAATCCGATGTTCATCTTCATTTCCTTTAACTCTTCAATGAACGGGATCAACGGGCGAGGGTCCTTTGTCATAAGAAGCAGGAGGTCGACGCTTCTCGGGGACAGATCGACCTTATAAACAACATTCTTCGCCACCGGGTTCCTGACCAACGCATATCCTTCGCGGATGCGGTTCATCAGCCATTCGGAATGGAAAGCGGGAATATCCGTCCTCCTGCTGGCGCAGATGATCATAATTCAATGATGCAATAGAAGGAGATTAATATTCTCAAAAAAATAACTATTCATGAACGGAGGTATACAAACCTACATGACCCTCATCGGAATGGTCAGCATTTCCGACGACGGATCCGGCAGCATCGACGGTGTATACTTACCGAACAGCAACCTTCCTTTCAGGGAACAGAGAGAATGTCCCGCATTGGTCGAGGCGGCGCGTCAGATAGATGAATATCTCACCGGGAAAAGAATGACCTTCAAACTTCCTCTGAAAACAGAAGGCACCGAATTTCAAAAAAAAGTATGGAATGAGATAAAGAACATCCCGTACGGCGAGACCGCATCCTACAGCGATATCGCAAAGAGGATCGGAAACCCAAACGCTTACCGCGCAGTCGGCAGCGCCTGCAACGCAAACCCGATACCGCTGATAATTCCATGCCACAGGGTCGTCGCTTCGAAGGATATCGGAGGGTACGGCGGCGGCCTCACCTTAAAGAAAAAGCTGATGGAGATCGAAGGAATAAGATTCTGATGAACGTGCGGAAAGAACTTTTTGACAACGCCGACCCGGAGTATAGGGAGTTCCACACGAAGATCGTCGCCGGGTCGAGAGAGATCATCGGCGTCAGAATGCCCGTTCTGAGAAAGATGTCAAAAAGGATCTGCAACGGCGACTGGCGGCAATTCCTTGATCGACCGGCAGAATACCACGAAGAGTGTATGCTTAAGGCGCTCGTGACAGCGAATGTGAAAGTGAGCTTCGAAGAAAGGCTGGAACTTACAAAGAAGTTCATGCCTGAGATAGATAATTGGGCGCTATGCGACATATTCTGCGGCGAATGGGTTGTTAAAGAAGCAGACAAAGAAAGGTTGTGGGATTATTGTATGGAACTTATCAAAACAGATGATGAGTTCATGATGAGAGTGTCGGCCGTGATGATGTTGGACCATTTCCTGGATGACGATCATATCGATATGGTTCTCGAACTCCTAACAACAAAATACAATCCTGGATACTATTACAAAATGGGTGCGGCGTGGACGCTGTCATACTGCTACATCAAATACCCGGACAGAACAGAACCCATGCTGTTCGGAGGTCCGTTGGACAGCGATATAAGGAATATGGCGATCCGGAAGATAACCGATTCTTTCAGGGTAAGCAAAGAAGACAAAGCAAGGCTCAAAGCAAAGAAGAAGTCCCTCGATTAAGACTCTTTCTCTATCAGTTTGAATATCGCATCGGCGTTGGCGCTTCCGAGACGGGCACCCTTTCTTTCGAATGCGATCCATCCTCTTTTTTCGCATTCCTCTTTGAAAGCTGGACACGTCACAGCTATCACTTTGCCATACTGGAATGTGTTATCTTTAAGCATCATCTCGAACATTGCGTTCGGAACGCAAACGATGATCCTGTCGAAATACATGGTCATCTGTCTCAGTTGGCCGAGATAGTCCTTTTCCTCTTGGACACGGATATAATCTTCCTTTTTGTCCATGACGTGGTCATACTTTGAGATCACGTAGTTCCCCGGGACGAAACCGAACCTTGTGGAGATCACTCCGAAAGAGACGTCGCAAAGCTTTCTGTCGCCTTTTGTTGCGGTATCCAGCCTTGCGACGAAGTTCTTTATCTCCGTGACACGCCCGCCGAACATCTCGAATGCGCTGGCCAGTCCCTTATGAAGGAACACCGTAGAATCGTTCGTTACTACCACAACCGACCTGAGGTTCGCCACTTTCATTTCATCTCTTCCCCGAGAACCTGTATGCAATGCTGCAGTTCCCTTCCTCTGATACCATGCACGGTCCCTTCGGACTCGAAGGCTTGCATGCGGTGCCGAACATCGGACATTCTTCTGACTTTATAAGCCCTCTCAGAACCTCGCCGCATTTGCATCCTTTGGCTTCGGCCTCCACTTCGGGCGTGAGAGCGAGGATATCCTTGTGCACGATGTTGGCGTCGTGCTCGGCATATTTCGGTTTAAGTGCCAATGCGCTCTTGGGGATCGTTGGGAACCCTCTCCATTCTCTGTCCACGGGAACAAAGGTCTCTTCCATCAGCTTCTTTGCGATAGGGTTGCCGTTCGGCTTTACCAACCTGGTGTATTCGTTCTCCACCTCTGCGCGGCCCTCCTCTCTCTGTTTTGTTAACATGTAGGCTGCCATCAGCATGTCTAGAGGTTCGAATCCGGCGACCACCTGGGGCATTCCGTACTTCTCCGAATATACCTTGAAGGGTTCTGTACCGGTGATAACTGCGACATGGCCTGGCATGATCATGCCGTTCATCCTTATCTCGCCCATGTCGAATATCGCATCCAGTATCGGAGGGCATATCCTGTGGCAGCTGTAGATGCTGAAATTCTCAGGCAGATTGCCTTTTTTCAGCGGAACGCATGTTGAGGGTGCCGTGGTCTCGAATCCCACCGAGATGAAGACCAGCGGTTTCGTCTGTTCGGATGCCATTTTAACGGCGTCCTCGATCGAATAGACGATCCTCACATCTGCACCGTCGGCTTTTGCGTCGAAAAGGGACCCCACGGTTGTGGGGACGCGCATCATATCTCCGAATGCCGTTACGGTCACTCCGTTCCTTGCAAGCGTGATGGCCTCTGCGACCTCTTTGCTTGTTGTGACACATACGGGGCATCCGGGACCCTGACATATCTCGACGCCTGCGTCCGCTAAAAGTTCTTCGAGACCGAAACGTACGATCGTATCCTGATGTGTGCCGCAGACATGCATGAATTTGCTTTCGACACCCGTATCTTTTATTGCGGCCAGTATCTTCTTTGCTGTGTCCCCGTCCCTGTATTTGAACATCAATCCGCCTCCTCGATATCAATTGAACTGACGCGGCACGATTTTCCGGCTGTTATTATCACAGCGCTGCCGCATTTGGGGCAGGATAGGATCGGAACGGAAAAATGGGATTCTTCTCCGATATCCATGTTGTTCACAGGCCCCTCGTATCCGCATTGGCTGCATCTGACCTCTATTTCTTCTTCTTTGATAGTAAGTTTCGAACCGTCGAGGATCGAATCCTTTGACATTATCTCAAATGCGAATTCGAGCTGCTCCGAGCCTAGATTGGTAAGTTTACCCACTATGAGATAGACCTCTTTGACGGATACCACGTCATATCTTTCCAGTTCCTTTTTGATGGCTTCGATCAGGTCGGCCATAACAGAAACTTCATGCATTGGACTCGGTATGGCAATTCAACTATAAACTCAATATGTTCTCTTTTTCTTATTGAAAAATGGGGTTGTGCCGGCCTAAGCCGGCTGAAGTTTGAAAAATTGTTTAGATCCGTCCCAGACGCCTTACTTGAAGAGTATCTCCAATTTTTCTCTCCTGCTCTCCATCACGACCGTCATTGGCAGACCTGCGGCTATGCTTCCATCCTTGGCCGCCGTTGAGATCGTGACCGTGGATTTCTTCTTCGCGGGTATCTTGCACTTGCCACCTGAACCTGTGTTCTTGATGCCGTTCTCGATCTTGCCGTCCTTCTCTACTCTGAAGGTTATTGCCGCTCCCGATACAGCTTCGCCGTTCTTCAGGGCCTTGACGAAGAGTCCGGACCTTACCCAGAGCAGGAACAGCAGGAACAATACCAGCAGGATAATTAGGATCAGCAGACCTATTATCAGCCACGGGACACTGTTGCCGCTGACGGCGCTGGTGTCGCTTGTTGCGAAGTATAGGTCAAGGTGCACGGACACTCTGACATCATTGATGGTGAACAAAGAATTCGTGTTGACACTCGGGGTCTCCCACTTGACGAAGCGGTAACCGTCGGCTGCGATCGCCCTTACGGAAACGTTGTCTCCGGCCTGTAATGTAACAGGTCCGGAGTATCTGGTGAAGCCCCCGCCGTTGATGCTGTATTCTTCATATCCGTTCCCTTGTGCGATGCTGATCGTCAGGATTATGTCGCTTGCTCTTGGGCCGACAATGCTCTTCACAGCTATGGTATGGTTGGACATCACATTTGTGAAAGTGTAGGATCCGCTGTTTATTTCCGCTTGTGAGAGCTGATACGTGCTGTCTATCCACACTTCCGCTATTGTGTAACCGTCCTTCGCTGAGAAGGTGAACGTCTTGCTGTCGCCCTCCTGCACTGTGACTCTTCCGCTCGGAGATATTACGGAACCCGAGTCGGCGGATGCGGTAATTGTGTATAGCTTAGGCTGCGGCGGGACAGGCACGGAAACATACTTCCATGTTGCGAAAACAGTGGTATTCTTTACCATATGAACAGTTGTAATAATCCCTGTGATCGTATCAGTTGGAGCGTAGATTTTCGTGTCGGCCGATCCCTTCCATCCTGCAAAGACTATTGCCCTGCCATCAGCCGCATTGGCATGGGTGGGCAATGTGGTTGAGTTCAATGGATAGTCTGTATAAATAAGGATATCAGGGACAGGTGCCGGCACCGATGATGCGTTGCCGCCGTTAGCGTTGTAGGTAAGTGTGTATGTGGTCTCCAGAATATCCGGTATTCCGTCGCCGTTGCGGTCGTATCCCCATACGGCGTAGAGGGTCACGTCGGCGTTGGTTATGGTGACGTCCGTTTCGAGGGTCGGAACGGTGTCGCCGTGTTCGAGTATGACCCCTGACGTTGTGTTGTCAAGGGTCCATCCGATGAACAGGACGTTCACTCCCGATACCTGAACATGTGTCGGGTTCGGTGTGGACAGCGGGTATGTGGCCGCTATCCTGTCGGATATCGTTCCGGGTCCGCCGGTTCCGCCGTTGTCGTCGTAGATCGTGTCGTATCCGGTCTCGTTCACATCGGGCGTTCCGTCGTTGTTGCGGTCGTATCCCCATACTGCGTAGAGGGTCACGTCGGCGTTGGTTATTGTGACGTCCGTTTCGAGGGTCGGGACAGTGCCGCCGTGTTCGAGTATGACCCCTGACGTTGTGTTGTCAAGGGTCCATCCGATGAACAGGACGTTCACTCCTGAGACCTGAGCATGTGTCGGGTTCGGTGTGGACAGCGGGTATGTGGCCGCTATCCTGTCGGATATCGTTCCGGGTCCGCCGGTTCCGCCGTTGTCGTCGTAGATCGTATCGAACATCGGTTCAAACTCTACCGTGACATCTGTGTCAGCGGTGATCTGATAGGAGAATGTTTCCGATGTTACACCTGGAACTTCTATTCCGTCCACGTACCAGGCCTTTACGCACCACCCTGCATCGGGCGTTGCATCAAAGTCGACGGTCTTACCGTCAATGACCTTGGCCGGTGATGTGATCTGAGTTGAACCGACCGCTGCGGTGATCGTGCCTCCTGTGTTGTTCTTTACATCGAACGTCACATTCCAGCCCCACATCGCGGTCAATGTCATGTCGCCTAAAACTGCATCGTTACTGAAGTCCCACGGAACATCGGAACCGCTGGCGTACCATCCGACAAGTGTCATACTGCCGTATTCATACGCGGGTGTGCCGTCTTCCTTTAGCGAAGGATCGCTTACATAGCTTGACGGTCTGACCAGGATGGACCAAGGCAAATCTCCTCCGTTGAGCGGACCGCCGTTGTTCGGATCGAACGTCACAACGGCCGCCTTTATCATCACGAAGGTCAATAGTATCGGAGCATTGACATCATTGTCCATGACCCATGTCCACTTCCAGTCCGCCGGCCAATCTCCGCCGTTGTAGGTAGGCGTGGTCTCATCTACTAAGTATCCCGTATAATCCAAGGAACCTATTTTTACCCAAAGCCAATAGTCGCCGAGTCCAGGAACATATCCTTCCGGAGCCTCCACCACTATTTCGGCAAATTTATCCCCGTGCAGATCTTGCGTTATCACTTCTTTTTCTGTCCTGTCAACGGTACGTTCTTCGTTAATTGGGAGTGTTGGATTATATTCGTCTTCCTCAAGATCGACATATACGGTGAAAGATATCTTTACGCCCTCCATTTCATTCCCGTCCTGATCCACAACCGTGATTATCATAGGGTGGGCTTCATTCGCATATCTCATTGAGAAATTCGGCTCGATATTCTTATCAAGGAAGAAATGAAGCGGCGACGGTTGGAATGGCACCCAAGGTGATGAGGGAGATGTAGAGTACATATTTTCATCGCCTGCCGCATTCAACACAAATCCCGCCTTAGTGAGTCCTTTTATTACGATCTCGTCTCCTGAGTGGGCTTGTATATCAAAATACCCATCTGGGTCGGTCATTATGGGCGGTTGGTCGACGCCGTTAACGGAGTATTCTATTTTGACCAGATTCATCAGGTAGCCGTTCAGCATGTCCTGCCAAGTTTGAGAAAGCCTCCAGTCGTAGAATTCCACATGGCCAGATATCGTAAATGTCACGCTTGAATCGAAATACATCGTGAAATCCAAGATATCCCCGTCATTGATGATCGGGTTCGCCGGCAATTGACTGTTATCGGATAGTTGATAACCTTCCCTCACCACATCATTGATCTCGACGCTGTCTCCTATCGGGAAACGTACCACATAACTCCCATCTGAAAGGCTGGGTGCAGAGTACAAGAGAGGACTTTTTACGCCGTTATGTATTAAATAATAGGACACTACGACATCCGAGATGGGTTCGCCATTGAGAGGGTGTGATGGGTTGGTGGGGTCGAAAAAGGTGATCGTACCCGTGAACTTCCAACTGTCCACGACCTCCCAGGGTATGTCAAAGGGGGCCGTGTCGAATGCCGTGCCGTCCCAATAGTAGTTCCACACATCTTTTAGCGAGATAGTGGCTGTATAGCTACCTATCATGCTATAGACATTGCCTGTGATGTCCATTGCGTTGCCGTCGAAATCATTCAGAGGGAGTGTCACGGGTGTTGAATTGTCTATCCACGGGACCCTGGTTATGATCGCAGTCGGTTTGATCAACGGTTTTGAATCAATTATCAGTGTTACTGTCACCGGTCCATCCGGGTTGAGCGAATTATAAAGCGGATCTCCGGGAAGTGCAAAATAGTATCTGTCTGTGTTGTAATTCAGATCGACATTCACGGAATAGGTACCCGCATCGGTCGGCGCGACATCGGTCGGACCATATGCCGTTCCGTCTCTGAGTGTGCCCGTATATGTGAACTTCAGATAGTAAGCGGAGTTAGTCGGTATAATTCCGGTCGTCAATCCTTCGACTGTGGCTGTAGTTTCGATTATTGTCTGAGGAGAGCCGGAATAAGTTACAGTCTGGGGGCCGGCATGTATCCTGGCCGCCTCCTTGAATGCATATTGGATGATGGTGATATGCCCAGCACCACTGTTCGTAGAGACTGTTGGCGTACCATAGGATAAACTGTTGCTGATATAACTTGAACCGCCTCCGCCGCCGGCGCCGGTAGAGTACCCTTGATTACCGCTTCCGCCTGCACCTCCGCCTCCCGTGAAACCGGTGCCTCCGCCTCCTCCTCCGGATCCTTCATAGTTTCCGCCGCCCGCACCGCCGTTGTTGCCGCCGGGGGTCAGCGAGCTGCCGCCGTTGATGCCGATCGTTCCCTTATTTCCCGCAACGCCCCCGGCTCCGCCGGCAGTGGTGCCGCCTTTACCGTTGCTGTCGGTGACGGAACCTTTGCTGTCTATGCTTAAGTACCCATCGCCGCCGTAATAGACAGTACCGTTGGCGTAAGATGCTGATGTGCTGCTCATGGTTCCGCCGATACCGCCGGCACCACCATGTTGTTGGTCATCGGTAGCCTCTGCTCCTCCTCCGCCCCCTCCGCCGGCCACAAGTATTGTGGTCCCGTCATAGGTCAGAACGGTCGCACCGCCGCCGGCACCGCCGCTTTTGAGATTCCCTATTCCGCCGGCACCCGAGCTGCCTACGTTGCCTGTCAGATAGCTGACCTGTATAGCCTGTTCCCCCGGTCTGGTCAGATCCAACCATGCGGCAACAACACCTCCATTGCCGCCGTCGGCATTACTGTTCACTCCGCCGCCCGCGCTGCCCTGAGCGCCGCTGACCTCGATCAGATATATATATACCCTTCTTCAAGCGTAACGCTTCCGTTATTCGTCTCAGAATTCAATATAGTGCGCACTTCTGTAAAGCCTGATGTGTGCGATAACGTCCAGTCTCCGGGGGCGGCAGAAGATGTATCTGCGCCCTTATCAAACAATGTTGCCCCCGCCAGTGCGGCGACAACTAACAAAAGAGTTACAAAAAGAGCATTTTTCGTAGCTCTTGAGCCAGAGTAACTTCTCCTGTATAGTCTTTCGTTGGTCTCATTTATATTTGCACGATTATTCTTTGATGACATTAAACTCACCTGTATTTTTTGACACAGATGCTTAATGCCCCCTCTCGTGGACACCTGCGAAACCCTATTTATAAAACCTACTCTGGTATAAAGTATATAATTGTTCCCTACAAAATATATCCTTATTAAGCTGGTATAAGTTTTAGATAGAATCCTGAGCAAAAAGCAACGAAACATCTCTGTTCGACTGGCAGCCGTTAAAAAAATAATAGTGCATAGACAACTCATATACTTTTTTTCAAAGTACAAAAAAAAACGGTTTTTCAGACAATGTACAGGTTCATATATATAATATTTTGCCTTTTCTGAACTGTGTTTCATAATTCATTCACATACCTGCCGCCTTCATCATATTAAAGCACTCGATGCTCCTGGAGATCTCCGCCACCATGTTCTCGAACGTCTTCGAAGAAACGGATTCTCCGAACATCCTCTTGAGGTCGGAGAAGACCGATTCCACTTTCCATCTCATGTTATAGCCGTACCTCTTACGCCACTCGTCCTCGCCTATTGCGTTCCTCTCCCGTACATGCGCGCTTCTCACGGTGCATCCTCTGGATGTCGTCGAAGCATTCTTCCTGATGTGGGCTATGAACTCTATCTTCCTCTCCCTCATCCCATTCCAGTTCTTCCTCGTGTCATACGCCCCGTCCGCAAGCACCTTCGCTATCCCGTGGCCTGCGGCCAAGGCCGCATCCACAAGTGCCAGCAGGTGCTTGGCATCGCTTGATCGTTCGTCCGTCGCCACGAATGCGAGGATCTCGTTCGTCTCCACATCAGAGAGAATGTGAAGTTTAAGCCATCCTTTGTGCACCTTCCACTTCTCCCTCATCCATCCTCCCCTGACGGTGACCTTTATCCCTGTACTGTCGACCGCAACGTTCCTCTTGCGCGCGGTCGCCTTGATACCGGCTGCCGCTTCCAGAGAGGTACAGCGCCTCCAAAGCGTCGGATAGCTCGGCACCTCTATCCCGATCAGATCGAACACGGGCTTGAAAAGACCCTCCAGCATCCTGAAGGGGATGCCCGTGACCGTCCTGACCCTGGAAACATAAGATATCAGAGCATCCCCGTACAAACGCGGCCGTCCTCGTTTCTTTTCATTCGAACCTATCTCATCCAGATGCTTAGGGACCCATGAAAGGTCCCAAAATATCCTTCCCCGTTCGACAAGTCTTTGGTTATACTCATCCCAATGTCTATTATACTGTCTGTCCCATCCCATCTCTGCCATCGTCTGGCTCCTGCTTTCTCACAAGCACCGGACGATGGTCCTCTGAAAATTAATCACCATCGGTCAGCGGGCCAACGAATTATGAAACACAGTTCCTTTTCTGATGATCATTTCTGAATGATCGCACATAGAGCGAACGGAGCATTTCCCACAACGAGGATGGTTTGGAAGACAGACAGTCTGTCCGTGCCTGACAAAATATTTGTTTATGTCTATCCACCTCTCTTTCGGAGTTATCCTCATTAGCTCCATTTCAGTACCTGCTGGGTCTTTGGTATTGACCAGTCCGATCAGATTGGATATCCTATGGACATGCGTATCTACGCACACTGCGGGGATCCCCATCGCATATGCTTGCACACAGGCGGCCGTCTTCCTACCCACCATCGGCAATGTCAACAACGTCCTTGTGTCCTCCGGGACCTTACTGTCATGGTGATCTTTCAATATCTTGCAGCACTCCACGATTGCCTTTGCCTTCTGCTGAGGGAACCCGGCGGGACGGATCAGAGCCGCAACTGTATCTGTATCCGCTTCGGCCAATTCCTCGATGGAATCATATTCTCTGAATAGGTTGTCGGATGCCTTCCTGGTGTTGTTATCTTTGGTCCTTTGGGAAAGGATCGTTGAGATCAGCACATGGAACGGATCAGCCTTCCACTCGGGATTCAGTCCTTCCGACGACCTTCCCGGGTATGCTCCTCTTCCATAATCCTTTGAGAGTATATCCAAGATCCGGGATACATCTTTTTCAGCCATGTTATTACCTCCCCTGTCGTGTGAAACGACCCTGTTACCAATATATTTCTGCCGCTATTCTTTGACATCGCCGTATCCATAGCGTCGGACACGTTCTCGCAGGCAATGACCTCCGGAAGTTTATTGCCGAATGCTCTTAGAAGGGTTTCCAGTCCTGCGGTCCTCTCGGTATCGAGCATGGTGATGAACGTCCTGTCCGAGATCATGGAAATATTCTCTGCCATTGTGTCTGGGTCTTTATCTTTGAGCATCCCTATAACAACATCTACCTTACCGTATATTTTTGATATATCTTCTGCGAGAGCTTTCGAACCCGCCGCAGTGTGGGTGACGTCCAATATTATCGGCAACTCGGGGATCTTCTCCAGCCTGCACGGCCACCTCACATCCCTGAGCCCTTTCTTTACGTTGCATCTCAGGCAGTGACCGTATATCTTCAATTTGGCCACGGCCTCGATCGCCATTGACGCATTGTCCGCCTGACGGCTTCCGGGAATGGAGATCCTGTATCTTTCCTCTTTGTAACTGAAATCGACTCCTTTCTCATCCATTTTTTTGATGATGATGTCTGTCGGGTCGATGCGGGTGATCGGTGCGCCTCTTTCATCTGCCGCTTTCCTAAGAACATTGAACGCAGGGCCGCCGTTCAATGTGACGCAAGGTACGCCTGGTTTTATTATCCCGGCTTTCTCAAAAGCTATCTTTTCAATCGTATCGCCGAGATATTCAGTGTGTTCCATACTGATGTTGCCGATAACGCTTACTTCCGGGATTATCACATTGGTGGAGTCCAACCTCCCGCCCATCCCGACCTCCAGAACGGCATATTCCACGCCTTTGTTCTTGAAGTGAAGGAACGCCATTACCGTTATCAATTCGAAGAATGTGGGCGTCTTCCCCGCGGATTCCATCTCTTTGACGCAACCCCTCATTCTTTCCAGTATCTCTTCCGCCTCCGCATCCGTTATCATCTCCCCGTTGACGGTGATGCGCTCGTTGAAATCCTCTATATGGGGCGATGTGTACAGCCCCGTTCTTATGCCCGATGATATCAGGATCGATGCTATACTTGAGGAAATGGAGCCTTTTCCGTCGCTTCCGCCGACATGCACATATTTCATTCCAAGTTGCGGGTCGCCGAGTTTTTTTAACAGGGCATTCGTATTATCCAGATCTAATTTTATTCCTTGCGCTGTGAATGAGAACAGCCACGAAAGCGCATCTTCGTCCATCACAATACCTCTCTCCTTATGAACTCTATCAACTCGGCAAAGGTCTGACCGTTCATCCTGCAGATCCTTTTTATCAGGACCATCACGCCGGAGCCGTATTGGGCGGCTTTTTTCTCCTTTGAGGATATCCCGGCATATCCGAAGGTCTTGGCGGCCTCTCTCAGAACCCTCTTTCTGGAAGCTGGATCTTCTGAAGAGATCAATTCATTGATGTCCAGTTCCCCGGCCGCCCTTATCACATTTTTGTCGAGGAATGGATGATGGATCCTTTTCCCGAAATGCTCTGCGATCTTCTTTTCGTAAGGAACAGTTAACTCAAGCACTTTCTTCAGATCTTCTGCCATCATTCTTTTCAGATCTTCTTCTCCGAGACCGACGTATTTCGAATACCCAGCAAAAAGCTCGTCGGCACCTTGACCCGTGAGGATATCCTTCTCCTCTGCGTACCGGCAGACAAAATACAGGGGGATCTCGAAGGACACCGTGACCGGATCTTTCATTCCCGTTATGGAGAGGATCTCCCTTATGCCTTCGAGGACATCGTCCTCGTTTATCTCCAGGTATCCTCCGCTCATCCCCAGCTCTTCTGCCGATATCTCTGCTTCTTTGACATCGTGGGAATCTCTTGTTCCAACTGTATAGAGTGTGGCCTCTCTCGCATGTTTTTTCACTAATGCGGCAATGATGCCTGAATCGAGCCCGCCTGAGAATGCGACCGCGATGTCCTTTCCGGTAACCGCATCGCACACGGCGTCTTCTAATGCTTTCCTCAGGTCCTCCGAGCCGCCTGTCATCGACTGTGTATTGACTGCTCGGAGATAAAGACAACGATGTCCGTTCCGTTTCTGAGCAAAAAGCGACCCCGCGTGCCATATTTTATATTAACATGGATTATGATTATCTTATATGGATGGTGTTACGCGCATCGGTGTTTCTCTTGAGCCTGAACTTCTGAAGGAATTTGATAAAGTCATTTCAAAGAAAGGATATGTCAGCAGATCTGAGGCGATACGGGACCTGGTGCGCGATTCCCTTGCCGAGAGCGAATGGAAGAACGACAAGGACTACATGTGCGGCGTTATCGTAATGATCTACGACCACCACACAACGGGGATCGGAGAGAAGCTCACAGAAGTACAGCACGGAAAGATGCAGAACATAAACACCTCTGTGCATGTGCACCTCGACCATGACAGATGTATGGAGATCCTGATCGTCGAAGGTGAGCTAGGTCAGCTTAAGACGCTTACAAACGAGGTCTCTTCGATCAAAGGCGTTCTGAGATGCAAGCTCACCATGGCCTCTCAGTCCACGGGCCATATGCACCACATCGGAGTGAGACGTTAGCCGGAAAAACACATAATGCGGTCATTGTTTGATGCTTTTGATGTTGATTTTTCAAGTTCCCAATAATTAAATAATCCTTAGGTATCGCATGGTCGAATGAGAAAACTGATTATTACGGAGAAGGCTAATGCCGCGAGGAGGATTTCCACAATATTGTCTGACGGAAAATCAAAATCCGAATCGGGAAAGGACGTCACTGTGATAAAATTCGAAGCGGGAGGGGACGAATATACAGTTGTGAGCCTTAGGGGGCACATTTTAGAACTGGACTATCCCGAAGAATACAACGACTGGGGCGGCATCTCTCCGGTGGACATGGTATATGCCGAGCCGATCAAAAAAGTAAAAGTAAAATCCATACTCAATAAGATCGGGGAATTTGTTAAGACCTCCGATGAGATAATAATCGCAACCGACTTTGACAGAGAAGGAGAGCTTATCGGGATGGAAACAGTTACCGCCGTGAACGCCGATCTCTCCAAAGTCAAACGCGCTAAGTTCAGCGCACTCACAAAGGGAGAAGTGGAAAAAGCATTCTCCGAACTCACAGAGCCTGATAAAAAGCTCGCCGATGCCGCTGAGGCCAGGCAGATCATCGACCTTTCGTGGGGCGCAGTGCTTACAAGGCTTGTTTCCTTGTCGTCCGGTCAGGTCGGAAAGAATTTCATGTCTGTCGGAAGAGTTCAAAGCCCTACGCTCAAATTGTTGGTGGACCGCCATGAAGAGATCGAAAACTTCGTTCCGGTCCCGTTCTGGAACATAATAGGGAAATTCGGCATGCTGGCTTTCAAAGGAGTGCATGTAAAGAATCCGTTCTGGAGCAAAGACGATGCGGATAAGGTAATGTCTGCGATCGCCGACGCTAAGACCGGGAAGGTCAAAGCATACACTGTTTCCATGAAGGAAGAGTACCGCCCCGCCCCCTTCGACACCACAATGATGCAGGTGGAGGCCAACAAGATCGGCATCCCGCCCAGCGTAGCGATGAAACTCGCAGAGGATCTGTACACCAGCGGTTACATTTCATATCCCAGGACAGAGAACACCGAATACCCGAAGAGCCTCAGCATGAAGGGAGTTCTTGAAAAGCTCAAAGACTCAGAGTTCAAAGAAGAGGTTGAGGAGATACTCAAACAAGACAAGATCGTCCCCTCCAGGGGGAAGAAGAGGACCACCGATCATCCGCCCATATACCCTACGGCCGGTGCAAGCTCGGATAAGATGAAGGGCGATAAGTGGAAACTTTACGAGCTCATAGTAAGAAGGTTCCTGGCAACAGTGGGTCCCAACGCAACAGCCGAGATCACCGACTGCGAGATCGAAGTTGCGGGAGAAACGTTCAAGGCCGACGGTTATGTCCAAAAAGATCCGGGCTGGAAGAAATACTATAAGAAGTACCTTAAGTCCGCAGAGAGCCGCGTTCCGAAGTTGAATGTCGGGGGCGAGATCGAGATAAGATCGAAGAACCTCGAAGAATCAGAGACAAAGCCGCCATACAGATACAATCAGGGATCCCTTATCCAAGAAATGGACAGATTACAGCTGGGAACAAAGAGTACACGGCATGAGATCATCGGAAAGCTGTTCTCCAGGAACTATGTTGAGGGGAACAATCTCATCCCCACTGCCAGCGGTACCGCTCTCACCAAGTCGTTAGAGAAACACGGCGGCGGCATCACCGAACCGGAAATGACATCGAAACTCGAATCCGACATGATCGATATAAGTGAAGGCAACAACACTTTAACGGAAGTTGTAAAAGAATCACAGAATATGCTTTTCGTTGTCGCAAAGAAGATTACTTCCGAAAAGGAACAGTTCGGCGAGGACATAAGATCCGCTTTGAGGTCTGAACAGTTCATAGGCTTGTGTCCCACCTGCGGCAGCAGCATGACCATCAAGAAATCAAAGAATGGGAAATTCATCGGATGCGATGGGTACCCGGAGTGCGCAAGAGCATATCCTTTACCGAGAGGTGCGATGATACAGACCACCGAGACGGCCTGTCCGGAATGCGGACTTGCGCAACTTAAGATCATAAGGAAGGGCATGCCGCCGGTGATCCAATGTATAGATCCAAAGTGCAAGTGCAACACCGAGAAGAATAATCTCGGCCTGTGTCCGACCTGTCATAAGGGTACGATCAGGATAATGTTCTCTAAAGGCGGCAGACGCTTTGCGGGATGTTCGGAATGGCCAAAATGCACTCAGACCTACCCGCTCAGGCCGAGAGGCACAGTGGCGCCTTCCGGCGATCAATGCGCAGTATGCGGCGCTCCGGAGGTGCAGTTCAACGGCCACAGAGAGTGCATCAACCCCGACTGCGATACCCGCGGGGGAAAGACCCGTAAGACGCCTGTCAACAAGGCAACAGTCAAGAAGACGGGTACGAAGACCGTTCCGACAAAGAAAGGTACATCAACGAAGACAAAAAAGGAGATTGCCTGAGAAAACAGCGTTTTCATATCTCCCGCCGACAAAGGATTTTTATCATACATACGATTTATAAAAATCGTGTTATTTGTGTCTTTTCTATACTATGACTGTTAATTCAACAGAACGACTCTTCTTCCTTTGAAAGCGGCCCATCAAAATGTTCGTTTATAGAATCGATCTCCCGGGATATGCGTGCGTTCCTGCATGTGGTGCATTCGAGATCTTTCTTCAATGATTTTTTGATGTTCATTTTCTTTTTATCAAGGTCCACTATCTTTCCGCAGGCACAATATATCTTAGTAAAAGATCTCGGGCCGGCGCTATCCAGCGTTAAAATGCCGGCATCACCTTGCGGAATTACTCTGTTGGATGTAAAGCTGTGAACTATGATTGCACGCCCCCTATTTTTTGCGATCGTTATCGTCACAAATCCCATCCATTATGCGATAGACTAACCTTAGACATCCCATATCTTAGTAGGGATATAAGCTTTCTGTTTCGGGTTTTTACAACCCTATTTATACCCCTCGGTAACGGCAGAGATTCAAAGAATTTTTAGGATACATTTATATATCACCTCTTAGGGATTTTTTTCATGAAAGATCGCCGGAAAGTCAGAGTTTTCCGGCCGTTTTGAGTTGTTTTATCACGTAGTCGCGGATGTCGGACGGCGTCCTCTCCTTACCTACCCTTTTGCCGTTGCGGAGCACTTCCTTCTCGACCATTTCCATCTTGTTGCCGCAGCCGCAGACGACCTTGTCATCCGGTCTGAGGGAAACACCCATCTCGAAACATTTAGGACATCTGTACGTGAATTTCCTTCCGCCGAATTTGCCTCTCTTTGAGATCGGCTGCCCGTCTTTTTCAACGACATCCATTGATAGATCCAATGTAGGCGCATTGCTTATGGAAGTCCCCACACCGAACCCTGACACGGAAGTATCCACTATATCGGCGATGGATGACTCGTCAAGCCCTCCCGAAACGATGATATCGACGTCCTTGTGCCCATTCATATCCAACTCCCATCTTACCTCGTTGATGAGTTCTTTGAAGTTGCCTCTTCTCGAACCGGGCGTATCAAGCCTCACGCCCTTGAGGTCCTTGATCGAGGTGCATGCTTCCAGCGCCGCTGTCCTTTCGTCCGAGAATGTGTCTATCAGCATTATTCTTGGAACTTCCTTCTCTATGACCCTGTCGAATGCTCTGAAAGCGGCATCGTTGCTTCCCATGAGGAGCATTAGCGTATGCGGGACCGTGCCTATTGCCTCTTTGCCGATGATGTCACCGCCGATCTTTGATGATACGCCGTCGCATCCGCCAATATAGCATGACCTGTCCAGGACGCCTGCGATCGCAGGGTGCATCCTTCTATTCCCGAATGCCAATACGGTCTTGTTCTTAGCCGCGATCTTGGTGCGCGCCGCAGCTGTTGCTGTGCCGGACGGCTGACAGAGCATTCCCAGAATGGCCGTTTCGAATATGCCGAAATCCGTATACGCGCCGAAAATATTCATTAAGGGGACGCGTACGCTGTCCGGGGTCCTTGTTTTGAATAATGTTCCTTCGGGAACGGCATATATCGATATGGGAAGCCCTTCCGTAAGCCTTATCACTTCTTCCAGCCCGCAGAACACTCCCCACTCCCATCCTCTCGGGAGAGAGCTGCCTGTTATCTCTGCGCAAACTTTGGTTTCGGCCAGTCCGGATGCCTCGAGGATCTTCTTCGTTCTTTCGAAGTAGATATCCATTGTGTATCCATCGCGCACATCTTTTTCATCGGCAATGAAAAGCTTTTCCATCTTATCACACTCTGAATACTTTCTTTCCCGGGAAGACGGCTTTTGACCCCAGTTCCTCTTCTATCCTCAGCAGCCGATTGTACTTTGCGGTGCGCTCTCCCCTTGCGGGGGCGCCTGTCTTTATTTCGCCGCATCCCCAGCCGACGGAAAGATCTGCGATCGTTGTGTCCTCGGACTCTCCGGACCTGTGTGACACCACCACATTGTAACCGTTGTCAAAACTCACCTGTGCCGCGTCTGCCGATTCGGTCACTGTCCCGATCTGATTCACTTTCAGAAGCATGGCATTGGCGGAGCCCATTTCGATGCCTTTGCACAAACGTCTTGTGTTCGTTACAAAGAGATCGTCCCCGACGACCTGGACATTCTTCCCGATCATTGATGTAAGCTCAGCCGTTGTGTCAAAATCATCCTCGAAGAACGGATCCTCTATACTTATCAGAGGGAACATGTCAGCCAGATCTGCATAATGGTCTGCCAGCTCCCCCGCGGAAAGTTTCATTCCGTCGACGTCATAGACGCCGTTGTCATAGAATTCCGACGAAGCTGCGTCGATAGCAAGGAAAACATCCTTTCCTGAAGAGTATCCTGCTGCGGATATTGCGGAGATTATCGTTTCCAGCGCCTCTGCGACGGTTCCGAGCGGTGGGGCGAACCCGCCTTCGTCGCCGATGTTCACCGCACTTGCGCCGTATTTCTTTTTCAAAATGGATTTCAGCTCCATGTATATCTCCGAGGAAGCCCTCAGACACTCAGAGAACGAATCTGCGCCAGCTGGAACGATCATACACTCTTGTATACTGAGGTCCCCTCCGGCATGTTTTCCTCCGTTGATTATATTGAACATTGGTACAGGAAGAGTGACATGATCATTTCCAACATGCTCATAGACCTCTTTTCCCAGAGCATAAGCTCCGGCTTTGACCGCCGCGAGAGATACTGCGACCAGAGCATTACCGCCGAGCCTTGTTTTATTGTCGGTCCCGTCCAGGTCTATCAGGGCATAGTCGATGCTTCTTTGGTCTGACGGATCCATTCCCACCAACGTCTTTGCTATCTCTCCTTTTATATTCTCGATAGCGGTGAGAACGCCTTTTCCTTTGTATCTGCTGCCGCCGTCCCTCAACTCATGGGCCTCCCATGTGCCTGTTGATGCTCCCGATGGAGCGATCGCAGTTATTTTCTTCCCGCGCACAGTGAGTTCGGCCTCGACAGTGGGGTTCCCCCTGGAGTCGAGTACCTCTCTGGCCCATACTTTTTCGATCTTCATTATTATTCACCGATCTTATCAAAATCTTCCATTTGTTTCAGCAGAATCCCTCTATCTTTCGCAGTGAACGTTTCAGGGTCGACGGAAACAAGGAACGATACACTCTTGCCATATTTCTTTGTGATCATTTGGTGTAACGCCGTCAGTGCGGAATTCATTCCATTCCTGTTTATTATTTCATTAAGGTTATCAAATGCGACCACCGGCCTGTTACCGTTCCTTATGAATTCATCCACTTCCTCGATCATAGAGCCGAGGCTATATATGCTTGAACGGCCGCCGAACAGCCTTACCGTCATTGTAAGAGCTTTTACATTATCGCTCCTGAACCATTCTGTTATTGTCTTCCTTTTTCTGGTCGTTACAACGAGCACATCGCAACCTTCATTGTCAAACGATGCTATCAGATCATTTATCGCGGCCGGACTGCTGCGGAACAAAACATATGATCTCCCAAAGGGTACTTTCCTTTGAATAAAGGTCTTACTCTCTGGGATGGTCTCTTCGATCTTCTCTTCCAGCATTTGAGGCGGATCGTTCGCTTCGGCATTTGCGGCCAGAGCTTTGTTTATCTCCCTCCGGACATCGGACGATGAGAATGGTTTCTCGATATGACCCTTTATCATCGAGATGTCCTGCGGTATCTGTTTGTTCTTGCTTCGGATCACCACGACGGGGATATCTATAGGAGGAACGGTGCTCTGCATCCTGTTCAAAAGCGCCAGCCCCTCCCCGTTGTGCATGTCGATATCGATGATCATCACATCGTGGCTATGCGAAATAATTAACGGATAAGCCGTATCGGCGGAAGAAACGACCTCGACCGTATTGTCTGCATCGGCAATAACTTCGGCCAGGACCGCCTGAAGGGCAGCATTGTCATCCACTATCAGAACATGCATCTTATTACTTCCCGATATCAGATGATACCTAACTGCCCCAGAAGTATATTAAAGGAGTGAGTGCGGCCCCGTTCATAAAAAGAAGCTGGGGAAGTTTCACACAAAAGCATCACTGCTTTCTGCTCTCTTTTGCTTTTGGCCTGAGGTTGCTGTATCCGCACTTGCGGCATTTATCCGCCTTCTTGGGATTCGTAGCATAGCAACTCATGCATACGGATTTTTCAAGGAGCCTGTGCTCAGCTTCTTTAAAACGCGCCATTTATTAATTCCTCTGGCAGTCCCATTATTGAAGTATTATTTATAAGATTCGTATAATTAAAAATGTGCCCTTTGTTGAACAAAATCTCTGATCACGTGCTCCGTGGTCGGACCGCTCATCTCATGCGTCACGAAATCCGGAGATATCGCCTCGACAAGCAGCTTACAGTCTCTGTTCGAGAATGGCCTGTGCTGATCCACTTTCGAAACATGAGGATATATCCTTGTAACAGCCTCGAGCATCGTCTCTCCGGGAGGTCTGGCCTCTTCTTTGAAGGTGTTCCTGAATTCTGCGCTGGTGCTCACATGCAGATGCATGTTCTTTATTCGGTCCTTCATCTCATCGGGATATTTTTCGAATATCTTCAGAAGCCTGTCTATGCATCTCCGCTCGTCGTACGCATCATCAAGCGTGTTCATCATGTGCCCCGTGTCGAGACAGAACCCCCAGTTATCGAATTCTAAGTGCGAATCCATGTATTCGTACTCCCATTTATCTTTCAGCTTCAATCCGGGCCACCAGAGGTTCTCGAAGACAAGCTTGAACGGAGGCTCGTTCCCTTTGAACCCGGACACTGCCCTGTTCATCATCTCGCAGAACGCTTCCAGAACGTCTTTGCTGTTGTCCGTCTGCTTCCTGAGCATCGCTTCATCGAGGTTCGTTGTGCTTGCGTGGATAACGCCGTAAGCTGGTCTTATCTCGGTTGCAAAACTTATCATCGCTCTGATGTTCTCGACAGCCTCTTCCCTGTCCCTTCCGAACATAACGAATTTCACGTTATCTTTATCAAACTCGTTCGGATCGGCCTTGCCTGTCCACCCGCTGTACCAATCCACGGCATACGGGAGATGCACCGAAACGGACATCCCCTTGTAAATATCTGGTATCCTTTCAAAAAGTGTGAACAACTCCAACCCATCGCACCGGATGTCTTTCAGACCATGTCCTCCGAGTGGAAGTTCTTCCACGCCCTGCATGACAGAATAGTTCAACAGATGTTTCATGAGTTTAAGTAAAATAATAAAAAGGTTTCATATGAGCTCGAAAGCTGCGTTTATCGCCGCTTCCACAGCGAGCATCTTTGTGTCTGCGCTCCCTACGATGATGGCATCGTTCTGTGTGATGCCCGTCTCCTTCCGGATCTTGTATGCAAGCTCCGGGTTTCTCTCATCGACATTCCAGTCGGGAGGTATCATGAGTGCGCCGTCCCTGATGACAACGGTCGTGCAGCCGGTCGCACCGACCTTGATCCCGGCATCCCTCTGCTGCATCCCGTTGTACACTCTGTCTGCCACTCCCATTACCAATACGCTTTGAGAGAAGGACCCGACCGTTGAGTCTCCGAGTTCGACATCCACCACTCTTATCGGGATCTGAGAAAGGAACGCCTGTCCCGATTTGGTGATGGTGATGCCCGTTTGTCTCACGATGACATAATTCCAGTTCTTCAGGGTATCTATGATCTTCCTCATGCTTCCCTCACCGACTCCGACCATCTCGGACAGTTTCTTCCTGCCTATCCTCCTGCCGTCAGACAGAAGATGAAGTGCCCAGTAGATGTTCGCATCAGAGAATCTGAACATCGGCCCGAACTGAGGAACTTCGATTATCTTCATCATTTATCCCCGAGGACCGTATCAGAATGTTCTGACCTTTCCGTTTATGATGCTTTCAGATACCCTGTCAACATTGTCCAACCAGTCCGCTGCGATAGCTTCTGCTTCTGACTTCCACTTCGGAAGTTTCGGGTCGGAATCTGCGTTCGTGGTCACGATGTCGATCGATGCGTTGAGAGGTTCGGAAACGGGTTTTCCGATCTGAGAAAGCAGCCTTACTCTCACCTCAGCGTCCCCTCCTATACTCTTCGCCACATCGTCAGCGATCATTTTGGACATTATGTTATATATCTTCCCAATGTGAGTGATCGGATTCTTTCCAGATGTCGCTTCCATTGACATCGGCCTGTTCGGTGTGATAAGACCATTGCATCTGTTACCTCTTCCCACAGACCCGTCGTCTCCCATCTCCTGGGACATTCCGGTGCAGGTAAGGTAGATCACCTTCCTCTTGTAGTCATCGCCTGTGTTGACGTCCAGGTCCACCGTGACCTTCTGCGAGCCTATTATCTTAAGTGCATTGTCGAGTACCGAGCTTTTGAGTTGCTCCACGGCCGACCTGTACTCTGTCATGTCCGCGATGTATCTGTCGACCATGGCGCAGGCGACTGTAAGGGTTATCTTGTTACCCACCCTGGATGCCATGACCTTTACATCCTGACCGCTCTCGGGGAGTTTCTTTTTAAGGTTTCCGTTTATGTATTCTTCTGTTTTCAAAACAAGTTTATCTGTTATCGAGAACGGAGCATATCCCACTCCGAACGATGTGTCGTTTGCGAGGTGTCCGGACGCTTTGTACACGCCGGTGAGATCGTCGGATCCCATTCCCAACTTGGCATCGACCACCACCTCTGAATCGACGTCCAGATTGGGGAATGTCTTATCCAGGTATTTTCTGGCCGCTTTGAGAGCGGTAGGTTTGCATGGAAGGGATTTCTCTTCCTTCCCGACAGCGATATGGGTCGTTGTGCGGCCCACAAGAAGAATGAACGACGGATCTATTATTGTACCTCCGCCGAATCTCGGGGCTGATTGACCTGCCGCAATTTGGGTCTCGTCGGTGTTGTGGTGGAGGACGTGCCCGAACTCTTTGATATACATTTTACAGAGCGCTTTGCTTACCTCTTCGGCTAACGCATCGGCAACACTGTCGGGGTGTCCTATTCCTTTCCTTTCTACGATCTCGATGTTCCTTTTCGGCAGCGGTACCTCATTGACACCTGCCACATAGATATTTTTCTTTCCCATTTTTCATTCCTTCTTGACGCACCATAAACATTAGTATGATGTTGATGTATTATTCTCCCCATTAATAAATTAATTCAGACGAAAACGGATTTGAAGATGTTCAGACCAGCCGTATCTCGGCCATTGACACCTTATACATGTCCATATCGCTCGGGACGACAATGTTGTCGAAGATGGCCTTCGCTTCTTTTTCAATGAACCATTTATCGTCGTACCTGTTGCTTATGTGTATCAAAAACAGTATCCTGCATCCGCATTCTTCTGCCGTCTCGGCAGCTTGAACGCATGTGGAATGCTTGTGCTCTGCGGCGAGCTTCGATTCTTTCCCGGAAAAGGTCGACTCGTGGATGAGCACATCGGCTCCAGCGGCGGCTTCTGAAAGTTCCATGCACGGGACTGTGTCTCCGGAGTAAACGATGCTGCAGCCGGGTCTTGAGGATCCCATGACCATCTCGGGAGTCACACCGTTCACCGTTTCGCCGTTCTGAAGCTTTGAGAAGTCCGGACCGGGTCTCAGACCGAGTTTGATCGCTTTCTCTTTGTTGAACCTGCCTCTGAATGCATTCTCGACCAATTTGTAACCGAAAGACGGTATGCTGTGGTCTGTTCTGAATGCCGAAACAGCGAAACCGTTGAATTCTATTCTTTCGCCGGGCGCTATCTCTCTGACCTCTATCTCATATTCAATGTTCCCTTCGCACACCGAAAATATCGCTTTGAGAGCCGCAGACAGCCCCTCCGGCCCGCATACCACCAATTTATCCTTCCTCCCGGAAAGCCCCATTGTCTGAAGCAGGCCCGGCAGCCCGAGGAAATGATCCCCGTGCATATGTGTTATGAAGATCCCTTTGATCCTCATGAATGACATCGGCGAAACCATCATCTGTCTCTGTGTACCCTCGCCGCAGTCAAAAAGCACAACTTCGGAATCGCAGCGCACCGCCACGCACGGCATCCCTCTTTCTCTGGAAGGTATGCTTGCGCCTGTGCCAAGGAACAAAATGTCCAGCATTTCTTCCTCATCGGTAGATCTGGTCGATCTCTCTGCTTGTCTTTGTTTCTTTCTTATATGTCTTATAATGTTCTTTACAGAGGTGCACGCTTCTTACGTTCGAATCTTTGAGTTTTAACGAGGACTTGGCGAACTGTTTCATGTTTATAGACCTCTCTGCCTCTTTGTCGCAGCCGGAAACATCGCAGACCTTTTCCGTTTTATTGTGGTTGGTCAGTGCCATGGATGCTTAACTGAAACGAAAGATATATTATTTTCTTGAAAAGTTCTGGTCGGAGGTTGTGCGTTGACTTTTTTCATAAACTATAGTGGGAACCGCTTTCTTTCGGATCGAGCGGTGTTTTCGCTGCAAAACGATTGAACGATAAGCGCATATTTGAAATCAGGAGAAGCCGCCGCTGAGCGACCCTACGTCATATGCACCTGACATCACACATGTCCTCTCATTGCGCGAAGAAAAGTTATTGGATGTCGAAACGAACTGGAACGTAAAGCCGCTTTGCACCTGGGAAATAGATGGCGGTTCGTTCGAAATGTCGATCACGCCCATGGCAAGAGCGATTGACCCTTTCCGAGAGCGTGCAAAACACACAGTTCAAATCCAAAATTTAAATCAGATGAGTGCATTAGCCCATTCATGACCAAGGTCGCACCGTCCATGCTGTCCGCCGATTTCTCCAAACTGGGGGAAGAGGTCAGGAGAATAGAATCCGCCGGAGCAGATTGGGTGCACCTCGACATCATGGACGGGATGTTCGTACCGAATATCACAATAGGTCCGTCCGTGGTCGCATCGTTGAGGAAATTGACCAAGATGCCTTTTGATGTCCACCTTATGATCCAAGACCCTGTCAGGTACGTTAAAGCGTTCGCAGATTCCGGTTCCGATATGCTCACTGTCCACGTGGAAGCGGACGGGGATATCAGAGGAGCCCTCAAGAGTATAATGGATCACGGCATCAAGCCCGGAATAACCCTGAACCCAGGAACACCCATCGAGAGTATCGAACCTTATCTCGATCTGGTCGATCTGGTGCTGATCATGACCGTGCAGGCAGGGTTCGGCGGCCAGAGCTTCAAAGAAGTGGGCCTGTCGAAGATCGGCTGGGTCAGAGAGTATGCCGATGCTCAGAACCCGAGGCTCGAGATATCTGTCGACGGCGGGATAAACAGGAACACCGGAAAATTGTGCGTTGATGCGGGTGCGACCGTGCTTGCGGCTGGGAGCTCCCTTTTTAATCACAGCGACATGGGAAAAGAGATCGCACTCTGGAAAGGGTACGGGCCGAACGCCGAACAATGAGGTCTTCCCATGGGAGTGAATCTTTCCAGCCTGACAGAGCCCAAAACCGTGGAGTTGTCCGAACTTGAAGGTAAGACGGTCGCTATCGATGCGTACAACACAATATATCAGTTCCTTTCTATCATAAGGCAACCGGACGGCCAACCATTATGCGACCGTACCGGCAGAGTGACCTCTCATTTATCCGGCCTTCTCTATCGCACTGCAAATCTCATCACCAGCGGGATAGAACCGTGTTTTGTGTTCGACGGCAAACCACACCCGCTGAAAATGGCAATACTCGCCGAGAGGAAAGAGAGACGCGAGAAGGCCGCGGACGAGTGGGAAGAGGCGATCGAAGAAGGAGATATCAAAAAAGCATTCTCCAAAGCACAGCAAACGTCGAAAATGACGCCTGAGATAAGGGAATCATCAAGAGAGCTCATATCATATCTGGGCTTACCGATGGTGGACGCTCCTTCTGACGGGGAGGGGCAGGCGGCGTATATGTGCTCGAAAGGCGATGTCTGGGCCGCAGCGTCGCAGGATTTCGATTCGCTGTTATTCGGTGCACCCACACTTGTAAGGAACATGACCATTACCGGCAGGAGGAAGGTCCCCGGGAAGGATCAGTATAAGGATGTAAGGACAGAGGTCATTGATTCAAAAGAATTCTTGGAGTCACTGGAAATAACGAAGGAGCAGCTTGTGGATATATGTATCCTGATGGGTACCGATTTCAACCCAGGCATCCCGGGAATAGGTCCGAAGAAAGGTTTGAAGCTGATCAAGGACCATGGGGATCTGGAACATGTGATCTCATCCAAGTCCTATGACATTCCTCTGTATCAGGATGTGAGAGATATCTTCCTGAAAAGCAAATACACCGACGATTATTCTACAACCTCCTCGGAAATTCAAAGGGATAAGATCATCGGCATGCTGGAAGGGTATGATTTCTCCAAAGAAAGGATCGAAGGAACGTTAGATAGGATCGATGTTGCAAGAAAAAACAACAGATCTAAAAAAAGCCAACGCAGCTTAGATGCTTGGTTCTGACCCATTCGGACCAATAGCGTAACTATTTAATCATAATGATGATTGCCTTCTACCGCCTGGCAAGATATACCGGGCAAAAGAGGATTAGCGATGATAAAGCAGGTCCGCGCGAATTATGATGCGCCAGTAATAGAAAAAGAGATCCAGAGCTACTGGAACTCGACCAAAGCTTATGAGAAGACCAAAGAACTGAGGTCCAAAGGAGAGAAATTCCACTTCCTTGACGGCCCGCCGTATACAACAGGTGCGATCCACCTCGGAACGGCGATGAACAAGACCCTGAAGGACATCATGATCAGATATCTGAGAATGAACGGTTACAATGTCCGAGATCAACCGGGTTTTGACATGCACGGGCTTCCGATCGAAGTTCAGGTCGAAAAGAAGATAGGTGTTCACTCAAAGAAAGAGATCGAAGAGATCGGAATAGATAAATTCGTAGACACCTGCAAGAAGTTCGCAGTCGAATTGAGAGAAAGCATGACCGACCAGTTCAAGCAGCTGGGAGTATGGATGGACTGGGACAACCCATATCAAACAATAAAGTTAGACTATATCGAGTCAGCATGGTGGACGGTCAGCAAAGCATACGAAAAAGGATTACTCGGACCTTCCAGCAAGGTCATCACATGGTGTCCCAGATGCGAGACCGCTCTCGCAGAGGCCGAGATCGAATACTGGGATGAGACGGACCCTTCCGTGATAGTAAGGTTCCCGCTGAAAGATGGCAGCGCATCTCTGGTCATATGGACAACGACCCCATGGACCCTGCCGTCGAACATGGCGGTTGCCGCACACCCGAAAGAAGAATACGCAAAGGTAAAGCTCACATCTGACAAAAAGGAAGAAACGGTCATCTGCATGCTGTCCCAGGCAGAATACGTCGCAAAGAAGGGCGGTTACGACAAGTTCGATGTGATAAAGAAAATGTCGGGAAAACAACTGGAAGGTCTCGAGTACATACCGCCGTTCTTCATAGACGAGAAACACCTGAAGAGAAGCAAATGGACATTCAAGGTCCTGAACGCCGACTATGTGGAAAAAAATAATACCGGTCTGGTCCACACGGCGCCCGGATTCGGTCCGGATGACTACGAAACCGGGAAAAAATACAGCATCGAACCGTTCTGCCCCGTGGGAGAATCGGGCAGGTTCACAGAAGAGTTCCCCCTTATGGCCGACAAGAAGGTAAAGACCGCCAACGAGGACATACTGAAGTACCTGGCCAATAAAGGATTACTTTTCAATTCCGACAAAACAAAGCACAGGTACGGGCACTGCTGGAGATGCAAAACACCCATAATATACAGGAACACCCGCCAATGGTTCATCGAAGTTCCGGAGATCAAAGAAAAAATGCTCGAAGAGACAGAGAGGGTCAAGTGGGTCCCGGAATGGGCCGGTGAATCCAGAGAGAAGAACTGGGTCGAAGGCGCAAGAGAATGGTGCATATCCAGGCAGAGGTACTGGGGGATACCCATACCCGTCTGGGAGTGCAAATGCGGAGAGATGCACGTTGTAGGTCAGTACAAGGACCTTCGCGGCGGCATCGGGTACAAAGAAGGAATGGACACCCACAGGCCGTGGATAGATGAGGTCACATTTGAGTGTAAGAAATGCGGGTCCGTCATGCACAGAGTAAAAGATGTTCTGGATGTCTGGTTCGACTCCGGCGTGGCCGCATGGGCGCAGTTCGGATATCCCGCAAAAAAAGAGGGTTTCGAAAAGTGGGGATTCGGAAAGTTCATAATCGAAGCCCACGACCAAACCAGAGGATGGTTCTATACCCAGCTTGCGTCCGGAGTAGTGTCCTTCGGCCGCGCCCCTTACGACGAGGTCATGATGCACGGCTGGGTGCTCGATCCTAAAGGACAGAAGATGTCCAAGTCAAAGGGGAACGTGATCGAACCGCTGGAGATAATAAACGAGCTCGGAGCGGATTCTCTCAGACTTTACCTGATAAAAGCGAATGCTCCGTGGGAAGATACAGCTTTCCAGAAGGACGGGCCGAAGAATGCGAGAAAGATCCTCAACACATACTGGAACGTCGTTAACTTCGCTTCCACATACATGAACATAGATAATTACGAACCGTCCGCCCATACCTTGGAAAGCGTCAGCAAGAATCTTAGGAACGAAGACAAATGGATGCTTTCCAGAACCGAAAAAGTAAAGAAAGCGGTCACTCTCGGCCTTGAGTCCAGAGAGCTTCACAAGGTCGCGAGAGCGCTTGAGGATTACATCATGGAGGACCTCTCCCGCTGGTACGTCCGTCTCGTAAGGGACAGGAGCTGGAGCGAAGGCAGCGATTCATACGACGACAAGATGGCTTCTTATTTTGTTCTTCATTATGCGATAATGAACACCGCTTTGCTTCTTGCGCCGCTGACCCCCCACATTGCCGAGGAGATCTATCAGCACATGGGCGGTAAGAAACAATCGATCCACATGGAAGATTGGGTGAAATGCGACGAATCCCTCTTCGATGACGGTCTGGAGCGCAGCACCTACCTGATACAGAATGTCATTGAGGTCATAGCCGCGGAAAGGGCGAAGATGGGAAGCAAGCTCAGATGGCCTCTGAAACAGATATTCATCAAAGGCGAGAAAGATGTCAACAAAGCGATATCGGTCTTTGAAGAAGTCCTGATGCAGCAGGGCAACATCAAGAAGATAAAGTATGTGAGATCCGACAGCGAAGTTAAGGATCTGGAAGGGGTCGAGTTCGACGGCGGGAAGATCTTCATCGACTTTGACGTAACGCCGGAGATCGAAGCGGAAGGTTATGCGAGAGAGCTCATCAGAAGGATACAGCAGATGAGAAAGGACATGAAGCTCAACGTCGAACAGTACATAAACTGCGATGTGAGCGCCGAACCTTATCTGGTGGGCCTTTTCAACACATGGGCGGATCATATCTCGTCCGAGGTAAGGGCGAAGAAACTGGTCTTCACAGACAGCCCCGGCGGGGATGAGATAAAGACATGGGATGTCACGGGAAAGGACATAGTGATCGGTATAAGTTCTGCCGAACAGTAAAAACCGAGGGCGTGCGCCCTCATTTCAACATTTTTAACATTTTATTGACAACATCGTATGTCTGCGGTACGATGGATGAATCTTTCTTGATATCCTCCGGCGTGATCCACTCGAAACTCAGATTTTCCTTGTTCAATACTGGCCTGGGGTTCCTCACTCTGAAAAGGAAGGGATAGACCTCCCAGATGGTACTCCCTTCTCTTACGAATATCGGCGGGAGACGTGCATCCGGTTCAGAGACCTTGATCCGTGTCTCTTCCATTATTTCCCTGGGTGCAGTGTTCACGATGTCCTCGCCCGGCTCTACCTTGCCCGCAACAAGCGATCTTCTTGAGGGGAACGACTTTGCTGTGTCTGGACGTTTGAGAAGCAGGACCTTGCCGCTTTCGTTGAGAAGTGCGCACGAGACCGTTTGGACCACTCTGATGCCTTTTATCTCCACGGTGCCGTTGTCGCCATCTATTATGACATCGTCGCCGTCCTGAAGGAGATCGATGTCTATCTTGTCGACCATCGGTATCGAGGATATCACCGCACCCGTGGTGACGATCGTCTCTGCGGTATTGTTGACGACTGCGATCGGCGCCTTACCGTGGACCATCAGATCGTACATCACAAAGGAACCTACAGTGCTCCCTTTGCCTGCATAGAAAACGAACACTTTCCCCGCGATGTTCCCTTCGGCGACCTTGAGATCCCCGGTGGTCGCATTGACGCCTCCGAGAAAACTGAACGTTTCGTTGAGTTTCAGGACCGTGCCTTCCACTTTCCCCGATGATATCGCTCTTCCCTGAATTATCACAGGACAACCTCCATAAGTTTCGGTATGTCCCTGCAGATCGCTTTCTGCGAGCACAAGGTCGGAAGATAGTTTCCCGCTTTCGCCGAGTTCGTTCCCGTTCTCTGGAAGGTTCCTTCTATCGGGGAAACGACCATGCATGTGTCTGCCAGAACAGGGCCGAATCCTTCCATTATCTTAACTTCCTCGGGGCACTCATCGCGTACCTTTGACGAAGTGCAGAACCAGATCTCCACATTTTTGTTCTTCTTTTTCTTTCCTTTCAGAAAAGCGGCGATATCTTTCATTTCTTTGACACTGAGGTGCGGGCAGCCGATCGCGATAAGCTGTATGTCTTCTGTTGTGTTCAGTTTGTCGTATGCTTCCTTAAGCTCTTTCTTCCCTATGTGTATCGTCTCAAGGCCGCTTACATCATAGTTCCCTGCCTCCGGTGTCACTCCCTCCACATGATACAGTGCAACCGAGCCCGATGCCGCCATTGCGGCCGACATGGTCTTTGCGTCATCCACCTGAGGGTTGATGCCCCTGAAATACGGTATGCCGCTTCCTATGGCCATTCCCACCGCCTGTCCGAGCATAGAATAGCTGAACACGGACCCGTCGATCTCCGCATCGATTATTACGGTAGGTCTCCTGTTCTCATCCAGATGCAGACCGTAGTTCGCCGTCTTTCCGATAATAGCGGATGCTAACGCTCCCGGCCCCCCTTCCCTGTTCGTCCTGGCGCCGATATAAGAATTGACAAAGGAAAGAGCGGATGATTCCGCCCATGCGACGTGATCTCCAAGCGAGGGTACGTTGTCGCCTAAATACGGTGTGCAGGAACAGGTGGTCCTCACGCCTATCTTCCTGTACAGCTCGATTATCTTCAATTGTTTCTCCGCGAATTGAGAGGTGATGTGCATCTCTTTCCATCTTTCCCTGTCCATCCCTATCGGATTCAGGGTAGAAGGTACAGATACCGTCGCCCCTCCCTTCACAACATCCTCGAGGTACTTCAGGCCGCCGTCGCCGATCGTTTTGTATGATGCGCCCGAAAGATGTGCGGACGTAATGTCAATAAGATCCTCTGCGCCGTATATCTTACCCAGTGCCACGACGAGTTCCATTGCTTTACGGCTGCTCTCGCCGTCCTCTCCGGCAAGTATTCTCTCTTCACCTCGAGTAAGATACATACAGTCAGTAATGGAACAATCATTAATCAATTATTTGATTGCCAGCGGCCTGAGGCACACCGGAAGATTTCCTTTTTCATCGCGGTGGTAAGGCACGCAAGCGCAGCAATTCCCATGGCGCGGGCATTCTGTTTTCGGGCATGTACATTTGACGGGGGGATCGCAGGTCATGATGGGAGTATAAAAGAAGAAGAAATTAAATGGTTTTGATTCTAGTCCGTTCGAGAATTCTTTTCTCTTACAGCTTGAATGCGTCCTTGATTCCGCCGCCGGCGATAAGCGTACCGGCCGTCAGTATTGATGCTGCCATTGCAATCGCATCTGCGCTGACTTTGCCCTCGCCGATGAGGTCGGCTCCGATCTTTATTATAAATCCGAGGATAATAAAGTATATTATCGCGAATATAATAAAGATAACCAGCGATACAATTGCACTGAGTATTCCTTTTCCATCCATTCTAACACTTTTCCTGTCTCGTGAGAGACTGGGTATATGAATCAATGTATCAAGCATATAAATGTATCTACGATTTTTGCATAAAAACAGCCTTTTTTGTTGTTTCTCATCGAAAATTTGAACATGTCAAGATGGCCAGCATATGATCAAGCAATGCGCATAATACATTATGCGACGGGTTTTTTTCTTATTTTGACCAGCTTGACAACATCACCTACTTCGTTGTCCGTAAGGATCCTATAGTGTATCCAACCGCCGTGCTCGCCGCAGGGATAACGATCCCTCCATAGATCCTTGGTCTTCGGCAACATCGACGGAAGGATATCTTCTATCAAAGGGACATGTTTGTCTCCGATCCGCAACGTGACTGTGAATGCACCCTTCTCGAAGAACACATAACAGAGATGGGCCGACCTATGGCTGTATTTGTAACCCCAGCCGTAATTGTTGCCGAACGGGAATTTCAGCTCTCTGGAAAGCAGATGATTCGATCTCAGATCGTTCTCAAAATCATTAAGGCGTCTGCGGCTTTCCGGACCTATGTGTTCTGCGATCGTCGCTTCATTCGGTATGATGCTCTTGTCTAGCAATCTTTCATACATCTGCCATCGCCAACGGCTATGTTGTCTATATTCTTCTATTTATATTCTGGTTGAAGATGCGGGCCGGCGTACGCAGTGTCACAACTCCGTCCTTTTTTCACAAAAACGACTATTAATATACAATAGAACAATACATATCTATGCCGTTCTTTGACGATAATAAAAACGTAGGACTCCTGCTCCTGTTGTTAGGTTTCTTGACCATAGTAACAGGAATAGTAATGGCAGCTACCCACGGGAACAGATCCGTTGTTGGCGGCATAGTAGGGGCGGTTGGAGGCATAATCTGCGGTTTGCTTTACCTCATAGCGGGATATAACATCCGAGAATCAAGCGACAAAATCAAAGGAATCATTCCTCTGATAGGAGGGATCGTCGGTCTCAAGACAATAGATTATGGTAACAAAATCAGTGTCTTTGCCTTAGTTCTGATGGTCTTTGGAGTTGGTGAGATCGTCTACGCATTGTTCAATGCAATAGCATTTGCAATATTGGGGTTTGCGGTCGTCGCAGTAATCGTTCTTGTATTAGCAATATTGGTCGGCATTTTCTTTATATATGTCTCGACAGTGATCTCGGGGGACAGAAAGTCATCTTCGGGCAACACCCTTTGGATCATATTGTTAATATTTGTTATACTTGGAATAATACAGAGAATATTATCGATTACCGGAATCAGTACCGCCCACCTCATAATGACGGTTCTTACTGCTGTCTGTGCAATAGTCATTTACATCTACTTGTTGTTCATGACCATATCGCCAGAAGTCAAAACAATACTGGATGTGAAGTGAGCAACTCGCCCGAATAAATGCTTTAAAAACAACTTCCTTTCTTTATACTCCTCTGGGTTTTAGTATATATTTGTTTTTTGTATATATTTGTTATATAGTATGTATTAAATATATTCGTCCTTATTCTTTTTACGGTCTAATGCGGCAAACAAAATGCCACAAAGGATTCAAACCAACCAAAGAAGTGATAAAATGAAAAATAAAAAAATATATTCAATTGCAACAGTGGCGATACTCGTTGCAGTTGGAATTTGGATCTTCGGGGGGGGGGCGGAGGCATCCACAGCAACAATTATGCAAATGGAGATACAGTAAAGACTGTTTTTTCAGACCATGAGGTAACTGTCTTCGCAGATACTGAGTTTACACAAGACGTGTCTGACGGTCTCTCTCAATTCACATCAAAAGTGCAAGCCAAAAATAGTATTGACGACTCAGACATCGGAGAAATAGTCATTTTTGACGGAAAATGGATTTACGAAAATAATAACGCCTTGACTAATCAATTAATAAATGATCTAATCAAACAAGGAATCCCTACTCTGTTCATAGATTCGGACTCGTATTTGTTCAAGTGCTCTGATATAAATATTCAATCACTAGAATTCTCTGAAAATACTGTTGCATATGGGGTATTTGAGAACGAATCAGGCATTGATATAACATACAGCATCGAAGGGGAAGGCCGAATTAATGCCGCATCTATGCTGTATGCTTGGGCTAGTGAAATGATTTCTGGTAAGGATCCACAATTTGTTGCCGAAACACTCTCATGGATGAATACAAAGAATACTCCAACCACAGATGAAGTTTCTTTGTATAGCAATGCCCCCCTTGGTGCATCAGTCTCAGCACAATGGGTAAAGATCCTAGACAACACTGTCTCTATCCGCTGTGATGACTATGGGTACTTTTCTGAAAGAACCGTTGCATTCAAACTTAACAACTATACGTTAGATACTGCAAACGACTATTATTCATTCCACTATTACCAATATGCCCAACCAACCGGCGACGGCCGCACTGCAGATATATATTTGCAGTGGCAATATGCAGCGAACGGTCCTAAGCTGGTTGAATTCTCTCCCAACACAACCTCTGGGACTAATTCGTCCTCTGCTGGTGTTTCACTCGGTATGGGAATTATAAACGCATCAGCGTCGTATAGTACGTCCTGGTCATATTCGATCAGCGATGTTGTATTGCATAATTCATCAAAAATAGCCACAAACGAGGTAAACTTTTGGCACGACGTAAGTGAAAATAGAGCTGTTGGTAGCAGCACATACTATGTGGAACCGTGCATTACTGTGAAAGTTCCAAAGGGGACTCCGTATCAGCATGTTGATGTTCATAAAGTACAATTCTGTAAACGTTATATAATCCCCATCATGCCGAGCTTTTTTAATATTCAGGCACTAAAGTATGCTCTTTTGGGGCCAGACTATTATTATGACTCTTACAAGACATATACACTAACCTACTCTGTGAATATTAAATGAAAACGCATTTAATAAACTGTTTACGATGGCCTTGCCATCTTATTTTTTTATTCCATCAGAGATTGGTCTGTTTTCACACACGACCACTCGGTTTGGTAATGCACTATGTCAAAGACAGGTTCTTTCAATATCCAATCAAAGTTATATGATGCAGAACAGGCGGGCCGGCCGGGATTCGAACCCGGGTCAAAGGCTTCGGAAGCCTCCATGCTATCCAGGCTATACTACTGGCCCTTTTCAGTTGCGGTAAAAAGATAAGATTTTTTGCCGGGGGACCAGATACTTCCCCCGGCGATCCTGTGGCCCCGTCTTGAGAGGGAGGGAGCCGAATGAAGATTGTTCACTCTTTCTTCTTGAACTCGGTGTATCCGCACCTTCCGCATGATACACGGTCCTTGTGGGTCGCCATGAAGGTTCCCGGTCCGCATTTGGGGCAGGTGGGCTTTATCCGCTCTGCCTTGTTCCCGTTGATCTTGTAGGCGTCTTTCTTAGATACCGATTTCGGGCCTTTCGGTGCCTCTTTCTTCTTTCCTGCGGGTGCCGCTCCTCCTTTTGCAGCAGGGGCTCCTCCCTTTGCTGCCGGTGCTCCCGCCGCCGGCTTAGCCGCCGGTTTCGCTGCTGGTGCTTTTGCGTCTGCCATGTTCATCACTTCGCCTTAGGTGCCGGTGCAGGGGCTGCCGCCGGCGCCGCTCCGGGTGCCGCTCCTTCTTTGGGTGCGGGCGGAGGTACGCCTATTCCGTTCCTCTTGAGGAGGTATTTGCTCTCATACGACATCGCAGATTCTTTGCTGTCGTACACTTTTGCGTATCCTTTGGATTTCCCTATGCCGTAAAGTGACTCGATGTTGTCGATCACGACACAGTCCCTTTTGGACTTCGTTTTCTTCGCTATGTCCTCTGCAACAGCATTCCTGCCGGGAGTTGTCTCGCCGACGTGGTCTATTGTGAAATAGACCTCCTTCCTGCTCTGCAAAGGATTCTCTTTCTGGTTCGTTATCTCTATCTTCATTCCAACTCCTCCGTCATTTCCATGAGGTAATGAGCTTTCTTTCGGATGTTCTCATCGGTCCTGATGAGTTTCATCCCCTTTCCGGGCCATCCGTAGATTATCTTTGTGCCTTTGGGAGAGAGAAGTATGCACGGTATCACCGCCAGATCTTCTTCACCTTCCACACGGATTATCTCTTCTTTCCCGTTCAAAGCGTTTTTTATTTCGATGAAGAGGTCGGCCGTTATCGTTCCGGCCTCGTTCTTCACCGTTCTTTCTTCCCATCCCCTGTTCTTCACAAGGGTTGCGAATTCGGTCATCTCCTTTCTTTCCGTGTATCCGTCATAGATACACAGGTCGGGGATGATCCCATGTTTCACCACTGTCAGCGACACCACGTCGCCGACGGTGATCATCTTCGGCTTTTTGCCGATGACAGTCAGTTCTTCTTCTTTGAGGTCTCTCCCTAAAGGTTCCTTGAAAAGATCTCTGCTCTTTTCCGGAACTCTTCGGCTGCCGTACTCCATCAGCGGACCTTCAGAGCATATCTGCCGTTGGCCGTTATGCCCATTTTGGCAGCGATCTCCGATTTCTCAAAGTCGATCACCGCAACAAACCCCTGCCACTCTTTCGATGTTTGGCCTCCGCAGCGGGGGCATGTATCCATTTCCGTCAGGAAATTGCATTGTTTGCATGCTCTGTAAACGGGCCCGGCCATATTACGCACCGCCCTGTTGCTGCTGTCTGTTCTTGCGGTCTTCCTCAAGCCACTGGAGTTTTCCGAGTCCGGGCTGTCTCATAGTCAGTCCGATCTTGCTGTCCTGAGGGTTCTTTTCGTTCAGATCGATGCTTACGATCCTTGCCTTCACTATGTCTCCGACGGAAAGGCTCCTGTTCGTGTCTTTGCCGATGAGCCTTTGGTTCGTCTCGTCTATGTCGACGCGGTCATCCATCACTTGGCTGATGTGAAGGAGGCCGTCGAGCGGCCCGAATCTGACGAAGGCACCGAATTTGAGGATCTCCACCACTACGCCTTCTATCATCTCGTTGTCTTTCAGTTTGAAAACGATCTGGTCGTACTTCACTGTCTGGTAGACGGCTCCGTCACCGTGGACGATGCGTCCCGGTCCTATCGGCCTTACGTTCCTGATGAGAACGGTCACTTCCTTATCATCGCCGATCTTCCCCTCGAATGATTCCCATGTAAGGGAATCGATCACTTTTTCGATATCTTCGTCGAGCTCCGACGGGGGGATCCTGACGATCCTCTCAGCCTCTGTCAGCATATACATAGCGGGTCCTCTTGGAAGCATGGATTAAAGCTATCATATATAAACCCATTCGTGCTTTTATAAGAATAATAAGAATGCGGGCTTGCGCCCGCTTGAATGAAATTGTTTTACACTACCACAAAGAGTACTGCCGTAACCAGACATACGGTGGACAGAAGCTTCACGAGAACGTGGATCGACGGTCCTGCCGTGTCCTTGAACGGATCTCCGATGGTGTCACCGACGACCGCTGCCGAGTGAGCGGGCGATCTCTTTCCGCCGTGGTTACCCTCTTCGATGTACTTCTTTGCGTTGTCCCAGGCTCCTCCTCCGTTGTTGAGGAAGTTTGCCATAAGGATACCGACGATGGTCCCGACCATTATCAGTGCACCGACTGCCATGTATGAAAAGTCCCTGAACTCTTCCGTGCCGCCGAATGCCAGCCTGTAAATGATCCCGAATACCACCGGTACAAGGATCGGAAGCATTGCGGGAACGACCATTGCCCTCAATGCGCCGCGTGTTGCGATGTCGACACACTGTGCGTATCCGGGCTCTGAAGTTCCGGCCATGATGCCGGGGTCCTCGCGGAACTGTCTGCGTACCTCTTCGATCATCTCTCCGGCTGCCCTTCTGACCGCCCTTATCGCAAGCGATGCGAAGAAGAACACCAGTACCGCTCCGATCAGTGCACCGCAGAATATGAGCGGCTGACCGATGTTGATCTGGAATACCTGGGTGAGCTCGACGCCCTTGATCTCTGCAACGATCTCGAAGAACGCTGCGAACAGCAAGAACGCTGCGAGTGCGGCGGATGCCATTGCGTAACCCTTAGTGAGTGCCTTTGTGGTGTTCCCTGCCATGTCCAGCTTGTCGGTCCTTGCCCTGACCTCGTCAGGCTGGTTTGACATCTCTGCGATACCGCCGGCATTATCGGTAATGGGGCCGAATGTGTCCTCTGCAAGTATGAAAGCGGAGGATGCGAGCATTGCGATCGTGCCTATAGCGGTTCCGTACAGTCCGAAAGCCATCGGGCTTGCGCCATCGGGGGCCGCAAAGTATCCGAGCATGTATGAGGCGATGATCGCCACAACGATGCATATTACAGGCAGGACGGTCGATTCCATTCCGACCGCGATCCCTTCTATGACGTTTGTCGCCGCTCCAGTCTCCGAAGCATCGGCAATTCCCTTGACGGGCTTGTGGTCGCCTGTGTAGTACTGGGTGATGTAAACGATCGCCAATCCTAGCACGATACCTACAATCCCCGCTCCGACGAAGAAATACCACTGTGAAGTATCCTGATGAAGCATGAAATACGTTGCAATGGTCATGAACACGACCACGAGCACTATGGTGATGTAATAACCGAGGTTGAGCTGTTTGAACACATTGACCTCATCCTCCCTCATTCTCACACAGAGGATCCCTATGAGCGATGCGATGAGTCCGAAGGCCATGAGGACCAGCGGAAGGAACACCCAGTTGTAGTGTCCGGGCACCATCCATCCGGCTGCGGTCAGGACCGCTGTGCCGATGACCATCGATCCGATGATCTCTGCTGCTGTTGATTCGAATATGTCTGCACCGCGTCCGGCACAGTCCCCTACGTTGTCTCCCACCAGGTCCGCAATGACTGCGGGGTTCCTGGGGTCATCTTCCGGTATACCGGCTTCTACTTTTCCTACAAGGTCGGCACCGACGTCCGCTGCTTTTGTGTAGATACCTCCGCCGAGCTGTGCGAACAGAGCCGCAAAGGAAGCACCGAATGCGTATCCTACGACCGCATGCAGGGTCTTTACCATGTTTTCGTCTTGCAGTGAAAAATAAACAAAGAAGACGGCGAACAATCCGACCAGGCTGAGCGTTGAAACAGCTATACCTGAAATCGCACCGCCGCGGAACGAGCACACGAATGCGTCTTTGAAGGACTTCTGTGCCGCACTTGCGGTCCTGATGTTAGCGTTCACAGATATCTTCATTCCGATGAATCCGGAAAGTATCGAGAATCCGGCTCCGATGAGGAATGCAATTGCAACCTTCCATCCGAGGTAGTTCTGGAAACTCTCTACCAGTCCGGCAAGAGCCAGAACGATAGCCAATATAATGCTGATGATCCCTATCGTCATGTACTGACGCCTGAGGTAGGCCATCGCACCGGTCTCGATCGCATCAGATATCTTCTGCATCTCAGGAGTACCCTTGTCCCTTGACCAGATATTCCTGAAGAAATAAAGCGCGAAGATCAATGCGACGACCGCGGCGATGGGGATCATGAAGAGCATATTGTTTGTATCAAGTATGTCAATCATTTTGATTTAACCCCTTATAGGTCATGATACCCATTCTTTGTATATAATAGTTAAAGTGACGATGGCTTTAATGGGGCTTGAAAATCATGCGTAAGGGTCGCACCAGAGGCCTTTTTCTTCGGCTATCTTTCTTAGTTCTTTGACCGACAGCACGCCGTTGCTGTCCTCGCAGACGAACACGGTCCTCTCGGAATCGGCGAATCCCGCGCCGACCGTGGCCAACGGGTTGAGTATCTCTTTTCCGAAGACCCTTCTTGCGCAAAGCGCGCCGATGTTGCATGTGAGAGATACGACGATGTCGGCTCTGCCGAACATCTCTTCGTCATATTTGGAGCGGACCTTTCCTTCAAGACAGGAGGCACTGGTATCAAGAACTCCGAGGACATCTATTCCGTCGCTCTTCAGCGCTGACGCCAGCCTTTCGGCCGACTCTTTCCCGCCTACATCATAACACAGTCTGGCACATGTGTTGCAGGTCCATATCACAACCTTTTTTCCTATAAGGCTGTTCTTTAGTTCCGAATAGGGTCTGTCCCGTGCTACCATCAACACGGGATGGAATCTTTGATTATGTATAATAGTACTGCTCCTCTGAGTTATTTTGTAGAAAAGAATTGCGCATGTTCGGTGCGGTTGTTCAGGCCGCACCGGTATCATGCTTTTTATCCGAGTTCAGCAACGCAACGAATACGGATATGGCAGATATTACCGCAAATATCACAAATGCCAACTGAAGGCCGCTTTGGAACGATGCCAGCCCCGCAAGCAGATCGGAAGGGTCCACCGGTATTCCGGCATCCGGCCCCAGGAAAATGTACATCATAACACTCTGACTCAATCCCGCCAAGACTATCGGGAATGCTATCGCGAGACTGAACATATTTCCTGTATTCCTAAGCATCATCCTTGTACCCGAGGCGGTACCGCGGCGCTCCGAGGGGATGGATGTCATGACTGAACTTGCGTTCGGTGACATGAACAATCCTCCGCCGCAGCCCATTATCACCATTAACACTATGATCCACCACAAGGGCGTACCTGCATCGATGAATGCCAATCCGATCAATGATATAGTTGTCAATGTAAGTCCTACAACGGTCAAAAGCCTCGGCCCGTATTTGTCGGACCATCTGCCGGAAAGCGGTCCGATGATCATCATCGGGACACCGCTCGGTATCAAAAGCAGACCTGCCGTCAATGCGTCCTTGCCTAACGGTCCCTGGAAATAGAATATCAGCAGGAACGTCGCCGCACCGATGCACAGTCCGTTCAATAAGTTGCTGGCATTTCCTACAGCATATCTTCTGATGCGGAAAAGACTCAGGTCCATCATCGGATATCTCACTTTCCTTTCGATCATTATGAACAACGCCAGGAATATAACTCCGATCACCGTCAGAACATACACTGTGAACATCGGTGCGGCATCGCCTAAGGACATGTAGGAAAGCGCGGTAAGCACTCCGAACAGACCGACCAGGAATGTTGCCGTTCCCAACCAATCGAAGGTCTGCACTTTGACCTCCCATCTGGGTTCCTTAAGGCGGTACCATGCCCATACCATTCCGAACAGTGCGATGGGGACATTGAAGAAGAATATCCATTCCCACCCCACCTGCACAAATATGCCCCCGATCACCGGACCGATCACTATGCCGGCGGCAACGGCGATCGAATTCACACCCAGACCGAATCCGAGTTTGTTCTTGAGGAATGCGTCGGTGATCATTGCCGTACTGTTTGCCAGGAGCATTGATCCGCCGAGTGCCTGAACTATCCTGCATGCCACAAGCACCCATCCGCTCCCGCCGTTGAATATGTGTCCGGATAATCCGCAGAGAAGCGACCCCAATGCAAAAACGCCGAATCCCATGACGTACATCTTTTTTCGTCCGAACATATCGGAAACTCTGCCGAGGACCGGGACCATGATGGTGGTCACCATGAGATATATCAAAAGGACCCATAACATGGTCATAAAATCCATGCGGAGCGATTCCAGCATGTCCGGAAGAGCGATCATAAGCGCGGAACCCTGCATCGTTGCGAGGAGCGCACCGACGGTCGTTACCGATAATACGGTCATTGCGTACTTGTCCCGTCTTTTCATATCCTCAATGACGTTTGGGTCTATGTGGGCGTTGTCTTCCGAAATAATATCATCTTCTGTTGACTTATAGCTATGCCGGAGCGGAAACGTAATGCGTTCTCCCCCTATAGAATAAGAGCTGGATTGGGTTATTTTTATCATATTGATATACTTTTTGTTCTTGCGGCGGCTTGCTAAATAAATGAAAAGTTACAGACAAACTATTTAACAGGGCAGGGCCTGAACATTGAATCAAAGAGCAAAGGTATTCAAATGACAGATTTAGAACTAATCCCGGTAAAAGATATCAAGATCACAAAGAACATGTCTGCGGACCAGCTTCTGAAAGCGATGGGAGAAGCGGGCGGCTTCACTGCCCAAAAACTCGCCGATGCCACCAATATCGTCGAGGCCATGGTAAAGGACAAGGACTGCCTGAAGATACTCTCGTTCCCCGCATGTATAATGGCTACCGGAACAAGAGGGGTCATTGTCGACATGGTCAAGAACGGTTTGGTTGATCTTATAATAACAACCTGCGGGACCCTCGACCACGACCTTTCCAGAAGCTATGCGGAATACTACAAAGGCGATTTCATGATGGATGACGAGATGCTCCGCGAGAAGTATGAGATCAGCAGGCTCGGCAATGTTCTCGTCCCGGACGAATGCTACGGTATTGTTCTTGAAGAGAACCTCCTTCCGATGTTCGATGAGATATTTGCGGAGACCCAGTCCCTGACGACCCATGAGATAATAGATGCTGTCGGAGCCAGATTGAACGACGAGGACAGCCTCCTTTATCAGTGTCATAAGAACAAGGTCCCGGTCGTAGTTCCGGGAATAACAGACGGTTCTTTCGGATGCCAGTTATGGATGTATTATCAGATGCACAGAAAGCTGAGGATCGATCTGTTTGGCGACGAACAGATGCTCAGTGAGATGATGAACGCAGCAAAATCCACAGGCGCCGTCATTGTCGGCGGGGGAATATCGAAACACCATGTGATCTGGTGGAGCCAATTCAGAGGCGGACTTGATTACTGCATTTATCTCACCACTGCCGAGGAATACGACGGCTCTTTGTCCGGTGCAAGGATCAGAGAGGCCGTGTCCTGGGGCAAGGTCAAGGCAGACGCAAAAAAGATGACCGTGGAAGGAGATGCCACAATTACTCTCCCGATGATATATGCGGGAGTAATAAGCAGGATCTGAGATGACAAAAAAGATATTGGTTCTTCCGGGAGACGGCGTCGGGCCTTCGGTCGTATCATCGGCAGTAGAGATATTGGAAACAGCAGCGAGAAATAAGACGGAGATCATTTACGGCGATGTCGGCCAGTCGGCTTTTGTCAAAACTTCCGAATATCTGCCGTCGGAGACACTGGACCTTGCCACAGAAGTGGATGCCATATTGGCCGGCGGCACCATCGAGATGCCTGCCGATAGAACATATAACAACCCCATAAGGACTCTGAAAAAACAACTGAACTTGTACTCTGTTGTAAGGAAATTCTATCCTCTGAGCAAGAATTTGGGTGTAAGGGGAGTGGATCTTTTGGTCGTCACCGGGAACACCGACACGCTTCTTAAATCAATAGAGACAGAAACCCTTGACGGCGTAGATTATCATAAGTTCCTTTCGGCCGCATCCTGCAAAAAACTGTTCCAGAACACGCTACGTCTGGCCATCCTCAGGGACCGCAAAAAAATAACATGCGCACACAGGACAAGTGCATTCCCCGCTTTAGACGGGTTGTTCGTAGAATGTTTTTACAAAGAGTTCGCAGGTTCCAGCTTCCTATTGGAAGAAATGGAAGTAGATGAAGTTGCGGCCGAACTGACAAAGAACCCTTCTTCCATGGATGTCATCGTCTCTACCGATATCTACGGCACCGTACTTGCCGGCGTAGTGGCGGGAATGGTCGGGGGCAGCTACCTGACGCCGGTCGGCAACATAGGCGATAACATCGGCCTTTTCGAGCCTATGCACGGTCCCAATCCGAGGTTTATCAGGGACGGGGAAGTGAACCCCACATCTGCGATCCTATCAGGTGCCATGGCCCTTGATTACCTGGGAATGTCGACAGAAGCAGAGAAAATTAGAAGAGCCGTGAGAGACGTCTATGCTAAGGGGACGGTCACCCGCGATGTCGGCGGAAGCTCGACAATATATGAATTCACCGACGCAGTGATCGACACGATGATATCCAATATGTGAGGGAGAAAAATGAAAGATGCAGGACACCGTGAGAGCGTAAGATCGGCTTTAAAGCATGAGAGAGGAGACAGGATACCCGTCAATAACTTCGCATTGGTAACAGCGGCGAGAAGTGCCGGATATACCGTTGAGCAGGCAAGAAAGGATCCGAAGATCTCGGCAAAGGTCTCCATCGACTATTCCATCAAGACATTGTCTGATTTTGTCAAACCTGTCTTGGATTCACAGGTCCCCTTCGCAGACCTTGGTATGGATGTCAGATTCCCGGAAGATGATTACGGATACATCAAAAGCCATCCAGTCAAAGACCCAGAGGATATTGACAAGTTGGCGCTCTTCGACCCGAATGCGGCGAAAGAGTGTCCTATGTTCACGAAAGTGATCGTTGAAGGACTGAGAGAGACCAGCAGGATGTTGGAGGAGGACCTCCACATATGCGGTCTGTCATGGGGGCCCATTACGACTGCGGGATATCTCATGGGCACCGAGGAAATGATCATGATGGCCCTGATGGAACCTGACATGGTGAAAAAACTCATGGTCAAAGTGGCGCCTTTCGTCGCAGAGATGCAGAGAACGATGATAGATGCCGGCGCTACCGTCATGTGGATGGCGGACCCCACTTCGTCTGGGGATCTGCTTTCGCCGAGTATGTTCAAGGAGTTCTCGTACCTTGGGTTAAAAGAGGTCATACCAACCGTAAAGAAAGAGAAAGATGTCCCTTCCTTCCTGCACATATGCGGGAACACATTGGAAATAATGCCTATGCTGCCTGAACTGAAAGTGGATTGTTTCAGCTTCGACCATGCGGTTGACCCCGGCAAGGCGAAGAAGCTCGCAGGGAAGAAAATGGCCCTGATGGGGAACATAGATCCCGTCAAATACATCATGAGCGGAAACCCGGCAGAAATAAAGGACGAGTGCCGCAGGATCATCGACCTTGCGGGAAGGGACGGCGGATTCATATTGTCTCCGGGATGCGAGACCCCTATATCCAGCCCAGATGTGAATGTCAGGGCGATGGGGCAGGCGGGACAGGATTACTGGAAACACCGCTGAAAAATGAGAACGTAGTATAACTGTACGTGTACGGTTCTATAAAGGATCTCAAGAATAAATGAAATGCCGAGGGAGTGAGCCCGGATATCCGCTCACGACTGCGGCATATCCGGGACTGCCTCGGAGGAAGGTGAGGTACCATGATGGTATCCGTCTCCCGCCGTAAAGGCGGACTCAGCATTCGGATACGTGTCGGCGGGTTTATCGTTACGATAGACCTCGACTGGCCGTAACTGCGTGCCGTATGGTACCGCATTAAGGGCCCGGCCTTCGTCCCATTTCATGTGGTAGAGGGCCGTTACCTTCCTGTTCGAACATATTATTTTGGCGGATAAATACTTATTTACGCTTGGAAAAAGCATACGAGAAAGTGGCATAATCATGAAAGCGATCGCAATAAACGGAAGTCCGAGAAAGAGCTGGAACACGGCAACATTGTTGAACAAAGCATTGGATGGGGCAAGGTCTGTAGGCGCGGAGACCGAGATTGTACATCTTTACGACCTTGATTTCAAAGGCTGCAACAGTTGTTTCTTCTGTAAAAAGAAAGGGAGCGGCTTCAAAGGCTACTGCGCGATGAAGGACGACCTCACAGAAGTGTTGAAAAGGACTATGGGTTGTGACGTCATCATCATGGGCTCGCCGATCTACATCGGTTACATAACCGGCGAGATGAAATCTTTCATGGAGAGACTGTTGTTCATGAACCTGTCATATGATAATCCAAGCCGCACCAACTTCAAAGGCAGGATATCGACCGGTTTCGTTTATACAATGGGAATACCGCCCGAGATGATAGAAAGGGCGGGATACAGATACATTTTTGAGACCAATAAGAATATTATGGCGCGCCTGAACGGCCCCTCCGAATATGTAGTCTCCGCCGATAACTATCAGTTCGATGATTATACAAAATATCATGCATCGAATTTCGACGAAAAACACAAGGCGAAGGTGAGAGAGGAACAGTTCCCCATAGATTGCCAAAGAGCGTTCGAAATGGGGGCGCGGCTTTGTTCTTAAGTAAGATGTAAAAGTAGCGGCAAACGGTCGCGTGTTGTTTTGTTTAAGTGTTTTTTAGATAAGTGCCGGATTCTGCATTCTGTCTGCCCCATTTAAATCAACGAGATCTGTCTACGCACCGTGCCAACTGGCCGGTGTCCTATTTGCGGGCATTACGATATCCTATTTATTTTAGTTTGCTGGCTAGCGGTTCAGGTAGGTGGCGTAAGATATTAATTCAAAAACAAGAGGATGCAATTCCCCATAGGCGGCAAAAAGCGTTCGATATAGGCGCAGGCTTTTTTTCGTCAGATGGGACATTTCGCAGATAATCAGGCTCCTGCTGCCTTTTTTAGCTTGCTCAGCCTCACGGCGGCGTCTCCGTTCACATTTGCTCCCTTTACCTCATCATATAGCTCTCTTATCTTCTGCTCCTGCCCCGCTTTTTTCAGATCCACATACAGATTGAAAGCTGTGTTCACCAGACAATTGGCGATTTCCGTATCATCCTGAAACGGAAGAAGGATGGGTACCATCTTTGAATACACAGCCAAGGAAAGAGCCAGTTCTCCGTTGTTGCCATAGTCCAGGCTCAGATTGTATCCGCCTTTGGCCAGACGCAGGACGATCTCCCTCTGAGTCCCTTTGTTATACGCAGATTCTTCTGCCATCGTGATCAGTCCGGCAAACATCTCTTCCGCAAGCTTCATATCTCCCGCTGACGAAGCGATATGGGAAAGGTTGTATTTTCCGACAGCCAGATGAACTTGCACGTTACCATTACGCCGATATGACGGGTTTCCGGCTAAATCGCTGAGCCTGTCATGATAGAATTTTCCTGTCTTCAGGTCCTTCGGCTGATTTGCCAGGGTTCTCTCTTCTTCTGCGATGAGTTCAGCCATTTCGTTGCCTACATCGTGCTCCATCGCATATGAATAAAGCCTGTCCCAAACAGGCATATGCGGGACCCCGGATTTTTCTGTTTGTAGTGATATGTTATTCAGAGCCGCGGCATAGCTTTTATGTTGATAGACGCGGTCAGTTGCGAGGGCCAGATCCTCCAGTTCGACAAGCGCCGCCTGCACCTTTTCCCTATGTGCCGCGGGGTCGTCGTTGACATAATCTGTGATCAGGTTGAATAAAGCGTCCGACAGGCTGTTTGGGCCCATCTGATCGATATTTTTACGCTGGTTTCCGAGCCATGCCGCAGAAGCATTCTCCGGATCTCCCGCTTCCTCGGGTTCGGATGGCGACCACACCAATTTCTTAAGACGGTCGACCGAATCCTCTGCTTTTGTCCAATCTTTTTTGTTTCCGTAAAGAAAAGCCAGATTGCTGAGTACCTGCCTCTCTACGGAACGGTACAGATATTCTGCGTAAAGCGGAGGTTGTGCGGCCTGTAAACGTCTTTGCAGATCCTGTAGATCTTCCAGCGACCCCTTTTTAGTATGATAGGCGGCCGCCTCGGCGATCGAGTTTGTAAAGCATAGATCTGGCAGATTGAGATGACATCCGATAAAACTGTAATCCTCCTCTGATTCCATAAAAGCACGGTACGGCTCGCGATAAGTGTCCCTGATCCTCTCCAGCTCGGAGAGCAGTTCATCACGTACTTTTTTATAAGCAGGGTCTCCGAGATACTCAGTGAAACAAACCTCGCAGGCTCTGGCATACTCACATGCAACCAGTGCATTGTCGGAGTATATCGACAGGAGTGATCTGAGCTCTTTCAGCTGGGCCGGGTATTTTTGAACATCGACCATGAACAGCCGCTTTGCCTTAGCGATCAACCCGGGCATTACAGGATCCTCCATATGCGGCTCCGTTGCAGCCTCCAGTTTCTTATAGAGAGCCCTTGCTTCGGATATGGATGAATCATCAGATTGAAGGATGTTCTCGATGGTCCGAACCATTACGTTCATGCATGTGCGCGAGAGTGATTGGTTGTACGGACCGGCGGCCAGTGCCCTTTGGAATCTGGAGATGTATTCCAAAGCTGTATCGATCTCGCCGAGTTCCCCCGCCTCGAGGATATAGACGAAGACAGCTGTGGAGAATTTCCCCTGCACGACATCAGAACCCGGCAGGACCCGGAAACACATAAAAAGCATATCCAGGAGGGAACGGGCTGCGACCGTGTCGCCTTCTACGTTAATATTTTCCATAAAACGGGCTTTGAGAGTGACGGACAGACGAACTATGTCAAGTTCTGACAGCGGACGCCCCTCTGAAAGCGAAATCTTCAGCCGCTGATACTCTTCATCATCATGAATATACAGCGGATCCGACGACGCTTCATCATCTTGGATATACTGTGAGCTGCCCGGTAACTCTTCATCGTCATACATATTATTTGAATGACACGTGGCTCATTTATTTATTTCGGAAATCGCATAAAGCCTCATTTTTAGGCCTGCGAATCAAAATTTAATGGCAACATATGATGATAGTATTGATATAGTGCAGAGGTTGGGATTTGAACCCAAGGACCACTAAGGACTAGGCCCTCAACCTAGCGTCGTTGGCCATGCTTGACTACCTCTGCGTAATGTGCGTTGAATGTCCAATCCATAAATAAGCTTTGTTATATCATCCAATACTACTGTTTTGAAAAGAGGTGCTGCAGTCATCCATTATCGACAGGAGATTCTGCTCGTGCCCGATATCCACATAGTCGATCTGCCACATGTCGTTCGGGGCGGCTGCGCGGAACCTCTTACACCTCTTTACCGCTTTCGCACGAATCGTCCCTCAGCCTCCGTCTTCGACTCGGCATCGGAACGGTTCGTCAATCACTGTCAGAAGAACTACTTATCAAAACAAATATATCCAAAATGCACAATCTTTATAAATGATTTATAAATAGCCCCTTTCGGTGAAAGAATGGCAAAGATGAATATCGAGAACGTTGTAGCTTCAACATCCCTTGGACAGGAACTCGACCTGAAAGCGATTGAGAACGCACTGGAAGGTGCGGACTATAATCCTCAGCAGTTCCCTGGGCTGGTTTACAGGATCAAAGAACCTAAGACAGCCACACTTCTTTTCAGAAGCGGAAAGGTCGTTTGCACAGGCGCAAAGAGCCTTGGTGATGTGAAGATCGCAATAAGCAAGGTCGCAAAGGACCTTGAAAAAGCGAACATAAAGATAAGCATCGAACCGAAGATAGAGGTTCAGAACATTGTCGCATCCTCAGACCTGGAACAGGAGATCAATCTTAACACGGTTGCGATCACACTCGGTCTGGAGAAGGTCGAATATGAGCCTGAGCAGTTCCCGGGTCTTGTATACAGGCTGGATGAACCCAAAGTAGTGGTTCTTCTCTTCGGGTCCGGAAAAATGGTTTGCACAGGCGCAAAGGTTCCAGAGGACGTTGTGCGCGCTGTCGACAAGATCGCTGCCGAACTCAGAGCCGCAAGCTTGATGTCTTAAGCTTGATACTACTAAACTTCTTCCTCAAACAATTATAAATCCAACAATTGTATAAAGAGTTGCAATGCTGTGTTCTCGTTGTGGCGCTCTTATTCAAAGTAAAGATGCAAAATTCTGCCCCAGATGCGGGTACGAATTGAACAGTTACAGTATGCCCGTTCACAAAGGATATGTTCCCTCGGTTGAACCTTATGTATATTCTCAGCCTGTTTATCAACAGACAGCTCCAACAAAAAAGGGCAACTCAAAAAAGGTTGTTACCGTTGCGATCGTTATAGCGTTATTCGTCGGAGTAGTTGTTGTCGGTCTTGCCGGTTCAAGTGAAAATGCGCCCGAAAAGACAGAGACGCAGCAAATAAATCCCTATTCCTACTTCAAAGTCAGCAATGATTTTCTTGAAGAAAGGAACACACTGTCGGTTGCACTCGCCACCGACAACAGGATAGCGTTTACTTTGAGCCCGGATCAGGCATCCAAATACGTTTCATACACCTGGACATTGTATGACCGCGATCATCTGGCTTCGACAAGCGCATATGTGTTCTCACAGTACACAGGAGATACCATAAAAAAGACCGAACCGGTGCTGTATTATCTTTCTCAAAAACCGGGAGTATATGATATAAAGGTGGATTGCCTGACTTCGTCTGGTCAGCGTACCACTTACTCGGGGACGGTGACATACATCGGAACGGTTATCAAAGACTATAACTGGACATATAACGGCGCGAGTTATTCGATCCGGTTATCATTCGACTACAAAGAATATCTCGATTACAAGAACATGAACATCAATGGCAGAAATGTGACGAATTACAACAAAACAGTTTCATTCGTTACCTATAACGACCCTGTGATCAAAGATCTTGAGAGATCGCTTCGTAACGCATACGGTGTAAACAAAGCCGCTGCGGATGGGAACTATGCTTCGTTCATACTTGCTTTCGTCCAGATCTGTTTCGGATATCCGTCATACTCCACATTCATGAGTGCGGAAAAATACCAATACGGGGTTGAAGAATATTTTGCATATCCGTTGGAAACAATAATTTATGGTATGGGAGATTGTGAGGATACATCCATCTTGGCTGCCGCATTATTCAAGGCGGCAGGGTTCAACGCCGGAGTTGTGGTGCTTCCCGGTCACGCCGTTGCAGCGGTGGGACTTGATTCATACTCCCCGGGAAACTATTCGAGTTACTCAGATGAGGTATTGAGTAAGACCGTAGATAACGTTACATACTATGGGTGTGAGACCACCGTAGATGTATTCCAAAAGATCGGCCTCATTAGCAACACCGGCTCCGGCGGGCACCCGTACAGCTGGTATATCGGAAAGGACAGTTACGATTTCTACATCGTTACCTGATCACATTCGTTTGAATCCTCTGAATATCCACTCGACAATGGATTTTACTCCATACCTTATTGTAACGGTGGCGCGCCTGTTAGTGCTTGAAGGCTTCGCTTTCCCTTCCATGACCGCTTTCAACGCATCCTGCCATGTTCTGATATCATCGGGGATTTCGACCATACCGTCGCCGACATATTCCGGGTCGTGAGCATCGCTCCCCGCGGAGATCGGTTTTCCGATGCGCTCGGCGAGAGTTTTTGATCTTTTATTGTCCCTTGCGGTCGATCTGGCATTCAGCGCCTCTGTGCCGTCGAAATTGAAGTTGAGTGTGTTCTCTTCCCCGAGCCCCGACCACCATCTGTATGGGTGTGCCGCAAAAGCGACCCCTCCGGCCTCGTGGATGGCGTTGATCGTCTCGTCTATTGACATGTCCCTTGAGATCGCCCTGTCGATACCATATGCAAGAATATGGCCCTCTTTGGATGATACTTCTATTCCGGGTATCACAATGACCTTTCCGTTATCTTTAACGAGGTTGTATGCCTCAAAACTGTTGTGATCGGTAATCGCGATGCATCCCAATCCCCTATTCACTGCTGCCTCGATTATCTCTTCCACAGTGGACTTTCCGTCATTAGAGAAATTGGAATGTATGTGCAGATCCGCTTTCATCTGACGCCTGCTCCATCCTTCATCTCGTTGTCGACCGTTGCGAAACAATCTTTACCGTCGCTCAACGCTATCGCACTGTCACCGTCGATCACCGCTGTGATCACCTTCGGAGCTTCTTTCGGAATTTCTATTTCCAAGGAGTTGCACAACAGCTTCTTCCCGGATGTCTTGGAGACGACCATCTTTACATTTTGGAAATCTTTTATCTCGATCTGGGCCGATGAATTCTCCAATCCGGAATTCATTTTTGTTCCGACGGGGACGTCTTTTGTAGGTCTGAGGAGCTGTACCGATTTCCCTCCGATCGCCTCGTCGTCCGCAGCAAGCACCATTCCTTCTGACATGTACCCTCTGAGTTTGGCCGGTTTAAGGTTGGATACGAGTATCATCTTCCTTCCGACCAGTTGTTCCTTTGAATAATATGCTCTGAGTCCCGCGACTATCTGTCTTGGTACGGCTTCGCCGATATCTATCTTCATCAGGAACAATTTCTCTGCGTCTGGGTGATTATCTGCGCTCACGATCTGTCCTACGCGGAGGTCGGCCTTCTTGAAATCGGCAAACGCGGAAGCGTCATCTTCCTCTTCTTCCTTGGGGATCTCTACCTTCTTATACACCGGCATTGGCTCAGAGAGCCCTCTTCCGGCAGGTAATTTTGATGTGACCGCATCCAAGCCGCTCTTCTCTATGCTTTCCTTGTATCCCAGGTCCTTCCATATCCTTTCTGATGATCTGGGCATGAATGGCCAAGCCATTACCGAGAGTGCCTTGACGATCATGAGATTGTTGTTCAGGACCTTGCCGCACTGTTCCTTGTTCTCTTTTATCAGTGCCCAGGGTTTCATGGAGTCGAAGTATCTGTTTCCGAAACGTGCCAGCTCCATAACGGCTTTGATCCCCTTTTTGAAATCGCAATGCGAAAGACACTCATTATACTCATCAAGTGTCAATCGGATCATGTCGATGACTTCTTTGGAGCCTTCTTTAGAATCGGCTCCAGGTATCTTCCCAAAGTTCTTTTGTGTGAAACTGAGACATCTGTGATAATAGTTGCCTAATGCAGACACGAGCTCGTTGTTCACCTTCGTCTGGAAATCTTCCCAAGTAAAATCAGAATCATGAGTGTCGGGCATGTTGATCGAGAGATAGTATCTGACTGCATCCACATCGTATTTTGAAAGAACGGATGGGATGTCAATCGCTCCTCCGCGGCTCTTCGACAGTTTGCCGCCTTTGAACATGAGATATTCATTCGCAGGGATATCGTATGGGAGGTTCAGACCGCCTATGCCTATCAGTATCCCCGGCCAGATGATGGAATGGAAGGGGATGTTGTCCTTTCCGATGAAATAATAATGTTTTGTGTTCGGATCCTTCCAGTATTCTTCCCAAAGATCCGGTTTCCCGACATTCTTTGAGTATTCGATCGAAGCGCTCAGATATCCGATGACGGCCTCGAACCACACATAGATGACCTTGTCCTCCCAGCCGGGAAGAGGTATGGGGACTCCCCAGGACATGTCCCTTGTTATCGCCCTGTCGTGAAGCCCGTCCTTAAGCCAGTTCGCTGTGAACGCTTTGACGTTCGGCCTCCAGTAATCTTTGCTGTCGATGAAATCCGTCAATTGATCGTTAAATGCGCTGAGCCTTAGGAAGAACTGGTTGGATTGTTTCACTACGGGTTCGCCTTTGCAGTGTATGCACCTCGGTTTGATCAGATCGCCGGGTTCGAACGTGGTCCCGCACTTGTCGCACTGATCGCTTCTCGTATCTTCCTTGCCGCATTTCGGGCATGTTCCCTCCACATACCTGTCGGGAAGGAACTTCTGGCATTTTTCGCAATAATATTGGTCTGTCAGCTTTTCGTACAAATAGTCTTTTTTGAGGAGATCGTTGAATATGTTATGCACCACTTCAAAGTGGTTGGCACAGTTGGTCTTTGTGAAAAGTGAATATTGAATGCCCATATCCTCTATCGCTTTCTTGTTTATCTTGTGATATCGGTCAGCCACGGCGTCGGGTGTGGAACCTTCCTTTTCCGCAGTGACGGTGATCGGTGTGCCGTGCTGGTCTGAACCGCCCACAACCAATACCTCATTCCCGATGAGACGGTTGTACCTGCCGAATATGTCAGGGGGGAGCAGCGAACCTGCCACGTGCCCCAGATGGATCGGCCCGTTCGCATACGGCCAAGCGATGTTGATACATATCTTTGACATTTGAACCAGTGACTCCAATGCCGACGACGATAATAAAGATGTTGGGTATCAGTATGGGATGTCGCCTTCGGCGTAAATGATGGATTTTCCGTCCTTCTTTGCGGCATCCTTTAAGATCACGTAAGCCCAGTAGCCCATAAGGATGCTTCCGAATATCTCCACGATGCTCAGCGCCCACCACATCGATGTCAGCGTCCCGATGCCGTATGTCGTAATCAGGAATCCTATGGCCAGAGATCCGTTCCTTATGAAAGTCGACAACAAAGATATCTTCGAACGAGCAAGCGACTGCAATAACGACGATCCGACATATATCAGCGCCATTATCGGGATGAAGGTAGCGAAGATGTACATCATTATCACCATGTCGCTGTGCATCTGAGCTGGTTCCACAAGATCGTTCGTGAAGAGCGTTGCTATCGGACCTGCCAGAGCGACCATTGCAACAGTTAGGATCGTAAGAAGGATCAGACTCATCTTCACAGCATAGACGTACGATTGCCTGATCATATCATATCTCTTCATTCCGAACTCCGCCGAACACGACGAGATTATGGCTCCGCCCATTGCCTGGGCGGGGATCACGATCAAACCTATCACTCTCCATGTTGCCGTGTATATCGCCATCACATCGTTTCCTCCGATCAAGATCACGCAGCCGTTGAATGCTATGTTGAATATTCCCATGACCATGAACTCGGCTGACTGCGGAACTCCGACGAATAATATTGTTTTCCAAGCTTTGATGTTCAGCTTCAAGTTCTCTTTTTTGAACTTAATGAACATTCTGTTGTCAAAGAAATACCAATAGACCCCCGCGAGGAATGAGACCCCGAAACCGATCGATGTGGCCCATCCCGCGCCAGCTACTCCCAGGTTCGCAACGTAGATGAGGATCGGATCCAAGATTATAGTAGTGACGGCTCCCAGGACCAGCATGTACATGGATTTCCTTGCCGCACCCTCTCCTCTCATGATTCCTGACATCACATTCGCTAACAATATCAAGACAAATGAAATGTAAATGGGAGTCGCGAATGCGACAGATGAGTTTATCGTGCTTCCTGCGCCGATGAGTCCCAGTAACGGTCTCGATGTAAGCAGCAACAGAGGCGTTAATACAACAGCGACCGCCAAACATAACAACAACGACTGCATGGCTATCAAATTGGCAGAATCTGCCTTTTTCATGCCGATCTTCCTTGCGATCGCCGCAGATGTTCCCACGGCAAGGCCTGCACCTATGCCGGTGAGGATGATGTACATGGGAGAGACCAATCCGATCGCGGACAACGCATCGCCGCCGAGCGCGGTGACCCAGACGCTGTCGGCGAAAAGGCTTCCCTGTTGTGCCAGAAGTGCGATGGCGATCGGAATAGAGAAAGCTACAACTGCTTTCTTCGGATCTCCGAGTAGAACATCCACTCCCTTCGTCGCCGTCCCATCCATGACGCGTGATTTTACAATAAGTATATTGATTTATCTCTTTGAAAAAAGAGATTTCTCAAAGCCACAATTTTATTTGCGGTCTGGGAAGATCCTATAATGGTATACCAAATATGCCGCCACGAGACTAAAGACGATCATTGCAAGAACGATCCCAGTCCCCATTATTTTTTCGACGCGGTTGTTTATGACCCAATCGACGTTGCCGTTATCGTCATATTTCACAAGAACATCATAGGTATTCCCCCAAAACCCCGGATAGGTTCCATCTGCGCTCGCGGGAGCGGAGATGCCTCCGACAACAATTCCACCGGACACCACAGCCACATATTCGAACTCATCAGAACCCCGGCCACCGTAGATCTTGCTCCAAATAATATCTCCGTCTTCGCTGAATTTGACGATGGTCGCATCCGACCCCCCACCTTTCGCAGGAATATCTCCCCATATCCCTTCACCGAATGAATATTTGCTCACCTCGCCTACTGCGATGAACCCGCCCGGAACGGCGGCGACAGCGTTGAAATCGTCGGGTATTTGTGTATCGAATCTGCTTTGCCACATCATATTCCCGTCATAATCGAATTTTTTCATTACTTTGTTGTTAACGGCAACGAAACCGTTCGATATCGGGGCCATTGAACGGATCTCTGTTTCGGATGGGACATATTTTTGCCAAAGCACATTTCCGTTCCGGTCGAATTTGATGAACGTCATACCCGGTTCGAGCGGTGCTCTTCCCCCATCTATTGGGATCATTGTAGCTTCGACGATGACAAAACCGTCGGCGACCGCGGCGAATGATAGAAGATAATTTCCCTTATCCGGCTTAAAATCGTTCTGCCAGATAATATCACCCGAGTCGTCGAACTTGATCATTGACCTTATGTCGGCTGCAACGAAACCGTCATCAACAGCAATTATGTCGGTGTAAAATGCTCTCGGGTCATCGAATGTTCTTTGCCACACGAGATCTCCTTTGAGATCGAATTTCGCATATGTCGAACCCACTGCGACAAACCCATCCTCTGCGACGACCGCAGAGCAGAACCAACCATGCCCAAGACTGCATAGTTCCTTATGCCATACTGCCCCTCCCGCACGGTTCAGCTCTAAGATATTAGTTCCCACAACGGCGTAGTCATTTAGGTGTGCTACCTCTGAGCGGGGAGAGTTTGCGGCTTCACTGTTCTCTTCGAGCTCGGCAAACGGCACAGACATCATCAGTGCCAGCAGCGAGAAAACGCCTAATGCCACGCATACTTCCTTCTTTTGCATCCTCTCCTCCACCGCATCAGTTCGCTCTCATGATAGAGATTACATTTGAATATGACTTTTTCATATAATATTACATTCATCTGTTTGTAGCTCACTGTATGGTCAGATATTTATGAGAATGAGACAGACTATGAATATCTGCACAATCAGGAACACAAGAGCAACTGCGGGCACCAACATATCTATGTTCTTTGGGTTTTTCGGGGCTTGACCCTTTTCTTTAGCAACAAGACGGATCGTCGGCATACCCAGATATAATAAACCGCACATTATCAAGGAGACCGCCGGTATGCAGAATAATGCGAACAGACCGAGTCCGCTCCATTTTTCCGACCGAGAAATGCCGGCTCCCGAGAAATGGATGGGTATTATGTCAGGAAGAAATGGGAAGATAACAAAAGATAATGCAAACGTAATTAGGACGATGACCAGACCTATTTAGGGAACAGTCATCTTCATACAAACAATACGTAAACTCATTAAATAAAGTTGTTCAAAATTTTTCAAAGCACCCTACTTCACCTAAAGATTAAAATCGAACCTCATAATAATCCGCATTATGCGTATAGCCGCCGTGTTGCACGACAGGTGTCAGAATCGTAAGTGCAACAAAGAATGTTTGAAGTTCTGCCCATTAGTAAGAACGGGAGTAGAATGCATTACGTTCAACGAACGCGGAAAACCGATCATCTCCGAAGCACTATGCCAGGGTTGCGGCATATGTGTGAACAAATGCCAGTTCGAAGCGATCAAGATCATCGGCCTTGCCGATGAACTCAAAGGAGAGATGGTGCACCAGTACGGCGAGAATACGTTCAGACTTTACAGGCTGCCGGTACCGAAGAAAGGCATCATCACCGGAATACTCGGACCGAACGGCATCGGTAAGACCACCGCCATTAAACTCCTATCAGGGATAGAGGTCCCCAACCTCGGCAGATATGAGAAACCCCCATCAAAAGAAGAGGTGCTGCAGCGCTTCGCAGGTATGGAAATATATGATCATCTGAAGGCTCTTTATTCGGGGAATGTTAGGGTCTCGATGAAACCGCAATATGTGGACAAACTTCCCCAGAGCGTAAAGGGGGTTGTAAGGGACCTCTTGGGCAAAGTTCAGGAAAGGATGAACATTGAAGAGGCTGCAAAACTCTTCGAACTGACCGAGGTCCTCGACCGCGAACTTACGAAATTGTCCGGCGGTGAGCTCCAGAGGCTGGCGGTGGCCGCCACCATAATGAAAGAAGCGGATATCTACTTCTTCGATGAGCCGACCTCCTATCTGGATATATACCAGAGAGTAAGGATCGCAAGGATCATAAAGGATCTCAGCGTCAATAAACAGGTCATTGTCATAGAACACGACCTGGCCATTCTCGATTACCTCGCCGATAATGTGAACATTGTCTATGGCTCAGAGGGCGCTTACGGTGTGTTCACTCTGCCAAGGCAGGTAAGGACCGCCATTAACGTCTATTTGGACGGTTATCTCCCGGAGGAGAACATAAGGTTCAGGGACAGGCCGATAGAATTCTTTTCATCGCCTCCGAGAGCGGAATGGAACACCCCTGACCTCGTTGAGTTCGACAGCGTCGAAAAGGATCTCGGAGGGTTCAAACTTACTATCGGCAGGGGAGCGGTGAAGATCGGGGAGTCTGTGGGGATAGTCGGTCCGAATGCGACCGGCAAGACCACTTTCGTTAAAATGCTGGCAGGTGTTTTCAAACCGGACAAGGGGGAGCTGCATTCGACACTGAAAGTATCATACAAGCCGCAGTACATCTCACCGGATGGCGAAGGTACTGTGAGGGACATCCTTTTCGCTCATGCGTACGAAACTGTGAATTCCGGATTTTTTGAGGGGGAAGTGCTCAACCCGTTGGGGATTAAACACCTCATGGAAAAGGATATCAGAACGCTTTCCGGTGGAGAGCTGCAAAGGGTTGCGATAACGATGTGCCTTGCCTCGGAAGCGGACATGTATCTTTTCGACGAACCTTCGGCATATCTTGATTCGAACCAGAGGATGAATGCCGCAAGGACCATAAGAAGGATGATGGAAAAGACCGGAAAGAGCGGTATGATCGTTGACCACGACATCTATTTCATTGACATGGTCTCTGATTCGATGATGGTGTTCGGCGGCGATCCGGGGCACCACGGTATCGGAGAAGGGCCGCTGGATATGAGAGAGGGGATGAACAAATTCCTTTCCGCCGTGGACATTACTTTCAGGCGCGACGCAGATACGAACCGCCCGAGGATCAACAAAACGGATTCCAGACTTGACAGGGAACAGAAGTCGAAGGGCGAATACTATTACTCGTCCTGATCATATCAGGCCTTGCGTAAGTTCGGGGAACGTTATCATCAGTGCTATGTACACAGCATAAACGCATATCAGCGCAGCTCCTTCCCATCTCGTTACTTTGTTCCCGAATCTGATCATCAATACCAGCAGGAGGGCCATCAGGATCATGATCGGCATGTGGAAGACCATTGTGAAGTGAGTGACCGGCACAGTGGTGAACAGTACTCCGATGCCGAGCGCAAAGAAGCTGTTGAACACCACGCTTCCGACGATATTGCTGACCACAAGCTCATTCTCTTTGCGGTATGCGGCAACGATGCAAATGCACAGCTCCGGGAGGCATACACCGATCGCGACCACGATCAGCCCTATCATCAGTTCGGAGACACCGAACATCCCTGCCAGATCGACAGCGCCTTCGATGAATGCTCTTGCTCCGATATACAACAGGACTATTCCGACTATAACAAGAAGAACGCACTTCCACATCTGCGTCTTAATGCTTTCTTCTTTCTCGGTCGCCTCTTCCTCGGTCTCTTCGATATGTGACCTTCTCCTGACCTTGTATGTGAAAAATAGAAATATCAAAAGCGCAGCGATCAAAATGATCCCCTGTATCAGTCCGAGTTTCCCGGTAAACGCCAGGATTGTAATGATCACAACCGCCGCCATCATGGAGAACATCTCGAACCTGGTATCATCGAATTTGCAGACGACCGGCGTTATCAACGCGGCGAGGCCTATCGCAAGGCCGACATTCGCAATGTTGCTTCCGACGATGTTCCCGACGATGAACTGCGGGTTGTTGCTGCTCAGCAGAGATGTTATCAACTCAGGTGCGGAAGAGCCCATCGCCACTACTGTCAGACCGACAAGGAAAGGTGTGACACCGAGTCTGATGGCCATTTTTTTGGCGCCGTCCACCATCCATTCCGATCCGAAATACAAAAAGACGATACCGATTGGTATTCCTAGCAGTATCCACGACACAGTCCACCATACTGGCAAGACGATATAACTTTTCTTCTGCTTTTTTTTATAATAAAGAACAAGGCGTCATCCAATTGTTATAAATATTCTATCTCCGCTCTAAGACTATGGGTCGTGTCGGAAAGGCGGATACGCATCTTCACACCGAATACTCTGGGTTCAATTACTTAGGGGCGCTCAGTTTCCCGGAATCTGTTTCGAAACCGTCATCTGTGGTAAACCGCGGTAGAAAAGGTGGGTACGATGTTATCTGCATAACAGATCACAACGAGACAGCAGGGGCATTCTTGGCTCAGGAATATGCCAAAGGATTCGATGACATAGAAGTGGTTGTCGGCGAAGAAGTGATGACATCCGACGGCGAGATAATCGGCCTTTTCCTGACTGAAAAGATACCTACCGATCTGAGCATTGAAGAAACGGTCGATATTATAAGGGAACAGGGGGGCCTTACCATCGCTCCGCACCCGTTCAGCTTCCACGTACCTGGTCTTAAAGAAAGGATCTTCGACATAGATCTTGACGGCTTTGAAACGCTTAACGGCGGACATCCGGACAAATATTCCAATAGATTCGCGCAGAGTGTGATGGAAAGACATCCCGACAGATGGGCATCTATAGGAGGAAGCGACGCCCACTCAAAATACACTTTCGGATACACCTGGACAGAATTCGAGGGCAACACAGCCGAAGATTTCCGAAAGTCGATCCTGAACAAAAAGACCGTTCCGAAAGGAAGGACCGCTCCCGTTCTGGGAGAGGTGCAATGGAGTATGGAAGTAGTATTGGTAGGGCAGAAGCTCATGTATAACTCGCTCAGGAAAAAACTTCCTAACAGAGAAGACCACGCCCTGATAGAAAAAATAAACCATGTGAGCGATCTGAAGAAGCTCACTGGCATACTCGGCGGATTCATGTATCTTTTCCCCCCGATGTCTTTCATAGCAACCCTGGCGAGCACATCCTATCTTAATTTGGGGGCCAGGCGCATGCGCCGCGATTTCGAAGAAAGGTTGGAAGAGATAGATTCTCTGATAGCTAACTTTGACAGTGAACGCTCAACAGTGAAGAACTGATACTATGGAGCCGAAAGCATACAAAATATCTGTTGCGATACCGCCTGAGTACAAAGATCGGCTGATGGATGCCGTCAACGGTTCCATGCAGAAGATATATCCCGGCTATGACAGGGCCTTTTCTATTTCAAAAACAACGGGGACATGGAGATCGTTGGAGGGTTCCGATCCGTTTATCGGTAAGGCTGGGGAAATATCCGTTGAAGACGAGCTCCGCATTGAATTCGACATCATGGCGGAGGATCTGAAGGACGTTGTGCTGGCAATACGAAAAGTGCACCCTTATGAGGAGCCGGCCATCGACATATTACCGATGGTGTTATGGAAAGATGTCATTGTTCTTTGACCTTTGTGGCCGAGAATATTCCGTCGAATGTTCTCTGAAGTTTGTGGATCTTATGGCTTCTTTTTCTGTATTCGACGTCTTCTTCCGAAATAAGCCCCATTTCGAAGAACCGATCTAACGCCGCATCCGCTCTGTCATAATCATTATAGGCGCCGATCAGGACATTGATCATATAATTGCGGCACATTATACTCTCAGGCAGGTTGCCGCTATTCCTCTTCTTTATCTCTTCCATGTTCTTTTGAAGGATTGAAAGACCTTCTTCGCAGCATTTCAGACAGATGTCATACTTGCAAGTCCCGAAATATGCGGGGATTATCGCTTCCAGCACATCGAACCTCTCGATCGCCTTAAGGTCTTGTGTAATGACATTTTCCCCCACCAATACAGAAAGAGAGTAATTTTCTTCTTCGTTTGCTTTTCTCATCACAGACAGACTGAAATTCAATGCGGAAGATGTGTCTGAATCTTTGATATATCTTCCGATCTTTACCTTGTCCTTGTCGTTCAGCTCCGAGTACCATTCGTTAAGCTTTACCTTCGATATTTCGACCGGAATGTCCTTGTGTCTGCTGAAAAGCATAATTTGCGTATATCCTCAATAATAGTTAAAATTCACCTTTCCTTAAGATTGGAAATTACCACGCGGTTACCGTATGCGTGCTGATGTTCCTGCGCGAGAAGATTCATGTTCCACACTATATCTCCGATGAACGCTGCGCGTCTTACGGCGCAGCCTCTCTTGCAGTGCTTGCAGGAGAACTCCTTACAGGGTTCTGGCATCATCATTAGATCGACCGAATCCCCGAATTTGGTTCTGACGGATTCGTGCAGGGAGCTGTTCTCTTTTTCCATCTCCTGGATGGTCATGTCGAACGGCAATGTCACATGCATTTCGACATGCAGTTTGCTTCCGTATTTTATCACTCTGAGATTATGAATGTCGATCCAATCATTTGACCTGTGCTCGTTGAGGCATGACGTTATCTCTTCAAGGATCTCGGCGTCCGCTTTGTCCATGATACCGTCCATGGCCTTTTTTATCACGCCTGAGCCGGTTATTATTATGAATGCACCGAACAACAAAGCGATTATCGGATCCAGGATGTCCCAATTATAGTTGAGCAGTCCGCCGACATATACTATTGACAGCCCGATTATTATCCCCACAGATGAAAGTGTGTCTGTTCTCAGATGCTTTCCGCTGGATTCCAATGCGATAGAGCGGTTCTTTCTGCCTTTTCTGACAGCTAACGTACCCACGATGTAGTTCACCGCGGCGGCGAAGATTATCAGAAGAAGGCCGACATCCAAAGATGATATTCCCGTCGGGTTCATCAGATCTTTTATCGCCTCGAAAATGATCATTGCCCCCGCAATGACGATCATCGAGCCCTCGACGGTCGCTGAGATCAGTTCGACTCTCCCGTGGCCGAAAGGATGTGTTTTGTCCGCGGGTTTGGCAGACAGATACAGAGCATAAAGCCCCATCAGTCCGGCAAGAACATTCACAATGCTTTCGGCGGCGTCTGTGAAGATCGCGACCGAATTGGTAATGAAATAGGCTGCGAATTTTATTATTAGTAATGCCGCACTTACAACGACGACGATCTTTTGGAAATTATAGTTCTCTATCGAAGCGTCCGACATTATTTTCTCGATAATAACTTATGTATTTACATTTTTCTGGAAAAATAAAAATTAGGAATAACTAAATTGCTGGGTCATTGAAATTCCGATATGCCCTCCGGGTTCTTTCCTCTGAACCATGAGGCAATCGTTCCCACAATGCACATAGCAAAACATATTCCGAATGCAAGCTGCAATACCGATATGAACGAGCCGAACAGCTCAGGTGTTTCGGGAGTAATTGGTGTGTTAACCGAGCCGATCAACAAGCTGATGGCACACATTGCGACCGTCATGCTTGTGATCATTCCCAACTGCCTGACCAGAGCTACCATGCCGGAAGCCGCTCCGCGGTTCTTCGGAGGGACCGAAGACATGATCGTATTCGTATTCGGTGCAGAGAATATGCCATATCCTATTCCGAGAACCACTAATGCTCCGCAGACAAGCCATAGATTGATCGTTATGCCGAAGAACATTATCATCAGCACTCCCAACGACGTCAATATCATGCCCGCTGTAGGAAGTATACGTTTGTCTTTGATATTATCTGACTTACTTCCCGATCTTAAAGTAAGCAGGACCTGTATCGCGGGCTGTATAGAGATCACGAGTCCGGCCTGCATAGGTGTCAGCGCACCGATGCTCTGAAGATATAATGCCAAGAAAAAGGATACCGAAAATGACGATGCATAATTCATGAAGGCTGCGATGCACGATCTTAAGAACACCTTGTATTTGAATAAATTAAAGTCGAGGACCGGTGATTCCGACCTCTTTGTCGACCTTACGAAATAGACCGCCATTATGGCTCCGATTATAACCAATACCGGTGCCAGGAGGCTTGACGGCCCCGTTTCACCGGACAACAAAGGCGGAAGGTTTATCACACCCATCATTGTGATCATAATGGCTGCGCTGAACAACAGCGCACCGCGATAGTCCATGCTTGCCCCCTTATGCGAAATAAGATCCCGCTTGAACTTTGATATAAAGGTAAGAGAAATAAGTGCCAGAGGCAGCACGAAGAAGAATATAGCCCTCCACCCGATGAACTCGGTGATGGTTCCGCCGAATACCGGGCCGAGAGCTATCCCGGCATATACGCATGTCACCTGCATTCCGATTGCCCATCCCCTTCTCTCTAATGGGAACACCTCGGTAAGCATCGCTATGCTTGCAAGCTCAATGGTAGCTGACCCGACCCCCATACCGAACCTCATCGCAAGCAATGTGAAGAATGTCGGACTGAAAGCAGCGATCACAGAGCATATCGCAGTGACGATGATGCCGATGATGAATACCTTTTTCCTGCCGATGATGTCTGATGCCCTCGCAAGCGGGACCATCGCCACGACCGATCCGATGATAAAAGTAGTGTTGACCAGTGCCAGATCTGCCGGGCCCACACCGAAACTGTGGCCGATCCCCTCAAGTGCCAGATTCATCATGGTACTCATGAGAGGCATGATGAAAACCCCTACACAACATGCTACGAGGATGGTCTTCATTTCGATGGAGATCGACCTTGCGTAGGATGTCATCGTCCCCAACATAATTTTTCGCTGTTATTATTTTAGCGATTCGGACCGTCTCTTTTCAGACCTATCGGTGTCCGTGTCCGCCAAACTTGCCGGCATAAAAAATAACAATGTTGTCTGATTATTCGAATTCGGAGATCCCTTCCGGATTCTTTCCCCTGAACCATGAGGCCAAGGTACCGATCACACACATTACAAAGCATATGCCGAAAGCGACCTGTATCACGGCAATGAATGCGGAGAATTGCTCAGCGGATGTCAGACCGTAAATGAATGCATTTGAACTGCTAGAGCCCATTATGATGCTTATTGTACACATCGCTATGGTCATGCTGACCATCATCCCCAGCTGTCTGAGCAGCGCCACCATACCTGATGCCTCGCCGCGCAGCTTTGGCGGAACTGATGACATGACCGCGCTCGTATTAGGCGCAGAGAACACCCCGTAACCAACCCCGAGGACCGCCAATATGACGCAGATGAATGGGAGATTGATGTTCGGTTCTCCGAGGAACATTATCATCAGGACCCCCGCAGCTGTTATCGCCATGCCCAATGTAGGCAGTATGCGTTTATCTTTGATCCTGTCAGACTGGCTTCCGAACTTTATTGTCAGAACGACCTGGATCGCGGGCTGTATCACGATTATCATCCCCGCATTCATAGGATTGAGCATACCTATGCTCTGAAGATAAATGGCCAGAAAAAAAGATACAGAATATGATGATGCATAATTCATGAATGTCGCGATGACCGAACGCGAGAAGACCTTGTACTTGAATATCCCAAAATTCAGGACGGGGAATTCCGCTCCTTTTATGTGTCTGAAGAAGAAATACAGCATTACCATACCTACTGCGATCAGTATGAATCCCTTTGGATCAGGGAGGAATATCGCACCGAACATCGTGATCATGACCGTGGCGCTGAATAAAACCGACCCTTTCTGATCCAGTTTCTTCCCTTCGTGCAACTTGAAGTTCATATTGAACTTCGATATGAAGAAAAGTGCGAGAAGCGCAAACGGCAGAATGAAGAAAAATATCGTATTCCATCCGAGGAACTGACAGATCACTCCCCCAAAGGCCGGCCCCACCGCACTGCCGAAATATATGAAAGCGGTCTGTATCCCTATCGCCCAACCCCTTCTCTCGAATGGGAACACTTCGGTCAGCATTGCAACGCTCGTAAGGGAAACGGCCGCAGACCCGGCGCCCATGCCGAATCTCATTGCCAGCAATATTGTGAAATTACCGGCGTATGCGCTCAATCCTGCGATTATCGAACAGATCGTGGTGATAATGAGGCCGATAATGAATATCTTCTTCCTTCCTACTATGTCGGATATTTTTGCCAGAGGGACCATGGATACAACAGACCCTAACAAGAAGATCGTATTGACCAAGGCCAGACTTTCGGCGCCGACATCGAAGAACCTGCCCATGTCGACAAGCGCCAGATTCATCATCGTGCTCATCAACGGCATAATGAAGACCCCTGCGCAACACGCAATGAGAAGAGTTCTCATCTCAGGCGTAATAAATTTTGCAGAGGGAGCCATTACACCCAGCATTATTTTTTGTTTATTAATAATCTTACACTTTTCATATAGTGGAGAATATACTTTTAATCCTATCACAGCAATCCGATCAGCGGTAACAATGAGCAAAGTATCTCCGGAGATCAAAAAAGAGTTAGGTCTGGTCCATGTATACACAGGGCCGGGAAAGGGAAAGACCACCGCATGTTTGGGTCTTGCGTTCAGGGCATCCGGCAGAGGGCTTGAGGTCCTGATGATCCAGTTCCTGAAACCGTCAGAGAACTACGGCGAACATCTTGCCGCAGAGAGAATACCGAATTTTACAATACTCCCGCTCGGTCTTGACCACATGGTCTCAAAGGTGCCGAGGGATATTGATATCAGGATAGCAAAGGAGACCCTTCAGAGGGCAAAGGAAGAGATCTATTCCGGAAAGTACGATCTGGTGATACTGGATGAAATAAACAACACAATGGACTGGAAACTTCTGGATCCAGAAGAGGTCATTGGCGTGCTGAAAGGAAGGCCGAAGAACGTCGAGATCGTATTGAGCGGCAGAGGCGCACCCAAGAAGATAATAGAATATGCGGATCTTGTGACCGAGATGGGTCTGATCAAACACCCCTTCGATAAGGGCGTCTCTGCAAGAAAGGGCATAGAATACTAAGCTGCGTCTTGCTGGTGAAGTCCATAAGAGAAAAGAAAGATAAATAAGCTAACGATTGCATCCATCTTGATACTGACAAGGAAGTACCCCTAAATGCCGATAAATATACCCGATGACCTTCCCGCTGGAGCAGCCCTCGAATCAGAGAACATTTTCGTAATGAGAGAGGGACGTGCGACCAGCCAGGACATACGTCCTATGAAGGTATTGATCCTCAATCTCATGCCTACGAAGATAGAGACGGAGATACAGGTCCTCAGGCTCCTCGGTAACAACCCTTTGCAGATCGATATATCATTTTTACAGATGGCCACGCACGAATCGAAGAACACTTCACAGGAATATCTGGATAAGTTCTACTACACGTTCGACGAGATAAAGGACCTAAAATTCGACGGTGCGATAATAACGGGGGCTCCCGTAGAGAACATCTCTTACGAAGAAGTGGACTATTGGGATGAGCTTTGCGAGATCATGGAGTGGACCGTAACAAATGTGACATCCACCATGCACATCTGCTGGGGAGCTCAGGCCGGCCTGTACTATCATTACAACATCCCGAAATATCCTCTGAACGAGAAGATGTCGGGCATATTCGGCCACACGCTGAACGTAAAGGACGAACCGCTTACCAGAGGATTCGATGATGTTTTCTACATGCCGCATTCAAGGAACACAGAGGTCCGTGCGCACGACATAAATAAACATCCGCGCCTCCACATAATATCCGAATCTAAAACTGCGGGAGTGTGCATCGTAACGTCTGAGAAAGCGGGACAGATATTCGTCACAGGCCATGCGGAGTATGACGCCGGAACGTTGGCATATGAGTACGAAAGAGATCTGAAAAGGGGCATTAACCCAAACATTCCGTATAACTACTTCAGGAACGACGATCCCCATAACGACCCGGTCGTTACGTGGAGAGGGCATGCGACATTGCTGTTCACGAATTGGCTTAACTATTACGTATACCAGCGCACGCCTTATGATCTCAACGATGTGGGGAAGGAAGAATTCAGATGATCCCTGTCAGAACAGAGAAGGCCCCCTTGCCCGCCGGTCCGTATTCCCAAGCGGTCATTTCCGATAAATTGGTATTTGTTTCGGGGCTGATCCCCACTGACCCAGCGGATGGAAAGATACCGGAAGGAACTGATGATCAGATAAGGCTTACTTTACAGAATGTTGTGTCGGTCCTTTCTGCCGCGGGGGTCAAAAAGGGGCATGTCATCAAGGTCAGCATTTATCTGACCGACATGAATGATTTCGCTCTGATGAATTCGATCTATGCAAAAACGTTCAGCGAACCTTATCCCGCGAGAACATGCGTCGGGGTGGTCTCACTTCCGAAGAACGTGAAGATAATGATCGATGCGGTGGGCGAGATGGATCACTGACCGGTTATCTTCGGGTTGATGAGTTTTCCTAAAACAGCGTCTCTGACGAATTTATTGTATTGAGACAGATCGGACCTGGTCTGAACGATCTCTTCGACCGATGAAAGAACATGTCCGAACACCTCTTTGAATATCCTGCATGAATCGCCTCCGTTACTGCCAAGTCCGGTCTCATAATATGCATCAATGCTGCAGCCTCCGTTACAGTATTTGTAAAGGCTGCATTCCGCCATACATCTGTTCCTTCTTTCGATTGTACCGGATATTATCTTTCCGAACCCTTCCGTGCCGAATGCGTCCGATATTTTTCTCATTGAATTCAGGTTCCCCATTCTGAATTCGGGAGGGCACCCTTTGCCGCAGGGGTAAAGATCCCCGTTGGGGTAAACGCACATCCATTTGGTCAGACATGAGTTATGAGCGCAGTCGGACTCCTGAGGATCCCCGAGTGCATTCAGGATGTAGAGGTAATGGGGGATCAACGGGATCTCGGTGTTCTTGTCGAACAACCATTCGTCAAAGCATTCTATGCTCGATCTGATGTATTCGTCTGCATTAGGGACGGTGTCTCCGCATGCTGCGCACCCTGCCGGTATCACTGGCGCAAAAGATACGGCGGTCTTGTCGGCCCTGAACTTTTTGTACATCTCTTTCTGTTTAGATGCCGTTTCCGACGAGATCGTCGAACTGACCGAGAACACCCTTTCTTTATTGCTGAGGTACTTGATCTTCTCTTTTACAACATCCGTCTTTTCCCTGAGAACATCGTTGTACTGCCCTTCGAAGGATACTCCGATGTTTATCATCTTATCTTTGCAGAAATCGATGAACCTTCTGTTTAACTCGATACCATTTGTCTGTATGGTGTTGCCGATCCTGTGGGAGTTCTTCCCGAAATATTTTTCCTGGAGCGCAACAGCGTCCTTGTAGAATCCGAACGGCATAAGCAATGGTTCGCCGCCGTGCCAAATGAACCACACGGACTCATATTCCTCAGATAACATACGGAAAAGTTTATCCAAAGTTTCAATGCTCATTCTTTCAGATGTTCTCTCTTCGAGAGTATGATAACAATGCTTGCAGCAAATGTTGCAGTCCAGTGTCGGTTTTATTATAATACTGATGAACGGCCTCATCGTCTTTAACTCAGAAGGGCCAGTATGTCCATGCGCCGTAGAATCCGTTTGTTATGTAACAGCAGCACATGCAGCAGCATACGATACCTACAACGCATCCTACATACCACCATCCGGACGCACAGCATCCCTTTTCATTGCAGCACCCGTATGTGCATTCGGGCGTGCCTCCGTGCTCAGCGCCATCGACTCTTTTTGAGTAGTCGTTTGGCTCCTTTGCATGCATTGCGATCGATGTGAACGCTGCCGGGGACTGGCTCATATATAACTCGGTCAGGTTTTCGATGGTTTTTGCATCGGAAGACATTAATTTCACCTTCCCTAACCTGCTGGCTAGGTATAATCTGCGTATCCCATAAGGATATATTAATTATGGGGTCTGAAAAAGACAATTTGCATTGCTTTTGCAACGACAGATTATAAAATCGTGCTTATTTTTGAAAAATCAGATGCTACCATATATCTCATCCAAAATGTATATTGCACCTCTTATCCCAAAAATCGGTCTGGGGATGAAACTCATGCCCGCAAGACTGGGTGCGCATATGTCCACTCCCTTTATGCACTTTCCCAACATTGTTTGGGTCTCAGCCGTATGCCCGTCCGTGAACAGAAGATCCACCGGCTGCGAGGGGTTTGAGTTCCATGCCTCTTTGATCCGTTTTTCGTTAAGGAACTCGACAATCGACGATTCCATGCCGCTGTCCTCTCCCGGATCCACCGAAATGCTGACTGGCAGGAAACAAAGATAATCATACAGCCATTTTGTGAGCGGATATGTTATCGAGCTGTCCGCCATGATCGTGAACCCCATCCCCTTTACGCGTCTGGATAGGAACGAACTGTTCATCTTTTTGAATACTCTCTGCTTTGCCGTGCGGATACGCCCTTCGATCTTTGAAGTGTCCGCCCCCATGACCTTCCCGATGTTCTTTGCCCAATGTTCCGTTGCATCAAAACCTACAGGTGCGCCTGCTTCCGAGAATATCGTGCTTATACCGTATTCTCGCTCATAGAACTCGGCTGTCTTTTTACAATACTCGGGGCAGACGCAAACGTTGTATTCGGCCGCCGTGGACCTTTCCAGTTCGTCAAGACCGCAGCCCGCTCCGGGCGAGGATATGATCTCTATCTCCATATCCTTCAGTATCGACTTCAATTCCTCGAGAGCATCCTGCCAATCTTTGCTTGATATCGGGAGTCCGAGTATGTTCACGGCTCTCGGGATCTTTTCTTTTTTCCTCGGTGCTTTCCATTCGATTATCGTTTTCACAATATGATCGTAACTTGTTGAGAAAGGTTGAGATATCAGCGACTCGTCGATCGCCAGCGCCTTTTCTTTATATCCGGCCCTTTCTATCGCATCCGTGATGTTATCGCCGATCAACGCCGCACCCGGGGACGGAATGAAAACATCGAAACTGTCGTCCGCACCGCATATGATCGGGATACTTTCCTCAAGTTTTTTTTCGGAGCCGTTTATGTAGCTTTCTTCATCGATATATGTACAGGGTATCCTCGGCGACCCGAAGAAATATTGTATCGAATATTTCTTCATATCTTCCGGTTCAGACCGCGGGAAACAGTTGGACGCCAGCAGAAAATTATAGCCTCTGCATCCTCCCGGCCCGTGCAGGACCGCCCTCCCGTCAATGAAGCTCTCTGCCGCCAGAAGCGCACCCGTGAATCCATCCATGCAGATCCTTTCGATCATCTTATATCTCTCCATCCCTCTGTTTTCGGGATAAGCATAAGATCGCCGATCTTTTTCCCGAAGTTCAATATGCCTTTCATCCCCGGCCCCGGATTAGAATAGCCTATGCAGCAGGTTTCCTCATATTCAGCGCGGAGGGTGTTGGATAATATGATATCTGGAGAGAACTCTTTGATGTCCGACAACACATCGATGTAAGTACGTTCATCCCTAAAGAGTATTCCCGAAGATGCGTATCTCGATTCCGGGGACTTCTCCTTCCGTGTATTCAGTTGGCCCAGCTCCACCAAAACAATCTCCATACCCAGATCTGTGACCAGCTCTATCAGCCAATCGATATCCTCATGAAATCTGTTCTCTATGATCACCCGTTTTCCTTCCAGTCTGGGTTTGATCTTCGCTATCTCGGCGTAATACTTTCTCTCCTCTTCCGCCGCAGCTTCGGCTGCCTTTTCTTCGATCCCGAACTCTTCCCCTACCTTTTTTGAGAATCTTTTGTAAGCCCTGATGCCGATGGGCAGAGGTTCTGTATCTACCGGAACACCCAACTTCTCGTGAACGATCCTTGCCACCCTCACTGAACAGCTGTCATTGTCGGCGATATAGCTCATTTTCCCGAGACGGAAGTTGCGTATCGACTCCATCGATGCCTCATACAGGAACCTGCAGTTCACTTTGATGCCGAACGGATCGAACAGCCTGAAGATGTCTTTGTCTTTATCCTCACCGCGTTTGAAAAAATACCTTTCTGCCAGAATATTCACGGTGTCATCCCGGGGTTTTACGGAATCATCCACGATGTCGAGGATAGCGTCGGCAGCTTCTATTACCCCATCCTCCCAATCCCCGGTGATATTGCCGTCCGCCTCTATGACCCTGAAATAAATGTCTGGGTATTCAAGGGAGATCGCATTCACCACATCGATGGTATTATCTCCTATTATCCCGGGGATGCATGAAGTAACGATGAAAATATTCTTTTGCCCTTCTAAAATCATATCTCTGATCTTCTCTTCCAACAGCCCGGCGCCGCCGAAGACCGATACCGTATCATCGATGTCGGTGGAGACCATCCTCAGCGAATGCATCTCCTCGATCGTTCTTTTGCTGCCTCTGATTATTTCCGAGATCGTTTTCATTGACGACATTATGTGTGCGCAGCTCCGCGGACCGTGTATGATAACGATCGCATCTGTTATCGATGAACACCCGTGCACCGCTCCGGACGTTGCGCAGTACGACAGGATATTCTTCTCGGTGGTTACTTTGTTCTTGAGCGTTCTCGATGAACACCCTCGGCACGCCGTTCCCGTATTGACGGTGTCTATATTGTTTCCCGCCTTGACTGCCTGCCCTTTTGCCAGCAGTTCCATTTGCGCATCATTCAGCGGTTTAGAATCAAATAATGATGATCTGCCTTCCGTCATGCCGATGATGTTATCGGCGATCTTCCTGTATTCCTTTACGATATCTGAGTCGGGGAACATCTCTGCGACCGTCTTACCCGATGCCTCTGCCTCCGCAAACAGTTTACTTCTGGGTATACAAGCGATGATCGGCAGATCGACTGCGGCCGCAAACCTTTCCACGGTCTCGATCTCATCCTCGATACCGCGGCAGTTCAGGATTATACCGGCCACTCTCGGAACTCCCTTATCAAAATTCTTTATCCCTTTGAGGATGTTGTTCGCAGCGTAAATGGACATGAATTCCCCGGAGGTCACAAGATATACTCCGTCCGCATACTCGTTCCTCAGCGGGACCGCAAAACCGCCGCACACCACATCGCCGAGGACATCATACATTTTCACATCAAAATCAACATCGTTCAGTCCGAGTTTCTTAAGAGTGTCGAATGTGCTTAATATGCCTCTTCCGGCACACCCTATCCCGGGCTCCGGGCCTCCCGCCTCCACGCATTTTATCCCTTTTACTCCTTCCAGAACTATGTCGTTGAGTTTCCTGTCAAAAGGCGGGGTCTTACGGATATAATCGAGAACGGTGGTCTGTTCCCTTCCCTGGATCAGTGCTCTTGTTGAATCATGTTTGGGATCGCAGCCGATCTGGATGACCTTTTTGCCCATGTCAGCGAGAGAAAAAGAAATATTGGCAGAGGACGTGGACTTCCCTATCCCTCCTTTTCCGTAGATAGCTATCTGTATCGTATTATTCGCCAACTTATCTTATATGGATATATAATCCAACCATTAATCGGTGTCTGGTTATAAATACGTTATTAGGCACTATTTTCTATTCATTCGTCTTTTATGTGCTTGTCATATGTTCGGATACACCATCCCTCTTTACATGAAAATGTCCCCGTCGGACCTTTCCTCATACAGAAGGTACTATTGCGAGACCTGCCACCAGCTCAAATCGGAATTCGGAGTTGTGTCTACGTCTGCCGTAAATTATGATATGACATTCAACACGATCATAATGAACTCATTCACAGGCGACTGTCCTTATTTCGATGGTACGAAAATATCACCTGTCTGCGTGTTCAAAGATCCAAAGGCCGATTCCGATCTTTTCAGGAAAATGGCGGCATACACGATCCTCCTGACAAAATGGGAGCTTGTTGATGACAAATATGATAAACCTTCGATAAAAAGCAGTGCGGCCTCCGTGATACTGGGAAAAGCGATATCTAAGGCCGAACGTAAGTATCCGGAATACGATGATGTTGTGGGGAAAGGATTCGAAAAACTCAGAAGCATGGAAGAGGCCGGGTGTTCAGACGCTGTGCGTATGGGCGAGACATTCGGCAGATCCCTTGCGTTCGCACTGAAAGATATCGCCGGGGAACAGGCAGATGACGGCCTGGAGAACATTTTCACCCATCTGACCGCCGCAGTGTATATGATGGACGCGGTGGACGACCTCGACCAAGATTATTTAGATGATACGTACAACCCCCTGCTGGCAGGCGGCAAACCGTTCAAGAATAAGATGCAGTTCATTAACGACAACATGTACGAGATATCCGGCTCCCTGAACAAGGTCATAGGTGATCTCCAGGCATCGTATTCGGCTCTGAAGGAAAAGATGAAGTGCGATGTGGGCGTGACCGACAACATTGTATACTACGGAATACCGGATTCGGCAAAGAACGTCATGCTCGGTTCAAGTCTGGCAAAGGCTTCCGTTAAGAATACATTCGAAGGACGCAAAAAAAGGAACGCCTCATACTGACCTTCTTCCCGATGGGTCGTAATCGGAACAGACATTCAGTACATCGGTCTCTTCTACGGTGACCCTGCATACGGCTTTACTTTTGGTCAGAATGATGTTGTTGCAGTTCTCGCATGAACCCGGCCTGTATCTTTCACATGTGCCGTCATCGTGCGTGGGCGAACCTCTCAGCGAACATACCCAGCTATCACGGGAATGGATGCAAAAACGGCATGTGCGGCATTTCTGATAGTTCTCGTTGCTCATGGTTCACATCCGGATATCTTTGCGTTCGATACTCATCATATGGTATGTTCTTATCTCTCCGCCCATCCTTTCATTGGGAAGTTCAAAGACCGCAGCCAGTTTGTAGCCGCATTTTTCGAGACATTTTCTCGATCCGTAGTTCTCGGAGTCGCATCTTGCCTGGATCCAGATATAATCCGTATTCCTAAAGATGTATTCTGTCACAGCTTTCACCGTTTCCGTCATGTACCCTTTCCCCCAGTGTTCCTTTCCGATGCAATACCCGATCTCGCAGTATCTCATTTCCGGGAAATCCTGCACCGCAGCGATGCTCCCTATCGGTTCTTCCTTCCGTTTGTGCACAATGCACCATTCCATGGTGCCGTATTCATATTCTCGTACCCACTTCCCTATTATATTTTCCGATTCTTCGGGAGATCTGTGCGTGTCCCAGGTCAGGAATTCGGTCACGTCATCATCCGACATCCAATTCTCGTACGCCTTCGCCGCATCCGTTATCTTGAACGGCCTTAGGTAAAGGTTGGATGTTTGGATCGGGAACGTTCTCCACATATCTTCACCTGCCTATGATCGCGACAGAAAGTGAACTTACGGCATCTACGCTCTTTTCCGTTCTTCCGGCATGAAAAGGCCCCTGGTTGCCTTTGGCGAGATCTGCCTGATGATCCACAAATATCGGGGCATGGGGCATGATGATCGGATAAGTGTTACAGGTATTAAGTTTTCTGAAATACTCAGTTCGAACACGCTTCGGACGGCTTTCTATCGATTCCGGATCTGCGCCTGATGAAGCCTCTCAGGACATAGAAGCTCCATATAAGGACGAGTCCGGATGCTATTATCTCTGCGAACGATGCTCCCCACCAGATGTATGTCAGTCCGGATGTCAGTACCGCTGCGGCATAGCAAAGAGGGATCATCAGGAAATTCCTGAATATCGTAGAGGTCAGAGACCTCACTCCCATTCCCAAGGATTGGAAAAGCGATTCGGCACAATTCCCCATCGCAAAGAACGGCAGGAACAATGCCGCTATTCTGAGGAAATCGGTCATGCCTCCTCTCAAATGCTCAGTATCAGCCGAATATGTGAAGGCCATATTCATCTGCGGTGCGAAGATGATCGTAATAATCATAACAACAACCATCAATGAGATGGAGATCTTCAGCGCATAGTTGTAAGCGTCCTTGATCTTATCATAACGTTCCGCTCCGAGCGCGGCGGCACATACAGGGACTATTCCCATCGCGATACCCATAACCGGTATCGTAAGGATGCTGATGATCCTCCAGTCTGAGGAGTATATCGCAACGCCGTCATCTCCGCCCGCCATAAGCAATATACGGAGCATGAATATCGAAACGAGCGATATCACGATCATCTGGAAAGCGGCCGGGATACCCACACTGAAGATATCCTTCGCTATCAGCCGGTCAAATCTGAAGCCTCTGAATCTGAACTTCAGGAACAGATCCTTTTTGATAATGTACCAATAGATTATCACCATTATACCTGCCGCCTCCGCGACTATAGTGGCGAGCGATGCTCCGGTCATACCCCATCCGAGTCCGTAGTCATAAATGAAGAACGGTTCTATTATCAGATTGATGACCGCCACCATGATCACCACATACATGGATCGCTTGGCGGCCCCTTCCGATCTGATGACATTGGACATCACCCCGACTGCCAGGAACACGATCGTGAACATTACCATCGGTCTTGCGAACCTGAGGCATTGTTGTATGGTCTCCTCGCTGGCGCCGGTCCCCAAAAATCTCAAAATGGGTTCAAGAAATATCAAAAGCACTATGGTCACTATCACGCTGGCAACTATCATGTATGCCACGGCCTGAGCGGCCGTTCTGTCTGCATCTGCTTTGTTATCTGCACCTATCCTTTTCGAGATCGCAGCAGCGGCACCTATGCCGATACCCTGACCGATCCCCACCATTATGAAGAAAAGCGGGAACACTATCCCTACTGCGGCAAGCGCATCTGTTCCTAAGCCGGACACCCACATGGCATCGGTCAGGTTGGTAACGGATTGGGCCACCAGCGCTATTGTGGTGGGGATCGCCATCGCAAGAATAGCTTTTTTCGGATTCCCGAGAAGAACTTCAACATCCTTGGTCATCTCGGATCCTTCCACAGCGTTCCCTCGATTCAGTCTATTGGGATGAACTATTTTAACACTTTAGTTCGCCTATGTTAAATTATAATACTGAAGACAGCCCTTATCTGATGAAATGGAAAAGATAAGGTCGTTCATATCGATCGGCATTCCGAAGATGCCTCCGATCCAAGACTCCTTGAAAGAATTGAAAGATATCCGGGGGGTCGGCGTGTCAAAGGAGATCCACCTTACTCTGCGGTTCCTGGGTGATGTGGATGCTTCGAAATTGAAGAAATTGTCCGCACATATGAGATCTTTAGAAAATTATCACAATTTTGATGTATCTATGAAAGGTATAGGAGCATTTCCGAATAACAATTCCCCCCGTGTTGTCTGGATAGGCTCCGCACCGGGGGAGCCGTTCTCAAGCATTCTTTCCGATCTCGACAAAATGCTGGATTCTATCGGGATAGATTATGACAGGAAGCCCTTCAAGGCACACATCACCATCGGCAGGGTAAGAGACCCCTCGAAACGCCTTACAGAGTTCATTAATGAAAACAAGGAACTCGAGGTCGGTTCTTTTGTTTGCTCTGAGATCTTCCTTATGAAAAGTGTGCTTACAGCCCAGGGCGCAGAGCACTCTGTGATTGATTCATTCCATCTTCATAAAGAAAAAAGTTAATGTTCCATTATTAGAAACAAAAGAACCGACCCGTTGTCTCAGGAAAAAAAATAGTGATGTCCCGGATGGGACATTTTATTGTTTAAAGGGGCAGTATGGGCTTCTTGTACTGCTCGGCATATATTTCGGCGGATGCTATGTAGACTGCTGCCGCTCCCGCTAGGAACCCGACAACACCGCCTGCCTTCGTGAGGATCGATTCTTCCAAGAATGCTCCGCTTGTCAGCAGGACCAATGTCACGACTATCAGCAAAAAGGTAATAATGAATGACTTCGGGAGCTTGAACGTACCGAATGTCAGCAATATTACCAATATCGTGAATATAAGGAAGAATGTGGACAAAGAAGTGTGGTTCGGCGCACCCAATGAGATCACTCCTAATGCACCCATCTGTAAGATACCGAATGCTATCCAGAAGAGCCCCAATAATGTGAATACGGTCCCCGTGAACATGCTGTTCTTCTTCATCTCTATCAATCCAGCGATTAACTGTGCTATACCACCCATAAATATTGCCGCCATTATCACAGTCGGATCCATTCCGAAGTATCCGAGATTGTGTATCGATAGCAATATCACTGCCAAAGCGAACCCGTAAAGACCTAACGTTACCGGGTTGGCTAACTCATTTGAAGTTGAAGTTGTTAAGGTTTCACCCACTATGTATCCTATTCAATAGTTTATATAATTGACCCAGCGTTGTGAGATAAAATTCCGATTCCATGGCTGATTGTCAACGATCTTTCTTCGCAGGTCTTTCGACTGACTGTATGCCGCCGTCCTCAATGATCCTCCGATAGAACATCTCCACCGCCTCAGATGGCGACAGCCTCAGCTGCTGCAATATCTTCTCGGCCTCGACCTTAACGATCGAATCGATGCGCGCGTTGATGACCGAGCCTCTGCCCTTTGAATTCCCGTTAAATAAAACCTCGTCGCACAGGGATGCGATGTACTCGTTATAGAACAATCCTTTTTCCCTTGCCAACGCACGGATGATGTCTGTGGTTCCGGAACCGTATTGCGATGACTTCTTCGGCCTTGTCGCGATGTACGGATATCCCAGGTCCTCCGCTATCTCTCGAAGGACTATCTTCCTGGAATCCATATCCTTTGGTTTCAGATCATTCTCGTCGAGTTCCCTGACGCCGGATAACACTTCGTCCGACATATACGGATAAAGAAGCTCTTTTCCGAAGTGTTTGGCGATAAATAATTCGCATGGAATGGATACTTTCAGAAGTCTGTCCACGGCCGCTTTCCTTTGCATCTCATAATCGTTGTCGGTCTGGTCGACGAATTTCGCACATCCCATGAAATATTCATCCGCGCCCTGGCCTGTTATTACGACGTCCTCTTTCGCTTCCCTGCAGACACAGAACAGCTGCAGCTCGTAGGAGATGGTGAACGGATCTGTAGTGCCGGTGGCGGCGATCATTTCTTTTATGAGCAGTTCGACATTCCTTTTTGATATCTCGGCGAGCGTCCACGGAAGCTCCAGCTTTTCGGAAAGATCCTTTGCCATTATTGTGTCATGTGATTTGGTTGTCCCGCATGTGTACAAATGAACCGAGTCGGCATACTTCTTGGCAATGGCCGACATCAACCCCGAGTCCAACCCGCCCGAGAAGGCAACGGCAACATCCTTCCCCTCGACAGCGTCCTTTATAGCGTTGACAATAGTTTTTTCCATTCCGGCATATCTGAAAGGCATATGCGGCGATATTACCTCTATGTTATAAGACTTCAACATGCGCATTTGTTCCCGCTGCAGGAAAACATTCTTTGAAATGGTACATCATTCGTCAGTGAACAGTTTTTTTCTCTCCGGCGGCATCTCAGAAATGAATTTCTTCGCCTCCTGTGGCGTGACCGCATATACTCGTCCGTCCTCTTTCTCTACGACTACGCCGCTGTTCCTCAGCATCCCGAATCTTTTTTTCCTTTCTTCTAAGTCCGGATGACAGACGAATTGACAATTGCAACATGCATACTGCATCTCATAAGGATACGCCAGCAAGGGGTTGTAAGATATCGCGCCCTCTCTTTTTCTTTGAAGGTATCTTTGCACATATTTCTTTGAAATAGTACGGTACTCCTCATCGTCCTCCGGCAGCGGAAAACGTCCGGGCGACCATGTTGACCATTCGCCGCTCCTATGCAATCCGGTAAGCCCTCCGCATGGGTATGCGCACCTTGCGGGCAATCTGCAGTTGCCGGCCCTTATTGTCTCGTTCCCGAGTTCTATCGTTACTCTCCCGGGGTTGATATGGTCGACGATGCACGCCCTTTTACACATCAGGCATCCGTCACAATAGTTCCCGCTCTCGGGCAGCGGCGGGGTGGGTTCCAGATCTGCGTCCGTTACTACACCGCCAAGAGAGAACGCCGCTCCGTACTCCTTGTTGATGAGAAGGCCAGACTGTGCTATGTGCCCCAGTCCGCAGGCTCTCGCCATCAGCTTGAGCGATATGGGAGGTATACGGTCAAAAATACCGTTCTCGGACTCTTTCCTGAAGGCAAAGTTCGAAGCGATGGGGTATGCCTTATAGCCTAACGATGTGAGCACCGTGGATATTTCAAAAGATATTCCGAAAGCGAATGTGGTCGTTCTTATCTTATTGGTGCTTAACTCAAAGCTCTTTTTGCTAAGGAAGGGTTCGATGAGACTTTGATCGAACGGTACGCAGAATATTATTGCCGATCTTGCATCCGGAAGCACATATTCCATATCCGCCAGATGCTGACCTCTGAGCGTTTCCCTTGTAGCGATGCCGGATTTGGATGCCCCCAGGTTGAGAGGCATCTTCAGTGCGAGTTCTTTTGTTAAGCCTGCCATGTGAATAAAAAAGCCTGTCCATTAATAAAGTTGCTGAACGTTTTGACAACTTTGCTTTTAACTGAACTAACAACATACCACAACGTTTCTGCTACATTTCAGTTGGATCTGCCAAGTATAGGTGGCGAACGGGAGGGCGTGATTCGAACCCCCGGCCTGCAAATTGATGAAAAAAGTTTAGGGTAACCCTAAAGTTTTTAGTGAAAATAATAAAAAGTTTAGGGTGACACTAAAGTTTTACATTATATTATATATGCGAAACGCATACAGTATCTTGATGAAGAATGGATGAAAAAGAGATACTGATCGATCGTCCATTATATATGGAAAAGATTAAGACATTCATTGACAAACCGTTCGTTAAAGTAATAGTGGGCATCAGACGGAGCGGTAAAAGCCAATTGTTGAGGCTGATCCAAAAAGAGATCCTGAAGAAGACCGATTCGGATCACATTATAGAAATGAACTTCGAGAAGTCAGAATTCTTTGACATTTTGAGTTACATTGAATTAGCTGACTACATAGAAAAAAAGATCAAAGACAAAAAGAAATATTATATTTTTTTAGACGAGGTCCAGGAGGTCGAAGGTTGGGAGAAAGCAGTCAATTCGATCCGGCTTATGAACACAGACATCTATGTCACAGGCTCCAATTCAAAACTGCTTGACACGGATTATTCCACACTTCTCGGAGGAAGGACCATTAGCTTTACCCTGTATCCGCTTTCATTCAAAGAATTCATCCAGTTCAGAGAGGAATGCGGAGTTGAAAAGGATCCCGATATTGAGAAATATATCAGACTGGGCGGTTTCCCTCCGATCTCGATGTTCGATTTTTCCGAACGTGACGCGACACACATTGTAACCGATATTCATAATACGGCCCTGTTGCGTGACGTCATTAAAAGAAACTCGGTAAAGAATCCCCAACTGATGGAAAAGATAGCCGCTTTCATTTACGATAACGTAGGCAACTTGGTCTCTCCTTTAAGCATCGCAAACTACCTGAAGAGCCAGGGTAGAAAGGGGACCGATCCGGAAACGATCGTCAATTATATGAGATACTTGGAACAGGGCTTCCTCATAAGGCGTGCGCAACGTTACGATGTAAAGGGTAAACGGCTGCTTGAGACCAATGACAAGTATTACCTTGCCGACCACAGTTTGCAATATGCGATACGAGGCTTAAGGGCGGATAATATTCAGGGAATCTTAGAAAATATCGTCTACATCGAACTTGTGAGACGGGGATTCAATGTATCCGTAGGGAAGTTTGACACAAAAGAGATAGATTTTGTTGCTGAGAGAACAGACGGTCAGCGGATATATATACAGGTGTGTCTGGAGTTCTCCACAAAAGAAGTTTATGATCGAGAATTCGCTCCGCTGAAAGAGATAAGGGACAACTTCCCGAAATATGTGGTTTCGTTGGACAGATTCGCAGAACGCTCCGATGAGGGAGTAATCGGCATTCATTTGAGGGACTTTTTGCTGAATGATGAAGAATTATAAGCGAACGGGAGGGGATTCGAACCCCCGGCCTGCAGCTTAGGAGGCTGCTGCCATATCCAGACTAGGCCACCCGTCCAGAAGAATAAGTTTGAGTGAAGTGGTTTTTAAACTCTTTAGATTTGATCTTATTCGTCCTTCTTCTTTGCAGACCAGACCTCGACGAATTCAACTGTATCAACGCCGAAGGCCTCTCTGAGATCGGTCACCACTTTGAACCTTGCGACCTGCCAGTCCTGGTGGAATTTTGTGATCTCCGAAAGCGTAACAACGACCTTTCCTTCGGGGAATGCAAATGAGAATCCTTCGCTGTCGCCGAAGTCGACCTCAAGGATCGCTTTTGCTTTGTCCTCGGGCTTGTCGATGATCTCTGTGACAGTGAGTTTGTACAACAGGTCGAATCCCGCAAGCTGGCTGTTAAAGTCGACCCTTACACGCCCTGCGCCTACGGACATGACATGTCCTACGCGGTTCCCGAGTGTGACCTGAAGTCCGGGGTACGGGTTGATCTCCTGTTTGTGGAACTCTTTTATCGGATATACCTCAATGAGCTTGGGATCCCTGGGGCCCGCGGCTTCCTCTGTGGGGATTGTGACCTCGATTTCCTTTCCTACCTCAGCGTCTGAGATCGCATCATCGAGTGCGGGGAATAGTTTCCCGGATCCCACGATGTATGCCATGGGTGCGTATGTGTACTTCTCGTTGAAGATGTCTGCCTCTTTGGCTGCGGCCTCGTCTGTTGTGTCGTAAAGCCTGCCGCCCTCTGCGAAATATGCCTTGTAGTCCAGGCGGACCATCTTTTTAGCGTCATTGTCTGCCATTTTCAGTCACCATTAGTTATTTTGATGTTCTAATGTTTGCGCGATTATCTAATACATATTAAAGATGTCGGTCGTTTAAACCTATTTTTTCGGTGATTCAGCGATGCCTGACACGGCTGTTTCTCCTTCTTTTTTGTATTTTTCATACCCTACATTAAAGAGTATGAAGAGCCATTCGTAACCATACCTGATAATACCCGAACACACAACAACTCGGGTATGATGGGATATCAAGGTGATAAAATGAAAACAAACAAAAAGTTGATCTCAGCATTTGCTGTCATCGGCGCTCTTGTAATGTTATCTGTCATATTCGTGGCAGTGCAGAGCGCAGACAGCAATGCAGAAGGTGCAATAGTCCCTGTAGATGAAGTGGTAAAATATGACGTTACATTCGAACTTTCCGCCGGCATCACATGGAAAATGGGCAATGTTACAATTGATAACACCAATAACCCCATGAATGTTGACTCCGGAACGAAAATAACTGTGACCGTAACACTCAATCAGGGATATGTCGGAACACCCGCTATAACAGCGGGAGGCAGTCCTTACACAGCGGGAACGGAATACACAGTCACGTCGGCAGTTACGTTCAAAGTTGCATCCGGCGTAGAACAGGGCCGTGTAATTACGTTCATTACAGACCCAGGCATTACATGGAAGTACAACGGAAGTCCGTTCACAAATAGCAACATTACTGTTGAAACCGGAAAGAAGATAACTGTCGATGCTACTGTTAATGATGGGTATGAAGGAATATTGGCAATTATGGCGAATGGCATACCCTATAGCATGGGGGCAGAATTTCCTGTCAACGCGGATATAACATTTATGGCATCTGGTATACATCCAAAGACCTTCGCTGTCACATTCGAAGCCAACCCAGGCATTGTGTGGAAATACAACGGCAACCCAGTCACCACAAGCACTGTTACTGTCACATATGGCACACCGCCGATAAAGGTGACAACGGGACTCAAACCGGGATACGAAGGTACGCCTATCATCAAAGCAGGGACCGCAACTTACACGGCGGGCGATGATTTCACGGTCGCATCGGATGTCACTTTCACTGCGAGTGGTGTTCAGTTGATGGTCCTCACGGTCACATTCAAGGATACACCGGGCGTAACATGGGTCCTTGACGGCGAGAATTTGGTTGGAAGCACTACTCAGATCACCTACGGAGACAAAATAAAGGTTAACGTAACGATAGATCATGATTTCGAAGGTACACCGGTCATCAAAGCGGGTACCGCAACATACACGGCCGGCGATGATTTCGAGGTCACATCGAATGTCGAATTCACAGTGGCCGGAGTAAGCCATATCGACAATAACAGCGGCGGTAACTCGACGCTCATGTATGTGGCGATCGCAGTAGCGGTGATCCTGATCATATGCTTGGTACTGTGGTACTTCTTGTTCAGAAAACCATAATAAAACAATGGGGGCAACCCCGATCCTTTATTTCTTGCGTTTCACGCTATATGTTAAAAATGTGTAGAGCCATTCATCGATATCGTTGTGATGCAGGGATGCGTTTGTGTTCTGGCATGATGGGAGATGAGGTGAAATAATGAAAACAGACAAAATGATGATCGCGGCAATTGCGACCTTTGGCGCGCTAATGTTCTTGTCAGCATTCGGTGCTTTGTCGCAGAGCAATGACAATTCTGCTGCAGACGCCACATATGTACTGACCGTCTCAGTTACAGAGGGGAGCGGTACGATAGAATACAAAATCGATAATGCTGAATTCACAACTTATACTGCGCCCGTGCCTATCACAGCGGGCTCAACAGTAGTTGTGAAACCGATTCCAGCTAGTGGTTATGTGTTCTATAAATGGGTAACGCCAACCAATTTATTCAGTCCGACGCTGACGTTTAATGATGTTAACGCTTCCATAAATCTTAATGCACAGTTCAAAGATGAGACAACGGCTCCCGAGAAGACCGTTCTCACATTTACGGGAAATAATGTGATATGGAAAATTGGGGGTGACTCCGGGGGTGCCGTGCAAGTTGGGGATACCTTTTCCTTTTTCCCCGGAACCGTAATAACTGTGAAAGCGGACCCATTTACGGGATTCAAAGGGCCGATAACCATTACGGTTGATGGTGCTTCATACAACGCAGGCGATAATTTCACTGTACCGGCCAGTAACGCAACGTTTGAAGCCACCGGTGCAACGCCGATCCAGAATTTCACAGTGACCCTACATGTCCATGGGTACGGGACTGTGGAAGGTGCCGGAACATTTGCCGAATCCTCAACGGTGACGATAAAAGCTATCGCCGACGAAGGTAGCGTGTTCAAAGAGTGGTCCGACGGCAATACGGAGGCGGTGCGTACAATAACGGTGGATTCGAACATCGAACTGACCGCGTCGTTCGTCAAAGATTCCGGCGGACCCGGCGAAGGATCGAATAACGGCGGAAGCTCGATGGTCATTTACGTAGTGATCATAGCCATAGTTCTGGCCGTTATCTGCGTAGTAGTATGGTTCCTCTGGTTCAAGAAACCTTAATGAAACAGCGGGGGCGACCCCGCCTTTATTTTTTCTTACTGTTCCCAAACGGAAAGTAATAAAAAGAATGCCCACATACAGCAGACTTAAGCCACCTTTGCATAGCCCGGTAGTGCGGCTGACTTGTAATCAGCAGGTCCGGAGTTCGAATCTCCGAGGTGGCTCCACTCCATTATGATAACTTAAGACATGATCCGGACGAGTGAAACTTAACCTTGACCATGATACATCATCATGGGCAGCAGAAGGCAAGCCCCAATATAGGGCTTAGATTTGAACGCTCTCTGTTCGATCTGATGGTCGATCATGGCTTTTTCCCCGTTTTGGAACCAAAAGACTGGCACCAGAAACTGGATGAGAAAAGGAACGGCATTCAGGAGCCAGACCTGATGTTCGAATACAAAGGAGTTCAGTTCTGGGTCGATTGCATATACGGGACCAACTTCAAGGGGAACCAACTTGAACTCTATTTTAAAGAGGAGTGTCTTTCCAGAGAAAAAGCATATGTTGAGTTGTCGGGTCCGCTGTTCATTGCCGTCGGAGTAAGCGGCACCCCCGAGGAACCGGATACATTCCTTTTTGATTATTATGTCTACTCCAATATACATAACATTAGCAGGGACCAGTATGGAAGGGTCACCACACACTTCAATGGCGAATTCATTGAACACAAGTCAGTGAGACACTTAAGAAAAAGAATCTTCTATGAATGAACGCGAACGACTGTTCAGATAGCACGCTGCCGCAGAACGTTCTTTTTCAGTTCTTGATCAGGTTCTCGGCCGACTGTATGCATTTGGTCAGCACGGAGTACGCATTGATCATATCTTTCTCGCCGACAATGAATATCGTGTCCGTGTGGCAACTGACCGTCTCTTCGATGTTGATGCCCGCATCGGAGAGGTTCGTTATGAGATAAGCGATAACACCGCTTGTGTCCACGATCTTCTCGGGAGACTTGACTGCGATCTCCACGAGATTCTCCCTTATCTTTATGATATTGAACCTTCCGACGGTATCGACGATCCTGTCCTTGAGCATGCTGTCCGCTATTATCGTCACAGCCGATGCCGACTGTACCACCTGCATGATGGAATTCTCGTTCCACAGATCCTTGAATAAGCTGTCCATCTTGTGAAGAACGGTCCAGTCGTTCTTCGCTGTGACAATGCACGTTTTCGTCCTCATCTCCAATCTGCTGTCCTTGAGGATCTTGAGTATGCTGAGCTCATGGTCGCTTGTGGTATTCAGCCTGCCCGCATACCGGCGGCATGCGATCATCACGGCCTCTTCATTATCGACATTCATATCCTTCATTATCATCCTGGCCAGAGAAGAGTAGTTTATCAGGCCTTTAGCTATACAGTCTTTAATGCTCGGATGCGCATCTATATATGCTCTTGTTCTTTCCGCAAGACTTTCTTTTGATGCAATGTTGGACATGCTCACCTAAATATTCTCTAAGTATTTATGTCCTATTCAGAACAAAATGTATTAAAAAGTTTAGAAAAAGGATGTGTAGTGTCTGGTTTCAGATAACTTCATTGAAAGCTGACATGAAATCATCTTTTTGTCTGGACGTCAATATCAGGGGCGGGATCAAACGCAGAACATGACCGTGACAGATGTTCACGATGAACCCTTTTTTCAGCATCGATCTCTGAAGCTGAGATGCTGTCTCGTTCGAATTCAGCTCCACGCCGATGATGAATCCGGAACCGCGAACGTCCTTGATCTTGGGTGAACCCACTCCCTTTAAGTCCTTCATCCATGCTTTACCGACCTTTCCCGCATTCTCGACAAGTTTCTCTTTCTTTATTATGTCGATCACAGCGCATGCGGATCTGCTGACCAGAGGGTTCCCTCCGAATGTGGTCCCATGCGTTCCTGGCGTCATCACTTTTGATATCTCAAGAGTGGTGGTGATCGCTCCGATCGGTACGCCCCCTCCGAGGCCCTTTGCCATTGTTATCACATCCGGGACAACACCGGACTCCTCAATACCAAACCATTTACCGGTACGTCCGATCCCGGTCTGTACCTCATCGACCACCATCAGCACGCCGTGATCTGTACAGAGGTCGCGTACTCCCTTGAAGAACTCTTTTTTCGCTTTGACCACGCCGCCTTCCCCCTGTATCGGTTCGACCAGAAGGGCTGCTGTGTCCTTGTCGATCATGCTCTTTACAGACTCGATGTTATCATACTCATAGTAACGGAAAGCGTTGCTTATCAGCGGCTCGAAGGATTCCTGATACTTGGTCTGCCCTGTCGCGCCCAGCGATGCCGACGTGCGGCCGTGGAAGCCGTTGAGAGCGGAGATGATCTTGCTGCGTTTGGTATAACGGACGGCGAGTTTCATTGCACCTTCGTTCGCCTCTGCGCCGCTGTTCACGAACAGTGAGCGTTGGAGGTCTCCGGGCATGACCGACGCCAATTTTTCTCCGAGCTCGGCCTGCTCCGCCGTGTAATACAGATTGGAAACGTGTATGAGTTTGGATATCTGATCTTCCATCGCTTTGACCCATTCTGGGTGTGCGTATCCTATGGAGTTCACAGCTATTCCCGAGACCAGGTCGAGATACTCTTTGCCTTCGGTGTCGTAAAGGTACGCTCCCTTTCCATGTGTGAGCGCTATATCCATGCGCCCGTAATTCTGGAAAAGGTACTTTGAATTGAGTTCTTTTATTTCGTTGAGATCCATCTTTACCACTTTGTTATTATTGTTCCGTGAGGTACGTTCTTCATCACATCTGTGAGGATATTGCGGGGATCCTTCCCATTCACCATGCGCACCGTCTTGACGCCTGCGAAGAGGGCGCTGCGGCATGCATCCACCTTGGGGATCATTCCGCCTGAGATCGTTCCGTCCGCTATCAGATCATCTACCTCCTTGAGAGTGAGTTTGTTAACGAGGGAGGATGGATCTTTGACATCCATCAATATCCCGGGGACATCTGATATCAGTATCAGTTCCTCGCACTCGATGCCTGCCGCTATACCGGCGGCCATTGTATCCGCATTGACGTTCAGAAGTCTGCCTTTCTTGTCTTTACCGATCGGGTATATCACGGGTGTTATCCCTTTATCCAGAATGTCCATTAACGTATCTGGATATACCTCTTCGATCTCCCCCACGAGACCGAGGTCCACCTTTACTTCCTTCCCTTCTTCGGTCAACTTATAAGGTGCTTTCTTTTTGCACAAAGTGCACAGATATCCGGGCATCCCTATCGCGGGGACGGATGCTTCCGTGAGACTGTCCGTAACATCCTTATTCAAAGCACTTAGGACGTCTTGTGCTACCTCGAGCGTACTCTCGTCCGTGACTCTCAGGCCGGCGACCTTTTTAGGGTTGAGGCCTCTTTTTTCCATTTCGGCGGATATCTCGGGGCCTCCGCCGTGCACAAGGATCATCTTCACATCCTCTTTCAGGAGTTCGGCCACTTCCTTGGACAAGCGCATCAGGTCCTCTTTACCGCGGATCGCATTTCCGCCGAACTTCACGACGTATATCTTCATCTTCATCACGACGCGTATTCTGCGTTGATGCGTACGTAATCGTACGTAAGGTCGCATCCCCATCCCACCGCGGATTCTTTTCCGTATGCGAGATCTATCAGGATGCTGACCTCGGTGTTGTCCATTGCCATGCGCACCACCTCAACGGAACGTTCCTCCTGGAACACCGGCGCTCCCATATCGAGTATTGGAACTTCCAGATCTCCGCCTTTTATCGTCAGGCGTACATCCTCTATGTTGAACTTGCATCCGCTGTTCCCCAGAGCCATCATTATGCGCCCGTAGTTCGGATCCGATCCGTATATCGCAGATTTCACCAACGGCGAGTTCAGGATCTTATGGACGGCTTTGCGGGCATCCTCTTTTGTGTCCGCTCCCGTCACTTGCACTTCGATGAGCTTTGTCGCTCCCTCTCCGTCCTTGGCTATCGTCTTTGCGATCTTGGTCATGACCATTTCAAGCGCGGCTATGAACTCCGGATCCTCATCGGCGTATTTGCCTCCGGCCTTACCGTTCGCCATGAGGATGGATGTGTCGTTTGTGGATTGATCCCCGTCTACCGACACCATGTTAAGGCTGTCATCAAGGATCTCCTGCCACTTGCTGCGGAAATCTATCGAAAGATTCGCATCCGTTGTGACAACTGACAGCGTTGTGCCGTGTAGCACCTTCATGTGCGGAGATATCATTCCGCTGCCTTTTGATACGGCGGCGATATACACAAGGGTCCCGTCTTCGAGACGTGTGCGTACCGAGAATTCTTTTTTGATTGTGTCCGTGGTCATTATCGCTTCTGCGAAAAGACTGTCGGCTTCGCGCCCCAGGTCGAGAGCTCGTACGGCACGGTTTATTCCGTAGCGTATCTTGTGCAGGTCGACGAAACGCCCGATCAGGCCTGTGGACATCACGCCCACTTCTATCGGATCTATATTCAGCTCTTTCGCAACTGCTTGCTTCATAGCGATCGCATCCTCTACCCCGCGGCGTCCCGTGAGTGCATTCGCATTTCCGCTGTTGATCACCACTGCGGAAAGCTTCGGCGAGTTCTCCTTCATCATCACCTGCACAGGTGCCGATTTCACATCATTGCTCGTATATCCAACGAACGCCGATGCGGGTACATCCGAGTACACCATTCCGAGGTCCAATGCACGATATTTTACACCGCTGTGTACACCTGCGGCCTTGAACCCCTGAGGGGTCGTTATGCCTCCTTCTATTTCTTCTATCATGTTCATACACCCAATCCTGGAGTGTCTATTCCTGTTGTTTCCTTTATGCCGAGCATCAGGTTCATGCATTGAACAGCCTGGCCTGATGCCCCCTTAACGAGATTGTCTAAAACTCCGAATGCCACTACTTTGTTCCCTATAACGTTGGATCCAACGTGCGCATGGTTGGAGCCGACGACGGCACGGATGGACGGTTCCTTAACGTAATGGACGAAATGCTCTTCGCCGTACTGTTTCTCAAAGATCTTTGCTATCTCTTCATCGGACATATCTTTCTTTAAGTTCATGTAACACGACGAAAGTATCCCGCGCACGATCGGTAGGAGCTGAGGTACCATCGTCACTTTGACACCGCCCTTTGTGATGTCTCCGATCGTTTGCTCGATCTCCGGCGTGTGGCGGTGAGTTCCTACACTATATGGGATGAGCGACTCACCGCAGAACGGATGGTGAAGGCGTGCGGACGGCACCATTCCCGCGCCGGACGTTCCGCTCTTGGCATCGGCAATGATATCGGTTTCGACAACGCCCGCTTTTACCAGCGGTGTGCATGCAAGGATTATCGATGTTGCATAGCATCCAGGGTTTGCGACCAGGTCCGCATTCTTTATCTTACTGCGGAAGAACTCCGGGAGTCCGTAAACGGAACTCTTCAGATTCTTCGCGTCTGTCTGCTCATGTCCGTACCACTTAGCATATTCGGCCTTGTCGCGCAGACGGTAATCCCCCGACAGGTCGATCACCTTGACGCCTGATTCCATCAGCTGCGGGACTTCGTCCATCGCTACGCCGTGGGGAGTGGCGACAAACACGAGGTCGAGATCCTTGGTGTCGCTTATCTTCTCGGTAAAACGGATATCAGAATAACCCTTCAGGAATGTCTGAAGTTCGGACACCTTCTTTCCGGCATTCTGACGCGAAGTAAGTGCTGCCAGTTCTACTTCCGGATGTGTACAGAGCATGCGTGATAACTCACTCCCCGTATATCCTGTTCCCCCGATTATTCCTACCTTGTCCATTTTGTGAACTTCCTATGTCCAAAGTTAATAATGGTGCAGTATAAAACACTGATATATGTGATGTGTCTTAAACAAAACATGTGTTGTCCAAAAAGTTGCTGACGTAACAGAAATGGCGACATGATAACGCAATGTGGCCACAGTAACAACAGTGTCACTACACGTCCCGATCAATGAAACGACAACTCTTCAAAACAACTGTTTAAATAAAGAAGATTTTTATGGTTAATGGATACAATGGCTAGCAATGCAAAAAAGACCGATCCAAAAAGTAATGCAGAACGGGAAAAGGTTGTTTTGGCGTATTCCGGAGGATTGGACACATCTATCGCAATAAAATGGATCCAAGATAAGTACGATCTTGACGTTATCGCTGTGGCGATCGACGTCGGGCAGCCGCCGAGCAGTGATGATATCATCGCACGTGCCATAAGGAACGGTGCCGAGAAGGCACAGCTCATAGAGGCGAAGGACGAATTTGTCAACGAATATATCTGGCCGGCGCTGAAAGCGAACGCCATGTATCAGAACATCTACCCGCTCAGCACTTCCATCGCAAGACCGCTGATAGCAAAGAAATTGGTCGAGGTCGCAAAGAAAGAGGGTGCAAAATACGTTGCCCACGGATGCACCGGAAAGGGCAACGATCAGGTGAGGTTCGATGTGGGGATAGTTTCGATGGACCCGGACCTCAAGATCATAGCGCCCATCAGAGAATGGGTCATGACCCGTGAGGAAGAGATCGATTACGCTAACAAGAATAAGATCGAGATAATCGTCAAAAAGAACAGCATTTATTCAAGGGATGAGAACCTTTGGGGCGCATCATGCGAAGCGGGCGTGCTGGAGGACGCATGGACAGAGCCTCCCAAGGATGTTTGGGTACACACAGTTGACCCAAAGGACGCTCCGAACGAACCGGAGTATGTCGAGATAGATTTTGAAAAAGGCATACCTGTCGGACTGAACGGAAAACGCATGAAAGGTGTCGAGCTCATCGAATCACTTTACAAGATCGCCGGAAGGAACGGGGTCGGACGCATCGATCACATAGAGGACCGCCTGGTCGGAATAAAGAGCAGGGAGACATACGAATGCCCCGCTTCCATTGTCCTGATAACGGCGCACCGCGCCCTTGAGGCCATGACGCTCACAAAGGATGTCATAGAATACAAGAGAGGCATCGAACAAAAGCTCTCCCAGCTGATCTATGACGGGTTGTGGTTCGGCGGGCTCCGTGAGCCGATATGTGCGTTCGTTGACAAAACGCAAGAATTTGTCACCGGCAAGATAAGGGTCAGACTTCACAAGGGAAGCTGCATGGTCGTAGGCCGCAAGTCCCCATACTCGTTATACGATGTCGGATTGTCCACATACGGAAAGGGTGACAGCTTCGACCACAACGCAGCCGTCGGTTTCATTTACTGCTGGGGACTGCCGGACAGAACGGCCGCAAAGGCACGCAAAAAGAAGTGATGACATGGCAAAACAGGCTCTTTGGTCGGGAAGGTTCGAAAACGAGGCGGACGAGTCCACATTCAGATTCACTTCATCCCTGGATGTCGACTCGGCGCTTGCGTTCTATGATGTCATGGGTTCGCTTGCCCATGTCAGAATGCTGAAGAAACAGAAGATAATCCCCGCCAAAGATGCCGACGAGATCATAAACGGATTGATTAGGATAGTCAAAAAAATGGAAGACGGAGATTTCAACGTGGACGAATCTCTGGAAGATATCCACACCAACATCGAATTCAAGCTCACAGAGATGATAGGTCCGGTCGGAGGCAAACTGCATACCGGACGCAGCAGGAACGACCAGGTTGCCACAGATCTCAAAATGTATCTGAGAGATATCATCCTTGAGGCTGTGATCGACATAGATACGCTTGCAACGAGCTTGCTCAGGATAGCGGAGGAACACGGCGATACTATAATGCCCGGCTTCACCCACATGCAGCATGCCCAGCCCGTGACGCTTGCGCAGCATATGTTGGCGCACGTGTTCAGGCTGTCGAGGGATGCCGACAGATTCATTGACGCTTTCGACAGAATGAACAGGTGTCCGCTCGGTTCGGCGGCATTGGCGGGCACAACATACCCGATAGACAGAAAAATGACATCGGACGCACTTGCTTTCAAATCCCCCACACAGAACTCGATGGACTCGGTGGCTTCAAGGGACAATGTTTCGGAAACGCTGTTCTGCGCCTCCATGACAGCTTTGGACATGTCCTCGATATGCGAAGAATTGATCCTGTGGTCGTCCCAGGAATTCGGATTCATCGAGATGGCCGACGCATATACGACCGGTTCATCCATAATGCCTCAGAAGAAGAACCCCGATGTCGCAGAGCTGATAAGAGGAAGGACCGGTACGGTCGTAGGAAATCTTGTCTCGATGATGATGACCATGAAAGGGCTTCCGCTGTCCTATAACAGGGACCTTCAGGAAGATAAGGAACCTGTCATGAACTCGATGGTGATAATTTCAGACAGCGCAAATATGCTTTCAAAAGTTGTTTCGACGATGAAAGTCAACAAAGAGGCCATGCAAAAGGCAGCGGAAAAAGGTTTCATAAATGCCACGGACCTTGCCGACTATCTTGTTGTAAAAGGAATACCTTTCAGGGAAGCGCACAGCATCGTCGGTGAGAGCGTAAGATACTGCATCGAGAAAGGTAAAACACTGGAAGAACTGACCCTTGAAGAATACAAGAAGTTCTCCGGCTCAATAAAAAAAGATGTTTATGATGTCATATCGCCGAAGGCGTGCGTTGAAAGGCGCATATCATACGGAGGCACGTCTTCCGGGTCCACCGATATGCAGATCACCGAAGCTATAGGTGCGATAATGGAAAGGGACAGCAAGATAAGATTGGAGACCCAGCTGATAGAAAAATGCTGGGATGACCTGCTGAAAGATGTTTGATCAGACCTTTTTTAAGGCCTGCTCCAGATCTGCGATTATATCCTTTATGTTCTCGCATCCTATCGAGAGACGGATCGTATTGCGGTTGATCTTCTGCTCCTCGAGCTCTTTGTCGTTCAACTGACCGTGGGTCGTGGTAGCAGGGTGTATGACCAGCGATTTCATGTCTGCCACGTTTGCGACAAGGGAGAAAAGCTTCAGACTGTCAATGAACTTTATCGCCTCTTTCTCCCCTCCTTTTATGTCGAATGTGAAGATCGAACCTGCCCCGTTGGGGAAGTTCTTCATGTACAACTCATGGCTGGGTTGATCCTCGAGCGATGGGTGGTTGACCTTCATAACCTTGGGGTGGCCGTTCAGATAATTGACCACTTCCAACGCATTCTGCACATGCCTTTCGACACGCAGGGATAATGTCTCAAGCCCCTGGAGGAGAGAGAATGCCGCGATCGGCGATATCACCGCGCCGGTGTCCCTGAGCAGGATCGCCCTTATTCTTGCCGTAAAGGCAGCGGGTCCTGCGGATTCATAAAAGCTCAGCCCGTGGTAGCTTGGATCCGGATCCACGATGTCGGGATACCTTCCGCTGCCTGCCCAATCAAACTTACCGCTCTCGATTATCACTCCGCCGAGGACGACCCCATGCCCTCCGATGAATTTCGTCGCCGATTCCACCACGATGTCTGCACCATGTTCCAGAGGTCTGTAAAGATATGGCGTCGCAAAGGTATTGTCAACGACCAGGATGATCCCTTTTTTGTGGGCTATTTCCGCCACTTTCTCGACATCGATAAAATCCGAATTGGGATTTCCGAACGTCTCAATGAACACCGCTTTGGTGTTCTTTTTTATTGCCTTCTCAAAGTTCTTTAGGTCGATCGGATCGACAAAGGTTGTTTTCACACCTTGTTTCTCGAATGTATGTGCAAGGAAGTTGTAAGTTCCGCCATAAATGTTGTTGGCAGCCACTATGTGGTCTCCCGCGGACGCCACGTTCTGAAGAGTGTAGGTGATGGCTGCGGCCCCCGATGCTGTTGCCAGCGCTGCCGAACCTCCTTCAAGTGCGGCCATGCGGTCTTCCAGGACCGCTTGGGTATCGTTCGTAAGACGGCCGTATATGTTTCCGGGTTTTGAGAGTGCGAATCTTTCTGTTGCGTCCTTGCAATCTTTAAAGACATACGCCGATGTGAGATAGATCGGTGTCGCCCTCGCACCGGAGAGGGGGTCCGGTGTCTCCTGTCCTTTGTGCAGCTGCAGGGTCTCGAACCTTAACTTTTTCTTGTTTGTCGGGCCTGAAGGTATGTTTTCTTTATTCGATCCGCTCAGGGTAAAACCTCTGAATGAGCATTAATAACATTTTATATTAATATATCCAGCACCGGATACCGATCAATCGAAATCCGTTCTGTCATTCTGGACTATATCGAATTTGACGCCTGCGGATGTGAGAAGTCCTCTGATGGTCTCTGTCAGCCTTGACATATCGGTAGTTTTACTGTATGCCTTGAGATAGAATTCTTTGCGGTCCATCGGGAATATGAGCCTCATCTTTCCCTTTCTGTTGTACCCTTCGGGCTTACGGTTCCTCTCAAGATCGACCATGTTCATGTCGACGAACATTTGAAAGATCTCCTCTTCTTCGGGCATCTGTCCGATCTCCTCAAGCAGGGCCCTGAGGATATCCGGGAATACAGGTGCAAGGTTCTTGTAATCCGATTTTCCCTTTAGAACAAAATGAGTACTGAAGATCTTCATCGATCATGTTTAGGATGAAGTTTTATTTATTTTCTTGGTTAATCAAAAATGTCGCTGTTTTTTAGGATCAATACGTACTTTCGGTACTTTCGGTGACCCCCCGCTTAAGCTTATAAGCATAGCCAGACATGAAGTTCTGTCGTAAGGATGGGAAGCCCCGGTACCGGAGTCTTTCCAGGATACGGCACCGGGAACCATCTGGTAGAAGGTGATATTAATGACCGGAGATCAGAGCGGCACCTCAGTCCGCATTAGGATCGGGGACGTGATCATTACGATCCGTCAATGATCCAATGTGGCGTTTGATCCATGATACAAATCAAGTCCCTTCGGGGACTGCAAACCTCTTACCGCTCAGCTATTTGTGTACATGTTTAAATAATATTCATTCAAATAAAAATAGACGGATCCTTACATTCTTGTTGATCAAGACCGTTCCTGCTTTAAATATGATGATGCAATTTGCCAATCATGAAGACGGCACTTACCATCGCAGGATCCGACTCCGTTGGAGGAGCGGGGATTCAGGCCGACATAAAGGCAATGGCCTCGGTGGGGGTTCACGCCGCGACCGTCATAACAGCGGTCACGGTACAGAATACAAGAGAGGTTGGAAGCATCCTGCCCATTCCCGAAGAGATCATAAAAGAGCAGTTGGAAGCTGTTCTCAAAGACTGCAAGATCAATGCGATAAAGACAGGAATGTTGTACAGCGCAGATATAGTAGGTGTGGTCGCAGATGTGCTGGAAGACCATGAGATGCCTCTCATCATAGATCCGGTCATGGTGGCGACGGTCGGCAGTTCACTTTCCAAAGATGATCTGGTAAAGTCGCTGAAAAAGGATCTTCTTCCTATGTGCGAATTGGTCACCCCGAACAAGTTTGAGGCGGAGGCCTTGTCGGGGATGAAAATAAAGAACGAGGACGATGCCATGCTGGCCTGCGAACTTATCGGGAAGCAGGGTTCATCGGTACTCCTCAAAGGCGGGCATATGGACTCGAGAAATGTCGTCGATTACCTTTACCTTTCATCGGAGTTCACAAAGATGAGTAAGCCGCGCCTCAACAAAGCGGGTCACGGGAGCGGGTGCGTCCTTTCTTCATATATCACTGCCAACATGGCAATGGGGCTTGACCTTGTCAATTCGGTCTTGAGATCGAGAGAATTGATACAGCGCTCCATCGAGACGCAGTATGAAATAGGTAAGGGAGAATTGATCGTCAACCCGATGGCTTCATTTTCACCGTCTAACGAGAAGAGTTCGGCCAAATTCGATGTTCTGGATTCGATCGATGCGGCTGCGGAAAAACTTGTTAACGTGCTTCCGAGCAACCTTGTTCCAAAAAAAGGAGTTAACATCGCCTACGCTACAAAAGGAGCTGCGGGCCCCGAGGATGTTGCCGGAATAGATCAGAGAATAACACTTAAGAACGGCAGGCTTGTGAAGAACGGACCCGCGAAGTTCGGTGCCGCAGGACATCTGTCCTTTATTCTGCTCGAGATAATGAAAAAGGATCCTTCGATGAGATGCATCATAAGTATCGCCCCCGCCGGAGATACGTTGGACCTCCTTGAAGAAGTGGGGATGAATACTGTGCTTTCCGGAAGGAAGGGCAACCCGATGTGGGGTGCCGCTACGAAGGAACTCCTCGGAAAGACAAAGGTAGTTCCGGATGCGATCTACGACACGGACCAGAAGAACGGTAAGACCATCAAGATGCTGGGGAAGGATCCGCAGGAAGTATTGTCCAAGTTGAGTTCGATATTGAATTGAAAAATTTTAAAAGGGTTAAAACCGGGTTTACTTGGCCGAAACAAGTGTTATCTCGAAGTACAGATCCTGATTGTATCTCTCCGCAACGACCTGAGTTGTGAAGGATGAACCGCTCAGTGCTGTGATGTAGAACTTCGAGGTACCGAAGTCCACCAAGATCAACTGAATACCGGATCCGTTGGATATTGTGTTTGAGATGACATAGTTGAATGTTATTTGGCCGTTCTGCACGGAAGTAACCTTCAGGGCCACTTTTCCGAAGTCGCTGTCAACTGCCGTATACTCACTGCCAGGCTGAGGCATGTAGTTCATCGTTATCGAATTACCGTTGGTCGAATTGACCGTCGCGGTCGCCGGCCATCCGTAGACACTCTTGTCTAAGGTAGTGATGGTGGATGCGTTCGGTGTGAAGCCATAGAGGGCGCTGAACTGCGCCTGGGTCAGGTTCTCTGTTGTCGGCATTGTGTTGCCGTTCATCTGCACTGTCTGCGGCGTAGAGGGTGCTGTATACCCTTCGCCGGCCGGTATCACGATCCTTTTCGTCTCTCCGACCTTCATGCCTATTACCGCATTGTTGAACCCTGGAAGCAATGTGCCGTCGCCGATCTTGAAATTCAAGGTCGTATAGGCACTTTGGTCTCCCCTGCCGGTGAAGTCATTGCTCTTTGTCACGTTGTCGTCGTTTGCGACTGACCACTTGCTTGTGTCGAAGACAACAGCGTTGTTTTCACCGAACGGAGCATAGAATGTGCCGATGTAATCCACTGACACCGAGCTGCCGTTAACGGCTGCCGTGCTGTCCGTTCGGAAGTTGTCGTTGTAAATCATCGCACCCGTAACGGCGCATACAGCCAATATGAACACTATGAGACATGTCCAGAATATTGGGTCTCTGTCCTTTTTGACCTTTTTCTCATCGTCAGCCATTATACCGATTCTTGCAATGAATATTCCCTATAAAAACATATTTAACAGTTTTAACCTGACCTCAACGTTTCCTGCTTCAGATTCTGTACATTAAATCATTTGACACCTGAGCCATTGCGTGTTTTGCACTGTGCCATAAACGTGCATTCATCCTGAGGAAAATATTACCTCTGCACCTTGTAGAAATATGGTCCGGCATATGGCTCGTGGGTCTTTGAGTATGTCCATTCAAAATTGACGCTTGTCAAGGTTATATCTGTAAGCATATCCAAGTCCTCTGAGGTTATCATTGAAGCGTCATTAATTCGATATGCAGTGGCCTTTTTTGTATTATTATCCAGCAAAATTGCATCCATTTTGCACTGTTCGTCAAAAGCGTCTCTTGCACGATCCCCCTCAACATAGTCGATTATCCCAATTTCTTTATCGAAAGCATTCCAAAGGAATCCCTGCAAGTGCAGGCAAGCTGTATATAGGGAGTCTCCTTGTTTATCGGCAGGAACAAAATTTTTGAACCACTCATCCTTATGATTCCATGACTCATCTGACGAAAGGAAGGATACTTTGATGTCCTTTTTCTGAATTTGATTAATAAAATCAATTACTCTAATACTCATTTTCGAATCAAATACGTGTTGGTTTTATTAACATGTTTGTCGCAACTGCTCGGGGGGTCTTGTTAGACCCATGAAGTCTTTTATATATTACTCTCAACATGCGATAGAACAGAATCGGCTCTCTTTCTGTGGAGAAGCTGAAAAACAAAAAGGAACACTGGTCTCATGAGAGTACTGTACATTCACGCCGACTCAATGGAGTTCGAATCGAAAGAAAAAACGAAGGTTGCCGAGCAGATACCGAACGAGATGCACAACGGGAAGATGGAAGAGGTCCTCGTTGTATTCATCACGGTCGAAAGCGATGATGAGAATAAGATCCTGCAGGTCGCGACCGAAGCCGCCAAGGATATCATAGCAACAAAGGAGAAGGTCGGCGCGGAACGTGTCATGCTCTACCCGTACGCCCATCTGAGCAGCGACCTTGCAAAACCGAAAGCCAGCATCGAAATGCTCGACATGATGAAAAAAATGATCGCCGCTTCCGGAACTGAGGTCTCCCGTGCACCGTTCGGGTGGTACAAGGCGTTCGATATCAAATGCAAAGGCCACCCGCTCTCGGAACTCTCCAGAGATTTCAAAGGCAAGGAGGAGAAATCCGCTCCGAAAGGAAAGGATGTTTACTTCGTGCTGAAAGCCGATGGGAAGGAGATATCGATCGAGAATTACAAGAAAGGCTCCGATTGCATGATGAGCATGATCGACAAAGAAGCGCTTGGAAAAGAAGCGCCTTCCGCCGGAGAACCGGAGTACCTCAGACTCTGCAAGAAGTTCGGCATCCAGTGGGAATCAATGTCGGATGTGGGGCACATGTGCCTTTCCCCTCCCGCAGCCATGATGTTCGACCTGATATCCGATTACTCCACAATGATAGTCAACAACTCAGGTATAGATGTTTACAACGTCAAGGGAACGAACATGTTCTCTCTCAGCGAGCCGGCGGTCAAGGAGCACGCAGACCTTTTCGGCGACAGGCTTTACACAATAAACACCGAGAAAAGGAGCTTCATCATGAGATATGCGGCCTGCCACCAGCAGTTCGCAATGATCAGGAACTGGAACATAAGCCACAAACAGATGCCTTTCGGGGCATTCGAGGTGGCGGACGCGTACAGGCTGGAACAATCCGGAGAGACCATGCTTTGCTTCAGAACAAGGAGGCTCAATATGCCCGACTTCCACGTTATGTGTTCGGACATACCGGAAGCACAGGATTACTTCACCCTGCTCGACAACAAGATCTACGACGAGATAGAGAACATCGGAAGAGATTACGACATGCTTGCCAACTTCTCGTCCAGAAAGGCCTTCGAGGACAACAAGGAAATGATGATGAACCTCTGCAAGATCCACAAGAAGGATGCTTTGATCCATATCTACCCGGAAGGCATCAACTACTATTGGACAGTGAACATCGAATACCACATGCTGGATCAGATGAAGAGACCGAGAGAGATCGGTACCGTTCAGATCGACATAGGGAATGCGAAGAGGTTCGGAATAACATATGTTGACGAGAACGGCGAGAGGCAGCATCCGATAATACTTCACTGCGCTGTGATAGGATCGATAGAGAGATTCATGTATGCCATGCTGGACACCGCGGTGCAGATAGAGAAGACCGGCGTTCCGGGGTACCTCCCTACATGGGTCGTTCCGGAGCAGATACGTCTTATGCCCATGTCCGAGGAATACGTCCCGGCCGCCAAAGAGATGGCCAAGGACCTGAGATCGAAGAACCTCAGGGTATCGCTTGATGATACCGACGCAACCGTCGGAAAGAAGGTCAGAAGGGCAAAACAGGACTGGTGCGCATACAGTGCGGTCATAGGGGAGAACGAGCTTAAGAGCGGTAAACTGAAAGTTTACGTCAGGTCTGAGAACAAAGATGTCGACATGACCGCTGACGAGCTGGTCTCCAGAATAAAGAAAGAGACGGAAGGCTACCCCGTGCGCCAGATGTATCTTCCGACAGATCTCAGCAAGCGCTGCGAATTCTGATCAAAACAAGGTGGTGATCCCACCTTTTTCATATATCCTGCTTGAAGTAGCAAAATATACATGTTTCCGTGAACACACCTTCACGATTCACGTTCAGCTCGGAGAATATTATTAGTGTGTCGATGATTCGGTACCATGTTTGAACTCTGCGTGATAACAGACCGCACCCTGTCCAACGGCCTGTCGGAGGCCGAGGTCGCAAGACTTGCATACGCCGGAGGCGCCGATATAGTGCAGCTGAGGATGAAGAATTCTGATGGGAAAGAGATGCTCGAACAGGCGATAAAGATCAAAGCCATCGCCGATGAGTACGCAAAATTCTTCATTGTCAACGACAGAGTGGATATCGCTCTCTTATCTGACGCGGACGGTGTTCATCTCGGCCAGTCCGATATACCCATAGAGTACGCCAGGGAGCTTCTCGGGGACGATAAGATCATCGGCATATCTGCACATAACGTTAAAGAGGCAAAGGAGGCGGAGTCAAAAGGTGCGGATTATATCGGCGTCGGTTCCGTTTTCACAACATCCACAAAAAAGGATGCACACCAGGGTCAGGGCCTTGACATCGTATTCAAGATAAAACAGGCCGTGGATATCCCCATCATTGCGATAGGCGGGATTAACAGAGGCAACATACAAGATGTCATCAGGGCCGGCGCAGACGGCGTTGCGGTCATTTCCGCTGTGGTCGCACAGAAAGATGTCTCTGCCGCCGCTCACGAGCTCAGGGACATGATCCTGAAAGTAAGACCTAATATCTGAGAATCCTTAAGGTAATTGCATGAAGGTCAACGGAAAATATGTGGAACTGGTCGCACCGATGACGGTGACCGATCTTATTCTGAACACCGGATATAAGCAGGACAGGGTGGCCGTTGAACTTAACGGAAAGATCGTTCCGCGTTCGAAATATTCCGCCACCTTTTTGGAAAAAAGCGACTCCGTTGAGATCGTAGGGTTCGTCGGTGGTGGATGATGCCCCCGAACAAAGAAGAATTGGATAATGCTCTCTGCACCAGGCACTCACCAGACATCCACAATAAAATAAAAAAAGCGAAAATAGGGATCGCCGGACTAGGAGGCCTCGGGTCGAACATCGCCGCTATGCTCGTCAGAGCCGGGATATCCGATCTGACGGTCGCGGACTTCGATGTTGTTGACATTACGAACATAAACAGACAGAATTATTTCCTTGACCAGATAGGAAGACCAAAGGTCGATGCTACCGAAGAACTACTGAAAAGGATCAATCCATACATTTCCGTCGAGAAACACAACATTAAGTTGAGTGCTTCCGACATACCCGTCATCTTCGGCGGATGCGATGTCGTCTGTGAAGCTTTTGACGCTCCGTCTCAAAAAGCAATGCTGATCAACACGCTGATGGAAAAATGTCCAGGCGTTAAGGTGGTGTCGGGATCGGGGATGGCCGGATTCGGAAGATCCAATGAAATAAAAACAGAAAGATTATTCGCTGACCTGTATATCTCGGGTGACGGCGTCGATATGGAAGACGTTAAAGGCGGCATTATGGCGCCGAGGGTCAATATATGCGCCGCACATATGGCGAACACCGTGATATCTTTACTGATGAATGGAGAATTGTGAACAATGACAGATGAGCTCAGGATCGGCAACAAGAAGTTCAATTCCAGATTCATACTCGGTTCGGGAAAGTTCTCTCTCGAAATGACAAAAGCGGTCATGGAGAACGGCGGGGTGGAGATCGCCACGCTTGCTGTGAGAAGGGCGAACGCCGGAGGAGAAGAGAACATCCTCGATTATATCCCGAAGGGCCTTACGTTGCTGCCTAACACATCGGGTGCGAGGAATGCGGAAGAAGCTGTAAGGATAGCCATGCTGGCAAGAGAGCTCGGATGCGGCGATATGATAAAGATAGAGATAATCCGGGACTCGAGATACCTCCTTCCGGATAATTGCGAGACGATCAAGGCCACCGAGATACTTGCCGATGAAGGGTTCATCGTCATGCCGTACATGATGCCGGATCTTTCGGCGGCACGCTCGATGGCGGATGCGGGAGCGGCAGCGATAATGCCGCTGGGTGCGCCTATAGGGAGCAACAAAGGATTGCTTACAAAAGATTTCATTAAAATAATGATAGATGAGCTGGATCTTCCGATAATCGTGGACGCCGGCATCGGAAAGCCGTCCCAGGCGTGCGAGGCGATGGAATTGGGTTGTGCAGCCGTTATGGCGAACACTGCCATAGCCACTGCCGGGAACATACCGATGATGGCAACCGCCTTCAAACTGGCCATCGAAGCGGGACGCATGGCGTTCATTTCTAAACCCGGCAGGGTCCTCCACAAAGGAGGAGAGGCGTCGAGTCCGCTTACCGGATTCCTTGAGGATGTGAAATGACAAAAAAGTTCACCGACGCGGAAGAATACTTCAATCACATGGAAACGATAAGATCCGACATAATGGAGAACACCCTGTCAACTGTCTCCGAGGTCGATCTTTCGACCATCACGCAAAGAGATGTCAGGAATGCACTCAATTCAGAACGACTTGATATCAACGGGTTCGCATCTCTGATATCACCGGCCGCAGAGAGCTTCCTTGAAGAGATGGCTCAAAGAGCCAGACAAGAAAAAGAAAGATATTTTGGCAACTCAGTTAACATATTCACCCCGCTTTACACATCCAACCATTGCGATAACGGCTGCATGTACTGCGGTTTCAACAAGAACAACAAGATACATCGCGCCAGGCTCTCCCCGAAAGATATTGAAGCGGAGATGTCGAACATCGCCGGGTCCGGCCTTACTGAGATATTGATCCTTACCGGCGAGTCAAGGAAAATGTCTGACACAAAATTCATAAACGAATGTGTAAGGACCGCAACGAAATATTTCAGAAATGTGGGCGTTGAAGTATACCCCATGAATGTTCAGGAATACAAGGAATTGCACGAGTCGGGCGCAGACTACGTAACGGTCTTTCAGGAGACCTACGACCCGGTGAGGTACGCCGAGCTTCATCCTTTCGGCCCGAAAAGAGTATACTCATACAGATTCAACTCACAGGAAAGGGCGCTGATAGGAGGGATGAGAGGCGTTGCCTTCGGAGCCCTTCTCGGGCTCGGCGATCACAGAAAGGATGCTCTGGCATGCGGGACCCATGCATACCTTCTGCAGAGGAAATACCCTCACGCCGAGATATCTTTCTCCCTTCCCAGATTAAGGCCTTTCATTAACGGGAACTACTCCGCAGAATTGATATCGGAGAGACACCTTCTGCAGATAGCTCTGGCATATCGTATATTCATGCCGTTCTCCGGACAAACGATATCATCAAGAGAGAGTCCCAGATTCAGGGACAACATCGTCGGGCTGAGCGCAACGAAGATCTCCGCGGGAGTATCGGTCGGGATCGGCGGGCATGCAGAGGAAAAGAAGGGTGATGAGCAGTTCAATATCTCCGACCCGAGGAATGTCGAGGATATCAGAAAGGCGTTGACCGAAAGAGGTTTACAACCGGTATTCAATGATTACGTGAGAGTATGATAATCGCCGTCACGGACAGGAAAATAAGCGTCAGACGAGATTTCTTGGAACAGGTTGAGGAAATAGCCGGCGCATCACCGAACATGATCATACTAAGAGAAAAGGATCTCCCGGAACCGGATTATCGATATCTTGCGGTCGAATGCGCAAGGATATGCAGCTGCTATAATGTAGAGTTCTGCGTCAATACTTTTGTGAAGACCGCCGCTTTGATCGGCAACGGACGCATACAGATCTCGTTCGGGTCTCTTAAAGCCGAAAGGGACAGATTGAACGATTTTAAAGAGATCTGGGTCTCTGTGCATTCTCTTAAGGAAGCAGTCGACGCTGAACGCCTGGGGGCAACCCATCTGATATATGGGAACGTGTTCGAGACCTCATGCAAACCCGGTCTGAAAGGAAAGGGGCTTATGGAGCTCGCCGAGATAAGCGACACCGTGAACATCCCGGTCTTTGCGGTCGGCGGTATAGATATCATCAATTCAAGGAAAGTATTGGAAACGGGTTGCGACGGGTTGTGTGTGAGAAGCCTTCTTATGACGTCGGAGAATCCCAGAGAGAAGATCGGGTTTTTGAAAAGAGACCTCGAAGAAAGGAAAAGGTCAAAGAAATAAGAGAATGAAAATATGCCCGATCTTACTCGGGCTGTTTCGGTGTGTTCCTGTGCAGGATCTTCGGTCCTTTCCAGTTCAGGTCGCCGAGAAGGTGCATCGCCGCCGGTACGATGTACGTACGAACGAGCAGCGCATCGACCAATATCGCAAAACACAGCGCAAATCCGAACTGCTGAAGCATTGATGTGCTCGACAGCATCAGAGTACCGAATGCACCGCCCATGATCAGACCGCATATCGTTATCACCGATCCAGAATGGGTGACAGCGTATGTTATCGCCTCATCGTTGGTCTTTCCCTTGTACAGGCGGTTCTCCTTGATACGTGTGGTCAGCAGGATATCATAATCCATTCCCAGTCCCAGACACACCACGATCAGGATGATGGGGATTATCCACATCACGCCGTCTCCCAATATGGAGCCGAATATTATGTGCGTTATCGCCACTGTCCATACCACACTCATCAAAATAGTGAGTACCGAACGGAACGGCGTCACATAGGATTTCATAACAAAGAACAGCAGGATCAGGATCAGCACTACCGCAAGCACTTCTACCTTCAGGAACTCCTTGTTGACCTGTTCGGATATCTCATACATCACGGCGGCGCTTCCCGTAAGCCACTTCGCTTTGATCATGTCCTGGTGGCTGTTGACGAAACCGTTCAACTTGCCGTCCATGAATTTTATTGTATCCATCGAACGATCAGCCATCGCCTGATCTTTTGTTATCAGCGTGTATTTGACAAATGTTATCGGGGTTGATCCCGTAGCAGCATCCTGTGTTCCGCCGACGGATGACGTAAGCACGCTGTTCACTACATAGTCCATTATGCCTGTCAGGGTCGGATCGTTATAGGCTGCACCGGTCATGGCGGAGTACGTCGCAACTATGTTCTGCATAGGGTCTGTTGATGTCAGGACTATCATCACTTGCTTTCCGAGCGAGTTCGGCAAAATATGCGTCGCAACGAACGAGTATACCGCAATGGTATAGTCAAGGTTGGACATCGTTGCAGTGGGACTTCCGATCGCAGCGGCGGCATATGCAGCCAATTGTGACCATTGATATACTCCCCACACCTCTCCGACATTATCGTCGCCGTGGGTCAACTGAGAATAAAGACTGCCGTCTTCCGAATTAAGCGATGTCGGGCTCACAGTAAGACTATCAAGATAACCTTTCCCCGGCTCCGTATCGGCCCATTTGATCACGGGGAAACCGTTTGATTGTGTAACTTCGCCGATCGAGTCATTAAGCTCGAATACTCCATAGTTGGGGCTGATCGCCCCGCCGTTAGAGTATCCCTCCATCGTCTGCAGTCCATCAATGGCCTCTCCCGAAGACATTGCTCCGACCATGTCATAGGATGACTGGGATGTTGACATTATATACACTGCAGGCACCGTTATAAGCACTGCCGCGAGGATTATTATTTTTGCGCGTTTTATCGAGAACTTGACCGATCTCAGGAAATATCTGTGCCCTATGCGCGCCACCTTTCCGTGCCATCCCCGGTCTGCTTTTCCGCCCTCTCTGAGCGATTCCGATCTTGTCGGCCAGAAAAGCTTCTCTCCCGCCAAAGCGAGTATAGATGATATCAGCGTAAGTGCCGCAAGCAACGCTATTATAATGCCTATTGCAAGCACAACGCCCATTGAGCTCACCATTGAGAATGAGCAAATGGTCATTGCGCCGAAACCGATTATGACCGCTATTCCGGATGTGGTGATGGATTCTCCGGCCCATGTCACCGCACTCTTGAGTGCATGCTCATGGTCCGCTCCATGGCGTACACGCTCCTCTCTATATCTGGCTAAAATGAAGATGCAATAATCGCACCCCGCGCCCAGCATAGAGACGACCAGCATCATTTCGACCATGTACGGAATGTTCATCAGGAAACTTCCGATCAGGAACATCACACACATTGCTATACCGAATGCTGCGCCTATGGTTATCGGCGGCATGGCAGATGTTACGAAGGATCTGAAGAACAGCCCCACGAGTATCAATATCATCAGGATCGAAAATACGTCTATCTTCGAAATGTCTTTGGCCGCTCCTGTCGAAGTATCGAAGGTTATTGCCTGCGACCCGGTTACATATGTGGTCACTCCGGAGATGTTGTTTTCTGATAGTACGTTGCCGATGAAGTCCCTGAGGTTCTGAGTGTCATCACTCACTATCAGTCCGTTATCGATCGCCGTGCTGTTGTATACGATAGCATAAAGGGCGACTCCCTCGTGAGTGCTCGGATCGTCATTGAGATAATAAGTGCCGTATTGCTGGAATGCTATGATCTTGCCGACCGTCTGCTGTTCGCCGTTCTCATCTTTATATGTGTAAGTGAACTTGGAAAGCTCGGCTTTGACCAAATTGCCGATGGCCATCGCACCCATCTCTCCGTCTGTGGCACTGTTCCCCGCGGAGTTGAAACTCACGACCAAAATGGCGGCGGAATCGATACTGGTGCTTGAACTCCCGAAATACTGGTCCATCACATCCATGCCTTCGAGCGATTCAGCATGAGGTCCCGCCATGTTGTCGGTGCTGTAATCCAGTACCTCCCCTACTTTAAGAAGACCCGGAACTGCACAGATCAACAGTATGATCCATATCGCAATTATTAATTTAGAACGTTTCCAAATTATGTCCGCAAGTCTTTCGAATATCATTAAGCCGTGGTCAATACATACGTTATATTTAATCTTCTCAAATCGACCCTCCCATTATTTTTAATATTGTATTTTGATTGTAAGGGCGATAATAATGGTAGACGAAAAAGTGATCAAAGCGGCACAGGAAAAGTACGGCGAACTACTAAGACAGCAGCTCAAACGGGTCGAAGATCTCAAAAAAGAAGGGGATTGGATCGACTACTCCAAATTGGACAAACTCATAATCGGGGTTTGCGGAGGAGACGGTATAGGGCCGTACATTTGTGCATCGGCCCAAAAGGTCATGGAGTTCCTTCTTGCCGATAAGATCAAAGCAAAGAAGGCAGAGGTCAGGATCATTGACGGACTTACCATTGAGAGAAGAGCCGCGGTATTGAAAGCGATACCCGATGACACTCTTGCAGAGCTGAAAAAATGCCACGTTATATTGAAGGGCCCGACCACCACCCCGAGCAAAGGGGACGGATGGCCCAACATCGAGAGCGCTAACGTTGCGATGAGAAAGCAATTGGATCTCTTTGCGAACATCAGGCCTGTATCGGTTCCCGAATTGGGGATCAACTGGACCTTCTTCAGAGAGAACACAGAAGGAAGCTATGCTCTCGGAAGCAACGGGATCGAGGTCACGGACGATCTCGCGATGGACTTCTGCGTAGCAACAAAACAAGGTACCGACAGGATAATAACCGCCGCTTTCGAATTCGCAAAGAACAGCGGGCTGAATTACCTTTCGCTGGTCACAAAAGCCAATATTATCAAGACCACAGACGGAAAATTCCTTTCTACGATGGAAAGGATCGCCAAGGATTATCCGATGGTGAAATGGGACAGCTGGTTCATTGACATAATGACCGCAAAACTGATAGATCCGGCGAGAAGATCCGACTTCAAGGTGTTCGTTCTTCCCAACCTATACGGCGACATCCTTACGGACGAGGCCGCACAGATACAGGGCGGCGTAGGAACTGCGGGAAGCGCCAACGTCGGAAAGAGATATGCCATGTTCGAGGCCATCCACGGATCCGCTCCGAGGATGGTGGACGAGGGAAGAGCCCAGTACGCAGACCCGTGCAGCATGATCAAGGCCGTGGCATTGATGATGGACCACATAGGCGAGGCGGAGAAAGGAAAGAAGCTGAATATGGCACTTGATGTTTGTGTGCAGTTCGAAAGGAAGCTTGTGATGACCGGAAGGAACACCGGCGCCACCGGCGATGAGTTCGCTCAGTACATCATGGACACAATAAAGAGGCCGGATCTTGAGAAGGTCTGGAACGGGTACATCGAGAAAGCAAAAGCTTCCAAAAAGAATAATTAAATAATTCTGATGGGCACCGGCCCATCTTTCTTTTTGTTTATCCCGTTATGTACAGTCCCGCTGCTTCTTTGTCCTTGTATCGGAGCTTTTTGGGCGCAACATTCATGGATATCTTTTTTCCTCTCCACTCCGCCCCCGTCATTGCATTCAGAACGGTGTTGACGCTTCCATGGGACACTTCCACATATGACGAAGACTGCCCGAGCCCGACCCTTCCCAAAGAGTCGTCGTCGAGGGATGCGTTCTTTTTGATGAACATAGATAATTGCGAGCGGCTGAATTTATCCTCTTTCCCGAGATTGATCTGAAGGGGGACCATCTTATTCTGGGATCCGGCATCTGTCTGGGGTACCGCAACCGGTGCAGCTGCCGCCCTTTCAACGACTGTCCTCTCAATGGGCTTTGTTTCTTCTCTTTCACTGAGTACCAGATCATCCGGGACCATGGGAGATATTGTTTTTCCCATCTCGCGCTCGCATATTTTTATGAAGCGTTTCTCCGGCTTGGTCACAAAAGTTATCGCGATGCCTTTGTTCCCCGCCCTTCCCGTCCTGCCTATCCTGTGCAGATATGTTTCCGCATCGTTGGGGATGTCGTAATTGATCACGCAGTCGATGTTGTTCACATCTATTCCTCTGGCGGCGACATCGGTTGCGATGAGGATCGCGGTTTGATCATCTCTGAATTTCTTTATCGCACGTTCCCTTTTGTTCTGCTCGATGTCCCCGTGTATAATCCCCACTCTGAAATCATCTGAAAGATCATTGTACAGAACATCGACCATCCTTTTTGTCTGGCAAAAAACGATCGCTTTACATCCTTTCCTGAGTATCGCCTTCAGGGCGTGCTCCTTCTTGTCCCTCGGCATCTGGATGTAGTATTGTTCGGTAAGGTCCGAGCATATCTCATCCTTGGATACTGAGATATCCACTCTGTCTTTCATGTACTTGAGTGCAAGGTGTTTCACTTCTTCCGCCATCGTGGCGGATAACAGGAGCGTCTGCCTCTGTTTGGGAACCTCGTCCATTATGAAATTAAGTTCGTCGGCGAATCCCATATCAAGCATCCTGTCGGCTTCGTCGATCACCACAACTGATACCTGTGAAAGGTCCAGAACATCTCTGGTAATGAGGTCTTTAAGTCTTCCGGGAGTTCCGACAACGATGTCCCTTCCTTTGCGGATGTCCTTTATCTGAGCTTCGATGCTCGCTCCGCCGTACACGACCGTACTGCTGTGGCCGGAATATTTTGACAGTTTGTACATCTCATTCTCGATCTGACAGGCCAGTTCCCTCGTGGGCGCGAGTATGAGTGCCGACGGTCTGCGTGACTTTGCCGCCGTGCGCGTCAGAACCACCGAAGCGTAAGCGCCGGTCTTTCCGGTACCGGTCTGCGCTTGTGCTAAAATATCTTTTCCTTCGATACCTGCGGGTATTGCTTCAGTCTGTATCGGGGTCGGCTCGATCCAACCGATCTCCCTCATTGCCTTTACGACGTGTTTGTTTATGCCCAGATCTTCGAATTTTTCCATGTGATCCTTCCAGAAATATTAATCCAAAAACCAGAATGGAAGGATCTCTATGTTCTGACCCCTTGTATTCATTTCAGTATTTAAATGTGACCTTTACTTTAATAATATTTGAACGCTTATAACCTATTTGATTTGGTACAAATGACAGCGCCGACGAGTAAGGACATCCTGGGATTGATAGGCAACACGCCTCTAGTAAGAATAAACAATATGGTCGATAAAAAGGGCGTGGAGATCTGGGCAAAGCTGGAAGGCTTCAACCCCACGGGCAGCATAAAGGATCGGACCGCAATGTCCATGATCAATGCCGCGATACGCGACGGCAGATTGACCAAAGGCAAAACCATCATCGAAGCAACAAGCGGCAACACCGGCATCAGTCTTGCAATGATAGGTCGCGTCTTGGGGTTTGAGGTCGTTATCGTAATGAGCGAGGCCGTAAGCATCGAAAGGCAAAAAATGATAAAAGCTTTCGGCGGACAGATCATTCTCACTCCCGCCGCGGAAGGAACGGACGGTGCCATACGAAAAACGCGCCAGCTGGTCAAAGGTGATCCTGACAAGTATTTCAATCCCGACCAATTCAGCAACGATTTCAATCCCATTGCGCACTATGAAGGCACTGCGGAAGAGATCTGGCAGCAGACCAAGGGCAAGATAACACACATCGTCTGCGCTCTGGGAACAAGCGGCACCATTATGGGCGTCGGAGAGTCATTGAGGAGGAAGAATCCCAACATAAAGATCATCGAAGCACAGCCTATAAAGGGACATTATATTCAGGGTCTGAAGAATATGCAGGAAGCGATAGTGCCTGCCATCTATTACCCCGAGCTGATAGATGAGCATGTCATGATCGAAAGCGAGGAAGCATTCGAGATAAGCCGCCAGATAGCGTTGAAAGAGGGCATCTTGGTCGGGATGTCGGCAGGCGCAGCGATGCTGGCCGCTATGAAGGTAAGTGAAAAGATAGACAAGGGCCTTATCGTGGCAATATTCGCCGACAGGGGAGAGAAATACCTTTCAACGGACCTGTTCAAGGTTTGAGATTGTCCGATCAAAAGACCTGGTGTTCACAATGCATTGCTGCATTAACAGACCTTACGCTCTTCCACTTCTGCAACATACAGTGTCGTGTCGGACCCCCGGGCCTTTTCCCATGAATCGTGCGCATTATTGCCGCGCCGTCCGCTCCCGGATATGCTTTCGGCAACGGCCGGCATACTTTACGGAAGGATCAACTGACTTTTGTCGTCAGGAAGATCGGCAGGGTCATCTGTTCTATCTGATTCTGCAATTCCTCGATCTCGTCCATGTGGCGGTCCTCGTCGTTCAGAATGCAGACGAGAATGTCGCGCGTGGCGTAGTCCATAACTTCGCCCGCAAGCACAATAGCCTTGCTATAGGCCTTGATGGCACCTTGCTCCAACAAACGATCGTTCTCCACTTGGCTGGGAACATCGTGTCCGATCGAGGTCTTGTTCAGATTGGTCACGACCGGAGTGCCTTATAAGAAGAGGAACCTTCCTATCAGCTTCTCGGCGTGTTTCATTTCTTCTATTGCGCGTTTTTCAAAGTCTTTATGCAGCTTTCCGTAACCCCACCCAATCCTCACACATTTCCCCATGCACAATGTACTGGTTTATTGCGGTCAGCTCGTCTGCGAGCAATGAATTCAAAGCTTCTATTAGTTTGGGGGCTCCTTCTTGTAGCCGTATTTCAGTTTTTATAACCTTTCACTTAACAACGGCTCGACGTATCCTTTGCGCCCTTAAATCCTACATCTGAAAGAGTGGATCATGCCTTTGTGTGCTTCTTTAAGAATTTCACAAGGACTTCCTTTGCCTTTGCGCTTTCCTCGTTATGGTTGTAGAAGAAGTCGTGATCTGAATTTTTGGAGTCGAATACCTCCACATCGACGCCCGCCTCTTTGAGTTTAGCAGCATAGTCTATATACTGAGGATAGAGCGGATCCCGACCTGCCGCTATCAATAACATCGGCGGCTGTCCCCTCAACATCTCCTTCGGTGCTATCCTCGGGGACGCATACGGCTCTTTGCCGTACTTCGGTTCCGGCAGATAACAAAGATATATTGCCTCAAGGGTTTGACCGGTAAGGATCTTGTCGCTTCCCGGTTTATCATACGGATCCCCCGATATGTCCACTCCGGGAACGCATATCATATGATACTTTATTTTAAAGTCCCCTCTTTCTCTGGCTTTTATGGGTATGACGGTAGCGAAATTCCCTCCTGAGCTGTAACCTCCCGTGCCGATGTTCTCTTTGTCTATCTTATATTTCTTGGCATTGTCGGCATAGTGTTTGACGACCTGATAAGTCGCTTCCAGCCCTATCGGATATGGGTTTTCCGGAGCTTTCGGCCAATCGATGCTTATTATCTTTACATCGACCTTACTTTTGATGAAAAGGTTGATCTCTTCATCCATCTCGGGGAATCCGACACAGTATCCTCCACCGTGTATGTCCACATACAGCGGCTTTACTTTATCAGAGTCGAAACCGTATTCCAACACCCTGATCTTACCGTATGACGTGTCCACATACCGTTCCTTGGCAACAGTGCTTACAAATCGGGACTTGTTGAACTCGTCTCTCATCTTCTTCATTAACTGTGCTGCCTGCTCCTTGTCCATACAAATAGTATCTCATTCTGATAGATAAATGCCACTTTATTGAGTTTGGAATGAATCTATATTTCCGAATACCCTTCCACAACATTTATCTTAGTTTGTCTCTTTGATATATATGTTCGATAGGGATGACTCCTTGAACTGGATAAAGTGAAAAAATGGTTAAAGTCAAGATGGAAGTAAACCCGGGCGTATGCAGCCTGAAAACAACGATCGAAGCAGAGTCGGAGGACATGATGACCGTCGTGTTCAATATAAAAAGCGACTGCCCGCATGTGATGGAGCTTGCCGCGGCCTTATAGCAAAAAGAGACGACGGTGTTCGATGCGATCGCAAAGCCGATCACAGAGAATCCGCTGTTCGTGGATTGCGCAAAGTACCTCGAGCATGCTGCCTGCCCGATCCCGGTGGCACTCGTAAAAGTGTGCGAACCCTGCGGCGGGCTGGCCCTGAAGAGGAATGTAGAGTTCCGTTTCGTTTGAAACAGTTTCAAAAAATACTGGCGGCATCGAATATGCCGCCAGAAAAACACCACGTTATGATGGACCGCATAAGTGTCATTCAACAGAAAGACGATCTTTGAGTCGGCACACAAAACTTCTGAATTCTATTCGTTTCAAAGAAAACCCCGAATGGGGAAGATGTTTTGTTTTCGGCCGAACGAGCGGCAGATCGGGGATTATCTGCCGCCCGTCAGACCGGAAGAAGCTTCCCTATCATAGGGGGATACGGAAGCTTCTTCTTTTGTCCGCCGATTTACGGCAGACCCAGATCTTTGCGTTTTTGTAGGATTATCTTCTCGAACATGTCAGCCGTTTCGACGGCGTCATCGTTGATGAACACATATCCTCCCGTCAGGGTCTTCATGTCTTCGGTGAGTACCTTTACGATCAGATCACTGCCGGTGACGAACGGCGGGATCCCCAGGTGCAGAGGGAGACCGAGCGCTAGACCGAACGCACCGTCTGCCAGTGCCTGCTCCTCGAGCCACTGCGCCGCGGACAACACGAGCGGAAGCTGCGGAAGGTCCACACCGAGTGCTTCGGCTACCTCTGTGGCAACTATCTCCAAACGTCCGATGGCGAGACACGGGCCGAAGTTCAGCACAGGAGGTATTCCGAGCTGCTTACATACCGCTTTAAGATTCGGTCCGGCCAATTCCGCCGCTTCCGGCATCATCAGGCCGCAGTTCTCGATACCGCCGGACGAACATCCCGCGGTCAGGACCAATATGTCCTTTGCGATCAGTTGTTTGGTCAGTTCGACCGTCAACACGTCATGGCCGCCGCACTGAAGGTTGGAGCAGCCGACAACTCCGGCCAGTCCTTTTATCTTTCCCGCTGCGATCAGATCGATCAACGGCTTCCACGAGTCACCCAGGAAGGCCTTCAACGATACCTCGCTGACCCCGGTCAGAGAATTCTTGTTCCCGTGGTCCGGGAGCAGTTTCATCGGCACGACCTTGCGCCTTGCCTTGTAAGCGGCTATGACCTCGTCAATGATCTCATTGACGGCTTTCTCGCGTGTCTCATATGTGAATTCTTTCAGTTCGGCATTTGCTTTCTTTGCCACTGCGTCCACACATATCTGTTTTATCTTGAGCTCATCGCAGATCGGTTCGATGCCCGGAAGGGTGCAGTTGAATTCCGATATGACGGCATCTATGGCACCTGTGGCCAGGATCGGCTCGCTGGTGAAGTTGTTGCCTGCGTGTCCGTTGAATATCTTTGTGCAATGCGCACCGCGGAGCTGCATATCCTGACCTACGCAGGTGCAGCCGACGATCTTGAAGCCTTTCGCCCCGGCGGCCTTGGCCTTTTTTACAACGTCATCCTGGATCAGGCGGTCCTGTATGTATGAGAACCTCGAGTGCTGGTGCCCGGTGATCATTATGTTGATGTAATCCGGGTCGATCACATTGAGACCCACCGGCGCCATGCGGAGCTCGGGCTCGCCTATCACAACATCATTCAGCAGGTTGGTCAGTGTGAGACCGTATAGACCTGTCGAAATGCCGAGTCTGAGTGTATGGAACAGCATGTGTACGGGATCGGAGTTCAGGTTCGTCGATGTTTTCACGACGCCAGAGAACACCTCGGCCTTGGCCCCTCCGGGCATTATGCCGATCTCTTTCCAGCGTTTAACGCGCGGTGCGTACGCCATCTTTTCCGTCAGCACCATTTTTTCATAGTCGGGTTTATAGAGGTCGTTAAGGACCGCATCCGCTACTTTGAGGGCTTTTTCATGATCGTTCTTACCTTTTATGCCGAACTTGACACAAAGGCTGTTCAGTGCCTTTTTACCTCTCAGCTCGCCTTTGGCAAGAGCGATGCTTCTGAGATTCAGGGCCGCGTTCTCGACGATGTGTATGTAACATCCGGAACCTGCTGCTATAGCACGCAGGAAATTTCGAGCCGCGATCACATCGGCGGTCGCACCGCATACTCCTTTCGGAGCGTCCTGAGTTATGCGGCAGGGGCCGTTCGCGCAAAGTTTGCAGCAGATGCCGCGCAGACCGAACTCACATTTCATGTTCTGGGTATCTACGCGGTGGAAGGCGGTGTTCTGTGGCAGATTCACAATAAAGTTCTCAAGTGGCTTGTCCGCACTCTTGCATATTTTTTGATTAGACCATTTTGTCATTGTATATCATCTCTTTTTTTGTATTACTCTTAAAGTTTGACCGGCGTGATGTGCGCATCCAAGCCGAGGTTCTTTGCATTCATCCCCATTGCCAAGCCGTATAGCTGCGACAGATGGAGCACAGGGAATGAGTATCCGCTGTCTTTCTGGCCCGAATCGAATTGCAGGTGACAGAAGGGGCACACGTCGACTATCATTTCGGCACCGCCGTTCTTCATTATCTCCAAGTTCGTTCTGGTGAACTTCAATGCCGTGTCACCGAACTGCGATCTGAGACCTCCTCCGGCACCGCAGCATATGGGTTTGGCCTTCTGTTTTCTGAGCACGCTTTTAGCGCCTACCGCCTCGATAAGCTCGTCCAGGATGACGGGGTTCTCCGAATCATCTAGTTGTTTCAATTTACTCGGTTTCAGGAAGTGGCATCCGTAGAACGCCGCCACGTTGTAGTCGGCCGGCTTTTTCACCGCTTTTTTGATCTTCTCGATGCCGACATCCTTGTACAGAACTTCGGCGAAATGTCTCACTTTTGTTTCGCCGCTGTATTTCAATCCTATTTCAGCGAGGATCTTGTTCACTTCATCCAACATATCTTTGTCCTCGTGCAGCTCGTGTGCGGCGTCGAATAATGAACCGTAGCAGCCGTTGCACACGGTGATTATATCCAATCCTTCTTTCTCGGCGAGTGCGAGGTTCCTTGCGGCCGCGGCCAGCCACGTTGCCCTGCTGAACGATTTTATCACGCCTGGGGCAGGGCAGCAGTTCGCGCCCTTCATATCCACCAGTTCGACCCCGAGCGCCTTGAACACCTCTCGAGTCGACTTCTCGATGCCGGGGTATCTGAGAGGTGCGATGCATCCTAGGAAAAACGCATATTTTTTCATCAGTCCACCAACTTAGCGAATTTTGTTAATTTGATCACTTTGTCGAAGTCTGCTTTCGCCGCCTTGTCGTCCATCACCGTCTCCGGGTTCTCCGGGAGCCCGAGATTCTTCCTGAGCGCCCTGATCTTATCGTTGTTCTCGACAGTATGGCCGTTCTTTATCAGGCTCTGAGCAACTTTTTTGTGATTTTCGTACATGTCCCCATTGGCAACCACCATGTTCCTCAGCGCAGTGATGACATCGACTACCTGAACGTTACACGGGCACCACTCCACGCATGTGTAACACGTGGTGCACTGCCACAGAGCATCGCATATCGCTTCGTCTTTCAGTCCGAGCTGAGATGCTCTCATGATATTTCCGGGTCGTAACGGGGTCATCATCTTTGCAGACGGACATTTAAGTGTACACGTTCCGCACTGGAAGCACGACGTGACGCTAGATCCGCCATTGGCTGCTAGTTCCTCTGTGAATTCCGATACAATTTTTTTCATAAACAACACTTAACAATACAATATGGATAGTAGCTATATAACAGTATCTAAAAGATACTACGATGCTATGAACAAAATTTGCGCCGGAATTTGCAGAACACTCTGTGTTCTTCAAAAAAACCGATTGCGCCCCATATGATCTTTAGCTTTTCCTGTGATGACTCCGAAAGGGGCGACCGTGACAACATTTCGGACGATGTAAAAATTCCGGAAAACGGTTGACGGTTGTCAATATAGGTTTGAGTAAGCCTGCCGGATCTGAACCCGGTCGATTGTCTGCTGACCGATCATGCCTGCGAATGTTTCTTTATAAAGTTGGCTATGGCCTCGCGTGCTTTCATACTGTCCTCGGTCTGTCCGAAAAAGAAGTCGTGGTCGGCATTCTTGAAATCATGTATCTCCACTTCGACACCCGCATCTTTGAGCCTTGCGGCATAGTCGATATACTGTGGGTAGAGAGGGTCCAGACCCGCTGCTATCAAAAGTGCCGGAGGCTGTCCTATCAGCATTTCTTTCGGCGCGATCCTCGGTGAAGCATACGGTTCTTTGCCATACTTCGGTTCCGGCAGATAACAGAGATATATTGCCTCCAGGAACTCGCCGCTGAGTACCTTTGCGCTTCCGGGTTTACCGTAAGGGTTTCCCGATATGTCCACTCCGGGGACGCAGAGCATCTGGTACTTTATCCTGAAGTCCCCTCTTTCTCTGGCTTTGATGGGAATGACAGTAGCGAAATTCCCTCCTGAACTGTAACCCCCTGTGCCGATGTTATCTTTGTTGATCTTGTATTTCTTGGCGTTGTCCGAATAGTGCTTGATCACCTGATAAGTTGCTTCCTGCCCTATCGGATACGGGTTTTCCGGAGCTTTCGGCCAATCGATGCTGATGATCTTCACATCTGCCCTGCTTCTGATGAAAAGGTTCATCGCCTCATCCATCTCGGGGGAACCGATACAGTATCCTCCTCCGTGAATGTCCACATAAAGCGGCTTAACGGCGTCTGAGTCGAATCCGTATTCCAACACTCGGATCTTGCCGTAGGATGTATCCACAAACCGTACATTGGCCTTGGTTTCGAGTTTGTACTTTGAATATCCCTCTCGTGCCTTGATCATCATCTGTGCGGCTTGCGCTTTGTCCATGCTGCAAGTATTTCCTTCAGATAGATAAATGCCACTTCCATAATGACATGTCTAAATCGTCATTTGCCGTGCGGTACCACACTTTCAAACCATTACAGTTTGTAACGGTTTCATTCGCTTGGTTCAAAAGACACTCTATTTTCAGTTTCGAATTCTCAGAATATCAGAGACCCGAAAAAGATGGCGGGAATTATTCCTTTATAGTGTGTACGCATTCTGTGTACTCTGACTTCCCCTTCATACTTTTCATCTTTTGAAGGAAGAACCTCATAGACAAGTCTGTGTTCTGCATTTATTCTTCGAGAGAACTTTCCCTTCATGTCACCACTTAATTTTTTATATTTTGGAGGGTTTCTTAATGGTTCCTCTTCTAGAACTGTCAGCAACTCCCTTGCCTTCCGACCATACCCGCTTCTCTCAAGCTCACATAAGTCTTCAATCGCCGGAGGTGCCAGCCGGACATCATAGGCCACTGCCGTTCCACCTTGTCCACTCAGAATCCGGCATCTTATTGTTTCTTTCAATGTCCTCCAGAAGCCCCGGGACTCCCATCAGATAAAGGGTCTCAACAATGCTTTCCCACTCTTCCTCCGATACCATTACAACCGTGCCTCTTTTAGATGTTATTCTGACAGGTTCGGACAGAGCACTCTCGATTAAGTTGTAAAAATCTGCTCTTGCTTCGGTTGCATTTATCGTGGTCATAGTAACACATATGCTCAGAGATATATAAGCGTACGTTTTATCGTACAGTGAGTGGGCCCGCCCGGATTTGAACCGGAGTCAATAGCTCCCGAAGCTACAAGGATACCAAGCTACCCCACGGGCCCTTTTCGATGGATGATTTCCATCATTCTATTAAATGTTGTGTTAGGAAGAGATCATATTCCTCAGAACATACTGAAGTATCCCGCCGTTCGCGATGTACTCCGCTTCGATCGGTACGTCCACTCTGCAAATGGTATCGAACACCAGTTTCTTGCCGTCCCTGTATGCCGTCACTCTTACGGTGCCTTTGGGTTCGAGATCTTCGAGATCGATATCGAATATCTCCGAGCCGTTCAGTTTCAATGTGCCGGCATTCTGGCCTTCGAGGTACTGCAGCGGGACTATCCCCATTCCGACGAGGTTCGACCGGTGGATCCTTTCGAATGATTCGGCGATCACAGCTCTTATTCCAAGAAGGTTCGGACCCTTTGCCGCCCAGTCCCTTGAGCTTCCCGTTCCGTATTCTTTTCCCGCAAGAACAATCAGCGGCGTCATATCGTCGTAGTACAGCCGCGACACTTCGAAGATAGTATCGTCCTTCTTCTCGGGGAAATATCTGGACGAGCTTCCCTCGACGCCGGGCGTGAGCTGGTTCTTCAATCTTATGTTTGCGAACGTTCCCCTTACCATCACTTCATGGTTCGCCCTTCTCGATCCGTACGAGTTGAAGTCCTCTTCTTCGACCCCCAGTGATATCAGGTATCTTCCCGCATCCGATCCCGCATCGAATGAGCCGGCGGGCGAGATATGGTCGGTGGTGATGGAATCGCCGAGCATGGCGAGGCATCTTGCTCCTTTGATGCTCTTTATCTCCGGATCGTCGAACAATTCGTCAAAGAACGGAGGATTCCTGATATAAGTGGAGTCCTCTTTCCATTTGAATAACGGCGAATCCTTGCTCTCGATCCTGTCCCATCTCTTCGATCCTTTGAATATATCCTTGTATTGTGAAGTGAACGCTTTCGTCGTTACGTATTTGTCGTTGATCCTTTGGATCTCTTCGTCAGCCGGCCAGATGTCCTTGAGATAGACCTTCTTTCCTTTTATTTCGGCGAGAGGTTCTTTTTCGAGATCGATATCTACGCGGCCTGCGATGGCGAATGCCACAACTAACGGGGGGGATGCAAGATAATTTGCTTTTACGAGCGGGTGTATCCTTCCTTCGAAGTTCCTGTTGCTCGAGGCAATTGCCGCCGTGACAAGGTCCTTTGATATTATCTCCTTTGATACCTCATCGGAGAGCGGCCCGCTGTTGCCTATGCAGGTCATGCATCCGTATCCGCAGTTCTGGAATCCAAGCGCATCCAAATGCTCCTGCAGACCGGATCTCTCCAGATATTCTGTTACAACTTTGGAACCGGGGGCAAGGGATGTCTTAACGAATTCCTTTGGTCTCAGACCGAGCTCGTTCGCCTTCTTTGCAACGAGTCCCGCGGCGATCATCACAGATGGATTGGCAGTGTTCGTGCATGATGTTATTGATGCGATCACCAAAGAGCCGTCGCCCATTTTATCTCCCGAAGGCATCCTCTGCTTCTCGATCTTGAACGCTTTGAGGGCTTCCGAGAACTCTTTCTTCATATTGCCAAGGTCAATGCGGTCCTGAGGCCTCTTGTATCCTGCGAGGCACGGCCTGACAGTTGAAAGATCCAGTTCCAGAGTGTCTGTGTATTCCGGTTCTACGTTGTACCAAAGGCCCTGTTCTTTCGCATATTTTTCGACCGCATCGATATGCTTGGGGTCTCTTCCTGTGAGCTTCATGTATTCTATTGTTTTTTCATCTATCGGGCAATATCCCATCGTCGCTCCGTATTCTGGTGCCATGTTAGCAATTGTTGAACGGTCTGCAAGACAAAGGTTCTGATATCCCGGGCCGAAGAATTCCACGAACTTCCCGACGACATTCTTCTTCCTTAGCATCTGCACAACGGTAAGAACAAGATCTGTCGCATTCACTCCCGGAGAGAGCTTACCTGTAAGCCTGAATCCGATCACTTGGGGAATGTCCATATAGCTGGGCTGTCCGACCATGACCGCTTCGGCCTCGATGCCGCCGACCCCCCAGCCGACCACTCCCAGACCGTTGATCTGTGTGGTGTGTGAATCTGTTCCGAAACAAGAGTCTGGGTATGCGGTCAGGATCCCTTTTTCTTCTTTCACATGTACCAGCGGGGACAGATATTCCAAGTTCACTTGGTGACATATACCGTTCCCGGGAGGGACCGCCCTGAAGTTCCTGAACGCCTTCTGCGCCCATTTGAACAGAGCGTATCTTTCGCTGTTCCTCCTGAACTCCAGTTCTTCGTTCTTATCCTGAGCGTCGGCACAGCCTGCAAAGTCTGTCTGTATGGAGTGGTCGATAACAAGGTCCACCGGAACAAGAGGGTTGATGGACTCTGGATCCTTCCCCATGACGGAGACGGCTTCCCTCATGGAGGCGAGGTCGGTAACTGCCGCGCCGCCTGTGAGATCCTGCAGCAACACTCGGGCAGGCATCCACGGAATATCGTGCTCGACATTACTTTTTGGATCCCAGGACGCTATCGCTTTGACATCCTCGTCGGTGATTACCTCGCCATCCCTGTTCCTAAGCATCGATTCGACTATCACCCTGATCGAGTACGGCATCTTTCCGAGTTCCTTTATCACGCCTTTCTTTTCCAGTTCTTTCAAACTGTATATGGTGACCTCGCCTTGTTCCGTCCTGAGCTTCTTTGTGCAGCTTCCGATGTCCGTCATTATCTTTTCACTGCTCTTTGCTAATAAAAATTAGATATATCAATTTGACCAGCGAAAGCTATAAGCGGACATTCTCACAATACGATGAAAGTCGCATTTTTTAGTGAAGGAAATGGAAATAAAAGGTTTAAAGGAGATTTAATCTCCTTTTAAGTGACATCATGTTGTTTTTTCCTGCGCAGATAGAGCCATATCAGTGTGCCTGCGATGATAAGCAGAATTATTAATACGAGCAGCCACCACAAGATGCCGCTGCCGCCGGTCGCAGCGACATTACCATCGTTCGTATCGGCAGTTACACCATTATCTTGGTCGGTGATCTTATCTGTGTCATCATCAGCATCTTTATTTGTGTCATTGTTTGTGTCATTGTTTGTGTCTTTACTTCCGCCCCCGGCTTCCTGTGCGCTCTTCACTTCGATTGTATGATCCTTCACCACATTTACGAAAGTATATGTTCCTAGGTTGATCTGCTCCTGGGTAAGAGGCGTTCCGTCGACCGTTACGGATGAGATATAATATCCGCTTTTTGCTATGAAGATGAATGTTCTTTCACCTCCATTCTGCACTGCGGACACCCCGCCCGGTGCGAGGATCGTCTTGCCATCCGATATTGCCGTGATGTAATGTGGATCTGTTATAAGCGGGCCGGCTGTTTCAAATACCGCCTTCAGGTCATAGTCTTCCATCATCCAGATGGTCTGACCCGCTCCGCTTCCAAGGAAGAACCCCGCAGGCTCCGGGGATGCAATCCAGTACAGGAAGTCAGTGGCCGTTCCGGAGATCGACAAAGTTACATTATCGCCCCTATAGAAGTTACCTGAGTATGCTGTACCTTTGTCCACGGTAAAGGCAGAATACGGATCACCTTTTACAATGACCGTTATCTTCCCTTGTGATACCGCAGGACCTACTACTTCCAGATCCAAAGTCGTGCTTTCAGCGGGGTCAATGAAGTAGGCATAGATATTCTGGTTGCCTCCGGAAACGTCATATGTAGGCGAAGGATTGTATGTGACGGGGTGCGCCATTCCTGAGTTGTAGAACTGATAGAAAACATCGGATCCATTTGTCGGTGTTAACTTAAGCTCTGTGACATCGACAGCAAATGAGATTATGTTGGTACCTTCATGTGCTGTCTCGTTTATCGGACCGTATTTCGGACTGTTGCCGGTAACATTAACGGTTCCGTTCCCGACTATTTCAAGTGTCAGTATGTACCCTTCGAACTTCAAGGGAAGTGCTCCGTTCCATCCGTCATGAGCATCATACCCTGTATTTGATTTTACAGAGTATATTTCCGGACTTTCGTCTGCGAGTCTCACGAGGTTCTTCTTTGTTCCGGACTCGACCGCAACAAGTTTGTATGTCTTTGAAACAGCTGCATCGCTTGGAAGTTGGAATGCGAATCCGTAACAGCCCGCAGGAATGTCGATCGTTAATATCGGCGTCAGTCCTCCGTCCGCATATACTTCGACCGGACCCGAGAATTCTCTTCCGTATTCCATTATTGCATTCACATAGTATCCGGTGCTTCCGGTGCCTGCGCCTCTTATCGGGACCGCATTGTAATAATCGTTGTAAGCCGGTCTGCTGAAGGCCAGTATTTTTGCCGCGCTGGATATTGTAACATTTGTCGAAGTTCCGTATCCGCCCGAACCTATGCCGTCCCCGCCTGAAGTGCTTGTTGCGATTATATTGCCGCCCGTAATGATTATTGCGTCAATGTCGCCGTATAGTGTTCCTCCGATCCCTGCGCATCCCGTGCTGCCGGTCGCAGTCACGGTACCGCCGTTGATCGTTATTGTACCGCCGTTGTTGACATTACCGTTCAATGGTGCCGAGCTCCCGATCCCTGCGCCGTTGGCGCCTGTCGCAGTCACGGTACCGCCGTTGATCGTAATAACGCCGGGTGTGCCGTTCTTTGTGAAGTATCCGCCTCCGCCGCCTATTCCGGCACCGCCGGTACCGTATGCATTCACAACGGCAGTGCCTCCGATCGTTATGACTCCTCCGTTGCCGCCGCTCTGACCGTTTCCGTTGCCGCCTCCGCCGCCTATACCTGCGCCGTAACGGCCGCCTGTAGCATTCACTGTGCCGCCGACGATCGCAATGGTGCCTCCATCGGATGCACCGCCTGTGGTGAGACCACCGCCGCCTATACCTGCGCCGTAAAATCCGCCCGTAGCAGTGATCGTGCCGCCTTTAATGGTCGAGTTGCCGGTACTGCAGTTCGATGATCCGATGCCCGCAGCATAACTGTTCGCAGAGGTAACGGTCAATGAGCCGTCGGATGACCCGGGATTTGTACTGTCGATCAGTATCGATGAGCCTAATGGCACAAGGATGTTACCGTTTATCGTGTTTGTGCTGCCTGCCGATATCCAAAGAGCCAGTTCGGCACCGTTCAGATTGATCTCGCCGGCGATATTGATCCCGGCGAAGATCACTGCTGTGCTGACGCCGGAGTTAAAAACCATTGTTCTGCTCAGAGTTCCCACAGTTGTCTGTTCTATCTGATATGTGTGACCGTTCGCATTCGTGTCGAAGGCGATGATGGTGCCTGAGTATGTCCATCCTGTGCCCGATGCTGGAGAAGTCAGATCTATAGTATAATCCGGTGTTGTCGCTGCTGCCGAAGACCTGTCTGAAGAACCCGATAAAAACACTGATACTGCTATCATCAGTATCAACGCCACTGCCAAAAATCCGTATTTGAGTACTGTATTTTTTTTATTGATTTTCAATTTATAAGCCCCCACTCTTTAATTGACTTTACGGCATATCTTAAAACTTCTATATTAATACATCATATTCACAACAATTGACACTCAGGTATTCGTGCACGGCGCACGTACCGGCGGTGGTTAATTGATACCAAATTTAACGATACGATCGTGTGCAAGCGTCATAAATAAGAGTCTTTTTAATGATCTGACATAGATCCGTCATATCTCCCGCTTTAGGATGTTCCGAACATGTTCTTCGGGCTTCTGTCGGCAGGATGCATCAGTATTTTTTCATACGGAGTCGTAACTGTTCCGCATAGATTCTCAGAGAACCATAAAAATCAGATATATCAATTTGACCGGCGGAAACTGCCGGTCTTTTATAATGTTAAAGTGGGCTGTTCAGTCCCATTCTTTGAAAAGCCTTGTGATGCCATCCTTCGCGATGGACCAGCATGGGACCCCGCCGGTAAGCACCGCTACCTGGATAGCCTCCAGTATCTCCTCTTTGGTCGCCCCGTAGTTCTTGGCGACCTTCGCCTGCGCATATACGCAGTCCTCGCACATCCTCACCGCAATGCATGCAAGCGCCATCAGCCTCTTCGTCTTCTTGTCGAGCGCTCTGTCCTCCGTCATGAACTTGTCCATTGCGTGAAGCGTTTCCATGAAATCGGGGTTCAGTTCTTTTATGCTCTTAAGCGTCCTCGGCGAGTATCCGCCCATTTCATCGCACATCGCACAATAATGTTCTTCGGGATCTTTGCAAGACATGAACACCCCAATCGCTTTTTGAGTTAATAGAATGTCGCTGTTACAAGCTTTGGTATCTGTTTAATATTTTATTTGACGATGACCCCACATGCAAGCGCTCATACCGGACAGTCTCTTGAACGACCTCAACCAAATGCAGCAGAGGATGCTTGAAAAGGGGCTGCCTGTCCTGGTGGTCTTCGAAGGAAGCAGCGGAAGAGTGAACGGACGGGTGAACAGCGAGTTGATAAGATGCCTTGAACCGAGAGGCGTGCTGTACCGCCACTTCGATCCAACGACCATCGGCAGCCCCGCAGAGATACTGGACTTCGTTCAGCATACTCCTGCCAAAGGCCAGCTCGGCCTCTTCGACAGATCTTGGTACTCTGCTGCGATAGAGAGATACGGCGACGGCGATGACTGGAAAGGTCTCGATAATATGCTCAAAGTGAGCAACGACCTTGAAAGATATCTGACCTTGAACGGTATCCTTCTGATCAAGATCATCCTAAAGTCGAACGTTTCGATATTGAAGGAATATGGATCGCAATACGGCCCCAAGATGCCGAGAAGGTCATTCCTCTCTTTGGATAATATCGACCCTCAAAAGTTCAAAGGGAGCGTGCTGGACCACGTCTACGAAAGAACCGACACAGAGTACGCCCCGTGGAATCTGATAAAGATTGGCGATATCGGTAAGACCGTCATTGAAACGGCGGAGGTCATAATTAAGACAGTAAACAAAAGGCTGGACTCCGAACCCCCGCCGCTTGCTATGCCTGAGATAGAGCGCACATTTGAGAATCCGCGCAATTGTCTTGACCTGAACAAGAGATACAACATGCCGTATGACGAGATGATCAATGACCTTTCCGATGAGATCGGAGAGTTGCAGATGGAACTGTCCCTCAGCGACCGCTCGCTTGTTGTGTGTTTTGAAGGATGGGATGCGGCAGGCAAAGGATCGTGCATTAAACATCTGTGTCATGCGTTAAACCCGAGAGGTTATGACGTATATCAGACCAAAGCCCCTACCGAAGAGGAGCTCAAGCATACCTATCTGTGGAGGTTCCTGAAAGGCATTCCCGAGAAAGGCCATATAACGGTCTATGACCGGACATGGTACGGGAGGATGATGGTGGAACATATAGAGGGACTCTGCACGGAAGAAGAGTACAGAAGATCCCCATTCGAGATCAACGCCTTTGAGAAGATGATGAAGGACAGCGGCATCATCCTGTTGAAGTTCTGGCTGGATATAACTCCCGAAGAGCAGCTGTCGAGGTTTGAAAAACGGGCGGACGATCCGCTGAAGGCATGGAAGATAACGGACGAGGATTGGCGCAACCGCTCAAAGTGGGACGCATACAACGAACATGTCAATATCATGATTGAATCCACAAACACAAAACATGCTCCCTGGACGGTCGTCGGATCTAATGACAAGAAGTACGCCAGGGTCATGGTTCTGAAGTCGGTCGCGGATGCTATGAAAAAAGAACTGAGTTAACGGTCTTGTTCGTCAATTGACGTTATAGATATTCGACATGATTAAATAATACCAATCAATCGTCTAACAATGGCAGACGAGTTCAAGGAGAAGATCGCAGGGGAGATTACCCTGTCGTCCGACCCGGGAAAAACTATCCGCAAGTGGAGGGAAGAATTCAAATTGTCCCAGCACCAGCTTGCGGACGAGATGGGCGTGTCGCATTCTGTTATAAGTGATTACGAATCGGGGAGAAGGAAATCTCCCGGCGTTAACGTAATAAAAAAGATGGTGGACTCTTTCATCAAACTGGATGCGGAGAACGGTTCTCCGATCGCTTCGCGTTATCTGCCCAACATGAAGCTCGAATGCATCATCGCAATGGATGAATTCTCCGAAGGGATCGATGAGCAGAGGTTCATCGATGCTATCGGGGGAAAGAATCTTAACACAGATAAATTGCAGGCGAAGAGGTTATACGGATACACAATAGTGGATTCGGTCAAGACCATTCTCAGTCTCGGCTCCGAAGATTATCTGAAGATATACGGATGGAGCATAGAAAGGGCTCTTGTTTTCACAAATGTACGTTTCGGACGCTCGCCGATGATCGCAATAAGGGCGCACCCCCTGACGCCGGCGATGGTGGTCTACCAAAACCCCGAGAAGACCGACCCCCTTGCTATCAAATTAGCACAACTGGAGGGGATCCCGCTGGTCACAACGAAACTCAGCGTCGAGGATCTTGTGAAAAAAATGAACGAACTGAAAGAAGGGAAATGAATGGACATAGGAATAGTAAGCTACGGTGCGTACATCCCCCGCTACAGGATAAAACCTGAAGAGATAGGAAGGATCTGGGGGGTGGACGGAAAAGGAATGGGTAAGGGACTGATGGTCACTCAGAAGTCCGTACCGGGAGTGGACGAGGATGTGGTGACGATATCGGCCGAAGCAGCCAGATACATGATGGCTCGGGCCCCCGGTGTGGATCCGCACGATATCGGCGCATTATATGTAGGTTCCGAGTCCCACCCATATGCCGTAAAGCCCACAGCCACCATCGTTGCGGAGGCGATTGAGGCGACCCCAGTGATGACGGCGGCGGACCTCGAATTCGCATGCAAGGCCGGAACGGCAGGCATACAGGCCTGCATGGGACTGGTTGCATCGGGCATGATAAAGTACGGCGTAGCCATAGGTGCCGACACATCGCAGGGAGCACCGGGCGATGTGCTGGAATATTCCGCTTCCGCGGGAGGAGCTGCCTTCCTGATAGGAAGTAAGAACATCATCGCCAAGATCAACAAGACCCTCAGTTTCACAACCGACACGCCCGATTTCTGGAGAAGGGAAGGTCAGCCGTACCCCCTTCACGGCGGGAGATTCACCGGTGACCCCGCATATTTCAAACATGTGACATCCGCAGCGAAAATGATGCTCAAAGAAATGGGGACAGAACCGAAGGATTACAAATATGCGGTATTCCACCAACCGAACGGAAAATTCCCAACGAGGGTCGCCGGAATGCTCGGTTTCGAGGACGCTCAGATAAAGACGGGCCTGCTGACCCCGGTCATTGGCAACACGTACAGCGGTGCGGTGCCCATAGGCCTCTCGGCCGTTCTGGACAAAGCAGAACCCGATGACAGGATATTCGTCACATCATACGGTTCAGGTGCGGGAAGCGATTCTTTCGACCTGACCGTCACTGATGAAATAAAAAAATATCAAAAAAAGAACGCACCGACCGTAGAAAAAATGATCGAGAACCCCGTCTACATAGACTACGGCATGTACGTTAAATTCAAAAAAATGATCATAATGCCGGGTGGTTAAATGAGAGATGTAGCAATAATCGGTGTCGGAGCAACAAAGTTCGGAGATCTTTGGGAGAACTCATTCAGAAGCATCGGCATAGAAGCAGGAATGAAAGCGATCGCAGATGCCAACCTCTCCGGAAGAGAGATTGACGGCCTCTACATCGGGAACATGAGCGCGGGTCGTTTCATCAACCAAAAGCATATCGATGCATTGATCGCCGATTATTCCGGAATGGCAACAAACCACATTTCCGCAGTGAGGGTGGAGGCGGGCGGGGCATCCGGCGGGGTCGCATTCGGACAGGCAGTAATGGCGGTCGCGTCCGGATTGCACAACACAGTTCTTGTGGGAGGTGCGGAGAAGATGACCGATCAGGACGATGTCTCCATCAACACAGCGATGGATGAGACCGCTGATTCGGAGTGGGAAGCGGGGATGGGGCTCACTTTAGTATCCCTTTACGCAATGATCGCAAGAAGGATGATCTATGAAGGCACTGCGACCCGTGAAGAGATCGCATCGGTAGCGGTGAACAGCCATTTTCACGGAGCACTAAACGAGGGTGCACAGTTCAGGAAAGAGGTCCCGCTGGAGACCGTTCTGAGATCGGGTCCTGTTGCCGATCCGCTGGGAATGTTCGACTGCGCACCTATCTCGGACGGCGCGGCAGCTGTTGTGTTGTGCCCTCTGAAAGAGGCAAAGAAACACACCGACAGTTACGTAAAAGTGTCAGCGTTTGCACAGGGAAGCGACACACTTGCATTGTCCCAGCGGCCGGATATTACCAGATTCGGAGCGACCGTTGCAGCATCTAAGAGAGCATACGAGATGGCGGGGATCACACCTGCAGACATATCGGTCGCAGAGATACACGATGACTTCAGCGTCGCAGGCATAATGGCGCTTCAGGATCTTGGGTTCTGCAAAAAAGGAGAAGCGGGGAAAGTATTCCTCAGCGGCCAGACAAAGGTCGGAGCAGGTAAGCTTGCTGTCAACACATCCGGAGGCCTCAAAGCCAGAGGCTACCCCATCGGCGCGGCGGGTGTGGCACAGATCGTCGAGATCGCAACACAGCTCAGAGGAAAAGCCGACAAAAGACAAGTTGCAAACGCAAGATACGGTCTGGCGCAAAGCGTTGGCGGGACCGGTTCGGCCGTCACCGTGAGCATATTGGAGGCGGTCTGATGTCATCGGTAGCGAGAGCATGGAGGGAATTCCCGGGCAAGTACAATCTTGAAGGGACGAAATGCGGGAACTGCAACACAGTGTTCTTCCCAAGGCGCGACTTCTGTCCCAAATGCCGCAGAGAAGGTCTGGGAAAGATGCAGAAGTACAAGGTCCAGAGAGAAGGGGAAGTGTTCAGCTTCTCTGTCATCTATGATGCGCCCAGCTGCAACAGCGGGTCAAAGCCATACGCCGTTGCGATGGTCAGGACCAAGGACGGCGTCCTTGTCTCCGGACAACTGGTGGACGTTGAGCTGGATAAGATCGCGATCGGCATGCCTGTGCGCGCCGTACTCAGAAAACTCGAAGAAGACGGGGTGGCGGGCATCATACGTTACGGTTTCAAGTTCGTACCTGCCATTTGATCCGATAAAACTCTTACCCGCTTCGGCGGGCCCTCTTTTCCAATGTTACAGCTCCAATTTTCACTGTTTTAAAAGATCTGCCATCGCGACATGTTCCAACGCAGCGTCTTCGCTTGATATGCCGCCGAACATATCCGCACCCAATTTCTCTGCCTTGCTGTAAGAAGACTCCATGATCTCATCGCATCTCTTCATGCCGATCATATCCAGCTTCGGATCGTCTATGTCGAAAAGAACCGCGACCATTCCTTTATTTCCGTCCTTTGGCCTCATTTTTTCAATGGCACGGCCGATCTGCCTGTCACCGGCCGCATAAAGTATGGTCTCGGTCAGCAGTGTCTTCGATCTATTGGTACCTTCGATCATGGCCCTTTCAGCATGCATAACTGCGGAAAGAATATGGTCCCTGCCACACACCACGTCATGGTCGAAAAGGATAACATCTCCCCCAAGCCGGGTGAAGTGTTTTATGATATCATCAAACCCGAGTTCCCCTTTGATGCCGATGACCTGGACGTTCATTGCTCCGTAATCTCATCATCTCCTTTAATTCTAACTGAAAAATTGTCTGACAAACATTTATCTTATGGACGGTTGTACAGGCAGTGGGAACGCATAGTATGTCAGGTAATTGGGTAAAAATCGCTGCACCGGCCACCACGTCAAACATCGGTCCGGGATTCGACACATTCGGGCTCGCATTAAGCAACCCGTTCGATATTATTGAGGGAAGAAAGATAGATTCCGGCTTCAGGATAGTCAGCGTCTCCGGTCCGGGATCTGAGAACATACCCCTTGATCCTAAGATCAATTCCGTCAGTATCGCCGCTGAGCAGGTCTTAAAAAGATGCAATGCGGATTTTGGCATTGAATTGAAAATAACTAAGGGGATCAGACCATGCAGCGGTATGGGCTCTTCCGGTGCCAGCGCTGCAGGGGGAGCTTTTCTTGCGAACATACTTTGCGGAGAGAAACTCAGCACCACCGAAGTGATACTCTGCGCTGCGCATGCCGAGGATGTTACCTCCGGGGGGTTCCATGCCGATAACGTTTCCCCGTGCATCCTCGGAGGGTTCACCGTGATAAGGTCATACGAACCCTTTGAGGTCATCAGGATAGAACCTCCGAAAGACTTGGGCATGGTCGTGGCCCTCCCAGATATAATGGTGGCGACGTGCGATGCCAGGAAAGTACTTCCGAGAGAGGTCTCGATCAAAGATCTGGTCTTCCATGTAGGCAATGCATCCACGCTGGTATACGGCATGATGACGGGCGATCTCAAGATCATCGGCAGATCCGTAAAGGACGCTGTGTTCGAACCGGCGAGGACAAAACTCGTCCCATTCCTCAAAGAGGCCGAGAAAGAAGCGATGTCAAACGGTGCACTGGTCTCATTCCTGGGAGGGTCGGGGCCGTGCATCATGTCCTTTTACGACCTGAAACACGACATCGGCGACAGGATCGCCGAAAGCGTCAAAGCAGTATATACAAACAACAGGATCAAATGCGACACTTGGATCACAACGCCCGGTGCCGGCTGCAAGAGGGTTTAAAATGGCAGATCACAAGGTAGTATGCTGGGACTGCAGTTCGGTTGTTGATGATCCGTATGTGAACAACTGCCCGAAGTGCGGCGGTCTTCTGACGGTAAAGATGGATCTTAGACCGGTAAAAGAAATGAGACCGGAGGATCTTAGGAAGGAGAACATCGGAGTGTGGAGGTATGCTCCCTTCATGCCTGTGGACCCTTCGAATAAGGTCTCGATCCAAGAAGGCGGAACGCCGCTGTATAAGACAGACAGATTGTCAAAGGAACTAGGAGTTTCTCAGGCATATGTTAAATTCGAGGGACTGAACCCGACCGGCTCCTTTAAGGATAGGGGCATGACGATCGGCGTGTCCCATGCAAAGGAATTGGGAGCCAAGGTCGTCGGTTGCGCTTCCACCGGCAACACTTCAGCATCGTTGGCGGCATATGCGGCCAAAGCTGACATGAAATGCGCAGTATTCCTTCCTTCGGGGAAGGTCGCCGCGGGAAAGCTCGCACAGGCACTGTTCTACGGAGCAAAGGTACTCTCCATCGACGGCAACTTCGACGATGCGTTGGACCTCGCACTGAAGATGGCGGAAGAGAGGAAGATATACCTTCTGAACTCGATCAACCCATACAGACCCGAAGGTCAAAAATCCGTACTTTTCGAGATAATGGACCAACTCCGATACAATGTTCCGGACAGAATAATACTTCCGGTAGGGAATGCGGCAAATATCTGGGCCGTATACAAAGCGATACAGGAGCTGAAGGAGGTCGGATGGATCTCCAAAGTTCCGAAGCTCACCGGTATACAAGCGGAAGGATCCGCACCGGTCGCAAAAGCGTTCGCCGCAGGGAAGAAGGATTTCATTGCCGAGGAGCATCCGGAGACGATAGCCACCGCCATACGCATCGGAAATCCCGTAAGCGGAAGGAAGGCGCTCCATGCGATATATGATACCAAAGGATTCTCGACTACGGTGACCGATAAAGAGATCATCAGCGCACAGCAGCTTCTCGGAAAGAAGGAAGGAGTATGCGTCGAACCGGCATCGGCGGCATCCATCGCAGGCCTGAAGAAACTCTTGTCAATGGGAATAATCGACAAGAATGAAAAAGTGGTCTGTATATGCACAGGGAACGGATTGAAGGACCCGGATACCATAATGGATAACTCTCCGCCGGTGATACCGTGCAAGAACTCTGTGAAAGACGTTGAGAGGATCCTCAATCAATAATCGAACAGCTTCGATTGCTTTTGGGCATCCGACTGATCCGTCTTCCCGCCGGAGTATTCTTCCGCCATCTTGTCCAGCAAATACTCTTCCTCTTCGCTCGTCGGGGGCGGTTCGATCTTGTTCATTGTGCCTCCCGCCTGAGCTTTCATACTCTTTGCCAACGCGGGGCCGATCTTAGGCAATTTGGACAATCGGTCAATGTCGTACGAGATAACGTCGGATCTCGAGCGTATCCCGTTCTCGAAAAGCACCCTTGCCCTTGCTCTTCCCACCCCTCTGAATGACACAAGGGGGATCAACTCTTCCTTTACGCCGTAGCGGACGCGGGTAAGCAGCGGCCTGATCAGCTTTGTTGCTTCCGGTCTGAAGATATACGCGACCTCGTTCATCGAATAAAGAAGCCAATCTACCATATCCACTCTGGACCTGATATCTCCCGGCCCGATGCCCATCGAAAGCGTGATATCCTCTTCGGAGACCTCGTTTATCCAGTCCTCCAGCAGAGCGGCGACCTTGAGGTTGCTCATGAACTCCTCATACATGAACTCGTCATCATCGTCTTCCGGTTCAATCAGGAAATTATATTCCGCTTCGAGTCTGGCCAGCCTGTCCTGGTCCCCTTTCTTAGGATACAGGCCGAGCACGTCCGGAGTTGTCGCCGCTGCGTGCAGGATCACCAGATCCTCGGTGTTATCCTTCATTCTTCTTACAGCATTCCTTAATATGACGGCAGATTTGGGATCGATATACAGGTCGGATATCCTTTTTCCGAACGGAAGTATGCGGAGCAACCCTCCTTCCCTCTTGACCATCTCTTCTTTCTCAAGAAAATCGACCACGTTCTCGACCACACTTTCGATCCCGTACATTTGAGATGTATTACCAAAGAAAGTATCCTCCATGAAACCGACTATACCGTCCTCTGTGTCGGCGTCGCCTGTTGCTATAAGACCCAATATGTGGCTTCTCAGGGTCGTTTCGTTCCCGAGTTTGGATGTCAGCCTTTCAGTATCGTGCATTATGTAGTCTTCCATCAGGTGCTCATAGTCGCTGTAGCTCTTGCTTACGAGCACGGCTTCACCATACGGGTCGTAACCCGGCCTCCCGGCCCTTCCGCACATTTGTTTCACTTCCATAACTGAGATCGGAACATTTCCGGCATTCGACTCAAATCTGTATGTGTCCCTGACGATCACTCTTCTGGCAGGCAGATTGATCCCCGCCGCAAGCGTCGGTGTCGCAACGATACACTTGATCGAACCGTTGCGGAAGTTATCTTCGACGAATTTCCTTTGTTTGTACGTTAATCCCGCATTGTGAAAGGCCATGCCGCATTTGACGCAGGCGGACAACTTCTTCCCGACTGAGGTCGCCTCGGTGTCCCCCTCCAAAATATCCCTCTCTTTATCGGAAAGGTCGTTCCCTGCGAACGCTTTCATCTTGTCGGAATATTTCACGGCAAGGGATTCGGACGATCTTCTTGTGTTCACGAATACCATACATTGTCCGCCGCCCCTGACGGTCTGCTCCATCATGTCCCAGATGTTATCTTTTGATTGAGGCACTTCCACGGAAGAATTGTCATCGAAGGTTATCTCTCCATTGAAATAAACGCCTTCCCTGAGTGCGATCGGACGCCAATCGCTTGTGACGAGTTCTGCATCTAACCATCGTGCAAGGTCTTCAGCATTCGAGATCGTGGCCGACAGGGCGATTATCTGCATACCTTTGTTCTTACGCAGCATCTTCGTCAGGATGACCTCCAGCGTCGGTCCCCTGCCCGGATCGTGTATCAGATGTATCTCGTCCGCGATGACCAATCTCACTTCGTCCATCCACTTGCTTCCGTGCCGCATCATCGAATCGGCTTTCTCAGAGGTCGCAACGATTATGTCCGCATCGGCAAGCCTTCCGTCGTCCGAATCCAGATCCCCTGTGCTCATCATCACTTTTATCCCCAGCTCCGAGAATTTGTCCAGTTCTTCCTTTTTCTCGGATGCCAGAGCTTTCAGGGGGACGATGTAAAGCACCTTTCCTCCTTTCCTCATCACTGTGTTCACTGCCGGTATGAAACCTATTATCGACTTTCCGCTGGCCGTAGGCATTGCGGCTATGAGGTTCCTTCCCGAGAGAGCTGCCGGCAGGGCATCTGCCTGCGGCGGATAAAGATCTACAAAACCATTCCTGACCAGGATCTTTCCGACTTTTTCGTCGATATCCAACTCTGTGAACTTCATGGACGGTTCTTTAACGAGAATGGTTTATTTATTCATTCGTTGTCAATACACTCAGTTTAAATATGCAGGCATCATGGAGTAAATAGACTGATATGAAGGGATCAGTGAGATTGATGGGGGTTTTCCTGGTTTTCGCGGTTTTTGTTGTTCCAGCGATAGCGATTGCCACTGCCGCCCCATCCGATGGTGCGGTAGAGTTCACCTCGTATGAAGACCAGCTCAACATCAATGAGAGGGCGGCATATGACGCCATAAACTTGGCTAGACCCGATGTCAGGACCATCACCGTGGTCCTCCCGCTTGCACTGACTGTAACTTCAGATAATCTCGTCGCAGCTCATGATTATATGCTAAATGAGATCAGAACACTCCATAATAATGTATTTAGAGCTCTGCGGCTGAGCTCGCCGCTGGCGTATTGGGGGTGGGATGCTAATTCGATAAATAGAGACATTCCGGACGGACTGCCGGTCTCCGATCTCACACAGAATGGGAATCAATACACAGTCACCACATTGACATGGAAGATCGACCCCGCACCGCCCCCGGGAACTCAGAGTAAAGAGAATACCGATGTGGAGAAGATGATCGACGATCTGAAGGCAGCGGTGGATAAGTTCCATACCGACAGCACTACAACACGCGATAAAATATGGGACATTAACAACTACCTTGTGAACCTCATCACCTATGATCCGTACGGCGGCGTAAATGTTCCGGGCGCAGACGGGAAAACAGAGGGCGTATTCTCTCATGACGCCTACGGCGCCTTAGTGTCGCCGAACGTAGCTGTCTGCGACGGCTACTCAGAAGCGTTCCTGCTTCTTTGCCAGAAGGAAAATATCGAGTGCGTCATTGTGTACGGGTCCACTGTATCCGCCGTTTCCGGCTACACGAACCATGCGTGGAACTATGTTAAACTGGATAATGATAAATGGTATGCCATTGATGTTACATGGAACGATAACGGAAAGGGCGACAATCCATATTTCCTGAAGGGGGGAGATACCTTCTTTACCACACACAATCAGGGAGTGTTCCTCGGTGACGGTTTGAAGCCGTACCAGTTCAACAGCCCGGTGATAAGCACTGACGATTATGACAAAGCCTCTGTCGAACCGAATTACGACCTGTTCGGATGGATCGCCGCGGCAGTGATAGTCATTATTATTGCCGTCTCGCTATATGTATACTCAAAAGAAAACAAGTGAAAAAGGAAGTTCTATATACAAGAACAAACTAATGAAGGATAAGGGATTATAAGAAATGGAAGCTTTTGTAAACAAGAAACCGACACTTGTCCCCCTCGAGGATTGGATAGAACGGCAGACGTTCCGCTCGACCAGGGACATCAACGTCCCGGAAAAGATGTCGGATCGCGTCATAGGCCAAGATCAGGCCGTGGAAGTTATGAAAAAAGCGGCTTCCCAGAAAAGGCACGTGATGCTGATCGGGGAACCCGGTACGGGTAAGTCCATGCTTGCCAATTCCATGGTGGAGTATCTTCCAAAAGAAGAGCTTCAAGACATTGTCTCATATCACAATCCCGAGGATGTGAACGAGCCGAGGATCAGAGTATTCCCTGCCGGAAAAGGCAAAGAGATCGTAAGAGAGCAGAAAGCTCATGCGACAGCTATGAAGACGCAGAAGAACTCTTCCTACATCTACGCAAGCATCCTGATCGTCATGATCGGGTTCATCGCCGCCTTCATGTTCAACAACTGGATGTTGCTCTTTGTGGCCTTATTCGGAGTAATGATAATATTGATGTTCACAAGAACACCCATCCAAAAACAGGAAACGGCAATTGTCCCCAAAGTATTGGTTGGGCACGATCCGAACGATATGCCGCCCTTCATAGATGCGACCGGCTCACATGCGGGCTCGCTTCTTGGAGATGTGAGGCACGATCCGTTCCAGAGCGGCGGTCTGGAGACGCCCTCTCATGACAGACTGGAGTCGGGAGCTATACACAAAGCGAACAAAGGGGTCCTCTACATTGACGAGATCAACCTGCTCAGGATCGAATCGCAGCAGGCCATACTCACTGCGATGCAGGAAAAAAAGATGTCAATTACCGGACAATCCGAAAGATCGTCCGGTGCTTTGGTGAAATCAGAGCCTGTTCCGTGCGACTTCATATTGGTGTGCGCAGGAAACCTCGATGCCATAAACGGCATGCACCCGGCGCTCAGATCGAGGATAAGGGGTTACGGTTACGAAGTATACATGCGCAGCACCATGCCTGACACAGAAGAGAACCGCTATAACATAGCCAGATTCGTTGCGCAGGAAGTCAAGAAGGATGAGAAGATCCCCCACTTCGATAAGTACGCCGTGGGAGAGATTATCAAAGAAGCTCAGCGCCGTGCGGGAAGGAAGGGAGAGCTCACACTCAGAATGAGGGAGCTCGGAGGCCTCATCCGCGTATCAGGAGATGTAGCTGTCGGAAGAAGGTCGGATATTGTCACGGTTGACGATGTGCTTGCCGCAAAGGCCACCGCACGCAGCCTTGAGCAACAGATAGCCGATCGCCAGATAGAGCACATCAAAAAGTACTCTTTGATCGAGACAGACGGTGCCGAGGTCGGAATGGTCAACGGCCTTGCCGTATACGGAGCAGACTCCGGAATGTCGGAATTCTCGGGGATAGTGCTTCCGATCGTGGCAGAGATGACCCCTCCTCAGACTAAAAAAGGCGGGAAGCTGGTAACCACGGGAGGCCTCGGCGATATAGCAAAGGAAGCTGTCGACAACATATCTGCGATCATCAAGAAGTACACTTCAAGGTCGATATCCGAGTATGATATCCACTTACAATACGTAGGTACCCACGGAGTAGAAGGCGACAGCGCATCTATAGCGATGGCGACCGTGATATTGTCTGCGATGGAAGGGATACCGATAAGACAGGATCTCGCAATGACGGGAAGCCTCAGCGTCAGAGGCAGGGTCCTTCCGGTCGGCGGTGTCACCGCAAAACTGGAAGCCGCTGCGGCAACGGGGATGAAAATAGCACTGGTGCCGGCTGCCAATGCGAACGATGTGATGATGGAGAACAAGTATTACCGCAACATGGAGGTCTACAGCGTAGAGAACTTCTATGATGTGATCGAATACGCATTCGTCGACTGCACAAAGAAGAGGAATCTGATGGAAAAACTTCTGCCGATCACAGAGGGCGGTGTGTCCACCGCGAAGAAATTAGAGTCTCCGAAGGAGTATGTATCGGCCGAACCGAGGGAGAAAGGATCTCCGGCCTCGACCGAACAGTCCGTCATAAAAGAGACAGAGGACACGACCACCGTCACTGAAAAGAGCAAGACAAAGGGCGGCAAACCCTGTCCGCAATAAACGCCTTATTCTTCAACTTTCTTGTCCGAAAGAAAAGAATCTTTTATCTGTTAATGCCGATAGGGTATCATGGTCTCCAAACGCTATTTCGGCGAACATTCGTTGATGATCGGAAGATTCCAGCCCCTCCATAACGGTCACATGGAGGTCATACGTAAATGCGCGGCGGAATCCGAGAACCTTACGATAGGAATAGGCAGTGCCCAATATTCACATGAATGCAACAACCCCTTTACGGCGGGGGAAAGATACCTTATGATCAATGAGGTCCTGAAAGATGAGGGCATAAGGAATTACTGTATAGTTCCTATCGAAGACATCAACCGATATTCCCTATGGGTCGCACAGGTGGAATCTCTTTCTCCGCCTTTCTCGATCGTCTACAGCAACAATCCTTTGACAAGGCGTTTGTTCAGCGAGGCCGGATATAAGTTAAGGGCCTCCCCGCTATACAACCGCGAGGTATACTCCGGAACAGTTGTCAGAAAAAAGATGATAGAAGGAGACGAGTGGCGTCAACTTGTCCCCAAGAAGGTTGTGGATATCATCGATTCCATCGACGGAGTGAGAAGGCTGAGGGACATATCGGGAGGGGAACAAACTGGCCTCTGAGGAGGATCTTTCACAGTTGATCTCAAAGAAAAAGATAACAATATCAGTTGCTGAGTCATGTACGGGAGGATTGCTCGGTGCGGCAATAACATCTGTTCCGGGCTCGTCTGAATATTTTTTTGGGGGAGTGGTCACATACAGCAACGATTCGAAAGAGAATATCCTCAAAGTTCAGAAGTCCTCGATGATGATGAACGGAGCGGTCAGCAAAGAGACCGCCGAGAGTATGGCCTCCGGCGTGAGAGAACTTTTCGGAACTGACATCGCCATCTCGATCACCGGCATAGCCGGCCCCGGAGGGGGCACCGATGTCAAGCCTGTAGGGCTTGTGTGGATGGGAGTATCGACAAAGGATGGAAATTTTGCAAAGAAATTCAATTTTAAAGGCAACAGAGATAAGATCCGTTCAAGTGCCGTCGATTCTGCGTTGAGGCTGCTGATAGAAACAATAAACGACCTCGGCTGAACTTCATAACAACGTCACGAGTACAAGATCGCCGTATATCGGGCATTCTGCGCTTCCTTTTACATTGGTGATCTTATACTTTTTACCGTTCTCCAGAGCATATGGGTGGCATACTCTATAGTTCTTACAGTCCAGTTTCTTACACTCCGGCTCTTTCAAAGTTATTATCCCGCCTTCGATCGCTGACCTCTTGGGAACAGCGGACATCTGAACGGTTTTATTCACTTCTACCACCTTTACTTTGTCCTCATTCAGAACACAGTCGTGTGTCTGTTCTCTCACTGAGATTATCTCATACAAATGGCCCTGCTCAAGGTTGACGCACACCTTTTTAAGTTTACATTCATCGCACTCCGGCTGAGGTCCAAGGTAATAGAATCTGCCCCCCTCCTTTGCCTGAGGGATGCTTATCAAAGTGATGGAGACCATGTTTCAGATCACTCCGGTGCTTCTTGCCACCCTTTCGGCCGCAGCTTTCGTGAGTCCCCTATCCCCAAGTATGGTGAATCTTTCCTTACGCATTTCCCTCGCCATGACAAGTGCCCTGATTATCTCTTCGTCCGTGAATCCCAGTTGCTTCCCGGTCGTCGGAGCGCCTATTGTTTTTAACGTATCTCTTATTCTCTCCCAATTCCCGCCCTGGAGCTTCATCATCATTATCGCCCCGACGCCGCATTGCTCGCCATGGAGGGCCGTATCCGGTCTGATCACGTCCAAAGCGTGGGAGAACATGTGCTCAGAGCCGCTGGTAGGTCTTGAGCTGCCGGCGATCAGCATAGAAACTCCCGATGCGACGATCGTCTTTAAGACGAGCCATACACTCTCCTCGATCCCGGGTTTTATGTAGTTGCAGTTGGAGATTATCTCTTCCGCCGCATGTCTTGCTATTATCTCCGCCGAACTGCTTATCTTTTCATCCGATATTCTGCTTGAGAATTCCCAGTCGTTAAGTGCGGTGAGGTTGCAGAGAACATCTGCGCATCCTGCCGCAAGATATCTGTACGGCGCCTCATTTATCACTTTCGAGTCGGCTATTATTCCGATAGGGGAGACTGCGCTGACGGAGAATGATTCTTTTTCCGATTTTATCGATGCACGGTCAGAGGCTATCCCGTCGTGTGCGGCTGATGTGGGTATGCTAAGGAAAGGTATGTCGATCTTCTTCGCGACCATTTTAGCGATATCGATCTTGCTGCCTCCTCCGACAGCAAGCAGGAATGCCGCATTCTGTTCTCTCGCTGCTTTCTCCGCTTTTTCTATGTTATCGAATGTTGCGTTGGTCGTTTGGAAGGTGGAGATGCTGCGTCTCTCCGAGACCATGTCCTCGATCCTTTTTGCCGCCGCTCTGTATGTTTCTGTGCCGGTTATGATCATGCCGCTGTTCCCGAATTTAAGTTTATCACAGACGTCTGCGACATTCTCTATCGCATCATGCCCAATGTCTACTATCCTCGGGAATTCCATTGCTTTATTCTTGGTAAAATCCGACACGCTACCAACTCGACAAACATCTTAATCACTCAGAACATATAAAAAATAATACACGGCTACGGTTTAATGTATGAGGGCCTTGATCGTTTGCGGAAGCATGGACGGGGGATTCACATCAGAGATGTGCAGGTCTTTTTCAGAGGGCATTTCGACTTACGGAATAACTTCCGACATCATTTTCCCTATTGAAATGAGAATAGAACATTGCACAGGCTGCGACGAATGTTCGAAGGACGGAAAGTGCATCATCACAGACGACATGGAAAAGATATACAAGGCCTTCAGGGAGAGCGATCTGCTCGTTCTTTCCACCCCTATCCACTTCAGCGGGCCGTCCTCTGTCATTAAAGCTGTGATCGACAGATTCCAGCCGCTGTGGTTCGGAGTCGATGAACATCCCACATATGTTGCGGCATTGTTGTCCGGAGGAGGGCGATCGCCTAATTTCAAGAATGCGCAATCCATTTTCAAAGCATTCTCCATAACGGCCGGAATTAATTGGCTCGGACAGCTGGAAATACCCGATACCGACAGTAAAGAGATATCAGACGTGAAGAGAACATCCTTTGATTACGGGAAAGAGATCGGAAAGACCGTCACAGATAGTCGGAAATGATCATTTCGAATCCGATCTCTCTGATACCGGATTCCTTGCTCCTTACGAAAGGGATGATATTCCGGAACCGATCCTTCAAACTAACCCAGTCTTCATTCATCAATGACGAATCAGTATCGAATACCGCGATCTCCCGGAATCCTATTCTTGCGATCTCGTCGACGGATGTCCGGATATCTTTTGTGTTCCCGCCTCTGCAGGCGACCCTCCCCTTTACAACAAAAAGAACGGGGATGCAGTTCTCCGACACGTCGTGGATCTCTACCATCACATAGTCTGTACGGGTGGTATGATAGGGGACCATCGCCTTTGCGATATCTCCCATGAAACAATCGAAAACGTCCTCTACATTGTAAATATGCGTGAGGAACCAAACGTCGCTTCCGCGGAATTTTATCTTCGACAGAAGCTTATCGTCGAGATTCTCTTTTCCCAACCCTTTAACGTCAACGACCACGAGAGGCATCCTTTCGCTGAGCTCGTCGACAGAGTACTCGTGGACGACCGGCTCAGCCCTGAAGGAAATATCTGTTCCGTTGATCGTCACAGGTGCAGCCCTTACCTCGCCGCCTTTCAGTACCGAATAGATCGCCGATATCTCCACAACCGTAGATGTGCAAAGCAATATAAACCGTTTATAGTGGCAACGAATGCATAATATACTCTGAAAAGTGATTCGGTCGCGGTGATTAAACTGGCAAAAGTAGAGAAGAGAGCCATTTATATGTGCGACACATGCAAGAATGTGGTTGAGGGGATCTATTCCGCAGGAGGACCTATACCCGAATGCTGCGGCGATACCATGACGGAGCTGAAAGCCCAGACCGCAGACGTGACAAAAGAGAAACACGTCCCATACATCGAGAAAAAGAGCGGAGGCGTACTTGTAAAGGTCGGAAAAGAGACCGCTCACCCGATGACTGCTGAGCACTATATCGTTTTCATCGAGATCGAAGCCGACGGCATCCTGATGAGGAAGTACCTCAACCCCGGAGATGCGCCGGAAGCATTCTTCAAGACCGATGCAAAGCATATCGTCGCTTGGGAGTACTGCAACTTACACAAATACTGGAAGTCCCCGTGAACACCAAGGCCGTTGTGAAACGGCCGCAACCTATTTTATGTCCTGTCCTTTTCTTTCCATACAGGTCTTATGTTAGTTTTAAATCAGATGATGAAAATACCTGCATTCATTCAGCATTATCGATTGCGAGGATATGACTATGGCTTCTAACAAAAAAAATACTTCAGATGACACGAAAAAAGGATACGAACCAAAGGCAACGGCAAGACACGCAAAGATCACAAGGACCAGAAAGGATGAGATCGAGAACCTTAAAAGCAAGATAGAGACCGACAAATACCTCGCAAAGAAGTATGAATCCAACCGAAAAACTGAGATCAGAGCCCTTCCAAAAGAGGATCGTCCCGCCGCCAAAGCCGAACTGAAAGAATCCAGACAGAAGAGAAAAGAAGCCGAAAGAAAGGACAGAGAAAAACTCCAGACCTTGATGAACGAAGAGAAGGCGGAAAAAGGAAAGGTCGAGAAAGAATCGTTCGATGAAGAGAGTTGGATCAAAGGCGGAAGGAAGAAGGGAAAAGAGAAAGAAACACCTGCGGCACAGCCCGTAGCTGAACCTCCGGCGGAGGCAAAGCCGGCTGACGATGTGGCACAGGCCCAGCCGGAAGCCGTTCCGGAGATCAAACAGACCGAAGCGGCAAAGCCTCAACCTGATACCCCCGCCGGAGAACCGAAACCAGAGCAGAAGAAGGCTCAGAAAAAACAAAAGTGATATTCGGAGTAGCTTAGTTAGGGTTTTAAACCCAACCAGGTTATTGGTAGCCAGGAAGCGGGTGATGGGCCCCCTTCGACGCTCAAAAAACGTTAGGTGGGGAATACCATTAACAAGAAATCAACCGCCATTATCATAATCGTAGTCGCATCCGTTGCGGCGGTCGCAGTTTTAGGAGCATTTGTTCTTAACGGCGATGATGACAATAGCACGTACAAAGTAACATATTACAAGAACGGGAACAAGATCTCCGAACGAACAGTATCGGCCGGGACATTAGAAACAATATCCGAATTTGCGTCTGCCAAAGACGCCTCGGATAGATTCGTCGGATGGAACACGCAGGCAGACCTGTCCGGTGAGACATTGAAGCCCGGAACGCGGCTTACGGTGAACCGAGACATATCTCTTCACGCAATGGTCGTTAGTTCGGGAGTATATGCGATCATACTGCCGGCGGAACAGGAGGGTTATACCATTACAGCCGAGCCGTCGACGGTCGTCAGCGGCGGCGAATCGGTACTCACATACAGACTCATGCCGAGCCACATGGAAGAAGATCTTGTGATATCGGTGAACGACAACCCGATGAAACTGGATGCCATGGGGAAGATCTACCTGGAAAAAATAAACTCGGACCAGATAGTTACCGTCACCGGCGTTTACGACAAGACAGAACACAGCATCACCCTGCCGAAAGAGCAGACCGGATATGTCCTGACCGCTTCTGCGGAGAAGGTGCACGACAAGCAGTCGTACGCTCTTGAGTTCAGGCTGCTTAAGGGATACAAAGAAACATCTGATTTCGGGATCCACATCAACGGAGGAGATGCAAAGATACCGACAGACGGAGTGATCCTTATCGAAGACGTCAGAGACAACCACCTGATAACGGTAACGGGGGTCGAACCCATCTTATACAGCGTTTCATCCGGAAAGAACGTGACTGTCCTGGTCAACGGAACGGCCGCCTCCAAAGCCACTGTCGAAGACGATCTGACGGTTGTTCCTGCGGATGGATACACAATACCCGCAACGTTCGATTCACAGATCAGAGGTGAACACACCGTTTCCGGAGGAATATACCGCATAACTGACAATATTTCATTCCCGTCGTTACTGAAGATAACCGCGGGCGACAACGTAAAGATCGGGAATTCAACGTCGAAGACAGTGTTTGTTTGTCCGGGAGACCTGGTCAAGATCGGCCCCGCTTCGGGCTATTCCGCCCCCGATAACTATGCAAATAAAGTGGGAGGATTGAGCGGCGTCAGAAGTGCTTCTGGAGGATTCTATTTCAGTGAGGACGCGATCCTTCCCTCCATCTATAGGGTTGATTTCTATGGATATACAGGAGTGTTCGAGACATTCTGGGTCATCGGAGGGACAGCGGTTCCTTTCGTCGAGAGTGCCCCAAAAAGAGTTGCATATAACTTTGGCGGATGGGATGTGGAGTCGACTTCTATAGTTAACTCCAATCTATCTATTCATTCGATCTGGAATCCCATCACATATAATGTTTATTTTGGACCAAATTTGGTTGTATCTGTTGGAAAAATGACATACACATTTATTCAAGGCAGTAGCACGCCTCCAAGAACGATACAAATAAGATCTGATGAATCAGTTGTGATAAGAACTTGTTTTGACCTAAGTTTACCCGACGATTATTGTCCACAAGCGGGCATAGCAAATTACATGGGTGGACATTACGAGATAATTGGAGATTGTTCATTCCCCGGAGTGACATACGTTGGATACCTAATGTCAGATGGCAGCGATGGACCATCTTACTCAGTCACAATAGGTAGTTACTACACCCCGCTTTCTGAACCAGTTGACAAAAAAGAAGGATGTTATTTCCTTGGGTGGCTGTATGAGGGCAAACTTATAATTGGTCAAATAAAAATAGAAAATGAAGTCTACTTGCTTTCTGCCTCATGGAGATGATGTTGCTAACTTTTAAATACGCTTTATTCAATGGAGTTCCACCGTCAAGAGGTCTAAAAATGATCTTCAAGCTAACGACTGATGAACTTATTCTTCTTAAGTAATCAGTGGAAGCAATGACGGTTTGGTGATTTTATGAAAAAGCAACAAACCAGTGAAAGCGCTAAGAATTTGGAAAAAATGCTGGCAGTAAGTCCGTACAACCAGCTTGCGCTCTCTGGTGTGGGCCCTATTAAAGATGTGAAGATCTTTGATACCACTCTGAGGGACGGTGAGCAGGCCCCCGGCATCGCATTGAGTCGGGAGGATAAAGTACGCATAGCCATTGCCCTCGACGATCTCGGAGTGGACATACTGGAGGGCGGGTTTGCCGCTTCCGGAGAGGGCGAAAAGGAGATATTGACCAAACTGATGAAATCCGATCTGGATGCTAAAGTGTGCAGTCTGGCACGTTGCGTAATATCGGATATAGATGCGGTGCTGTCAACTGGTGTCGGAATGGTTCACACATTCATCGCCACTTCGGACCTGCACATGCAGTATAAGCTGAAAATGACGCCGGAACAAGTGAAGGAAAAGGCGGTAGAGATCGTCGAGTACGCAAAGGCTCACGGTCTGGAAGTGCAGTTCTCCTGCGAGGATGCGACCAGATCTGACCTGAACTTCATGAAGGATGTGCTGAAAGGAGTACAGGAAGCGGGCGTCGATTCCATCAACATCCCAGATACAGTGGGCGTGATCACGCCGCGTGCGATGGGTTACCTGATCGGCGAACTTAAGAAAACAGTGAAAGTGCCCCTGTCTGTGCATTGCCACAACGACATGGGCCTGGCGGTCGCCAACTCCATCGCAGCGATCGATGCGGGTGCGACCATCTGCCACGTCTGTATGAACGGGATCGGCGAAAGAACCGGTAACGCCGCTTTGGAAGAGGTGGCAGTGAACCTGTTCGCCAACTATGGGATACAGACCGTAGATATGAGCAAGATCGGCCCAACGTCGAAGCTGGTCGAGCGCATAACGGGGTTCAACCTGGCCGGGAACAAACCTATCGTCGGCAGGAACGCCTTCGCTCATGAATCCGGGATACACGTGCACGGTGTGATGGCTAACTCTCTGACGTACGAACCGTTCAAGCCCGAGATGGTGGGGGAGAACAGAGCGATCGTCATAGGAAAGCACTCGGGCGCACATTCCATCCAAGGAAGGCTGGATGCTCTGGGGATCGCATTCCCTGAAGAGCATCTGCCTGATCTGCTGTCCACGATCAAGAAGATCGCTATCGGCGGAAAGATGATCGATGACGCAGAACTGTTGGTCATAGTCGACAACCTGCTGTGGAAGAGGAACACTAAGGGCACGATGGTCACTCTGGACGAGCTGACCGTTCTGACCGGAAAGAACACCACATCCACGGCGGTCGTTACCGTTACCATCGCGGGAAGCGGCAAGAGAACAGCTGCCGAGACCGGCGTAGGGCCGGTCGATGCGGCGATCAACGCAATAAAGAAGGCCATAAACGACAAGCTGACCATGGAAGAATACAAACTGAGCGCAATAACGGGAAAGAGCGATTCGATATGTGAGGTAACAGTGATGGTCAAGAATGTGCAGAACGACGGTGCTTTGGCTGTCGGAAAAGCGGTTGGTTTAGATATAGTGGAAACATCCGTGGACGCAATGATGTGTGCGATAAACAGGGACTTCGCGAGACAGAGGAATGCCTAATGGGAAAAACAATAGCAGAAAAGATACTATCCGATAAATCCGGGACCGACGCAAAAGCAGGCCAGATCATCGTTGCGAATGTGGACTATGTGATGGTGAACGATGTTACCGGACCAATCGCATTCAGAGAATATGAGAAGATCGGCTCGACGAAGATATTCCGAGAGAAGATGGTGCTCATACCCGACCACTACGTTCCGAACAAAGATGTTGCCTCCGCGGAACAAGCGAAAGAGATGAGGGACTTCGCCAAGAAACACAAAGTGGAGAATTACTACGAAGTGGGTAAAGGCGGGGTCTGCCACCAGATCATGATCGAGGAGGGCTTTGCGGCGCCCGGAAGGCTCATCGTCGGAGCGGATTCGCACACATGCACATACGGAGGCATCAATGCGTTCTCGACCGGCATCGGTTCCACCGAGGCCGCAGTGGCATTCGCCACCGGAAAACTCTGGTTCAAAGTACCTGAGACCATAAAGGTGGAACTGACCGGCAAATTCAGGAAGAATATAGGCGGCAAAGACCTGATAATAAAGATCATAACCGATATCGGAGTGGACGGAGCCAACTACAAAGCGTTCGAGTTCCACGGCGACGGCGTGGGGAACATGCGTGTCTCCGACCGCCTGACCGTTTCCAACATGGCAATAGAAGCGGGAGGCAAAGCCGGAATATTCCCCTTTGACAACCTTACAAAAGATTACATCAAAGATACGGCGAAAGGGGAATACACCCCTGTATCGGCCGACCCAGACGCAAAGTACTGCCAGGTGCTGAAGTACGATCTGTCAAAGATAGATTCGATGGTAGCATTCCCGCACCTGCCCAGCAACGGCCGTGCCGTAAAGGGAACGAACGTCAAGATCGACCAGGCGTATTTGGGGTCATGCACCAACGGCCGCATAGAGGATATGCGCGCCGCGGCGGCTATAGTAAAGGGAAGGAAGGTCCACCCGGATGTCAGGTTCCTGGTCGTGCCCGCAACACAAAAAGTATACAGACAGATGTTGGATGAGGGTCTGATGGAGATCTTCCTGGATGCCGGAGCATTCATATCCGGCCCCACGTGCGGCGCATGTTTGGGCGGATACATGGGCATATTGGCAGCGGGAGAGAAGGCCGTCTCTTCAACGAACAGGAACTTCATCGGCAGAATGGGAGACAAGAACTCAGAGGTCTACTTGGCGGGGCCGGAGGTCACTGCCGCATCGGCCATCGCGGGAAAGATAGTCACCCCCGAACAATTGGAGGGATACAGATGACAAAGATACATGGAAAGGTCTGGAAATTCGGGGACAACGTAGATACCGATCAGATAATACCGGCGGAACGCCTGGTCTCCACCAATCTGACGCACCTGAATGATTTCATATTCGAAAAGGTCAGACCGGGGGTCGCGAAGGAGATCAAAAAGGGGGATATCCTAGTGGCCGGAAAGAACTTCGGCTGTGGCTCATCGAGGGAGCATGCCCCGCTGTCGTTGATACAAGCGGGATTCTCATGTGTCGTGGCCGAATCGTTCGCACGCATATTCTACCGCAACTCGATGAATATAGGCCTGTTACTGATAGAATGCAAGACCGATATCAAAGAGGGCGATAAGATAGAGGTTTGCACCGACAGCGGTAAAGTGAAGGATCTGAACAACGGAAAAGAGTTCTCATTCCCGAAGTACCCGCCGTTCATTAACCAGCTGATAGAATCCGGCGGACTGATCAATCTGATAAAGGAGGGTAAATTTTGAAGCATCTTGCGATAGTACCCGGGGACGGGATCGGAAAAGAGGTAATCGACGTAGGACTGAAAGTACTGGATGCGGTGAGCGAGGTCTCCTCGTTCGACTATGACGGCGAACTGTTCGATATCGGTTCCGATAGGTATCTTACGACCGGCGAGCTCCTAACACAGGAGGACATAGACAGCCTGAGAAAGAAAGACGCGATCTACTTCGGAGCGATAGGCGACCCGAGGGTCAAACCCGGCATTCTGGAACAAGGGGTACTCTTGAAAATGAGAGCTGTCTTCGACCAGTACATCAATCTCAGACCCGTAACCTCTTGGTTCCCCTTCGTCCCTCTCAAAAGAGAGGTGCCGTTCGATATCCACTTCCTGAGGGAGAACACCGAGGATTTCTACATGGGAGCCGGAGGGACCTTCAACGGAAGCAAAAAGGATGCTCATGTGAAAGTGAAGAGAGAGATGTACGAGCTCGAAATGGAACTCAGAACAAAGTCATCGAACAATGATGATTTCGCATTTGAGATCGGACTCCTTTCAAGGAAAGGCATCACAAGATTTGCAGAATACGCTTTCAACTATGCAAAAGCCAAAGGCCACAAGAAAGTAACACTGGTTGACAAAGCGAACGTCTGCACCCACATCTACGGCATGCAGAGAGAGATATTCGAAGCTAAAGCAAAAGAGCACGGGATGGGCCTCGACTACATGTTCGTCGACGCGATGGCGATGGCGATGATCGTCAGGCCCGAGACCTTCGGCACCGTAGCGGTCCCGAACCTGTTCGGCGACATCCTTACCGATTTGGGATCTCAGCTTCAAGGCGGTCTCGGCATGGGTGGGAGCGGCAACATCAACCCGAAAGGAGTTAGCATGTTCGAACCCATCCACGGATCCGCACCGGATATCGCAGGTCAAAAGAAAGCCAACCCTGTAGCGGCGATACTCGCAGGGGAGATGATGCTCAAGAATATCGGTTACCCAAAAGAAGGAGAGATGCTAAGGAAGGCTGTAAGATACTGTCTGGATAATCAGCTGACAACAGCCGATCTCGGCGGTAAACTGAACACTGACGCCGTCGGAGAAGCGGTCTGTAAATTCATACTCGGACAGAAGAAGTGAGCCGATGATAACCCTCGACCTTCGCATTCAGTACGATGACGAGAGGACGGCAAAGGCCATCTTCGATTCGATAGCTCCGGATAACGAAGGTTATATCACGACCGAGTTGAAAGGATGCTTGTTGGTGATGAAGATCGCTTCAAGCAGTGCGGGAACTCTTCGTAACACCGCAGATGACCTCATGGCCTGCATCAAAGCGGCGGAAGAGGCCTCAGGCCTCGTCTCCGGACCCGCTCCTGACCTTGACTGCGACACCTTTTTTGAATGACCTTATTTCTTCCGCCACCAGCAGAACGCGGCCGGTGGCGATCACTTTATCTTTTTGATCGGTCACGATGACCTCTTCCATAGGTCTGAGTTCATCGTCGCATTCCGTCACGAACTGACAGAATACGTTCCTTCCTTCCGAAACGAACGGTACCGCATCATCCATGACCTTCACCCTCATGAACGGGGCCGGGACGGCGGAAGCGATCCTGTCCGCACCTTCTTTTCTCAAAGTGTACAGCCCGTCACCCGCGCGCATTGACAGCACGTGCTCCCCATCGGAGATGACATTCCTTATCTTCCCGGTGTTCTTGCTTATGATCAGCTCGATCTTCCCTCTGAAGAGGGCTTCCGTTGCATCTTTGCCGAACTGATATCTAGACACCGCTTTGGCCCTGATGAGGTCCGGGTCGTATTCTTCGGTCCCTTCGTCAGAGACCTCTTCCCCATTTACCACTTCGTCGAACATTATCTGAAGGAATCTGACGGTGAATGCTTCGGAGTCGCGCATTGTATCGGAATCCATTATTTTCGGGAAAACGGACTGCGCTATGGGGTATACTTCATCCAACTCCGCCGGGACCGGGCCGAAAGGAGATACCACTACCGGCGTATAGCCTGCCCTTCTTGCCTTATCGAAATCCGACGGTCTTGCTTTACTGTAAGGTTTGCTCCCTTCGTCATAGAACAACGCCGCATTCTTCGTCGCCGGCACATATCTGCTGAACAATCTGTTGATGTATCTTGCAAATGCCGGCCTTGCCCTTGTTTCCGCTCCTGTATAGAACAGTGCGCCATCCCTGCTGATGGGATCGAACCTCTCAAGGAACATCTGATGCTCCGCGAGACGCCTGAGAGCGTCCAACATTGCGGGATGCGCCCTGCACCTTATCTCCGTCAGTTCCCAGAGGCGTCCCTCGCGAATGTACCTCTTCACAAGTGCCAGCTCTTCGGTTATCTGATACAGATTGTGTCTTGCGATCGTTTTTTCTCTTGTCTTCCTGTCCATTTTCCTCAAAGATTCCAATGTCTGGTTCCTGCATGCCGGACAGTTGCAGTCGAGGGACTGCATATCCTGAAGACGGAATGTTCCGTCGATGAACATCATCCTGTCATCCCTGGCGAATTTGGCATAAGATGCGGAGTCGAAGAGATCGCATCCCATTAACGTCGCAAGTGCCAGCACCATAGGGTGCCCCGCGCCGAACAAATGTACGGGCCTGTTCGGATTCAGCCCTTTCTTTGAGGATATCACAACATCCACGAGATCGACGTACCTGTACTGTTCCATCAACGGAACAACACCGCCTATCGGGTGGACGTCAATATCCATCGACGCCATCTTTCTGGCGCAATCCTCCCTGAGGTCCGGATATATCGATCCCTGACCGACCCCGTTTATCATCATGCCGCCTTTGATCTCGCATGCTTTCTTCGTTCTTTCAAGGGTGACCGCGATCGATTCTGTCGTCTTCTCTTTCGACCAGAAAGGTTCCGTGAAGATATCCAGAACCGTTCCGATATCCGTCCCTATGCTTTTCTGGAACTCCACCATTTCTTCATTGGTGACCTCGACCTCGCCGTACATGTGGCTTTGGAACGTGCCGGAATCGGTCATTATCACTCCCGGGAAGTCCAGCATCTTATGCAGTCCTATTTCCTGCGCCTTTCCTTTCAGTTCCGGGTTGTTCTTTATTATGTATGAGTTCGTTATTATAGCCCCGAAACCGAACTCTTCATAGAGTTCCTTAGGTGAAACGGTGCATATCTTCGGATTTACCACAGGAAGGAGCGCAGGTGTCTCCAGCACTCCCGAGTTTGTCTGGAACTTGCCTATCCTCGCAAGTCCGTCCCTCTTAACGACCTCGAACATCAAGTCAAGGATATTATCGCTTAATTAAAGGATTCTGTTCTTCAGAATGTCCCCGTAGACCTTTGATATGGCATTCTTGACAAGAACATCGGGAATGTCCTCGATAACATCCTTTCTCCATTGATTGACAGGGCGTCCGAAGCCGACGATATTCGTTTTTCCGTGATCGCAGCTTTCATCGACCTCAAGCGGTTTGATCTCCAATCCGTCCAGAATATCTTGTATCTTCCTCCCGTTTATGTAAAGGGAGTTGGGCCCTTCTTTTTCTACGCTTGTGAACTTCGAAGAGATATCTGCCACCTGCATATCGAAAACGAGACCTTTGAGGTACTTTTCCATCTCTTCAACGGACCATCTTCTAAGATCCTCATCATCCGGAGGCTCCGAAGAGTGCCTGTATTCAATGTCGATCATGGCCATGCCGCATCATCGGTATCATTTATTAAAAGCGTATTGCACCGACCAAGGGATTATGCTCATGTTCAAAACTTGAACAGATCGTCCAATCCGACCAGTGTCAATCTGTCATTGTTCTCTGCGTCCTTCATCATACCTGCCGTGAACCCGGATCTTGAGAAGAACAGAAATAGATCTTTTTCGGAGAACATAATCGCTTTTGTAACGTTCTTCGTGTGGTCTCATCTCATGTACCCTGCCGCCTCAAATAGTCTGGCACTGTTGTCCTGAATCGTGATTCACCAACTCGTGATTCACCAACTCATAAGCAGACAATAGTTTTCCATATTTGACACAGTCCCGCAAAAAGAAAATCATTAATAAAGACACTCTCATTTTCTACTGTGGCCGACGCCAATATATACGCAGAGAATTGGGATTATTGGAATGTACGTAGAATACTTGCTATTGCTTGTGGCGTTTTTTTTATCTTTGCATTATTGATGGGCGGTGTGGGCATAGAAAAAATCCTAGGCATTGTTGCATTATTGATCTTTTATGTCTTTCTTTTTTTATTGTTCCGTGAACGGTACACTGTGGAATTCGACCGCTTGATAATAAGACGTTATTTCAAAGACCGAGAGATCATGTACACATCGATAAGACGCATCGAGAAAATGTCTGACATCAACAAGGGTTATAAATACGATTTCTCTACATGGAAAAGCATCGAGATCACATATATTGACATTAACGGTAAAGAGAAGTTAGTGATTGTGTCACCCGGAAAGATCAAGGAATTTTATTCTGACCTTGAATCCAAACTTCCTGACCCGAGTGTGATTAAGAAAAAACAAGATGCGTGACCTCTTTGACTGACAACTTTATCATAGAGAAGCGTATTCGCCAAGTATGGCCTACTTTGACCTAAGAGCGGCGGATGAGTATAAGCTGGTTGTACTGGTAAGGGAAGATCTTAAAATGACAAGGGGTAAGATCGCCGCCCAGACGGGCCATGCGGTGGTGAACTGCCTGCTGAGTGTCATGAAGAAGGACTCAAAGTCTTTCGAAAGATGGACGCTGAACAACCAGCCGATAATAGTCCTCAGAGTGAATTCCGAAAAGGAGCTGTTCGAGTTCAAAGCGATATTGGATGCTCAGAGCATCAACAACTCCGTTGTATGTGATGCGGGAAGGACCGAGGTCGAACCGGGGACGATCACATGCATGGGGATAGGCCCTGCCGCGGCATCGGTTATTGACAAAATAACCGGCGAGCTCAAGATGCTTTAAATAGTTTATTTTATATTCCTGCATTTCCATACACTAAGTTGTGGGATTGCAATGAAGAAGGTCATTCTGGTATCAGTTGGGATCGTTTTGCTGTTTGGTATAGTCGGAACAGTGTCCTTTGTTACGGACGCCGATAATGAACAAAGCACTGCTTCTCCGCTGGGCGCGGATCAGTTCGATCTTGCGGCCGCTCTCGAAAATGCCGTCAGCGGAGACACAATAGAAATGCGAAGCGATGCCTCGATCTCTGATGATCTTACCATAAACCAAGGCGTCATATTGAAAGACATGGGCTTTTCATTGACCGTTCAGCGCAGCTCAGTACTTATTGTGAGCGGAGAGTTGATCTCAACCGGCGATCTAAGCATAAAAGGCATCGTTTCCGTTGTCGACGGCGGCTGCCTTACTATCGAGAATAACGGAAACTCAACTGACCTTAACAAAAAAACTGCTACTGTTACAGGTACGGTGAACATCTATGGCGGAGGGACCCTGAACGTTGGTCTGCAAAAAGAAAGTTATCTAATTTTCAGCGGAAACGGAAAACTGTGGGTCGGGGGAGCGATGAAAGTAGGCGATGTATCTATATTCAATTACTCTGCAGTAGATGTTGTCACCGCTTCGATCACCGGAACCCTTAATATCTCCACCGGAAGCGCTTTCAGAGTGGCCGATGTTTTGACCGTGGGGATCCGTGCTTCTTTCACTACCGATATGAGCAGCAGCACTGTTGTGTCCGGAGTGGTCACCCTGGATCCAACAGCATGTGTGATTGTCTATGGCGAAGCGGGTTTCAATAAATCGAACATCAAATACTCTGTTGTTCTCACCAAGTTCATATTTGACAATAAATATGCGTATGCGACCGAATACAAATCCATTACGGGCAACAGAACATTGGTATTTCCGCCGACAGATAATCTTATAGACTGCGTTGTTGAAAAATGGAAGGACGCGGGCGGCAATGTACTGTCCCCGGATTCCGCCATACAGATAGGGACCCCGGGATACACTTCGATATACGGCGAAGTATCCAACAAGATCTACAATGTAACTCTTTCGAAGGATGACAGCATAAAGTGGGTCAAGATAGGGAATAACGGTGTAACGACGGAGCTTCAGGGAGTGATCGCGGCACCTTACAACACATCCTTTACCATCAGCATGAAGGCTGTCGGGGACGCCCCCCTGCCGACTATGTACATGAACGGCACCCCGTGCGATGGTGCTTCTGTTTCTTTCAAAGTTGCCGGAAACGTAACCTTGACCACATCCAATGACTATAAAACAGAAAGCAGCGGCGGCTTGTCTTCGCTCATTATAGTACTGGTCATCATAATCGCCATAATGGCCATCGCCTTGGTCGTGCTTATCCTGAAATACAGAAAAAGGACTGGGGCTTGATCAGAGCATATGGAACTCTTTCATGGACATTACTGAGAATTTTTGATCCTTGGCTACGCTGATCGCTCCGACTGCGGCATCCGCACCCTGTATGGATGTCAGAAATGGGATCTCCAGCTCGACAGCCAGTCTTCTCATCCTATGTCCGTCTCTTATCGGTCCGGACTTCTGAGACGGCGTGTTTATGATAAGATTTATCTTGCCTTCCCTCATAAGGCCGATCGCGTTCGGTTTCATATTATCATCTAACTTGAAGACGGTCGTTGTCTCGACCCCATTCTCTCTCAGATATGTTGATGTCCCCTTAGTTGCATAAATGTGGAAACCCATGCTCAAAAGCTCTTTCGCCACGGGAAGGACCCTTTCCTTATCTGAGTTGTTTACTGTGATATACACTCCGCCGCCCGTCGGCAGTTTGTTCCCTGCCGCGACCAGGGCCTTATAGTAAGCGATATCGAAATCCTGATCGATACCCATGACCTCTCCGGTACTCTTCATCTCGGGAGTGAGTATCGAATCTACGCCCGGGAGTTTAAGGAAGGGGAAAACCGATGCTTTGATGGCAAAATGGTCTATCTCCTTGTACCCTGACAGCCCGAAATCCTTCAGTGTCTTTCCCAGCATAATCTTTGTACCTATCTTTGCCAGAGGTATGCCTGTGGCTTTTGATATGAACGGGATCGTACGCGATGCCCTTGGGTTCGCCTCGATCATGAATACTTGGTCGTCTTTGACGGCAAGCTGAAGGTTCATGAGCCCCTTTATCTGCAGTGCAAGCGCCACTTTGTTCGTTATTTCCACTACCTCATCGACCACTTTTTTTGAAAGTGTGAAAGGAGGCAGCACCATTGTTGCGTCGCCTGAGTGGCAGCCCGCATACTCGATGTGTTCCATTATCCCGCCGATGTAGACATCCTTGCCGTCCGAGGCAACATCTATATCCAGTTCGATCGCCTCTGTTAGATATTCATCGACCAATATCGGGTGGTTCCTGGACACTTTGACGGCCGTTTCAACGTATGTTTTCAGTTCTTCGACCGAATATATTATCTCCATCGCTCTTCCGCCGAGAACATACGACGGTCTGAGCAGCACCGGGTACCCGATCTTATCTGCGATCTCTTTTGCCTCTTCGAACGAGTAACCTGTTCCTGACTTAGGCTTCTTTATCCCGAGCTCGTCCATGAGTGTGGAGAACCTTCTTCTGTCCTCTGCCACATCCATCATGTCCGGGCTTGTTCCGAGTATCTTTGTCTTCGTTCCGGCAAGTGCCTTCTCGAGGTCGACCGCCAGGTTAACGCTCGTTTGGCCGCCGTATTGGACCACTACGCCGTCTATATCCTCGGCTTCGATGACATTCAGGACATCTTCCATAGTAATAGGGTCAAAGTACAGGCGGTCGGATATGTCGTAATCCGTGGATACGGTCTCGGGATTATTGTTTATTATGATGGCGCACACTCCCTCTTCCTGAAGGGCCATCACTCCGTGTACGCAGCAGTAATCGAACTCGATACCCTGCCCTATCCTTATCGGTCCGCTTCCGATTATCAGGACCTTCTTTCTTTTGTCATCCTTCTTCACTTCTGTGGACGATTCATATGTGGAATAGAAGTATGGCGTCCCCGCATTGAACTCTGCGGCGCATGTATCCACCATCTTGTAGACCGGGATGATGCCGTGCGATTTCCTTTCTTTCCTTATCTCCAACTCTTTTTTGTTGGTGAGTTCGGCTATCTTTTCATCGGAGAATCCCATGCGCTTTGCTTCTTTGAGGAGTTCCTTCGTAAGACGTTCGCTTTTGATCCTTTTCTCCATGTTGACGATGTTCTTCAGTTTGTTGACGAAGAATACGTCCCATTTTGTCATGTCTGCGATCTTTTCAGGTTCCCAGCCTTTTCTTAGCGCCTCTCCTATCGCGAATATGCGCTTGTCCGTTGCGTGAAGGAACTCTGTCTCGATCTCCTCGTCTGTCATGTTGATGCTGTCGAGACCGGTAACACCTATTTCCAGAGACCTTAATCCTTTCAGGATGGCCTCTTCGAATGTCCTTCCTATGGACATTATCTCGCCGGTGCTCTTCATCTGCGTTCCGAGGTGTCTGTCGACCGTCCTGAACTTATCGAACGGCCAGCGCGGTATCTTTACTACTACGTAATCTATCGCCGGTTCGAATGCGGCGAATGTTGTACCCGTTATCTTGTTGGGGATCTCATCCAATGTATAGCCGACCGCTATCTTTGTCGCCACTCTTGCGATGGGGTAGCCTGTCGCCTTGGATGCCAATGCCGACGATCTCGAAACACGGGGGTTCACTTCGATCAGCCTGTAGTCCCCGTTCGCGGGGTTGAAAGCAAACTGCACGTTGCATCCGCCGGCGATATTGAGCGCTCTGATTACTTTTATCGAGGCTGTCCTGAGTCTCTGGTGGTCCTTGTCGGATAATGTGAGACACGGGGCGCAAACGATGCTTTCCCCGGTGTGTATCCCCATTGCGTCGAGGTTCTCGATGTTGCAGATGATTATGCAGTTGTCGTTGGCATCTCTCATGACCTCATACTCGTATTCCTTCCACCCGAGGACGCTCTCCTCTATCAGTACCTGGTGGATACGCGAATACGCAAGGCCTCTGGCGGATATCTCGACAAGTTCCTGCTCGTTGTATGCTATTCCGCCGCCGGTCCCTCCCAGCGTGTATGCGGGCCTTATAAGGACGGGGTATTTCCCGATCATGTTCGCCGCTTCGATGGCTTCCTGGACCGTATGCACGCTTCTGCTAAGAGGTACGGGTTCCCCTATCCTCTCCATCGTCTCCTTGAAAAGCTCACGGTCCTCGGACATTGCGATGGCGTCTGGCTGTGTTCCCAGAAGTGAGCAGCCAAGTCTTTCCAGCGTCCCGTTCTCTGCGAGTTCCGAGCAGATGTTGAGGGCCGTCTGTCCTCCCATTCCCGAAAGTACGCCGTCAACTCCTTCTTTTTCGATTATCTTTGTGATAATGGGTACTTGGAGGGGCTCTATGTAGATGCTGTCTGCTGTGTCCGTATCTGTCTGAATGGTTGCGGGATTGGAGTTCACCAGAACGGTGGCGTATCCTTCTTCTTTAAGCGAGCGGCACGCCTGGGTACCTGAGAAGTCGAATTCCGCTGCCTGGCCGATAACGATGGGGCCCGAACCGATCACCATCAGTTTCTTGTATTCTTTTCTCATCTGTGCGCCTCCCTTGCGGCCTTGGCGAAATTATCGAACAAGAATGACGTATCCCACGGCCCGGGAGATGCCTCCGGGTGGTATTGCGAAGTGAATATCGGCAGTTTGGTGTGTTCCATTCCCTCCACCGTGCCGTCGTTGACATTTATTTGGTTCGCTATCAGATCTTTACCCTCAAGACTGCTTTCATCTATCGCAAAACCATGGTTCTGGGACGTTATGAATACTCTGCCCTCGTATTTCACGGGCTGATTGCTTCCGCGGTGTCCGAATTTCATCTTATATGTTTTGCCGCCCAACGCAACGCCGGTGATCTGGTTGCCGAGACATATCCCGAATATGGGTATCTGCGTGGAAAGGTCTGAGACCGTCCTTGCAGTGGTCTTCAATATCGCCGGATGCGACGGATCCCCGGGGCCGTTAGAAAGAAGGATCCCTTTCACCTTGTTGTCCATTATCACATCCGCAGGCGTATCGTATGGGAAGACCGTCACATTGAATCTGTGTGAAAGGTCTCTCAGGATGCCTCTCTTCTCTCCGAAATCCAGGAGTCCCACGCAAAGCTCCTTTCCGTAGTTGTATTTCTCTATTTTTTTAACCGAGACCTCTTCCACAAGGTTGCTCTCGGACGGTGCCGGCATACGTTTGAGCTCTTTGATCAGTCTCTCGATCCCGTCCTTGTCTTCGGTGATTGCACCTTTCAGCGTACCCATTGTCCTGATCTTGATCACAAGCGCCCTGGTGTCTATTCCGCATATCCCGGGCACTTTGTTCGCTTTGAGGAAATCATCGATTGTGCGTCCGCCGTACATGGGTGACGGCTCCTTGCAGTATTCCCTTACCACAAGGCCCCTTGTGTGGACGCAGTCCGATTGATAATAATCATCGTTTATTCCGTAGTTGCCTATCAGCGGATATGTCATAACAAGTATCTGGCCTCTGAAGGAGGGATCGGTAAGACTTTCCTGATAACCCGCCATCCCGGTTGAAAAAACGACCTCACCGACTGCAGACGCTTTGTATCCGAAGGGCTCCCCTTCGAACACGCTTCCATCCTCGAGAACCAAATAACTTTTCGCCATCGAGAATCAATCAGAGCTAAGAATTATATTTAATAGCTTGTGATGAGTGCTGACACTGCATATCCTTCGTTGTCCGATAGCAGACAAACCATCCGATATTGAACGAAATAGGGATAAAGAGAAAGGCCTTTAGGATGGTCATGCGGATTCTTGATAAGGATGCCAACAATGGGAACATTAGGATAATGCTGGAGGCAGATGAGGATGTCTGGCATCTCTTCAATGTTCTTACGGTGGGAGATCTGGTCACCGCCTCTACAACAAGAAGGGAAGAAAAGGCCGCAGACAAGCTCAGAGCAGAGAGATCGGAGAAAAAGCGTATGACCCTCGGGATAAGGGTGGAGAAGATGGAGTTCTCCGAGGACGATATCAGACTGAGGGTCCTGGGAGTCATCGAGACGGGACCGCAGGACATCGGCCAGCATCATACGCTTATCTTCGAGACCGGTGACGACATACTTATAACAAAGACCAAATGGAAGGATTCACAGCTTGAAAGACTGGACAGAGCGGTAAGGGACTCCAGAAAACCGAAGATATTGTTCGTTTCACTTGACCAGGATGACGCCACGATCGCTGTCCTGAGGCAGTTCGGGCTGAAAGAGATCGCCACCATCAGATCAATGCGATCCGGGAAACAATACGACGAGAGATCCAAAGAGGACAGATATCACAGCGAGATACTATCAAAAATAGAGCCTCTTGCGGCAGATAACATGCCGATAGTGCTGCTCGGCCCCGGGTTCGAAAAAGAATCCCTTGCAACGGAACTCAAATCTGCCGGATTCAAGGGGATACACGTACACCACACCGGACAATCGGGAATGGTGGGTGTCAACGAACTGATCAAGACCGGGATGGGGGCAAACATCCTGAGAGAATCCTCTGTCGGCGTGGAGATGGAGGCGGTCGAGAGACTGATGTGCGAGATCGGCAAGGACGGGCTTGCGACCTATGGTCCCAACGAGATAAGAAGCGCGGCAGATGCCGGAGCCGTAGATACTTTATTGATATTGGATTCAAAACTCAGAGAACAGGACCTTGACAACCTGATCCGAACGATCGAATCGCAGCAGGGAAAGGTCCTCGTCATATCTGGACAACACGATTCGGGAAAAGAGCTTTCGGCGCTCGGCGGGATGGGCGCTCTGCTTAGATATAAAAGGTAACCCTCCTTAGCAGAAAATCTCAATATACAAATAAAATGCTCAGAAAACTTTTAATTGTGAACAGACACTAAGGATTCTGTTATATAACCGGTAGATATTCTCTCTCAGATAGAGAAATAGGGGAATTAAAATGAAAACAGCAGATGAAGTTCGTGACATATTGAACAAGTACGACGTTTGCGTCTGCGATACCACGCTCAGAGACGGGGAGCAGGCGGCGGGAATCGTATTCTCTAACGTGGAGAAGTATAGGATCGCCCAACTTCTGGATGAAGCGGGAGTCCAGCAGATCGAGGCCGGGATACCCACTATGGGTGCCGACGAGAAGAAAGCGGTCAAACACATTGCGCGCATGAAACTCAACGCGTCAATACTGGGCTGGAACCGCGCGAACATTGACGATATCAACACCAGCCTCGACTGCGATGTCGATTCAGTAGCCATTTCTCTGTCCTCATCGGACATTCACATACAGCACAAACTCAAAAAGAGCAGAGAATGGGTCCTTCAGCAGATCGATGAATGCGTTTCGCACGCCAAATCCCACGGAGTATACATTTCATGCAACGCAGAGGATGCTTCCAGGGCAGATATGGACTTCCTTATAAAATTCGCAAAGACCGCCAAGAATGCCGGTGCAGACAGGCTTAGATATTGCGACACCATAGGTAGAGAGGACCCTTTCACATGCGCTGCGAGAGTTGAAAGGATAATCAAAGAGGTGGGCATCGAAGTGGAGATGCACACGCACAACGACTTCGGCATGGCGACCGCGAACTGCATGGCAGGCGTAAAGGCCGGCGCAAGATTCCTCAGCACGACAGTGATGGGCATCGGAGAAAGGGCTGGCAACACTCCGCTTGAAGAGGCAGTGATGGCATGCAAACACCTGTTCGGCAAAAGTACGGGAATAGATCCGCTCAAGCTGAGGCCGCTAGGAGAGTTCGTCTCGATCGCCGCAGGAAGGCCCATCTGGGTCTCCAAGCCGTTCCTCGGATCGAACTGCTTTGCGCACGAGGCCGGGATACACGCGGACGGAATAATAAAAGATGCAAAGAACTACGAGCCTTACGATCCTCATGAGGTCGGCCTCGAGAGAAGCATAGTGATCGGCAAACACTCCGGAAGGAACACGATCGTCACCGACCTGTCCCACAGGGGCATAAAGCTCTCCGATCAGGAAGCGATAGATCTTCTGGAAAGGGTCAGGAAGGGCTCTGTAAAGCTTCACAGAAGCATATCTTCCGATGAACTGCTCGTTATGTATAACGACATGATCAACGGCGAAGACCCGTTCGAGGATTGAAAACTTCTTTTTTTACCTTTTTCCGCCTGTGGGTGTTGTTATTTGCTTATAGGCGTAGAATATTCCGATCAATCCCATTCCGCCGAGCATTGCAAAAATGTGTTCTATGATCCCTGCGCCATTCGGCACCAAAACGATGATTATAAAAGTCACCACAAGGGCCAACGCCCAATTGTTCACTCTGATGAATGCTTTTTGGACCTTTAAGGTCGCGCGTTTCGGTTTGCTCAATACGCCCGCCTTTCTTTCTGCATCCAGAAGAACCTTTCCTACGAATTTGAGGTTCCTCACCACCTTGTACAGAATGACCGCGACAATGACAAAATTCACCATCAGTACGATGGTATAGCTTATATCCAACGTGATCATGCTGACAGTGTTCCTGTTGATGAACTCTGCCAGGTCGGTTGAGAAAAAGAAGAATATTGCTTCTATCACAGCTAACAAAAGTATAAAAGCATAGGCATAGACCACTTTTTCTTTGAATTTGGATGCTGTATGTTTTGAGGTCAGCGTCAACCTTGCATATTGATCGTTGCGGAATGTTTCCACCCTATTGGCAGCACTTAGAACGGATTTTGGGGCATGTGTGCCTGCATAATCGCATATTTTAGTTGCATTGTGCGACAATATCGGCAGAGCGACCATTGACACCAACGCCGCACTTACGACCGCGGTATAGAAATCGTTCGACAGGACGCCCGCTTCTAACCCGGCATAAGCTATTATGAATGCGAATTCTCCCATCGCGACCAGACTGACAGCAGATATGAATCCTACGCGAAGGGTCTTGTTGCCGACGAAGTATGCAAAGAACACGCTGCCTGTCTTTAAGATAGTATATATCGCGAATATCGTCACCACCATAACAATATTGTTTATTATGCCGCCCGGCGTTATTTGAAGGCCGACGGAAATGAAGAACATCGCCATGAATATGTCTTTCATCGGCGTTATATCGTGTTCGATTGTGGTCCTGGAACTGGACTGAGAGACCACCACACCCATTAGGAATGCGCCGATGGCCATCGACATCCCGATCACAACTGATAACAAGGCCATAGCAAAACATATCCCTAAAGCCGTCACCAACAGGACCTCGTCCGGCATCTTTGATGCGATCCATTCAAGCGCCCGAGGGACGGTTATTATCCCTATCACAACGGCTGCGCTCATGAACGTGAGGATTATTATGATCATCCACACAACGGAGTCAAGTTCCATCGAGCCCCCGATGAGCAAAGGCGTCGCCATTGAAAGGATGATGACCTGTGCAACATCCTCGATCACCGTTATAAGGACAATAGACTCTATATCCTCTTTCGAAAGTTTCCCCTGTTCTTTGAGCACGATCGTCACGACCGCCGTGCTCGATCCGGAAATGATGGCACCAAAAAGTATCGCATGGATCATGCCCCATCCCATAAGGATCCCAAAGAGATATCCGCCGGCGACCATCAGAGGGATCTGTATCAATGCTACCATTATGGCAAATGCACCCGATTTCTTCAGCTTCTTTAAATTGAGTTCCATGCCGACAACGAACATCAGCAGGACCAGTCCCATATTCGCGAGGAGTTTTACGTTTTCCTCCATATTAGCGATCTCTTTCTGGTCCTGAAAGATGTACCCGTTGAACAACAAATACCCGATTATTATTCCTGCCACGATGTATCCTATTATCGGCGGCATCTTCAATTTCTTGAATATAACTGAGCATGCCCCCGCTACAAGCAGAAGTATTGTCATGCTCAAAAGAAATGGAAATGTTGATTCCGCCTCCAATGACACACCCGCTGATTTGTGTATATTCTTATTTGTAATAAACTGTTTGTATTGTTAATCCTTATTACCCAGTTTGTGAGGGGTGAGATTGCTTTTTTACTAATTAATGTCAATATGTCGGATTGCAATCAGTTCATAGCATTATTTAAATAACGCAAAGTAAGTTGATATTGAGCATTGCGGAGGTCTTCCGGCAGGGGCATACCAGTCGGTACCGCACTCTGCTCGTCGCCATTGTTATATTACGTTCCCATCTTAGGTCCTTTTTCCGGCTCTTCCGGCGCAGATACTTTCTTCCTCTGACGACCGCCCGTCTTCTTGAGCTTCCCTTGATCCAGCGCCCATTGGAATCCGCCGATCTCGGCCGGAGTTATCAATACCTTGTCATTCTTGGCGTATTTCTTGTTTATTACCCAATTCGTGAAAGGTGCGATCACTTTGTACTCGTCGGCATCCATGACGACCTCTTTTGTATTCGGTCGGCCTCTCATTGCAGAGTATGTTCCATTGAACATGGTGATATGTTTGTCTTTTACTTCGATGACCTTCGTGCACACAGTGTCCAAGAAATATCTGTCATGGGTGATGGTGATAATTGTACCGTCATACTCATTGAGCGCTTCTTCGACGGCGTGCCTTGCTGGTATGTCCAAGTAGTTGGTCGGTTCGTCGAGAATAAGAACATTCGTTTCCTGCAGTAAGAGCATACAGAGCGCAACTCTCGCCCTCTGGCCGCCGGAAAGGGTCTTGATCGGCCTTTCCACGTCGTCCCCCATCAGAAGCATCCTTGATAGGATGCTCCTCGCGTCTCCTCTGCGTTCCTTTCCGATGACCGACATTATCTGCTCTTCGGCCGTAAGCATAAGGTTCAGGCCTTCGTGGTTCTGAGAATAGTATCCTATCTTCGCACCCGGAGCTACCCACAATTCACCTTTGCTGGGTATCTCTTCCAGCAATGCTTTGATGAGTGTGGATTTCCCTTCGCCGTTGGATCCGAATATTCCGATCTTGTCTCCCTTTTGAATATCCAGCTCTACGTTCTCGAGGATGGTCCTTCCTCCCAATTGCACGGAGAGGTCCTTGCATGTGATGACGTTCTTCCCTGATTTGTGTGCGGCTTGGATCCTTACTGTGATCTCCTTGTTCTCTTCCGGCTTTTCCTTCTCGTCCATCTTATCGATGAGCTTCTTCCTTGTTTTGTGGGTGGTGAGATACCATTGGTCCTTGTGAAGCTGCTCGGCGATCTCTTCCTGTCTCCTCTTGTTGTTTACGTATTTTTTGTATTCTTTCTCCATACGGTCGAGATCTAACATTTTCTTCGTTATGAAGTCGGTATAGTTGCCTTTGTACTCTCTTGTTTTACCGTTGGATATCTCGGTCATACGGGTTGCTATCTTGTCCAAAAAATAACGATCGTGGCTTATAACCAAGACAGAGCAGTGGGTCTTGAGGAGATAGTCCTCCAGCCACTCCACTGTTTCTACGTCAAGGTGAGACGTAGGTTCGTCCATTACGAGCATGTCGCAGTCGTCGGCTTGGACAAGTATCCTGGAGAGCATGACCTTGGTCCTCTCTCCCCCGGAGAGAGAGTCCATGGTCCGGCCCATTATATTCTCGGAAAGACCGACCTTTTTAAGAACTTTGATCAATTTGCTTTCGTCCTGAACATCTGAAGCTTTCAGGTCCCTTTCCAGTTTGGAATACTCGGCGGCGAGGGCGTTCCAATCCACATTGCCGCCGGATGCCATCGCTTCTTCGATCTCCCGCATCTTCTTCTTGATGTTCTCGATGTGACCGTATGGTCTTCCGAGAACATCATGTACGGTGAATTCGGATGATGATTCCGGGAATTGTTCGAGGTATCCGATATTATTTGTGTAGCGGGTCAGTTCGCCGGTATCGGGCTTGATCTCTCCCAGCAGGATCTTTAAAAATGTGCTCTTCCCGGCGCCGTTTATTCCTATCAGTCCGATGCTGTCGCCTTCGTTGATCTGAAGGCTGGCATCGGTAAGGACCTTGACGGGACCGAACGCTTTCGTAACGGCTTGGGCTTTGAGAAGCATGAGTTCAAAATCCGTTCAAGTTATTTTATTATATTTATTGGAGCCTGCGTTCACCAGACATAGGGTGTATCTTGACGAATATTGTGTATTACCTAACTCTATTGAATGATCTCTCATTAAAAGTGCGGTCTGGTATGCAAATTGTGAAAGCATATAGTATTCAGGAACAAATCTTTCCCCAGAGAGGGTTATATTTGGGGTTGACGAATTCGTGAAAAGTAACCGATCATTCCCAGAAAATCCATCAAAAACACTCGTTCTGAAAATGTTTTTTCGAGGGGCGAATTCGCGTTTTCGGTAAAGTAAATGAAAAAGGTTTTTTGTTTCATTAATCGATCGTGACTATCAGTCCTCCCCAATCCAGCGAGTTCGGATCGAAACCCGGTTCGTTTGTTATGGGATCGGTGCTTGTCAGACACAAATAGAACGTTCCCCCGTAACTGTAGGTCACATCTCCGAGTTTTGAATCCAACAGTTTCCATCTTTCATTGTCTTTGCCTATTTTTTCAACCCCCCATATCACCCACTTTTCACCTTCCCGGTCGGACGAGATGCCGTTGATTGAAATTATATCCCCGTTCGCACTGAACTCCGTATCGGTTACTTTTTTTAACGCATCGATCGGGCTGTCATGTTGCACGGTTGCGATGGTTGGTCTGGGTTTGACATGCTGCCCCGACGTTCCGCCATTCCCATAATCGATGTAGAAGTAAAGGTGAAAGTCGTCGATGGGCTCTTCACTTTTTTTGGTGTTCTCTTTTTCGATAATAAAAGCAGAGGCCACGCCTGCAATGACAACGATGAGTGCGGCAATGATTACCATAGTTAGTTTTACCTTCATTTTTTCACCGTTTTGTATCGGGCGATGAATGCGCTCCTCTCGGGAGATATCTTTCCCGGCCATTCTTGTCCCGCTGCGTTTTAATGTGAATGGTATTGAACTCCCTATAATGTTTTTTACGTAGCATACTTCCACACTCCATCTTCGAAATAGTAAGTGTCCGTTACACTATATCCTGTCGGCATATCGTCTAAATATCTTATCATAGTAGACACTCTGGAGAGGTGTTGCTTCGCAATAATAACGACAGCAATAGCATCATTGCTATTACTACAACATAATCGCGCATTTTAGTTAGAATAGAAAACCAACAGACAAAGATGTTTTCTTAACAGTCTGTTGGTTGTGTCGCTTCAATACCCCCATTGTTGGGATTCAGAGAAGGAATGTTCGTAACAGGATTGACCTGCGTTAATCCCAGATAATAGTCTGTTCCCATGCCGAATACGTATTGCGGCATCGCATCCATTTTTACCCACCGGTTACTGTAATCGTCATAATAGGCCATATGGTCATACTTCCATATGACCCACCTTTCACCTGCATTTTGATCGGGTGCGACTCCGTTGATAGAAATGATCCTTCCATCCGAATCCACAATAGCATTGGTCAATTCCTGCAATACAAAAAGTGGGTTTTTGACGTTGGTGCTTTTTCCTATCCACCCATTTTGCAATGTATCGGTCTCGTGATTCCCATAGTCAATGTAATATTCATAGTACGGGTCCCTGCTCCCTGGGAGCGGTTCGTTTGCCTTCTCATAGAGCACGACGGAGGATAAGATAATGATGCACGCAACGACGACAATTATTGCAATGTTCTTTTTCTTCATTTCATTTTCCCCTATTGTCTATTGAGATCGCCCCCCTTAGCTTTCTGTTTATGTAGACGCTTAAAAAGTATTTAAAATAAATCTATTCTGTATTAGTATAGAATTTATGTGTTCAGAGTAATCAGAAAACTTTGAACGAAAAAACACTGAAGAAACAGGGACATAAGAAAATCCGCCCTCATTAAAAGTTGGTCTGTGATATTAGTTTACCACAACAGAAAACCACAGACCGTATGTATGATGGGCGGCAAGGTTATAAAATAACCGATTTCCGGTGCGTACGGAAGCGGTCCTCTGTTTTGGAGGAGGAACGCATAGATGAAAATAGCGATCGGGATAGATGTGCATAAGGAAAAATGTGCGGCGTTTGCAGTGTACGCAGGCAAAGAAGAGCCGAGAAAGAAGAACCTGGATTTTTTGGAAAGATTCAACGCCGATTTCCGGAGGTTCCCTTCGGACGCTGCGGGAATGGTAGGACTGACGAACCGTCTTCACGGTCAGGATGCGTATATTCTGATAGAGAATTCGACCAAGTCTCACGACGTCTATTGGATGCTGACCAATCTCGGGTTCAGAGTGACGGTGGCCCATGCCGCCGACCTGTACAGGATAACCAGGTCCAAAACAAAGAACGATGATAACGACGCTGCTGAACTGGCGGGGTATATGCGCAGGCGGCTGATGGGGGAGATCGAGTTCGCCGTCGCCCATATGCCTTCGCGGGAGGTGCTGGTGCAGAGGGAATTGTGCAGGTTCGATATCAACGACAGGAACGATCTGACCGCTTTGAAAAAACAGATCAGATCCCATCTTCTGATAAGAGGAATGAAGCTGTCCCGCGATTACTCCGACATCACCTGTGTTCTTGCCCTCAGGGAGCTGAAGGCAACGGGGGACCACATTCTCATTCTGGATGCGGCGAAGGCCGAGAGTATCAAAGCGAGGAAGTCTCAGACGGAGAAGATGATCCGATACAGGATGGAAGGCAACAGGATGTTCGATATCGTTTGGTCGGTCCCCGGATTCGGTATCCTGTCTGCGGCGTATGTCACGTGCATGGCCGATGATATGACACGTTTCGTGGATGGGCGGGCATTCGCCGCATCTGCCGGTATAACTCCCAAACTTGACGAATCCGCCGACAGACCGAAGAACTGCGGGATCAGCCGCAGAGGGGACCCAGAACTCAGGAGGCTGTTGTGCCAGGCAACGTTCGTTCACATAAACCATGCGGACTCGTTCATATCCGAGAAATACAAACGTCTGAAGGCCAACGGCAAACATCACAACGAGGCGTTGGTGGCATGTGCGAATTCCATGGCCCGTATGATCTGGGCCATGGTGACCCGGGACAGGAAGTATTCCGCAGACCCGACAGTGATGGCTGTGACAAGATATCTCGCCGATTCCGACGAGATAGAGGATGAGATGGAGGCAGCGCAGACAGAATGATCATGAACGATCGGGATGCGGTGAAGCACAGCCGGACGGGAAAGGATGTCGGCTTCTTTTTGGCCTTCGTGGTCGCTTAGAAAATCGATACAGTATCGTCGGGCATATCGGGAACGCGGAAATGGCCTTCGGGGCCGGGCAATAAATCGATGATGCGGAACTGCGGGGGACCCGACCGCATGGGTTAATGGATATCACAGACCGATGCCTCCACGGTCGGCATCGGAACATGGGGACGACCTTAGGTTGTTTTTATGGGTAGGATCAGCGGATGCGGTAACAACCTTTATCAAAAACGAGTGGCTATAGTGGTGACAGACCAACTTTTAATGGAATAAAAAGATTAAGGCGGGGATTTCTCCCCTGTTTGTTTTTCTGTTTTGAGGATGATTCCTTTTACCTTCTACCAGATTAAGACCTCAGCAACTTCGCCGCAACCACAATTGCAATGATAGCGATGATGATGACGATGATGATCAGGAGGATCACCATCGGGTCAGACCAGCTGCTACCGCTCTTGCCATCCTTCTCGGGGGTGGTGACGGGCGGTTGGGTCGTAGACAGATTCTCCGCAGTGAAGAGTGCTTCTTCAGTAACCTTGAGTGTTCCTCCGTTAGTGAAGTTCACACCGTTCAACTTGACCTGAACAGTTGTGTCTCCGAAACCTGCGTTGGGGGCTGCACTTACGACGATCACCATGTTGTATGGGACGTAGAAGGTACCGGAACCGTTGGGGTTACCGTTACCTTGGTTGGCCGCAGTGTTGCTCCATCCTACCGGCTTCGAGTATGCTGTCCAGTTCACACCTGCGTAGTTAGCGAGGGTGATCGCGACTGTCTTCCAGTCCCATATGGCATATACTGTGTCATAGGTTCCTACAGGAAGTACATCGTTCCCGACCACATCCGTCTGTCCGTCTCTTACATCGCTCCATCCGAATATTATGATATCCTTAAGGGCGGTTGTAAAGTTGAGCGGCTTGACCATGAACGAGGGCAGGTTTCCGTTGTCTCCATATACGGTCGCATAGAGCACATCCGATGCCAGCTTCGGAATTCCCATTGACATGATGTCGTTAGGGACACTGGGGATGACATAGTCTGTGTATGCTAAGTCTGCGAATGCGGGTACTGAGAGGTCGCCGAATACGACTGCGATGTAGTCAACAAGGTATACGGATGTCGGTCCCTTCACAGATGCGGTGTTGGTGTACGGCTCGGACACCAAAGTAGGTGTCTTACCGATGATGAAAGCAAAGAATGCTTCAACCGTCGATCCTGCCGTGGCATCTACTGTGCCCGCGATCTGTATGATGTCTGCCGAAACAGAGGCACCCTTCACATTCATTGTTCCGTCAACTTTGATCGCTCCGACTCCGGCGGCTCCGATGATAGCGGTGGTGTCTCCGTCAACAAGGAGCACTCCGCCCTCTGAGACATTGATTCCGCCGTTCTGACCGAATGTTGCCTGAGCTCCATCTGTGAATTTAGACTGGTTGGCATCACTACCGGCGACTATTATCGTTCCGTCGATCGCCATGGGCTGTGTCGACTGTATCGATCCGTTCGCAAGGAGTACTACTCCTTCTGCCACCCAAAGTTCAGCGTTCTGGTCGTCCACAAGCTTTACACCGGCTTTCAGCGTTCCGTTCTGATCCAGAATGGCACCGCTGAAGTCAGGGAAGGTCACGGGGTTTCCATCCACTTCTCTGGGGAACACGAGCAAGTTGATCGTGTCACCGCTTACGGATATGTTGAGTGCTGTCCACAGGTCTGTATAGATGTATTTGGCACCCACAATAAGGACTTCTGCGAGAGGTGTGTTGATGTCGTACTCAGGCTTCACATCGTAGACAGCCTGTCCGAACTGGACGAGGTACTGCGATGATGTTGTTGTCTTCTCGACCACTGTGCCTTCCGGCAGGTTCACTACCGGGTTGTAGGACTGATCAGGTATGACGATTCCGCCGAACGGCCAAAGGGCCTTCCAGCCCATTACGGTCTTTCCGTTTACATTGTAAGCCTTCAGACCGATCTGGAGACCGGAGTTCACGGATATGTTGATCTTTGTGTTGTCTGCAAGCTGCAGCACACCTGCGCTGGTCTTTACATGACCCTGAAGTGTCTGATCCTCGAGGATGTATATCCATCCGACGACTGTTACTTCATTGCTGTTTGCGAGTGCGTTTTCGAGTGTTGTGTAGTAGTATGTTGTTTTGTCAGGTGCTGTGCCCACGTTCTCAACGTAGAATACCGCATTGAGGTTTGTTACGTCATACATGGGGTGGAAGACCAGATCCGGCTCTATTTGAGGTACGGCTCCGTATTCGATTGTACCTGTTCCCTCAAGGTTTATGTTGTAGACCGTACCGTTCGTGCCCGTAAGAGCTGCGGGCGGCACTATACCGACCAGCGGCAATGTTACATTGGCATAGTCTGACGGCTGAACGAATATTCCCTTTATTTCGGGAGCGCTGTCGTTCGTGAACATGAAGTTCATGTAACCTTTCACAGTGAACGTGTATCCGTCAGGTGCGAAGTAAGCGCCTGCGAACGTACTGTCATAGGCCTGTGTCGACAACTCAAATGTTGTTACCTTACTTTCAGGCAGGACCTCAACGTTTGTGAGTCTTCCCTGTGTAGGCATAGGCTGAGGGAAAGGAGCGACAAATCCGACACCAGAGGTGTTGGCTGTGACCAATCCGTCATTGGTTGTTGCGGGCGCTGTGTTCGGAGTCAGGTCTGTCATGAACATCCTTGTTACTCCGCCCTGGTTGAACAGTGCGAACAATGTCGCGCCGGCCTGTTTTGCGTCGTTAGCACCGACTATGAGTCCGGTAGTAGCGTCGTTCTTGGTTACTGTCAGGTTGCCTGTGTTTGTGCTCCAGGCTGCCGTACATGAACCCATTCCAGCAATGTTATAGGTCAGGTCGTTTCCTTTCAGGTCAAGACCTAAAGCGGGTAGGACTGTACCGTCTGTGACAATACCGTTTGCCCTGTTGGCTGTTACGTTTGCGCTATAGTTGGCGCCGGTTCCGTTCACAGTCATTGTGGACTGGTAAGGCAGACCGTTAACGATACCAACAAGGGTATACGGTGTGTTCAGCGCGACACCGAGGAACGTAAACCGGAATGTGCTGTTCGCAGGCGCAGCGGGACCCGCTACTGCCTGAACCGGCCCGAGCGCTGCCCCTGATGCAGGTATCAACCAGAGAATATCATCGGAAGTTGCCTGAACCGCAGAGGTTGGGTCTGCGGGTCTAACGAACTCGTTGATCGCTATGGTCACATCGCCTACTTGCGGCATGTTGTCACCGACAATTACGGTTGCTGCCGCTTCGACCACTCCGTTGATGTTCACAAGGCGGAGGTAGTTACCGTCCCGGGTTGCGAAACCTGTGGGCATTGCGACGCTCCAGCTACCTGAAACGAATTTTATGTTCCTCTCAGAGAAATCCTGAGCGGGTATGTACAGGCTTATTGCCTTGTTCGTTACCGGGTCCAAAGGAGCCACTGTTGTGCCGGGTGCCACTACAGGTATAGTGGGTGTTCCGAGCACATTATAAACCTGACTCTCATCAACAGCCGTCGTATTGATATTATTAACAGGGTACTTCACCGCTTTCCAGGGGAGGTTCGCTACATCTGCGACTACCTCTCCGAACACAGTTGCCTTGCCGTCTACGAGACCTACTCTCGCACCGTACGCATACGCTGTGGAGAGCTGGGAGTCGCCGGCTTTAACGGTTCCTGTGAAGGGTGCGACACCGCCGGGTATCACGGGTATGTTGATTACTGTCTTCCAGTCAGGAACATTGAATGTGACCAGGTTGGCAATCAATTTAGCACCGTATGTCGGGCTGGTTGTGTCTACCATGCCGAAGATCCTGCTGCCGACGTTACCGCCGATGTTATCTGTGGCTGTAGAACCTGCGAGTGCATCTTTCCACAAGGGTGCGAGAGCACCGATGACGCCTTCGCTTATGGGTCTGACTGCACCCAGTACCAACGCACCGTTTGTGAGCTCGATGGAACCAGTTGTGGTGGCGTAGTTGGTGATAACTTTGTCAGGGGTCGCAGCTGCCAGGTTGACATCTGCGGCGTCTCCGACCATGATTATTCCCATAAGTCCGCCTTTTCCATCGGGCGCCATCAACAGGTTGAATACCGCATTGCTGACTCCGGTAAGGGTCACGGATGCATACTCCTTATAGTTTGCACCGTTCACATTATCTGCTGTTCCTACTGTAATCGTACCGGAGAGTGTTACTCCGGGTGCGATTTTCACGTACTGCATGCCGCCGTCTGCAACCTGATTGGGCAGGATGAAGAAGCGGGCATTGAGACTGCTGTCGCTGCCGTCGAAGATCGTTAATCCGCCGTTCATCTGGTCAATCCTGTTGGCTGCGTCAGATTTCTCACTGACAGCAATGCCGGCAACAGAGACCATTGCAAGGGCTGCAACGACCACAAGCGCGAGAAGCATCTTGTTGTTTCTTTTCATTTCGTTTCTCATATTGGAATCATCCTCTTTGAGTATGTATTTCCTGCCTCTCGAACAACAAGGAGAACAAGTCGGGTCTGCCAAAAAATAACGGATGATCCGGCTCAGGTCGGCGGAATAACAATCATGCTACTCCCTTCCCATTCTGTCCTTCTTTTTCCATCCCTTACCTTTGGTTCCGCCCGACCGTACCACCCGCATGTTACGGGCGCGTTCTTCGCAGGTTGCGAAAGGCTGTCCACAATAGTACCTATGGCACCTTGTGTACGAGCTATGTAGTAGTTAGGAGTATATAATATTAAGCCAAAAACGCAAGATACCCACGCGCGAGTATACGCGCGCGACATTTTCCGGAGATGTCGGCGATGCCGCCTCATCTACTGCAGTTTCGGCTTCAACGGTTCAGATATCTTACTTCAGATTAGACCGAGTGCCTTGTTTCGGCAGCTTGGATATATTGTCGTTTCACTGTTAATAAACAAACATCTCTTGTTCCCTATGACATCTCATTGTGCATGTGAGGATCGGATCATCTCAGCATTAAACTCAGAACACCTCTGCTCTGTTTTATCGCCGGGATCAGTTCGGAAGGTATCTGCCCGTCGACCACGATTATCAGATGCGAATCAAATCTTACGCCGGGATCCTCCACCACCGCCTGCCTTACGGACAATCCTCTTCTGTAAATGACATCCATGACGCCTGCGAGTATTCCCGGCATGGTCGCATCGGTGGGGATTATCTCCAACGTTGTGCAGTCGATCTCCGGCGCGACCTCAGACAAAAGCAGCATGGACCTCAGCTTGGAGAATACTCTGTCCAGATCCGGGGTCGAGGATATCTTGTCTAGCGCGGACCTTACCACCCGCCTGTCCACTCCGGCGACCCTTGCGATAGCCGCGTCGGACTGCTCGATGTCGTTGCAGTAAGCCGTACCGTCAACGACCCTTATCCCATTTCTCAGAAGCAACATCGCTACCTTTTCCTGTGATGGAAACCCCACAAAGCCGTCTTTGATGCTGTCCATGCACGATGAATGTCAACAAAGAATAAAAACATACATCCAAAATGTTAATGACTCAAGCTTGCCGTTTGCTGTATGTCTGACTTATCTGCGCTTTATCTGCGCTTTATCTGCGCTTTATCTGCGCTTTATTTTCTTATCCGAAAGCAGCGGCGCTCGTACTCTTAATAAACATCCGGCATGATATGTGTGCAGGGGAAAAAACACTTGCCTAGCGTTGACGAACTCAGGAAACAGATAGAATCCATCGACAAGGATATAATCGATCTTATCGCCACCAGAATGGAGATCGCCGACGAGCTTGCCAAGGAAAAGAAACATTCTTCTCAGGGCTACTGGGACACGGGCGTGGAAAGAGCGGTCATCGACAGATATATGGAACTCTGCGAAGATGTCAGCCTCTCCGTGGGGGAGGCGAAGCTCATTGCCGAAGTCATTTTGAAGATCTCCAAAGAGAGACAGAAACTGCTCTACGACAGCGAGCCTTCCGTTCAGGAAAAACCCATTAAGAGGAAATGAACCGACTTTTGTTCAAGATCGCCACACGCTGTTCAGGTCCACTCCCGAACCGACGTTCTTCTTCACCGACTCTATTTTCTCTTTGTCTTTCGGATCTATGCGTGCTATCAGACGTTCCGTGGTCTCGGCCACGTGCAGAGTGTCCTCGTTTGTCATGAGTATGGGGACACCCAGATCGTCTGCCTTCGAAAGGACCATGTGCGACGGCATCAGCCCTCCGGTGACGATGATGCATGACGTATCCGTGGCCAGTGCGGCAAGCTGGATCTCCGTCCTGTCGCCGCCCGTTATGACGGCTTTGCGGCGCGACCTTCGCATATACCCGGTGGCGGCCTGATCGCTCATCGCACCGACCAACATGTTCTCTACGGATCTCTCCATCCCCTTTGCGCCGGCCAAGACCTTTGCGCCGATCTTCTGGGATATCTCCGACACCCTGAATGTCTTGAGTTCGGGCATGACCGGGACCTCTCCGAGCACATTTATCCCGCGGCCTTCGAAGAACTTCCTTTCCGGACATCCTGAACTTTTGTTGAGGATCACTCCGAGCATGTCCAATCCTCTCTTTTCGCAAAGCTCCCTGAACATGAACACCGTGTCGACGGACCGGCTTGACGGCGTAGCGACCAGTATCACAGGTGCGTCGAGAGCTTCGGCGATGTCCATAAAGGAAAGATTTTGCGCATAACCGTAAGTGAAATCCTTGCTGCCTTCGATTATCATGAAGTCCTTATCTTTCCGCAGGTCGTTGTAAACGGCGGCGATATCGCTCATACTTACCGGCTCTGACAGGTCGTACGTGAACGGCGAAAGCTTCTTTCCGTCCTTCAACTTCAGAACCTCGGCCATCAGCCAAGCGTCCTCGTCCATTGTGTTTCCGTCCACCTTTATAGGGCTCTCGCGGAAGGGCTTATAGAACCCCACCTTCCCCGGATAATTCAATGCCAGACCGAGCGATATCGCGGATTTCCCCGACCTAGCGCCTACAGATGCCAGATAGACATTCTTCATTTCATCACCTTATCGTTGTCAAAGCGTCCACCGCCCAGCTTCCTTCGTTCTTCTTCCCTACCATGATGGGATTGATTTCGAGTTCATATATCTCTGGGTTCTCCAGAGCGATCTTCATCATCCTTCTCATTATGTCCTTCAGCGAGTCTATGTCGGCAGGAGGTTTACCTCTCGCTCCCGAAAGCATGCGGTATGCTTTGGTGGACATTATCATTCTGTCAAGGTCATCGTCGGACATGGGTATCAGGGTCCTTGCGATCTCCCCGAATATCTCAACGTATATCCCTCCCAGACCGAACGCCAGCACGGGACCGAACTGATCGTCGCGTATCATCGACAGTATCACTTCTTGGCCTGACACCATCTTCTGCACCGAGACCCCGTCTATCTTGGCGTCCGGGACGGCGGTCCTGCATCTTACCATCAGCGACTCGAACGCCTCGCGGACGTCATCCGCTGTCTTTACGTTGACAATGACGCCGCCGATGTCTGTTTTGTGGTGGATGTCGGGCGACATTATCTTCATGACCACCGGGTAGCCAATGCTCTCGGCTGCGGTTACCGCATCATACGGACTTACCGCCAATGCCTCCTTCGGCACGGGGATGCCGTATGCCGAAAGTATGGATTTCCCCTCATCCTCGGAGAGGGATGATCTGAACTCCTTTTTCGCTATATCCAGTAATTCAATTACTCTCCATCTTCCCGATGTCTCCGGAAGGATGGTGTCCTCTTTTTTTGTATATCCGGTCTGCACCCTCCTCAGGAAGGAAAGGGCGCGTACCGCCCTGTCGGGCGACGGATACGAAGGTACACGATTCTCGCGCAATATCGATAAAGCGGACTCGCATGTCTTCCCGCCTGCGAAGGCGACCGTCACAGGGATGTTCAGCTTCTTTTTCATCTCCGAGACAGCGACCGCTATCGAGTTCAGATCGATGCTGTCGAGTGGCGATGACAGCACCGCTGCCCCGCCGATGTTCTCATCATCCGCTATTATCTTCAGGGCACCTGTGATCATGTCATTTGTCGCGTCTCCTCTTACATCGACAGGATTGTGCGTGCTTGCGACCGTAGGTATCGTTTTCCTCACTCTTTTTTCCGTCGCGGGGGAGAGCTGGGACATACGGACCGCCGGGTGGTCCGAGCATGCGTCGGCCGCCATTACGCCCAGGCCGCCGGCGTTTGTTATCACCGCAATGCCATCCTTCAGCATCGGCCTCGACGACGATATCACCGATAATGCATCGAACAGCTCTTCGATATCCTTCACACGTATGATATTCAGGCGGTCGAATACCGCCTCATAAACAGAGTCGGAGCCGGAAAGTGCGCCGGTGTGGGACGAGGCCGCCATCGATCCGGCTGCGGACCTCCCGGACTTCAGCATCACGATCGGTTTCTTTGACCGGGATACTGCTTCGATGAACCTTCTGCCGTCCGTTATCCCTTCGGAATATATTCCTATGACGCTCGTATCTTCATCATCACCGAGGTATTCGATAACATCCGCCTCGTCGACATCCATTTTATTACCCAAAGATATGAATTTTGAGATGCCGTTGTTGGTATGGATCGCCCAATCGAGCATCGTCGAACCTACTGCGCCGGACTGCGAGCTCAGAGAGATGCCTCCTGAGGGCGGGAACAGAGACGAGAACGTAGAGTTGAGCCTCCGATGAACATTCATCAACCCGAAACAGTTCGGGCCTATCACTCTCATACCATACATTTTGGAGATGTTGTTGAGCCTGTTCTCCAGATCTCGTCCTTGGGAGCTCTCTTCCTTGAAGCCGGCGGTTATGACGATCACCGCCTTAACTCCGATCCTGCCGAGCTTTTCCATCTCCCCCAAGACAAGCTCCGACGGAAGCGCCATCACCGCCAATTCCGGGAGTTCGTCCAAAAGATCTATCGATGCGTAAGCTTTCAGCCCCTGTATCGTCCCGCCTTTTATGTTTATGGGATAAATGCGGCCGCCGAACCCTGAGCCGATGATGTTCCTCAGTATCATTCCGCCTATCTTATTCAGATCGGAAGAAGCTCCCACCACCGCTATCGAATCCGGAGAGAAGAACTCCCTCATGACCGTACAAACGGTTTGTATCATTATAACTTTTCTTCGGTACTGGATAATTTTTGATGATCAAATGGGAAATTGGTGAAAACAATATGCTCAGCATTACTCAAAAAATATAATTACTAATCCTACCTGACCTTTGTTATAGGAAAGATGAACATGAGCAAGATCAGTGTTGCCGTCCTTGGAGCCACCGGACCTATAGGCCAGAGATTCGTACAGATGCTTGAGGATCACCCTTATTTCGAAATTGAAGGACTTTACGCCTCGGAGAGATCGGAAGGAAAAAAATTCAGAGACACAATCAAGATCAGGGACCACGAGTTCTCGGAAGAGGCGATGGAAACGAAGATCAAGACAATGGATCTGAAACACATTTCAAAGAACGTAAGGATCGCATTCTCCGGACTGCCTTCGGACCTTGCGGGGCCGACCGAGACGGAACTGGCAAAGAAAGGCGTCGCCGTCTTCTCCAATGCGGGCTCGCACCGCATGGATGCGCATGTCCCCATAATCATACCCGAGGTCAACCCCGACCACGCCGAGTCCGTGAAACAGCAGGACACCTACAAGGACGGAGGCTACATCGTAACGAACGCCAATTGTTCTTCGACTGGCATAGCCGTGCCTCTGTTCGCTCTCGACAAAAAGTTCGGTCTTGAGGAAGTATTCGTTTCCACATACCAGGCGCTTTCCGGCGCAGGATATCCCGGCGTAGCATCGCTTGACGCCGTGGGTAACGTGATCCCGTTCATAAACCAAGAAGAAGAGAAGATGGAGAAGGAGATCGGAAAGATCATCGGAAGTTACTCTCCGAAGGGCGGCTTCAAATATGCGGATTTCAAAGTAATGGCGAACTGCGCCAGGGTCCCCGTAATAGACGGCCACACCGAGGCCCTTGTCATAAAGATGAGGGATGCGCCCTCATTGGAGGATGTCTCTTCCGCACTGTCAAAGTTCAAAGGCGAACCCCAGAAGCTTAAACTGCCGTCGGCACCCAGGCAGCCGGTGATCGTCAGGACCGAAAAGGACAGGCCGCAGCCTGTGTACGACGTCCTCGCCGGAAGCCCGAACAGAGCGAAAGGCATGGTCTCCACTGTCGGAAGGATAAGAGTGAGCAACGGCTATTACAAGATGTTCGTGCTCTCCCACAACACGATAAGAGGCGGGGCCGGGGGCTCCATGCTCAATGCGGAGCTGTTCAAGGCCAAAGGAATCCTGTGAATATAATTGCCGTATCTCCGGCATCGGAGATACGGCATCTTTTCAATTTCCCTACAGAAGAGGGATTTTTTGCATCGTGCAAGGATCACTCCAAGAACATTGCCATGTAGAGTGGGATGGTCAGTTTTTTGTCGATCTCGCCGACATTCCCGGATATTAACTTCAAAGCATATGGTGGATCGAACCTCTTTATGAACTCATCTAAAGATATCGTCTTCCCTCTTCCGGCTTTTACTTCGACCGGGACAACAGCCCCTTTTTCTGTCAACAAGAACTCTATCTCCTGTTTATTCTCGCTTGGTTTGTAATAATTCAGAGGCAGATTCTTTTTCAGGAAGATGTCTGCGATAAGATTCTCATAGATGCCACCTTTGGCGGGGCCCTTCAGAGTATTATTGTAGAACTCTTCTTTCATTTTAAAACCGTACATGGATATCAACATCCCGATGTCTGTCGCATAGACCTTGTAATAATCCCGCATAATGTATGCGGGAAGTGGGAACTCTGGAGTTGATACATTATAACAGAACTTAATTAGTCCGGCGTCCCTCAGCCAATCCAAACTGTTATCGTACTTTCTGGCCTTGGCACCTTTTTCAACCGTTGAATATTGGAATTTCTTATTCTCTTTCGCTAGCTGTTGAGGTAATGAAAAATAACAGTCCATGACCTTTGTTCTTTCCGGCACAGACAGATACCTTGTGATGTCGTTGCGATAACTGGCGATTATCCTTTCTTGTTCTTTGTGTACCAGTCCGAAGTTGTTTGTTTCGATGTATATGTTAACGGCCGAGGGCATTCCGCCGACAATAGCATATTCTCTTATTTTCTTCAATAAAACATCATTGATAGATGGGGGGATCTTCTCCCTTTTTTCGTAATATTCCTTCATATACCCGATCCTGACATCGTCATAACCGGTTGCCCAAAGGAACTCTTCGAAGTCAAGAGAGAACATCTCTATTTGTCTCTCATAGCCGACCGGTATCGATCTTGTGGACTTATATGCGACACCGAGCATCGAACCGGATGCGATACAGTCGAATCTGCCATCCTCTGCGATGAATTTCAAAGCGGTCCTTGCGTCGCCGCATTCCTGGATCTCGTCAAGGAATAACAGGGTCTTGCCCTCTATGAATCTTATACTCTCGTCACGAAGGGACAGTTCTCTTATGATCGCATCCATTTTCAAACTGCCTTCGAATGCCTTCATGAATTTGGGCTCGGCGAGGAAGTTGATCTCCACGATGTTCTCATAATTCTGCTTTGCGAACTCTCTGATTATGAACGTCTTCCCTACCTGTCTTGCCCCCACTATCAGCAGACATTCTTTGCTCTTCTTTTCTTTCCATTCGATCAAAGTGTCCATCATCTTTCTTTTAAGCATGGCATTCCTCCTCATATTTCTGCAGATTCAAAATCATATTGAGATTCCAGTATACAAACATTCCCACAATATTTTCAAAAAATGCACCTTTTAGGAGTATTAAAAAAAATATTTTGCACTAAATAGGAGTTAATTATTTTAAAAAATGTACTTTTTTACCGTGTTAATGCGAGAAAGTGCTCATGTGTGGCTTTGTATATGTGCGATCATATCTATTTGCCATAAACCTGTCAATCGACAAATATATTTGTCCGACGCGACCATAAACTCGTGAAAACCTTATTTACTACCCCTTTAATATTGAAACAAACGGAGGTTTACCAGTGGTAATAAAATTGGCTGTCCCCAACAAAGGAAGGCTCAACGAGAGGGCCGTAGAGCTCCTGCTGAAATCAGGGATCGATCTCGGAGAGGAATGGGGAAGGAAACTGTATGTCATGGCAAAGGACCAGGATATCGAAGTTATGTTCGTCAGAGCGCAGGACATACCGGCATTCATCGCCACGGGCGCAATAGACATCGGAATAACCGGCGAGGACCTCGCCGCCGAGTCCGGATACAAAATAAAGAAGCTGATGGATCTCGAGTTCGGTTACTGCCGCCTTTCGATAGCGGCGCCGGAAGCCTCCGGGATAAGGACCGCGGATGACATCCCCAACGGATCGAAGGTCGCCACCTCCTTCCCCAACCTCACAAAAAAATATTTCAAGTCGATCGGCAAGGATGTCTCGATAATAGAAGTGTCCGGCGCAGCGGAGATAATGCCTTACCTCGGCATATCCGATCTGATCGCGGATCTGGTCGCCTCCGGATCGACCTTGAAGATGAACCGCCTTGTGGAAGTGTCCAAGATATTGGACTCCCAAGCCGCGATCTACTCATCCGATGCTTCGATGAAAAAGTACGGTGCGCAGATAACGGATGTCGTCGCTTCCCTGAAGAGCGTCATGGCCGCCGAGGAACGCAAATATCTAATGGCCAACGTTCCCAAGAAGAAGCTGAAAGAGGTACAAAAGGTCATCCCTGGAATTAACGGACCGACGATACTCAACATCGCCGGGAATGATGATATTGTGGCGGTACACGCTGTGATCCGCTCCAAAGATGTTTACAATGCTGTCAACGACCTCAAGAGGCTCGGTGCGAAAGGGATATTGACCCTTTCCATAGACAGGCTGGTGGAGTGATGGTCTCAAGGGACATAATGAGAAGTTCGACCAGAGGGTTCAAGAAATATTACAGCCCGGATCTTAAGGGAGAGCTGAGGCTCGATACCAATACGAACGCCCTCGGCGCAAATCCCGCGGCACAGAAGTTCATGAAAGAACAGAAGATCGACCTGAACGAATATCCAGGAACATATTCAAACAAACTCAGGATCGCACTTGCCGATTTTTATGAGCTGGATATGGAGAACTTCGTAGCAGGGTCCGGATCCGACGAGATGCTCGACATCCTGTTCAAAACATTCACGGAGTGGGAGGACGACTGCCTTATCCCTTATCCCTCATACAACGGAATGTACGACTACTTTGTGCAGATGAACGGCGGAAAGGTGCAGTACTCCGAGCTGACAGACAATTTCCAGCTGGACGTGGACAGCATCCTTTCATCAAAAGCGAAGATAGTTGTGCTGGCAACGCCGAACAACCCCACGGGGAATTCATTCAGACAAAAGGACATAGAAGAAATTCTTGAAGGATTCAAAGGCATCGTCGTCGTTGACGAAGCGTACGGCGAATACACGAAAAGCAGCATGATACCCAGGGTCAACGAGTTCGACAACCTTGTAGTCACCAGAACATTCTCGAAAGCTTATGCGATAGCCGGCCTGAGGATCGGATACGCAGTGGCAAACCTCGATCTGGCGGACATGATGAATGCCGTCAAGATCCCATACTCTCTTAACAGCATAAGCGAGGGGGCTGCGATAGCGGCGATCGGAGACCAGGATTTCATCAGGAGGAGCGTCGAGCTCGTAGATAAAGAGAGACCTAAGCTCGCTGCCGGTCTTAAAAAGCTAGGTTTTGGACCGTTCCCGTCGGACTCTAATTTCATACTCGCAAGGTGCCCCATCGACCACGATGTTTACACAAAAGCCCTCAAAGAGAAGAAGATACTCATAAGGGACTTCGGGAACAAGAGGAGAATGGAGAACTGCGTAAGATTCACAGTAGGCACGGACAAGATGAACAAAGAACTGCTGGACAAGACCAAAAAGATCTTGGAGGACTACAGTTGAAGGTCACCATGGCCGACTACGGCGTCGGCAACCTTCACTCTGTCAAAAAAGCATTCGAAAGGAACGGTGCGACGGTCATTGTGACCGCAAACATGAAAGATCTGCTTGACTCCGAATGCATAGTTTTCCCCGGAGTGGGTGCCTTCGACTCTACGATGGAGAGACTTCTCCCATACAGGAACGAGATAAGAAAAAGACTGCTTTCAGGGATACCAGCGCTGGGAATATGCATAGGAGTGCAGATCATGTTCGATTCGAGCGAAGAAGGCAGTTCTCCCGGCATCGGTGCGTTCGGTGGCAAAGTTATAAAATTGTCCTCGGAGCGTGTACCGCACATGGGATGGAACTCCGTCGAGTCATCGGATGCGTTGATGGATAAAATCGAGGAAAAACAATTCTACTTCGCGAACTCGTTCAGAGGCTCCCCAGACAATAAAAAAGAGATAGTCGGCACGACCGAATACGACGGCGAGGTGTTCCCGTCCTTCTTCAGGAAAGCGAACACATACGGCACACAGTTCCACCCCGAGAAAAGTTCTGACTCGGGACTCAGGCTAATAAAGAACTTCATCGATTTCGCGGAGGATAACATATGATCGTGATCCCCGCCGTCGACGTACTTGACCACAAAGTGGTCCAGCTGGTAGGAGGAGAACTCGGAAGCCAGAAGATAACCCTCCCCGATATCATAAGCACGGCTATGTCTTGGGTGGAAAGGGGCGCACCCTATCTTCACCTCGTGGACCTGGACGGCGCGTTCGGAAAGGGGAACAACATCAAAATTTTCAAAAAAGTGATCAAAGAGTGCGGCGTCCCCGTCGAGATAGGCGGAGGGATAAGATCCGAATCGTTGGTGGATGAACTCGTCTCTGCCGGTGCGGACCGTATCATTGTAGGCACAAAGGCGATAAAGGAGCCGGAATGGCTCTCGAAGATCTCCGATTCCCACCCCGGGAAGATCATGGCCGGGATGGATACAAAGAACGGCGCACTCGTGGTGAACGGATGGCAGGGTGCTTCCGAGTTGACTGTAGAGAATATGTTCGATATAATCAAGGATCTTCCGCTGGCCGGCGTACTGAACACGAATGTCAGCGTCGAAGGGCAAATGAAAGGCATTGATGAGGAACAATCAAAGAGATTCATTTCTAAATGCCCGCACATGGTCATATCTTCCGGCGGAGTGACCGCCGAGTCGGACTGCAGGATGCTGAGCCGGTTCGGAGCAGGAGGTGCCGTCGTCGGACTCGCATTGTACACCGAAAAGATCAGACCGTGGGAATGGGACCGCCCATGGTACGCCGACTGATCTTTTAGTATATTTATTATAGAATCGACCCTATTCAAATAGCATATGACAGGAAGGGCAGCTGAATTGGAACGCAGCACAAGGGAAACGAATGTGTCGATAAAATTGAACATCGACGGTGCCGGAAAATTCGATGTTAAATGCGACGTATCATTCTTGAAGCACATGATAGAGACATTTGCGAGATACGGTTCTTTCGACATCACTATGAAAGCAACCGGCGACGACGACCACCATTTGATAGAAGACGTTGCGATAACGCTGGGAAATGTGTTCAGAAAAGCTCTTGACGACAGATCGATCGAGAGAATATCAACCGTCACCATACCAATGGACGATGCGCTGGTGACTGTATCCGTGGACATCATCGACAGGTCGTTCGCAGACATCGATTGTCCGGACCAACTCTACCACCACTTCCTGAGGAGCTTCGCAATGTCAGCTGGCATAACGCTGCATGTTGTGAAGATCAGAGGGTTCGATGAGCACCACATCATCGAAGCATCATTCAAGGCGCTCGGGACCGCCCTGAGATACGCCGTCTATCCGAGAAAAACAGAACTCAGCACAAAAGACAGACCCAAGGTGAAATGAATGCTCAAAAAGAGGATCATCCCCTGTCTTGACGTGAAGAACGGCAAGGTCGTCAAAGGCATCAATTTCATGGGGATGAAGGACCTGGGCTCCCCTCCCGACATGGCGGAGGAATACAGCGAGCAGGGTGCTGACGAGGTCACGTTCCTGGATATAGCCGCATCTTTAGAGTACAGACAGACCACATTGGACCTTGTTTCCGTGACTGCGAAGAGAGTGTTCGTTCCTTTGACGGTCGGAGGCGGCATAAGGACCGCCAACGACATGCATGACGCCCTCAAAGCAGGCGCCGACAAAGTATCGGTCAACTCAGCGGCTATAAGCAACCCCAACGTGATCTCCGAATCCGCGGAAAGGTTCGGCAGACAGTGCGTGGTCGTAGCAATAGACGCAAAGAAAGTAGGCAGACACTGGGAGGTCTTCACCCACGGCGGTATGAAGCCTTCCGGCCTCGACGCCATAGATTGGGCAAAGAAAGCGGAAGACCTCGGCGCGGGAGAGATACTCTTAACCTCCATCGACGCGGACGGAGTGAAACAGGGCTACGACATACCTCTGACCGAAGTAATAGCGGACGAGGTTAGCATTCCGGTCATTGCATCCGGCGGCTGCGGTAAAATAGAGGATTTCTATGAGGTGTTCAGCCAAACGAACGTGTCCGCCGCATTGGCGGCGTCCGTATTCCACTACAAACAGGTCACTGTCCGAGAGGTCAAGGAATACCTGAAGGACAGAGGAGTCCCGGTCAGATGACCTCTCTGAAATACGATAAGGACGGGCTGATCCCCGCTGTCGTCCAGGATCATGTGACGAACGAGGTCCTGATGGTCGCTTGGGTCAATGAAGAAGCCTTCGAACTGATGAAGAGCACAGGCTACACCCACTTCTGGTCAAGGAGCAGAAAAAAGCTTTGGAAAAAGGGAGAAGAATCCGGCCATGTGCAGGAGATAATCTCGATACAGCTGGACTGCGATTCGGATACCATTCTCGTAAGGGTAAAACAGACGGGTCCGGCCTGCCACACGGGAAATCCGTCATGCTTCGAGGAAGTGATCTACGGTTCCGTTGAGGAAACAATGGATGTCCTCCCGGAACTGTGGAGGATACTGAAAGACAGGCTCGAGAATCCGAAACCCGGGAGCTACACCTGCCTTCTGTACTCGGATGAGAACAAGATGTGCAAGAAGGTCATCGAAGAAGCGGGTGAGTTCGTCCTTGCCCTTAAAGACGAGAAAGAAGAAGAAATGGCCTGGGAGCTTGCCGACCTGATCTATCACACAATGGTCGCGGTCACAAAAACCGGGCTTCCGATGGAAAAAGTATATGAAAAACTCAGGGAGAGAATGAAATGAGGATCGACCTTCATACCCACACTATATTCAGCGACGGGGATCTTACTCCGTCCGAACTGACGCGCCGCGCGATGGATCTTAGACACACAGCCATCGCGCTGACCGATCACGTTGACGTTACGAACATCGATTTCGTAGTTCCGGCCCTTGTAAAGGCAGCGGAACTGAGCAGAGATTACATTACAGTTGTGCCCGGAGTGGAGCTTACTTATGTTCCCCCGTCAAAGATAGATATGATGGCAAAGAAAGCTAAAGCACTCGGCGCGCAGATCGTAGTTGTGCACGGAGAGACCGTCGTCGAGCCGGTGCCTCCCGGTACGAACCTCAGATCGGTGATGAGCAAGAACGTGGACGTGCTGGCACATCCGGGGCTCATAACTTTGGAAGAGGCTGAGATCGCCGTAAAGAACGGTGTCGCTCTTGAGATCACAGGCCGTTCGGGCCACAACATCACGAACGGACACGTTGCCAACATCGCAAGGAAAGCAGGTGCCAAGATGGTCGTCAATTCCGACGCACACACGGTCGGCAATCTGATGGATGAGGCAAGGGCAACTGTCGTCGCAAAGGGCGCGGGGCTTACCGACGAAGAGATCAAACTGGCACTTAACGATACGCCGTACGATCTGATCAAACATCTGATCAAAAATTAAGATCGATCGGATTCCAGGTCCCTTCTGAGTTCTTCGAGGATCTCTTTGAGATAGCATTCTCTGCCCTCATCTTTACATTCCTCGTAATCTTTCAGGAGCATGGCGTACATCTCCCTTTTCGAGAAGGTCTCGAACCCTTTTTCTTCCGGCAACGATACACCTCGGACAGACATCATATGTCATTACAAACAAAATGATTACGCTCATCCATCATTCAGAGAAGCGAATTCTGTCGGCGGGGGGCCGCCAGCCTCCCCCTATGGCGGAATATTTCGCCGACAGACACATTTCACAGGAGGGCCGCCAGCCTCCCCCTATGGCGGAATATTTCATGAAATGCTGATCAATAATGTGTCATAAGAGAATATAAACATTCCTCTGCCTATCTCCGGCAGAGACTTTCCTAAAGTATTCAGTCCGTTTTTATCACGTTTTTATAGGGAATTATTCCAACATAAGAGTAAAGCCAGGAGTGTATGAAAGTGAAATTTGAACATTGTTCTTTTATATTCTTACAAGAATCCCTGAAATATGCCAAAGATAGCCATCATCGGAGGTACCGGCGTATACAATCCGGATTCCTTCAAAACGATCAAGACAGTTTTCCCCGATACGCCATACGGCAAACCTTCCGGCGAGATAATGATCGGTAAGATCTCGGGCGTTGAGGTTGCGTTCATTTTCAGACACGGACAATCCCACCATTACCCCCCGTCGACCGTTCCTTACAGAGCAAATATGTGGGCCCTCAAAAAACTCGGCTGCGAATACGTCATTTCGGCATGCGCGGTCGGATCCCTCCAGATGGGGCTTGCTCCCGGAGATCTTGTCATTCCGGATCAATTCATAGATTTCACAAAATACAGGGAATATTCGTACTTTGATAAAGAGATAGTCCACATCTCGATGCCCGATCCGTTCTGCGGCTATCTGAACAAGATATTCAACGACACCGCAAGGGAAATGAAGATCAGACACCACCTCGGCGGAACATACATCTGTATCGAAGGGCCGAGGTTCTCGACGAGAGCGGAAAGCAGGATGTTCAAACAATACGGTGATATAATCGGAATGACCCTTGTTCCGGAGTGCCAGCTCGCCCGTGAACTGGGTATGTGCTACTGCAGCCTTGCGATGGTGACGGACTATGACGTATGGCACGAAGAGGATGTCAGCACGGATATGGTCAGAAAAACAATGAAAGAATCCATTTCTAGGGTCTTGAAGCTGCTTGAGCTGGGTATCCCAAAGATCAAAACGTCAGATTGCAAATGTATTGAAGCGGCCGAGATAAGCGGCGCCCTCTCTGCAAAACTCCCATGAGAATAATATTCAAAGGAGTGGTCCAAGGGGTCGGTTTCAGACCCGCCGTTTACAGAACAGCTACAGATCTCGGGCTCTCCGGAAAAGTGTGGAATGACGGTTCGGATGTCGTCGTGGAAGTAGAGGACGGAGAGCGGTTCCTCGAACACTTCTTAGCCGACCTTCCTCCCCTGGCACGTCTGGAAGATGTTGTCAGGATCGAACAGCCTGTTGCGCACACGGGTGGGTTCAAAATTATCAGCTCTCGGACAGGTTCATCGGGGATGTCCATTCCCGCGGATACCGCTGTATGCGATGATTGCCTCAGCGATATGAAGGCCGGGAGAAGGATGGGGTACCCATTCACAACTTGCACAAAGTGCGGACCGAGATTCACACTTCTAAGCGGGCTCCCATACGATCGGTCTTCGACTGCAATGCGGGATTTCCCTTTGTGCAGAGATTGTCAGAAAGAATATGACGATCCTGCGGACAGAAGGTTCCATCATCAGACATCAAGCTGTCCGAAGTGCGGACCGTCGTACCGACTCATAGATAAAGAAGGCAAGGAAATTCGGGGGGATCCGATATCGAATTTTTCAAATATGCTGTCTGAGGGGAAGATCGGCATCATCAAGGGATGGGGCGGCATGCACATCTGCTGTACTTTAGATCACATCAAAAAGATGAGAGAATGGTACGGTAGGGATCAAAAACCCTTTGCAATCATGGTAAAGGACGTGAAAGCCGTCCGCAAATACGGCGATCCCACCGATAAAGAACTGGAGAACCTCACATCTCCCCACCGTCCGATCGTTCTGATCGAAAAGAAGCACTCCGCCGTGACCGAACTTATATCCCCAGGACTTGACAACATCGGGATATTTCTGCCGTACACAGGTGCCCAGCATCTCGTCTTCGAACATCTGGCACATGATGCGTTGATAATGACCTCCGCCAATGTTCCGGGTGAGCCGATGATCATAGAGGACAAAGAGATACTGGGGCTCGGCGCGGATATGTATTTGATTCACAATCAAAAAATATTGAATCGTGCAGATGACAGCGTACTGAGGTTGTTCGATGAAAGAACATTCTTCATAAGAAGGTCGAGAGGTCATGTACCCTCGTACATTCCTATACCTCTGAAAGGATCCGCTGTTGCGGTTGGGGCGCAGGAGAATCTTACCGGTTCGATAGCCGTTGACGGACGGATACATCCTACGCAGCACATCGGCGACGGCGAAGGCATCGGCGTTGTAGATTACCTTGAAGATGCCGTACGGGAGCAAATGAAGCTGCTCGGATGCAGACCGCAAGCGGTTGCTATGGATATCCACCCCGGATACACCAACAGAGGCTTCGCAAAGAGGCTTTCCGAGGAGTTTGATTCTCAGATAGTCGAGGTACAGCACCACTGGGCGCATGCGGCATCGCTGATGATCGACAATAACGTGGATAGCACGGTCGCATTGACGCTGGACGGCAGCGGCCACGGTACAGACGGCACCGTATGGGGCGGCGAGGTCCTCTCTGCGGACCTTTCTTCTTTCGAGAGGAACGCAAGTCTCGAAGGTATCCCTCTGCTCGGCTCGGAGAAGGCCCTGTACGATCTCCGAAGACTGAGATTTGCGGTCGATAAAATGAACGGTCGGGAGAACAGCTCATTTTCTGATAAAGAATCCGATATTCTGACAAAAATGATGCCGAAAAGTGTGAAATGCTCATCGATGGGACGGCTGATGGACGCTCTATCCTATTCTTTGGGCATTTGTTCAGTAAGGACCTACGACGGCGAACCGGCGATGAAGCTTGAGCCTCTCCTCGCTTCCGGAAGACTTATTCCGGGTTTCGAAACGGAAATAGTGAATGGAAAGGTCCTGACCGCCCATCTTTTCTCGAAAATAGACGGGTCCCGCAAACCGGCCGACACGGCATACTCGATCGTTTTCAATGTGATGAAATGCCTCACAGAGGCAGCGATAGAAACAGCGGATTCAAAGGGGATCGAGAGTGTCGGAATAACCGGCGGGGTGTCGTATAATTCCTCTGTCTGCAGGATGTTCTCCGAAATAGCGAAAGGTTCCGGACATGGGTTAATATTCCACAACACGATTCCCAACGGCGACGGGGGAGTGTCTGTCGGGCAGGCCGCGATCGCTTTAAAGATGATACAATGAACACACTATTCGTACTTCTTGACGGGATGGAAGACGATCCCAATCCCCTCCTCGGCGGGAAGAAACCGTATGAGGTCGCAAAAATGCCTTTCATGTATCGGAAAGCGAAGCATAAGTTCATGACCACCGGAAGAGGCTACACTCAGCTGTTCTTGAACGAATTCTTCACCGGACATCCTCCCGAGCTGCCGAGAGCGGTGCTGGAAGCCATCGCTTTGGGACTGGACATCTCGGAGAAAAGAACGGCATACCGGCTCAGCCCCGCCGAACTGAAGGACGGAATGATCCATTGGTCATATCATGCGCACCTGTTCTGTGATGAACTGATGAGAATAATGAACAATAATCTGTGCATTCTGCAGAAATACAACCCCCAGATCAAATTCTTCCTTAACGGGAGGGCCGTCCTCACAATGGAATGTGATGATATCCCCGATCTTCCCGCGCCGCCGGTCGATGCACCGTTCAAAGAGATTCCGGGAGATCTTGGGAAATTCATAATGAAAGTGGCGGATGATATGCATGGGATCACCGATTATCCCTGGGGATGCGGAAAATATACCAAACAATACCCTCCGTTCGACTGCATAAAGAACATGACGGCGATATCGGACAGCCCCACCGCACTCGGGGTCGCGGCTTCTTTGGGCCACAAGATCCATCTTATCGATGCGGTCGAGGACAGGTTCCCGGTAGCGAAAAAGGCCCTGAGAAAAGGAAATGTGTTCCTTCACATAGATGAAGTGGATGAGTACAGCCACCAAAAGGACGCATACAAAAAGATCGAGATACTGGAAAGGACGGACCGCCTGATGAAGGAATATTTCCATGATGCCGAACGCATCGTTTACTTCGTCGATCACGGAACATCGTGCGTCACGGGCGAACACATAATTATGGATGTGCCTTTCTGGACAAATATTGAGACGGATATGTCCGACGGAGAGCTGATACCTCTCGATAAGGTCATTCCGAATCTGATGAGATAAAGGTGAACCATGTCGAACTTCAAACTGCCGCCATCGCTCAGCATACACGGTAATGAAAAAATCGCTAAAGATATCCTTTCAAGGATCTGGGGAAAGAAGGGCGTCTTCACATGTACGGTCGCAAATACGCTGACCTCCACCATTCCGGGAATATCCGATGCCGGGGACACACCGGAACTGACCTTGTTCACTCCCGCCGCAGATGCGGAGCTCTTGGTCCTCGGGAAAACAGTTTGCATGAAGGGGATCCCGATCAATCCCGGAGGGATACCGACCCCGGCGACACTTACACAGGCCGCATTGGAGATATCGAATATGCCTTTCTTCATCGTGAACGGCGGGTGCAAGGTAAAACCGAACCTCCCGTGCATTGAGATGGGAGGGGAATACGGAAATTATGTCACATCCGGTAAGGCGGTATCGAATGTTAAGAAAGTATTTGAGAACGGGGTAATCCTCGGCAAGATGCTGGCTCATGGGCATGATTTTGTTGTGATAAGCGAAAGCTGCGCCGGCGGAACGACCACGGCACTCGCCGTCCTCATGGCTATGGGCATCATAAAAGAGAATCTTGTAAGCAGCAGTTCTCCGAACAATCCGCGCGAACTTAAAACAAAGACAGTAATGGAAGGACTCAAGGCCGCAGGCATCGGGATTGGGGACCTTGCGAATGATCCACTTAAAGCTATAGGGTGCGTCGGAGACCCGATGATGCCCGCAAATATCGGCATCATCATCGGTGCCGCCAAACATGTTCCGGTCATAGTGGGAGGAGGGACCCAGATGGCCGCGGTCATCGCGGCTGCGGTGAAGATCGACCCGAGCATCGTCGGAAATATCTTCCAAGGTACGACGAGATGGCTTATGGGGGATCCGAACTCCAACATGGCTAAGATAATGGATTCCATCTCGCCGGACATTCCGATCGTCTATGTGAACATGGATTACTCTTCAAGTCCTTATGAGGGGCTTCAAGCCTACGAATGGGGATATATCAAAGAAGGCGTCGGCTGCGGGGGATCGTCTGTTGCCGCAATAATACAAAGCTCGGGCAAGGTCACATGCGACGAACTTCTCGAAAAGGTACACGAGATATACAAGAAGATAATGAACTTCGATTGAAGTTATGCTTTTGTGCATCCCTTCCTATCGATTATCTTCCTCGCCTGTTCCAGCTCTTCCTGGGTATTAACATTTACGGCGAAATCCAAGCTGTCCGTCTCATAGAATGATTCCTGAAGATAAACACCGCGAAGGGTCTTCTCTCTGTCCATAATGGAAACACCGGAGACCACCCATTCCGAACCGTAGTAGTCTCTGGTGTAAGAAGGTTTTATATCAAGTTTGTCAAAAGCTTTTTTGTCGACGATCGCGATCATCGATTCCATCTTCCCGGGATCGAATTCCGAAATGAATTTATCCAATTCAATAGTGGAGATGAAGGGCAGGTCCGAAGGGCATGTGAGAACGAATTCTCCGTCGAGGGCCTCGAAGGATTCGTGCAGATCCTCCATGAAGTTCTCTCCGGATGTCCTTATCGTCCTCACGCCGATGCTCTTCAGATACTTCTCCGTTTCAAGAGTGTGTTCGCTTACCGATACCGCGATCTCATCGATGCTCGCGGAACCGGACAGCGCATCCACTACTCTTTTGATAACAGGTTTGCCCCCGATGGTCTGCATGGGTTTCTCTGTGCCGCATGCTCCCATCCGGGTGCCTTTCCCTCCCGCATTGATCAGTGCTTGCATTCGGCCTCAGACATTCAGTGTAGCGTGTAGAATCCCAAGACCATCAATGCGATGAAGAGGAACATGACCTTCGATATTTCGTTGGCAGCGCCAAGTCCGTCCCCGTTCAGGAAGCCGAACTTCCTGTTCGATAGATAAGCTATAAGCCATCCGATGACGAACGAAGATACCACGCCTCCGACGATCATAAGCAGAGCCGTGATCATCACTCTTGCAGACCATATTCCCTGGAAGCTGGCCCAGAAGCCACCGGTTATGACGGCCATCAACAGATATCCTACGAAAGCCGAACAGACCGCTATGAGTGTTGCGAACAGCATCGTCTGGGTATTTGTGTTCCTTACCTGTTCCGAGGCCATGCCGTTCCCGGGTTCTCCGAACGCCGCTGCGACCACCATCGTATTCTTTGCGAACGCTTCCATTATGACTATCGCCATTGCGAACAGGAAGAATCCGGGGATCCACGTCGTGAAGACCACTGCGACCCCGCTGATCCCTGCATATATCGCCAGGATGACTATCAGTACGATCCCGAGACCGCCTGCGCCTATTCCCGTGTCTTTCAGGGCCTTGATGCTCCTTTCCCTGTCGCCGCTGCATATCATCCCATCGCCGAAGTCGGCGAGTCCGTCCAAATGGAGGAACTTGGAGATAATGTATGAAGTAGCCAAAATTGCGATCCCCGCCATTGCTCCGGCATCTACTCTGGCAAAGATTATTCCCATTATCGATGCGATCATACCTATGAATGCTCCCACGATCGGGATAACATACATGTTTTTGGTCATCGCATTGATCTCTTCTCCGCTTGCCTTTATAGGAAGGATCGTGAAGAAGGAGAACGCCGCTTTCAATGCACCCAATATTCCGCCTGGACTTGTGCCTTTCGGCTCGGACGCCGGCGGTTCTTCTTCCTTGCGCTTGGACTCTTTGACCGGTTCGCTGCGCTCGTACTTGGGCTCTTTAGCAGGCTCACTGTACTCGTATTTGGGTTGTTCATAAACCGGTTCGCGGTACACAGGCGCCGGCTCCGGTGCCGGTGCGGCCTTTGGATGCTCCTTCATTGGTGTCGCTTCGACTGGCTTCTGAACTGGCTTCTCCTGAGCCGTTCCAGCCGGTCTTGACGAGGGGATCCCCGAGCTTGGCTGTACCGGTTTCGTCTCTTTGTGTGGTGCTGGTGGTTGTACCGGCTCCTTGACCTCCGGTCTCGGTTCCGGTCTCGGTTCGGGTTTTGGTTCTGATTTGACCTTGAAATCCGCTGCGCTCATTTTCCTAATGGGCCTTTGTTCCGACCTGTTCGAATCTATCGATTCGTCCTCAGGCGGTGTAGCTGCTCCTGCATTCGATTTGTTATTCGCATCTGCACCCGTCGAAACACTCCCATCCTTCTGTCGATCGGAGGATCTGTTCAGAGCCTCCTCTTTTCCGACTCGGTCATTAGTTTCGTTTGGCATATTACCAGCGCTTGTACCAGCAATAGAAAATATAATACCTCTTATCGGAGCTGTTCGTCAAAGAGGTCAGTATATATCGATGACATCACCCCTCCGATGAGTCCGCACAGCATATCGTCCATGAACGGACCCAACTTAGAGATTATCCCGGGCTTGTGTCTGTCGAACCTGTGAAACTCGAATATCCCTCTTGTGCCGGCAATATACTGCGCTATCTGCATCCCTATTATCTCATCTGCGATCAGGTGGATGGGGTCCTTTGCGAACATCCCTCTGGGCATCGCACAGATGCAGTCCTTGTTCCCTATCTCCTCCAAAGCGACGGCGCCTTGCACCAATGAGGAGATGTTGATATCATCGGACAGGACCCTGAGCTTGGTCTCGAACCTTCTTTTTATGTCATTGGTGTCCCACTCGGGTGCGGGAAGGTACAGTTCGAAGGCGGCATCCCACATATCCTTTTCCGTTATCCCTTTCCCTTTCAGAACATCAATGATCGTTCCCATGTTAGGAAGGTCCCCTCTTTTTACGAGGTTGCTTATGACCGCCGCTTTGACCGATCTCGCCATCGATATACCCAGCGCCGTTCCTGTTCCCGAATAATCTGTTCTGTCCTCCCCTATTGGGGAAACTATAGCCAATGCATCTGAGGTGGTCCCGGTCTCCCTGTACCCGAGTATGCTCAAAGCGGCGGACTTCGCTTCGATGATCGGCATCATTATGTTGACCTTAGCTGCATCTGTCAGCGGTACCGAAGATACTCCGATTATGTTTATCGTCCCTCCGACGAGCATCCTATACCTTTCCATGGAGATCTTGTGCCTCTCTTCCCAATTCTCCAACAGTTCCCCTGCGACAACATGGTTGCTGAGCCCCGCTGTTACGGCGGCGATGGTGTTCATCCCCTCATAGTCTGTTTCCACCGTCGAGAAAACGTACTTTACTTCGGCCGCGGTCATGAATCCTACCGCGTGCCCGGGGATCCTATGCTTTTCCATTGTTCTCTCCATGTCGCAGTATGGGTCCTCCATGCTGCAGTCGTGGGGGACCTGCATTATGAAAAGTACATCGGATATCGTGTGCCCGCCGTTCTTCATCGCACTGCTGAGGACCTCCATCTTTTCGCTGAGATAGATGACCGCTGTTGCCATCTCCCCGTCCTCCATTATCTTGATGTCCCTGATATATCTCACATTATCATCCCCAGGAGGTCGAATATCCTATCCTCGATGAACACTTGTATATGAATTCCGATAAAAATGAAGAGCGGCAGTGTTATCAGAATTACGAATATCAACGATGTTCGCTCTACCAATTTGTAACACCTTGTCACATCATCGATGGAGGGCATCTCGCCCTTTCCCATGACGTATACGCCTATCTTCTCCATCCTTATCCTCATCGCCCTCGCAACGGCTGTCATAGGCCATCCGCTGTTCGGACTGGGGGTCTTTCTGTGCTCCTCTTTCGCCGCGGCGATCACCCCTTTATGTTCATAACCGAAGATCCACGCAGTCAATGCAACAAAGACCGGCGATATCCTTGATGTTACGAATCCCAGCACATCGTCGAATTTTGCAACGAAGAATCCCAGATTCCCATATTTTTCGTTAAGGTATCCCCACATAGCATCCATAAGATTGGCACACCTGAACATTATCGCACCTGTCATACCCAGCCATCCGAAATAGAATGTCGGGGAGACCACGCTGTCCACCAGATTCTCGGATATCGTCTCGCAGCATGCCGAGGTTATGTGCTCCTCGTCGAGGCTGCTCGTATCTCTGCTGACTATCATTTGCACCTTTTTTCTTGCTTCCGCAACATTGCCGTTCCTCAGATCATCCTGTATCGGATTGCAGTGGTGGCGGAAGGAGAATATCGCGTAGGTGAGCTTGAACATGAATGCGGTCACGATTATCCATATTATCTCGCCGAGCGTCACGGACATGCCTGCGATGTCCCAGTGATACCCGTCAAGGCCGTTGCGTATAAGGCTGCATATCAGCATCATCAGGAACCAGAACACCAAGAGAACGAACATGTAAGATAAGAATCCCAAGACTTTTGTCTTCTTTGACGATCTGTTCTCTATTTTTTTATCGAGGAAACCTACGATGTTGCCTATCCACCTCAGAAGGTGATATTTGTTGGGTAGTTCGCCGATGAACCTGTCTATGAGCAGCGCGACGATAACGATCAGGATTGCGTCGATCCAAAGCTCCACTTTATCACCCCAGCCGTTCCATTGTTCTCTCGACCGCTTTAACGAACATTTCGTTCCTCTCCCTGTCCTTCACGCTGAATCTGACGAATGAATCGAATCTTTCGCCGAAGGACGAACAGTCCCTGACCATTATCTTCTCTTTTAACATGAGTTTTTGGAATTCGGCGCACTTGATGCCTATCTCTTTCAAAGAGCAGAAATAGAAGAAGGAATCGGTCACGTTCCCTATCGGGAACCCCAACGCCTTCAGTTGAGAATGCATCGTCTTTGACTCCTTTGCCATGACGGCGGCCGCTTTGTGAACATAATCCATATGCTCAGACATCAGTATCCTGGCAACATTCTGCTCTATCTGCCCGACGTTCCATGTCATCCTCACTTTGTCCATCTCCTCGATGAGATGCTGCGAGGCCATACCGTATCCTATCCTTATGCCGGGTATCGCAAAGGATTTTGTCAGGGATCCGGCGATTACCAGATTGTCATATTTCTTTACGAATCCGGCACATGATATCTCTTCGTGGTTTGGAACAAGTTCCAAAAGGGTCTCGTCCAAGAATACCAATATTCCCTTATCCTGACACTCTTTCACGATTTCGAGTATCTTGCTCCGGTGTTCTATCCTGCCGGTGGGATTGTTGGGGTTGCAGATGTATAACGCTTTGACGTCCTTTTTCAAAGCGGAAGAAAGACCTTTCGGATCGATCCTGAAGTCGCCTTCCTCAGACAGCTCGTTGTACTCTATCTTCGCTCCGACCAGTCTGCACTGCTGGGAGTATTCGGCGAAAGAAGGTCTGTTGATGACCGCTTTCTCGCCGCTCTCTATGAAAGCGTTGGGGAAATTCCTTATTATCTCCGAAGAGCCGGAACCGATGGCGATGTTCTCTTCTTTAAGAGAGAAAATCTTCGAAAGAGTTGCTTTGAGCTCCGTACAGTTGTCATCGGGGTAGTGGCCGACATCCTCCATGGCGGTCGAGACTATTTCATGAAGGAACTCCGGAGGTCCGAAGGGATTCAGATTGTGGCTGTAATCTTCTATGCCTTTCATTTTCCAAGCCTGTCCGCCGTGGACGGTCTTTGGGATCCCTGTCAAGACCTTTCTTCCGTACTTCATCCGATCTCACTTTTACAACATGGATGGATTATTAATCCATATGATGTAATATTGTGAAACATAATAAACCCAACGCCTCAAAAAAGTACCAAAATCATATTTGGGACATTATCTCTCCGATCTTACCGTGAATGACCAATGCGGCCCGGCTTTCCTGAGGGAGCTCTGTCTTGTTTATCAGTATCAGTTTGTTCCCCAAGTAATACTGCAGCAGACCGGCAGCGGGATAAACGACCAGCGATGTGCCTCCGATGATCAGGACATCGGCCTCCTGTATCGCCTGTATCGACTTCCTTAGCACAAGCTGGTCCAGAACCTCCTCGTAAAGGACCACGTCCGGTTTGATCGTCCCTCCGCAATCGCATCTCGGGATTCCGGCGCTTTGCATTATGTATTCGGCAGTGTAGAATTTCCCGCATCTTGTGCAATAGTTACGGAAAACAGAACCGTGAAGCTCGTGGACGCATTTGCTCCCCGCCAGCTGGTGCAGGTTGTCTATGTTCTGCGTGACAACCGCCCTCAGCTTGCCTTTTGATTCCAATTCCGCCAGTTTGAAATGCGCGGCATTGGGCTTTGCGTCCAAACAGACCATCTTGTTCCGGTAGAACCGATAGAACTCTTCCGGGTCCCTCATGAAGAATGAATGTGAGATTATCTCTTCTGGCGGATACTTGTACTCTTGATTGTACAGTCCGGATGTGCTTCTGAAGTCGGGGATCCCGCTTTCCGTCGAGACACCGGCGCCGCCGAAGAACACGATGTTATCTGAACCGTCGATCATTGACCTCAGCGTGTCGATCTTTTCTTTCATTTTTTTTCTCCGATCTATCAGAGATGGTAGTTCCCCGTATATCTCTTCGGAAGCACGAAGAGCTCCCCGTCCTTATCGAACCCTACCGACGCACTCACTTCATACACGTCTTGTATGAGCTGTTCCGTGATCACTTCTTTCGGATCGCCTATGGCATATATCTCGCCGCGTTTCATGATTATGCATTTCTTGCAGTATCTTGCCATAAGAGAGATGTCGTGTTCCGCGACAAGTATGGACATGTCCTTTTTGACCATTGCGTTGAGGTATTCCATCACTTCCAGCTTGTATTTCATATCCAGATGTGCGGTCGGCTCATCAACAAGCATGAGTCTCGGCTCCTGAACATATGCTTTTGCGATCAGCGCACGCTGCCTCTCTCCGGACGAGAGCATGTTCAGCGGCCTGTCCCTGAGCTCATACACTCCGAATTTCTTCATAACATCCTCGACCAGGTCCTCATCCTCATCTGTTTCCCACCATACATTCTGCAGATACGGATAACGGCCGAGCATGACCGTCTCATAAACGGTGAGGCCGAAGCTCGCTTTCAATTCGGCGGGGACATTGGAGACCTTCCTCGCTATGTCCGCGGGGGTCTTTCCGAGGACCGATTCCCCGTCGATGAGGACATCCCCGGATGATATCTTGTGCATCTGATTTATGCATCTCATCATTGACGTCTTACCGCATCCGTTCGGCCCTATCAGGCCGACGAGCAGACCGGACTCGATCGTGAATGAAACATTTTTCACTGCATGGAATCCGTTCTCGTAGATCTTGTTCAATCCCGATAGTTCCAAAAGCGGCGGTTCATCCGTCATACATCTTCCCCCTTCTTATCAACAGATATGCGAACACAGGCACACCGATTATTGTTGTTATCGCCCCGACGGGCAGTTCCAGTCCGAGATACAGCGTCCTTGACGCCAGATCCGCGAACATCATAAGGGCCCCTCCGAAAGCGATAGATGCGGGGAGCACAAGCCTGTGGTCCCCGCCCAACATCATACGGCACAGGTGCGGGATCACAAGACCCACAAATCCGATTATTCCCACGAACGCGACGCAGAGAGACGTTAAGACCGATGCCAGGATCAGGATCAGCCTGTTGAACCTGCGGACGTTCAGACCCATTTGTTGGGCCTGATCCTCTCCCAGTAGAACTAGATTAAGTTCTTTGGCCCATAACAGCGGGACCAACGACATCGCAAGACCGGGCAACAATATGATCCAGACCTGGTTCCATGATATGTTGGCAAACGAGCCGAACAGCCAGGACAAAGCATTGCTGACCTCGTGCCCTGCCATTGACATCATCAGAGTTTGTATCGAACTGAACGCCAGACCGACCACCACTCCCGCGAGAACAAAATTGATGGATGTTCCGCCTGCCTTTTCGGCAATGAACATCGTTACCGCAAATGCAATCAGACCTCCGATCATTGCCACGATGGCCGTGGTGAATATCGAGTTCGCCGCAAATAATCCGAAGAATGTGAAGTGGAACGCTATTACAGCTACCGCCGCCGTACCCGCCCCTGAAGATACTCCCATTATATACGGATCGACGAGGGGGTTCCTTATCACGGCCTGATACATTGAACCTGCGACGGACAATCCGATACCTACTCCGAGAGCGGCGAGCGCTCTCGGCAGCCTCGATTCGAACACACGTATCTGATCTAAATTAGATGGGTCCGCACCGCCGTTGGAAATTGCGCCGAAGAGCGCATGTAACATATCCCCGAAAGACATTGTAGCGTGATATCCGATACAAAGCGACGCGAAGAATACCACAACAGACAGGATTATCCCTATTGCCAGCACTACCCAGAGGCGATGTTTGCTGCGCTTGTTATGTCTGAGGTCCTCTCCACCCAAATAATGCTTTATTCTCCGAGATATATAATTGAACGGTTTATCCTCTTTCTTAACGTACTTAAGGACAACATACACCGCAATGAGTATCAGAATTATCGCTGCGAGTATCGCTGCGACGATGTATATCAGCGGGAGCCCCGAGGATCCGTTTTGACCCTGATATACTTGGAATGTTCCGTATGCCGCATTGACCCCGGAGTCATTGCCTAAGAACACCCATCCGTCCATTGAAAGGGCCGGAGCCATGCTGAAGTTCGCCGCGCCTTCCTTGGGTGCTACGAATGTGCTTCGGATCGTGCCGTCAAGCGACAACACATACAACGGTTCGTTTATGGAATAGCCTTGGACATATATCGAATCCCCGTTGACAAGTACCATCGGCGCTCTTATCGTTGTGATCTTATCATTCAGCAATACATAGTTACCGTCCAGGTCAACGCTGAATATGCCGTTCGAAGCTGAAACATAAATTCCTTCGAAACTTTCTGTCGTCACAGGCAATACATAATTCGCGACCACTCCGAATGCGCTTGTGTTGAGGGATCTCTTAGAAAGTTTACTGCCGTCGAAAGTGTATATTGCAACACCCCCTACCAATACATTCAATCCCCTTCCGTCCGACACCCCGAATGCCAGAGTGTATATTCCGTTATTCTCGAATGCCGCCACCGCTAACACCGAACCGTAATCCTTTCCGTTCACTGTCCTGGTGTAAACGATCGTTTGATCGACTATCGAGCCGTTCTTCTTGTCGATAGCATAAAGCCCCCCGTTCAGCGCCCCTGCGAAAACATACTTGTCGGTGACGGTCTGAGATATGAAATATGCGGAACCGCCCATTTGACTTGACCATATAAGATTCAAGCTCACGTCAAAACAGTACATCATGCCGTTGGTCGAACTGAAATATATCGCACCCGAATCGAATACCAAGGAGCCAGGGCCGTTGTTGTATACTGTTCCGGTAAGCGTTGCGCCTGTCGAAGAGGATATCGCCCCCTGTTGACTCCCGATGTCCAAACTCGCATATGTTTTGCCGCCGAATGTTGTAACATTCTCGTTATTATCGCCCGGCCCCGTCAGAGGGACCTTGAATATGTAACCGTAAGAGGTCGGAATGTAGATGTTGTTCCCAACGATCAACGGTGTGGACAGATCGTAAACAGGCATGGTGGGGTATGAGAACTCCCATTGTTCCTTACCATCCATTGTATAACACACCAAATATCCTATGGCGGATGTTGCGGGAGGTATCAGTTTTGACGGATTGTACTTCACAAAAATGCAGCCGTTCGCCGATAGGACCGATGCCTGGACCCCGGAACTCGGCCTTGTGTCAGTCCATTTGAATTCGGCCTGCCGATCCGACTCGGTCGTATCTTGTGCTCCGGTTTGCAAAGAATCGCCTCTGATCATGGTCCATGCCGACGGATTATCGGGGGTCTCAACGGGTGTCTGACCGTTTGGGTAGAATCCGAGCGCCAGATATCCGCCTGTGTAAGGTGCCGAGATGTCAGAAATGACATTCCATGCTTTCGCACTGCCGTCCCATTGATAAGCTATCCATTTTGATGTTACCGTTACGCCTGTGGTTCCGGATCGGATCATGCTTCCGCCTGTTGATTTCGAACCGATAGTTGTTTCCGTCACTCCGTTTATGGTTATTGCTTTTGAAGAGGAACTGTAACTGTATGAAAATCCCGCGTCCGATGCGGTTTTGTATAAAACATCGTTGATACTCCCGCCGGAATTGATATCTGACCACTTTGTGTCTCCGTTCCCCATGTCAAAAAGGACCCCCTCTCCCCCGGAACCGTCTGCGCTTGCGTTGTGCGCGAATACCAGCAGCGGCGTTATCACAAGCAGCGCCGAAACGGCGAACAACACGGCTTTTCGAATGTTATTTCTAATGTTCATCCCTCAGTTTTTGAAATCAAGGTCTTTTGTGAATGAGAGGAAATCTTCGTAGTTGTCCCCGATATATTTTGGCATTTTGATGTCATTGAAGATGTCGGGGTTCAATATACGGGCTGTCAGCTCCATCAGCTGTATGAACCTCGGTCCCGGAAGCGTTGACATATTCCCTGCCGCTCCGGTCACCAGATATATGTTCCCGTTCTTGTACGCATCTGTTGTCCTCCACTCCGCAGAGAGCGAGTTGATCATAGAATCATAGTCGCTCTGATTCGACATGTAGTTGGTCGTCAGAAGTATTATGACAGACGGGTTTTGTGAGATCACCTGCTCCGAGTTGACCTGCGACCATCCCGACAGAAATGAGAATACGTTATCTCCGTTCACGATCGACGTAAGATCGCTGACATACGTGTCGGAACCTGATACCCACGGAGATTTGTCGGGTGTCAATGCGAGCATCACTCTGACGCTCTGTGCGTTCACGTGTTCGGATATCGCGCCTGTGACCCCATCCATAGCATGCTCGATCGTGCTTATCACTTCGAGTGCGCGCATCCCATACCCGATCGCCACTCCCACGATGTATATGTTGTCCATTATTTCCTGAACGTCAGCCCCCCAATACAACAAAACCGTGTTTATTCCCACATTCCTGAGCTTATCGGTTGCGATGTGGTGTGTGTATATCGAACCGTCGCAGAACACCATATCCGGTGCCGCCGCAACGATCTGCTCGAAACTCGGGTTCAGGTAATCACCGAGTATCTTTATGGTGCCGTTATTCTGCCCGGCGACCACGGAGGCGGGATAAGTGCTGTACATGTCGGTGCCCACCAGGGTCTCTACCGCCCTGAGAGCCGCTATCATTTCCGTGATGGCGGGAGCAAGGGTCACCGTTCTCTGAGCCTGGGGGTAACCATATATTGATCTTCCTGAGTTATCGACAGCCACGGTCGGGGTGCCGCTTCCGTCTGTATAAGCCCATGCCGCAATCGTATATTTCGAAAGATCAATGTTTTGAGGGCTCGATTCCTTCACCCAGGTCAGGCTGTTCTTGGATATCGTCCACAAGTTCCAGCTGTATGTGCCATCCGAGGATACTCCGTTGATCTCTTTCACTGTTCCGTCCTCTATCGATGATGTGAAATTGTTTTCTTTGCACGCTGTGCTCAACGCATCGAAAGGGTTTTGATTGGTCTGCATGTCCATTTCGGTCCAAGTTACATTCCAATCCCCAAAGTCGATAAGGAACCCGGATGCCTGAGGTTGCGCTGTGTTCGTATCAGAAATAAAAAATGGGACGGATACCGCACCAAACACTATCAAAACAAGAGAAAGTGCCAGTTTCAGTTTTTGAGCTTTCAATATCTGTCCTCCGAATTAAAGAAAAAGGCCGCAGGAGCGGCCGTAGTGTTTATGCTGCGAAGGGCCCTCCGACCAGACTGTCCGAGATTAAGTTTGGTGTGAATGTGGGTGGGATCGCATCAATGGTTGTTACCCCCAGGTAGAATATTGTTGCACCTGGCTCTTCGAGTCCCAATTCACCTTCTCCTAGTGTCCACTCCGAACCTGTTTCGTCCCAAACCCATGTATACCAGCTTTTGCTATCCACGTCAAAGCTCGGTTCGACACCGTTGATTGATGTTATCCATGCACCGCTAATGCTGTTTTCGATTCCACTAGCATCCAATGTATGAATGAGTGCTTCTGAAGCATTGTTTCCGGTTCCGGTGAACCAGTTACCGGTGCTTGTTGCATCATCACTATAGTTAATGTAATACCAATAAGTTGTTGTGTTTTCATTTTTGTTATCTTTGTCCTTGTTGAGAACAATAATTCCGGCCGCTATACAAATGATCACAATGATCACGATAGCTACGATGGCAATCAATAGTTTTTTTCCTAACGCCATTTTAATCACCTCAGGCGACCTGCATTGTGCTAACAAGAGTGCAGTGTCTGGTATATAAGTTGTCTTATACATCCAACTCAATCTATTTTATATACTTGTATATAGGCATTCGACTGCTTTTCCATGAAACATTATAAACAATATGATGTATGCAACACCATGGCTATACTTTCAGACAAAGACATCTTGGAAGGAATGAGAACCGGCTACATAGGAATAACAAATTATCATGAGAGGGGACTGACCCCGAACGGTTACGACCTCAGGATCTCCGAGATATCGATCAGAGGCGATCCGGAACTCAAAAAAGAAGGTGTTGTCAAAATACCTCCGAGAACCATGTTCTACGTCTCAACGATAGAAAGAGTACGCATGCCGAAAGATGTCTGTGCCCAGCTGTGGATGAGGACAACCTGGATCAGAAAGGGGTGCATCGGCGCATTCGGGAAAATAGATGCGGGATTCGAAGGCACGCTCACGCTCGGAGCATACAACGCAACCGACGATTTCGTTGAGATACCGATCGGCGAAAGATTCTGCCAGATGATTTTCGAGACCCTTACGACCGCATCGGACAAGGACTATGCACAGAGAAGCGGCAACTATCAGGGACAGACGGGAGTTACGTTGGAACCCAAGAAGAAGTGATTCACTTCACTTTTCTTATATCGAAGACATAAACGCTCATTGTGGGCGAATATGTTTTCAATTCTGTGATATTGTCTATCGATATTTCATACCCCAAAGAAACGGCGTCTTTCATCATTTTTTCTTCGAAGTGATCGAGCTCGGACCTTTCAATGACCTTATGAAGATGTATCATGCCGTTTATCTTCGTTCCGGATAACGCATCGGTCAGGAATTCGTCTGCAATCTGAGGCAGATTCATTATGACCCTATCTGCTTCGGGAAGGACCTTGATCATTTCCCTCGCGTTCCCCGTGATGGGTACGATGTTCTCGATGTGGTTGAGTTCCATGTTCCTTCGCACAAAACCTTCTGCGTCGGGATTGAGATCGATAGAATAAACTACTCCGGGTCTTGATGTCTTGCTTATAACAAGGCCGAAGGGAGAGACCCCTGCGAACATATCGATTATTATCTCCCCCTCCTTCACCAGGGACGCTATTCTCGACCTTTCGGTCGCCAGCCTTGGGTTGAAGTATACTTTCGAAGGGTCTGTTATCATCCTTACTCCGAATTCTTTATGTATCGTTTCGGAGCCTCCTTCCCCGGCTATCCGCTCGAGCTCCCTTATCCTGAAGTCTCCTTTGACCCCGGAATCCATCATTACGGTCCGCAACGACCTGTTGACGGACATCATCGCCTCGCCGATCTGATGTTTGAACCGCATCACCTCGTCCGGTAATTTTATTATCGCGACATCGCCGATCACATCGAAAGATGTCGGCAGTTCTTGCTTGAATTCTTCCTGGATATCCAACAATTCCCTGTAGTCCGTGGGAATGTGTTCTTGATGTTCCAGATCGGCCTCTGTTACTTCATAGCCCTCATACTTGTCTGTCAAAATAGGTATAAAAAGGAGTCTGTCATCGGAACCGATCTTCCTTCCCGCATCGAGTATGCCTTTTGATATCAGCTCGGCCCTGACGCGTTCCCCGTCTCTCTTCGGAACAAGTATGCATTTACGCGTCATTCATCCTCGTTTTCTATTATCTCTTTGGGTGCGCCCGCAAAATCCACTAACGCATAAGATTCCATGAAATGCAGATTTCCCGGAATGACCAACGTCTGCAGCGGGGCCCCGAGATCTTTCTTCAAAAGGTCCTGAGGGTATCCGGCGAACAGCTTTTCATTCTCGGAACCGGCGTTGGATACTACACATATGACTGTCCTGTCCGTTATCAGGCCTTCGTTCCATTTCTTCTCTCCCTCTATTAACCATTCGATGGCCTGATGGGCCGTCATGTACCTCAGCTCATCGGCCCTTATGTCCAAGAGGATCATCGTGTGGAGACCTCTGTCCTTGTTCTGTTTAATGTTATCATACGGAGATTTCGGTTGGTAACCGGACTCCAGGAAGGGCAGCGTTACGGTCCTTCCGAACTTATACGGCTGAAGACCCAGCGATGACGGGCACGCCCCGAATATGGACACGCCGTGTATCACTTTCACAGGTATCCCTTCCTCTTCCGCCTGGATCCTGAGATCGACATGGGTGGTCGCCAGCATCGTATCGCCGGCGGTTACGAACCCCACGACCATCGTCTTTGCGTCGGAGATAATGAATTCCTCTTCCTCGACCTGTGTCCTGTGAACCATGTTGATCTTCTTTCCGATGGCGGATTCAATATCGCCTATCGCCGCCCCTATCAACGTGGAAGTGTAGAACTCGGCGTATATCTTGTCGCATTCTTTCAATGCGTTCAGTCCTTTGACTGTCATTCCGTCAGTGCCGCTGAGCCCCAGTCCGACGAAGACGATGCCCGATCTCATGGAACGTCAGAAGGAATCATGAGATTAAACGATTATGCCGAGAGAAAGAGGCCGAACGTTACCATGCAGGCAACGTTCTAATAAAAAAGAAAATAAAAAAAGGAGGAAAAAAGATGAGAGGAGCTTTGCTCCTCTCTTGTTTTAAGTTATTCTGCCTTTGATCATCTCGTCGACGACGGCTGGGTCGGTCAGCGTTGTGACGTCACCGAGCTCTTCGCGGCCGCTTCCCCAAGCGATCTTCCTGCAGATACGGCGCATGATCTTTCCGCTTCTGGTCTTCGGCAGTCCGCTGACGATCTGGATCGTCTTCGGGGTCGCCCACGGTCCCATCGAGTGGCGTACTTGGTTGATCATTTCCCTCTTCAGGGCATCGGAGTCTTTGTAGCCGTCCTTCAGTGTGGCGTACACGTATATCGCCTCACCTTTGATGTCATCGGGCACCGGCACGGCTGCCGCCTCTGCGACCGCAGGGTGCGTTATCATCGCAGCCTCGACCTCGGCGGCACCTATCCTGTGGCCCGCAACGCCTATCACATCGTCGACACGTCCCAACAGCCAGATGTCGCCGTCATTGTCCTTCCTTGCTCCGTCTCCGGTCAGGTAGTGGCCGGGGAAAGCGGCCCAATAGGTCTCAACATACTTGTTGTGGTCGTTCCATATCGTTCTTGCGAGCGATGGGACCGGCTTGTCGATGTAGAGATTTCCGCTCTCCCCGGGGCCGCAAGGCTTCTTTTCCTCGGTGTATATGGATGGTTCTACACCTGGGAGAGGCCTCATGGCCGAGCCGGGCTTTAGGTCCATGGCTCCCGTCATCGGAGATATCAATATGCTTCCCGTCTCGGTCTGCCACCATGTGTCGGCGATCGGGCATCTTCCTCCGCCTATCAGGCGGTGGTACCACTTCCAAACGTCGGCATCTATCGGCTCACCGACACTCCCGAGCATCTTGAGTGATGTGAGGTCGTGCTTCAATATGTGCTCGTCCCCGGTCTTCCTGATCATTCTGATCGATGTCGGCGCGGTGTAGAATATATCCACTTCCCACTTTTCCACGACCTGCCAGTATCTGTCATTGTCGGGGAAGTTGGGGACTCCTTCGAACATCAAGGCCGTCGCACCGAATGAAAGCGGACCGTACACTATGTATGAGTGTCCGGTGATCCATCCGATATCGGCTGTGCACCAGTAGATCTGTCCTGGATTATAGTTGAACACATTCCTGAACGAGGTGTATGCACCTACGATATATCCTCCGTTGGTGTGTACCAATCCTTTCGGCTTTCCGGTGGTCCCGCTTGTGTAAAGCAGGAACAGAGGATCCTCTGCATCCATCACTTCCGGTTCGCATACAGTTGAGGCTTCCGCCATCTCCTCATGCCACCATACATCCCTTCCGTACTTCATTGCGACGTTGGTGCCGGTACGCTTGACGGTGATGACGTGCTTAACGGGGTTCTCCCTTTCCAGGACCTCGTTGACCTTACCCTTTATGTCGATGATCTTTCCTCCGCGGAAGCTTCCGTCGGAGGTGATGACCACCTTGGGGGTACAGTCCATTATACGGTTGTATACAGAGTCGGTACCGAGTCCTGCGAACATGACGCTGTGGATCGCACCTATCCTTGCGCATGCAAGGACGCTTATCGGCAGCTCCGGGATCATAGGCAGATAGATCGCGACCCTGTCGCCCTTCTTCACGCCCTTGCTCTTAAGGACATTGGCGAACTTTTTCACCTGGCGCAACAACCCGCCGTATGTGTATATCTTCACATCCGAATCGTCCTCACCCTGGAAGATCAATGCCGCGGTGTTCTTTTTTCCGGCATTCACATGTCTGTCGAGGCAGTTGTACGATACGTTCAGTTTGCCTCCCTTGAACCATGTGAACTTATTCTCAGTCTTATCCCAAGTGAAAGCATCCTTCCAACCCTTTGAATACCAATCAATGTTGTCTGCTTGCTTCACCCAATATGCGACAGGATCCTTTACCGATTCGTCATATACTTTTTTGTATTCGTCGAAACTCTTAAAGTAAGCGCTCTTTCGATATTCGCTCGATGGCGGATACTGTCCTTTCGAATTTTCTGGGTTCATTTTCTCCCTCTTTGTCGAAGAACATCGGGAATGTTCTGAGCGTTTGAATACGTCATCATATATTAAGGGTGCGTACTCCACGTACGGCAATCGACGTATTAGATATGATGTTGCACACACTTTAAGAACGGTGATCACACTATCCCATGACAGCCGTAACGGCGTAGGGGCATGATCGGTGATTGCCATGTGCACGCGGCGGCTGACAGCGACCCTGTCCCTGAAAAGGGGCTCTTGCGGTAGCAGCGATGAGTCATCGCAGCCGTGACCGGAAGCCAACGCAGGGTCCGACACATACTCCCGGCGTAAGTCAGTGCTTCGAGACCGGTGTCATCATCGGACCGTGAAAAAGTGTGTTAACGCCGCGGAGACACTTGATGTTCGGCGAATGCTACAAAAAATCAATTAGCTCCGACAGACACCTTTAATTATAATCCGTTCACCATCTTGATCATCATGATAATGACAGTAAATAAAGCAAAATGTCCGCAGGATCACAAATGCCCTGCAATCAAGGTCTGTCCCAACGGCGCCATATCTCAAAAGACCATTTACTCCCTGCCGGAGGTGGATCCCGCTCTGTGCGTATTGTGCGGGGCGTGCGAGGACTTTTGTCCTAAGGGCGCATTTGAAAGGATAGATCTGTAAAAAAATAAAGATGTGAGCATGCGCTCACAAATATAAACAAAGCCTTTTCAGCCATTCTTTTGCTTCATCCTTCTTCGGATACTTCTCCTCAAGCGCCGAGAAATGCTCGCTGTGCGCTTTTTCGGAAGGATCGAATCCGATCAGGATGTGGCACAGCTCATGATAAAGGCAGAAATCCAGAACGAATTCCGGTATCAGCTCCGTATCCAGAGCACTGGATATCTGGATCACCTTCATCAGTACGGAACAATGCCCGACCTTTCGAATATTCGGCTCTCTCGTCCACGTCAGATTTATCGACGGATCCCTCTCGACCAGCCCCAGCCCGATCAGCCTCTCGTACGACTCGTCCAGATCTCTGGCGTCTCCCTTCGTGGTCCTTGTTATGTTCCTGCTTCTCTTGAGGTACACCGGCTGCTTATACCGCGAGAACTCCGGAGCGGTTATCCACTTGCACATATCATCCGAATATCCTTCGTCATCGCCTGTTATCTTTGAGAACAGGGAAGTGCACAACCCTTCGATAACTTCCGGTGGTGCATCGGCAAGATAGTCGGACACTTTGAAGTCCGCCCACTTATAGCTTCTCTGCCATCTTACCTTGAATTCTTTGAATGGGACAAATTCCGCTTCGACCCTATCAAATCCATACTCTTTCCCAATTTCCTTGAACTTTGTCCTGAGGACGTCTTCTGTTTCCATTTCTTTTTCTCCCGACGAGTTTACTCGTGTAGAGCTAGACTGTTGGGATTTTCATATAAACCGGGCATAGTACAGTTATACTACGTTTCCATTTTTTCCTATCAACCGATTATTCCTTCCCTTAATCGCTTATTTATATAACGTTATCAATTCGGATTCGATAATCATGGTAACGATTACGGCTAATGCGGAGAAGTTCATCAACGAACTTCTGGAAAAGAATCAGAAGGCCGGGTACGGCATCAAGGTCTATCTTTCGGGGATTGCCTGTTCCGGGCCCCAGTTCGGAATGTCCTTCCAGAAAGACGCCGCCGATGGGGACATAGTGGACAACAGCGCTTCCGGATTCGCGATCTATTACGATGACGAGACCAAGGACGCCCTTGAGGGCTGCGTCATAGAGTTCATAGACGATCCGAACTTCGGTACGGGTCTGACGATCCGCGATCCGAACTTCAGCGGTTGCTCGTCTTGCGGCGGCGGTTGCCACTAAGTCGTACTTTCGGGTACTTTCGGGGACCTGGGTGTTTTCTTTTAATACCATTTCGACAATGAATCACTGATAAGAATGCCCTCATCGACCGGAAGCATATACGAAAGAGAATTGAAATACGTCCTTAGCGGAGACAAGAAAACGATTACCCAGATGATCAAGACATGTGATGAGGATGAAAGCATCTCATACAAGATCATGTTGGAGGAGCCGTTCCTTGTCGTAAGGGCGGCGGGTTCTCTAGGGGTCGACCTTGTCGCAATGAGGTGGGACTACTCCTTCCCGATCGAAGTAAAGAGCTCTGCGGAAGAAATAATGCACTTCAGCAGGAACCCTAGACTCACCCAGCAGGCGGCAAAGATGAAGAACGCATGCCACAGATCCAATCTTCTTCCGATTTATGCGTTCAGGCTGAAGAGCGTAAGGGGGGATCCGTGGAGGATCTTCACGATACCGACCGGAGAAGAGATTAAAGGTAAGAACGAGAACCTCAGGCAAATGATCCCTTGTATGGAGGTCACCGGCAACGGCAACTACATAATGAGATGGAATGAGGGTATGAAACTCTGCGATCTCATTTCATTCATGTCGAGAGGCCACATATTTTCCGCACCTGCGGACACCGGAGAGATATATGAGGAATAAGGCCGTCAGCACTCATAGGGCTCATCACTGATCAGCTCGATTCTTTCTTCATCCGGCCGCCACATCATCAGTTTTACTCTTAATAAACAATGTCTTTATTTTGCGCATAATATAAATCCTTCCAACAGATTGCTTGAACCATGTGGAAGCAGGTGGACGAGAGCTTTTGGAAAGAGAACCGTGAGTCAAAAGTTGATGAGGTTACCGATACCGTACAAGATATTATCGACCTTGTCAGGTTCGAGGGGGACAAAGCACTGATCGACCTGACATTGAAATTCGACAAGATCGTATTGGAGGACCTTGAGGTCACACGGGACGAGATCGAAGAAGCTTACGAGACGGTGGATCCTATCCTGGTCGACGAACTTGAGAACGCAGCTGAGTTCATACAGAGATTCCATGAACTTCAAATCCCTCAGGACCTCTGGCTGAAGGAGATCGAACCCGGCATTACTTTGGGCGTGAAGAGCACGCCGCTGGAGAGAGTGGGCTGCTATATTCCGGGAGGAAGAGCGTCATATCCTTCCACAGCGCTTATGTGTATCATTGCGGCAAGGGTCGCGGGAGTGGAAGAGGTCATATGTTGCACCCCCGCCCCGATAAATCCATTGACACTGGTTGCGATGGATATCGCAGGCGTTGACGAGATCTTCAAGGTCGGCGGTGCGCAAGCCATAGCCGCGATGGCACTCGGTACCGAGTCCATAGAGCCCGTACAGAAGATAGTCGGTCCCGGCAACGTGTATGTCACAGCGGCAAAAACAATGCTTAGAAAGAATGTGGAGATAGACTTCCCGGCGGGGCCGAGCGAGATAGGCGTTCTTGCAGACGAGACAGCAAATGCAGAGTTCATTGCCGCCGATCTTGTAGCACAGTGCGAACACGATCCGTCCTCTGCGTGCCTCCTTGTCACTACCGACCCGAAACTTCCGGCAAAGGTCTGGAAATTCATAGAGGAACAGACGAGCAAGGCTCAGAGAAAAGAGATAATAGTAAAGGCGCTGGAAAACTCCGGGTACATTGTGGAAAAGAACATGGACATAGCAGTGGAGATAATGAACGGCATTGCTCCGGAACACCTCTCCATTCAGGTCAAAGACCCGTTAGATGTCCTCTCAAAGGTCACCAACGCCGGATCGATATTCGTCGGACCATATACGCCTGTGGCCGCGGGGGACTACGCCTCCGGGACCAACCACGTCCTGCCCACTGCGGGACACTCTTCGGTTGTGAGCGGGTTGAATGTTGCACACTTCAGGAAGACGTCCACCGTCCAGATCATATCTCAGGATGGGCTTGCTACTTTAGCGCCCACCATAATGGCCATAGCCAAAGCGGAAGGACTGCACGCACACTCCGCGTCTGTAAAAATAAGGGAAAGGAAAAAGGAATGAAAGAGAACATCAACCTTTTCGACCACAGTCTCTATGTCAACCGCGAGTTATCGTGGTTAGAGTTCAACCGCAGATGTTTAGCTGAAGCCGGAGACGGATCGGTCCCGCTGCTTGAGAGAGTGAAGTTCCTTGCTATTGCCTACGGCAACATGGATGAATTCTTTATGATCAGGGTCCCGGGGCTTCTGCAGAGAGCGGAAAGCAACAACATGACCAATATAGGTCCCGACATCTACCTGGATGCCAAGGCACTCATGCATGAGATCAAAGCCTCGGTAGATAATCTGGTCATAGGTTATGAGATATGCTGGGGGATGCTGAGAGGCGAGTTGTTCAAAAATGGGATCAGGATCCATGATGTGGACTCATTATCGGAAAGCCAGAGGGCTTGGGTCGCAGACTACTACAAGGAGAGAGTGCATCCTTTGCTTACTCCTCTTGCCTTGGATGTGTCTCATCCGTTCCCGTTCATTTCAAACAATTCACTTAACGTGGCAGTGAAGATCGACCACAATGGCCAAGACAAATATGCCAGAGTGAAAGTTCCGATCGGGATACTGCCTAGATTTGTAAGGGTGCCGTCGGAGACCGCAGGGATGGACTTCGTTCAGCTGGAGGACATAATCGAATCGCATATCGAGGCGCTTTTCCCGGGAATGATATCTGAAGCATACCTTTTCAGAGTGACCAGGAACGCCGACATCAAAGTAACGATAGACGAGGCATACGACCTGATGTCCGCGATCGAAACGTCCCTGGACTCGAGAGACATCGGTTTCCCGGTCAGGATGCTTGCGGAAGAGGGAATGCCTCCGGAGATGCTCTCTCTTTTCGGAACCAATCTGAAGCTGGGCGAGAACCAGATACACACCGCGACGCTTGGGGGGATGCTTCTTACCGATCTATGGCAGATCGCCTCCATCGATGCGCCGCAATTAAAGGACGAATCGTTCGTTCCGTACGTACCGCCGGAATTCGGAGAAGGCCACAATATATTCAAGACCATAAAGGAAAAGGACTGGATAATATTCCATCCGTACGAACCGTTCGACATAATCGTTAGATTCTTGAGGGACGCGGCAGACGATCCGAACGTCCAAAGCATCAAGATATGCCTTTACAGGATAGGAAAGGACCGCTCCATAATCAATGCGCTGAAAAGAGCCAAAGAAAAAGGGAAGGCTGTCACCGTCCTGATGGAGCTCCGCGCGAAGTTCGACGAAACGAACAACATCTATCTGGCAAAAGAACTTGATAAAATGGGAGTGCATGTCGTTTACGGGCCGATAGAGCTCAAAGTGCATTCGAAGCTGCTTCAGGTAGTGAGGCTGGAAAAGGACAAGCTTGTGAAATATACCCACATAAGCTCAGGCAACTACAACATGAGCACGGCAAGGCAGTACGGGGACATCTCTTTCCTTACGGCGAATGAGGAGATCGGAAAAGATGTCGGAGAATTGTTCAACGCTCTGACGGGAGTGTTCGGGCCGAGGGAATATAGGCACCTCCTTGTCGCCCCCGCCGCACTTAAGAAAGCCCTCATCGAAAAGATCGGCAGAGAACGGGAGAATCAGAAGCAGGGGAAGAAAGCATATATTGCGATCAAAGCGAACGGCCTCGTGGATTCCGACATTATCGCAGAGCTTTACAAAGCGTCGATGGCTGGAGTGAAGATAGACCTCAACATAAGGGGGATATGCTGCTTAAGGCCGGGTGTCAAAGGGATCTCCGAGAACATCAGAGTGATAAGCATAGTCGACAGGTTCCTTGAACACTCCAGAATATACTATTTCGAAAATGACGGGGACCCGGAGATATATTTGGGATCCTCGGACGTAATGCCGAGGAACCTTATCGCAAGAGTGGAGGTCCTGTTCCCGGTACTGGACAAAAATATCCTTTACCACATAAAAAATAATATTCTCGATGTTCATTTAAAAGATACAGCTAAAGCGAAGATGCTCACTCCGGAAGGCAATTACATCCCCATAAACAAAAAGGGCAGGAAGTTCCGCTCGCAAAAATGGTTCATTGATCATAGGGGCATATGGCATGGATGATGATTCGGAGGTTGTCAGTTTCATTGATATCGGTACAAGCTCGATACACATCTTAGTTGTACGTTTCTTTAAGGATTCGATGGGTACACCCATATTTCAGGACAAAGAGAATGTAAGACTCGGTCAAAATCTATTCAAACACGGCAATATTGATAAGGAAACGATAGAGAAGACGCGCATTGTTGTTTCAAATTTCGTAAAGATATCAAAGAACCTTGGCGCCAAGAAGATAATCGCGTATGCAACATGCGCCGCAAGAGAAACATCGAACAGAAAAGAGCTGCTGGATGCGATGAAGGTCGAAGGAGTGGACGTAAAGATCATCTCGGGGTTCGAAGAAGCGAGGCTGATCCGGCTGGGGGTGTTCGGCCCGGACGGCCCGTTCCAGAAGAGTTTAGAGATCGATATCGGAGGGGGCAGCACCGAGATAGTACTGTGCAAAGGAAAGGAATGTTTGTTCTCCGATTCGCTGAGCCTCGGATGCATAAGGCTTGCCAACGGGTTCGATCAGGATCACAACAAAGCAATAACATTCTCGGAATACGATTATCTCAGACGGCACGTTGATATGATGTCCTATCGCACATGCCGCAAGATCAGAGAGATCGGTTTTGAGCGGGCATACGGCTCATCCGGCACAATGATCGCATTGGCCAAGATCTGTGCCGCAAAAAGGGACGGGGACGACTCCTACATGATGTATTATGAGCTTGTGGAGGTCATGAAAGAACTGTACACCAAAGGTGTTGAAGAAAGAAAAGATGTGCTGGGCATGACCCCCTCGAGAGCGGACATCATCGTTTCCGGAGGAGCGATCGCAGAGGAACTGATGTATCTCCTCGGGATAGACAGGATCGAGATAACCGACAAGGGGATGAAACAGGGCATGGAGATAGACTACATGCTCAGCAATGGTTACACTAACTTCGATGTGAAAGAATCGTCCGTCCTGAATCTGGCAAAAAGGTGCCAATATGATCAGGCCCATGCGGAGACCGTGCAGAGGAATGCTCTGCTGCTGTTCGATAAAATGAAAGAAGAGGGAATCCACAACATGGACAATGAGATGAGGATGCTCCTTTCGTATGCCGCAACCCTCCATGATATCGGAGAATTCATAAGTTATCCGAAACACCATCTCCATTCTTACATCATCATCCTCAACTCATATCTTCTCGGGTTCGATAACGAGGAACTTAAACTGATGGCATTGATGACAAAGTTCCACCATGGGAACTTTCCTTCAAAGGGTTCGAAACAATTCAAAGACATGGATAAGAAAGAGACCTCCGATCTTCTTAAATGCGCCATGATCCTGAAGATCTCGGACATATTGGACAGGCGCCGCAACTCTGCTATAGATTGGATAGAGATGTGTATTTCGGAGCACGATGTGGTCCTCAATATCGGCTCCGAGTCGGACATCAATATGGAAATGTGGAAATTAAAAACGCTAAATGAGGAGTTTGAAACGGTTTTCGGCCTCGGCCTTAAAGTAAAGCTGGCTTAATTTTTATGCGCACCGTCGCAGAATGGTTTATTCTTTGACTTTCCGCAACCGCACAATGTCATGCGGTTCCTGACCTCGTATGTGTAGCCGTCGGCAGATTCGAGAGGTACACCGCCCTTTACCCAGAACGGGCCCTTCTTCCCCGGCGTACCTGTGACAGATATGCTCTTCTCAAATTTGGGTTCCCAGACCTGACCGTCCACCTTCATTACGATGCTTCCGCTTGCGCAGTCGTGGACCTGCTGTTTTGCAGTTTCCAGGGTCTTTTTGTTCTTGGCCGTCTGATTTATATTGTGTATTCCGTGACAGAACCCAGAACCGTCGCAAAGGGCCGGGTCCTGAAGAAGTACTATTCCGTCCGATTCGGGATAGGCCTTTGCCCTCTCTTCGAACGTATTCCTTTTTGCGGTCTCGGTACCGTCCCAACCGATGTGATCTCCGGTACAGAATGGCTTATCTGTGGATTTCCCGCATCTGCAAAGCGGATAAGTGCCGTTACGGTAGTAACTTTTCACTTCTTCCCACTTCTCGGAACGTCCCATAGAATCCCTTTTGATTACTTCTCCCTTTAACGGTACACCCCCGATAACCATTAAGGGCCCGTTCGTTGTGATCTTTATCTTCATACCGTCGCCCATATTATCACCGTTGGATTGTCTTTGTTGTAAAAATAATTACTGATGTAATATTATTGTTGTATTACCCAATTAGGCAATATCCGTAACATTTCTACAATGTTTCAAATATTCAAACAATCATGCACAAATCATAGCAAGAGATAACCCCTTGCACCGGTTTCGACCAGTTATCTCTTGCTCACACTTTCCCACGTTGGTGTTTTGCACAGATTCTTGACTTGAATAACATTCAAATCTCATTAAAAAGTGGATGCGGGATCATTCGATCCCGAAAATATGTTTTTTGCAATCTGTTTTTAAAGCAAAATTCTGCCTGTCGGAGATGATGCCTTACTTATCATCTTTGGCGGCTTTCTTGACGCCATCCCCTACGCCTTTGCCGACCTTCTTCGTGACATTCCACGCACCTTTGCCGACATCTTTGCCTACATCAACAGATTTGTCCACTGCCTTCTCGGTTTTGCCTTTTTGTTCAGCCATGGTATTACCAGATTAACTACCGTTTGCCCAGAATAAATAACTTTTGGCAATGTTAAGGCGTTATCATATCCAGCAGCTTCAGGGTGACCACATACTGTTCTAATGAAAACTTATAGAACAATCTGAGTCCTTTAGAATACTGCTATTTGATGAACGGAATACATCTATGCCGGAACACTGCCGGCAATCGATCCTGCTGCGGCCTCGGCGGAGATATCATTATTATTCACTCACTGCACATCTCCTTTTGTTCAAAACTTCATTCTTATTCCAATTTCGGCTGATTCGGGAATAACACCTCTGACTCATTCCATTCCAATTTCTCCGGGTTGGGGTTCATCTCCTTAAGATATCCCCAGAAATCATCGGGCTTGAACAGCTTGTTCGAGCCTGAAACGCTGATTATGAAGACTATTTTCCCATCTGATAGACGTACGGCATTTGATAAACGATATTTACCCAGTGCACCCGATCTTATGCGGTATATTTCGCCTGTCTTTTTGCTTATGAACTGTGCCATGTCATAGCTTTTTTTCAGAGGATCCAACATCCCATCCACGTACCAGAATTCATTATCCCAGTCCTTTATGTTCGCACTGCCGGTCATGTGCTTCAGTTTTGCGTATGAATATCGGCCGCTGTCCATATTAACTTGTATTAGCGCCGGGATTATTTTCCCCTTTTCTACTAATGGCTGGCAGTAAAGGACATTATTGCCGTTCGCGCATCCGTGCAGTAAGAACCCATTCTGCATGAACTTGAAAGTATGAGGTCTTGCAACATATCTGCCGGACTGATCTTTGGTGATACAAAATAGTGCCCAAGCATTATTAGAAGCATATATCTTCCCATCCCCTGTCTGCAAGAAGTCAAGAGAACTATATTCTATCTTGCTGCTTGAAAGCTGAACGCATTGACCGTTCTGCACAACGAATATATTTTCACCGTACCCGAAGAACAGGTCGCCGCCACACCAAAAAAGTCTCTGGACCTTGTTCAGAGCAGGCGGCGAGACCGCCTTCCAATGATGCGGATCGTTCGGTTCTTTTCCGATCACAACACGATTGCTGACAGAATCCCAGCCTGCGAAGGTTTGTGACTTGGGATCATATACCACATTCAAATGGTACTTCTCATAATAGTGATATTTCCATTCGCTTTGTGACAGATCGATCGCAAAGCCATTGACGGCACGGCCATCCTCATACCCTATACCATAGACGCGGTCGCCTGCAATAGACTTGAACGCAATTGGCTCGTTACTCTGCGGGAATTTTGTTCCCATCATACGCCCGGCGGTATCATTGCGTTTCGCGGGCATTCCGAATTTACACCCCTGTTGCTTTAGTTTTTTATAACGTTCCTTATTTCCTTTCAACAGTTTCTCAAGCGGTTGGATCTCATCCTCTGCGGCGTAGATGAAAGTGTCCACGTCCTCTGAAATCAAGAACAGCTGATAGCCCTTGGTCGTCAGCTCCTGTGCAAAGGCTGTAAGGGCGTCTTCGTAATAATCCTCGCCGCCGTAGTTCTCGGCAAGCTCGTCGAATACCGCTTCGTTCAGTGACGGGATGGCTTCACCCCATGCGGCACGGAGTTCCAACAACGTGTCGGCCAGATCGCTGTCGTAAGGCAGATCGACCTTCCTTGACAAAAATGACGCGATGTCTTTGTTCGGCATTTATATTCCTCTTGTTAAATCACATCGCTCCGCGAATAATCGGCCGCAGTTCGAGGATCTCTTTTGTTGTATGCTTTTTCTCATATATATATTCCGCAACTCCTTGTCTGTCAGCCTCACAAGGCAAACAAATTCCACTTTGCCGTTAGGTGTTTCTATCATTCCCGCAGCACCGGCAAAGTACCAAAGCCGGTCAACTTTGATGTGCCTTTTGCGTCAAAACCGCTTTTCTGTTGAGCGTAGATATATTCATATGGCTTGAAGATCGCCCCATTGCCGAAGGAATACCGTGCCAGCGACTGCAGAACTCCGCAATTCACCCGAACTCCTTATCATCCACGCCTGGCAGTTTCTTGAGTTTCATAGTAAGTTCGAACCCATAACCGCTCCGTTTCTTTTTCATAAAGTTCAGAAAAACCGTATGCCAAGGAATGCCGGAAGTCTCCTCCATCATAAATGCTGATGCCGTCAAGCAGGTCTTCACCACCCAGCCGCCAGCTTATCAGCGTCCCATAATGCAAAGGATCTGGTTGATCGGGATACATTGCCTATAAGGCAGCGGTGATCACATCCCAGCCTTGAGTTGATAGGTCTTCCTCCGTGTCTTTTATGTTTGTAAATTCATTGTTCATGTTATATGGTCCCCATTGAAGAAAACCTTATCATCCTTTACACAGCCGGCGTACTGATAACGACAAGTTTCCATATCATCAATTGATATCAGGACAAGTTTTCCTCCGCCCCTCATATTAAAATTTGCCATTTCTAATTTTAAGAGGATAATTATCGCAATGAACGGCATCAAAAAATGATCTGCATGATGCTTCGTCCGTGAAGGTTTTTCTCTGAGAACCCCATATAGTAAAGATAGATGTCCGGCTCAGAGTTCTTTGATAAGATGGCGGAGGCAAATCAGGCTCCGGTCAAGTCAGGTCTTTGCTCAATCTGCAAAGGTTCCAGAAGACTCTGCGGGAAGGACCGCTGCCCTCTGATGGTGAAGTTCTACTCCCAGCAGAAGACAATGCCCCTGATGAACATAAAGGATCTGGCCGGCTGCAGCCCTCCGGCTGTGTTCGTGGGAAGATACGGATACCCGAAGGTGGATATCGGCCCCCTTTTGCCTCCGGAGTTCGGCGACACTTCGATCATGGACAAACCTGAATACTGGGTCGGAAAATCCATTGATGAGATCGTTGATATGAGGTTCAGGCTCGTCCGGGGGAAATACAGGATCGACGCTACGAACTTCAAGGCCGCCGGCAGGATAGTGGATAACGTTCAAGAATTGGCGCTGACAGAAAGACCTCTGGAAGTTGAGGCCAACTTCAGACAAAAACCTCGGGGCAGAGTGGTTCTGGATGATGAAGTGCAGCCGTTCGGCCCCTCGGCGAGAATGGACGGCATGACCATCGGGAACGGCCGGTTCGAAAGGAATCTTGAGAAGAATTTCTATGACACCGACCTTAACGCCACACTCGGCGTTGTGAATGCATACGAGAACGGTACCTTGATATCGGAGATCCAGAAGGCTTTCTCTGTCGGCACGATGGGAGTGGAGAAAAGAAGACGCTTCGTTCCGACAAGGTGGAGCATAACCGCCGTTGATGACATTATCGGAAAGAACCTGCTGAAAACGACAAAGTACAACCCGACGATAGATGAATTCAGGATCTACCAGTGGGAACAGCTGGACAACAGATGGTGCATCCTGATGATGCCGTGTACGTGGAGATATGAGCTTATCGAAGCTTGGTACCCCAACACAACATGGAACCCCCTCGGCAAGGATATAGACATAATCTCAAGCCATGAACTCTTTGAGGGAAGGTCCGAATATGCAGAGATAGGCGGCTGCTACTATGCGGCAAGGATGGCTGTGAACGAGTTATTGCTGGAACAGCGGAGAACGGCCGGTGTTGTCATAATGAGGGAAGCGCATCCTGGGTACATCATGCCTGTCGGAGTGTGGAATGTAAGAGAGAATGTCAGAGCGGCGCTGACGACAAAACCGTTCAAGTTCGAAACATTAGATAGAGCCCTGGCACATGTGGATGGGGTGATGGATATCAAGAAGGACACCTGGATCCGGAACTCCGGCATATTGAGGGATTACCTGACGCAAAGGAGGATCGAGGACTATTACTGACCTTATCGAATTCGAAGACGCCTCCGAATGGGGGGGATTCTACAGGATAATTGAGGCAAAGAGGGCTTTGTCCCCATCCGGCCTTCCGGGCATAGATTACGCCCTGAATCCATACGGCGGCTGCGAGCACGGGTGCGTCTACTGCTATGCGCCCGAGGTCCTTCATACAGATTGGAAGGATTGGCGCGTAGTGAAAGTGCGATCGAACATACCTGACCGACTTTCAAAGGAGTTGTCCGGACTTGACGGAACGATAGGTATCGGGACAGTCACCGACCCTTACCAATACGCAGAAAAAAGATTCAAACTTACACAGAGGTGCCTCAAAATATTGAAAGAAAGGGATTTTCGCATCCATCTTCATACCAAATCGGACCTTGTTTTGAGAGATGCGGATCTTCTTGCCTCTATGAGAGGAGAGGTCGGAGTAACGATCACGGGCATCGACGAAAAATACTCAAAGATCACAGAGCCGGGCGCTCCGTTGCCCGTAAAAAGGCTTTATGCTCTCGAACAGCTTACATCCCGAGGCATCGACACTTATGCGCTCATAGGTCCTATATTGAACCACCTGGAAGGCAATGAAAAGGACTTTGTCGATGCGGTCGTATCGACAGGCGTTAAAAGGGTGTTCATCGATTCTTTGAACCTTCGCCCCCAGCTTATGGAAAGATTGAACCGCATGAACATCAGGGGTTCGGAAGAAGCGAAAGAGAACATACGAAAACTGGCAGTGGATTCGGGCCTTATCGTGAAAAATGTTTTTTAAGCACATTATAAAAAAGAGGGGACGCTGCCCCAAAGGAGGAATAAAATGTTTCAAAAAACATGGACATCGGATCACCTTGATTCGGTTATTCCCGCCGGCCCTATGTAAATACGGCGTCGGGAGGTCTGTTGAAAGCCAGCATGGCCCCTATTTCCATATCAGCTTCCACAAATGCGGATGGTAGTACATTGTGTTTCAAGTCAGTCCCCCCTACTAGCTTGGCATCACTTTGCGCCATCTAGAATGATTTAAATAACGCAGACAGCATATATAGTCTTTATGATTCTACCACATTTTTATATAAATATCGGCCGGCCCCCATACGTAAGGATAATGCGGGGCAATTTCTTTTGATATATTGTAATAAGAAAAAGCACCCCTCCCGAAGGAGGGAATGAAAATAAATAAAAAGTTTATCCTCCGCCGCTCGGAGTATAGTCCTTTATATCCACCTCTTCCTCTGCTTTCTGCATCTCGTTGAGTATGGTCTGGGCCTCCTCCTTGTTGCCGGCGGATCTCCTCTCGCGCTCTTTGAAAGACACCTCTCTATACTCCGATCTGTCTGCCGGTTTGAGGTAAGCGGAGTCATAGTAGAGGCCGGTGTTGTCCAGTTTCACCCAGACTATTCCGTCCTTCTCTTTGGTATCCACTACCTTTCCGACGGTCGACGTCGGGATGTACTTGAGTATGTCCCCTGCCATCATCGGGATCAGCCTTTGATGACCGCGGTTCTCTCGCCGGCCGGGACGAACTCTCTGAGGCCGCCTCTTCCGATCTCTTTCGTGACGTTAGCGAAGTCAAAGACCAGGCTGGGGTCAGCGAAAGCGACACGGATGTAGGGGTTGGCAGTGAATGCGTCTCCGCGTGCGACGTGGGATGCCTTTGCGATACCGGAGTATCCGGAGAGGTGACCTACGTTCATTGCGTAGTTGGGGTAGTTGGGACCCCTGAGCTCTGCGGGGAGACCCTCATCGGACCTGTAGGAGAACGAGTTCGCGGAACCGCACTGGTCCTGCAAGTCGTATCCGTAGAATCCGAGCCTTCCTGTCCTCTCCTTGTGCTGGAGCATCGAGAGGTACCACATGTTCAGACCGCAGTCTGCGATACCGGTCGCCATTGATCCTGCGATACCGGTCGTTGCTGCTGCGACTGTCGCCCTCTGGGATCCGCCGAAGTGGGTCTCCATGATGGCCGGGTATTTCTCGTACATCTCCAACGCGTATGCGTTGACATCGTCACCGAGTTTCATGAGCTCGTCGTATTTCGACGGGTCAAGCTTGCAGAGGCCACCGTACTTGTCCTTTATTACGTCGACTGCGTGGTAGACGTAGTCCTCAAGGATGTTGTCGGTGTATGTGGCCGATGCGTACTGGGTGAATCCTACACCGCCGGACATGTATCCGCCGAGGTAGACCTGGTCGAAGATCGCCGCTCCGAGACCGACGGTCTCGAGGACTGCTCTTGCGGGGTCGTTCGGGTATACACGGTCAGACTGGAGCATATCTGCAAAGAATCCGAAGGGTATTCCGCCGGGTTCGTTGGGTCCCCTTGCACGCCTTGCGGGCATCATGGTTCCCATGTTGATCGACAGGTGCTTCGCGGAGTACGCGAAGTCTGCGATGGCTGCCTCTCCTGCTGCGAGTTTGTAGGAGGAGATGAAAGCCATTGAGATCTGCATTGCCGCGTGCCTCGATACTGTTGCACCATCCATGAGCCTTCCGACCATGGTGGGTACACGTACTGCCTGCATCAGGTTCTTTCCGATCGCTTTCTTCAGTTGGTCTGCCTGTGCCTTGGGGAAGAGCTTGTTGATGTCGATGACGAATCTTTTGTCGATCTCGTCGATAAGCTCGTCGTCCCCGGAGTACACTTTGACATATGAGTCGGAAACAAGTGCGGGGTTGCACTCTGCCATGTGCTCCTGAACGATCGCTCCGCCGGGCATTGTGTGGTTAACTGCTTCCAGATAGTTGTTGATCGTCTCGGGAGTAACTTCCTTTCCGAGCCTCTTTTCGATGGTCTCGTGCGGGGAGTTGAGTCCTACAAGTATAGTCCTCCTTATGTCATCCCATGCCTGCTGAATAGCGGGGTTGTTGATGCAGTGAAGGTCATCTACCTCTACGTAGATGTCGGTGTGCGACAGTTGGTAGGGCATCCACGCTCTCTGTCCGAGCGGGACACCGATGTCCTCATTCATCATCGGGAAGCCACGTTTCTTGGCGATAGCCTGAGCGGCTTTCTGGAACTCCACTTTGCTCTTTGACTGGCGCCAGCCTCCGTAGCAGTAATATTTTGTCTCCATGTCGGTCGGGTCTTCTTTGAATTTCTTCTTGACCGCGTCCATGAATAATTTGTCTTTCTGTTTGGCTGCCATATTTACACATCCTTTACGTTGAAGGGCTGGTAACCGCCGAGTGTCCTGAGCTTGTGGATCCTGAGACCGTAAGCTGTGACCTCTTTGTCATCCCTCATGTCTACGCCGTCTGCTCTGAAGATCGTTGTCCTCTTTTTCAGGTCAGCCATCGATGCCGGTTTTCCGACATAGATCTTCCTGTCAAGGGGTACTGCGACCTGGTCTTTGACGTACACTACTTCTTTCTTCTTGTCATCCCAGACGTATCTCTGCCATGCGTCGAACATCAGGCCATTCTCGTCGAGACGGCATGCGTGTCCGTGAACGGTGGCTCCTCTGATACCGGTCAGGGCGGGGTCGAATGTCTCGTTGTCGATGAGCTCTTTTGCCATCCTCTCGAGGTCTCTCTCCCTTACTTCGATGATCTGCCTTCCGGACAGGGTTCCGGTGTCCACTCCCCTCTCTCTCGAAAGGTACATCCATGCCCTCTGGTAGGGGGATATGGGTGCGAAGTAGACCGAGTCAGTGAACTGAATGTATCTGATCCTGTCTCCGTGTTTTGCTCCGTCGATCGGCTCGACAAGTTTCCTTATCGGGCAGTTCGGCTCTTTGCCCTCTTGTATCGGGGGGTGGATAGACTTGTAGTCCTCTCCGGGGTTGCGGTGTCCCATGAGTCTTACGACGTCATCCATTGATACATCGCGAATTTTCTTCAGTTTGACCTTCGGATCCATGTATCTCCTTCTGTTTTTTGCAGGGGAGGATGCTCCGGGGTAGAACTGTCTTTTGTATGCTGTCATATTTTTCACCTTCATCTGTAATCTCTGAGTGTCTTTCTGTATTTCGAGTATCTTCCCACTGTGAGGCTGAATCCGCGAGGCAATGTTGCATCGCACGCAGCCTTGATCTTCTTAACTGCTTCATCAAGCATCGCTTCGTTCTCCACATCGAGTTCGATGTAGAACGCCCCCACCAAGAATCTGAGCTCTACGTCACGTCCGCCGACCTTTATCACCTTGCGTTCGGAGTGGTCGTTGGGAAGCCCTTTGGCTGGCCCGCTGTTCAGATTCTTCGGTAAGCTTTCGCCGGTCATGTTGATCTGCCTTATGTGCTTGATAGGATCGAGCGCATTGAGCACTTTTTCAGTCGTGCCGTGGCTCAGCAGAACGTTGGAGAAGACCTCCACTTCGGGGAGCGGTATTCCCGCATATTCTACAGTTGGTTCACTCGTCATAAAAGACCTCAGACCTTCTTTGCGATCTTCTTCGCCTCGGCACCTACATACTGCATAGGTGAGTTGAATTCGCTCATGTCACCGAACACTTCTTTGATGAGTCCGGATGTTGCCTCGGGGGAGAACGTCTGCGTTCCGCCGTCCAGACAGTTTGCTGCCGTAACTGCGGGGATAAGTACTCCTTTGGACTGCCTCGTAACGACGTGGTTTCCGTGGAACAGACCGGGGCCTCCTCCTCCATAGATGGAGTGTGAGAAGAATGACATACCTACACCGACACCTGCGGATCTTCCGAAGTCGGTTCCGGGCAGTCCGGTCTCGTGCTCAAGCAGGTCGTTGTAGTACAGAACTGTTCCGGGGACACCCTGTGCCGCTCTTGCCGCACCGATGTTTACCATTACAGCTGCAACCTGACCGGCTGCTGCATATGAGTTCCAGAGCGGGAGGTCTTTTGTTGTATAGACCTTGTATCCAGAGGGGAGCGTCTCTTTTACGCGTATGACTCCGTCTTCTAGTGCCCTTCCTACGAGGGTCTCGACGACTGAACCGACCGTTCCCGTCTTTCCGTTCTTTTTGACTGTGCTGTAAACCAGGTTGTTAGCGTTGAGTCCGACGTATGCGAGGTCGAGAAGGTGGCTTCTCTCGAAGTTACCTATCGCGTCTCCCATTTCGAATGCGGCGCACTGCTCGAATATTGCCGAGAGTGCTGCACCCTGCATTGCGTTCTTGCCTACGAGTGCGACGACGTGGTTAGCCATGATGTTCCTGAGTGCGAATCCTGCTCCCTCATTGTTCTGGGGGATCTCAAGGATCGATTTCACATTGGCACCGTCGAAACCGACTGTCTGCGGGTACCTTCCCCAGACTGCGGCCTTGACCATGTTGGCTTTGTACATCGGGACTTTGAACTCATCGATGATCGCTTCTGTGACTGCGGCTGCGACGGCTGTGAATCCGGTTGTGTATTCTACACCGGCGTCCGTCCTAGCTGCCGGCACGATGACGACCAGGCTCTTTCCGTCTCCTTTGATGGTAACGACTGTGCCGTCGTCAGCTGTCACTTGGACTTTGTCCTTTACTGCTGCTGCGATCTTCTTTGCGTTTTTGACCAATTCGATGTCGATCTCTTTTCCTTTGATCATTGAGCCGCCTACTGCTCCGGATTTCAAGCCCTTCTCGATTCCGGCAAGGCTGACCGCAACTGTTCTCTTGGTGAGAGATGCAATCTTTTTGATCGCATTGTTGCGCAATGGACTGATGGCTTCCAACGGCACATCTTTTGCGATGCGTTTTCCGTTGTCGTCATACAGGTCTACTACGTCCTTGTATTTTGGCATTTTATACCTCCTTATTCAATAAACTTGCGAAAAATTGTGGGTTTTTCGCATACCCCTTGCAAATCTGAGTATCTCTTAATATAATATAAAACTATAGGAAAGACTGATTTTTAGAAAAAAATAACACGTTTTCACCAGTTTTTAGTTGGATATAACCTGCTGGTAACAACATATGTTCAGCCATCAATATTAATAGATTTCTATCAAGAAATATTTTTTTAATGCAGGAATAATAACTTATTTTCATTATGTCGGAAAAAATTGTGAGAAGTGGTTTCAATCTCTTTTTGCCTTTGCGATCGGTCCGGAAGAGTATCTTTCGAGTCTTGCGACGTATCCCGGTATCAGCTTATACGGGACCCCGCAAGCCAATTCGTCCGCTTCCATGTCGGTCTTTTTCCTGCATCCGAAACATCCCAAAGATAGATTCGGTTTGCCCTCAACGATCGGCATAGCGACCACGTCTTCGCAGGCGCATTGGAACGGAGCTGTACTGAATACCACACGGTTGCCTTTCTCCGCTGTGGACATTGCCGCTATCCAATATATCCTCTCAGGAATATCCACAAAAACAATGGCATCGGGTACGAAATCGGCCTTCCCGAGGGGGCAGACCGCCTCTCCGACCGTTTTATAGGGTATCATTATCCTGTGGTCAATCATGTGCTTAGCGGCGGCGACAGAATCGTGTATGCCTGTACCTCCGTGGAACTCCCCGTTAGCGACTTTTTCAGGGGTCTCCGTCATTCCGAGTACCGCAGCACCGACGTGGCAGTTATTCATTGCCAGCGGAACACTGAGGCATTCCCCTTCTTTGGCGCGGAAGACTGCTTGGCAGTGACTCAGCTGCAGCAGCGGCGGTGTTGTACCATTGGGGTACTTCTCTCCTTCTCGTATCAGCTTCACAGCGACCGGTTCATGCCTCAGCTTGAGTATTGATCTCATCTTCTCGGCGTACTCTGCATTTGCTTTCAAAACGTCGGACATGGGGCGGTGTATCACTGTGTGAAGTGAAATACATTATGTGACAACATCAAATCTTGTAATAGAAGTTTAAAGAGGTTTGGAAGAAGTTTGTTGTTCGAATTTATTTTTTGGACGCCTTGACCGTGTCGACAAGCATCTTCATGTTGGCATCGGGAGTCGCCGTGACGATACCGCAGCCGGAAGATATGACGTTGAATCCTGCCTTCACACAGTTCGCTGCCGCCGCTTTGACCTCTGCGGGGGTTCCTTGGAACATGGGTCTGACCGATCCGACGTTTCCTATGAGTGCTGCTCTCTTGGCAACCTTTGCCACTGCTTTGGCGGGGTCGACCTTCTCCTCGATCGAGAGGCCGCTGACGCCTGTCCCGATCATTCCGTCAAGGATCGGGTATGTGTCTCCGCATATGTGGAGCACCGAGAATGCGTTCTTTACTTTGGCGAGGCTTTCCTTCAAGTATTTACCGGATGCATCGTCGAACATATCAGGTGCGATCATATCTGTGGATGCAGAAGGCTCGGACATCTGGATGGCGTCTGCGCCTGCGTCCGCAAGTGCCTGTGTGTATTTTTTTACGATGGGGTTTATGCTCTTTACCCAATTCGCGACCTCTTCCGGAGCCATCATCATACCGAATACCACATTCTCTGTGTTGACCATGTGTCCTGCAAGTGTGAACGGACCTGTGTTACCGGCAACAATTGCATATTCCTTTCCGTGGGATTTCTTCATAAGGCCGATCGCTTTGATCGCTTCTGCAACTCTTCCGCCTTTCAGGAATTCTTCTGGCGACATGAGTCCAGACGGGCTGTCGAACTCTCCCGCCATCGGGTCGAAGTGGAAGGGGTGCTCTTTTATCATCGGTGCCGCGTCTTTCTTTTCGACCTGCACTTTGCATCCGAGCCTCTCTGCCTCAGCGGTGAGGCAGAACGGTGCCCTTACGCACTCGAATCCGAAGACGTCTGCCTGTGCGGTTCCGAGCTTCGCCATAAGTTCTGCTTTTTTGTGCGCCTCTGGCCAGGCTGCGCCGACCTTGTCCATCTGTGAAGTCGTTGCGGCCTGGGTGAAAATTGCCACCGGGGGCCTGTCGAGCGACTCTTTTTTCATCGCTGCGATTACTCTGTCTCTTGGAGTCATTGACATAAATTATTCTCCTGAAACCATAAAGAAAATACTGTTATTTAATTGGGTAGGTTCCACTTGTATCCTATCATCCTTTTCGGGAATAGTATCACAGGTTGATCTCCATCACTTCTCTCAGCTTCCCCAGCTTCATTATCCCCACTTCCGAAATCCCGTAGATGTCGGCTTCGGAGTAATCGGAGTTGCAAAGCGCCGGTGCCATGACGCACTTCCCGTCAATGACCAGATCGTTACCCGACGAAAAAGGACTGAACGGAGGGAGCACGATTATCCCATCTTCCTTTTGGTGGACGAAACACTGCATCTTCATACCGCCGCTCATAACGCCCGGTATCCTGACGGATGGGTGCTCGTGCCCTATTATCACCGGCCTTACGCCGGAATCCACATGACCGTGTTCCATTCTGAATCCGTAGATGTCGACGTAGTCTACTGCCAAAAGACCGATGTCCGAAAGTATGTTCTGCAGGAAGTTGTCGTGATTGCCTTTGACCACGATGACGTCTGAGGCCTCCGTCAGAAGCTCCATGATCCTCTTCACCTCCGCTTTGGCCTCCCATTTGGACCTCTTGAAGTCGTGCTTTATATCCCCTAAAAGGACGACCCTCTTCGGCTCGTATCTGGAGAGCATATCGTTCATCGCATCCCTGATGGACTCGGTGTTGATCCTCGGGATGTACATCCCTTCTTCCTCAAGAGCGCTCTCGTAACCCAGATGCAAGTCCCCCAGGACGGCGGTCGGTCCCTCGTCAAGTATAAGACACCTGTCGTTGGTCACCTTTACGCCGGGAAGTATCTCGCACGACCGCATATCCCCCAAATGCATATGCCTGTATTAATCGGGTCTCATGCAATAGTATTTCTTATTGTTCGGTGATGGGGAACCGGTCGGAGAAAATGGGTGCGGATGGTGTTTATTGCAACAGGCTGATCAATGATCTTGAGAGAGCGGCCGGTGCATTGACATCAGCAAAAGACGTTCTCGTGGTCACACATATCGATGCCGACGGGATCGCATCCGGGGGGATAGCTTCCATCACTCTGGACAGGTTGGGCAAAGGATACAGGATCCTTTTTGAGAAGAAGATCTCCGAGGACACCATCGCATTGATCAACGGATCGAGCGAAGATATCGTTTGGATATGTGATCTCGGTAGCGCTTACCTTTCAGAATTCAAAAGACCCGGGATAATTGTGACCGACCACCATATTCCCGATCCAAAATGGAAAAGCCGTCAGACGACCATTGACGGCTTCGAAAGGATGTATCATCTGAACCCGCACACATACGGGGTGTCGGGGTCGTACGAGGTGTGCGGCGCAGGCATGACCTATCTCCTTTCCAAAACAGCGGACCCAAGAAACACGGATCTCGCATATCTTGCCGTGATAGGGGCGATCGGGGACATTCAAGACGGGAGAGAATCAAAACTCATCGGATACAACAAAGCCATTCTTGACGAAGCCGTATCCGCAGGAGATGTAGTTGTGGAAGAGGACATACGATACTTCGGACGTGATTACAGGCCGCTGGTGCAGTTCCTTCAATACAGCAGCGATCCCCCGATACCGGGTATCAGCGAGAACGGTCACGGCTGCAATGCGTTCTTTTCCGACCTGAACATACCTCTGAAAAGGGGAAATGTGCAGAGAACTTGGAGGGACCTCTCCCCCGAAGAAAGGAGATCTGCCTCCGACAGATTGCTTTCATTGGCAGGAGACGATGAGACAAGAAAAAGACTGTTCGGAGAGATCTATACGTTATCAAGGTACAGCAACTGCCCCGGGCTCAGGGATGCGAAGGAGTTCGCGACGGTCCTGAACTCCTGCGGAAGATATGACGATGCTGTTACCGGCCTCAGGATATGTCGCGGGGACCTGACGGCACTAGAGGATGCGGAAAAGAACCGCTCCGATCACAGAAAGCACATCTCGACCGCTATAAGTTACATAAAAGAGAATCGTCTCCTGAGAGAACGCAGGTTCGTACAATATTTTGATGCCGGTTCCGATGTCAGGGAGACGGTGGTGGGGATCGTCGCCGGGATGCTTCTTAATTCCGGAGAGGCGAACAAAGGGCTTCCGATCTTTGCTTTTGCGGATGCGGAAGACGGCACGAAGGTATCGGCGAGAGCAAGTCGGATACTTACCGACCGCGGGCTCGATCTCTCCTTCATAATGAAGACCGCATCCGAAATGGTGGGCGGGTACGGCGGCGGCCATAAGGTCGCTGCGGGAGCCACCATACCTGCCGGTAAAGAAGAGGAATTCCTCGATATCGTGGAGGACCTTGTATCTTCTCAGATCATTTGAGCAGAGTATAGAGCACCGCTTTCTGTGCGTGCAGACGGTTCTCCGCCTGATCGAACACCACGCTTTGCGGCCCGTCCATGACCTCTGCCGTTATCTCGAAACCTCTGTGCGCCGGCAGACAGTGCATCACTATGCAGCCGGGATTCGCGATCGAAAGAAGTTCGCTGTTGATCTGATACATGCTGAATATCTTGACCGCTTTCTCCACGGGGGTTTCGTCCCCCATTGAGATCCAAGTGTCTGTATAGAGCACATCCGCATCTTTGCAGGCCTCTTTCGGGTCGTGCGAGGCCAGGATCTTGCTTCCATTGGCATCGGCTATGCGGGCCGCCCCCAGCATGATCTCCGCGTTGGGCATTCTTGTCGCCGGGCAGCATGCCACCATGTCCAACCCCATTATCGCGCTTGCGTAGAGCAGAGAGTTGCAGACGTTGTTACCGTCCCCCAGATAGACCATTTTTTTACCGCGGAAGGAGCCGAGCTTCTCTCTGATAGTGACCATATCCGCCAATGCCTGACAGGGGTGTTCCAGGTTGTCGAGTCCGCTTATGACCGGTATCGTTGCGATCTCGCCAAATTTGTCCATCACTTTGTAGTCGTAGGCGCGGTACATTATCCCGTGCGCCATGCGGCTCATCACCTTTGCGGTATCTTCGACCGTTTCCCCGTGCCCCATGTGCAGTTTTGATGCGTCGATGTACAGCGCATGGCCGCCGAGCTCGGTTATGGCAACATCGAAGGATATCCTCGTTCTCGTGCTGGGTTTCTCGAATATCATTATCAGCGTTTTGCCCTTCAGCGGCGCATTATGCTTACCGCGTTCTTTTTTGAGTTTGATGGACAGATCTATAAGGCCCGGCCACTCCTCCTTCATATCCACTACTGAGATAAGGTCCTTTTTTGCCATAGAGCACGGATTGATTTGGCTTCTTATTAACACTTATGCTCAAAAATGGACAAATGTACCCTAAAATGTTAAAAACCGCATATATTGAGGCTTCACCGGATAGTTTAGGCCTCGGCATCATCGGGGGGCGTGACCCCGATGGTCATGTTATATCTGATCTCATCAGAGAACATGGAATACAGACCGTATGCGAAGATGATAATGTAACATATGTACTCGATGAATACTGCATAGAAAGCAAGCGTTGTGCCAAAGTACTGCATGATGTCCACCGTGCGGTACAGCATCAATGCGCATATCGCAGCAAAAGAGAATACGACCAGCATCCATATTATCTTGTTGCTCCTGCTCTTTTTCCTTCCGGTGACATAGTCCGAAGAACCGGATAGCACGAAACCCATGATCACACCGATCGCGGGAAGAAGAACGTTGGCGGTAAAGTTCAATCCTTCCGCACTCCATTGACCCGCAAGGTTGCAGAACTCACGTGTCGCGAACGCCGTACCGATAACGAGGATGAACCCCGATACTTGAGCCGCTTTTGATCTGTGGGTGTCATCGACCTTCAATCCGAACGTCAGCACCATAACACCAAACGCTATGCCGCCGAGATTCTGGAGGGATCTGTTCTGGAAATCCACTGAATCCAAGCTTGACCACAGCGTGGTCAGCAATACAATGAGTCCTAGGACGATCATCATGATCTTCAAATGGTGCTTTCTGTAGATTTCCACATATTCTAATGTGCGTTTTATCTATATAAACATACACAAGCCCAAGCCGCTTTTTTTATAGCGGCAGTTCGGTAATGTGCTCGTGTCTCACGCAAAAAATACCGCTCCTTGCGACGGGTCGGCGATATATCTCGCAGGCGGATGCTTTTGGGGCCTGGAAAAAGTACTATCTATGATACCCGGTGTGATCGATACCGAATGCGGGTATGCGAACGGATACCCTCTTTTCATCCCCGATTACATGACGGTGTGCTCAGGCAAGTTCGGATATTGCGAAGCGGTAAGGGTCTGCTATGACCCGGCGTTAGTAAAGTTGGAACGCATCCTGGATGTTTTCTTTTTGGTGATCGATCCGACATTGTTGAACCGCCAGGGGAACGACCGAGGTATACAATACAGGACGGGGATATATTGGGTAGATGATGGGGCGGAGAAGATCGTTACATCCTACGTTGAAAGTGAGAGAAAGAAACATGAAGAATTCTATACCGAGATCGGTCCTTTGGAGAATTTCTTCGACGCGGAGCCCTACCACCAGGATTATTTAGATAAGAATCCCGACGGTTACTGCCATATCTCAAAAGAAGAGATGGAACATATACGAAAGATGTTCTCGGATAATTGACGGGATCGGCCGCGTTACTTGTTCTTTTTTACGTACTCGGCATGAATGTTTGTTGTCTTCGTGATGGGCTTGTTGAAATCGAAGGGCGGACCTCCTTCGATTTCGGACCAGTGCGAGAACTTCATCCCTCTTGGATGGACCCATGTGCTTGATGGCTTGCTGACCTTGCGCCCGCTGATAACGGTGGTGGACCACATTGTCCCGCCGTTCCTCGGGTCGAAAACAACAGTACGCCTGTTCTTCTCTTCATCTTCTCCTTGACCATAGTTCTGGAAGAAGTCCCCTGAGATCGCCGACAGGGATGAGAATCCCATGATGACAACGGGAACCAATCCTAACGTCGCTATTGTCGAGGCGACGACCGCCGCTACCCAGAACCATGTGTCGTCGACAATATTCCCTGCATCGGACCCTTTGTTGTTTTCGTCGATGCCGCCTGCGACCCAATGAGCATACAGTGTGACGTTTCCTGTTATGGGTGTACCGGCATCCCATTTCGTACCGCCGGACGGTGATGTGTACCATCCGTCAAAGGTGAAGCCGTCCCGCACCGGGGTCCCGGGTATCGATGCCGCTCCGCCGGGCATCGCTTCGGTGACCGTCGGTCCGTTGCCGTTCATGGGATCGAATGTAACATTGAACGTCACAGGAGGTGTCTCTTCCCACTGTGCATAAAGAATTATGTTGCTATATATGGGCGTGCCGAAATCCCACTGGGAACCGCCTGTCGCCGAGGTGAACCATCCTTTGAATTCGTAGCCGTCTTGTATCGGGTCAGCCGGCCTGCTTACGGTGTCCCCCGAGTTAACGGTGACGGAGTTTGATTGCCCTCCGTTCGAAAATGTGACCTTATATGCCTTTGGCTGAGAAGATATTACTTCCCAATTTCCGCTTATCACACCTGTTGTTTCCCCGATCGGTATACTTGGGTACCATGGTGCCGTTGAATTATCCAGGATCTTAATGTAGCTCCATCCCACCCATTTCATGCCATTCGCTGTAGCATAGCCGGAAGGAACCTCCGAAGATGCGACCATTCCGCTTGAGCCTACTGTCACCACCACATCACTATAACCGTTCCCGGGAGAGAATACAACAACCTGTACCGTACTCCACACAGCATAATATGTTTTGTCCTGTGCAAAACTTCCCTGCAGCGTGCCATTCGTATATGTCAGGGACGGAATGAGATCCGCCACGGTCGCACCCGCTACTGTGCTCCACCCCAATAAATTCACCGCACTGTTCGTGTTTTTCAGTTCTGCGAAGTCCGGGAGTAAGAACTCACCGCTGCTGTTCGCCGCCGCACCCATGAATGAAAAACCGCCTGTGACCGCGTCATAGAATTGATACGGATATTGCGAACTGTATCCGCTGTATGTCGGGTTCCAGTACCCTCCGTTGGCATCAAATCCGGCAGAAGGCGTGCTTACCGCTCCTATGTCCTGAAGTCCTGTTCTTCCCTGTCCCCGCTGATCGTAAGCGGGTGAACCCGCATACATTGCGCCCTTCCCGTCGGCATCTCCGAACGGCGCAATCATTTCGGTCGGTATAGTTCCGGAGGTAGATGGTCCTGTGTATGACATCCCCCAGATCGCCCAAACGGCCCCCAGATCGCATCCGGCCTCATATCCGCCGTCTATGATGTTGTTGACGAACGGCCCCGATGTTTTCATGGGATCCGTTGTGCCGACATAGAATTTATCTATGTTGTTCTTGCCGGAGTCTTTTATCCCCACGCTGCCGCTCAATATGGACCCGTTATAATTCATTTCGACCCCGGGGATGCTTATGGTGGGATTCAGATAGCTGCTGGGTTCGTTCCCTGCGGGAAGGATCAGAGCGAATAAATTATTGATCATGTTCACGCTGCTTTCTAAAGATACTGTAGACTCGCCCAGTGAAGCGATCTGCAGGGATGCGGGTATGTCGGCAGAGGTGCCGTCGTGCGTAACATTATTGCGGAAAGTATTATTGAAGAGGTCAACGTTCACACCGTCCAAGAATACACATCCCGTCGCCTGACCGGAAAAAGTCACTGTATTATAAAGGAAAGAAGAATTGACTATCACGCCATCCATACCGACCACAGATAATACGGGCGTCTCCATATACAAGTATGGACTTACAGTTGAATTAGATTCGAACGTTGTGTTTGATATAATGAAAGTGACGTTTTTGCTTGTGTCCGAAGATAACTGCACTACCGATCCCGAAGGGCGCAGACCGGAGAACAGACATTTGTCGATCAGTATATTTCCAGGAGTCTCTCCCCAAATATCGATGCCCGAAGCGCTGCTTACGGCTGACGGAGGGGCTTTGAATATGGAATTTACGACCTTTACCGAACTTTGCGAGGTGCTCCCAAATATGCTGGACATGACCAGAGGCCGGTCCGTACCGTCTGTGCCGACAAATGTGCAACCGTCTATCGACAGTTGTACTCTGCCTCCCAGATCTACATTGTTAACCACCGCACTGCCCGAATAACCATATATTGTATCCGGGTATACTTCCATATAGCAGTTCGTAATTGAAACGGGATCAGGCGTATAAACATTAACACAATTATCGCCCGCCATGGAGAAAAATGAATTGCTCAATGTGAGCGTTCCGCCCTCCATGGATATGCCTATCCCTAAAGAGTCGGCGTTATTTCTAAAATAACAATCGTTCACCGTAACATTGGCATTATTAGATGGATCTGAATGTACTGCTTCATAGAATGAACCTGTGAACTTAATGTTGTCGAATGTGACGGTGCTGCTGCACGCTCCGATATCGACCATGAATAGGTCTGTTGCGTTCATTGACAGATTCTTAAAATTGTACTTGCCGCTGCTGCTGCCGGGAACGATGAATACTGTGCTGCTACTGCTAAATGAGCCGTAGTTATAGTCAGCTGTGATGGACAGCCCGACCCTTGTTCCATTGTTGCCGTCAATTGTTATTATGCCTGTGGGCCCCGTCGTATGGGGCAGGTATATGGTAGCTGTGACCACGCACTCGGTGACGCTTGGGTCATTGACCGCCGCCATTAATGAGACATAGTCGTTCACTTCGACTGTGGTAGCGGACGAGTCGTTGTTGTCGATCAGAATGAATGAAAGCGATGCTATCATCACCAAACAAATCGCAAAGATAACGGCTTTATTCCTTGAGGCGAACACTGTATACAGAAATCAGATGGCATATATTAAAACTAATCATTCTGTTGGCGGCATTTTCCGCCCTATCTCGATAATTTAACGCAAAGTTTTATTAAGAGCAGGTATAATCAGCAGACACTCATATGGCCGGGATGGGGTAGCTTGGTTATCCTAGGGGACTGTGGATCCCTTGACTCGTGTTCAAATCTCGGTCCCGGCCCCACCTTTAAATTTAACTTTTACAAATCGATACGGGAATGATTCAAATGGCATGGAACGGAAAACTGAAGAAGATCGATGAGAACAGATGGGAGATACCAAAGGATGAATTTCCCTTTATGAGGACCAACGCCGTGATCTATGCCAGCGAGAACATGATCGGACAGATCAGATCGGACAACGCTCCGCTGCAGGCGGCGAACGTCGCCAGCCTTCCGGGGATCGTGGGGAGTTCGATGGCAATGCCTGACATACATTGGGGCTACGGCTTTCCCATCGGAGGAGTTGCGGCCGTCAATGCGGACAGCGGGTCCATCTCCCCGGGGGGGATCGGTTTCGACATCAACTGCGGCGTCCGTTTGATAAAAACGGACCTTACCGTAGATGATCTGGGCGGGAAGGTCGGCGTCCTTGTTGACGAATTGTACAAAAATGTGCCTTCCGGACTCGGTTCAAAGGGATTGACAAAAATAGGCAACAGAGAGCTGGACGACATTCTGAAGAACGGTTCGAAGTGGGCCGTCGAGAACGGATATGGGTGGGAACGCGACCTGGAGGCCACAGAGGAAAAGGGGCGCATGAAAGATGCGGACCCGTCCGCGGTAAGCGACAAGGCACGCAAGAGAGGGATACCTCAGATCGGCTCTCTCGGATCCGGCAACCACTTCCTGGAGCTGGATGTGGTAGATGATGTGTTCGATAAAGATGTCGCAAAGAAGTTCGGGTTAAAAGAGGGGACCGTTACGGTCACAGTACACTGCGGTTCCAGAGGCTGCGGCCATCAGATAGCGACCGAATACCTTCAGGAAATGGAAAGGTACATCAAAAACAATAACATCGATCTTCCGGACAGACAATTGGCATGCGCCCCGCTCGACTCAAAGCTTGGCGACGATTACTACAAAGCCATGTGCTGCGGCGCCAATTATGCCTGGGCCAACAGACAGATGATCACCCACTGGGTAAGGGAGTCTTTCGAGAACATCCTGGAAGGAAGCGCCGAGGATATGGGAATGGATGTCGTGTACGATGTGGCTCACAACATCGCAAAGAAAGAGCGTCATGATGTGGAGGGACATTCCGAGAATGTGCTGGTACATAGGAAAGGCGCAACGCGCGCATTCGCCGCCGGACGCACCGAGATAGCCCAAATGTACAGGGACGTCGGGCAGCCGGTCATCATACCGGGAGACATGAAGGTCGGAACATATGTGCTGGTCGGGAAGAAGGGCGCCATGAAGGAGACCTTCGGTTCGACCTGCCACGGCGCCGGGCGTAAGATGTCGAGGAATGCCGCTTTAAGCAAACTCAAGGCATCCGATGTAAAGAACGAGATGAGAAAGAACAACATCTATCTCAGAAGCGGCTCCGACGAAGGTCTGCTGGAAGAAGCTCCGGCCGCATACAAAGATGTTGACGAAGTGATCAAAGTGGTCTGCGCCGCGGGATTGACCGACAAAGTGGCAAAATTAACACCGATCGGCGTCGTCAAAGGTTGAGTAGCTTCTTTGAGGCTTTAAGAACAGCATCTTTATGTTCTTCGGGAGAAGCGATCAGAAGCGACCAGCCGAACGTATCCCTTGACTGCAACGATTTTGCTAACGGAGATAATCTTGTCAGCGCTTTGACCTTCCCCTCCGGATCGAGGATCGAAACATCGGTCTTTCCTATGCTTTGATTCGAGAGCAATATCGACCTCGGAGGAATATCCACGATAACGTCAGATACGTCGATCCCGGCACGCTCCGCAATGTCCGCTTCCAGCTGCTTCCTCTTGCGATATCCCGTGAACTCCGAAAGATGTTCCAAAAGTTCTTCGGAAGCATCCTCGCTGAAAACGGTGGCCACATTCTTATAGAGGATCCTGTTCCGCACAGATCTGGCTATTCGGGACGGTGTGCCTCCTTCCTGAATAAGATTTCCCATCAACTCTTCGTCGTTCCAGAGATAAATGCCGCTTACATCTATTGAAGAGGCTTCGATCGACTTCATAAGCATCATCTTGACTATCCTGACAGCCCGGTGGAAGTAGACCGAGGAATACATCAGCGATCGGGCGACCATCAGGCCTTCTGCGGCCGCGGTACCGCCTTTTTCGATCACTATCCTGTCGTTGTATACTCTCATCGTACCTATCAGTCTGTCAATGTCGACCTTTCCGTGGATCACTCCGGTATAGTGTGCATCTCTGACAAGATAATCTATCTGATCGGCGTCGATCGGCCCATGTATTATCTGGTGAATGAAATCCTTTGATGAGAAATGTGCGGCCTTCTTCCCTTGGCTGAAGGCATCGAGACCGTCGACAGACTCGGGATGCATTATCAGGCTGCAGACCTCATCAGAAGATATCCCGTGCTCCTCGATCATCTCTGAGATTGGAGGCATTCCAGCAAATAGATCGTCATCCCTTTCCTGATTTGTTCTGATCTCCCCCTTGATCAGCTTCTTCGCCGCTTCCATATGGTCCATTCCGGTGGCATTCTCCACTATCTCTTCGGTTGTGTGTGAAAAAGGCGTGTGGCAAATATCATGCATCAGGCCCGCCATCCTTACGGCCGATGCATCGTCTTCGGAGAGTCCGATCGAATCGGCCATCCTTCCCGCAAGATGATATGTTCCGAGCGAATGCTCGAACCGCGAGTGGTTGGCTCCGGGGAACACCATATATCCGAGACCCAGCTGCTTCACGGCCCTGAGGCGCTGCATCTCGTGCCTGTCGAGAATCGAAAGGAACGGCTCATCGACGAGGACACTTCCGTGCACCGGATCATAGATCACTTTGTATCCTTCGGACATGTTCATTTCTCCCTGTAGTTGATCTTGCTTCTGTCGATATTGAGACCGCTCGGACTGAGGACCATCAGCCTGTCCGAAACTTCAAGGAAAGCCCCGCTGATATCCTTTGCGACCTCCATGAGATTCTTTGCGATCTCCCTTTTGACGCTGTCCTCCTCGGCAAACCTGGAAAAGTCAAGGACCAGGATGTTACCGCGGTAGGCCATGTCGGTCAAAGGTTTCAGATCGCGGTAAGATGTCACTTCGACCACCTTTACTCTGGCATCAGACGGCGCATACATAGGCGCCTGATAGTCATTGAGATCGACGAACTTCTTCTCGCTTTTCTTCTTCGCCTTTTCCTTTCTTCCAAACAATCTTATTCCCCGGTCTTCCAAAGTTTATCTCCGACGTTGTGGATGGTTTTTATTGCCTTTCCGGATCTTTTTTGGGAGAGCTCTTCTCCGCTTCTTTCGGATATTCCTATTGCCAGCGGAACTTTATTCTTTTCGTCCCTGATCCACACAAAATCGCCGACGGCTATTGTTTTGTCCGCTTCGACGATACCCGGTCCCATACAGTCTGCGCCGTTCGTAATGAAGGGGACGGCGCCCATATCTACGGTCACATATCTTTTGATGGGTTTGTATTTGATGATGCCGCGGACGGTCAGGAACGGCTTTCCTTCCTTGATCAGTCCGATAATATCGCTTCCTACGAATAAAAGATCGAAGTCGGTGCTTTCGGCGATATCGACTGTATCTTTTTCCGTGAACACCGGAACTCCCAATAATCCTTCCAATTCTGATGAAAGAACCTTGATCTCTTTCTCTCTCATCCTCTTTCTTTTTCTTATTCTGATATCGGCCATATCGTCTCCAGCATCTCTTTTACGGTTTTCATACTTTTGCTTGAAAAAAATCTAAATACATTAACTTGTCCGATCACTACCAAATGGAGTATTTCTACTGCTGGCTATATCATATATGAACGTATAATGTAAGATGACCGCGGATGGGGAGTCGGAGGTACAAACTCTCAAGGCGCGGTATGTCCGGACCGTCCGGGTCAGGAGGCGGCAATCATCACCAAGCGATTCCGGTTTATCCGTATCAGGGCCTGTTTCGATCCTTTGGTGATCGAGATCATTCTCGAACCACCGTAAAACGGAAGCAGGAATGACTCCTCCTTATGGGTCCGTCTTCTCCCTTCGGGGAGAGGACGTTAAACCACTATCCTATCCGTAATAGGATTTCACAACAACATAATACTTTGCCGCAAAGCGCATTCCGCACCTTAGAAGAATGTATTAAATGTAAAATATGTTGCCTATACCAACGTAAAGAACAAAAAGAGGGCATCAAAAATGGGAATCAGCATCGGAATTAAAGAAACGGAAGCAAAAAGCGCCCTGTGCAGAGAACTGAGAATGAATGTTATCCGGGTCAGGGTCGATGATATCTCCGGAATGGAAGACCTTGTGGGATATGATGACATAGTCTCACTTGATGATGCAAAATCCCAAGTAGGCGATTGGGAAGCATTCCTGAAGAGGAACCGTGTCAACGCGGAAACAGATGCGATCTATATGGATAAGCTGAAGAATGAAGATGATATCAAACTCCTCAAACCCAAGGCGGTCAGGACCAGCACCGGATGGATCGAAATGGAAAAAGTAAGCGGCGCAAAAAAAGACAAAGTTCTTGCCGCATCGAAAAAAGAGAACCGCCTTACGGGATGGGATATGCTCTCTTTTGAAGAAATGACCGAGATGTGCCAAAAATGCAAAATCTCTTGGGACAAAGGCAGAGGATGCATCGGGACGTTCGGGCCTAACGACAGTCTTCTTCCGAGCATTGCCGAGAAAAAAGGATGTAAGATCATCGCCTCTGTGCCTGACGGAGCAAAGAGCGGCAGAGTCTACACTCCAAACGAGGCAAAGGAACTTCTCAAAGAGATCGAGATATTGACAGCAGCACTACCTGAAGAAGGAAAGATGATGGTCAGACGTTACGGCGGAACACTGGAACGTTTGAACGCAGTAGCGAACATCTCGGTAAGCGAGGGTTGTGGGTTCTATTTCTTCTGATCATTGACTGAGCTTGGAGATCGCCCACGCCATCTCCTTTGCGAGGCCGATGACCCCTTTCATACCGTCTTTATCATTCTGATACTGCGGAGAATTGAGTGCCGTAACAATAGGCGCAGGCGCTCCTCCGCATACTATCATTTGATTCCTCAGCATCCAATTGACAAGCTGATAATATACCATGGAGCCTCCGTCGTGGGCGTTCACGACAATGGCCCCTCCGACCTTCCTTTTCAATCCTTTATCGCCTTTTTCCAAGATCAGACCCGCTCTCTCTAAGAATATCTTCATCTGGGCAGAGCATGCCCCGTAATAACATGGGGACGCCAGAATTATTCCGTCAGCCTCCCTCATCGCATCCACGATGTCGTTGAGTTCATCATCCTCGAGGATGCATCTCCCATCTCCTCTGATCTCGCAGGATCTGCAGTCGTTGCACTTCTCGAGGTTGTAAGAATACAGTTGTACATGTTCGGTCTCGATGCCCTCTTTCTCAAATTCATCAGCAACATCGTGAAGAATGTTGCTTGTGTTCCCGATCAGCCTTGGGCTTCCGTTGAGGGCTATGACCTTCATACAACAAGGATACATAGTTCGGATAAAACATTTGTTGCTTACAGTTTAACTCTCGCATTCGTTTCAATAGCATGAATGATGTTACCGTCATAGTCCTTGAATGACGTGTATACCCCCATTGGCGCTCTGACCGGATCTTTTACAAAGATCACGCCTTCATCGACCAAACGTCTGTGAAGATCATATGGGTTCTCCACTCCGAGGAAGATACCGGTATCTATTCCCACCGACCCGGAGGCCTTCAGAAGAAGCGTTGCACCGTCCCGTCTGACAACCGCCTCTTTCTCTTTTTTGTAGACGATATTCATGCCCAGAATCCCATTGTAAAATGATATCCCGCGCCCTATGTCACTGCAAGGGACAACCGACATGTAGATGGATTTCGGGAGACCCTCTACCGTATATTCGAAATTTCCTCCGCCCGGATCCCCTATCGGCATGCACCGTACCATAACTTTTTTGAATATATCGATTCCGATAACCCTTATATCGGAACTGAACATTTAGGTGGTGCGGAGAAATTCAAATGCCTAAACCAATGATGAGCGGAGAGGATATCGAGAACGAGACCAAACTGCATGACAGCCTTTCCAGGATCAAACATGTGATCATTGTGATGAGCGGGAAGGGCGGCGTGGGAAAAAGTACTGTCTCATCGAATCTTGCTCAGGCCCTTTCAATGAAGGGATACCAGACCGGCCTGATGGATGTAGATATCACGGGACCCAACATACCGAAAATGTTCCACATAGAGGATGAGAAGCTTTATGCGAACGAAAAGAATATGCTTATCCCCATTTCCGTGCCGCCATCGCTCAGCATAATGTCGATGGCGTTCCTGCTTCCCAGCAAAGATTCGGCGATAATGTGGAGAGGTCCGATGAAGTCCAGTGCGATAAGACAATTCATTGAAGATGTCGACTGGGGGGACCTTGACTATCTGATCATCGATATGCCGCCGGGAACAGGGGACGAGGCGATGTCGATCGCACAGCTCATACCGAAGGCTGACGGTGCGGTCATTGTGACCACCCCTCAGGATGTTGCGGTGCTTGACAGCCGGAAATCCATCACTTTTGCGGCGGAGACGAATATACCGATAATAGGGATCGTTGAGAATATGAGCGGTTTCATCTGCCCCCACTGCGGCAAATTGACGGAGATATTCGGATCTGGCGGCGGAGAGAAAGCCGCAGAGAGTCTGGATATACAATTCCTGGGGAGAATCCCCATGGAACCGGGCGTCGCAAGGTCCGGAGATTCAGGAATGCCTGTGGTGATATCCGAACCCGAATCAAGATCTGCGATAGCGTTCAATAAGATCGTAGAAAGGATCATAAGGACCGTGGAGAAGAAATGAAGATAGGCGTTATCGCTGAAGGGGATACGCTTGAGTCATACGTTGCGGAGGATTTCGGCCACGCCCCGTTCTTTTTGATCGTCGACATGGATACGCTTGACTATACCGTAGTGAAGAACGAATTCGCTAATTCGAACGGTGCGGGATTCAAGGTCGCAGACGCAATAGTAGGTCTGAAGGTCGATGCGGTCATTGTGGGGGGGATAGGGTCCCACGGCCTCCAGATACTCAATAAAGCCGAGATACAGGTATCATACGACGAGGACGGTACCGTTGAACAGTGCGTCAAAGATTTCAAAAGAAGATATGAGTTGAAAAAGAAGTTCGAGAATAAATCAAACTGATCCTTTATCTCCCCATATTATCTTGTGGAGCTGCGGCAGGACCCTTACGTTCAGTTTCCTGTTGATGACCTCTTCAGCGATGTGAAGAAGGTCCATTCCGCCTACCGCACCGAAGATTATGTTCGCATCCACAGGATTCTCTCTGATGAAACGGATCGCATAATTCAAATCCACATGATTACCTATCACGAACTTGATCTGATCTTTTTTGCCGAGATATCGAAGATTAGAGGAAAGATTCTTATCTGACATACCCGACGACGGACATTTTACATCCATACTGATGATGATATTATCATTCTTTGGTATGACTGAGATATCCTTTGAACCGTTGGTCTCGATCACTATCCTTTTGCCTGCTTCCAGAAGCCTGTCGATAAGTTCCGGCATATCCTTCTGCAGCAGAGGTTCCCCTCCCGTGACGCATACGTTCTCGGTGTCATCCACGATCTCCATGATCTCGTCGACGGATGTCTCCATTCCGCCCTCCCAAGCATAGGCCGTATCGCACCATTCGCACCTCAGATTGCAGCCTGCGGTGCGTATGAAATATGTCGGAATACCGATAGTGATCCCTTCGCCCTGAATGGAACCGAAATACTCACATATCTTCATTTTTTATCCCTCGTATTCTATTTCATCCGTATATCCTGCTTCTCTAAAACCTTTAAGCCTCAGTCTGCACGAATCACAGTGTCCGCATGCCTTTCCGCCGCCGTTGTAACATGACCAGGTCAGATGCAACGGAGCATTCAGCTCTTTGCCTTTCCTTACAATGTCCGCCTTCGAGAGTTCCAATATCGGCGTTCTTATATCGATGGGATTGCCTTCTACACCTGCCTTCGTACCGACGGTAAGCATCTTCCTGAACGCTTCGAAGAAGTCATAGCGGCAGTCCGGGTATCCTGAATAATCAACAGCGTTCGCACCTATGTATATCGCTTCCGCGCCGATGGATTCACACACACCGGCGGCGATACTCAGGAAGATTATATTTCTTGACGGCACATAAGTTATCGGGATGTTCTCATCCGGTTTCCCTTCTCTGTCGGAAGGGACCTCCAAACTCTCATCCGTGAGAGCAGACCTGAAAGAAGAAAGATCTATGTCGATTATCAGGTGCTCTATCTCATAGTGCTTACAGACCGCCTCTGCGGACCCGAGCTCTTTCGTATGCCTCTGTCCGTACCTGAAACTTAATGCGGTAGGCTCGTTCCCTTCATCAATGGCGGCTGCCAATGTTACCGTGGAGTCCAATCCCCCCGATAACAGCACAACCGCCTTGGGCATCATAACACCTTTGTGTACCATGCCGTCTGGCCGCGTTCTTCGTCCAGACCTATAGCGACGCTCTTTACCGTCTTCGGGAAATCGATGTCCTTGATTATCATCTCGGTCATCATCCTGGCCATTTCCTCTGCCGTTGTGGTGGTGACATCCAGCATCAGAACGTCCTCTGCGGGGAAGACATACCTCTTGTTACAGGATGTCACTTCAACGGAGCCGTTTTTTTCAACGATCTTGACGATCCTTGAACGTGCCGGGAGGAGGACCTTGTGATCCATCTCTGATATCATCGAACGGAGCTTTTTCTTGAGAATGACGAAATCCATCACCATACCGCTTTCGTTCTGCTCCCCTTCAAGCCTTATCCTTACGATGTAACTGTGGCCGTGGAGTCTGGAACATTTATCGTGCATGGGGATGAAATGGCATGACGAGAATGATATCCCGGTATGTCCGCCGTCGATCTCTATTATCATTTCTTCTCCTCAGCCAGGATCATCGCTAATATTATTGAATCGATATAATCGGTCTTTACTCTCGACGTATCCACAAATACTTTATCGATATTCAGGACGGGTGCGCCCATCGCTACCGCCCCGCCGATGAAGTGCAACGTTCTGAAAATGAGATTGCCGGCTATTCCGTCGGGTGCGATGATGAGATCGGCCTCTTCGACGGCCGATTCGATCAGGATCTCGGCGTTGTATGCGTCATATCCCTCTTTTTTTAGTAAGACGGTAAGTTCTTCGGCTTCCCTGAGCGTCATATCGACAAATTGGTTCCTTCCCTTGTCGTCCTTCCTGCCGCCTGACATGACCGCGATCCTTGTCCCCGAGCCTAAGCTCTTCATCAGTTCTATCGCTCTGACAGCCATTACGTGTTTCTCTTTGACGGTTGAACCTTCGTCGATGCCAACCGGCACCATGAAGAAGGCATGGCCGCCGGGAGGTTCCATGATCACAACCCTCTCTATCTGATCGACCCCCGCTCTTTCCTTGAGGATATGGAGAAGCTTCGAGGAGGACATATCCCCTCTTACGGCGGCATCGATCTTTCCGGTGAAGAGATCATCGACCAGCTTAACGGGGTCTTTGTAGATCCTCACGTTCTTATTGTTCATTGCACGAACGCTTTTCTCTACGTGTCCGGAGTCGGTGCCGCTTCCTATCCCCACTTTGACGTCGGGAAGGTCTCTCTGAAGAAGGTTCTTTACTGTGAACATCGGATGTTCATAATATCGTTAATATTAAGGATTTGTGATAGAATCGAACTCATACCCTTCCCACTCTCTGAGTCCGAGCACGATCTCCGCTTCTGTTACTGTGAGCATGGGTCTCGAATATCTTGCCGAGTCATCGATCGCGATCCTCGGACAGGCCGTGTTGATGTAGGCATCCACTTTGTAAGGAAGCAAAGCGTTCGGGCCGATCTCGTTCATTACGATCTTGTAAGCTTTCTTCCCCCGCTCTTTTACCTTTTTTATGAGGAAGTCTGCCGTCGCGGACCTATCCTGTCCGGACTTTGTGCAAACTATCACCAGGAAACTTTCGGCGGTCCTTGCTTTCTCTATTGCGGCGAACCTTTTCCTGAGAAGCCTGTCCCTTTCCTCATCCACTTTTCTTATCTCACCGGATAACGGATTAAGAACGAACATTTCCTTTTTGACACCGAAGGCGGCCGCAAGTGGGTGGAAATCACCCTCCCCCAGATATAAAAAAGCCTCCACACTGTCGTTGACAGATACGGCGGAGCTGTAATTGCATCCCAGAACCTGGCCCGGATGGAATATCCTGCAGTCCCCCTTACCGATAAAAACCTCTTTCCCTCTGCTCTCAAGTATGTCTTTTGTTTTTTGCATCAGCCCGATATATTGGACTGTTGCCAGAAGTCCCACTTTTTTAGGAAGCTTTTCGGAAACGGCGATTATAGCATTCTCGATATCGGGATCGGCTCGGATCTCGACAAAAAGAATGTCCGTGTCATTCTCCTGGGGATGAATAGGAGAATGCCCGAAATGCACAAGTGCGTCAGCGATCTTCTTGTAATCAGAAAATAGGTCGCATGCGCCGTAACAAGGGTCGCCGAGAATGGTGATGTCGGCTTTCGTATTACTTGATAAAAAATCAGATATCCCGAGGGCATCGATCTTGACGCCCTCGGGAAGCTGGACCGCCACGGACCTATAGCCTCTATCCTGTATCCAGGAGGCTATCGAATCCAGACGCAGTTCGAACATTTATTTCATGTATTCCTGTCCTTTCTCTACATCTACGTAGCAGGGGGACGGGAATTTCATGGATGCTTTCCAGAGCGCTGTTTTTGCCACATTGACTTTATCGGCGGAGACGCTGACCGTCATGATCGCCTGGTCTCTCTCAAGCCTTGCGGCTGTTCCTACTGCCTTCCCAAAACCGTTCCTCATACCGGATGACACACGGTCCGCTCCTGCGCCGGTGGCAAGTTTGTTCTCTCTGAGAACAACATGTGGATATGCTCTTACTTTAAGGTGGTAATTTGCTGTTCCGGCCTGAGAGGAAAGCATCTTGTTGGCTGCGATACGTCCGGCCTCCAATGCGGTGTGTCTTACCTGCACACGATCCTTCACCTTCAGCGTGAGTACCACCGGGAAATCTTCACTCGGGCTCCCCATGTCAAACTGTGACAATCTGCTTGCGGGAACTCCTCCCATGTATTCACGGCGTGTGTACGCTTGTCCTGTGATCCTTCTGTACATTGATGCTGGCTTTCTTACCATTTGCGCCACCTGTTATTAAACGCGATAGAGCGACAATCTCGAATTTCTATTTAAAGACTGTTACTCTTCCATTCTTTTTATTATCACAACCCAATAAGACAGCGAATATAACACTTTCCATGGACCGTCCCTTGGATATGGGTCCGAACCGATAATCTTTATATCAGTATCTTAACTCACATCACGGAACATGTCTAAAAAGCGTATCTCCAAGAATGCGGTCGCAGAAATAGGCGTGGAGCGTATTTCGAAGCTCACAGAGTTATCGAAAGAGGCTCTGGCCGATGACCGACCAGATCTTGCGGTAAGATATGTTTCATTGGCAAGAGCCATCGGACGTAAGACCAGGACGAAGATGCCGGAGGGTTTCAGATACTGTAAGAAGTGTCTTATGCCTCTGGTCCCCGGTGTCAACTGCACGGTAAGGCTGACGGCCGGAAAGGTAGTGACAACGTGTCAGAACTGCGGCGGCCTGAAAAGAAAGCCGTACACGAAGGAGAGAAAGAAATGACGGAAAAGGAAGCGAGAAAAGAACTGATGAGGCGTGCGAACGACCTCAGCCCCACCGTGCACGTGGGAAAAGAAGGAATAGACGAGGGATTGACAAATGAGATCATTGCGCAACTGAAGAAAGCGCGTTTGATCAAGGTCAAGGTCCTGAGCAACGCAGAGAGCGATACAAAAGAGATCGCGGAGACGCTTGCCGCTTCCACTAATTCCGTCATAGTGGATGTCAGAGGTGGAGTTGTCGTACTCACCGACAAGCGTACATGGACCTCGCTGAGCCAAAAGAAATTCTGAGGTGCGAAAATGCTAGACGTCAATGTCATCAGAACACAACCGGAAATGATCAGACAGATGCTCGTGAACAGGAACAGGAGCACCGATATATTGGACAAATTCCTCTCCGCAGACTCGGAATGGAGATCGCTCACCGATGAGAACAATCGTCTGAGAAAAGTAAGGAACGAGGTCTCCGTTCAGATCTCGAAGATGAAAGGCAGCGAGAAAGAGGCCAAAGTAGTTGAGATGCGTGAAGTCGGCGAGAAAATAAAGAACAACGACGCAAGGATGGGCGAGTTGGAATTGATTAGAGACGACTGCATTCTAAACATCCCCAATGTACCTCATTCGACTGTGCCGATCGGAAAGGACAGCACAGAGAATGTCGTGGTGTATGAAAGGGGAGAGAAAAGAAAGTTCGACTTCGCCCCGAAACAGCACTGGGAGATCGCGGAAGCGTTGGATATAATTGATTTCGACAGAGGTGTCAAGGTCGCTGGCAGCGGGTTCTATTGCCTTAAAGGCAACGGCGCCCGTCTTGAGCGCGCACTGATCAACTTCTTCCTCGACACTCACATGGATCAGGGCTATACGGAAGTATTCCCTCCGATCTTAGTCAATAAAGAAGCATTGACTGGCACAGGACAATATCCCAACCTGAAGGATGATATGTACCATATCGAGAAAGAGGATATGTTCCTCAATCCTACAGCGGAAGTGCCCGTGACCAACCTATTCATGGATGAGATATTTGAGAAGGAGAGGCTCCCGATCCTGTACACGGCATACCTCCCCTCATTCAGAAGGGAGGTTGGGAAGCATGCCGACACTAAAGGGATAATCAGAGTGCATGAATTCAATAAAGTCGAGATGGTCAGGTTCGTCCATCCAGACACATCGTACGATGTGCTTGAGACCCTCAGGAACGATGCCGAAGAATTGGTTACCGCTCTGGGTCTTCCATACCGCGTCCTGCTTCTGTGCACCGGCGACATGGGTTTCTCGTGCTCCAAGTGCTACGATATAGAGATATATGCCCCCGCCAACAACGCATGGCTGGAATCATCATCGGTATCGAACTTCACTGATTTCCAGGCAAGAAGGGCCCGTATCAAATTCAGACCGGAGCCACACATGAAGAGCGAGTTCATACACACTCTCAACGGTTCTGGACTGGCTCTGCCGAGGACCATGGTCGCCATCCTTGAGAACTATCAGAACAAGGACGGTACTGTGACGATACCAAAGGTCCTCAGGAAGTACATGAGAGGCCAAGATACAATAGGATGATCACATCAATATCCTGTCCAATCTCTCGATGAGATCTTTGGCTCCGATGCCGGAGCCGTTGTTCTCCAACTTCTTCCTTAACTCTTTTTCTCCATCCTGAAGCTGTTTTGATGATATGCCGTAGCACCTCGAGACCTTTGCCTCGATGTATGCAGCCATAAGGTCGCAGGATTTTATGTCTCTGCCTGTCCTTTTTCCCATTTTTTTATCGTCGACGTCCGTGAACGGTTCATAGACCATGAATTCCATCTCTTCATGCCACGATGCTGGTATCAGAGGCATTATCTTCGATTGAACAAGCTCCCTTTCATATGACTCAAGAAGATGTGCCAGACCGTCCACGTTAGCCTTTATCGGACTTATTACGTCCTTGGTAAGCACTTCCGGAAGATCGTGGAACAGCGCAGTGTAGAAGTTGTTGTATATCTGCCTGCTTCCGGCCTTCCTGTCAAAGTCGTTCAGGAATATCATGTTCGCCACCATCAGAGAATGGCCGAGGACCGTTGTCCTCGGTATCCTGGGGGTCCTTGCCCATCTTTGCTGGAATCGGAGCTGTCCGACAAGATCGATAAAGTCAAAAGTGTTCTCATCTTCCATCTGTTTTTTCACACCGATAAGGTCCATGTGCTGCTGTATCTGCCCCTCCAGCTCTTTCTTCGTGTTCTCGATCCCATACATCGAGCGGTTCGCATCGTAGATGGTCTTGAACTCCCATTTTGTCGCAAGATAGTGGGCCGCCCTGACAATGTCATCCTCTTTCGATCTCTTCTCGGATCTGAAATATTTTACCATTTTCGATCTGAACTCGGGATCGGCGTCCGGTACGTTCTCATCGAAACAAGCGATAACGTAATTATTGACCTCTTCCGATTTCTCGGAGATTATTCTGTGGAAGACCTGAGGCTTAAGGTCGGTCATCACACTTCGCTGGATAAATGAAAAAAGCGAGCCTTCGATTATCTTCGTCCAGTCGATCCTTGCGCCGCCTTCCGTCTCTTCGTATTTACCGAGGACCCATGCGATCGCCGCCTTGTGGGCCTGCTTATCAAGCTCAGTCAGATCTATCGTCCTTAGATGATCGTTCCATCTGTGCATATTGGAAGTATCGAACATCAGATACAGCATATCTCCGTTCAAAGCCCTCTTGCCAGACATGTTACCCTCTTACTCAAAATAAACGATCATTTCATCGGATCGGATGCCTTGGTCATCATCACCCGGATCCGTTCTGTTGTACATGTAGAATATCGCATCGTCCGGATCGGCCGTATAATCTATCACATAACCTTCGTCGAGGTCGTTAGGCACCATCCTTGCGCTGTCCCTTATGTCCTCGAACCTCCGGAATTCGGCATCCTCGATCCTGAGTTCTCTTCCCATGAGGAAAATGAACACGGACGCGACAACGATCAGTGCTATCCCGATGATTATGAGAGGTACCGCATCTTTCGGCTGGGGGAACATCGTCATTATCCTTAACGCTCCTACCGCCAATAGGATCATCCCGATAACGTCTAAGATCACCCATATGCGTTTGTCAACCTTTGCCATGACAGTACATTGCGCAATTATTTAATAAGGATACCATACGGAAAAATAAATCAATATAATATGCAAACGATTTCCCCTTATGAAAATATCAACAAGGCTTGAATCCATTCCAATGTCGGGCATCAGAAAGATGTTCGATCTGGCCGGTCCGAATTCCATTAATCTTGGGCTCGGAGAACCTGATCTCGATCCTCCGAAAGAAGCGATTGCGGGGATGAACAGGGCCGCATCCGCCGGATTGAATAAATACGGACCTACGGCAGGCATAATGGAATTGAGGAACGGAGTGGCGAAATGGTTCTCCAAGTACGGCGGCAACCTTTCGGGGGAGAACGTGATGATCACTCCCAGCGGCTCTTCGGCACTCCTTGAGGCCACACAGGCCTTCATTGAGCCGGGTGACGAAGTGCTGGTGCCCAGCCCTGGGTTTGTTATCTATTCGCCTCATACGGTGCTCGCAGGCGGAAAACCGCTGGAATATAAGCTTAAAGAGGGTAGTTTCACCCCCGATATTGAAGATATGAAAAAGCTGATATCGTCGAAAACAAAAATGATCGTGGTAAATAGTCCTGCAAACCCGACGGGAGGGGTATTGGACGAAAAGACATACAAGGCTATCCTGGATATAGCGGAAGATCACAATGTCATGATACTTTCGGATGAGGTCTACGATGCCTACATCTACGAGGGGAAACACTACTCTTTCCTTCCTCATTTGGATAAAGCGGTCGTGGTCAACGGTTTCTCCAAGATGATGGCGGTGACCGGCTGGAGGATGGGGGCGATTTTTTCAGATAAGAGAACAATGGAGGACCTCATCAAAATGCAGTATCATGTATGTGCAAGCCCGAACATGCCCGCTCAATACGGAATACTGAATGCACTTCCCGTTATGAACGAATACCTGAGCAATGCCAGAAAGATATTCAAAGCCAGAAGGGACCTTATCTCAAAGCGCATCAATGATATCGACGGGATGCGGATCACGCCCCCGAAGGGGTCGTTCTATGCTTTCCCATCATACGATCTCAAAATGAGATCGGAAGAGTTGGCCAACACGCTTGCGAAGAACGGCCTTATCTGCACTCCCGGGTCTTCGTTCGGAAAATACGGCGAGGGTCATTTGAGATTCTCCTACGCAGCGGATGAGAAGAAGATCAATGCGGGAATGGATATACTGGGAGATGTTATTGGAAAACTACGAAGTGAATGAGATGGCGGAGAGAATTATATTGGATGATAAGAATGCAGACCTTTTCGGTCTGAATGAAGAGGGGCCGTCTGAAGAAGAATACCTGCATCTTCAACTGTACGAGAAGAACCCCCGCAGAGTGTCCGCAATGGCCGATCTTTGGTACGAAGCTATGATCAAAGAGATAGACAGCATCGAGGGGCTCCCAGAGGACGCTAAACGCAAAATGATCTTCAGTATGACCGCGAACGGCGTGCTGGATATGATAAGTGACTCTGCCCCGGAAGAACTCGGACTGGAGATCTCGTTCTGCTTCGACAGTTACCTCGGGCTCATGCTTACAAATAAGAAATTCAAGGTAGACATCATCAAAGAACACAGAAAAGCTCTCCTTGGTGTAAAAGAAGAGGACTTCCCCAGCAAAGAGATGTACGAGATGGAACTCGAGGCATTCGAAGAGGGATGGTGGGACATCCCCCAACCATTGCTTGGGAAGAGGACCCCGAACGATGCAATTAAAGAAATGCTCAACAAATACGGTCTGACAGAATGAACGAGGCCTTCGCTTCCGCTCCGGGAAAGTTCGTCATCCTCGGAGAACATGCGGTTGTATACGGCAAACCTGCCATAGCGATCGCGATCGACCGAAGATTTTACATGAGTGTGAAGAAAAGCAACGAGTTCATGATCAACAATGAGGCGGCGGACATCCGGCAGAATCCTCATTTGAGATATATCTTAGGGAATTACGACATGATGCCTGTGTCGGTGAATATGGACAGCAGGATCCCCACAGGTTCTGGGTTGGGTTCGTCTGCCGCACTTTCTGTGGCTTTCTCCGCAGCAATGCGCGCATTGAACAATAGATCGCTGAACGTGGCAGATATAGCAAAAGAGGCTTTCGAAGCCGAATATTTCAGCCAAGGCAGGGGGAGCCCGATGGACACTTCCGCATCCGCACACGGCTACGGCATAGCTTTGAACATGTCAAAAGAAAAAGAGGACATACTCTGGAACATCAGTAAGAATGAACATGCCTGGAACGTATCAAGGATCGATGTTCCGAAGATGACATTTGTGATCGGATGTACCGGCATCAGAGCGGCCACCGGACCTTTGGTAGAGAAGGTAAGAAAATACAAGGACAGCAACCGTTTCGCCTCCGATATTATCGAAGAGATAAGCGGGATAACTGTCGAAGGACTGAAGTGCATACGCTCGAATGATGTTGTCAATCTCGGGAAACTCATGACAAAGAATCATAAGCTCCTCTCTATCCTCGGAGTATCTTCAGATGAATTGAACAAACTTGTAAATGCATCGCTACCATACGCATACGGTGCAAAGCTGACCGGCGCAGGCGGCGGAGGATGCATGGTCGCACTCACCGATCAACCGGATAAAGTGTGCGAGGCTATTTCTTCCCGCGGCGGAGCTCCATTTATTGTGAAAACCGGTGTCGAAGGAGTCCGCACATCTGAAAAAAGTGAGCAAAAGTGAAAATAAGTGGCTTGCGCCACGTTTTTAAATTAGATCTTCGAAACCTTCGACGACCTTAGGGAATCTCTCTTTTATTACTTTCAGAAGATTGTAGACATTGACCTCTTTGATATCCGATCCGGAGATCAGCTTTACAAGCTCATCGATGGTGTCGTCATCAAGCTCTGCAAGCCTTTCCTTAGCCATCCAGTTCCTGTAGAGTTTATCCTCCATCCTATCGCGCCACATCTTCTCGTATGGCATCAGCGCTTTCTTGGAGAAATCCCCGGTCTTTGCGCATTCCGTCAGGACCTGACCGGCATACATTCCTGTTCTGCACGCATGGCAGATCCCGCCGCCGGTTATTGGGTCGATTATCCTCGCCGCATCGCCCACAAGTATTATATTATCTGCAACGGCACAGTCGAGTCCGGGACAGGTAGAGACCATGCCTGCCACTACCTCTACCGCCTGACTGTTCTTGAATCTCGGATCCTCCGCGATGAATTTGTCCAGATACTTCTTTGCATCTGCATTCTTGCACAATTTCCCCATGACCCCGATACCGACATTGGCGACACCGTTTCCCTTGGGGAATATCCAAAGGTATCCGCCTGGAGCTATCTTCATTCCTATGTCGAACTCACAGTATTCCGGATCGATATCTGCATTGACCATTCTGTACTGCAGGCATGAGCAGATATCGTTGAGATCCAGTTTCGTTTCGATCCCGGCCCATCTGCCTACTTGGGATTCGAATCCGTCTGCCGCAACTATGGCTTTGGCGTGTATCTCTATCTTCTCTCCCATGCTCTTACATTTTATCCCGATGAGCTTTCCGTTCTCTTTTATCACATCAGTGCAAGACGTGCGCATCATTATCCTCGCACCGGCAGCAACGGCGTCCCTTGCGAGTGCTTTGTCGAAGAGGTGCCTTTCCAGCACATAACCGACCTCGGAACCCGCTTGGCTCTCGTCAAGTTTGAACTCGTATCCGCTGGGCGACCTTATCACAGCACCGACCATGTCTGCGCATATCCATGTTGGGTCCGGTTCGATACCTACCTCTTCCAGCCATTTTTTGGACACGCCTTCGGCACATCTCAGCGGTGCCCCTATCTCGGCCTTCTTTTCGATCATGATCGTATCGAGACCGCCCTGTGCACAGAACTTTGCAGCCATGCTTCCGCCGGGGCCTCCCCCGACGACAACCACGTCGCATCTGTAGATCTTCATTTCTTTCCCTCCATCGACAATGCGTGGACGGGGCAAAGCTTAACGCACCTTCCGCATCTTGTACATCTGTTGTTGAATTCCAAAACAAAATCGTTAAGGAATATCGCATTGGCCGGACACGAACCGACACATCCTCCGCAATGCAAACACTTGTCTTCATCTACTATCATTTGGCCTCACCTGGGTCATGCTTTTTGGTCATCCGGGACCACCATTGCCGCTTCGAGTTCAGCGGCCTCCTTCTTGTTCTTTTCTTTCCATTCCGCAAGCGGCACCGAGAATTTCTTCTCAATCTCGTTGCGATATTCCGGACCTCCGTTGTAGGCACAGAATGGGATCACCTGACAGTCGGGCGTTACGTAGTGGACACCGCAGCGCCTCACCCTTTCTACATCATAGTTATGCGAATCCTGGAAATGCATACCGCCGAAGAACATCACTTTCCAAGAGAATGCCGCAAGTGCGGTCTTAGACCTCTTGCTCATCACGCTGGCCATCATCTTCTTGAATTGCTTCTTGTTCATTCCTCCGGGAAGGTTCTCCTCGATTATGCTTCTGTCCAAAAGTTTCAGCAGTTTCAGTGCATATAACTTCTTGAACGTGGCTTTTTCCGCCTTTGCGGCTATCTCTTCGAGACCTTTTGTGAACTCTTTCACGTTGATGAACCTCGGGAAAGGTGTAACCTTTCCGTTCTCATCCATGAATACATATGTCGCCACGCCGCAGTGGGGGTGCGTTGTGAATGTTACTTTATTCTCATTCAGGATTATTGATGCAAAATCGGATATCGGCGCCACGACAGGCACGGGGTACCAATCGTCCTTGGTGGTATATCCGGTCTGTTCACCGAAAGCCTCTATGAGATCTGGGAGAGTGAATCTTCCTTTTTCCAGCTCTTCTCTTGTCATCCTTCCTGTGAATGCGACCGGCTGGAAGTTTATTCCGCGGACAATGTCCGCATTATCGAAAGCGAACTTCACCATGTCCCCTATTTGGTCGTCGTTCATTCCTCTTACCACTGTCGGAACAAGTACTATCGAGGGGCACACACCGGTCTCTTCCTTCAGTTTCCTGCAGTTTGTGATGACATCAATTTTGACCTGGAACATTTTCCTGTCCCTTGCCTGAAGATAGATGTCATCGGTCAGACCGTCGAACGACAAATATATCGAGTTGAGTCCGGCAGCTGACGCATCTTTTAGGATGTCGTAGCGTCTTGCAAAGGTTATTCCGTTCGTTGCGACCTGCACCTGAGCGAACTTTTTGTCTTTTGCAGCCTTTATTATCTTTACAAAATCGGGGTGTATGGTCGGCTCTCCGCCCGAGAACTGTACGGCTGTGCATTTTATAGGTTCTTCCGCCCTAAGCGCATCCAGCATTTTGGTCAGCGTCTCATAATCCGGTTCATAGATGTAACCCTGTTGATTTGCGTTCGCAAAACAAATTGGGCAGTTCATGTTGCATCTGTTTGTGAGGTCGATGTTGGCAAGAGCTGAACATGTAAGCATATCCACCCTTTCCCCGTCAACGAACACATGGACGTTTTCGCCTTCTTTGAGGTTCTTGTCCATTGGGTTTCGCAGTCCGATACCGTCATGCGCAAACTCTTCCGCTCTGAGGAAAAGTTCGGTATCGGACCAGTAAACATCACAGAATTTCCCGTGCTCCGGACAGGTCTTGTCCATAAAAACCTTGCCGCCTTTGTCGTACAAAGTCGCGTCAAGGATCTTCCCACATTCCGGACAGACGGAACGCGTCTGTTTCGGAAGCCCCTTCTTTACTGCATAATTCTGCATTGTTGAAGTCATTGTACCAATGCCTGAGATACACTCAGAATTTATAATACCTGTTTCCCGCGCGCATATGGCAGCCCCCTAAAAATGGAAACGTAGTATAACTGTAGCATCCCCCCTTTATCTGGGGAACCGTCGTGATAGTTCCGATCAAACATGAAAAGCAGAATAAAGAACATAAAAAGGTCAAGGGACGGCGGTATGCCCTTCGTTGCGATCGCAGTGGTGATACTCATCCTTGCATCCGCGTTCGGAGTGATGATCTCACAATCGAAAGATATCAAAGAGACTGCTGATAACATCGTCACAGAGCTCGGAACGTTGGATAGTGCGATCGAAAGGACCGAAACAAAGATCGAAAGAGGCCTGGGGGAGCTGATCTTCCAGATAAGCACAGACCCGGAAGGCGGTTCGCTTGACGAGCGTGCAGAGATCTTCGAAAAGGATTCAAAGGAATGGATGACATCCAATTTTCCATGTGCTGATAAGGGCGTGTCCATCAGCATAAAGGATTTCGACTTTGTGCTGGAGGCCGAGTCTCTAAAAATGACAACATCAGACGCCTTTACCGATGGCTATATGCCAACCTACCTCAAAGCTACCGGACACTACACCGCAGACTTCATCTCCGGTTCCGGGACAGTTATGAGGACGACCGAAATATCAACTGACGGGACCTGCGCTCTGCCTCTTGTCGCAGAGCAGGGATCGCTGTTCGAGCTTATGACCTCAAGCGACGGTTCCGCACTGTCTCAGATGATGACCCAGCAACTGACCGCTCTTGCTCAGTACAGAGTGCTGAACGGGTATGGAGCAATGTCGGAATACGGTAGCATGGGCACCATGTCGATCATAACGGCCGAAGATGTCCGGTCTGCATACAAAAGCTCGCTTGATGTCCTGAATGTGCTTGTTTTCCGCTTCGCCTCTAATGGCCTGACCACAGATATGGAAAAGATAGATCTGGCGGACTGGATGATACCTGATGAGGGGAAGATCACAATCGATCTTTCTGCGGTATACTCTCAGGCACTGATATCAATCGCGGACGACCTGGCACTTAAATGGTTCGACTACCTGTACGGTAACCTCGTCATAAACGTTACCGATTCCGTACTTGATACCCTGAAGAACGCTTTCGATTCTCTGAGGGGATTTTTCAGCGGAAAGAACGAATTCTCCGCTGCGCCTTACATCGAACAAGTGATGAGGGACAACGGATTGGATATCGATCACTATAGGTACCTCTTCAGCGGAAAAACGACATCGATAAGGATATCCGATATCAATGTTAACTTGGGCGGAAGAAACATTTCTGTTCCGTCAATGACTATCAGCGCCGATTACCCAATGGTCGATATGTTCTCCCATAACGACATATCGAACTTCAAAAAGCATTACCGGGAAGGTACGAACGAAATAAGGGAGTGGATCAGAAGTATAATCAACTCCGCTGCGGTGAGCATCGGGAGCTCAAAAGCACTCGGAACCATATGCATCCCTGTCGATCCGGATGACGACGAGTCGTTCATGGAATCCGTTTACAAAGCGGTTGCGGCCGCCCTGGACGGAGGAGACTCTCAGATCGAGAGAATAATGACCAGCGCGATCAACGATCAGACCATTTCCGATCCATTTTATTCAGAAATATACAACGCAATATCTGATAACAGTGATGATATCTACGGCGTATGCGCATTCAAAGATAATGTAAAGGCATCAATAAGATCTTCTTTGGCCGCATATTTCTCAGCAAATGATATAGAGGTGAGCGCGGAAGAGCTCGACAGCGCCACCGACACGGTCTTCAACGGGATCGAGATCAAAAATAAAATTACTCAGTACGAAAATGAAGTGAGCAGCTGTCTGGATGGGCTGAGACCGCTTACCGATATACCAGCAGGAAAATCCGGAACGATCAAGAAGATCTGCACCGGGATATTCGGGGCCGGCGTCCTTTTCATGGATTTTGCGACGAATGTTCCGGAGAGGATCAAAACACTATGTGCCGAGGCCATAGAGAATACGAATATCAACGCGTACAGCGGACAGGTCGAACTCCCGGGGTCAGACAGTTTCAGATTGGTCGATTCCGACGGTAACACCTCTGTCGAGAGGCTTTCGGTTTCCTCGACATCGTCACCGAAGATACAGGTCAAAGGGCCGAACGAGAATCTTTCAGACTGCATCCACTATGTCGGTTTCAATGAGAACACCGGCGCATCTTACGCGACCGCCTTCTCGGTGATCATAGAAGATGATCTTCAGTATACAGTAACAAGCTCCGGCTCATTGGAAACAACGATGGGTATATCGGACTCTGTCTGCAAGGGAACATCCTCGATCAACATGGAGTTGAAGATAGTGGCGGCAAGCGGATGGGAGCTTGCCGGCGTGAAGGACTACAAAGCAAGCAACACGCTTCTGTCGGACGTCTGGAATGCTCTGATTAAGCTGCTGTCGCCGCTGCTGGAGCCCCTTCGCAAGGCAATGTCGATGGTCATGGACGTGTTGTCGATCTTGAGCTCAGCGATCACGGATATTATGAAGTATGTTTCCGCGGTGGTCGAAAAGGTGTACCGTATCCTGATGGCTTCGCTGAAAGCGTTGGCCGACTTCATCGAGAATACTATAGACAAGGTGTTCACGATCGTACTTGAAAAGGCGATCGAGAATGTCCAATGGATCGTCGGAATAGATCTGACCAAACAGACCGTCGGATTCACTTTTATGGGATGGACCCTGACATTCACAACGAAACTGTCTACCCTTGCGAACAACACAAAGGATCTGTTGACGATAGTTCTGAGCGGAGAGATATTCCATCTCAAGGTCTCTTGTTCGCTTAACATCAAACAAAAAGGTTCCGGCTCCACCAAACAGCTGATCCTGACGGGAGATGCCAGAATAACCGGCGGAAGTTGGGACGTTTATGCTTATTTCGACCCGCTGATGAAGTCGACGCCGCACATGATAAGTATAAGCGGACATGTAAGGGGCATTCAATTCGATGTGATCCTGCCGGATCTGGTACAATACCAACATACAGATTTCTGTCTCTCTGATGTGCCGGGGCTCGGTGCCATACTATCGAACATTCCGCTGCCCATCCCCGGGCTAAAAGCGGAGATAGATGCGGGAATAGATCTGAAGTACAACATCCCATTCAAATTCGGGATGCTGATCAACGAGTTCGAGTTGAATCCGTCCGGTGATGATAAAGGCAACGAATGGGTGGAATTGCTGAATGCGACAAGTTCGAGAGTGGATCTTGAAGGGTATACGATTCGTGCTGGTTCCAACCCCGTCACCAAAGTATACAATATAACCGGTCTGAGCCTTATGCCCGGGCAGAGAGAGGTTGTCTACCTGCCGGGATCTTTCCTCAATAACTCAAAAGAATACGTGACCCTTGTCTCGCCGAACGGTGAAGAGGTCGACATGACCCCTGTGAAGAGCGATTCTTACAACGATGGCCGTACTTGGCAGAGGTCGGCCGACGCTGCCATGGACTGGTCTTTTTCCGAGGGTACGCCGGGCACCGGGAACTGCGGCGGAGTGTTGGGCGGAGAGATGATTAAAGTGCAGCTCATCAAGATATTGAAGGATTCTGCGGTAAAGACGCTGACAAAGATGAAATCACTGAAGAACGTCGATGACCTTACCGAGTTCTTCAAGGTCGCGATCATGGATGCGATCGATACTGCAATCGAGATGTTGGCCGGATGTCTCATCGAAGCATCGATCTTTGTGTCGTTGGAGATAGCGGATGACACGTCGACGATTTGCGGGGGTGTGTGCATTGAGCTTTTCATTGATTCCGGACTCATCGAGGAGGGACTGAAATGTCTTGTGGGGGAAATAGAATCACTGCTCCTGCACATAGAGAACCCGTACGGACTGAAGCCGGTAGAGGTTCTGACAGATAACCTGTACCTCGGCGTGACGTTATATTTCGGGATAGATGCGCCGTTCTTCCTGAAGAACATAGAGTCGATCCCCGAAGTGAAACTCGGGATACATGTGGACACCAATGTTTCCGGTCTCTGCAGAGTGTTCGGCAAAGACATCGGCAAGTGGAAGGTCACCGCGGGAGTGCTGATCATGGATTGTCCCACCGTCCTGATACCGCCTTCACAAAATCCCGATATGACGCTGGAATCGGACCTTTGGGTACTGAAAGCGACCTTCACATCGGTGTGATATTTAATGATAGCCACACAGCAAAAAAGGAGGGTATCCATGAGTTAATTATAGGTGATGCATATAACCTCACTATGGCCGGAGTGAGTTTCAAAATACCGACCGTCCTTTCTGCGGATGAGTTAAAGGATAAGTCATTCAAAAGAGCCGCAAAGATCTCGAAGAAAGGCTCGGATGCGTTGGATGGAAAGAAAAAGACAGCTCTTGCCAAAGTGACCGCATCCGCCGATATCGTTACAACCACTATCAACGGATACATCGAAAAATTCCCAAGGATCGAAAAAAGAGAGGATTTCCTTCCAGAACTCATCGACCTTATCATCGGTATCGACCAATACAAAAGATCGCTTGGGGCCCTGAATTGGGCCGCCAACAGAATAGAGAAACTCAAGAACGATTCACTGAGAGATATCCGCGGAACAAAGGATGCCTCAATGATCGAAAGTCACAAGAACAGCTTCTACGGGAGAATGTCCTCCTACATAGACAGGATCGATAAGGACCTTCTTTTCCTGCAGGAAGCTAAGAACAAATTCAGGAAATTACCGGCGGTGGACCCGAAAGTGCCTACGGTCGTGGTGGCGGGCTTCCCTAACGTGGGGAAGAGCAGCCTCGTCGCAAAGATGAGCTCCGCCACCCCTCAGATCGCTTCTTACCCATTCACCACAAAGGGCATAATCATCGGCCACGTGAAGGACGATTGGAGAGTGTTCCAATTAATAGATACGCCCGGGCTCCTGGACCGCGAATTCGATGATAGGAACAACATAGAGAAACAGGCGGTTCTTGCCTTGAGATACCTGACAGATGTAATGGTGTTCATCCTTGATCCCTCTGAGACCTGCGGCTATGATATGAAAAAACAGAATTCCCTCCTGGACTCTGTGAAAAAGAACTTCTCAGGCATACCGATAATAGTTGCTGAAAGTAAAAGCGACATTTTGAAAAGAGAGAACGACCATATCAGTTTCTCTGCCGAGACCGGGGATGGGATGGATAAACTTAACGAGAAGATACTTTCCCTTGTAAGGGTCATTTTCAGAGAAAGGGCGGTCGAGTCGGAAGAGGTTTGATCATGGGGGAGATTGCGGCAAGCGAAGAGATGAAGGAATATTTCAGAACACTTTCCAGAAAGAACAAAGAGTGTTATACTATCGCTGAAGCGGCGAGAAGCGTCGGAAAGGATCCGGAGACATTCGTGGAGATACCTCAGGCAGAGGACCTTGCTTCGAGAGTGGAGAAACTTCTGAAAGACTACGGAGTGGACGGGGTCGCAGAAGACATACGCAGACTTACCAAGATACATGGCAACCGTGAGATCGTTGCCCTGATGATCGCGGGAGAGATCGCCGGGAGGCCCGGAGAGAGCCTTGAAAAGGTTGTTGATCGCGCGATCAGGGTCGGTCTTGCCGTCCTTACAGAGGGGATACTTGTCGCGCCGCTTGAGGGAATTGCCGACACGAAGATCAAAACCAATGCGGACGGGTCATCTTATATCGACCTTATTTTTGCCGGACCTATCCGCGCCGCAGGCGGTACAGGGCAAGCAATGAGCGTCCTTATTGCCGACATGGTCCGTCAGGCGCTCAAGATCGGGAGATACATCCCCACCAAAGAAGAGATAGCGAGATTCAACGAAGAGATACCGCTGTATAAGCAACAGCAACACCTTCAATTCTCACCTACGCCGCAAGAGATCGACCTCATTGTCAGGAACTGTCCCATATGCATTGACGGTGAAGGAACGGAAACCGTCGAGATATCGGGATACAGGGATCTTCCCAGGATCGAGACGAATCGCGTAAGAGGAGGAGCGTGCCTTGTTATTGCGGAGGGCATGTGCCAAAAAGCGGCGAAACTGAAGAAGCACGTGGACAAACTACAGATCAAAGGCTGGGAATTCATCGGTGAGTACGTTGATGCGCACAAGCCCGCCCAAACCGATGAGAGTGCACGGAAGACCGTTCAACAATCATTTACATATCTTAAGGACCTGGTCGCGGGCAGGCCCATATTCGGACACCCTTGTGCGGTCGGAGGGTTCAGACTCAGATACGGCAGGGCAAGGACCACGGGCCTTGCGGCATTGGCATTCAACCCCGCCAGCATGTATGCTATGGATGAATTCATGGCGTTGGGCACACAGATAAAGATAGAAAGACCAGGCAAGGCATGCGTGGCGACTCCCTGCGATCTCCTGGACGGCCCATACGTACTGCTGAAGAACGGAGACCTCATACATTGTCAGACCAAAGAGGAGATCATAGCGGTAAGCAAAGAAGTGGCCGAGGTCGTGGACAACGGAGAGATCCTCGTCCCCTTCGGCGAGTTCAGCGAGAACAACCATCCCCTGGTGCCCTGCGGATATTCGCCCGAATGGCATAAAGCAACGATCATGTCCAAGACCGAGCTCCCAAAGGATTGGGAGAGCCCCACATACGAACGCGCAAAGGAGATGTGCAAACAATTCGATGTTCCGCTCCATCCGAAGTTCAACATGTTCTGGTATGACGTCCCCGTGAAGATGCTTGTCCTCCTTAGATCCAAGATACTGTCAGAGGGGAGATTCGAGAACAATCTCGTGATCCCCAAAGAACCGGACACAAAGAGGATATTAGAGAATCTCTGCGCCACACATTGCGTGAGGGGCGAAGAGGTCGTTATCGACGAACTTTATTCGATGCCTCTCATCGACGGGCTGGGTCTTTGTGTCAAAGACGGAAGGTTGTCATCTTTGATGGAGCTTGAAGGGGACGATTCGTTATCCGCGGTGAGCAAAGCGGCAGGATTCGAGATCCGCGCAAAGGCAAGAACACGCATCGGAACAAGAATGGCGCGTCCGGAGAAAGCGAAAGAAAGAGAAATGAGTCCCAAGGTCCATTCGCTGTTCCCGGTGGGAAGGGATGGGCAATACGGGAGAGACATCGATTCCGCGATAAAAGCATCCAAATCCAAAACACCTCATCTGAATTCGAATGCCGAGCCCACTCTCAGCATCGAGGTGGGAAAACGAATGTGCCCGATGTGCGGGAACATAACATTCCGTACGTGGTGCAGGAAATGCAAGATCCACACCCTTCCCTCCAATGCAAAGAAAACATATGGGAACAGCGGCCAATCGACGCTGAACATCAATTTATCAGACGAATACCGCGAAGCGCTTTTAAGTTTAAAGGAAAGCCAACCGGATGAGCTGAAATGTGTCGAAGGGCTCATTTCCAGGACCAAGACCCCGGAGATAATCGAAAAGGGAATACTGCGGGCGAAGAATGATGTGTCTGTCTATAAGGACGGTACGATAAGGTACGATATGACCGACGTTCCGCTGACCCACTTCAGACCCAGAGAGATCGGACTCAGTGTCGAAAAGGCAAATGAGCTCGGATATTCCCGGGATTGGAACGGTGATCCCCTCACAAGCGTTGATCAGATCTGCGAATTGAAAGTGCAGGATATAATCCCATCAAAAGATTGCGGAGACTTCTTGGTCAAGGTGTCCAAATACATAGATGACGAACTTGAGAAGATATACGGGATGAAAAGATACTACAATATCAGCAAAAGAGAGGGTCTCATCGGACATCTGACGTTCGGTCTGGCACCTCATACGTCCGGCTGCATCCTCTGCCGCATCATAGGATATTCCGACATAAGGGGATGCTACGGCCATCCGTTCTTCCATGCGGCAAAGAGAAGGAACTGCGACGGGGATGAGGACTGCGTCATACTGGCACTTGACGGTCTGTTGAATTTTTCAAGGCTGTTCCTCCCCGACAGAAGAGGAGGTCTGATGGATGCTCCGCTTGTCCTTACCACAAGACTGGACCCCAACGAGATCGACAAAGAGGCACACAATATCGACTGCCTGAGGGCGTATCCATTGGAATTTTTTAATGCTGCGATGGAAATGCGCGATCCGAAGGAACTGGAAAAGATAATGGACCTCGTCGGGGGGCGCATAGGAACAGAGAAACAATATCAGGGGCTCGGATTCACCCATGACACTTCCGATATCTCCGAAGGTCCGAAAAATTCCGCTTATACGACACTTGAGAGTATGACGGATAAGATGGATGCTCAACTTTACCTCGGAAAGAAGATACGAGCAGTGGATGAAAGGGATGTTGCCACCAAGGTCATCAACAAGCACTTCCTGCCGGATATGGCAGGAAATCTGAGGAGTTTCAGCACGCAGACCGTGAGATGTACCAAATGCGGAGATAAGTACAGAAGGATCCCGCTGTCCGGGATATGCAAATGCGGCAACCAACTTACTCTTACTGTACACGAAGCCAGCGTGAAGAAGTATCTGGAAGTGTCAAAAGAGATCAGCGATAAATATGAGCTTGATGACTACACAAAAGAAAGGATAATGATTCTCGAAATGAGCATGGATTCTGTCTTTAACAACGACAAGATCAAAAAGTGCAGACTCTCAGATTTCTATTAAAAAGATATTGGACGGGCTTGCGCCCGGAAAAAGTTCAGATCGCCTCATTAATATGAGAAAAGGTAGCTTCTGATTGTGTGGCGATTATCTCCATCGCTTTGTCAAGGACCTGCTTCGCTGTCAAAGAGCCGTCTGTCTCGTACTTGAAGTAGAAGTTTGAATCATCCGCTCCGACAAGTACCGCTCCCTTGGATGTCGATTCGCACTCTTTGCACATTGAGCAGTTTAGTGGATTCTTCACCTTCAGCTTTCCGCTTTTGACCTCAAAGACACCTCTGGGACACATTTCTGCGCACTTGATTGTGCTTGCATCGCCGGCTTTCTTCTCGTCCACCTTTATAATTGGGACATACTTGTACCCTACGCCGAAAGCGGCTTGCCACTTCGCATGCGTCCTGGCTGTTCCCATCACCGCTGTCGCATAGATGAGGACCGCCTGGCCGTCAGTGAGTTCTGCTATCGGAATGAATTGATCTTTGACTGCGAGGTCGGGGTTCCCGAGAGGCATCATATCTCCGGATAGGACGGTACACGGCCCTATTTTGTTAAGGCTGTACATTATGGTGCAGTTGGGACATCCTTCGCCTCCGCAGACGCAATCCTTCTGATAACCGAAGAGCTGATGGTCTGTGGGAACAGGCACCATTCCGAGTCTGTGAGCGATGATCTCATCGAAGAGAGGCGTCACGCTTTCGTACTCTTTGTCATCCTGCATAATGGGACCCAGATGGAACTCTACCTTATCTATGGCCATTTTCGGGATGTCGGTAAGCATTGTCCTTCTGAGCGCGTTCGCCATGGCCGGCGATGAATTCTTCAGTTTGAAACTGCCCTTCATCTCCCCCATTTCGAGTATCTCTATCTCCATCGGAGTGCCTCCTCAGACCCTGCGCCCTCTGCGTCCGCCTTTCTTCTTGGTACCGTCGTGAGGTATTGGTGTAACGTCTTCGATGCGTCCGATCTTCAGCCCGGCCCTAGCAAGAGCGCGGATAGCCGCCTGAGCGCCCGGTCCTGGTGATGCTGATTTGTTTCCGCCGGGTGCACGCACTTTTACGTGTATGCCGACGATGTCCTTCTCCCTGGCAACTTCTGCGATCTTCTCCGCTGCTTTCTGTGCCGCATATGGTGAAGATTCATCCTTTGCTTGTTTAACGACCATTCCGCCGGTGACCTTGCCGAGCGTCTCGGCGCCTGTTATGTCCGTAAGTGTGATCATTATGTTGTTGTAGCTTGCGAATACGTTCGCTATTCCCCATTTAGCTGTCATCAGACCTCACCATCCTCAAGTGTTATTCCCGCCTCAGCCGCATCGGCTTTTGCTTTTGCGGCCGCTTCTTTGTTCGCTTTTGCCAGTGCTTCGGCTTTGACGGCCGCGTTGGCCGCCGCCTGTTCCGCAGATATCCTCATGGGGTGCATCTCATCTGTGAAAGGCGAGGCGTTGTTGTACATGACTGAAGCCTCTTCTTCCCTGTTGACGATGTAGCCCGGGACAGTGACCCTATGGCCGTTCACGAACACGTGACCGTGAGTGATCATCTGCCTTGCCTGTTTGATCGTCGTTGCCAATCCTTTGTCAAAGACGACCGACTGGAGCCTCCTTGAAAGGACGTCATGTGTTTTCAGCACCAGAACATCGTTGAGATCGCCGGTGGTGGGCATCAGACCCATACGGGAACATTTTCTGATGAGTGCGTCAGCCTCGATCTTGGCCTGTGCGTCTCCTCCTCTGATACGTGCCTGAAGCTCTCTGGACTGTTTTCTGAAGTTTCTGAGTATGGTCTCTGCTTTCCACACTTCTGTCTTATTCTTAAGACCGAACTCGCGTACAACTTCCACCTCTGCCTTTATCCTCTCTCCCTGCCAGGGGTGTGAGGGTGTGTCATATGACCTGCGTGAGAATTTTGGATCTCCCATTCATACCACCTCAGCTTGATTTCCTCTGGACACCGATCGTAAGACCCTTCCTTCCGTTGGAACGTGTCCTCTGACCTCTGACCTTGTGTTTGGTCTCGTGCCTTATTCCGCGGTAACAGCGGATCATCTTCATTCTGTTGATGTCATCCTTCTGGATGATGTCGAGATCGTTCCCGATAAGGTGCATATCGGCGCCGGTCTCATAATCCATCTGCCTGTTGACGGCCCAGTGCGGTGCGTATTCGTAATAGGTAAGGACCATTTTCTCAAGCTCCTTCACCTTGTCGTCAGAAAGCGTACCGATCTTTGCGGTCGGGTTGACGTTCGCTTTTTTCACCACAATCTGTGCTACTCTTTTTCCTACGCCTTTGATACTCTGAAGACCGATTACGGTTCTCTTCTGTCCGTCGATATCGCTGTTTGCGATACGAACGATGAAGTTGAAGTTCTCATCTTCAGCTTTGGGCGCTTCCTTCTTTGGTTTCGCCATTTTGATTCCTCCGTAAATGTTCCCCGAGGGGATGTACTCAAGCGCCTTATCCTGTCGGATGCGCTCTCAGTGTTCGTGCGTGACGGGTCCTGAGTTTACGTTAGGGTTGGGATTGCCTCTTCATTATTAAAGGTTCTTATATTCAAGCGCGTGAGGACCTCTTATAATAGCCCGTCAATTCAGCCCTTTGGAGTGTGTGCCCTTCCATTGCTTTCAGCAATTCTTTCTTTCCGGATTTGGATGGGATGTCCAAAGTGCTGTCAAGAACAAAAACATTGAATTGATATCTGTGAGACCAATTGAACGGCGGTTTTGGGCCCTTGTACCTATGTTTGCCGTAACCGCGTCCCTGCACCGCACCCGATAATTTCTCAACTGTCTCCCCATGAGGAATATTTGAAGGAATGACCTGCATCACAGGGATATTCCATATGACCCAGTGGTTGTAGTTCGGCCTGGGATGATCCAGATCGTCCATGGTTATTGCAATGGATCTGGCGCTTTCGTCTATGCCTGATAATTGCAGTTCTGGAGATATGTCTGCTCCGTGCCCCGTATACTCCAAAGGTATCAGCCCTTCTTTTTCAAAAGCGGGCGATACCAAAACTAGTTCTTTCATTTTTTTCACTCCGTCGGAAGATCTGGCATTGAATCGTTTAAGGTTGGGATCGTCTCTCCCTTATTAGAGGCCGTTATATGGGAGAGCAGGCAGGCATGTACGTCCCTTTTTATCTTGAAATGGTGCGTATGTTCGGAAACTGCAGAGTCGAGGCTAACCATCTTCCCATGAATCCTGCTGCGAGACAAATCGCCGCACTCAACACAAAGAATAAGAATGCACCGACCGGGAACACTTCTGTGGAGTATTGGACCATTTCCAGCGACACGGAGGACATTGTTGTGAATGCGCCGAAGAACCCGATAAATAAGAATAATCTTTTTATCTGGGTCATATCAAAGAACGCAAAAGAGATGAAGCATATAAGGAAGCATCCGATAAAGTTCGCAGCGAACACCCCCCATGATAATGGTTCATCTGACGGCACTATGATTGTGAGAATGTATCTTGCAACCGCACCTACAGCCCCTCCGAGAGCCACCATTGCGAATTGTACGGCAATACTGTCGCCTTTCACAAAAATGCGATATTCGATCGAATATAAAACCTATCTGGCACAGAAAGCTATAGTAATAGTGCCGGCAACCGGATTCGAACCGGTGAACCCCTACGGGAAAGGATCTTGAGTCCTTCGCCTTTGACCAGGCTTGGCAATGCCGGCTTATTTGATTGGGTTAGCAACAAAAGGTAAATAAACCTTTACGGAAGGGTCGTTATTTCCGCCCTTTCGCCGGCTATGTAAAAAGTATGCTCATGCTGAGAGACAATACCTTTCCTTGCCTCGATCATTTGACCGTAGCTCATAAGCACTCCATGTCTGATAAGATCTTTAACATGCTTCTCCGCGTCTGGGAAATCGCAGCTCCTGGCACAGAATGGGAATGATTTGAACTCCCCTCTTGCATACTCGAAGAATTCCTGGGACTTAGGATCACTGAGCTTCCTTTCCCTCAGTATCCTTACGATGTTTCCGGGGGGTCCGTTTGTGACCGTTCCTCCTCCGTTGGTTGCGAATGGCTCTATAGCAACGATCATTCCCGGCTTGAGCCTGTCTGTGTTGCCGTCATTGTAGTTCGGTATCGATACTCCCGCATGTAGGTTGTATTGCTTTATCTGGTGGCCGCACAGGTTAGTGATGGGCTTGACCCCATTCTGCTTCATGCTCATCTCCACCACTCTTCCTATCTCATTGATCGGGGTGCCGACGCCGACAAATTCAGCCACAGTGTCTCTTGCGATCTTTGACGCTTCCACCAAACTGCGGTACTTCTTGGTCCCGACCTCCACAGTCCCGGCGGTGTCACCGACAAACCCATCCAACTCTGCCCCGCAATCGACCTTTACTACGTCGCCTAAAGCGAACACCTTTTTGTCATCGACGCAGGGTGTATAGTGTGCGGCGATCTCATTAATGCTGATGTTGCATGGAAAAGCAAGACCGCATCCTTTTGAACGGATGTACCCTTCGACTTCCTGTGCGACATCATAAAGCTTCACGCCCTCTTTGACCATATCCATTCCGAGGCTCCTTGCCGCTGCCGCGACCTCGCCGGCCTTCCTGAGCTTCGACAGTTCTTCCGCATTAAGCATTGAGAACATCCTCTATCTGTTTGATCGTTATCGCTCCCTGCCTAACTATTTCCACTTCTTTGTTCATTATCCAGACTATAGTAGACGGTTTCTTTAACCTGCTAGGTCCGTCATCTATGTACATACTGATCGAAGAGCCCAGATCCTTTACGGCTGAATTGATGTCGGTCGCATCCGGATGCGAATGTACATTTGCTGAGGTTGCCACGATAGGCCCTGTCTTTTTTATTAATTCTAATGCACCGACATGGTCCGGTATCCTGATCCCGACCTTTTTTGACATGGATGTTACAAGGTTCGGTACCTCTTTTTTCTTCTCGATTATTATGGTCAACGGTCCGGGAAGGAATGCTTTGATCAGTTTTTCCGCTTTATCATCAACGACTGCTATCTTCTCCATCATTCTTTTGTCGCTGACCGCAACTGACAAAGCCATATCGAACGGCCTGTTCTTCGCAAGGAAGACATTCTTCACCGCAACTTCGTTGAATATGTCCGCACCGATACCATAAACGGTCTCTGTCGGATAGACAATGAGATTACCTGCGGCGATCTCCTCGGCGGCCTCTTTTATAACGCTCTCGCTTTTTTGATCGATCGCATTGGCACAATCACATTTCACTATTTTCAATCACATCCCTCCTGCCATGAAGAGGCCGTTTCTTATCGCCCTGTTTCCGTCAGACGTTGTGTTCATATGTCCCGGATACAGCATACTTATATTCATACTGCTCAGTTTCCTCAACGACCTTATCAGCTCTTTTGTTGAACCGGATGGGAAATCCGTCCTTCCGATTCCGCTGGCGAAAACCGTATCTCCCGAAAAAAGAGAGTTTGTTGCCTCGTCGTACAGGCATATGCTTCCGCATGTATGCCCGGGTGTGTTTATTACGCGCAACCTGTGTTCCCCGAGATCAATAATGTCACCTTCCACCAATTCTGTTATTTCGCAGCGACCGAGTTCATCACCGAACAGTCCGGATAGGGTGTATGCCGGGTCCCCATTCGCTATGTACGGAGCGTCTCCGACTCCTGCGAATGCTTCCGACCCGAACTCGTCCTGAATACCCCTTAATCCCCCTATGTGGTCGTAATGGAAGTGCGTGAGGACTATCAGATCGAGATGCCTTCCCTTCAGAAGTTCCTTGATCTTGGCAATGTTTCTCTTATTCTCATTGCCTGTCCCCGCATCAATTAATGCGGCCCTGCTGCCGATAACGAGATAAATATTCGAATCGGAAGTCATGCCCGAATTGACTTGATGAACGACCATGTAAAAACGGAATTATTAACAATATTTAACATTGTTCATTTTCGATCTTCAACTCTTTGCGCTTGCCAGAATAATATTGAAACATCACCTGTGAACCGATATCAGTGTTCACGAGAAATAAAAAAATATTTTGAGGATGAGAATTTTCATACGACTACAAAGGTTATCTACAAAAAATAGAAATTTGGAGTCACATACGCAACCTGTTTGACTGCTAGACCACATCCAGCGACGTAAACGAACTTTAGTGAGCCAGGACTGAATATCTCGGCGAACCTCGATACTTACATCCGGCTTCTATCAAACTCATCATTTATGAGCGTCCTGGTACCTCTTTTTCAAGGTGGCTTCGAGCTTAGATGCCTTCAGCTCTTATCCACTGCCGCGTGGCTACTCAGCATGCCTTGTCAGACAACTGATAAACTAGAGGCGACGAACCCCTGTTCCTCTCGTACTAAAGGGTCCTTCTCGTCAGGTACCTACACCTCCATCAAAAAGCAACAAAACTGTCTCGCGACGTTTTAAACCCAGCTCACGATCCCTTTTAATGGGCGAACAACCCCACCCTTGGCAGCTGCTGCACCACCAGGATAGGGAGAGCCGACAGCGAAGTAGCAAGCCTCGAGGTCGATATGAACTCTTGCTCGAGACAACTCAATTATCCCCAGGGTAATTTTTCTGACATCAATCACCCCCATTCAGGAGGTTGATTGGTTCGCTAGGCCATAGTTTCCTATCTCCGAACCCTATTGTCTGGTTCCGAGTCAAGCTAGCTTATACCCTTACATTCTTCGGTAGATTTCTGACCTACCTGAGCTAACCTTTGGGCGCCCTTGTTATCTTTTCGAGGGCGTGGCGCCCCACCCGAACTACCTGCCTATAGCTGTTCCTCCGAAGAGGTGAGTCGTAAAAACTAATAAGGGCGGTATTTCACCGGTGACTCGGAGCGATGCTAGCGCACCGTCCTGGGTAACGTCTCCCGCCTATGCTACACATATCAATTCTTACAACAACAACAGGTTGTAGTGAAACTCCATGGGGTCTTCGCTTTCAGATGGAGGGGTCTGGATTGTGCACCAGACAGATTGATTTCACTAGCGTCAAGGCGGGGACAGTCGAACTCTCGTTGAGCCTTCATGCAAGTCGCCAATTAAGCGACAAGGTATTACGCTACCTTAAGAGGGTCATAGTTACCCCCGCCGTTTATCGGTCCTTCGTTCCGTTGAAACAGAATTTCAGATGCCGACACTGGGCAGGCTTCGGCCTCTATACACATCCTTTCGAACTAGCAGAGACCTATGTTTTTATTAAACAGTCGGAGTTCGCTTGTCACTGCGACCAGTAGATCTCTCTACTGGCACCCCTTCTCCCGAAGTTACAGGGCTAATTTGCCGAGTTCCCTCGCCTTGATTATGCTAACACGCCTTAGGCTACTCACCTAGGGACACCTGTGTCGGTTCTTGGTACGAACAAAATTTCTGTAACCACACCTTTTTCACGGAGACCGAAAATCATCATAAGCGAGATTACTCTCGCCCCATCATGCTTTCACCCACTTCTCACCATTACGGTTCTTCATGGGCCTATACACTTAGATACACAGACAAATGTACAATGACTATCTCGATCCTACGATGTGGACAAAGGAAATTCTGGTACAGGAATATTAACCTGTTTCCTATTCGATAACTTCGATTAAGAGTTATCTTAAGATCGACTAACCCTTGGCTGACGAACATTGCCAAGGAACCCTTGCCCCTGCGGCGACACGGATTCTCACCGTGCTTTGCTGCTACTCTCTCCATGATCCTCGTTGGTACACGGTCCACAGGACCTCACGGCCCCACTTCTGCCCATGCACCACGCCCCCTTACCAAATTACATTTCTGCATTCTAAAGTATCGGTACTCGGTTTAGCCCCGTCCATTTTCTGGGCCCACAATCTCGACCGGTGAGCTGTTACGCTATCTTTAAAGGATGGCTGCTTCTAAGCCCACCTCCCGGTTGTCTTGGACTGCCGACGCCATTTCATATTACACTTGACCGAAATTTAGGGACCTTAACTTTAGTCTGGGTTGTTTCCCTTATGGCCATCAAGCTTACCCCGGATGGCCTTGCTCCCGACGTCTACAATGAACACAATTTCGGAGTTTGACAGAATGCCGAGAAATTTCTTTCCCTAAACACTCAATCGGTGCTCTACCTCATGTTCGATCTCGATCGAGATCTAGCTGCGACTAGTTTCAGGGGGAACCAGCTATTTCCGGCCTAGATTGGCCTTTCACCCCTATACCCAAGTCATCCAAACGATTTGCACATCAGCACTGGTTCGGACCTCCACCTCCCCTTCGAGAGGCTTCATCCTGCTCAGGCATAGATCGACCGGCTTCGGGTATCCGCACCATTGACTCCAGGCGAGCACACCTTGCCCCTCATTAAAAACTGCGGGCAATCGGTTTCCCTTCGGCTTCCTAATTGAATAGTTAACCTCGCCAATGATCAGAACTCCATGGATCGTTTTTCTAAACGAACAAAATAACACTGGTCCACCAATTAATGGTTTCTTTCCTTTGATGCTATTTAAATCTATAACCGCATGGTTTCAGGTCTTTTAACCTCCCGTTAAGGGTACTTTTCAGTTTTCGTTCACACTACTACTGCGCTATCGGACTAGAGTTGTATTTAGGGTTGGAAGTGAATGTCTCCCAGATTCACGCGCGATATCCAACGCACGTTACTCAAGAACTTCTAAAATTTCCATATCGACCTTCTCCTAAGGGGCTATCACCCTCTATGGCATGACTTTCCAGTCAATTTTGGATCTTTCGCTTTAGGAATAAAAGAGCCTACAACACCACATCTCCCTTATATTTCTATAAGGGATTCAGTTTGCCCTATACCGTGTTCGATCGCCTTTACTAACGGCATCTCGTTTTGATTTCTTTTCCTGCGGGTACTAAGATGCTTCAATCCCCCGCGTTCCCGTTCATTACTGAACATTCCGAAGAATAGGAAGTCCCATTCGGTGATCATCGGATCATAGGCTTCTTGCACCTACCCGACGCTTATCGCAGCTTGACACGACCTTCTTCAGCACTCTAGCCGAACCATCCCCCATGCGGCGTAGCATCGCCGCTGGCGTATGATCTAGCACACGTCCAGGTTGCGTATGATCGACGGTCATTGGGCTGTATCCGATCTCATCCTCCATTACGGAGCCCTTCCGTCTCTTCCCCGAAAGAGGACCTCTCTCCGGGTGCATGATTGTATGTCCAGGCTTATTTTTCAAAGCTCAGGGTACTCCCGATGTAGGAGTAGTATATAATATCTACTACAGCAGCAGGAATAGTGTCACGAACTTGCGTTCTGTGAGCGTAATATTCGCGAAATAAATCACGAATCACACGATGGGTTTCATCGCGCAAGACCCCTTTACTCACAAATTGTATATAAATCTTTTTCAGAATGGCCAGCGTAAGAGAACAAATACAACATTGATCACGCTGGGCACAATTTTTCTCAGTTCCTTATTTGCTCATTCATTATTTCACTAATAAGGACGAACGAACAATTCATACCAATAAAGAAAACATCATATTTTCTCTTGTGGTGACTTATCTTCTTTTTTCATGGTCTGATCCATCTCCTTCCCATCGCCATCATTGGTCTTTTTGTTTTTCCCATTAGCGTTATCGATGCTCATTTTTTCGTCTTCGTCCGCTTTCTCGGGAATTTTCATCTTTTCTTTCTTTACGCCAAAAAAAGAATAAAGAATGTCCATGAAACTTGAGATATCGAAATATTTCGCCCATGGATCCGAACCATCTTTCGAAGATGTTTTACTGCCCTTACCGGAGGCAGTTTTTGACGCCGATTTCGAATCCGATTGGGAGGATTTGTTCTCATACACTGCGCGGAAAATTACAAATTCTTTGTACTCCCAAGACCGGTACTTCGCGGGGTTCTCTCCGGTTATGTCTCTACCATTAAGACTATAGTTCCAAGATACTATCGCGGACGGCACCTCAAACTCTTTATCGCCCTCGAAAGGATTCTTAACAGGTTCGATCTCAAACCCTTCGTCCTCACCTGTGGAGAGGCTGTTTTTCATTGTGCCTAAAGATCTTTTTGTATCTGCGTCCAATAATTCAGCTGTTTGGATATTCCAAAAATCCATTCCTTTTATTGAAATATTGAATGCTTTTATGTCATCATACGGGATCATTCTGTGAAGATCCAATGTTTTTTCAATAGACTTCCCATTGCCGAACTTACATTCTATGCGCGTCCTTAAGGTACCTGTTTTTTCAGCGCGTACCTCGAATCGTATCGGACCGTATTCTATCGGTTCGATCTCATCATAATCATTCTGCCTTGCCGTTACCTTCAGCGTCAGTTTTCTGACGGCGTATGCGGGAGCGGCAGCTTTGTACGCATCTTTTTGGCCCAAATAGTCATTGAGGCCCTTGTTCCCTATCAAGCACAGCTTGGAGACAGACATACCCAAAGAAAAAGCACGGAATTCTTTTTCTGCTATGCCATACGGGTATTGGAGGACAACTCTTGATAGCCTCTCTTTTAGTTTGATCATTGTGGCTTCGTCATATGGTTCGGGGGAACCGAATCCCTTCATGTCGTTGTCAAGTGATCCATACAGGCCTGTGGCACCGTCGAATTTGCTGTCAAAGAGAGTATTCACATCCTGATCGCTGAGTTTCTTGAACTCTCCCACTTTGTAAGCTTCTTTCATCCATAAGTACTGATTAGGGAACAGGACCTCCGATATTTCTTTGCCCTCTTCAAATTTCAATGCCCTTAGTTTCGATAGTTCGGAGATCTTTTCATATTGCTCGATTACCTGTTTTATCCCATCTTTTTCTTTATCCAACCCTTCCGGCACTGCAGTGATCTTCTTCCAATGATCTGCATGCCATGTTTTGACGAGTTTTTCCACGCACGGGGCGCCTTCGGCGTTCAAAACCCCCTGCATGATCTTCCCCCATACAGAAATCCACTCTTTGACAGCTTTTTCGATCTCGTCCGCCCATGCTGCGACCTTCTCAGTGGCTCCGTCCGACCCCAGCACTTTTGTATGCACAGACGTTTCTTTTTCGGGGTCATAGACAGTGAAACTTCTGACTGTGTTGAGAATGACAGAAAAATGACGCAAAAGCATGTTCCCCGCCTTGTAGGTCGATAATGTCCCATCAGAGCGTTCGGTACCCTTTTCATCAGCGTATTCCTTCTTTTTTGTTCCTTCTTTAATTAGTATTGTATATTTGCGCTTCTCAATACTTTTTATTTTTTTCTCGATGCCGTCTACATCGGAAAAACATGCTTTCAGGAAGTCTGAAGGTATCGCAGCATTCCTGTCGGCAGTCTTCACAACGCCGGAGACCTTGCTGTCCATGTAGTCTTCTATCGCATTGATGCGTTTTGCGATCGTATCAACCGTACCCGATGACCAGCCAGCGGCATATTCGCTTACATATGCATCGACGAACATGCCCGCGGCATAATTTACAGTCAACCCCATCACAAATGCATAGACATTGTCACGCTCTTTCCCTGGGGGGAGCGCACGCATTTTTTCATAAAGATATTCGACCCACATCCCGGAATCAGTGGGATGAACGATCGACCTGCTGAATATAGTGTCCGGAACAAGACCGCTCCCGGCTGCCCCTCCGCGGAAGTATTCTTTGTTTTCGATGATCGCCCTTCTTACCTCAGGAGGAACCTGAAAGATGCGGTCTTTGATCGGAAAGACCAGGGGCTGTTCGGGTTTTTTATTCTTGTTCTCAAGCTTTTCGATGATATCATCCGATTCTTTTTTGCTGTCCGGCGGAGATTTGAGTGTGCCCCTCTTGTATTCGCCGCTTGAAAAGGAAAAGACCAGTTTACCCGTACTCTCGATCTCCTCTATCAGGAGGTTCGCAAGAAATAGGCTGGTGAGCGGTTTCATTTTTCATCGCCACTCTCAATGTTATTCCTGATCATGGCTCTCCGCCCCCATCAAGATACTCTTTTAAGTTCAGGATCTCTTCTTTCACGGCCACAGCACGTTTTTCATTCAAATATGGGTGTATCCTTTCGAAGAGGTCCAACGCATCTCTCAGCTCACCTGAGTTTTCCATTCTAATTCCTACCTCTAAAGCCATCAAGGCGATCTTTTTGTGCAGGGAACATACAGTCTCGCCATCATTGCCGGTAAGATTGCAGCACTCGGCGACCTCTATATGGGCCAATGCCTCGAAGACATCCCCCTTCAATATAGAGACATTTGCCAAAGACAATCTCGCCATCCCTATTCCTCCTTCATATCCGAACAGCCTGGATGTGTTCTCAATGGTCTCGAACATCCTTTCGGCCTCGGCATATTCTCCCTTGATGATCATTTCGATCGCAGAATTATTGAGTCCTTTCAGACCGTCTGTGATTATGAGCAGTTTCTCATCCATAGCTCAGCCGTCCCCCATCGGATCTTTTCCTTTTTGAACTGTCCATCTCATTATTTTTTTCTTTTTCTCGGTGCCGTTCGCACTGTATCCTTTATCATCCATGGATTTATCCATATCGGCACCGTTCCGCTCTTTCGAACTGTTTTCGGCATCTTTCTTTTTCGGCTGGGTCTCCTGCTCATCTTTATCCATGGCAACGTCCATTTCCTTAGTGTCTTTTTTCTTAAACGATACTTCCAAGCCGCCTTTATCCAGGGTATCTTTCATCCCGCCACCGTCTTTCTTCTCGGATATTTCGCCTGGATCCTTCTTTTTCTTCGGTTGCTCTTCTTCGGCTCCCTCTTTTTCCATGGTCTTGTCCATATCGGTCTTGTCCTTCTTCTTGGATTTGGGCCCCGGTTCTTCTTTGTCCATGGTCTTGTTCGTATCTGTTTTGTCCTTCTTCTTGGATTTGGGCCCCGGTTCTTCTTTGTCCATGGTCTTGTCCATATCGGCCTTATCTTTTTTCTTTGAAGTGGGCTTCTCTTCCTTATCCTCCGTTCCGGACGTCTCATCCTGACTGCCGCTTTCTTTTGTCTTTTTTTGACTTTGCCCACCCTCCTTCTTTGAATCGGGTGCGGGGTTCTTCTGGCCTGAAAAAACCCTTTTTTTCAAAGGAACATATTTCCCTTCAAAGGCGACATCCATCATGTCCCCTTCGGGGGTCTTCGTTATTTCGGCGGGTTCTTCCGTCTTGCCTTCCGTTCCCTCCTTTTCTTTGGACGTTTTCGACTTATCCTTTGTCTCGCCGTAATCCTCGGACAGGATATCCGCTTTAAGACCTGGTTTGAAATCTTTCTTATCGGTCAGTGCTTTGTATATTGCAAAATTTTTGCTTTCCCATTGTTTCTTTTTCTTTTTTTCGTCCTTTGATTCATCTTCCGATCCATCTTTTGATGTGTCCTTCGATTTGTCCTTTGGTTCGTCCTTTGGTTCGTCCCGCCCATCGAGACTATACAGCCATGATATTATTCCTGCTGGCACATCAATAGTTTGTGCGGTGCCCCGTGCCGTTGCTATCTCTTTAAGCACAGTTTCGTCTACTTCCACTGGGAAGTCTTTCCCCGACACCACCTTTGCCGACACGGTCCCTCTTGCGATGGTGGTCCCGCTTTCCTCGTCTTCGATCTCGAGTCCTTTGAAATTCCATTCAAAGTTGCTTGCGTTGAATAATGTGATCTTTTTTATCTCATCGACAGGCACCGGAGCCGTTATTTCGATCAGGGTCTCTCCGGTCCTTGCGAATTCAGCAGAGAGCATCACGCTGAAAGCGACTGTTCTGCTCTTTGTTGATATCTCAATGCCGCAGAGTGTCCTGCCGTCGGGGAATGTATCGATGAGGTGCTTGTCTTCGGTCACCACCAGGTGGACCCTTCTGAGAAAATGCTTCCCCTCATCTTGTTTGAAAGTCTCTTTTCCCAGATACTTGTTCAATTCCTTGTTTCCCATAAGACAAAATTTTGAGGCCGCGAGACAAAGAGAGAAAGCCTTGAATTCGCCTTCTTTGCCGAATGGGTAATCTTTTTCCTTTCCGAATTTTTTGAGATCGTTCTTCAGTTTATCCTTTGGCCTTAGCTCGAGTATCGTCCCCTCTATATCTACTTCGATACTACCTATCGATCTTTTCGGCCCATACATCCCTTCGGCAAGTCTCCTGTACGGTGATGCTGCTTCCAACTCCTTTATGACGGATGGGATCGCTGTCGATGCACCTTCTCCTTTCAGAAGTTTTTGTGCTACTGCGGCCCAAGAGGATACCCACTTTTCCATCTCGCCTGTTTTTTCCTCAACGTCTTGAGGATATAGCGGTTCTGATTGTATGCATCTGACCTCTTTTTCGGCCACTGGGTATTTGAAGGACCTATTGCGCAGCGGAAGAAGTTCCTGCCCGTTGTACGCTGTAATTTTCTCTTTTGCCCGATCTTTGGACCTCTTCTCGACCTTCTTTATCTGGTCTTCAATCCCGGCAGAGTCGGCGAAGCATGAAGCAATGAACCGGCTAGGGACAGATATTGTCCTTTCCTGGTCGGATATCTTATCCGATATTGCTGCGTCGATATAGTCGGCGATAAGTACGTGTTTCTTACCTCCGTCCTTCGCTTTCGGGTCATACGCACCTTTCGCATATTCATTGATATATGCTGTGATGAACAGGTCCGTAGCATAATGGGTCATACACCCGAGAATGAAGGCGTAGACCTCATCCCTCTCCTTTCCTGGAGAGAGCATCCTGAATCGCTCAAACAGATAGTCGATCCATATCCCAGAGTCGGAGGGGTGAATAATGTATCTGCTAAAAATTATATCTGGGAGAAGTCCGCACGCTGCGGCCCCTCCCCTAAAAAATGTTTTGTTGTTCAGGATGGATCTTTTGACCTCGTCGGGCACAGTGTGACTTCCCCCCTTTAGGGGAAAGAACAGGGGCTTCTCCTCCTTGAACCCCGCACTTTCCCATAGCTCCTTCTCTGATTTGCTTCCAGGCTCGGTGTTCGGTGCAAAGGGTTCCCTCAAGCTCCCAGAAGAGTAGTTTCCCTTTACCTCGGGTATATTGAGCTCGCCTGTCTTCTCGATCTCATCTATGATGAGATTTGCCAGATAGACGTGCGTGAGCAATTTCATTAGTCATCTCACTCTAGCACAGAAATGTGCGCCAATGGATATGGCGTTCATTCCTTAGGCCGTTTTCGAAAGTTTTTCTATTTCTTTCTGATTCGCGGCATCCATCTTCTGCATTTCGAGTTCTACTTTTTTCATTTCGATTTCATACTTCAGTTGCTCTTTCTGCGCCCTGAGTTCGATGAAACGCTGTATGATCGGGTTTGGCGGCAACGGCACCAGACGGACACGTAAAGTGCTGCTTGCTTCTTCGGTGAAGTTGTACTTACTCGTATAGCTGGCGTTGATCGTACTCGATTTGATCGATGACTGTTTGATCGTAAAGTTCCTCAGGTTGAAGGAGGTCGTTGTTGATGGACCGTACTCTGTTTCACTGGTGCTACTGTACTCATTCTCTCTACTCATCGTTATTGCCATCTTCACTTCGATTATAGCATCTGAGAACTGATAGAATGTCGGCTGGAAACCTGCTCCTATCATAGAGGTTTTTATCGATTTACTGTCATCATCGTCCAGCAAAGGCAGGGACACGGGTGCTTTATCCACATTCCCCATTATTTTCAGCAGCTCGATCGATGTTCCGTCAAGTTTTGCCTGTGATGTTGCGATCGCAGACGCTACCTGATATACCATGTCTCCAAAGGGGACATCCAATATTTCTTGTCCGATTCCCATTTAATTCACCCTTAACTACCTGTCTTCTCCGTGGTTGCGGCCGGTTTCGCTGTATTCTCAGCTATTTTTGCCTCTGCCTCTTTTATCTTTGCTTGAAACTCAAGCTGTACCATCTGTGCCTTTATCTCCAACAATTTTTGAAGGAATGTGCTCGGCGGGACCGGTGTTATCCTGGTCCTGAGCAGGCTTGACCCGCTTGCTTCATACGAATATTTGGAAGTGTAAGAGGCGTTCATCGATGCGGAGCATACCCCCCAACCACTCGCACTTGCGGATGTAGAGATCGATGCTTCATGGCTTGATGTCGTGGAGATTGCCATCTTAACTTCGATTATCGTGTCTGTGAACTGATAGAATGTCGGCTGGAAACCGGCACCGATCAGTGATGTTTCTATTACCCCGTTGTCATCTGAGAGAACATCCGGTAACTCCACTTTCGCTTTCTTAGAATCGCCCATGATCTTTGCGATCTCACAGCTCACCAGATCCAGCTTCAACTGTCCTTCCGCTATCGCAGAGGCCAACTTTACTACCATCTCTGGGAACGGTACGTTCAATAACTCTTGTCCTACGTCTGTCACATTATTCCTCCTTGTCTTTTATCCTCTGATCTGTTTCTCTACTCCTTTTGCGTTTTACTTGGGCACGGCCCTCACCGATATCTTTATGGTGCTCATGCTTTCGACGCTCCTCGTTTCCGGGTCGGCACTCATGAACTTGAAGTCATTACCTTCCCGCACAACCTGCGCTTTCAGCTCAAGGTCCACGTTGCTCACCATATATGCGACGGACGAATCCCCCCCACTAGCTTTTGAGTTGAATTTATCGATTACCGTTCCAAGATAATTCGAGATATCTTCAGATGTGAATGCATTACTGACCTTTGATTTAGCCAGTTCCAGATCGTTTATCCTCTTTTCCAGAACGGCCTTTGCATCGGGAGTCAGTACAGATGCAGCGTACAGTGTCCGCGATGAGGCTCCAATATTGGCGGGTTCCACACTCAGTGCTTTCTCTAATGCCTCCACTCTCATCGCAAGATCGTCGATAGTTGGTGTTACCATTGTGCTCACTCCTTTACCGTTACTACAAGCGTGTTATCTGCCAGCATGATCTCTCCTCCCGCTGTGGATTGAGCTACTACGATCCCGGTCTCTTTGTTCCAGGCCGAACCGTCCTCACCTATGAACGAATATTTTATCGCCGCACCCAGCAGGGTCTTCTTTGCCGAATCTGTTGTAGAACCGAGCAGATTCGGTATCTTTATTACTGTTGGCATGGGAACCGGAACGAATCTTACCCTGAGGGTGCTCTCTTCCGTTTTTTCTGATTTGTATAGATTGTTATATTTGGCGTTTAAGGGCGTGGCAAAAAGTCTTGTACGTCTTACGCGTTTAGTGCCGTCTTCTGTCTGCTGCGTCACAACGCTTAGCGTTATTTTCAGAGTGAACTCCAACTCCGGGATGACGTACCAGTTTGCGGAAAGCCCGTAACCGGAGAGGACATCATCCTCTAATATCTGCTTCTGCGTCATCAGTGCGCTTATGTCCAGCTGCCTTTGGGCATTTGCAAGCCCTTCCCCGAGATTGCTGAGAATTTCTGCAATATCCGAATACATCTCATCAGCGCTTGCCTTTCCATTTGAGGATTGTGTTGCCGTTGCAGATGAGGCCCCATCTATAGTACCTGTTTTGGGATTAGCGGGGACAGTCGGGGCTTCAGATGGTGACTTGTTCTCCACCGGCGCGGGTTCTTTCTTTACATTTTCGGCGCTTCCGACAGGAGTTCCGACCTTCACGGTACCGGATGCGGCATTTCTGATCACTTCCTCATTTATTTTTGAAGGATCGATCGATATTTTTGTTGCGGGGGCGTCTCTTATTTTTGCCGCAACAGGGGTCTCTGCAGAATTTATTGCCAGCTTAGCCTTTGTTTTGACCGCCTTTACGGGTTTTGTTGCGGTTTCCTTTGCTGTATTATCTTCTTCTGGCATATCTCCGCCTCAAAAAATATATCCTATAGATAAATATATCATATTATTTACTATTTAAAATCTTCACGAATCAACCAACCTCTGAACACAAACTTATGAGGACAGAAATCCGCATTGAGAACACTCACTCTGTACATTCCGTGCAAGCCAGGCGTGAGTGTTCATCATTAGAAGGTGAGCCCCTGGCCTATGCCTACGTGGGAGGATCGATATCGCCGAAAGTCTTCCAGCTCTTAACCTTTAAGAAGTCGATCGATATAACGCAGAGTGGCCAGCGTCACGGAACGAATACCACATTTATCACACTGGGCACCATTTTTCTGAGATCCTTGAGGTCCGGGAAATATATCCTCAGAAAGTCGTCTGTGTGTACTCTTTTGTTCAAAAGCTTAGACACAACAGCCACCTCTGCCTTCCCTTCGATCTTCCACGCTCCGCCTTCGTATGATGTATCCGTGCTCACAAATATAGGTATTCGAAGCCTCATCTTCTCGATCTCAGTGCAGTTGGCTGCGAGAAGCTCGATATCTTTGCGGTCTACAGAGCATTTCTGACCGTCTTTTGTATCATATGAATCTAATCCGGATTCCAAGTACTCAAGAAGGGTTTTCCTGGAAACGGCAACATGTCTGTTCATGTCGCGGATGGTGCGCTCTATGTCCACAAATTAGGAATTGTGCAGCTGTTCTTTATTTTATCTGTTACATTAGTAATATGTGGGAATCGAAACAAACATTGGTTGGCTGTAAAGTAATAGATATTCGAAGGATATTTAGTGAATGTGGACAAAAAATTGGAAGGGGTTATCAAAGAACACCCGTGCTATGATTCCGACGCTCACACCAAATTCGCAAGGATGCATGTTCCTGTTGCTCCAAGGTGCAACATTCAGTGCAACTACTGCAATCGGAAATATGATTGCAGCAACGAATCCAGGCCGGGAGTCACTAGCGAAGTGCTTTCCCCGGAAGAAGCGGTCGAAAAGATCAGATTTGTGAAAGAGAAGATATCTGCCCTGAAAGTGATCGGTATCGCAGGGCCGGGGGATCCTCTCGCCAATGAAGAAACATTCCGCACGCTGGAGCTTGTGAACAAAGAGTTCCCAGAGCTTACGTTGTGCGTCTCGACCAATGGTCTGGCCCTCCCGAATAATGCACAGAGATTGTACGATCTCGGAGTGAGGTTCCTGACCGTCACTATGAACGCTTCCGACCCCGATGTCGGAGGATTGGTATACGACAGGGTGCAATGGGGCGGCAGAACATACAAAGGAAAAGAAGGCGCAGACATCCTTTTGAAGAATCAGCTAGAAGGCATCAGGAGATGTGTTGAGATCGGAATGGTCGTGAAGATCAACATAGTCATGGTGCCCGGAGTGAACGACGAACACATACCTGAGTTGGTAAAGAAAGTAAAGTCGCTTGGTGTGTACATCGTCAACATATTGCCTCTGATACCGGTAGAAGGTACGAAATTCAGCGATAAGAGGGCTCCGACGCCTGAAGAAAGGAAGAAGCTGATGGATAAATGCGAGTTGGACATCAAAATGATGAGACACTGCAAACAATGCAGGGCAGATGCGATAGGTCTCCTTGGAGAGGATAGGTCCTCCGAGTTCGCAAAGATGAAGAACTGTCAGGCGGGATGCGGCCCGTCACCGGAGAATTCTACTCCTTTGATGATCGATATCGATGAGAGCGACCCTTTAAGGGTCGCGATTGCTACGTCCGACGGAAAGAACATCGACAGCGGATTCGGGAACGCTTCCAGGTTCGATGTATATTCGGTTTCGAATGGGGGAGTAAAGCTGATTAGGACAGTAAACGTCGATACTTCAAAACAGGTTGTCGGCAGTTCACACAAAGAGCACATAAACGGCATCGTTGATCAATTGAATGACTGTACGGTATTTGTCGTAAAAGAGATAGGACATATGCCCTCCAAAGTTTTGGCGGAGAGGGGAAAGACCGTCAGAATATCTTCCGGGATGATCAAGAAAAGTACATTTAGACCTTGAAGTAGTCTAACATATAAGCCACATTATGGTCCAAAAATGAGTGGAATTAATACTCAATTTTGTATCGTATCTCGATTGTATCCTTTCATAGCGTATATAAATAAGAAAAGTATCGCCACACCATTCATATCAGGTGAACAGAAATGGACGCTCAGGGACTCAGGGACGCATACGTGAATTTCTTCAAAGAAAGAGGACACACCTACATCAGATCGGCTTCGCTCATACCCGAGAACGACCCTACCGTCCTTTTCACAACGGCGGGGATGCACCCTCTCGTTCCGTATCTTCTGGGAGAGAAGCACCCGGGCGGAAAGAGGTTGGTGAACTTCCAGAAGTGCATCAGGACCGGAGACATAGAGGAAGTGGGCGACGATTCCCACTTGACGTTCTTCGAAATGTTAGGGAACTGGTCCCTCGGAGATTACTTCAAAAAAGAATCGATAAGGTTCAGTTACGACCTTCTGAAGGATGTACTGAACATCAAACGGGATCAGCTTGCGGTGACCGCCTTCGAAGGAGAGGAGGGGATACCAAAAGACACGGAGACCGCCCGGCATTGGAAAGATCTTGGGTTCAGGGACGATCAGATATTCTTCTACGGAAGGAAGGATAACTGGTGGGGTCCGGCCGGACAGACCGGGCCTTGCGGCCCGGACACGGAGATATTCTTCGATAACGGCAAAAAGAAATGCGGGCCGAAATGCGGGCCCGCCTGTAAATGCGGGAAATACACTGAGATCTGGAACAACGTTTTCATGCAGTATAATAAAGACAAAGACGGAAAGTTCGTCCCTCTGGCACAAAAGAACGTTGACACGGGGATGGGGCTCGAAAGGACGCTTTGTTTCGTCAACGGGTTGAAGAATGTGTATGAGACATCCTTGTTCACAGGGATAATCGGAAAGCTTGAGGAACTATCAGGAAAGAAATATTCAGATGACATAAGGTCCTTCAGGATCGTTGCCGATCACCTTCGAGCATCGACTTTCCTGTTGGGTGACGGGGTCGTTCCGTCAAAGATGGGACAGGGATATATCCTGAGAAGATTGATCAGAAGGGCAAGCAGATACATGTCCAAACTCGGGATCGAAGGAGTGAATATGCAGAAGATATCCGAGGTGATCGTTTCGGAATATTCCGCGGCGTATCCTGAATTGGAAAATAATAAAGATTCGATCTACGCCCAAATAACCGCCGAAGAAGAGAAGTTCCACAGAACTTTGAACAAAGGCTTGAGGAGATTCGACGAAATGATCTCCGAAAGCGGGGAAAAGAAAGAGCTTGACGGCGAATCCGTATTCAGGTTGTATGACACATACGGGTTCCCGATCGAATTGACGCAGGAGCTCGCGGCGGAGAAAGGGTTCACGGTTTGCATAGCCGACTTTGAGAACAGATTCAAGGAGCATCAGGAGAAGTCCAGAGCCGGGTCGGATCAGGTATTCAAAGGAGGATTGGCCGATGCTTCCGAGCAAACAACGAGATTGCATACTGCTACGCATCTATTGAATGCCGCACTTAAAAGATTCGTCGATCCGAACATACACCAGAAGGGATCGAACATTACCGCCGAGAGACTGAGATTCGATTTTAACTTGGACAGAAAGGTCGAACCTGAAGAGCTGAAGAAGATCGAGGATTTTGTCAATGAAGTGATCAACGCGAATATACCTGTGGTGTGCGAGGAAATACCTTACGAAGAGGCTCAAAAAAGGCATGCTGAGGGAGTTTTTCAGTGTAAGTACGGAGAGATCGTCAAAGTTTACTCCATAGGAGATGTTTCTGTCGAGCTGTGCGGCGGACCTCACGTCAAGAACACCGGCGAGATCGGATCATTCAAAATAATGAAAGAGGAGAGCTCTGCGGCCGGCGTCAGAAGGATAAAGGCTGTTGTCGAATGAACGTCCCGCAGTGATCTCTTTTAGACTATCCATGTCTCTACTATCTTATATCCTGACGGAATATACCCCACGTCTGCCTGGTTGACCCAGCTTGAACCTACCTCGGCTGTAGACTCACAGTAATAATATTTTTCACCATCCAACGTTGTATAATATCCGCTTCCGCCATCTACCGCGACGCCCGCAGCCACATGTGCGGCGGTAAATGTGGAGCCCGAATAGATATACACGTGGTACAGAACAACCTTATAATCCATTGCCTTCATCATTGCGGCAAATAGTATCGCATGATCTTCGCAGTCTCCGTTGTCCTGCCAAAGGGTCTCCACCGGCAGCTTATAGTAATCGTTCACTCCTTTACTGGCAATATCTTCTTCGAACGGAATACTCTGAACAAACTTAAGCACAAAGTCAACACGTTCTACATCGCTCATTTGTGCTGTGAATATCTCAATGTCATCTGCCATTTGCATTATCACCGGATTGTCCGCAGTGACGAAATCCGCAATTACATCATATGCACCGCTTGCGCCGTCCCTTGGGATGGTTGATTTCTCTGCCGCGTGTTCCTCAGCATAAGGGATCGTCAAAGACCACGAAACAGCTCCGTTGTTGATAGAGAGGACATTGGCTACTTCCGAGAATATCTCGTCCTCTTGATACCTCCATACAAAACTCTTTACCATATCCTCGTTGACAATGACAAACAGATTCTGCTTCTGACTTTCCCCATTGGGATGGGTGGTTGTGAGAGAGATGGAAATGGGGCATCCATTCGACACGGAACACGTGATGCTTCCGTCATTGTTCCCCGAATCCGCGTAATTTAATTCTTCCAATGTGGACATGTCTTCAATCGACCACATCAGCTTGTCCGCACTATCGCGAGATATCGGCGTCAGTGTTATTTCCGTTGGGGCCTCGATGTTGGTCTGCGTGATCCTGAACGCTGCATCGGACACTTTATGGAATCTTGCTTCCAGGCTCGAATCGCACTCTACCACATATTTGAAAGAATTCGATGTCGAGACCAACGTCTGATCACTGTACCACCCGTCAAAAACATATTGGGAAGAAGTGGGCGTTACGGTGCAGACGAAGGAGCCACCGTGTTGGACGTATCCTCCTGTGGAGGACAGTGTTCCCGCGTCCAGATAATTTTCAAATAAAGAGATCTTGTGATAATTATTTGGAACATGAGTGCTGTTGTACTCGTTGATGTTCGTTACGTGCGAAAATGAATAGAGCATTACCCCTAATACAGACGCAGTGCAAACTACGATTACCAATACGACTATCCGCCCCCTCTTATTCATGATCGTCCTATTATATTTACTATATACGCATCCATATTATATATTATGTACTTCGACAACTTTCTCTGTTGGTCATAACAATAAAATTTCTTAAGAAAAAATTAAATATTGATGGATATAACATTTTGACCTCCAAGTCGGAGATATCTTCCGGGATCTCTGCGATTGGCCCTTAGAAATGTGAAAAGTCTGCTTAATCGGGGCAACAGAAAAAAGTAATTTTCTGTTGCGGCGTGAGAATAGTTGGAGTGAGACCGGGCGAACTTCCGCCCGATCTCTTTCCTTTTTTTTAGATCTTCCAAGTTTCAACCACCGTGAATCCATCCGGTTTGTACCCCACATTTGCTTGGTTTATCCAGCTTGTGCCGACCTCGGCCGTTGCCTCGCAATAGAAATACTCCACCCCGTCAACCGTTGTGCTGTATCCGCTTGCTCCTTCCACGGCAATGCCTGCCGCCACATGCGAACCGGTGTACTTGCCGTTCGAATCGTAGCAATATATGTGGTAAAGAACTGCATCGTACCCCAGCGCCTTCATCAGTGCGACAAATAAGATGGCATGGTCTTCGCAGTCTCCCTTTCCTTCCCAAAGGGTCTCTATGGGCAATTTATAGTACTCGCTTACTCCCTTTCCGTCGAGATCTGTCTGGTACGGAAGGCTTTGAACGAATTTAAGAACAAAATCCGCACGGGCTATATCGCTCATCTGGGATGTGAATACAGAAAGGTTCTCTGCCATATGCACTATCACGCGGGAATCTGATGTAACGTAGTCCCCCAACACCCTATATGCGCCGGTGGCGCCTGTCCTCGGCAACGTTGATTTTGTTGCGTAATAGTATTCTGTGAGAGGGACCAGAACATTCCACGAAACTGAACCGTTGTTTATCGAAAGGAGGTTGGTTACAGGTGAGTAGATATTATCCTTCATATATCTCCAATTAAAGGTCTTGGTGACATCCTCGTTGATCACAACGGTCGTGTTCTGTGTCATGCTGTCCCCATTGGAATATTCTATCGTATACGAGATTAGTAGCGGCGTTCCCTTTGCTACAGAGAAGGTTATACTGCCGTTGTCCTGTGATTCTGTATAACTATATTGCTCCCCAGTAAAAGCATCTTTGATGACCCATTCTCTCCCAACGATGTTGTCGACGGCATTAGGGGTCAGTGTCATTTCCGTCGGAGCAACGATGTTCGTCTGAGTGATCGTGAACGACGCATCGAATAATTTGAAGAATCTGGCTTCCAGCACAACATCGTGATCGATCACAAAGTCGAACGACATCTCTTTCGACACCAACCTGTGATCGGAGAACCACCCCTCGAAAACATACCCGGGCGAGACGGACGTCACTGTGCACTCAAAAGTATCGTTATAAAGGACCCACCCCTCGGTGGAAGCTATCGTTCCGGCATCCGGGTAATTAGTGGAAATGCTCACGCTATGGTGCTGATCGGACGGACGATTGGCATCGTTGAATTTGTTCATGTCCGTTCTTTCTAACGAAACATAAAGAGTTATTACAAAAATAGCCACTACAAGCATTACTATTCCCAACACAAACATGCGTCTTTTTTTCGTAGTTATTACTCTCCGATTTATATATGTAATATATGTATATATTAATTACATATATGCTCAAAGCGGAATTGGGGGTCTAATTTTGAACGTTAACCATTCAGAAAGAGTTCTCTGAGCCTGTAAAGTGCTGTCAGAATTGTACCGTTGTAGGCTCCGACATTCCATAGTCCCGCGTCGAATCTTTCCCATTGGCAGTAGAATGTAAGCATTGCTCTTGATATCTCGGCATCTGAGACGCTTATCAGCTCAAGCAGATCTTCGGTCGTTCCCTTGTATTCCAATATCACAGAATAATCGAAGTCCCGAAAGCCGGTATCGCATATCAGTTTGAAGAACTCCGACAGCGTTTCATCGTATGTGAGGTGTGAAGTTTTTCTGCAGGCCTTTCTCGGACGTTCTTCCGGATACCAATCCACAGGCAGCTTGCCCCTTATATTCTCGAAAAACGGAATGAAAAAGCAAAGTTTTTCAGTGCACGTTCTGTAATAATTATATGAGGATCTGTCCTCCATCACCCTGTATTTGTATCTGTACACTGAGTAATGCTCCTCTGGATGGATATTTTGAAGATATCTCCCGCTGAGTGACATCTCTCCATTCTCGAGTATCTCTTTCAGTCTGTAGAGCGCCATAAGAATGATGCCGTCCTTGGTTCCCTTTGAAGAAAAATAGTCTGAGAATCTCTCAAGATAGTAGAAGTATAATGTCTCCAGAACCGTTGCGGCGTCTGCCTGTCGGATCGACTCTTTACGTATGTCCGGTCCAACGGAATCGCTTAGGAAATTCTCCGGTTCCAGCCCTATCCCCATGAACAGACCGAAATAGAAGGAATCGAAAAAATCTCTTAACTTATAGTGTTCCGAACAGTAGAACACCCTTATTGTTCTGTCCGGGGACTGTTTACCCAAAAACCACCCGCATCCTTCCATTCCCTCAATGCTTTCAAAGTATGGGATGTATGTGCACAATGCTTCCGCCCAGTCCTTCAGTTCTTTCCCGATCTTCTCGTCCATTCTTTTTCGATTTACGTTTTATGGAGATTTATAATGTGCGTGTAAAATGATATTTGTGCATAGGTAATAATTCTGTTATTTTGAGTCCGCACAAACAATCAAAAACATTCACCCCCATCACAATCCGATGAGAACGCTCTATACTGAAGGTCTCGACGGCGATGGTTTCGTCAATATATGTGAGGAGATCCTCTCCGCGTTCTACAAATCCAAAACAAAACGTCCTTACCTTTATGAGAATGAGAGCACAGATTTCCTTATTCTCGGCAAGGACCACATCTCCGTCCTCTGCCTCCCGCCCGCCAAGGCCCCGATCGGAAAAACGGCGATCGAGAAATTCTATCTGGCAATGAAAAATAAGAGAGTGAAAGAAGGCATCATCGTAACGAACGGCCGCTTCGCAACCACCGCACAGAAATACGTTGAGGACAGCAACATACCCATCACATTAATGGAGATCGAAAAATTAGCTTCCGTAGCATTCAAGGCAGGCATCAAACTTGTTTACAAGAAAGAAGAACCTGAAGCATACATTTTAATGAAGAACAGCGACCGCGAGTTCCGCGAACATCTTTCGAAGAAGTTAAAGAACAGCATCAAATGCACAGATGATATCGCATTGAATCTTTCCATCGTCAAAAGGGATATTTCCCTCGTTCTTTTCTACAAGATCGATTATTCCGTGAACGCCGAATTCGAAGCATCCAAAAAGATCATTCATAAGGAATCGGGAGAAGGGAGCTGCTACATCAGCGAAAGATATTCGAAGATCATGGACGATGAATTCATAGAGATCTACGACATGGTCCCTAAGATGGCCTATGAGCCTAAGGGAAAAGAGGCTGATCTCATGAAACCCAGGAAACAGATACTGGATGTGCTTTACGATCGCGTAATAGAAAAACACACCAAATATATTCCAATCAAAACAGGTCCCGACAAGATCGTCAACAAGAAGTGCGCCCCGTCGAAAAAGGACATCATCGTTCAGAATGTTACGTGCCTGTTCGTTCCCCTTTCAGATACGGAATATGAGATGTTCGGAAGAAAAAGGACCATCCAATCATTAGAGAGCGGCACCGAGAATTTCTTCGCGCTTGAACCAAAGTGGTTGGTATGTGACGTGTGTGACAAAAAGATAACAGGAGATATCTTCCTCTGCAAGAAATGCGGAAAAATGACGGACGATAAGCACACGGCGATCTGCAGCAGGTGCAACACTATTCTGTGCACAGAGTGTTCGCTCTTCATCAGTAAATTCCTCGGGAAGAATGAGCCTATATGTCCTTCATGTGCGGAAAAAGAGCCGGGGCTCAAGATCAAAGGCAACAAATGAAGATGATGCTGGCACTGTGAAAATTCTGCTAACCTAATGGCCATTATCCTAATGGCCATTAGGTTAGTTCGAGTGCCGTTGGACAAATCAATAGAAAATAGAAGGAGATAGTAAAGAATAAAAGACAGTTGCGGTTTGCAAACAGTAATGATAACCCTCGGTATCGAAGGAACGGCCCACACACTCGGAGTAGGTGTGGTTGATTCTGAGAAGAAGGTCCTATCGAACGTTATCGACATGTACAGGCCGCCGGAGGGAGGACTGCATCCCAGGGAAGCGGCAAATCATCACACGGAAGTTGTCGCTTCCACAATAACAAAAGCAGTTGAAGAGGCAAAAATATCTTTGAAAGATGTCGATCTTGTTTCATTCTCCATGGGGCCAGGACTGGGTCCTTGTCTGAGGGTGGCCGCCACGGCGGCACGTTCACTCTCATCAAGACTGAACATACCGATAGTCGGAGTCAACCACTGCATCGCACATATAGAGATAGGCAATGCCACAACAGGCTGCCACGACCCGGCAATGCTGTATGCGTCCGGAGGCAATACACAGGTGATCGCTTACTCGGACGGAAGATACCGTATTTTCGGAGAGACGCATGATGTCGGCATAGGGAACATGTTGGATAAGCTCGGCAGAGAGTTAGGTCTTGGTTTCTATGCGGGACCCACAATAGAGAAACTCGCTAAAGAAGGCGACAAGCTTCTGGAACTGCCTTATTCCGTTAAAGGAATGGACATTGCGTTCTCCGGAATAATGACCGCTGCACTCACTTTGAAGAAGAAAGGAAGCCGGCTAGAAGATATCGCCTACTCAATACAGGAGACCGCCTTTGCAATGCTTACCGAGGTCACAGAAAGGGCGATGGCACACATAGGCAAGGATGAAGTTCTCCTGGGAGGCGGCGTGGCTCAGAACAAGCGCCTGCAGGAGATGGTCAGCAACATGGCAGAGGATCGCGGAGCGGTCATGTTCGTTCCCGACAGAAGACTGTGCATAGACAATGGCGCAATGATCGCTTGGCTTGGGAACATCATGTACAATTCAGGGATAAGAATGGGTATCGGCGATACTGCCGTAAGGCAGAGGTTCAGAACGGACGAAGTGGAAGTCGCTTGGAGAGACTGAAGAAATTAACTCCTTAGCTGTTCCCCGATTATCTCATCGAGATTCGCGAGGAACTCATCGCTTCTTTCGCTCGGGCATGATCCTCCACTGGCTATTCTGTGTCCGCCGCCGCTGCCTCCGACTGCCGCACACGCTTCCTTCAAAGCCCGAGAAAGATCCACTCCCTTATCCAAAAGGCCGAATGTCGCTCTGGACGATATCTTTGCAGTACCGCCCGAACGGTTTATGCCTATGGTCGGCTTCGACGGATTCCCCATGAACTGCATTGCGATACCGCAGACCATTCCCGTGAACCCCAGTTCCGAACTGTCGAACCATTGTATGTGTTTCATTTGATTCAGCCCGTTTTTCTGCAGAGACAGCACGCTCTCCATTATTTGTGTTTTAGAAGTGTTCTCCAGTTCAGCTGCCTTAGACAGACACTTTGTGTCACCCATCCCCGCCGACACTCCGATCCCCCCAAGACCCAGGCGACCGCATCCGTTCAATAATGATCCGAGCGTCTCGGCGTCCATGTTCCAATCTTTCAGGTAGTATCTTGTACGTGTCAGTTCGAACATCGTCTGCATTGACGTCCCCTGCCCCATCAGTTTCAAAGCGATCAGCGAAGATAACTTTCTTCTCTCTTCCTCTGTCAGGTCTTTGTTGTATTTCTCTCTCCCAATGCCGGCTGAGTCAAGCAATGCGGCGACCCCATCGGCATTGCCGCTGACACCGGCGATATATGGGTCGGTAGAGAGGAACAACTCGGATATCAGCTGTCCGGGAGGTATCATCGAACCGTCCGCGACCTTGATGTATCCTCTCTCCAATCCGCCCTCGTAAAGATAGATGTTAAGCCCCTTAAGGCCGTTGATGTGCTGCCTGTCCCCTGCTATTCCGGCAAATGCGACCTGGACCAGATCCCAATTCCCCTGACTCATTGAAATGGCAAATAAGAAGGCCATTGTCGCTCCGCACCCTGACGTCATACCGTCGATCCCGTACAAATGCGGGTTGGCGTAGCATATCCTTTTTGCTTGTTTTTCGACAGTATGGTGATCCAGGACAATGATGTCGCATTTCAAAGCATCCAACTGTTCTATGTATGATGCACCAAGATCTGTGACCATTATGCACTCGGAGGGCGCACTCCTTATGGTATTCATGTTCTCATCGTTCAGGCTTGTGAAAAGAGTGATCTTGAATTCTTTACCTGCCCTGAGAAGCGTTTTTGCTATGATGGACGCCGCGGTGATACCGTCAGCGTCATAATGCGAATATACATGTATAAAATCGTGGCCGTTCACAATTTTGACTGCCTGAGATAAGGTTGTAAGAAGTTTGGAAGGTAGGACGGTATCGTCCATAAGACCCTCATTTGAGCATTATCTCTGCGTTCGAGAGAGAGTACTTCCATGTTTGGGGAAGAACGCCGTTCTTTTTGTAATAGCGCTCCAATCTCCTGATCCTTGCTTCGATCAGGTTGAGTCCCCTTATGTTGGCAACATCCCCTCTGTGGTTCTTCACGTGAACGTTCAGGGAGATCGCTCTCCTCATAAGATTCGAAAGGTCTTCCGGAAGGTCAGGCATTACTCCTTTCTCCTTCATGATCTCGGTAACGGTCTTCCCGGTTGCCAATCTCACATTGGGCACTCCATATTGGTCTCTGAGAACAAGTCCTATCCTTGCGGAAACCATTCCGTTCTCGGTGAACTGAACGATGAGGTCCTCTATTTCGGTGGCTGTAAGAGGTACCCACTCAGGGTTCTCAGATATCATGGGGCGCTTCGAACAGGATTTGCCCTTTCTTCTTGTCTGCATTCTTGCCATATTTTGATTCTCCGATCATTATATACGCGGCGAGGCTGAGCCCACCTATAAATAAGGAGTATAAAAGATTGACCCTCGTTTTTTAAGCCAATGAACTGAAAAGACGTGCGAAACTGATCTTTGCTCTTTCCCATCTGGTCAGTTTACCGTATTTTTCCGGGGTGTACTCGGCGCAATGTTCTATATCCTCCAGAAAAGCATTGTGCATTATCTGTCCGATCTTTTTCGAGTAGATCATCGCATTGGACTCGAAATTCAATCTCATACTTCTTTGATCCAGATTTGCCGAGCCGACCGAACAGAACACACCGTCGGCCACGAATGTTTTCGAATGAACGAAACCTTTTGTGTATTGGAAGATCCGCACTCCGTGTTTCATAAGTTCTCCGGCGTGCAATATGCTCGCCCAGAAAATGAAAAGATGGTCCGGCTTATCGGGCATTATTATCCTGACGTCCACACCGGATGCGGCAGACAGTATCAGCGCCTTCTGGATCTCGCTGTTCGGCACTAAATACGGAGTGTGGATGTACAGTGTTTTCTTTGCTGCGTTTATCAGCTTAAGATATTGAAATTCGATGGGGTTGCTCTTTGTGTCGGGTCCGCCGGATATGAGCTGCATGATGTCGTTCCCGTATTCTTCTTTATTGACGGGAAAGTACATGTCCATCTTGTCCGAGTTGGCATCGAGCCTGTCCTTCGTTGCATATCCCCAATCCATGAAAAATCTGGCATTTATGGGAACGACCCCATTCCCCCGGATGCGCACTCCCGTATCTCTCCAGTTCCCCATTTCACCCTTTCCCATATATTCGTCACCGATGTTAAATCCTGTGACATAGCCTATATTGCCATCGATCACCGCCAGTTTCCTGTGGTTCCTGTTCTGTTTTTTCGGACTCAGAAGTACGGTCACGGCCTTGTGGAACAGCCTGAACTGTCCGCCCGCTTCCTTGAACTCTTTCATCCTGTTCTTCGGTCCGAGCTTGAAGCCGATGGCGTCGACCATGAATCTTACTTCCACACCGCTTTTGGCTTTCTCTATCAAAATATCCATGAATTTGTTAGTGACCTCATCGTCTCTCACAATGTAATATTCTACATTGATGAACTTCTCGGCTTTGGACAGGTCATTGAGGAAATCGTCGAAGAACGGCTCCCCCATGGTGTACACCCTGATGTCGTTGTTGTTACTGAAAGCCGAGCCCCCGACATCCAGCATCGATCTTGCAAAACGTATCCCGTCCTCATTCTCGGGCGTCATGTTTTGTTTGTTCAGTTCTTCCATGGCCTCTGCTTTGATCCCCATAAGCTGTTGATCGCCGATGTTCTTGATCCCGAACAATTTTCTTTGATAATATGTCTGCCCGAAACATAAATAAATAAAGAAGGCCACGGTAAAGAAAAGACCGACAGGAAGTGTGAGCAATATACCCAGCCACACGGCGAGCGGTAGGAATATCATGACCGTGAGCCACATGGCGATGGTGCGTTGCTCGGCGCGCTCTAAAAATACCATTATTAATATCATCATAACCGCTAAAATTGCCGATGCCCACTGCACTGCGACGGAGAAAATCCCATATGCGTCCAGGAAGGCCTGCATCGGTCTGTGAATGCAGGAGTATTTTTAAATAAGTTTTGCAGAAAGAACCCGGAAACACAGATAAAATGTGTGATTTCACTGAAGATGGCGATCCTTTCCACTGCGTGAAACAGAAGAACGTGCCCATGAAATAACGGTTTCATATTCATCTCTGTCAAAGGCGAGGTCATATGGGATCGCAGAAAAAAGATCGGAGATCATCTCCGGCGAATCATTGATCCTATCGAGAAGCAAACATGCACAAACATGACATTGGCCGATGTCCTTCGTTTCGAGGATGTCTATCTCATATCCCGCTTCTTCCGAGAATTCTCTTTTCGCAGCGACCTCGACAGATTCTCCGTCTTCAACATGGCCGCCGGGCATCTCCCATCCATTGCGTTTTTTATTGAATACCATTAAAAAACGGTCACCTTTGAAAGCGACCGCGTAGACCGTCCCCAAATCAATTCCTCTCGAAAACGATCATCCTATGAGCATTCTCATAGGGTTCGAGGTCTCTCGAATCCAATATTCTGAATCCTCTTTCTTTCAGCCTTTTTTCTGACTCTTTGTACACTTCTAGAGGGTTCGAGGCCACGTCCTCCGACCTTGCTTTAATCGCCACCATCCCCATATCCACATGGAAGAAATCCATATTATCAGCGATGATATCAGCCTGTCTCTTTTGAGCAACATCGGAGTAAACGACATCCACTTTGCTTACGGCGAATTGGTACTCTTCTGGGGTTATCGCATCCCCGAGTATAGGGAGCATGTTCGGTCTTGCTTCGCACGTGTTCAAAAGGTCCCTGAACATCCTGGGCGCAAACTCCACACAATAGACCTTCCCTTCGGCGGCGATGTCTGAAATATGCGATGAAGTGGTCCCGCTGGAAGCTCCGAGATATAGTATCCTGCTGTCTTTTTTTATCGGAAAGATGTTGCCGCCGGTTTTTATGTATGCAGCAAGCTTGCTTTTCCTGGGATTCCATTCACGATATTCTTGGTCGCCGATCCTCACAAGCTTCTCGCCGTAGACTTTGATGCCTGGTCTGGAAGATAAGGTATAAAGGCGGCTGTTTTCGGAATAGACCAAACCGCCCGCAGAGTCGATGGGGATCATCTGTTTGTAATCTATGTGTAATTTAATAATCCATCGTACTTTTCTTTGTGATTGCCGCCATACTGTTCTACACATATCCTGAAACAGAAAACGGATGTACCGTGAGTATGTCTGACTATGCGGGAATCGAAATATGGCTTGCTATGATCGTTGGAATACTTTTGATAATATTCGGAGCGTTGAGACTGACGGTCGAAGACAAACCGGCCTGAACTGTTCACACTCAAATGTACATAAACCTCTTACAACATCCTTTTAATTATCAATCCTTATCCTCGGCCGTGCCTGATGAAAACTCAGACTTTGCCAAAGGTTCCATCGAACTTCTGAAGATATTGATGCTGACCGGGGCCATTGTAGGTATATTCAGCGTGTTCCAGTTATGGTTTGCCTCGGGCGAGGGGTTTCAACATATCGAATATTCCGGAATAGATTTCTTTCTGAGGAACCACACTTATGGCGGCCGTGCATACCCGGACACAGGATATTTCCTCTACATGCCGCTCATAGTATTGGTCGCATCTGTGGCAGCTGTTTTTATTGCCGCTCTTTCGTTCACAAAACATGAGAAGAAAAGTGCGGTCGCCGGAATTATTGTCGGGGCATTAATAGTGGCCGCCGTGCTGTTGTACATACTCTATCCGGAGAGGGAAATATGGATGGTGAACTCTGCGGCCATTATAGCGGGGCCCGTCCTTCTCAGAGATTCCTTGGGCGAAGGCGTTTATTCTGCCATTATCGGCGGCATTTTCCTGATCGTCGGCGGACTGGTGATACTGATCAACAGAAAGGTCCATCCCATCACCGAAGAGGAAGAGTAATCAAAAGAGCAATATATCCCGACCATATCTTCACGTTCATGATGGATGTTCTCAGCAAGATAGCCGATGCGGTAGAGGAGGCTGTCAAAAAGATCCCAGACTCAAAGTGTAAAGGAGAATGCATCGGTATCGGCGCAGACGGAACTTCTACATCCCAGATAGACAAGATCGCCGAGAATGTGGTCCTTGATTACCTTGAAAGGCATAATATCCCTTTGAATGTCCTGAGCGAAGAGATAGGGTACGTAGATAATGGAGGAGAAGAAACACTTATCTTGGATCCTGTCGACGGAACATCCAACGCTGTCGCCGGGATCCCGCTTTATACAATATCAATGGCAATCGGTACAAGGTCGCTTTCCGATGTTCACACAGCATATATCAGGAACATCGCCACGGGCGATGTGATAACCGCAGAAAAGGGGAAGGGTGCATACAAGAACGGTTCGAAGATCTGCGTCAGGAAAGCCGATATGGCAGACCTGTTCATGATGATATACATGGGGAACTCTGCGACCCCCGAGTCGTTCGGCCTTGCAAAGAGGGTCAGCTCGTCCCGCTCCCTCGGCTGCGCATCCTTAGAGATGGTATTGGTGGCCGAGGGTGTAGCGGACGGCTTCATGATGCATGTCGAGAAGTACACCCGCGGCATAAGGGTCGTGGATATCGCAGCGAGTACTCTCATTCTAAGAGAAGCGGGGGGCGAGGTATACGACCTCGACGGAAATGCGCTGGACATGGGATTAGATATCGGATGCCACTCCAGTTTCATCGCTTTCGGAGAAAAGAAGGTTTACGATTTCATCATCATGGAGAAAGAGATGTTCGAGCCAAGATACGGGATATGTGTGAACACAAAGGTCCCCGAGGCCAAAGAGTACACAAAAAGGGTGTTAAAGGCGCTTGAAGGCTGCGACTATGTCCTGGATGAAAGTATCGCAGGCGAACTCGGAATGGAAGGGCTCCCGATAGAGGAAATGAAAGTGGATATAATGATCACCATAGGCGGCGACGGAACGATACTCCGAACGTTCATGAAGAATAAAGCTCCGCTCTTCGGCATAAACGCAGGCGGAGTGGGATTCCTTACCGAAGTAGATGTAAAGGATCTCGAGGAGGGGATCAAAAGGCTCCGCAACGGCGACTATGTGGTCGAGGAGAGATTCAAACTCAGCTCTTGGTATGAGGGAGAGTATCTTGCGGAGGCAGTGAACGAGGCCGTTGTTCATACCGACTCGATCGCAAAGATCAGGCATTTCAAAATTTATGTTAACGACAAGTTCATGATGGAACTCCGTGCGGACGGCATAATGATCTCTACCCCGACGGGCTCGACATGCTATGCGATGAGTCTCGGCGCTCCGCTGATCGACCCGCGCGTGAATGCGGTCGTTGTGGTCCCGATGGCGGCCTATAAGTTTGCGTCGAGACCGTTCGTCATACCTGCTAATGCAAAGATAACTGTGGAAACGGTCATGGACAGCGGCTGCCTGCTGGTGGTCGATGGCCAGGAAGAATATGAGATCCGGGGAAAAACACGTATCGACTTCATAAGATCCCCTGAAACTGTCAAATTCATAAGGTTCAATACAGATTTCTACTCAAGAGTGAGGAACAAGCTGGTGAACGCTATATGAGCAAAAAAGTATACGGAGTAAGCGTTGATTTCATAGACGGATTCAACGAATCCGCCAGATCCGCATATCCCGATGAGTTTATTTGCTTTCATAGGGAGTATGACGGCGTTATATCAGAGATAATATTGGTCCCTGGTTCAGTGTACGGTGAGAGTCACAGCTTCATTAACGATTGGATGTCGCCGATCGATTTTCACAAATCTGGATCGGCACACTCGCACCCCGGATATCGTAACGATCCGTCCGATGCGGACCTGGATTTCTTCAACCAGATGGGGGGAATACATTTCATAACGTGCCAGCCATACGACCGCAGCAGCTGGAAAGCGTACGATTCTTCCGGAAGAAAAGTGGACCTTGAACTGGTCTTCTGATCACACTATATCGCGGACGATCTTCTTTGCGAACTCCATCATGCTTACGGCATATGCTTTATCCTTTGCTTCCGCCGTTATGGTAACATATTCCGGATTATCTGATGCTCTGGAGACTGCGAACCATCCGCCAGGCATGCCGACCCGGCCTCCATCGATATCCCAAGTGTTGTCTGAATTAAGCTCTTCCATCTTTTCGCCGAACTTTCTGTTGAAGTGCTCGGCGTTCATGGGGACATGGACCGACGCTCTGATGAGAATATACTTAGGGAATGACGCCAACAGACTACTCAGGCTGTTATCTCTTGACATCTTTGTAAGAATGACCGCTGCATTTATCGCATCCGGGCAGAGGGTCACATTGGGGAAGATGAATGCTCCGTCCGTCAGCACCCCCATCTCTGCGCCTTCCCTCTTGATTGCCGCGGTGATGGATTCGATATCTTTGTCGGCACGTATTATCTGCCTCTCTTTGCCTGGCACGGAGTCTGTGAAGACCTCCTCCTCGATGATACCTTTGAATGCATCTTCAACCACAGCGGAGACATCGATCGGCACGACCAACGATGATGGTTTCAAAAATAGAAGCAATAACGCAAGTACATGATCCGGGTCAACATATTTTCCTCTCTCATTGATCAGCGCAAGCCTGGTGCCGTCGCCGTTAAGTGCGATACCTATGTTGCCCAGACCTGTGTCGATGATGCCGATCAAGTTGGAGACATCCCTGATGCTTACTCCGGGAGGCCTGGGGCTGTATTGCGGATCATTTTGTGCATTGATGGTCGTTACATCTGCACCTAAGGATGCTAAGATCTGAGGTGCACACACTGATGTGCATCCGCAGCCGCAATCCAATATTACTGGTGTGTCTATTTTTTCCGGATATTTATTACAAATGACCCTGTTGTAATCCTCGGCGACAGAATCAATAATTCTCAGATTACCGATGCCTTTGTATCCTGGAAGAGGCCGATCTGTCCTTCCGTTCGTTATCAGCTGCCGAATTTGTTCCTTCGTGAACATAGAACCATCTGAATTCATAATGTAAATTCTGCTGATGACTCCCTGTTCGTTCGGCTCCCCCACCATAAGCATGCAGTCGGACCCCTTGGACGCCAAAGCTACGGCCGGGGCAGGGGCAATCCCTGCATCGTTGACATTGGCGCCTGCAGAAAGCAGCCCGCTGATCAGAGAGTTCTTGATCACTTTGCTGCTGGGGTTGGTATCGGAACCGATACATACGTTCTTGTAGGTTCTGCCGATCATACGCCCTATTTTTAGGGCCTTCTCCGCTGTCATGTCATCGTCCGTTATCGAGCGGAGCGTCAAAGAGTGGGCGTTGTTCATCAGTATCCAAAGAAATATTCCGATTGATATTTCTTGCGATTGCGCGGAACCTGAGCCAGCACAAAAAATACCTCAAAAATATTGTTTTTCGCCCCAATTTCCCTCTTTATGGCAATAACTTTTAAATATTTCCCATCTGGATATTTATTTTACACTATGCCAGCAGGCATAAGGGAGTGAAAGAGATGGTAATGGAAAAAATTGACCTCGCGAAAGCGAAGCAGATCGCACAAAACAAGGGTCTTAAGCCCGGAAAAGTAAAGGGAACATCGGGTGTCCAATTCACAAAGGGAAGCAACAACAGATTATCGGTCATCACATGGGATGAGTTCGAGTCGATACTTAAACAGAGAAAGCTCGCCATCTATGAGAGCGGCGGATGGATGAAAATAATGAAGGCTTGAGCCTAAAAAAACAAAAATACGTGCACAAATTTTAGAATGTGCACGTACCTCTTTTATATGAAAAAGTGAATCAGCCCGAATAAGCAGGGGTAGTCAAGCCTGGCCAACGACGCTAGATTCAGGGTCTAGTCCTTAGTGGTCCAAGGGTTCAAATCCCTTCCCCTGCACTATTTTGACTATCGGTAGGTCGTGTGTCTGGCGTCATTTCATATGAGCATAATATAAGAATATTATCAAAAACGGCGTCTGGGTCTTTAAGAGGATTTATCTTCTTTCTTTAAAATCAAGTTTTTAGGAATGCCTAATATTAAATACTTTTAGGATATCCTAAAATCATGGACAGAGGATGTGACTGCAAGAATGCGGAGAATAACATATGTAAGGGGGTGTGCACAGGAAGTATGTGCATCCCGCTCGAAGATGCGTCTGCAAGCGGCGTACCGTTGGTCACCGCGAAGATCGGCGACGGCGGAAAGATAGTAATGGTCACCGCAAAGCAAGATACAAGGAAATTCCTTTGTGAGCTCGGATTCGTTATAGGGGCTCGTGTATCTGTGATCAATGAGAATGCGGGGAACATGATCCTTGACATAAAGGGTTCGAGGATAGCTATGGACAGAGCGATTGCGTCGAAGATATTCTATGTTCCCGCCTGAAGCGATCGAACGCCTATATGCGTCCCGAACCGCAGACGGAACCTTACTTGTTCAATGAGAGAGGGAGAATATGACAGTAAAGATAGCCTTGGCAGGAAATCCGAACTGCGGAAAGACTTCCCTTTTCAATAAACTCACAGGGAGTTCACAGCGTGTCGGGAATTGGACCGGTGTTACGGTCGAATTGAAAGAAGGAAACCTCAGGAACAGAGAGGATGTGATAATCGTCGATCTTCCCGGCATATATTCATTATCTCCGTACTCGCCGGAAGAGATCGTTACGAGGGACTTTTTGCTGAACGAACGTCCCGACGCAGTGATCAACATCGTGGACGCTTCGAATTTGGAAAGGAACCTTTATCTGACGACCCAGATCTTGTCTATTGGAATTCCGACCATCATTGCGCTTAACATGATGGATGTGGCTGCCAATAGCGGCATCAGGATAGACGTTGCCAAGTTATCAAAAGATCTTGGTTGCAAGATAGTCGAAACGACCGCAGTGAAAGGGCATGGCGTCAATGAGCTCACCGAAACCGTGATGTCAGTGGTCGGAACAGAACACAGCACTGGGTTGAGATTCTCAAAAGAACTCGAAATGTACGTGTCCATGGCAGAGGGCTGCATAAAGGGAAAAGTACCTGATAATGTCAAAAGATGGTATGCTATCAAACTTCTCGAGAAGGACGAGAAGGCAGGAGCAAAAATAGATCGAGAGACCAAAGGTGAGATCGAGACCATCGTTTCCTTGATGGAAAGGGAGATGGGCTGGGACGCGGACAGTATTGTCGCTGAGGAAAGATATGAGCTCATCGGCAAGATCTTGGGCGGATCTCTTGATAAAAGCGGCGTGATAAGGAATGAAACGACCTCTGACAGAATAGACCGGATAGTAACGAACCGCTGGCTGGGCATACCGATCTTCATTCTCATTATGTTCGCGATCTATTTTATTGCTATAGAGACGATCGGGGGCTGGGGGACCGCCGAACTCAACAACTACATCGCAAACACAGTGATGCCTTCCGCCAAGAGTTGGCTGACGGATGCCGGCGCCGCCGATTGGCTGACCGGACTTATAGTCAATGGGATAATCGCCGGTGTCGGTGCGGTAATAGGTTTCCTGCCGCAGATACTCGTGCTGTTCCTGGTGCTGGTGATACTCGAAGAATGCGGCTACATGGCAAGGGTCGCCTTCATCATGGACCACATTCTACGCAGGTTCGGGCTTTCGGGGAAGTCGTTCATAGCCGTTCTGGTGGGAATGGGGTGCGGTGTGCCCGGCATCATGGCATCGAGGACCATAGAAGGCAGGACAGAGAGAAAGATCACCGCGATGGTGGTAACGTTCATTCCATGCTCGGCAAAGCTGCCTGTCATAGCCATGATAGCGGGTGCGCTTTTCGGGCGCAGCGCCTTTGTTGCCATTTCTGTGTATGTCATAGGAATAATATGCATACTTATGTCTGGAGTGATCCTCAAAAAGTGGAAGTCGCTTGCGGGCACTCCTTCGCCCTTCATAATGGAACTTCCTCAATATCACATTCCGCATTTCGTTAGTGTGGTGAGATCGATGTTCGAAAGGGCGTGGGCATTTGTCAGGAATGCTGGAACGTTCGTTTTGTTGGCATGCATCGCCGTTTGGTTCCTGTCCACGTTCGACTGGGGAATGCACACGGTCGATCCGAACGACTCGATGATGGCGGACATAGGAAACGTCCTGAGGTACGTATTTGTACCGCTTGGATACGGCGATGATTGGCAGTTCACCACTGCTACGATCACAGGCTTGTTGTCAAAAGAGAATATCGTCGGAACGATGGGGGTCTTGTTCAGTTCCGAAAGCAGCGGAGAAGGATTGTGGAACATTGTCGGAAGCATGCTGACGCCTGCGGCTGGGTATTCTTTCCTTATCTTCAACATGATATGCGCCCCGTGTGTCGCAGCGATGGGTGCGATGCGGGCGGAACTCGGATCATGGAAAGAGACCGCGAAAGCGGTCGCATACCAATGCATATTGGCATACTCGATCTCTTTGATCGTCTACCAATTCGCAGGATTGTTCTTCGGTAATGGGTTGGGGTTGGGGATCGTTCCGGCAGTGATCGTACTTGCGGTATTGATCTATATTGTCATCGCAAAGGAACCGTTCGGCATATTGAGGAGGAGGACCAATGTCTCCTGAAGCAGCCACTTTTCTTATAGGGACCGTCGTACTGGTCGTGATCATCATCTCCGCTTACTTCACGTACAGATCTATCAAGTGCGGAGGATGCGCCGGGTGCTCAACTGTAAAAGATGGTTCCGTCTGCGCGCAGTGCAAAAAAAAGAGATGAGTGAACACTTTCTTACTCACTTCAAAATGGACATTACTATAGAAACTGCGATCACCGCGATCAGCACCGATGCGACCTTTACCCATTTCCAGTCCTTTTCTGAGATCAGATATACATATGTCGTCAGAACGCCGACGAATGGAGATATAACCAGGATAAGGATGCCGACCCAAAGTATATCCCGCCCGTAATCCTGATCTGATAGTACCAATCCCAATGCAAGAACGATTATCCCCGAAAAAAGGCAGATCCTGAGGGCAAGAGAGGTGGCCGCATTCATCTTCAAAGGATACCACCTGCCTCAAGGAATATTATTATCGAGATCGCAAAGAGCAATATTGAGAAGTATCTTCTCATAGGTCCGGCATCGATCATCTTCGCCACCCTCGTACCAATGAATGAGCCGATCAATGCGCCTACCGCAATAGCGGCCGCATAGTCGAGAAGAAGCTCTCCCTGTATGAAGTAGATTATTGCACCCATAAACGCGGTTATTCCTATCATATAGCTGCTTGTCGGGCTTGCGACCTTGATCGGAACGTGCATGTGGACGTTCATCAAAGGAACTTTGATGGTGCCTCCGCCGACCCCGGTCATGGATGAAAGAACGCCGGCACCTGTGCATACCGCAAGGCCGCTTTTGATGTTGATGATCTTGTACCTTTTTTCTGCCGGGTCTTTTTCGTCGCAATAATAAAAGCACATATCGCTTCCGTCGTCTGCGTCGGCTATCACTCTTTCTTTCTTGAGGATCATTGTCGCTCCGCTGTAGATCAGGACGCAAGCGAATACACAAAGCAGGATCCAATTGGCAACATATATGGCAAGGAATGCACCCATCATGGCGCCCAGCGTTGTGGTTATCTCGAGAAGCAATCCCAATCTGACATTGGAGGCGCCCTGCTTTACATAGTATGATGCTGCACCGGTGGAGGTCGCGATTATACCCACAAGGCTCACGGCAACGGCCTCGTTCGCTGACAGTTTTAATAATACCGTCAGGATCGGAATGAATATTATTCCGCCGCCGATACCAAAGATCGTTCCGATGATGCTTGCGCCGATACCGACCGCTAAAAGGGCAAGTATCAGCATCGGGTCCATATCTCCGAAAGAGCGTACGAAGATATTAATTCTTGAGGTGAAAGAATATATCCGAATGGCATATTGGAGAGACAGTGTCCATCATACTTGCGAGATATTCGGAGATAGGCCTGAAAAGCACGCCGGTGCGTGTAAGGTTCGAGAACAGGCTCAAAGACAACATAATGTCAATGTTGGCCGCGGACAGGATAGAAGCATTGGTGACGAAAAATGATTCGAGATTCTACATCGAATCCGAGGATACAGATGCAGCGGTACGCACGATAAGAAGAGTGTTCGGGATAGCGTCCCTCTCTGTCACGGAAACGTGTTCTTCCGCAATGGAGGACATCTGTTCGACCGCAGCGAAATACTCCCTGAATATACTGAAGGGGGGTGAATCCTTTGCCGTCAAAGCGAGAAGGGAAGGGAATCAAAAATACACAAGCATCGATGTGGGAAGAGAGGCCGGTTCCGCGATCTTCCTTGCGAACGAGAGCAAGAACGTGAGGGTAAAACTCACTGACCCAGATGTTATCTTTTTTATTGAAGTAAGGAACAATAAGGCCTATGTTTTTGTAACGACAGTAAGAGGCCATGCAGGCCTCCCGTTAGGCACTCAGGGCAAGGTCTTGGCGGAGGTCAAAAGCGAAAGGGATGTCCTCTCGGCATGGCTGATGATGAAGCGCGGCTGTAAGGTCATTGTCAGGGGGGATAAACAACCGCTCCTGGAAAGGTATGATCCCGAAATGAAATACGGGGATGTCGTTTCACCGGACATCCTGGGAATAGTTAGGGGAGCATCGTTATCTGACCTGGAACAACAGGATGTGACGGAATACAAGATACCTCTGTACTTCCCGACGGTCGGCATGAGCGATGAGGAAGTCTCCCTTATGTTGAGAACAATAAAAGAAGAAGCATTCCCGTCATAAAGACGGGAAATAAGTTTGTTAATGTTTATGAAGAGGTTACTTTCCTCTTCTTCCCTTTGCTTTGATCGAGGGCCTGTTCTTCTCGGCACCGTTGCCTTTGTTCCTCAGACCGCGGCCGGCTATTCCTGCCGATGTCAGTCCGCGGTAGACGCGGTTCTTGTTGTTGGACTCACAGATCCAGTTGATTTTCGGATCCGCTTTGATCACAGGGTGCGCAGGATCGACCAAGATGATCTCGTACCACTCCTGTATTCCGTCCGCTCCGACCCAGTAGGAGTTCAGTACCTCAAGGTTGGGGTATCTCTTCGCGGCTCTCTCCTCAGCCATTCTCTGGAGGCTCTTGCCGGTTGTTATCTTGTTGATACCTTTTCTCTTAGGTCTCCTTCCCGCAGTGATAGCTCTCTTCTGGAAAGAACCTTTCCTTACGTGTCCCCTCACCACGACGTAGCCCTGTTTGGCCTTGTATCCGAGGGCTCTTGCCCTGTCAAGCCTTGTGGGTCTCTCGATCCTGATGAAGTTCTCCTCTCTCCTCCACTCGATCCTTCTCTGGTGGTTGAGCTCTTTCAAATAGGTCTTGCTCGGGTTCTTCCAAGCTTCCCCGATATAACTGTACATACTTTTCCCGTTGACCGGGCGTACTTCTTGCTGTTGATCTTCGTCAGCCATTTAAATCACCTTTTCGGATTCACCCAGAGGGCACATTTCCGGCAGAACACTGAGTTCTGTACTACCGCCCATACAAATTAGCTATTTAAAGGTACTTTTTAAGAGGGGTGTGCGGGTCTATTTATAGTAACAATGGCGTTTCGAATGTAACAGTGAGCATGGGGGGATTGTGCCCGCTTGCATATGGAGGAAAACTATGCAACTGAATAAAATGAAAATAGACACCTCTGGCAAAATAAGCACCATCATGCTTGCGATCGTCGCGATCATTGTCGTTATCATTGTGGTCGTCGCAGTATTTATCATAGTAACAAACAACGGCGATAACCAGCAAAAGGGTACCCCTGAAATGGCGCCTGGAACAACACTGGATTTCACAGTTACCGGAGGAGAGCCGATTACAGAGTTGAAAGCAGAAATAATCGGACAAAGTAAGGACATTTATTTCGCTAAAACTACGTACACTGTGAACGGAAACGATATCGTGCTTTATTCCACAATGGCTAAGCCCGGCGGCAGTAAATATCAGGTTACTGGCACAGAGAAGATAACTACTATACATGACGGCGAAAAAATGCTGGATGTGGCAACTGATCTGACTGACGGCTCAACATTATTTGTAGATCCGTCAACCGGGTTGGTGTACAAGATAACAACGATTAATGGGGACTCTACCGTCACCGCTGTTTTGAATGAGTATAGTCTTATAAGGCAAAATTCGGGCTCGTATAAGCAATCTAGCGCAATAGGCACCGGAAAAAGTTACACGCTGACATACGACGGAACACCATATACAGTGACGAGCACGTGCATCGCTGATTGCCGGAACGGACAGTATGGCGTCGAATATGATCTCAGTTCTCTCGGTGGATCCACAATAGACACAATTAGCAACAGTCCGCTTGGATTGCCGATCGATGCGGTGGAAACAAATATGAGCGGCATCACATCTAGCGGTGCCACCACCCACATATGGATGTACACAGACGGTATGGGCGATACGCTGTACCTGTATTATGACCCGGTCGCAAAGGTCGTGGACAATATCGGTACGGACATTGAAATGGCACCCGGATCGATGATGGATTACACAGTTACAGGGAGCCAGTACACCGAGATGAAATTGGAGTATATTGGTCAAAATGCAGATTCAGATTTTGTAAAGACCACATATTATGCATCAAGTGGAAGCAGCTCAGATTATATTCTGGAGTCTAAAAATCCAGACACCAGCGGCTACCAGCTTGTTGGCACACAGGCAATGGATACTGTAGACGGACAGAAAACGCTGAATGTAGTCAATACAACAACAAGTGGAGTAACGACAACACAATACCTTGATCAGATGACAGGATTACCGTACAAAATGATATTGATGGTTTCCGGAAAAACAACAACCTTCGTACTGAAAAACTATGCTCTGAAAATGCAGAACTCAGGTTCATACACCCAATCCGACTCGGTAGGTACAACGTATAATTATGCACTTACAGACCCCGCCGGAACCGGCTATACGATGAAGGTTAAATGTGTTGCGGATTGTACAAACGGCCAATATGGATTTGTTTATGATCTATCATCAATGGGTATCGGTGAAATGTATTCTCTTGGAAATAATCCTCAAGGGTTATTGGTCAATGCACAAAACAGTGGCTCTGTTAAGACACTCGAAACGAGAGATGGCACTAGGTCTGTCCAAATATGGAATGATACAGCGGACGGACTTACCTTCTACATTGATTCTGCGTCTAAAGTCATATACCAGATCGACATGATATCTGGATCCACGACAATAGTATTCACACTGAAAAGCATATCACAAGAGGGCGGCTCATCAACTGTGGTGTGAAATAAACAAAACAACCTTCAAACTCCTTAAAATCTTTTCAATGTCAAGCTATTCAAAGACTGAAAAATTAAGGCTGACGAGCATTTGGCCATGAACTGCCTTATCTAACACAAAACAAGAAATATTGCTATCTCCGCAAGTTGCTATCACTAAATTTGGTTCAATTTAGGCAGTATTTTAAGACGACCTCATTATAGTTAAGAATAATTTTAGAAATGCAACAAATACTACAAATATCGCACTGCTGCATCACATGTCCCTCTGAATTCTCAAGATGAATTATAATCACGAACCTAACTATTTAGACTCATGGTCGATTAAAAAAGTCCTCTTCCATCCTTCAGCATAGCTCATTTTCAGGGATTCTTTCATGAATGTCTCTTTAACAAACTCCACCAGATGATCTTTGCAGAGAAGGAACATACCGGAGACCCTTGCTTTGACGGTCTTCCATATGAATTCGATCGGATTGAACTGCGGAGAATACGGCGGAAGGAAAAGGAACTCGATATTGAGTTCGGCCGCATGGGATCTCACTGCCTTTGTATGATGGATCCTGCCGTTATCCAATATCATCAGCACTTTCGTGTTTCCGTTGGCTGCGCGGATCGCATCAAGAAAAGCACACATGTCAGCGCCTTTGGATGATTCCGGGAACAGCACGGAAGAATTACCGTTGATCGCATAGAACCCGAATGTGTTGGCGTTCACACGATCGGAGTTCATCTTTCGAACGGGTCTTCCCAACGACCACACTCTTGCGGTGTTTACGCTGATCCTCTGTGCGGATTCGTCTGCGAACCCCCAGGCGATATCGTTCAGGCTCACAGAGTCCAGCGCTGTTCCGAGTCTTTTTTTAAAATGCCTTCCGCATCGGCAGGGCGCCGATAATCGACATCATACGGCTTGGCATGTCTGAATCCCATGGACCTGAGCATGGAACGGATGTGTTTCGGAGTGAATTCGATACCGAAATGTTCTCTTACGAACGCCCCGGCCTCAACGGTGGTCATCATGTCCCTTGCCACCGCATCCCTGAACCTTTCTTTCTGTTCAAGGGTCATGGCGGAGGGTCTCCCGCCTCCGTAGTTAGGCATTACGGAATCAATGCCGTTCTCGTTCCAGGAACTCTGCCAATTGTATCCGGTCTGAATGGTTATGCCTTTGATCATGCACGCTTCCGGGACCGAATATCCAAGATACCTCAATCTGATGAACTCAAGTCTTTCGCCCGCTTTCTTTTGTTTCTTGCTCTCTGCCTCTATCTCTTTCAGCTTTCCTTCGATGAACTTCAGGTCGACAGGCTTCGAGATCGGTATCAGTTCAATTCCCGCCATGAAAGAGATATGAACTTAATCATTCAAATAAGTTAGGTTCGCAACTATAGTAAACACAGTTTTTAAAAAGAGTTGCGCATTGGCTTATTTATATTAACAAAGGCGTTTCTTATCTAACAGTTAGCATGTGGGGTATGCCCGCTTGCATTGGAGAAAAACTATGCAACTTATTAATAAAATTAAAACGGACAGGTCCGGCAAAATAAGCACGATCCTGTTGGTCGTCATAGTGATCATTATTGTGGTCATTGTGGCGGTTGCGTTGTATATTGTCTTATCCGGCGATAACAATAAAGAACAAGAATTAGCACCCGGGACGGTCCTCGACTTTGATATCAACGGGGTCGCCACGGTAGACTCTTTAAAGATGGAATTCGTCGGTCAGAATGCGGACGAATATTTTGTAAAGACAACCACCGGCGTGATCACAACCACGGCCACAGGCACGACCACAACAAACACAATCCAATATACACTTATGCCCAAGTATTCATCGGATAATGATACACAATTCAAAGGCATAGAAGAGATAGAAACGGCCAATTATGGCAAATTGAAATTGAATGTGTACTCGATGGTCACTGATGATGTTACAGCCAAGATCTACGCTGACACAAAAAATAATATACCGTATCGGATGGTCTATACATATCCAACATACACAATGACAGCCGAGCTGAGAAACTATGGGGTCGCAGTGCAGGATAAGGGCTCATACAAAGAATCGGATACCATCGGTACTACCAGTACTTACTCGGGAACAGCAGGCAGTTTCACGACAGTATGCGTTGCGGACTGCATCGATGGTCAGTTTGGATTGAAATACGGAAACACGGATGTATACTTCCTCTGTAATGGTCCTCAGGGGTTACCTGCTGATGCATTCGACACCGGAAGTACCATTGCACTGACCGTAGAAGGCAACGATGTGGACGCAGAAGTATGGGCTCTAACCAACATGGCAGTAGGTTATGATCAGGAATCAAAGATGGTATACACCGTCGGCATCGTGATCTCAGCGACGACTTCGATAATACTGTATCTCTCTGAGGTAACCGACAAAGCCGGCACAACAGAGCATTACAATGTGGATCAAAGAGCGACCTGAGAGTGAATGTGCCATAGGTACATTGCCACGATAAACCATTTCCAAAAACAATTTTTGTTCGTTTTCAAATAGTTGGGTTCATTCTTCCAATCAGAAGAAATCATCCAGTTTAGGTCTTTTCGGAGGAGCCTTTGCCGAAGTCACGGTCTCTTCTTTTTTCTTTTTCTCCGGTGCGCTTTTCCCGCCAAAGTCGTCATCGAACAGGGTCTTCTGTTGGCTTCCTGCCAAGAGATCGCTCTCGGTCCAACCGAATACCTCCGTGATCCTGGAAGCCGTCTGTGCCAATCTTTCCGCATAATATTTGTAATCCGGTTCCGCTGTGAACTCTACGCCGCTCATGTACGGTTCCACCTGCTGCGGCACAACGCCGCCGTTCGTAACTATCCAGGAGACCTTCATTCCCGGAATGAAGTTGTATTTTCTCTCTTTCATTTTCAACGCCGCCTGGACATTGCTCATTCTCTCCGGGTTCTCATATGATGCTGGGTCCTTACACGTTCGGGATATCACCAGGTCGGCGACGTCGACATTCTTGGAAATTGTGTCTTTGATCATGCCCTTGACCATTGCCATGGCCTCATCGTTCTTCTCGTCGAGGATCTTTTCGAACAATTCCTTTAAAAGACGGCTCTGGAGATCGAATGAGTCCGACCTCCTTATCTCATACCCTCTTACAAGGAGTTCTTCGCTCTTTGTAGGCCAGACCACCCTTCCCACATACCTCTTCTTCTTTCCGTGTGAGAAGAGGGGCTCCATCAATTTCTCGAATTCCAAGGTCCTTCCCTCTTCGGAGAATCTCTTTGCCATCCTCTTTCCGAACTCTACCGCGCCTTCCAGATCCTCTTTGGGAGAATGCATGAACACAGAGTCCGTGTCCGAATAGATCACGGATATCCCTTCGCTCTCAACGTCGCTGATGATCCTCTTCACATTTTCCCTTGCGAATGCGGTTATTGCGGCGCCTATGCTCTTATCTGTGAATCTGTAAAAGGATGATGCGAAAACCCCGTAGAATGTGTTCATAAGCACCTTTACGGCCTCCTGAAGACCGTTGAGGTATCTCTTCTCATATTCGTCCGATGTCGCTTTCATTCTCGCTTTGATCTCATCTCTTTGACGCATCAGGTCTTTCAGGATCTTTGGCAGTATCCCCACTCTTTTCTCGGGAGACAGGAACCTTGCGCCGGAGGGCGCAACGATAGTACCTTGTTGGGACAAAGTAGTGAAGCAGATGTTCTTGGCGATTATCAGAGAAGGATACATCGATTTGAAATCGAGTACACATACCCAGTGGTACAATCCCGGGTTCATCGTGTGAACATATCCTCCTTCGATCTGGTCTTCTGATTCTCTCCTTCCTGTGAGAGGGATGCCTACTTTTTGCCTGTCCGCTTCCCTTATCAAAAGGGAATCGGCAAGCTGCGAAGAACCCGCATTAAGAGCATCGTCGAGCGGAAGCTTTGCTACGGTCGCTAGATCCATCCCTTTCCTTACTGTTCCCACGTTAATGAGTATCTTCAGAGCAAGCTCTGCATCTTTCTTACAATATTCGATGACCTTTTCTCTGTTGTTCTTCCATTCATCATCCATTTGCTTAGGATCGACATCCATCTTCGATTCGCCGAGAAGCTGCATGGAAACTGCGTTCAGCGTCTCTTGTTTAGGTCTGAGTTCGCGCTTTACCGCCCACCACGCATCGATTATTATTCTTCCTTTAAGCCTCCAAAATCTGTCGTTCACATCACGCGGCTGTCCGAGATCCCTGCCCCAGGGCATCGCTTCCTTCATTTTGTTGGCATCTGCCCTTTTCAGTATGTGTCTGATATCGTAGTTGTCTATGTTGTACCCTGTAATGACGTCCGGATCCTCTTTCCTTATCTGTTCTGCAAATCTTGTTATTATATCCTCTTCGCCACCTGTCAGGGCTTCGAGTGTCCGATATATGCCATCCTCTTCGACTACCGAACAAATGGTGTAAATGGCATCATTCTTGATGCTGTTCTCGATATCGAACGAAAGGATCCTCAGTCCTGGATCGAAGGACTCGATGTTCTCGAAAGAGGACATCTTCATGATAATGTCTGTCGTATAGGGACCTTTTGTTCTCTCTCCGACGACCCTTATACAGGAGCCCATATCTTTGTCGTAGACAAATCTGTGATGGAAAGGTATGTCTGCTGCCAGCACTATGAAACCTTTCTTTTTCCACTCGTTCCTGTAATCGGGGACCTTCCATGGGGACTTGATGGTGACCTTCAGAACATCATGGTCTGCTCCTTTGTAAAAAAGGCGGTTCTTTTCCGTTCTTATTATCTCCGGATCCGGTTTCAGGCTCGCTTCGGTATTGCTGCTCGGGTCCACAATGAAAAAATAAGGATCGAACCCGCCGTAAAGGACGGTTATGGATCTCTTGTCTCTTGTTTTACCGAACAGCTCAACAAGGACGTTGCCGGCGGCGTCGCTGCTGTAAGATGCCGTTATGAGTCGGATATCGGTAGTTTCCATCTGATCACTTGTTTGCCACTATTCTTATTACATCCCCATCCTGAAGCACATAATCCGCACCGACGGTCCGTTTCGTCTTGGCGTTTATCGCTCTTATGAACTTGTCCCCGAGTTCGGTGTGTACCTTATATGCCAGATCCCTTGCGTTGGAGCCTCTTTTCATCAAGATGCAATCTGGCAGCACCCGGTTGAAGTGATCGGTGTACTTCGACTCGTCCTCGACCGGATAAACGGCGATAAGGTCCAATATCCTAAAGACGCATTCCTCTAAACAAGACTGTACGCCTGTGCCGTTGAACAGTTTCATTTTGTCCGCCATGTAGCCAAGCGCTTTCTTCTGACCGTCGTTAAGGGTGATCCCGGGTTTGATAGTAAAACTTGGATTGCCCGGTATATAATCAATAAGTCCCGCCGTAGCTGCTTTTTTCAAAGCGAGTTCGGTCTCGGCGAGTGTCGGGATCGCGTGATCCCCCATCTTCCTCAATTTTTCAAGGTTCTCGGGCGGAGCGATGTCAGATTTATTCATTGCGATTATCATCGGTTTGGACAATTCTCTTATCCTTATGCATAGTGACAGCAGAGTATCGTCATCCCATAATGTGGGGTCCTGCGGCAGTTCCACATGCCTCAGAGCTTCTTTGATCTGCCCTTCGGTGATATTGAGGCCGGTGAGTCTCTCCTGAAGTATGGCCTCCTGTTTTGTACCCTGGATCTTCGCCTGTCTTGCGATCTTGCCCAGTCCGTTCTTTATGATCTCCCTCATCCAAAGCGCGATCTCTTTTCTCAGGAAGACAACATCTTCGGTGGGATCGTACTTCCCCGCGGCGATGACATTCCCTTCAATATCAGTGGTCCCGCTGGCATCCACCACATTGATGTACGCATCCGCCTGTCTCAGATCATCCAAGAATTTATTTCCGAGACCTTTTCCTTCCCAGGCGTCCGGGACCAGACCCGCGACATCCAGCAATTCTATCGGGACCATCCTCGTCCCGTTCATACAAATTGAGTTGTGTGGGGTGCATTGAACTCCGAGGATCTTGCATGCGCAAGGCGTCCTGACGTATGCGATGCCTTTGTTCGGAGCTATCGTGGTAAAGGGGTAATTTGCGATCTCCACCGTAGCCATCGTTGCGGCGCTGAAGTATGTCGACTTCCCCACATTCGGTTTTCCTACTATACCGACCTGCATATGTCCATGGTATGCGGTCAAAGAGTTATACCTTTACTGTTCTCGGCTCAGAAAAGAATCGGTTTCATCAAATCCCGCCGCAGGATATGAGGCTTCCTTAATCACAGAGTATAGCCACAAAGATATCTCCATCATTAGGATTCAAATAAGGAGTTTTCGTGACCGGATCGATCTGCGTTAATCCCAAGTAATAATCTGTTCCCTCTCCGAATGCATAGTGCGGTACCGAGTCCATTTCCACCCACCTATTGCCATAATCCTCAGCATTATAGTCATATTTCCATATGACCCAGCTCTCTCCTATACTTTGATCGGGAGCGACTCCGTTGATTGAAATGATCCTTCCTTCAGAGTCCACTGTTGTGTCGGTCAATTCCTTCAACACCAGAAGCGGATCTTGACCGGCTTCAGTAGTTTTCCCTGTCCAACCATTTTGCAATATCTCAGTCTCATAACTCCCATAGTCTATGTAATAATTATAATATGGATCCCTTTCCCACGGAGCCGGCGGCTGCTCTTTTGACAATACATTGAACATGACTACGATGGAGGCAATGCTGCCTGCAATAACAAGAACGCCAAAGACTATCAGCGCGACCTCAATTTTCTTCATTTGTCACTCCCGTTGTTCTGTTCTGCTCAGAAAGCGCATTATCTATTCCACTGATTTGTATGTATATATATCAAATTGTATTTTTTAAGTGTTGGCATTTGCCGCCGCATGCACCGGCGTTCAACGAGTGCATTCTTTCTTTAAAACAAATACAGAGTTGGCTATCTCGGCGATCTCTGCCGGGCGCAGTTCCTCCACCCTCGAGTCCAAGAACGGGACATCCCAATCGTCTTTGATCATCTTCGCTGCTTTCAGAGATGTTCCTATCTTCTTCCTTCTGTGATTGAATGTCGCTTCTGTCACATCAAAGAACGTTTTCTCATCCAGTACTTCAAAGGGAGCGGGTCTCGGGACGATCTCCACTATCGCGGAATCGACCTTGGGCTGAGGTTTGAATCTCGACCTCGGTACCTTCTCCAAAAGCCTGCATTCCGCCTTATAGAACAGGTTCACTGTCAGCCTTGAATAATCGGGGCTTCCTACGTCGGCGATCATCCTGTCGGCGAATTCTTTCTGCACCATCACGATCGCTTTCCTGAAATCATACTCCAGAAGCTTGAATATTATCGGCGTGGAGACGCTGTAGGGGAGGTTGCTGACGAACACATCGAACGGCGGGAACGGGATCCTGACGGCATCGCCCCTTATCAGATCCAAACGGTCTCCGTATGTGCTCTCGACATGGCCCGCAAGGATCTCGTCGATCTCTATGCATGTCAGGTGATCGGTGCGTTCTATAAGCCTCGAAGTCAGTATGCCGAGCCCGGGGCCCACTTCCAATACTCTATCCTCTTTGGATATGCCTGAGAAATTCACCTGACGGTCGGCTACTCTGTCATCGATAAGAAAATTCTGACCCTTGCTCTTCTTAGGGACCACGCCGGTCTCGGCCATCAGCCTTCCCGTTTCGCCTCGGTTCATTTGGACACGAATAGGTAGCGCTTCATGTCGTTGCTTTTCACTTCAAGCGCAATGCGTGCGGTTATCAGCTTCTCGGGATTCTTTATGGCGGCACGTTCGCTGAGATCCTTGAAATCCTTGAAGTGGCCGTTCTTGCTGCGCTCATCGAGTATCGCGGTCATCGTCTTCTTTCCCAGCCCGGGTAGTTCTTCAAGAAGGTGCTTCCTCATTGATATCGGTTCTGCCTCGTTGAAGAATCTGATGAATCTCTGCTGATTTGCCATAACGATATCGGTGATGCAGTATTCCAGCTCTGACAGCGCGCTGTTCGTGAGATCTCCCGGTCCGACCCGCCTCTTTACGTGGTCGATGACCATCCTCTTTGCGGGATCCTTCCCTATGTATACTCTCTCGCCGATGTTGACGATCGCGGTCGGTTTCGGAACAAGCTCGAAAAGTTTGAATTCGTCATCACCCAAGGCATAGCAAACCGGCTCCTTCTTGCCGAAATTACTTGTGGGCACACCCTGAGAAAGATAGTCCAGAACGTATGCGTACTCTTCCAAATGCAATCACCAACGCTGAAACGTGTTACAGATATTTACCTACTACCTCGATTATTCGATCGATGGTCTTTTGGTCAAGTGTTATCCTTTCTTTTGAAAATATCGCCCTTACGTCTTCCGGGTATTGGGGAAGTATATCCGCAACCTTTACCGCGGTATATTCCGTCACACCGTTTATTGTGCGGACCTCTTCGATGATCTTCTTTGCGTTCTCTGCGGAGAGCTCGCAAATTGTCCTCGCATGTTCCATTGCGGCCTTCTGCGAAGTAAGGAGCTCCCTTTTCTCATGCTCTTCAGTGAGAAGGTCCCTGACCTCGGCCAATGTTATGTATTGCTCAGACATTTGTATCACCGGTCAAAATGTTTATGCCCTGTTCCTTACAAGGTGCTCCGGGCGTGCAACGACCATCTTGGTCTTGTCGCCTTCCTTTACCTCGACCTCATACGCCGCCCCTCTGGGGCCGACGACGACGCCGGTCTTCCCGTGGAATCTGGAAAATGGCATTCCCTTGTGGACACTCGGGTCTATAATAATGTTGACCTTCTCTCCGGCCTCGAACTGCTGGAAAGCTTTTGTTATGGGCGAAAGTCCGCGCGCCCTCGGTTTCTTCTGCAACAGCTGGCGGGTCTTTGTCCTTGTTCCTCTGGATGCCTTCATCTTAATCCCTCGTTGATTCTTGATAGTTGATCGATATCACGTCAAGCGTCTGCACCACACATTTCACGCCGAGCGCATCGGAGAAGTTCGGTACGGTCCTTCCGTCGTCGCCCGAAACGAACTCTTTGATGTAGGTCCCGGCATCGGCGTTCACGGTGAGGTCGAACACGTCATCTCCGATCATCTCCGCCTCGACCCATCGGACCTCTCTGTTTCTCACAAGGTCGGCGCGTCTGTGCTCGACCCTGCGTGGAGTCCTCTGGTCAATGTGGACATTCTTGAATGATAAAGCTACCTCATATAGCCTTTCTTTATTAACTTTACCCTCAGATCTTACTCTTGCTTTATAGGTTTTATCGGGATCTGCGGCTTTGTATTCCTGCACCGCTTCGCGCGGTACGAAGTGAAGACCGATATATCCCGCAAGCTCGGACATATTTGCTCTTTTCTCAAGTTCGTCGAGATCTATATCCCTGATCCTGGGCTTGCTTATCTCAAGCACGAACGGCCTTCCGTTACCCAGCATGCAGGCGTCGATGTCCTCTCTTCCCATACCGTGGAAGAAATGTTCGGTTCCTTCGGACATCTCCGCCGCGATATCGCCTATGATCTCCTGAACAGATGTCTGGTACATCTTGCCCGTGCCGCCGCATCTCGGACATCCTTTACCTTTGCAGACCCTGCACGGCCAGATGGTCTGAGGGATCTCGCGGCTGTACTTGAAGTATCTTCCGGCGATGAAAATGGGTGCGATGTCCAGCGTCACATCTGCAAATCTGGTATCTATGCATGCCACGACCTGAGGGTTCTTGAACTCGACCGGACGGTTGATCTTCGGCAGTGCGAGTTTTCCTATCTCGCGATTCAGCTCTGTCTTGATGGATTCGGCGTTCTCAAGCCCGTATTTTTCCCATAAGGCCTTCTCCTTATCCGCTATCTCCGGCTCGACCCTTGACCCTACAAGGAAATTGTCCGATCGGACGCTGTTGATGTTCTCTGCCACAGCATCGGCGAACCTCGGCATGAGATTAAAAACATTCTCGCAGAGGCTGCACATCTCCGGATTCTCTGTCTTGACCCCTTTTTCAGAAAGCGCCTCTCTTATCATCCGGCCGCGTGCGTCATTGGTCATGCCCGTTCCGACCTTCCCGAACATCCTGCCGAGACAGTGGTCGCATAGTCCTTCCGATGCCAACCTTTCGGCCTTATCTAAGTTATCGTATACCCAGTCTTCCATATGATCACTCACAGATCAAAGCCCATCTCGGCGATTCTGAGCCTGGGACGCTGACTTTCAAGGTAACTGTAGACTGTGGCATGTTCGCTTCCGTTGAGGATCAGTTCGACCGCATGCTTCGCCACTGGAAGGCTTACGGAGTTCCCTATCAAAGAGACGGTATTCCCGTACACCGACATATAGCAGCCGGTCAGTTCCTCTATTATCTGTCTTGTTCTGCCCCCGGCGCCGATCAGCCTTCCTCTGACCCTCTCAAGCTGGTTGGATTTGCTCCCCGCCGCTTCTTTCAGGTCGAATGATTCGAAGTATTCGTCATCCTCAAACAGTCTCACCGCACGGTCGGGGTTGAATCCCCTTCCGACCGCTTTCAGAACATCCATCAGCATCAGGACCTTAAGAGGATCGGCGCCTTTCGCTTCTTCGTTGAAGTTCACATCCCCCTCCGGAGTGATGTCCAGCCTTATCCCGGACATCTTCTCGATCATCCTTTTCGTCGCGCCGTCCTTTCCTACGAGCGTACCGATGCGGTCGCTCGGTATCTTAACGGACCTCATTCCTCTTCCTCCTCGTCGTCATCCGAACCATTAAGTACTTCGTCCAGAACTTTGGCGGAATCTATTATGTCCGCTCCTCTGTTCTTGAAGAATCGGTTGATGTTCGCTATGTCCCTTATCAATAGGTCCTTTGCATTGAAAAAGTCATTGGTCATCGCCTGTCCGCAGTCGATCATGATCGGCTGACCGTCCAATACGAGTACGTTATATTCACTGAGATCCCCATGTACCAGATGCGCATCCTTCCATCCGTCGATGATAAAGGAAAGGACCTCATCGTACATTTCGGTCGGTTCTTCAAGCTTCACATCCTTCAGCTGCGGCGCCGGGCCGTTCTCGTTGCCGATGTATTCCATAAGAAGACAGTTCTGCTGGAATGTAATAGGTTCCGGTACGGGCAACCCCGCTTCGGCGTACCTCTGGAGGTTCTTGAACTCTTTGTTGGTCCATGCATAGATCAGCTTCCATCTGTTACCGCCGATACCTTTGAACCGCGGATCCCCCTCGATATACTTACCGAAGCTTTTGAAAGTGGCCGTCGAGGTCCTGAATATCTTGATCGCCAGCGGATCGCCGTCCTCATCTGTTGCGAAGAACACATTCCCCTCTTTCCCCGTTGAAATAGGGAACTGAATGGTGTCGATGAAACCGCCTTTCATGAGATCATATATGGTCAAAAGCGTCTTTTTATCGAAAACTTCACCCTCTGTCTGACGCTCGTCACCTGTTTTATGGGTCTTCAGCGCATCGACGCGCTGTTCCAAATAGGCAAATTTCTCGTCATATGAGGGCAGTCAGAACACCACCGTTTCAGAAAACATCCAGACTCTTCGGCACTTTTCCTTTCTTGCTGAGATTTACCGCCTGTGTCCGGGTATACCTGAACCTGACATCGCATTTGTCAGGCTGGAAATCCCAAAGCGAGATTATCAGGAGATCACCCTCGCGTATCCACATCCTCTTTTTGATCTTGCCGGGGATACGGCCCACTCTCGACACGCCATCCTCGCACATCACTTTGATCTTTGATGCGCCGAGCAGCTGGTCGGCTATCCCGAACATCTCTCCTTCTTTTATGTTCGGCATGCGTACACGTGATACGTCCTCCTCTGTACTCTCGAATGGCTGCTCTTCTGCGGGCATTTTTTGATCTCCTTTACAGCATGTAATACTAAATGCTTTTAAATGTTATCCTAAAAATTAGACCAATTGTCCGACACCGAACCTTTCTACGGTTCCGATATATGCTCCAATAAAAACATTGAACGTGATCAGATCCGCCGCTTTCGCCGTTGCCTGAACAAAAAACTATTTTAACCATATCTAATTATGAGCGGCTAAGCTCTGATAGTGTAGCGGCCAATCATTCGGCCCTTTCGAGGCCGACACTCGGGTTCGAATCCCGATCAGAGCACATCACTCTCCTCACTTACACAAATTCTTACGGTATTTCTCGCTCTTCTCTGCGATATTGTCCACATTATCCTTGTTAACGATATGGACCTCCGGCAGTTTCTTTTTATTCGAATCGAGCATCGTTCTCATAAGATACGGGTCCGGGAAGTCCTTTTTCTCAAGTGTCTTCCTGTCCCAATTCTCCACAAGATCATACACAGCTTCGATCCCTTCGTTATAGAACTCCTGCACGAGTATGGCGGCGACCGTACAGTCCTTTGACATCACTGCGATATTTGAATTCCTGACCGCAAAGTCGCAGCCGTTGAACGACATTGCTAGACCGCTCTTGTCCCTGACCGTGTAAAGCGCGGAAACATCGGTCATGTCCCCTCCGATGAATGCCGTTCCTTCGAACTCGATATTCATCTTTTTGCACATATCGATCATAAAATACGCTTTCTCATTGGCCCCGACGACCCTGGACTGCCTCATCATGCCTTCTGCGGAAGTGTTCCTGAGACCGTCTTTGAAGATCTCGTCCAGGGTCATGACCATATCGACCTCTTCCTGCCTGAGTTTGGCGGGGATGTCCATCCTGTACTCGTGCGGAGGCATCCTCAGGCTTGTAATGGTCGTCGCCATCCCCCTGATTGTCCTGGCCTCCTGTTTTGTCATCTCTTTGTCATCGAAAGAGATATCAGTGCAGTCTACCACTGCGCGGGGGATATCAAGCTCATCACACAGATTGATCACATTATGCTCATACGAAGATGTTGTGACAAATGTCGGCAGGGTCTGCATCAGATGTTTCATCACTTTCTTCGATTCGTCCGTCAGTCTGAGTGAGACCTTACAGTGTTCCATTGCGGCATAATCGGTCATGCCGAAGGCCTTCAGGAACGGGGCTATGAATCTGGCCGTATTACCGGACCGTCCGTCGGTACGGTTGAGGATGAATGCCGTAAGGTCATCATATCTGGATATCATATCGTATAGTTTATCGCCGTGGTCGATGAACCTTTCGCAAAGATCCCTGGAACTGTTGTTCCTCTGGAGGAATCCGGTGCAACTGCAGATGAGTTGTTTGTCTTGCACAAGACCCAATTCAGCTGCGGGATCGAACTCGTCCATCTTTACACCTTCAGGGACCGATCGACCTCGGATGTCATGTCATACGGCCTCTCTATCGTCTTTCCGTCTTTGAAAAGCCTCTTATTTTTTATCTTCACGACGCCGCCGGCGAATAATCCGATGGTAGAAACGATGAGCGGAAGCTCCCGCTTGGCGCCTTCTTCCCTTATCTTCTTGAAGAGAGGTTCGTTGTTGCCTTCAGCCTTGATCACATTCTCCAAGGACGAGGATGCGATCTTTTCTTCCATGTCGGACCAAAGCTCATCGAACCCGGGGCCTCTTATCGGGAACACGCAGTAGGTCAGAGCGGCTCCCCTGTCCCACTCCTCTGTGCAGATGTGGATCATGACCCCGTGTTCTCTTGCATCTTCTCTTATCAGGGTCCAAATGACCTCCTCCCATGTTCCTTTAGGTCCGTCGGGGAGGGCGGGATGGAGGTTGATCATGTCGTATTCTCTGCATGTCTCATCATCCATCCACAGCATATAGCCTGCAAGCACGCCAAGATCGAATCTGTACTTCTTTGTGAGCTCTCTGAGCTTCTTCCCGTACTCGTTCCTCCATTCGGTCTCGTCGCTCTTGCGGATGTCCGGGCGGAACTCTTTCCATGATAATGTGATGAGCGGTATCCCGTACCCCTCGACCATGTCGAAGAACATCTTCCTTTGGTCTTTCTTCGGGTTCGGTTCTTCGTTGTTGTCCCAATTACAGAAAACGAAAGATATCTCTACATCCAGCAGACCCTGTTCTTTTTTGTCCATGACTGTTTTCAAAAGGTTCCTGGAACCCGGGCCTCTTCCTGTGGAGAACCACCCTAATCTAAGCATATCATTCCACAGAAAGAAATGACAGTATATTTCTTTATACGTCGAAAATGACGGTCACCGACGGCTCGTCGACGTCCACGGACATCATGTGATATGTCACCGCCTTGACCTCCGATCTCACACGGTGCCTGCTTTTATCGAGGATCTCTCCTTTCCCTGTGCACCTCAGTCCGTTCCCCCCGAACCTTACTTCAAGCTCGCAGAATATCGCGCCGTCGCTGTCTTCGAGGAACAACAGCTCTGACAGGAACGAGTATAACAGATCCTCTTTATCTTCGCCGGAAACGGAGAATTCAAATGTCTCGATCGGTCCGACCCCCGAAAGATCTACGGTTTGGTCGAATAATGCATAGCCCGCATTTGCAAAACACTCCTCCAGAGTGTTTCCGTACGCTTTGACCATCAGATCTGCGGTGTGGTCCAAGACCTCATATCTTTTCACATTCCAAAGAATGTCGGGGAAGTATATGCTATGTCCGAAATGAGAACGTAGTCTACCTGTACGGTACCCGATTAAAATACCGGTCCGGTCGTAAAGAGATGTGCCGGAAGTTGTGAAGTCTTTTTACTTGCTTGCTTTCCTGCTCCGGCAACCTCCTAAATAATTCAGGCGTGTGCCGCAGATGCTTGATCGTATCGGAAGTGCACAAGCTGCAATCACCATATCATCCCCATATTTTTCTAAAAGATGCATTTATTCGTTCTGTTTTAATAGTGTGTTCATAGAATATTTACGAAATACGGTAGCTTAACTACGAAATCCTCAAAACCGTGGGAGTAAACATTAATATTTAGCTTCCATTCTGCCACGTCATGCGTATAACCATCGTCGGTTGCGGCTCCATCGGCTCGAAACTTGCAAAAGCCGCCGATGAGATGAATGATGTAAAAAGGATCTATTTGTTGGATATCAACAAAAAGGTGGCAGAGAAGGTTGCCGCCGGCCTTAACAAAGGGATAGTGATAGATTCCGTTGAAGAAGAGTTGTATCACTCAGATCTTGTGATAGAATCGGCATCGCAAGCGGCGGCAAAAGAGCTCCTTCCCAAAGTGGCGGCGAGAGGAGTGGATATGATGATAATGTCGGTGGGTGCGCTTGTCGACGATGACTTCAGGGCGCTTGTATTCGAAAAGGCCAAAGTGAGCGAAGCAAGAATATACATCCCGACGGGTGCTCTCTGCGGCGTCGACGGCCTTAGATCCGCTTCCGTCGAAGAATTGGATGAGGTCGAGCTGATATCAATGAAGGGCCCGAAGAGCCTTCTCGGCGTTCCGTACATCGAGGAGAAAGGGATAGACGTCGATAAGATCAGAGAAAGGACCGTTATATACACAGGTTATGCGAGAGAAGCTGTTAAGTTATTCCCCAGGAATGTCAACGTCGCGGCAACGGTTAGTCTGCTGGGAATAGGGTTCGACAGGACGAAGGTCACCGTGGTCCTAGATCCGGACATAAAGAGCAACTCCCACGAACTCAGGATAAAGGGAATTTTCGGGGAAATGAACTGCCACACCTATAACGTTCCCGAACCTGACAATCCGAGGACATCCCACCTGGCAACGCTCTCTGCGATATCCGCGCTGAAGAGGATCGTCCGCAACGAATGGTTCGGTGTCTGAGCAAACCTTTTAGTCATTATTCTTTTATCCCGAAGCATGGAAAAATCCCGCGCCGAAAGGATGATCTCCAAAGCGGAAGGTCTTGATGCCATAGTGATAATGAATGACGGAAGCCCCTATCTGGACTCTACATTCTGGTACCTGACGGAGCTGAGCGGGGGTGTTTTCGAGGGAGCTATCGCCATCGTCGGCAAGGACGGGCGCTTGGACGTCATTGTGAGTGAGATGGAGTCGGAAGCCGCTGCTGCCGGTAAGGGAAATATATACGTTTACAAAAAGCGCGGGGAGAGAGAATACTACCTCAGAAAAGCACTTGCGGGTGCAAAAAGAGTAGGGTTCAATGCTGACCGTGTGTCGTATTCGAGCGTGGCTTATGTAGAGAAAACGGTCAAAAATATCAGGGTAAATGACGCCGCACCGGCGATCCTTTCAACCATGACGGTAAAGACCCAGAAAGAGATAGAACAAACAAGGAAGGCTTGCAAGATCTCCTCCCAAGTCGCGAAAGAGATACCTGATATGCTTTCTGAAGGTATAACAGAGAAGGAGATGGCCTTCAAGATGGATTTCAGGATGAGGGAGCTCGGCGGAATGGGAAATGCTTTCGAAACGATCTCCGCGTTCGGTGCGAACAGTTCGAGACCGCACCATTCTCCCACAGATTACAAACTTGCAAAGGGAGATGCCGCTCTCTTCGACTTCGGCACGAAGTACGAGGGATATTGTTCGGATATGACCAGAACGGTGTTCCTTTCAAGACCGCAGGAGATATTGGCACGCGCGTATGAAGTGGTCCTTGAAGCACAGACTGCCGGGATCGAGAAGTACAGGGACGGAGCGCCTGCGAAGGAAGCGGACCTCGCCGCAAGGAAGGTGATTGACGAATCCGAATTCAAAGGGAAGTTCATCCATGCCTTCGGCCACGGCATAGGCATGGACGTCCATCAGGGGATATCGGTCTCGCCCAGATCCAAGCACATTTTAAGAGAAGGGAACATCGTTTCGGCAGAACCCGGAATATACATTCAGGGTGTAGGCGGCATAAGGATAGAGGATACTTGCCTGATAACAAAGAACGGATGCGAAAGGCTCACCGACTTTGACAGAAGAATCACTTTCGTCTGATCAGAATGCCTGTTCGATGGTGATATGCTGACGATCGCCGGCGTCCTCCATCGATGAGCAGTCATCGATCATACGCCCTATTTTTGTCACTGGGTACCGAGAGACCGGCAGCCTGTCATCGCCGCTGAGCGGTGTGGGGCCGTAGAAGAAACACAGTGCGCCGACCTTAGGCCAATATGCAATATCGCCTACATTCAGCTTAGTGACCATTTCTTTTGGGTCTGCGTGATCGATGGGCATCTCGAAGTATATCTGACCGCCCATCATGTTTATTGCGGTTCTGAAAGGTAAAGAGAGCCAGATGGCATTCGAGATGTCTGAACCGTCAAGTTCGGCGCGGTATTCGCCGTTCCTTGTCCTGATGCGGATGCCGCTCATTGCCATCGGCCCTTTGAAGTTTATTTTTTGTCTTTTCTTTCGAAAAGCTTTCTGATCTCTTTTCCGACCACTTCGAGCTGCAGTTTCTTCTCTTCCTCTTCCAACCTCTTGAGGTTCACAAGGCCTGCCGCCCACTCGGCGCGCCAGTCGTTCTTGAAAGCACCGGACTCGATGTCTTTCAGTATCGACTTCATTCCGGCCTTGGACTCAGGCGTGATTACCCTGTCCCTTCTGGTAAGTCCGCCGTACTCCGCTGTGTTGGAAACGACCTGCCACATAAGCTCGAATCCCCCTCTGTTTATGAGGTCATCGATAAGCTTCACTTCGTGAAGTACCTCGAAATAAGCCATCTCGGGGGGGTACCCTGCGCCGACGAGCGTCTCGAATCCCGCTTTGATCAAAGCGGTCAATCCTCCGCAAAGGACCGCCTGCTCGCCGAACAGATCTGTTTTCGTTTCGTTGTCGAAGGTAGTTTCGAACACTCCCGCACGGGTCGATCCGAGTCCTTTCGCAAGTGCCAGTGCGATCTTTTTCGCATTTCCAGTTGCGTCCTGGTGTATGCAAACGAGAGCCGGTACACCGAATCCCTGAAGGAACATCTCCCTCTCCATGTCGCCCGGAGATTTAGGCGCCATCATAATGACGTCAACATCCTTCGGCGGTACGATAAGTTTGTATGTTATTGCGAATCCGTGAGCGAACTCGAGTGCGGCGCCTTTTTTGAGGTTTGGTTTTACATACTTCTCATAGATGTCGGGCTGTACCTCATCGGGGAGCAGGATCATAACAACATCCGCTCCTTTGACGGCGTCTGCAAGTTCTGCGACCTTCAGGCCGTCCTCTTTTGCTTTCTTCCAAGACTTTCCGTCCTTTCTGACTCCGATTGTAACATCCAATCCTGAGTCGTGGAAACAGAGGGCCTGTGCTCTTCCCTGCGATCCGTAACCGAGTACCGAGATCTTTTTTCCTTTGAGGACCTTCAGGTCCACATCTGAATCGTGGTAAATGTGCATTAATTCCACCTTAAGATAATGGGTTCAATCAATCGATACACTTAATACTTATCGCAGACCCGCACGCGGGGAGCTGTCAGCGGTCAGCCGTTATTGTTTTGTCATTTGTATGATGGTCTGTATTTATGGCAGAATAAAGTTGCCGGCGCATTACCGTCACTGAGTGGGTTATATACCTATTATGCAGATATATTCACGTTCTCGAAACTTCGGGGGGCAGTTAGAGGGGACAACAAATCAAAAGGTGATGGCATGAAAAAAATATCATCTCTGCTGTGTGTGATCACGTTAGTAATGCTTGTATTTGCGTCCTTGGTCCCAGTTGCACTGGACAAGTCTGAGAGCAGTGCGGCGAACAATTTCAATGACGGAACATGGAAACCGATCTCGAACTACCAGGATCTCGCAAAGATAGGGAACGACGGAGGTTATCCTCTGGACGGAAAATACTATTTGACACGAGACATTGATTTCAACGGTGACACTAACGGCGGAACTAACATAAATATCACTGTAAAAAAATCAGGAAGCAACAGCCTGAGTATAGAGCTTACGCCTTCGGTGGGAAGGATCAATGATTTACAGGCGTGGTATGGGACAGTTAGCAAAAACAATTCGATTGGGGAAATAACCTTAGACAATATCAGCTCGGGCAGTAACATGTTATATTTGGGCGGATACCTCGACGGCTATCCTTTCGCTTATTCTGTGTGGATTAACTCAGCGGTAAGCGGCGGTACCACGATCATCAATAATGTGACTTTCAACAGTAACGGTAATTTTACACCGATAGGTACTGACAAGAATCCGTTCACGGGAACATTCGACGGTAACGGCCACCGTATCTCGGGAATGAATACGGCGATATATGTAACCAGTAACGATTTTGCTCTGGCCGGTCTGTTCGGATATACCCTGAATGCCAACTTCTCTAATTTAGGGATTGTGAACGGTTCTGCGACGGCGATAACGAGCGGAAACGGCTACGCATCCGCAGGGGGAATTTCAGCCGTAGCAGATGCTAACAGAACTGATCCCGTAACAATAGACAACTGCTATAACACCAGCCATATCTCCTCGATCACTGCCTATCAGGGTTCGTTGGCGGGAGGCATCATCGGCATTGTGGGGGCGTTGACTAATAACAGTCTCGGTACTAGCACCGGGCCGGGGGCGATTATTTCTAACTGCTATAACAAAGGTACTGTCTCTGCTTCATCGACGGGGTGGGTGGCTTTTGCAGGCGGCATATCTGGAGACACAGAACAGGTGACAACGTTGTCTTACATAGAATGCTACAACTCAGGTACCGTAAATGCTGTGTCCACCGCATCCGATGCGGTCGTCGGCGGCATTACGGGTCTTGTATATGCAGAAAAAGAGAGATCGAATACGCTTTTTTCCAAATGCTACAACACCGGAATAACTTCATCTGAGTCGACGACGAAGGGTTGGGCGGACTCCGGAGGCATTGCGGGTTCCATCATGTCAAGCCAGTCAGCATCGGTATCGATCAGTGAATGCTATAACACCGGCAGCGGCAGTTCGACCTCATCCTATGCATATGGAACAGAAGCGGGAGGCATTATCGGTTATGTATATTCGGAGATCGGGTCGCGCATAAAGGTAGCAGATTGTTATAACACAGGCTCGATCTCTGTTAAAGCAAACAACTATCCTTGCGCCGGAGGTGTGATCGGGTATGCTGAATCGGGATCTTCTGGCCTTATTTTGATATCCAACTGTTATAACGATGGGGCGGTTGCTACTCTGTCCGGAACAAACCAATGCTCAGGAGGAATTGTCGGCAGATCATACATAGAGACAGGGGTCATAGCAATTGTGAATTGTTATTTCACTTCCGGTAAGGTAGTAAAGGGCGATACCGCCAATGAAGTACTATACAACGAGGGAAAGATCTGGGTCGATGGAAACTCCAACGGCAGTCCTAGGGCGGGCGCTCAAGGATCAGGTTCAAAATCACTATCTGACATGAAACCCAGTTCGTCTGATGCAAAGGGCGGCAACTCCATCTACTACATCGGAACAACAACGATCAGAACCGATACCATAAGCGGATGGGACTTTGACAACGTATGGACATTAGGAACAGGATCCGGATTGCCGATACTCAGTTATTCCGTTGAGAGTAAAAACAATGAGAATAAAAGGGAGGGGGGTGGTGGTGGATCCAACATCGCATTATATGTCATTCTCGCCATAGTGATAATTGTTATTCTCATCGAAGTGATATGGTTCCTGTTCGTAGGTAAAGGCAAGACTTTCTTCTTCGTTGAGTTGTTCAAAAAGCTGTCAGAGATAATAAAGAATATATTCTCGTCAATGAAGAAAAATTGAGGCGATAACGGACAAACCTGTTTCAAACCTTTTAAAATAATTTTCACTGATTAACTAATGCGCAAATCTCGGCTGCCGTTCTCATTTTATGGCTGACTTCACCACTCCGATATACATTCTTATTGCCGTCTGGGCCCTTCAAGTTCGCTTTCTTTTGCGTTGCAAATCGGGCAGCGCTTTTTGGCTGCCAAAGCAAATACTCCGCCGACTACCCACATGCCGGTGTCGCGTTTTGTATCTACATTTTGCTTGCAGTATGGACAGTATTTCAGTGTCATGAAGGAGCGTATCTCTTATTTGCCCCCTTAAATTTTTCGGTCGAACCTATAAGAACGGTCTGCGAACCCCGTATTGTAAAATATGGCTTTCAGGCAAGTGCCTGAAAGCCGTTTAGTGTTTATTGGAATTTGCAACGTCCTTTGACCAACGGCTGCGCCGGGTTTGCCGGGATCATCGGAGTAATGTCTTCCTCGCAGTCGACCATTATCTCCACAAGACAGGTCACGTCGCTGTCGAATGCCTGTTTCAGAGCGTCGCCTACCTCTCCGGACCTCTCGACGCGTATCCCTTTCGCTCCGAACGCCTCCGCGATCTTAACGAAATCCGGATCGGCTTTCAGCTCGGTGTTGCTGAACCTCCTGTTCCAGAACAGTTTCTGCCACTGCCTGACCATTCCCAACCACCCATTATTCAGCAAGCATATCACGATGGGGAAATCCTCTGCGACCGATGTGGCGATATCCTGCATGACCATCTGCAGACCTCCGTCGCCTGTTACGGTCATGACCTTCTTATCGGGGCATGCGGCTTTTGCGCCTATCGCCGACGGAAGACCGAATCCCATTGTGCCGAAACTTCCGGACGATATGAAGTGCCTCGGCCTTTCGATCTCAAGATAATGCATGGCCCACATCTGATTTTGGCCGACATCCGTTGTGATGATATAGTCGCCCGGATCCTTGCTTGTTATCCGGTTGATCTCATACATTACTTTTTGAGGGAGGATCGGCGTCTGATCGTAATTGAACTTGCACTTGCAGCGTTTCTTCAGATCCTGGATATTCGCATCCCACGGCTTGTGATTGTCAACGTGACCTCCGAGTTTATCGATAAGCATGCGCATTGCCTTCTTGGCATCCCCCGCTATGTTGATCCTTTCTCTTCCGTGTTTGTTGAAGACCGTAGGGTCGATATCGATCTGAATAATCCTACATGACTTTGCGGGAGCTGTCTGTGCGCTGTATGTTCTGTCAGAGAACTTTGTCCCGATCGCAATGATCAGATCGGCATCCCTGAACGCATGAAGCGAGCACATGCGGCCATGCATACCCAGCGATCCCAGGCAGAGGGGGTGGGATGTAGGTATCGCGCCTATTCCCATAAGCGGCGTTATCACCGGTATGTTCGTCATTTCGGCGAGTTTGATGAGTTCTGCGCTGGCGTTTGCGCTTATCACTCCCCCGCCCACCATCATGACTGGTCTCTGAGCTTCTTTTATCCATTGTACGGCCTGATCTATCCCCGAATAATCTTCTTTCGGGACCTTGATGCCGAATGTCTCATTGAGCAGGGCCTCGTCTATGTTAGCGTTGATCTGGTCTGCGGGGAAATCTATGTGCACAGGCCCCGGCCTTCCTGTCTGGCAGATGTCCCACGCCTCCAGGACCGCGTGCGGAAGCCTGTTCAATTCCAAGACCCTGAAGTTGTGTTTGGTGATTGGCATCATAAGGCTGTATGCGTCGACCTCTTGGAATGCATCCAATCCCAGAGATGCTGTTCCGACCTGACCGGTCAGTGCGATCATGGGCGATGAATCTGCATATGCGGTCGCCACTCCGGTGACGAGGTTCGTTGCGCCGGGTCCGCTTGTAGCCATACAAACACCGGGGAAACCGCTTGCTCTGGCGAAACCGTCCGCCATATGGGCTGCGCACTGCTCGTGGCGTACGAGTACGTGCCGGATCGATGAGTCTAATATTTCATCATAGATAGGGATCACTACACCGCCCGGGTACCCGAACATTGTTTCAACTCCCTTATCCTCCAGCATTTTGAGTAGTGCTCTAGATCCTTTCATGAGTGTACCTCAGCATGTGTATCAAAGGACCTCTTTATAAAATTGAGGTAAAAACGTACTGTGTTCGCAAGTATCGGTTCATCCTCTCGGAACATGCAGTAAAGGAGCGATGATCCATCCTTACTTGGAAAAAATGATTAATTTGTTTATTAAAAGGTTTGGGGGTCTTTGGAAGATTGCCTCCGGATACTTACCTGAGGACCATCTCTCTGTACTCTCTCCTGTTCTCCATCGAGATTATCAGAGGCAGACCTACAGCAATGTGTCCGTCCTTAGCCGCCATTGGGATTGTGACCATGGAGTTCTTCTTTGCGGGTATCCTGATCTTACCTCTCGAGTTCGTTGACTTGGTTCCGTTCTCGGTCTTGCCGTCCTTTTCCACCCTATAGGTGATCTCTGCGCCCTTCGCTGCCTCCTCTCCGATCGTTACAGTCAGGAACAGGCCTACTCTTACCCACAGCAAGATTATCAGTGACAGCAGCAACACGGTCGCGATCGCTAACATATAGATAGCCAACGATAAAGAACCGCCAAAGCGGCTCGAATCACCGTTACCGCCGATACCATTGTCTCCGCCTCCGGCGCCGCCGTCACCATCTCCTCCTCCGGAGTCCATTGCACTCTTCACAGCAATAGTGTGGTTGGACATCACATCGGTGAAAGTGTATATACCAGAGTCAATCTGCGCTTGGGTTAAGCTATAGAGCCCGTCTATCACCACTTCCGTTATTGTGTAGCCAACCTTTGCCTTGAATGTGAACGTTTGGCTGTTACCTTGCAGCACTGCGACCCTTCCGCTCGGGGTTATTGTGGATCCTGAGTCGGCTGTCGCTGTGATGGTGTATTGCTTGTGTTCAGGTTGGTTCGGATCTTCCAGTACATCCGGGATGCCGTTGCTGTTGGTGTCTATTCCCCATACAGCGTAGACGGTCTCGTCGTTGCCGCTGATCGTCACCGATGTGACGAGTGCCGGCACGGTGTCGCCCTTTGCGAGGACGCCCGTCTGAGCCAGGGACCATCCCATGAAGAGGACGTCCGATCCGCCCTGCTGCGCGTGGGTCGGCGCCGTCGGGGACAGGGTGTGTGCTCCGTCGAGGAGGCCTGTCTCCTTCGCCGGTGCGCCCGTTCCGCCGTTGGCGTCGTAGGTGACGGAGTATGTGTTCTTGGTGACGTCAGGTATGCCGTTGCTGTTGGTGTCTATTCCCCATACAGCGTAGACGGTCTCGTCGTTGCCGCTGATCGTCACCGATGTGACGAGTGCCGGCACGGTGTCGCCCTTTGCGAGGACGCCCGTCTGAGCCAGGGACCATCCCATGAAGAGGACGTCCGATCCGCCCTGCTGCGCGTGGGTCGGCGCCGTCGGGGACAGGGTGTGTGCTCCGTCGAGGAGGCCTGTCTTCTTCGCCGGTGCGCCCGTTCCGCCGTTGGCGTCGTAGGTGACGGAGTATGTGTTCTCGGTGACGTCAGGTATGCCGTTGCTGTTGATGTCTATTCCCCATACAGCGTAGACGGTCTCATCGTTGCCGCTGATCGTCACCGATGTGACGAGTGCCGGCACGGTGTCGCCCTTTGCGAGGACGCCCGTCTGAGCCAGGGACCATCCCATGAAGAGGACGTCCGATCCGCCCTGCTGCGCGTGGGTCGGCGCCGTCGGGGACAGGGTGTGTGCTCCGTCGAGGAGGCCTGTCTCCTTCGCCGGTGCGCCCGTTCCGCCGTTGGCGTCGTAGGTGACGGAGTATGTGTTCTCGGTGACGTCAGGTATGCCGTTGCTGTTGGTGTCTATTCCCCATACAGCGTAGACGGTCTCGTCGTTGCCGCTGATCGTCACCGATGTGACGAGTGCCGGCACGGTGTCGCCCTTTGCGAGGACGCCCGTCTGAGCCAGGGACCATCCCATGAAGAGGACGTCCGATCCGCCCTGCTGCGCGTGGGTCGGCGCCGTCGGGGACAGGGTGTGTGCTCCGTCGAGGAGGCCTGTCTCCTTCGCCGGTGCGCCCGTTCCGCCGTTGGCGTCGTAGGTGACGGAGTATGTGTTCTCGGTGACGTCAGGTATGCCGTTGCTGCTGGTGTCTATTCCCCATACAGCGTAGACGGTCTCGTCGTTGCCGCTGATCGTCACCGATGTGACGAGTGCCGGCACGGTGTCGCCCTTTGCGAGGACGCCCGTCTGAGCCAGGGACCATCCCATGAAGAGGACGTCCGATCCGCCCTGCTGCGCGTGGGTCGGCGCCGTCGGGGACAGGGTGTGTGCTCCGTCGAGGAGGCCTGTCTTCTTCGCCGGTGCGCCCGTTCCGCCGTTGGCGTCGTAGGTGACGGAGTATGTGTTCTCGGTGACGTCAGGTATGCCGTTGCTGTTGGTGTCTATTCCCCATACAGCGTAGACGGTCTCGTCGTTGCCGCTGATCGTCACCGATGTGACGAGTGCCGGCACGGTGTCGCCCTTTGCGAGGACGCCCGTCTGAGCCAGGGACCATCCCATGAAGAGGACGTCCGATCCGCCCTGCTGCGCGTGGGTCGGCGCCGTCGGGGACAGGGTGTGTGCTCCGTCGAGGAGGCCTGTCTCCTTCGCCGGTGCGCCCGTTCCGCCGTTGGCGTCGTAGGTGACGGAGTATGTGTTCTCGGTGACGTCAGGTATGCCGTTGCTGTTGGTGTCTATTCCCCATACAGCGTAGACGGTCTCGTCGTTGCCGCTGATCGTCACCGATGTGACGAGTGCCGGCACGGTGTCGCCCTTTGCGAGGACGCCCGTCTGAGCCAGGGACCATCCCATGAAGAGGACGTCCGATCCGCCCTGCTGCGCGTGGGTCGGCGCCGTCGGGGACAGGGTGTGTGCTCCGTCGAGGAGGCCTGTCTCCTTCGCCGGTGCGCCCGTTCCGCCGTTGGCGTCGTAGGTGACGGAGTATGTGTTCTCGGTGACGTCAGGTATGCCGTTGCTGTTGGTGTCTATTCCCCATACAGCGTAGACGGTCTCATCGTTGCCGCTGATCGTCACCGATGTGACGAGTGCCGGCACGGTGTCGCCCTTTGCGAGGACGCCCGTCTGAGCCAGGGACCATCCCATGAAGAGGACGTCCGATCCGCCCTGCTGCGCGTGGGTCGGCGCCGTCGGGGACAGGGTGTGTGCTCCGTCGAGGAGGCCTGTCTCCTTCGCCGGTGCGCCCGTTCCGCCGTTGGCGTCGTAGGTGACGGAGTATGTGTTCTCGGTGACGTCAGGTATGCCGTTGCTGTTGGTGTCTACTCCCCATACAGCGTAGACCGTGACGTCCGCGTTGACTATCAGGACATCCGTGTTAAGCGGAGGTACCGGGTCGCCGTATATCAGGATCCCGACCTGCTCGAGGGACCATCCCATGAACAGCGCCGGCGATCCACCGATGTCCGAGTGGGTGGGCTCTGTCGATGACAGGTTGTATGTTCCGGGTATGAGGTCCGTTTCCGTTGCAGGTGCGCCCGTTCCGCCGTTGGCGTCATATATCAGCGAGAATCCTGTCTCGGTGACGTCGGGTATGCCGTTGCTGTTGGTGTCTATTCCCCATACAGCGTAGACCGTGACGTCCGCGTTGACTATCAGGACATCCGTGTTAAGAGGAGGTACCGGGTCGCCGTATATCAGGACCCCGACCTGCTCGAGGGACCATCCCATGAGCAGCACCGGCGATCCACCGATGTCCGAGTGGGTGGGCTCTGTCGATGACGGGTTGTATGTTCCGGGTATGAGGTCCGTTTCCGTTGCGGGTGCGCCCGTTCCGCCGTTGGCGTCATATATCAGCGAGAATCCTGTCTCGGTGACGTCGGGTATGCCGTTGCTGTTGGTGTCTATTCCCCATACAGCGTAGACCGTGACGTCCGCGTTGACTATCAGGACATCCGTGTTAAGAGGAGGTACCGGGTCGCCGTATATCAGGACCCCGACCTGCTCGAGGGACCATCCCATGAACAGCACCGGCGATCCACCGATGTCCGAGTGGGTGGGCTCTGTCGATGACAGGTTGTATGTTCCGGGTATGAGGTCCGTTTCCGTTGCGGGTGCGCCCGTTCCGCCGTTGGCGTCGTAGGTGATGGAGAACGCACTGAGAATGATGTCGGCTCCGCTTTTTGCAAGGAAATATCCTTGGTTTGCCGAAATAGGACCAAGTATGAAGTTATCAGAGAACGCCGTACCGTTGATTACTGCGTTGGCACCGAATGCCGGGTTGAATATATCAATGGTGTATGTAGCGGTCGGATCGAAAGCTGGTGCATCCGGAGATACTATCACGCTTATCCTTTCTACCCCTGCGTATATCATGCCGTTGATTGTCGGATCTCCGCCCAGTTCCACATATACATCTGCGCCTGCCTTGATGGCGTAACCGCCCATCGTCATGACGTTACCGCCGGTTATGATTACTGTGCCAGAATCGGCGATGCTGATCGCTGCGCTTGTCGGAGAGGTTGAGGCATTTCCCACCAAACCTCCCTTGATCTCAAGCAATGTGGCAGCTGTCGTGCCTCCGGAAATGACAACAGCGGCTGTGGGGCTGTATGATGTCACTGTTGTGACCTTGCCCGGGATCTGATCTATTGTGATCTTTCCGTTGCTGTCGCTGACGATCGCGTGTCCGTCGGTCGAATTAGTAGACTCTATGTTGCCGCCTGATATATTCATGGCCGCGCCGCCCGATAATCCTACAGCGGTCCCCTCTCCCTGCACCGTACCGTCGAATATGTTCAGCACCGTGTTGTCCGAACAGTATATCGCAGACTGAGTAAGTTCTGAAATCACATAGCCACCGTTGATGTTCACTGTTGCCGTTCCGGTAGCGGTGATAGTCGAGCCGGAAGCGAGGACGGAGGTGTTGGGCCTTTGGACCTTGCCGCCGATGTTGACGTTGAACGTACTGTTGCTGACAGTCACCGTGTTGCCAGTAGATATTGAGTTGTTGGCGAGGGTCGCCTCATTGTCGACCGTGACCCCATTGCTTATTGTGACCAGACTCGTCGTGGGAGTTCCAGAAAGGTTGCCGTAGAGTGTGATCTTTCCCCAATCTTTGCCTGTTGCTCCGCCGTTGAATGTCATGGCGGCCTCTCCAGTGTCCAGCGAAGTGTTATAGTCCTCTTCGTTTCCGTCTCCCCAGAATGTTATCGAGCATGGGTTGCCTGCTGCATTGGCCTTGATGGCATCAACAGAATCTTGTACGGGCTTATCGACCCCGCTGATGGGGAATGTTAGATCCTCCCAATAGTAAGCGGTGGAGCCTGCGCTGATCTTTACCTGAGCAGTGAAGGTTTGAGTGCCGCCGCTGTTATCGCCATATATTATCCTGTATTCATACACTGGCTGTCCCAGGAGAAGGTCCCCGTTGGATGGGACCAAGTAGAAGGTCGAGTCATAATACTCGAACTTCCAATCAGCGCTCGCGCCTTGGAACACCGCTTTATCGCCTACAGCAGGAGTTGTTATTTCGATATAGTAAACATTACTGCCTACGAGAGGGTCGGTGTTGAACTCCTCGTTCCATGCTGTTATCTTTTCTTTCGGTGCGCTGATCCTGCCCTTAACGTAGGGATCCCCGCCTAAGGAAAGCGGACCTGTGGTGTCGATTGCTTTAGCGGCATTCGACATGAAATCGCCGCCGATTATGTTTATGCTTCCTATATTTGAGATTGCCAGGCCAGTGTCGGATTGGACAGTACTGTTGACGATCATGATAGACCCCGACACATTTCTGTTGTCGATCGCTATGCCCGTGCCGGTCGCCTGGATCAGGGCATCGCTGATGCTTATGCTTCCTAATGCAACGCTGTTATCGATCGCTCTGCCATTGATTGTTTGGATCGTGCCGCCGTAGATGTTTACTCCACCAGTAGACTGATTGGAGATCGTTCTGGCAGTGGTGGCGGTGGACGTGTTGTCCACTGTGCCACCAGATATCTTCAACACGCCGTTGTTATTGCTCAGGATCGTACCCGAGGCAGAGTTGGCGTTCTTGCTGGTGACCTTGCCGCCGGAGATATCTATCGTTCCTCCGGCGGTGTTGTATATCGCTCCCCCATCGCCCAAATTCTGTATCAGGGTCGGGACGAGGGGTGTTGTCTCAGAGATGCTTATCGTTCCTCCAGCATTGTTGTAGATGGTCGGGCTGTTGGCTACATTGTCGCCTGTGGAATTGTTCTGCACCGTTCCGCCGGATATGTTCACTGCGTTGTTGAGAGCAGAGCTGTTCAGAATCACAACAGCACCATTATTGACGGTACTGCCGGTGTAGGTGTTCTCCACCAAGCCGCCGGAGATGTTTAAAACGCCCCCGGAATTATTCACAATGGTGCCTCTTACGGAGGTACTGCTGTTCGCACTGGTGATCTTGGCATTTCCCGAGACATTGGCCGTTCCTGAATTGGATATCGCCGGAGCGGTGTTCGCCGTGACCGTGCCGCCAGAGATGTTCACCGTTCCTGTGGAACCGGTGATAATCCCAGTGCCTGCTCCGCCGCTGAGAACCTTCACGTCGCCGTTGGTCATTGTCAGCGTTCCTGCGGATATGTTAATTACCTTGCTGCCTGCGACACTTGCACCGCTCAGCTGCACCGTGCCGCCGCTGATGCTCACTGTGCTTCCCGCATTCGTGCAGTAGATCGTGGTTGCACTGCTGCCGGCCGATGTGTTCTCTACTGTGCCAGCGGTTATGGTCAGCATACCGGCACTGCTCGCTGAACCATTCAAAATGGTGCCTTGTGTGGAACTGCTGTTCGCACTGGTAATCTTGGCGCTTCCGGAAATATTGACCGTTCCGTTATTCTGAATTGCCGGGCCTGTGATCGCCGTGACCGTGCCGCCGGATATGTTCGCCGTTGCTCCGGGATTGATGAGGATCCCGGTGCTTGCACCGCTGAGGATCTTCACATCGCCGTTTGTCATTGTCAATGTTCCGTAGGTAAAATGAATTGCCCTGCTGCCTGTGGCGCTTGCGCCGCTCAGCTGCACCGTGCCGCCGCTTATGCTCACCGTGCTTGCCGAATTGGCACAGTAGATCGCAACAGCATTGGTACCTGTCGATGTGTTCTCGACTGTGCCGGCGGTCATGGTCAGCGTACCCGAGGCACTTGAAGCGACCATTATGGTGCCTTGGCCGTTAGTGCTGCTCTGACTGGTGACGGTGCCGCCGGAAACACTGACGTTCCCTAGATTATAGATCGCCGGGCCGGCATTCGCCTTCACTATGCCTCCGCTGATATTTACCGTCGCACCGTTGGTGTTCCATATCGCACCTGAACGGATGCCGGAGGTGGAGGATGTGTTCTCAACTGTGCCGCCATATATGTTCACTATGCCCAAGTTATCAATCGTGCCTGTGTTTACTGTGAGATGTGTGGCAGCGCTTGTGATGCCAATTGGGGATGTTGAAAAAATATTTAACACCCCGCTGTTTGAAATTGCACTACCTGTACCTGCTCCCGCCTTGATCGTTACCGTACTGCCGTTGACCTCCATATTCGCCGATTGGCCGTTACATATTGCATCACCCGTGCTTATGTTCTCCACAGTACCGCCAAAGATCTTTAACGTCGTGTCGGTCGTTGATGTGGGATAGTTATTAATTGCCGTACCGGAACCTGAGGAACTGATGAGCGCATTATCCCGGATCGTTACTGCCCCGTCAAGCGTGGATGCGTTATATATTACAACGCCATAAACAGACTTCACAACAGCATTACCGGAGATGTCCAATTTTCCACCGACATCGTTATAGATATTATAAGCGGAGCCGGGCTTGGCTGAGGTCGACACGGTAGTGAACGCGACCGTGCCGCCTAATATGTTCACCGTACCGGAGTTATAGATGACATATGCGTTGACTATTTGTGGGAGGTCGACATCGTTAGAGATGTCTGCATAACTGTCTACGATTATGCCGTCTTCGACGGAGACCGTCGCGGCTGCCGGGCCCGGCGAACCGGAGACGATCGACGTTACTTTGCCGTAAAGCGTGATGGTGCCCCATGTCACCGAGTCGTTGTTGAAAGATATGCCCACTGCTCCGATATCCAATATGCCGGGTGAATACGGGTTCGCACCTATATCTCCCCAAAATGTTATAGAACATGCTCTGCCGGCGGCGTTCGTATTGATCTCCTCGATGGCGGATTGAATACTTGTGACGTTTACGGCAAGATCTTGCCAATCTGTTCCGTCACCTACTTGAACTGTGTATGAGTCGGACGATAGGATCCTATAATCTGTGTCGGTCGGCGGTTCCGCCGACGAATCCGATGATTGATCGAAATCTACCGCCATTACTACAAATGCTCCAGGCAATACCAACACTGCAGCCAAAACTACCAGTGTCGACATGCGCCTGCTCTTGTATGAATTGAATTTCATTTTTGCCCCCCTCCTGTTTTTTAACATATAAAGTCGTAACCTGAAACGACCGGCAGAATCATCGGAGAGGGATGTGGCCCGAATAGCATAGAATAAAGCCACCGGACCTCATTCACCCCCCGTATGAGTCCCTCTGTCTTCAGTTAAGACCGCTATAACCATATCTATAGAAAGTTATCATATATTAACATTTATCTCATACCGCGATTGTATCGGTAAATCAAGATCGGGTTCTGATCTACTATCCGGCCATATTTCAATGTGTAAAATTATCTTACTGCATTCCCGCATCCTGTTACAACTTGCCGGCCAAAGTGCAGAAACAAACTGCGAGTCCGTGTCCACTGACACCGGCGACACATAAGATTATTTTATCTGTTTACTATTAGGAACCAGAGGGACCCGATGTCAAAAGTAAAGGTTGGGATTAACGGTTACGGCACTATCGGCAAAAGAGTGGCTGATGCGGTAAAAGCACAAAACGATATGGAAGTGGTCGGAGTAACAAAGACGAGACCGACATTTGAGGCGCAGACAGCAATTGACAAAGGATTCAGCTTATATGTGCCGGAAGATAGTCTGAAAGCCTTCAGGGACGCAAAGATGCCTGTCAAAGGAACGATCAAAGACCTTTACAAAGCGGCAGAGATAATGGTGGACTGCACACCCGGAGATGTCGGAGAGAAATACAAGGCCGAATATGAGGCGGCGGGGATCAAAGCGATATTCCAAGGCGGCGAGGATCACAGTTTGACGGGCATATCCTTCAACTCGACCGCCAACTACAGCGAATCCTGGGGTGCGCAATTCTCAAGGGTCGTCTCATGCAATACGACCGGACTGCTCAGAACTCTGAACCCGATCGATAAGAAGATCAAGATAAAGAATGCTTATGTCACGCTGGTCAGAAGGGGCGTTGATCCCGGAGACAGCAAAGGCGGTCCGATCAACGGTTTGGAGCCGACCGTTAAACTGCCCACACACCACGGGCCGGATGTAAAGAGCATAATGCCGTGGCTGAACATCAACACGATGGCGATTAAAGCATCGACGACCCTCATGCACCTCCACACTGTGGTGGTAGAACTTGAAAAAGAGACGGGCACCGACGAGATCCTCAACATAATGAGAACATCCCCGCGTGTGAAACTCATAAAAAGCAGCAGCGGGATCAAAGGCACTGCAGAGATAATGGAGCTCGGAAGAGAGATGGGAAGGAACAGATCCGACATGTATGAGATAGTGGTATGGGAGGATGGGGTGAAGGTTGTGGGAAAAATGCTTTACTACTATCAAGCGGTGCATCAGGAATCCGACGTCGTGCCGGAGAACATAGACTGCATAAGGTCCATGTGTAAGATGGAAGAGGATGCATCTGTATCCATCTCAAAGACCAACAAATCCTTAGGAATACGCCAATAAGGGTGGTAGCACGAAAGACTTCAATACGCTGGAGGATTTCAACTTCAAAGACAAGACGGTCCTTTTAAGGGTGGATATAAACTGTCCTCTCGACAAGAAGACGCTCAAAATATTGAATGATGTGAGGATCAGAAGCATTGTTCCGACAGTGAGGGAACTGATGGGGAAGAGGGCAAAGGTCATCATCATTGCGCACCAGAGCAGAAAGGGTGCATGGGATTTCATCAGTTTGGAGCAGCATGCGGCACTCCTTTCCAAGAACCTCAACGCACCGGTGAGATATGTGAACGATGTGATTGGCGATGAAGCGAAAAAAGCAATTACCCAGCTTAGACCCGGAGAGGTCATTCTCCTGGGTAACGTGAGAGAATTGGAATGTGAATCCCGTGAAGTGGAGATGTCCGAGCACGCAGAAGCTAAACTGGTTACCGAATTGCTTCCTCTGATCGATTATTACGTCTGCGACGCATTCGGTGCGTCACACCGCTCTCAGTGTTCTTTGGTGGGGTTCCCTATGAAGGTCCCGTCGGCATCGGGGAGACTGATGGCAAGGGAGCTGTACGCCCTGAGGACGATCTTGGAAAAACCGAGACGCCCCTCCGTATTCATTCTCGGCGGGGCTAAATTTGCGGATGTCCCCCATATGATCAATACCGTCCTGACAAGCGGAATAGCAGACACAGTTATCTTGACCGGACTCACAGGTAACGCATTCCTGCTCGCAAGAGGAGTTGACATCGGGGAATCCAGCAAAAAAGTACTTGCCGACGAACTCACTGAGGAGAATTTCCGGAGGGCAAAGGATGTTCTGTCCAGGCACGGGCAAAAAATATTGCTCCCTGTGGATGTGGCAGTTGAAAGGAACGGCAAAAGAGTTTGTGTGAGCACAGGAGATATGCCGACTCCGGAACCTGCGCTGGACATAGGAGATCAGTCAATAGATAAATTCAGAAAGGTCATACTTTCTTCAAAGACATCGTTCATGTCTGGTCCCGCTGGCATGTTCGAAAAACCGGGCTTCGAGGTCGGCACGAAACAGTTGATGATGGCGATGGTTGAAAGCAAGGGGCTTTCCGTCCTCGGAGGAGGGCACACAGCAGGCGCGGCGGAACGATTCGACCTTGCGGACCGTGTTTCATATGTAAGCACAGGAGGCGGTGCGCTGGAGACATTCATTCTGCAGGAGCCGCTCCCGGTAATAGAGGCCCTGAAGTATTCGAAAGAGAAGTTCTCCGCTCAGTGATGCGGGTCAACGCATCTGCATTTCATCCTGGCAAGTGCTTCCCTGATGCGTTCGACGGGCTCCGTTACCGTCATCCGTATATAACCTTCGACCGAATTCCCGAATCCCGGTCCGGGTGTGACGATCACACCTATGTCAAGCATCATCCTGGTGAATTCTTCCGACGGCATTCTGCAGTTGAACCAAACATAGAACGTGCCTTTCGGCATTGTAACATTGAAACCGAGTTCCCTCAGGCCATCGACCAGGACCCTCCGTCTCTCGGCATAGATGTCCATATTGTTCTTCAGAACACCGGGTAATTTCCCGTCGTCATTGTAAAGTTCCAGTGCCGTTATCGCAGCCTTCTGTATGAATATCGGCGCGCCCGAGTCTATCTGACCTTTGCACTTCTTAAGCCCTGCGACAAGGTCGGGATGGCCCACCGCATAACCCAACCTGAATCCCGTCATGTTGAATGTTTTTGAGAATGATCCGAATTCAATGCAGTCGGGTCCAGCCTGAAGTGCGGAAGGTGCGCGGTAATCATCGTAGCACATCTCCGAATAAGCGTTATCGTAACATAAGATCGTGTTATTCGTCTGGCACCATTCATACACCTTCTTCAGATATTGAAGGTCGCATGTCGCACCTGTCGGATTGTTCGGATAGTTGATGTACAGCATCTTTGCGCCTTTGGGGCACTCGTTCATATCCAATAGCCAATCCTTTTCCGCCCTGAGCGGGACCAGTACACATTTTGCTTCGTTGAAGAGCGTAGAGGCGCCCGAATAGACAGGATATCCTGGACTCGGGGCGATTATCGTCTCTCCGGGGTTGACGAACGCCTGAGAGATGTTGAAAATCGCTTCTTTGGATCCTATCGTGATGCAGACCTGTTTATCGGGATCGACATCGATACCGAATCTCTTCTTATACCATTTTGCAACTGCTATCCTGAGATCCTTTTCACCCTGTGATGAGGAATATTTCTGGTTATCGTTCACGGCGGCTGCGATCTGCATCGTTTTAACTATCTTTTCCGGCGTGGGAAGGTCCGGATCGCCGATACCAAAATCTATCATGTCCATCCCTTCCTTTCTCTTTACCGCCGCAAGCTCCTCCAGCCTTACAAACAAGTAGGGGGGAAGCGCCTTGAGTCTTTCTGATTGTTCGAATTTTGCCACACAAATCACTCATCCGAGATATTACCTTCATATACCAATTCTGCGGGCCCCTCCATGTAAACATGGCTGAGGTCTTTTTTTACCGTTATCGTCAACCATCCGCCCGGAAGACGGACGGCGACCGGTTCATCGAAAGAGACCAGACCGTTCACGGCAGCGGCCACCGTAGATGCGCACGCACCTGTGCCGCATGCCAGCGTCCATTGGGCTCCTCTTTCATACACTTTTATGTGAATATTTCCGTCCTCAATCCTGCAGAACTCTACATTAGTTCTTTTCGGGAATAGTTTGTATTTCTCCAGTATCGGCCCGAGTCTGATGACCTCACCGTCATCCAGATCCGAAAATGTTATGAAATGGGGGTTGCCCATTGAAACAGCGTTGCCTCTGATAACCAAATTATCCACTTTTAGCTGCCTGTCGATGAATTTTCCGTCGTGATCGATCGGTATGGACCTGCCATCAAGGATCGGTGCGCCCATGTCCACTCTGACAGTGACGACCTTATCGGCATCTAAAGCTACCTTTACGGTCTTTATTCCGGCAAGAGTATCGATGGTGAATTCTGTTTTGTCAACGACCCCAAAATCATATGCATGCTTTGCGAGACACCTTATCCCATTACCGCACATCTCCGCTTCCGTGCCGTCTGCGTTGATAACTCTCATTCCTACATCCGCCTTGTCCCCGGAGAGAAGGAACAGCACGCCGTCTGCGCCGATGCCGTAGTTCCTATCACAGAGAAGTTTACATCTGTCCTTGTCGATTTCGATATCGTTCCCGATCCAGTCGAAAAGGATGAAATCATTCCCTATCCCATGATATTTCCAGAACTTCATCTCATTAGCCTCGCAGGTATCCTCTGATGTCTCCATTGTTCCTCAACGGTCTCAGACTCCCTGATCAATTCCGCTTTGCCGCCATTCACAAGGACCTCTCTGCATAGAGGGCGTGTGTTATAGTTGCTTGACATTGAGAACCCGTATGCCCCAGCATCATATACAACGACTATGTCCCCTTCATCCGGATCCGGAAGCACGCGGTCATGTGCCAGATGGTCGCCGGACTCGCATATCGGCCCTACGACATCATACTTTGCCGTGCAGGCTTTTCCGAATTTATTCCCTATTTCAACATGATGATAGGAATCATACATCGCCGGTCTGACGAGTGTGTTGAATCCTGCGTCAACACCGATGTACTTCTTCACGCCGGCATCCTTGACATCAACGCATTTTGTAAGAAGGACCGTGCTGTCGCACACGATATATCTTCCAGGTTCAAGGAGTATTGTTCTTACATCCGTACCTTCGAGTATCATCTCTGTTAGGGTCGCGCCCAGATCATTGATGTCCATCTCCGGCTCATTCTGATGATAAGGTACGCCTATTCCGCCTCCGATGTCTATGAACTCAAGATCTATCCCCTTCTCTTTCAGTTTGTTAGTGATCTCTATCAGTACTTCAACAACATCGACGAATGGTTCAACGGTAAGTCCTCCGGAACCTATGTGTGCATGGATCCCTTTTATTTTAAAGCCAAGTTCCTTCGCACGCAGGTATGTTTTTATTACCTGGCTCTTAGGAATGCCGAACTTCGATCCCTTTGAGCCGGTGACGACCTTCGCACTGTGCCCCGAACCCACGTCAGGGGTGATCCTGAACGATATCGGGAGAGATCTGTTGATCTTAGCGAGTCTTTCCAGTTCGGATGCGGAATCAACATTGATCATCACGCCCATGTCGGTCACGGCTTTCAATTCCTCATTGCTTACATTCACTCCGGTGTACATTATCTTGTCCGGATCGAACCCGGCCTTCAGGCAGGTCATGACCTCTCCTACGGAAACGGCATCGATGCCGCACCCTTCGCTTTCCAGGATCTTCAGTATGGCAAGGTTGGTGTTCGCTTTGCACGCATAGTTGATCCTGGTGTCCATATGCTTTGAGAACGCATTGTATATGTTGCGGTAGTTCTCTCTGAGCCTCTTCTCCTCGGTAACATAAACGGGAGTTCCGAACTCCTTTGCGATATCCGTGACCGGTATACCGCCGAACATCATCACGCCGTTCTTACTTTCGAAATTTCTCATTCGACTGTTCCCCTCACATACTTTTTGTGCAGCAACTTGACGACCTCGGTCGCCATCGACATCGGAACAACAAAGTTCAAAGATACATCGGAAGCTCCTTCCGATATCATCTCCACGTTCGCTCTCGCTTCTTTCACTACGGTGAATATCTCTGCCGATACTCCGCACTTCGAAAGCAGATTGTCTCCCACTGCACATATGAGCGCCATATCGCTCTTTACCTCGATCCTTTCGATGTCCTCGGGGTCGAGGGTGTTCAGCTTGGACAATATCGCCTTGATGTCGTTATTATGCACAAGGAACGCTACAGTGGAGAGCGAGGTTGAAATGGAATAGATGACCACTTCGTTCTCCGCGATCTTTTCGATTATACGGGCGATCATGTCCGGCCGGTAAGCGATCTCGGCCGAACTTATCGATATGATGGATAGATCCGCCTTTAGTGCGACGCTCATCAGCATATCCGTATTTTGCTTCCTCAGGTGATGGATGATTGTACCCGGCTCTTCGGGTTTGAACGAGTTCCTGACCGTGAGAGGGATCTGTCTCATCCTCACCGGTTCGATCGTTCTCGGGTGAAGCACCTTCGCACCGAAGTATGCAAGTTCGGCGGCCTCGCCGAAGTTCATCTCCTCTATCTTTATCGCATCCGATACGATGCGCGGGTCGGCGGACATGAATCCGTCCACATCCGTCCATATCTCCAGAAGATCAGCATCCATGGCATTCGCAACGACAGCCGCCGAATAATCGCTTCCGCCTCTCCCGAAGGTCAGCGGTTTCCCGTCGTTGCTTAGATTCGTTCCGTAGAACCCGGTGATCACGGGGATTATGCCTTCCTCCACATATGGTTTGACCTTCATTGCCATCAATGACTCTGTCCTGACAAGATCCGCGCTTCCGGAAAGCGGCCTTCCCTCGGCGACTATCCCGCTGTCCTCGGATGTGAGGGCTACCGCTTTTGCTCCTGCCGCCATCAGTGCGTGGCATAGAATGAGGGTCGAGAATCTCTCTCCCTGGGATGTGACATTGTCTTTGAAGTATGGATCGTTAATTGCGTTCTTGTCTTCAAGGAGGTCTCTGAACTTCCCCATCCTTTGGTTGAAGTCCTTCATGAATTCCTTCATCTGCTCCTTGTTCAATATCTGGGATGCGGCATCGATGTGCTTCTTCTCGAATCCGTCCAATAGATCCCGTTTACTGGCCGGAAGGTTCTCGGCACCGCTCACAAGGAAGTTGGTCACACCGGACATCGCCGATGCTACGACGATCGGACTGTTCCCTTCACGCATTACTATCTTCACAGCTCTTTGCAGAGCCTCGGGAGAACCCATGCTGGTACCTCCGAATTTCATTACAGTTATCATAGGCCAAGAACCTCGTCTAAGTTGTGGACCTTTCCGTCCCTTTTACCATAAATCCATCTGATCGATTCAATGAAGCCGCTGGCAAGCGCATCTCTTGATGCCATGCTGTGCTTTATCTCGATCCTTTCCCCGTTGCCGACGAACATTACGGTGTGATCGCCGACAATGTCGCCGCCGCGTATGGAATGCACTCCGATCTCCCTCTTTCTGGCTCCGACGTGACCTTCGCGGCCGTATACGACGGACTCGATGCCGGTGATCTTCTGCATCCTCTTCACTGCCTCCATTGCGGTCCCGGAGGGTGAATCTATCTTTTGGTTGTGATGTGCTTCTATCACTTCAATATCATAATCTTTCAACGTTGCCGCCAATATCTCGCACGTCTTCCAGAACACGTTCACCCCGACGGCGAAGTTCGCGGAGTGGACGGCGGATGTTTTGTTCTTTGCGATCTCGTCCGTCATATTCTTGATGATGTCGGCTGGTATTCCCGTTGTCCCGAGGACGATGTTGACCCCCATTGCCGGGATCCTTGTGATAATGTTCGCAGCCGGCTTAGGTGCCGTTATATCAACATAGACATCAGCATCCTCCAGCACTTCCTTCAGGCTGTCCTGCCCCTTTGCGATGACACCGGGGTATATCTCTTTCCCGAACATCGGCTCATTCGGTGCGATCATTGCACCGACCAGCTTCATGTCGCTGCTTTTCTGTATTATGTCGCAGATCGTGCTCCCCATCTTACCGGAAGCGCCTCCTAATGCTACATTTATCATTTTACCACGCCCCAATGTTCTTCATCGCCGCATCAACGGACACACGGCTCTTATCGGTGATCCTTGTCAACGGAAGTCTCGGCGCCCCGGTACCGTATCCCATCTTTGACATGACATATTTGATCGGGATCGGGTTGGTCTCTATGAATAACGCATCGAATACGGGAGTGAGCTCTGCGACCATCTTGTCAGCCGAAACATTGTTGCCGCTGAGAAGTGCGTTCACAAGTTCTGACATCTTTCTCGGAAGACAATTGGATGTCACTGAGATAACGCCATCGCCGCCGCTTCTTATGAGTGCCGGGGTGAATGCATCATCGCCGCTAAGGACCTCGAATCCCTTCGGCCTTTTCCTTATTATTTCCTTTATCTGTTCGAGGTTGCCGCTGGCTTCCTTCACTGCCTTGATACCTTCGATCTCCGCCATCCTGAGCATGGTCTCCGCCGTAACGTTGGAAGCTGTCCTTCCGGGGATGTTATACACCACTACCGGAATATTGACGGATTCGGCGATCGCCTTGAAGTGTTGATATATTCCCTCCTGGGTCGGCCTGACATAGTATGGGGAAATTGACAAAAGACCGTCGACGCCCAGATCCTCCGCGCGCTTGCTCAGCATGACCGCCTCGGACGTCGAATTGCTGCCTGCGCCGGCCAGGACCTTTGCCTTCTTTACATGATCCACAACTACCTCTATCACATGTATGTGTTCATCGTGGCTGAGCATTGCGGATTCACCCGTGGAGCCGCATGGAACGATAGTATCTATGCCGTTCTCTTCCTGAAACTCTACAAGTCTTCTGAGGCCTTCCTCGTCAACCTTGTTGCCCTTAGTGAAAGGAGTGATTATTGCGGTGGAAATGCCTCTGAACATCTTAATTCTCCCCGAAATGCTCCTTCAATATGAGTCTGGTGCGGGTGCTCAGGATATTCTCATATCTTCTGACCCGCTCGATTATATCGTTGAGGTTCTGAGAAGTATCAACATCAACCAGAACTATTATGTCTTGATCCCCGGTCACTTCAAAGACCTCTGTCACGCCTTCATAGCTCGCTAATTCTTTGGCAATGACTTCCGTGTCGGTGTTGACGTCTATCCTGATCTCTACAAGCGCCTTTACATTTTTCGAACTGGTCTTGATAGTGAAACCGCGGATGATCCCTTCCTCGGTCATTCTGTGCACTCTGCTTCTTACTGTCCCTTCCGAAACTCCGAGCTGACTTGCCACCTCTACGAAGGGGCGGCGGGAGTCTTTCCTCATGATCTCCAAGATACGCTTGTCAAGGTTATCTATCATCAAAGTCACCATTTTTGCTTGATTTCGTAAGCAGACTGCGCATATGTCCTCAACGATATAAAAATTGTTATGATATCTATTTATTACGCAACGAAAAACATTGTTTTTTTACAAAGAGTTCAGTCGCCGTGGCCATTTTTCGCTTCTTCTTTGCTGGCGTAGTCGATATGCACATCCGCCTGAGGGAATGGTATCGATATTCCATTCTCCTTGAACAACTTGAAAATGACCTCTCTCAACTCTCCGCCGACCCTTCCGTTGTCATTGAAATCATAAACGTAGCTGGTAAGTCTGAGTTCGATGCTGGAATCGCGGAAAGCCGTCAGTCTTGTATACGGCAGATCCACGGACTTGTTGGTTATAACGCTCGGGTGTTCCATCGCAGCCTTTACCATGAGGGATTTAGCGAGATCCACATCGTTCTCGTAATCGATGTTCATTACTACCTGTATCTTATAGATCAGGCCGTCTCCGGTGAGGTTCACTATTGTCGATGACGATACCGCATTGTTGGGCATCGTGACCGTCTCCTCATTGTCCCAGTTCTCGAAAATGGTGTTCATAATATTGACGGTTTTGACACGGTATATCCCGGAATCCCCAACCCTTATGAGATCCCCGCTCTTGAACGGACGTGTGGTCAGCAACACCATGCCGCTGAAGAACTGGCTCAGTATGCTCTGTGCGCCGAACGTGATTCCAAGGCTGATTATCCCTGCGCTTGTTATTATCGCAGTGAGATCGAATCCCAGAACCGACATTATCAGGGCGACGCTGAGGACCCACAGGACCAGTTTTCCGAGAAGGCGGAACAGAGGTTCGAGATCCATATCTTTTTGATCGATACGATTATTCTTTTCTATTCTGGACAGCATGTACTGGATGAATATTATGTATAATCTCCAAGCGATGACGGCCCCCACCACAATGTAGATAACATTGAACCATGCCTCGATGGGACCGATCACATCTTCCGGCGCGCCGTAAACGCGCAGTCCATTATCAAAGGCGAACAACAGGACTGCGAGAGGGAAGAGCGCTCTGAGTCCTTTTTTGATCTTCTTTCTGCTTTCTTCGTTGTTCTTCGTGATTATACGTGTAAGAACCGGTATCAGTATGAGCATTGCAACTATACCGATCACCATCCAGAGCAGGAATGAGATGATGGCGGTCGCAAGTGGGCCGTTGAACGGTTCCGGAAGGGGGTTGGCGAATAATCCCATTATCTTATTGTATGTCTCTCCCGAAGAAAGCGCCGACATGATGACAAGCTGAACCTCTATAGGCGAGGTCGTAGTTTCCGAGTCGCCGTTCAGATCCCTCACGGTAAGGGCAATGTTGATCGTGTATTTTCCGGCGGTCGCATATCTGTCGATATCAACATTGACTATGATGGAGCGATGCTCTTGCCCGGCAAGAACAAAGTCCCCGTCATTCTTTGCAACCGAGACCGTTGTTTCGTTCGGAGAAGTGAATGCAATAGATACCATTCTGGAATTTGTGATGTCGTTTTCGATAAAGCCGAGATAGTTCACAACCTCTATCTTGAAACTGTCCGAGTTCCCAGCATTGATCTTCACTTTATCGACATATGAGACCACTCCCACGTCCGTGTCTGAGACACCGGAGGCAGATTCAATACCCGGTATGATGACCAGCGCAGAAAACGCTACTATAATCAGCAAGATTACCGGGGCCTTGACAGATCTCATAATAACCTTGACTTTATGAAAGAATAAAATAATATCTGTTATTCCATTAAATATCAGCCGATACATTAGGTTGCCGTGGAAGTAGAGGAGATACTCGGGATATCCGCATTCGTCATAACGGTTGTCGCACTTGTATATGCAAGCATCAGGGACTGGAAAGAAAGAGAGGTCCCCGACCTACCCTGGATAATACTGAGCGTTATCGGTCTCGTCATATTCTTATCATACTCCGTCTATTTGACAGGATTCAGATGGGAGTATGTCCTGCTGGCGGCGGGCACCGGAATGATAATTGTAGATATCTTCATTGATCGGGAGTTCAACGCTTTTATTTTTTACTTTGTTATGGCGGTACTCTTCATTGTTCCGCTTTATGATAACATATCCGAGGGCATCTTCAGAGCCTGGGCCTCCATTCCCTTATGCTATATCATTTTCATCGGGATGTATTTTGCAAGTATAGTCAGAGGAGGTGCGGATGTTAAGTGTCTCATTGCGCTTTCCATCGTGTTCCCGCTCTATCCTTTCTTTTTCGGACTGCCTGTGATCGATATTCCGGACAATGTTCTCAGCCAAATCTTTGTTTTTTCGATCTCGGTACTGTTCGTCGCTGCGGTGTTGACCGCACCTATAATCCTTTATTTCGCAGTAAGGAATTCGAAAGAGGAGGATTTTTCCGGAAGGATGTTCACAGGTTACAGAATGGACATCTCCAAAGCCGAGAATGCCGATGTTTGGCCGATGGAGGATATCATCGACGGAAAATTGGAACATATTAAGATACCGAACGAAGAAGAAATGGGCGATATCTATGCAAGACTGAAAGAAGCCGGACATGAAAAAGTGTGGGTCACTCCGATGATGCCTTTCATCATCTTCATCACAGTTGCCGTGGTGATAATAGTCTTGATCGGAAATCCGCTGTTCCTTATCTTTTGACATTCATCCTGTGCCTGCACTGGGCGCATCTGTCTCCATTCAGACCGACAAGTTCTACGAGATATCCGGTACGGCGGATCACCAGCGCCCCGCAGTTGGGGCAGTATGTGTCCGAGGCCTCATCGGTCATCACATTCCCGACATATGCATACTCGAGTCCGCATTCCATTGCGGTCTCTCTGCACATGAACATCGTCTCAAGAGGCGTAATGGGGACATTCATCATCTCAAAATCCGGATGGAATCTTGTGAAATGTACAGGAGTATCCGGAGACAGCTCATCGCGCACCCATTCGGAAAACTCCTCTATCTCGCTTTCTTTATCATTATATCCGGGGATTACGAGATATGTCAGTTCCAAATGCACTCCCTCCTCGTTTATTATCTCTGAAGCCCTCATAACATCCGCAAGATGCGCCCCGCAGACCTTCATATAGAAATCATCCGTGAAACCTTTGATATCTATGTTCATTGCGTCGGTGACCTTGCACAGGTCTCTCAACGGATCTTCGCACACCAATCCGTTGCTGACAAGTACATACCTCAGATCCGGTGCCTCTTTCACTATGTCCATGATATACTCGAACCAGATTATCGGCTCGTTATATGTGAAAGCAATGGCATCGAACCTCTCTTTCCTGCAGAAAGATACTATGTCCTCCGGGGATTCGTAAGTTGTCCGTTTCCTTCCCGATGGTGAGGCGGAGATCGACCAGTTCTGGCAGTGTCTGCAGGACATGTTGCATCCTATCCCTCCGATCGAGAATATCTTGCTCTTCGGATAGTAGTGGTAAAATGGCTTCTTTTCTATCGGATCGACATTAAAAGATGATACTTTTCCATAATTATTGGCGATGAGTTTGTCCTCTTCGGCCTTTCTTGAAACGCATCTTCCGAATCCTCCCACCTGTATATGACATCGGTGCGGGCACAGATCGCAGATATACACATTACCGTCCCTGTGGTAATATCTGGCCTCCATGTTCGGGTTAATACCTGCCGTTCTTCATCACTGTCCTTTTGTTTTCATAGTTGATATAAGGCGCATTCTCGTTTGTGACCTTGCCGATGATGGTAAATTCCACATCGTGATCGTATAACGCGTCCCGTTTTTCTTTATCGAATGTGAACAAGAGCTCATATTCGCCGCCCCAATAAAGCATCATCTCTTCCCTCGTGATGTTTGTATTGGATGTGATGATATCAACGCCTTCGCCTGCCGGCAGGAAGTCCATGAAGATGTCCATTCCGACATGGCTGGCACTGCAGATGCTTCTCGCCGCCTCGGCAAGACCGTCGGAAAGATCGATGCATGATGTTACGGCTCCCGATCCGGACATGGCAATGCCCTCTTCCACCCTCGGCATAGGCGACATGAGCGGATTCAACGATACTTTATCCTGAAGACCGTTCTCTATCGCATAGAATCCCGCCGCCGCAGATCCGAGCGAGCCTGTAACTGCGATTATATCACCCGGCATCGCCTCCGACCTTAGCATCGGTTTCCTGCCGTTCATAGTTCCGAGGGCGGTGCATGACACCGCACCCTGTCCGAACTTTGTATCCCCGCCGTAGATGAATGCTCCGGCCATGTGGGCGCAGTTGTTCATCCCCTTCATTATGTTGTAGATGTCTATTTCTTTAAGATCTGGCGGCAGCATCAAAGCGGCAAGCAATCCTACGGGAGAAGCACCCATGGCGGCCAGGTCGCTTATGCTGACCGCTGCGGCGGTCCATCCGAAATCTTCATACGTCATACCTTTCGGGAAATGCCTCTCGAAAGTAACGCTGTCCACACAAGCGACGACATCTCCTATCGGGAACGGAATAACGGCTGAATCGTCCCCGGCGCCTATGCCCTTCGGGCTCCCCAATAAGTTCCGGATACCTTTGACGATCCCTCTTTCCCCTAATTCGCTAAAGGAGACCATTGCTGAGGTATATTCAGCTCGATAAATAAGGTTATAGGCTCATACAGAGACTCGGTGCTCTTCATACATTACATTCAGCCTGCGCTATAAATTCGGTTGCATAAATGTATTAAAATATGTCATAAATCGATTTGCCAGATATGATAATAGCCGTCACAGACAGAAAGACCTCGATGCTTCCGTTCGGAGAACAGTTCGCGCTGATCGCAAAGGCAAGACCGGACATCATCATACTTTCGGAGAGGGACATGTCCGCTTCTGAGTATAAGGATCTGGCTCTATCGTGCAAAGCCGAGTGTGATAAGAACGGAGTGGAGTTCTGTATCGATAAATTCTTCGATGTCGCAAAAGAACTCGGGGTCAAGACCGTCTATGTAAGCCTCGGAACACTGAGGGAGGAAAAACCCGAGGGGTTCGACAAGATCCTGACAAGCGTGCATAATGAGAAGGAAGCACAGGAAGCGGAGAGGCGCGGCGCAACGCTTCTGATATTTCAGGGCGTGTTCGACGTCAACTGTAAAGCGTGCAGGAACGCAAAGGGCTTAGCCGTCCTCAGGTACCTCTTGGGATCTGTGGACATCCCCGTGGTGGGTGCAGGAGGCATCATGCCTGATGTTTTCCTAGAGGTCCTGGCCTCAGATACGGCGGGCGTATGCATGAAAGAAGGATTCATGAGGACAAGACATCCGGACGAGGTCGTCTCAAAATACCGCGAAGCAGAGAAGCAGTGGCAGAAAATGCGTTGAATCTCCCATTTTAGGGTCTCAGATAAATATTTACATTCGGTTCCACTCAGTAGGTCAAAGGTAGACCAATATGAGAAGCGAGGTCGTCAGAAAGGGGATAGAAAGTGCACCTGCCAGAAGCCTGCTGAGAGCAGACGGCCTGACAGACGAGGATTTCGAGAAGCCGTTCATCGGCATAGCCAATTCGTGGAATGATATCATTCCGGGACATCTTCATTTGAATGAGTTGAGTGAGGCTGTCAAAGAAGGCATAATCGAGGCGGGAGGAAAGCCGTTCATGTTCGGCGTTCCTGGCATTTGTGACGGCATCGCCATGGGCCACAACGGCATGAGATATTCTCTGATCTCAAGAGATGTTATCTCCGACTGCTGCGAAGTGGTGGTCGAAGGCCACGCTTTCGATGGCTGGGTCGGCATCACAAATTGCGACAAGATAACCCCGGGAATGCTGATGGCGGCAGGCAGGATGAACCTCCCCGCGATAATGGTAACGGGCGGAGCAATGGAGCCCGGACGCCTTGACGGAAAGGATCTTGACCTGCAGTCGGTGTTCGAAGCCCTGGGATCTTACTCCGCCGGTACGGTGGATGAGAACTTCGTCAGAACGATAGAGTGCGCAGCTTGTCCCGGAAAGGGGAGCTGTTCGGGACTTTTCACAGCAAACTCGATGGCGTGTCTGACCGAGGTAATGGGAATGAGCTTAACGGGATGCGGAACATCCCTTGCGGTCGACGGAAAGAAGTTGGCGATCGCAAGAGAGACGGGGAAAAGAATAGTAGAGCTTGTCAAGAAGGATATCAAGCCAAGGGACATAGTGTCTATGAAGTCTCTGAGGAACGCTGTGCGCATCGACATGGCAATAGGCGGATCGACCAACACCGCATTACACATTCCGGCAATATCGAAAGAATTCGGGCAGAATATCACATTGGACGATTTTGATAAGATATCCAGAGAGATCCCTCATATCACAAGCATAAGACCGTCGGGTATCTATTCGATGAAAGATCTGGACAGCGCAGGAGGAATGCCGGCTGTATTGAACAGACTGAAGGATTTCATGGAGGATGCTCCCACCGCAGGCGGGAAGAGTATAATGCAGATCGCAAAAGAAGCAAAGGTCCTGAACGATGAGGTTCTGAGGCCGTTGAACAACCCGTTCCACAAACAGGGCGGCATCGCAATATTGAAGGGGAACCTAGCACCGCAGGGATCGGTCGTTAAACAGGTCGCCGTAAGCGAAAAAATGATGAAGTTCACCGGGAAAGCGAGAGTGTTCGACTCCGAGAGCGATGCGACCGCGGCAATAAAATCAGGCAAGATAGTTTCCGGGGATGTCATTGTCATAAGGTATGAGGGGCCGAAGGGTGCTCCTGGAATGCCCGAGATGCTTTCACCCACGAGCCTGATCATGGGCAGAGGGTTGGGTGATTCGGTCGCATTGATAACTGACGGAAGGTTCTCGGGTGCCACAAGAGGAGGGGCGATAGGTCATGTTTCCCCCGAGGCATACGAAAAGGGTCCGATCTCCGCTGTTAAGGACGGAGATATCATCGAGATCGACATAAAAGAAAGGAAACTCAATGTGAAGATATCCGATGCGGAGATGAAGGAGCGTCTTTCAAAGGTCAAGATCGTCGAGCGCCCTGTTACGGGCGTGCAAAAGAAATACAGAAAACTGGTCACGAACGGTGCGAACGGCGCTTATCTGGAGTGACCTTTTTCCGTTTATCTCACCCCGATATACTGGAAAAGTGATATAGCCAGCAGCAGAAATGTTGCGTCTCTAGGCGTTCGGATGAGCATCCTTGTTCAACGCCCTGTAACAAAAAGTTACATATTTGTTCAAAGAATCATGCATGAATATGATAGAAGACGTTTGGAAGAAGATATCGGCTGACCCGTTAACGATCGGCTATTCTTTTAAGAAGATCGATCCTCCATCACCCGACAGAAGAACAATGAGCAAATGCAGGGAGTTATGCTCCCAGAATTTATGCGGAGCGTACGGCACCTCTTGGGGATGCCCCCCGGGAGTGGGGACAGAGAAGGAATGTCTGAACACGGTCAGAAAATTCTCGAATGCGGTCGTGTTGATCAAGAAGTTCGATAATATCGATATAAGCGACCTTAAAAGCCTCGAGACTCTGGGCAGCGGGCATCAGGAACTTTGCAGGAGATTCTGGAACGCTCTCAGAAAAGAAGGGTATGATGCCCTCCCGCTTTCCGACGGGGGGTGCAGATATTGCAAAAAATGCTCATATCCTGATGAACCGTGCAGGTTCCCGGACCAGATCGTGACGTCGATATCCTGTTACGGAATAATGATGGAGGATTACATGAAGTCCCAGAACATCGATTTTAAATTCGAGAAGGACAGCATGACCCTCTACGGGCTGATACTTTACAACGAGCCCGATTGAATCCTCTATTAGGAAATAATTTAACTGAAGCATACAATCAAGGCGTGAACTGTATGGATAAAGAGACAGTGAAGAAAGTTGCGAAAACCGCACACATTGCACTGAGTGATGAAGAACTCGAGAGATACGGCAAAGACCTGAGCGAGATACTTGACTATTTCAAGATACTCGACGAGGCTCCCGAAGGAGAAGGGTTCGGTGTCAATCCGGTAGAGATCGCAGATGTCCTCAGAGAGGACGAGCCGGGCATCTTCTACGATCCATACGAACTTTTGAAAGACATGAAAACATATGAGAACTACGTCAGGGGGCCCAGGTTGCTATGAAGGACCTCTTGGCCAAGCTTTCGAAACTCAACGATAAGTACTCTATGTTCACCACGATCACCGCCGACAAAGATGCCGGTGATTCGAAATTCCTGTTCTCGGCAAAGGACGGCCTTACGTCCAAAGATATGGAGACGAAATGCGGTTCCAGGATCCTTGAGGGATATCGTCCCGTATTCGACGCCACCGCCATTGCTAAGATGAGAGAGGCGGGAGGAAAGCTCATCGGAAAGACCAACATGGATGAGTTCGGGTTCGGTTCGTTCAGCACCAACTCCCCCTTCGGTGTACCTAAGAATCCTTACGACCTCGAGAGATCCTGCGGAGGTTCCTCGGGAGGTGCCGCGTGCGCGGCATCCGTCATCGAATACCATGTTGCCCTCGGAGTATCGACGGGGGGCTCGGTATGCTGCCCGGCCAGTTTCTGCGGGGTGTACGGCCTTGTGCCGACGTACGGCAGGGTCTCCAGATACGGGGTCATCGACAACGGCAACTCACTGGATAAGGTCGGACTTCTTTCCTCATGTCCGTTCCAGATAGCAAAGTTCCTACCCATTATTTCGGGAAAGGATCCAAAGGATCCGACATCGTGCTGCCAGCCCGAGCTTGAGATCAAAGGAAAGAAGATCAAGTCGGTGGCGGTCCCGGAAAATGCTCTGGACGGATTAAGCAAAGACGTCCGTTCAGGCTTCAATGCATCGCTGGATACCCTAAGGGGAATGGGCATCGATGTGGAAATGATCACCATGCCTTCCCTGAAATATGCCATCCCGGCTTACTATATCATCGAGACCTCGGAAGCATCCACAAACCTTGCCAGTTACGTCGGTATGAGGTACGGCCGGCAGGACGGCGACCTTTCACTCAAGTTCGACGATTATTTCAATTACTTCAGAACAGAATACTTCGGGGACGAGACCAAGAGGCGTATAATCCTGGGAACATACGCCAGGATGGCAGGCCTCAGAGACAGATATTATTCCAAATCGCTCAGGGTCAGACTCCATATCATTTCATCCTACAAAGAGATCCTGAAGGAGCACGACGCCGTGCTTACCCCCACGATGCCGTTCGTTTCTCCCAGATTCGACGAGATATCGAACATGTCACCCGTAGAATCGTACAGCGCGGATCGCTTGACCGTGCCCCCCAATTTGACAGGCATGCCGCACATGTCCGTTCCGTGCGGATACGACGGGAACGGAATGCCGATGGGAATGCAGATCGTGACCGACCACTGGCAGGAAGATCGGCTCCTGACGTTCGCGAAGGAATGGGGTGCCGTATTTGACGTGAGACGCCCGGAGGTGCCGCTATGAAGATCGGATTGGAAGTGCATGTGCAGCTTCCCACAAGATCGAAGATGTTCTGCTCTTGCCCGACGACGGATGCGGAAGCACCCAACACACACGTATGCCCTACATGTCTGGGTATGCCGGGCGTAAAGCCGGTGATGAACAAGAAGGCCGTTGAATACGGCATCAAATTGGCAAAGATGCTCAACTGTGAGATACCCGAAGTAATGTGGTTCTCCAGAAAGACATACTTCTACCCCGATATGAGCAAAGGGGTCCAGATCACCCAGTATGAGAACACCGTAGGAAAGAAGGGCATCTATTACGTAAACGGCGGCAGACCCATCCATATAACAAAGATACAGCTTGAGGAGGATCCCGGAAAGACAAAAAGGTTCGGCGACCAGTCCTCGCTCGTCGATTACAACAGAGCGGGAACACCTCTTACCGAGATAGTCACCGACCCCGACTTCAAGACCCCCGCCGAGGCCAGAGAATTCCTCAGACAGCTGATAGCCGATATCCGCCACACCATAGACCTTCCCGACGACGGGGAGAGAAGCATCAGGGCCGACTGCAACATCTCCGTCGGCGTGGAGAGGGTCGAAGTTAAGAACGTAAGCGGCCTGAAGAATGTGGAGAGGGCCCTGACCTTCGAGTTCGTAAGACAGACAAAGATCCTAAAGGCCGGCGGTAAGATAGAGAGGGAGACCAGAGGTTTCGATGAGGAAAGAGGTGTGACATTTTCGGTAAGGAAGAAAGAATGGGAAGCCGACTACGGATACATCAACGAACCGGATCTCGGAATATTCCACATCGGGGACCTTGCGAGATCCATAACGATAAAAGAAAGTCCGACGAAAATGGCCGTAAGACTGAGCCAAGAATACAAAATAGATCAGAAAACGGCCGACCAGTTCGTTTCCACATCCGTAGGTCTCGCAAAGATGTTCGAGGTCCTTGTAAAGGCGACCGATATTCAGACCGCATTGTCGTGGACCAAGGGTACCATAAGCGCAAATTGGAAGACCTTCGAAGCCTGCGGGAAGGATCCCGAGGGCATTACAAAGATCATAAAGAAACTCTCAGAAGGAAGGATCACCGATGTCGAAGCGGATATCGAGCTTAAGGCTTATATGGCAGGCAGGGACGCATGCGCGATCAGAGAGCAGTGCGGCGATCTCTGTAAGATCATCGAGAAGTATCTTGATGCCAACCCCGAGATCGTGAACGAGATCAAGAGGAACGAGAAAGCCATCAACCGCGTCATCGGCCACGTTATGAAAGAAACGGGCGGCAAATACTCCTCGGCGGACATAGTGTCAGAGACCAAGAATGCGTTGTGCCACCGGCTGTGATGACCCGCTCCTCCGCTGTACGCGTGCGGTGAATAGCGACTTTATTCGCCGCATTTTTGCGGTGAATATTTTATACTTTCACCGCATTGGCATTCATCATGACAAAATACATCTACCAATATGATAACTGGACGGATTTCAGTTGGGAAAATGCAGTTGTCAGTGCGGCTTTGGGGGAGGTCCGTCTTCTGCAGGGAAAGATACTCGGACAGATCCATTCACTCGGTTTTGAATCAAAGAACGAAAGGAACCTTGAGATGTTGACGTTCAGTATTGTTAAATCGTCGGAGATAGAGGGCGAGATGCTGAATTATCAACAGGTGCGCTCATCCATTGCCAGACGCCTCGGGATGAACACTGCCGGGCTTGTGCCGTCGCCCAGGAATGTGGATGGCATTGTGGAGATGATGCTGGATGCCACCTACAATTACAAAAAACCCCTTACAAAAGAACGTTTGTTCGGATGGCACGCGGCACTGTTTCCGACGGGATACAGTACATTTTATGCCATCACAGTTGCACAGTACCGCAAAGATGAGGTGCAGGTGGTCTCTGGAGCGATCGGGAAAGAGAAAGTTCATTACGAAGCCGTTCCGGCAAAAGACGTAAATGCGGAAATGGACAAGTTCCTCTTGTGGCTGAATGATGATAACATCGTGATAGACGCCATAATAAAGGCAGCGATCGCACATTTTTGGTTCATAATCATCCACCCCTTCGATGACGGGAACGGCCGTATCGCACGAACGATCTCAGATATGATGCTTGCACGCAGCGAGAATAATTCGGAACGGTTTTACAGTTTATCGAAACAGATACAGCACGAGCGGAGCGGTTATTACGAAATTCTAAAAAGATCTCAATACGGCAGCGACATTACAGAGTGGCTCGTTTGGTTCTTGAATTGCTTGAAGCATGCTCTTCAAGAGACAGAAGCAAGCATTCAGAGCGTTCTGCATAAGGCTGAATTTTGGGAGAAACACAGAAACACTCAGATCAACGAGCGCCAGCGTATGATGATCAATAAGTTGTTCGACGGTTTTGATGGAAAGCTCACATCATCTAAATGGGCAAAGATCACCAAGACCTCTTCCGACACAGCCTTGCGTGACATTCAGGACCTGATAGCAAAAGGCATCTTAAAGAGAGAGGAAGCGGGCGGGCGCAGCGTGAATTACACTCTGAATAATGATTATGAGAAGAAAAATGCCGGACGGCTTGACCGCCCAAAATAATGTTTATTCTTCTGTGTTCTCCAAGTTGTCGAAGTCGATATCGCCGATCGCCATTGATATTATCTGCAGCTCTTCCAGCTTAGACTCGTCCACCTTTGCGGGTGACTTGTCAAGCAGCGATATGGCCTTCTTGTTCTTCGGGAATGCGATGACATCCCTTATCGTTTCTTTCCCCAGCAATAACGTAACGAACCTATCTACTCCCAAAGCCATGCCGCCATGCGGAGGCGCACCGTAACCGAGAGCTTCGATGAAGAAACCGAAGTCCGCCTCTATCTTTTCATCTGACATCCCGATCTTCCTGAACACTTCTCTTTGAAGTTCCGGGTTGTGTATCCTTATCGAGCCGGATCCCAATTCATTGCCGTTAAGACAAAGATCGAAACACGCTCCCCCGACATACGGAGCATCCAGATCGTTCTCCGGGAGAACGAATGGGTGGTGGAACGCATCATGCTTTCCCGAGACCGGGTCGATATCGAACATCGGACAATCGACCAACCACAGGAACTGCATCTCGTCCTTCGGTACAAGGTCGAGATCCTCTGCTATTTTCCTTCTGAGGGCGCCTCCGCCTTCATACGTGGATTTCCATGGTCCGGCGATAAGGAATAACAGGTCTCCCTCTTCGGCGCCCATCTTTTGTTTTATTTTGTCCAATACCTCGGGCGTGAAGTATTTCACAATGTTGCTGTCCAGTTTGCCGTCCTTGCATCTCATCCATGTGAGACCGCCGAGACCGAATTTCTTTGCCTGGTGGATATATCTGTCAACCTCGTTCCTTCCGATCTTCTCGCCGGCGATATTCGCTTTAAGGTTGATACCTGCGACTATCCCTCCGGATTTGATTATCCTCTGGAATATATCATAGGGTGCGTTCTTTACCGTCTCTGTGAGAGAGACGAACTTGAGGCCGTATCTCAGATCGGGTTTATCGGAACCGTATGATTCCATTGCCTCTTTGTATCCGATCCGCATGAAGGGGGTCTTCAGATTTTTGCCGTAGAGTCCTTTCCAGATATATGCTACAAGCCCCTCGATCATGTTCTGTATATCTTTTGCGTCCACGAACGACATTTCCATATCGATCTGCGTGAACTCGGGCTGACGGTCCTTCCTGGAATCCTCATCCCTAAAACATCTGGCTATTTGGTAATAGCGGTCCATGCTCCCGACCATCAGCATCTGTTTGAAAAGCTGCGGGGACTGCGGAAGTGCATAGAAAGTTCCGGGGTGTACCCTTGACGGCACCAGATAGTCCCTTGCGCCTTCCGGCGTGGACCTTGCGAGGATCGGCGTCTCGATGTCCAAGAACCCGTTCTTCTCCATATATTGTCTGATCAGATGGACAAATTTGCTCCTGGTCTCGATAGCCTGTACCATTTCCGTCCTTCTGAGGTCGAGATATCTGTATCTCATTCTCGTATCTTCATTGGGAAGGACCCCTTCCTTCTGGTCGCCCAACTCGAAGGGCGGTGAATTCGACCTGTTGAGAAGTTCGGCTTCGGTTATCAGGACCTCTATCTCTCCCGTCGGGTTCCTGCCGTCGTCGGTGCCTTCCACCCTTTTCCTGACGATACCGTTGACAGAGACCACAGATTCACGTGTGAATGTCCTCATTATATTAGACAGATTATTCACATCGGTCCCCTTGGGAACATCTTCCGGGTCGAAGACGATCTGTGTTATTCCGTATCTGTCGGCGAGGTCGACGAATGCTACTCCGCCGTGGTCTCTGGAGAACCTTACCCAGCCCTGAAGACATACTTTCTTTCCGATGTCTCTCGACCTAAGTTCTCCGCAGGTGTTCGTTCTTCTCATAACAGTACCTCTGTTTGGCGGATTCCAGCTAAGAAGTGTGTTATATAAATCTTTGTTTGTCCCATGGGGGCGGTTGTCATTCTCTGCTTTTCAGCACCGGAACGAAATCGCTCATGTCCTTTATCACGTTCAGTATCACGGACGTGTTCGTTTTCTTAACGCCTTCGACCGAGTTTATCTTCTTCACGGTCTCGGAGAACTCGTCCCTGTCCATGCACGATATCATCGCGATACAATCGGCATCTCCCGTGACGTCATAGATGGCCATCACCTGAGGGATCGCCTTGATCCTTTCCTGGACGTTTATCACATCATCCATGTATATGTGTACAACACCCATGTAATCGAACCCCAATTTCAGATAGTTGATCTTTGCGCGGTATCCGTTAACGACTCCTTTGGCCTCAAGGTTCTTTACTCTTTGGATCAGCGTCGTAGGGTGTACGTTCAGCTGCTTGGCTATCTGCCTGAAAGAACCCTGGCTCGATGTGCATAACAATTCTATGATCTTCCTGTCCAGATCGTCAAAATCCTTTATGTTCGCCATTGCCCTTACACCGATATTATCTCCAAACCTCCTATCGCATATTTATTACATAGGATTTTCATATCCTTTCACATGACGGAAGAGGTCTTCAGACGCGACGGTTATGCTTTTGAGTTCGAGGCCAAAGTTATATCTGTCAATGGGAATGAGATAGAACTCGATCTGACAGCCTTCTATCCGGGCGGCGGGGGGCAGGTATGCGATACCGGAACGATCATGGGTTTCGAGGTCACCGAGGTCTTCTACAAAGGAAATAAAATAATCCACAAGATCAAAAGCGGCGAACTGAAGGTGGGGGACACCGTGTGGTGCAGCGTCGACTGGGACCGGAGATACGATCTGATGATGGGGCATACCGGAGAACATCTATTGTTCTCTTCTCTCAGGAAGCAGGTCCCGGAACTTACGATCAACAAGATCTTCATATCGCCGGAAAGCAAGTATGTCATTGTCGACAGGGACATCAGCTGGGAAGACATCAACAAAGCTCTGATCTTCGCGAACCGAGCGATACGAGATAACCTTCTCGTTACCAAAACGATAATGGGCGCTGATGACCCAGAGCTTGAAAGAGTGAGGATCAAGAAAGAGAGGATCCCCGAGGGAGAGGATGTCTCGGTCGTCTCGATCGGCGATATCGACCTGTCGGCATGCAGCGGGCTCCATGTGATGGAGACCGGAGAGTTGGAAATGCTGTTCGTAGACAGAAAGGTCTCCGCCGGGAAGGACGGGGTTGCGATACATTTCAAGGTGGGGAACGAGGCAAAGGATTCTGCGATGTCTTTGGCTAACGTTTGTCTTCAATCCTCTGAGGCGGCGGACAGCAAACCGGAAGACCTCGTGCGTGCGGTGTCCAATCTGAAGAACGAGTCGGAGTCGCTGAGGAGATCCGCCGGTTCTTTCGTAAAGAAACAGATCATGAGCCTTCCTCCCACCAGCATCAACGGAACGGATGTCATCGGAGGCATATTCCCAGCTGTAGAGAGGTCCGTTCTCTCAGATGCAGCGGAAGCGTACAAGAGCTCGGGAAAAGTGTGCGTCATCGTCTCTGCGGGAAGCAGTGTGTCGGTGATACTTTCTTCCGGAACAAAGCGGGTGGATTGTAAAGACGTTTTGTCAAAAGTGCTTTCCGAGTTCGGTGGGAGAGGCGGGGGGACCACGGGTTTCGCTCAAGGCGGAGTTGCAGATGCCGCATTAGCGGAGAGCATATTCCAAAAGCTTATGGAAAGGATCGCATCATTACTTAATTAATAGAAACACTATGAGGGACCGATATGGCAGCAGGAATGAGAGGCGTCAACCCCCGTCAGATGCAGCAGGCAATGAAAAAGATGGGGATGAAACAGACCGACATCAAGAACGTCACCGAAGTGATAATCAGAACGAACAACAAAGAGATCGTCATCACCAATGCCGAGGTCACTTTGATAGAGATGCAGGGCAGCCGCAACTATCAGATCGCGGGAGATGAGATAACGCGCGAATTGGGTACGGCTTCCGCTCCTGCGACTGTTACGTTCCCGGCCGAAGATATAGAGCTTGTGATGTCCCAGACAGGCTGCGATAAAGAGAAGGCAGTAAAAGCGCTTGAGGATGCGAAAGGACAGCCTGCGGAAGCGATACTCAAGATAATGACGAGCTGATGATATGTGTTTAGCTGTACCCGGAAAAATAGTTAAGATCGACGGCGACACCGGAGATATCGACTTCGGCGGCGTGATCAGAAAGGCGAATATAACAATGGTCGAAGCAAAGATCGGGGACTGGGCAGTGGTGCATGCGGGCTTCGCCATAGAGATAATGGATGAGGAAGAGGCTCAAGAGACCCTTAAATTATGGAATGATGTCTTAGAACACGATCGCAGATCGGCAAACTGACGTAACTTTCCGTAACACCCTGCCACATGAGATAATTTAATATACTCGTTAGATATCGGAGGAATTGGTATGACGGTCAAAGCGGCGGGGTGACACCCGGTCCCATTTCGAACCCGGCAGTAAAGTCCGCCCGCGTATCTACCTGTACTGTATTGCGCAAGCATACGGGAACCTAGACACGCTGTCAACCACTTTCATTTTTTCGGCTGTTTTACTTTGATTCCCAGTTCCTTCCCTGTCTTTTTCAGTTCATTCAGCTTGTCTTTCTCAATCAGACCGAAAGAATAGCTATCAGAGTCGGTGCCGATGACGAAAATGGTCTTGTCGGTTCTGCTCTCTACTTCTTGATTCAGAACGGAGAGTATTTTCTCGGCAGTGCTGCGTTTGTGTTTACCGCCGTCGTCGCTCTCAAGCGAGATGCCGCTTATCTCTTTCAGTGCATATACGACATCAGAATACTCAGCCTTCCAATCGACCGTTGCCATGATCCCATCCTCTTCCATGACCGCAACCAAAAATAACAGATACATCTCCTTGGAGGGTTCGAGTATCTGATATTTCCTTAGCTCCTTTTCGTTCTTCTCGAAGTTGTCGGACGGAGAGTTTGCCATGTCGACGATCCTTTGCGCATTTACATTATTAGCGCCCAATTGAACGAGGAACCTCTCCATTGCCTGTTTATTAAGCTTCACGCCTTCTATCCTCGGCACCTTGGGCTTCTCTGGTTCTTTATAATCCTTCAAGAATTCAATGATGCTCAACAACGAACCGTGCATTTTTGCTACCACTGAACTATCGGTCACCTGCTTATGCAGATCGGCTGTCTGAAACCATTCGACGTTTGCGCCGCCTTTTACGGAGCGGATCTCCAGTTCGTCCCCTATCTTCGCTATGAAATAATACTGCGAAGGGAATGTGAAATCACCGATATCCCAGAAGACTATCGTTTTCGGGAGATAGAATTTCCCCTCACTGCTTGAATCATAATGCCGGGCCTGGTTGGAAATCAGTGTATACCTGAACCGTTTCTTACAGGAACTCCAGCACCCCGTATCTTAGGAGCGAAGAGGTGGGCATGCGTCTTGTGTGCAACGGCTGACCTGTATGCTTCGGAGACAAAGCGCAATTTGTCTTGCCCAGAGTTGCCGGGGAACTTTGAATGCATAGGGCGAGAGGGGCCGAGATCTCTGATAACTATTAAAACAACCTCCGCCATCATTCAGTGATGATACTGATCAAGCTGGGCGGAAGCGTTATCACCGATAAGACCCAGTATAGGACGTTCAATAAAGACACCATCAGCAGACTCTGCAAAGAGATCCGAGCTTCTGAGGCCGATACACTTATCGCCCATGGGGCAGGTTCTTTCGGGCATGTTCTCGCAAAAGAATTCTCCCTGCAGAACGGATTCAGCAGGCCCGAACAGATACCTGCGGTCGCAAGAGTGCAGTATGACGTGAGGGAGCTGAACCTTATGGTCATAAATGAACTGCTGAAAGCGGGGATACCCGCAATATCCATACCGCCGGGATCTTGTTTTATGATGGATAACGGAGAACTGATCCTGGAGAACCCCGAGGTATTGCTTTCCGCATCCAGAATGAAGATAATGCCGGTGATGTTCGGAGACGTGGTCTTTGACAGAACAAAGGGGTTCGGCATTTGTTCCGGCGACCAGATAATGGAGGTCCTTTGCAAACTTTATGATCCGAAAAAAGTTGTGTTCGTGTCAGACGTCGACGGACTTTTTGATAAAGACCCGAAGAAGAACCCTGACGCAAAGCTACTTAGAGAAGTGACCTCGGATATTCTTAAAAAAGTATCCGGAAAGAGCAGTGTCGACGATGTAACGGGCGGAGTGATGGCCAAGGCAGAATCCATGCTGAGAATGACCTCGCCCGGCCGGGACTGCATACTGGTCAACGGTTCCGTGCCCGGAAGGTTACAGTCACTATTAAAGGGGGAGAAAGTTATCTCCACCACAGCCAAAGGAGGACTGTGATGACCCCCATCAAAGAAAGGAAAGCAGACCACATCGATATCTGCCTGAATGAAAGGGTAGAGCCGGGGTACTGCTATTGGGATGATATAAAATTGATACACAACGCCCTCCCCGAGGTGAATGCCGATAAGATTGACATGTCCGCATATGTTCTGGGAAAGAAATTGAAATTCCCATTCATCGTCACAGCGATAACGGGAGGATTCCCGGGTGCAAAGAAGATCAATGAGAACATCGCCATCGCATGTTCCGAACTCGGGATAGGTATGGGTGTAGGGAGTGAAAGGGCCGGCATCGCCGGCATAGAACCGGACAGCTATTCCGTAATAAAAGAATACGATATTCCTCTGGTAATAGGAAATGTCGGGGCACCTCAACTGGTTCGCCAGCACAGCAAGGACATATTCTCCAAAGACGACATCGGTAAAGCAAAGGACCTCATAGATGCGGACGTTATGGCGGTACACCTTAACTTCCTGCAGGAAATTGTACAGCCGGAAGGCGACACGAACGCCGAGGGTTGCTTTAATGCTATAAGAGAGCTCGCAAAAGACTATCCGATAATCGTGAAAGAGACCGGTGCCGGGATATCGAAAGAGGTTGCGAACCGACTGAAAGGCACCGGGATCTTGGGGATGGATATCGCAGGCATGGGCGGGACCAGTTTCTCCGCCGTCGAATTGTACAGGGCGATGGCCGATGGGGACATCATCAGGACCAACATGGGAGAATCGTTCTTCGATTGGGGGATCCCGTCCCCCGTATCTTTGCTTGAGGCAAAAAACGGACTCCCGCTGATAGCTTCCGGGGGGATACTTGACGGGATACATGTTGCGTCTTCTATCGCAATGGGCGCATGTTGTGCGGGTGCCGCACATGCCGTCCTGAGAGAGGCTACCGAATCGCCGGAAGCGGTGACAGAGAAACTCACGCTCATAAGGGAAGAGCTCAGGGCGGCGATGCTGCTTACCGGATCGTCAAATGTCAAACAGCTTTCCAAGGCCAGGTACATAGTGCTCGGCGAGACGAAAAAATGGTTGGAAGGGCTACTATGGACGCAAAAGAATATCTGATCAAAACATCCAAACAGTTGGATGACCCGATAAGAAAGTACATCGGAGACGAGGAACCGGCCAATCTAATCGCCGCGTCGAGGCAATACCCCTATGCCGGCGGGAAAAGGATGCGTCCTGCGATGGTGCTTGCCGCCGCAGGTGCGGTAGGGGGGGATGTGTCCAAAGCTGTGCCGCTTGCCGTCGCCATCGAATACATACACAATTTCACACTTGTCCATGACGATCTCATGGACGGCGACGAACAGAGAAGGGGCATGACAACAATACATATCGCATACGACATGCCGACGGCGATCCTCGCAGGCGATGCGCTGTTCGCAAAAGCGTTCCAGATCATTTCGGAGCTTGATGTTCCGGATAAGAAGGTCAGAGAGATCCTGAAATACGTAACGACAGCTGTTTGGGACCTGGCGCGCGGACAGCAAATGGACGTCAATAACGAAAGGAAGATCGTCTCGGAAGAAGCTTACATCGAAACGATAAGGTTGAAAACAAGCGTCCTCTTCGCCGCCGCTGCAGCGGGAGGTGCGCTTGCGGGCGGAGCCGACAAAAAGACCGTTAAGGCTCTCCACGAATACGCAATGGCGCTGGGCCTGGGATTCCAGATATTCGATGACTATCTGGGTATTGCGGGTGACCCCTCAAAAACAGGAAAATCCGTCGGCAACGACATCCGTAAAGGAAAATGCACGGTGATGGTAACTCACGCCGTCAGGAACATCAAGGACGCAAAGGTGCTTGATGAATTCAAAGGCATCATCGGGAAGAGCGACGCCACGGAAGAAGAAGTATCAAGGGCCAGATCCATCATGGAGAATGCGGGAAGCATCGCCTACGGAAGACGAATGGCCAAAAAGAAGGTCGATGAGGCGATATCTAAGCTGAGCATCCTTCCTCCCAGCGAATACAAAGAATTCATGATCGCACTCGCAAAATATGCGATAGACAGGGACGTCTGATCATAGATCTTCGATGCCTGTCGCCGTTATCTTATAATTCGCAGACCTGCCCTCCGGCAGACTGCGGTGTTTTATTATTACCGCTGTCCTGACGCTGTTGAGCTTCTTATCTAACCGGAGTATTGTCTTGGCGTTGTGGCTCAACGCATGCCCCCCGATGAACTCGATGCCTCCCGTGGCGATGTTGGTGTAGACCTGCGACGTCAGCAGAACGGCCACATCGTTCCTCCTTGCCATCCCCATGAGGACCTCTATCTGCCTGACAAAGTCATTCCTTGTCTTTGTATCATCGTGGTTGATCCTGTAGAACATATTGATGGAATCCACTATCGCCAGAACGACCACTCCTTTATCTGCCAGGTTTGCGGTCTTATCCACCTTGTCCGACTGTTCCTCAAAACTGTGTACCTGTGATACCAAAAGGTCTTTCGCACTTTCCCCCTCAGTCCCGAATATTTGGTTTACGCGATCATATGATAACCCTTCGGAGTCGATGTATGCCACCTTCTGCCCGTTCCTTATCACATTGCGGGCGGCCTGCAAACATACGTTGGACTTGCCCGCTCCCGCCTCACCGTAGAGGAGTGTTATGCTGCCTTTCTCTATCCCTCCTCCGAGAAGGTTGTCGAACGCTACACATCCGGTGGGTATTCTGTTCACGTCAATGAAAAGTAAAAGGAATTGATAAAGTTGTTTAGATGCTCAGTGATCTTCCTTCTTCTCCGAATCCTTCTCTTTTATAGGTTTTACATCATCAAGATCGTAGGAGGCGTCGGTCTGATAGGTCTCTCCCTTTGCCGCATAATACGGAAGCGCCAGCAATGCCATGACCACATAGATCATTATCACAATGACAACGATCACAACTGTCACAACGACCGCGATCGCGGCCAGATTCCTCAAAAGGTCGAGGTTGAAAGCAAGGAACACTACGACCGCCACTATCACAACCGCCAGAAGCAACAGTGACAGCGCAGAGACCAGCGTACTTTTCTTTTCTATGTTCCCGGAGTTTGCCATCTCTGCCTCACTTGTTGGACGGAAGATACGGCACCAATGCAAATGCCAGATCCTGAAGCGTCATTGATTGGATTATTATCTTACCCGGGCCGGTTAGGGTCGTTACAAACAATCCTTCCCCTCCGAACAATGCCGTTTTTATTCCGCCTGCCGCCGCGATATCATATGTCACTGTGTCCTGCCATGCGACCGCTTTCGCCGTTGCCACTTTATACTGCTCTCCGGGCCTGAGGTCCACGATGTTGAAGTCGCCGCATGCGGCAACGAAAGCTATCCCTGTCCCGCTCAGTTCCTGAAGAATGAGGCCTTCTCCTCCGAAGAATATGCTGCCCAACTTCTTTTGGAATGCCATCTTCAGATCGACGGTCTCCTGCGACCCCAAGTATCCTGTCTTCTGAACTATCCACTTGCCTTTTCCTATATCGAGATCGACTATCTTCCCCGGAACCGATCCCCCGAGGCCCACTATGCCCGTGCCCCCTTTGGACCTGTACTGCACGAGGAACATGGATGCGCCCGACAACGACCTTCCAATCCCCTTCAGCAGGCCCCCTTCCAACTTGGCCTCCATGATCATATTGCCTGTCATGTATGCCATTCCTCCTGCGACGGATTGGAACAACTCATTCTCTTCCAACTGCACATTGACGAACTGCAGATTGTCTCCCGTGATGGTATATCTCATACGCAACAAATCGAAAAGGGGCTATTTATTTACATATGATATCCGATTGGCTCCCATATGACCGATCCGGTGTGCATTGCCAAAGGGGCGGAGGCGGAGGTGTTCGTCTCAAGCTTCTTGGGAAGAGCTTCGATAATCAAAAAAAGGTCTCCGAAACGGTATAGAGCGGGCGAGCTGGATTATCAACTGAGATCGTCCAGGACAAAGAACGAAGCAAGACTGATGAAAGAGGCCAGAAGGGCCGGTGTCAGGACCCCGATGATATACGACATCGATCTCGCAGAATGCTCCATCACCATGGAAGAGATCAAAGGCACCAAGGTCAAAGACAGGCTGGATTCCGACCCGGGGTCTGCGGCGGAGATATGTATTGCTATCGGTGCCGCGGTTGCGCGTCTCCACAATTCGGGAATATGCCACGGTGATCTCACAACTTCCAACATGATAATCACCGATGACGGAACGATATGCCTTATCGATCTCTCGATGGGGAAAACAAAGGCGGAACTTGAGGACATAGGAGTGGATGTGCGTCTTCTGGAGAGAGCCTTCACTTCTGCCCACCCCGATCTCTCTGAAGCATTCTCTGCGCTGATGGACTCATACCTATCTATAAAAAAGGACCCGAATTCTGTACTCCGGAAAGTAGAAGAGATAAAGAACAGAGGAAGATACACTTGAGGATCAACGTAATAACATCAAACCCCGGTAAAGTGAAGGAATACCAGCGTTCTTTCGATGTGCTCGGGATAGAGATGGTACATCTCAAGTTGCCATACGACGAGATCCAAACATCGGATCTGGAAGAGGTCGTCAGAAAAGGTATGGTCGAGATCAAATCAAAGGGAGTAAGGGATTTCATAATTGATGATACGGGTCTTTTCATAAATTGCCTTGGAGGTTTTCCCGGTGTCTGGTCGGCATTCGTTCAGAAGACCATAGGCAACGAGGGGATATTGAAGCTAATGACCGATGTTGAAGATCGAAAAGCAATGTTCAAGTGCTGCATCGGCTGCAACATCAAAGGCCGGGACATTGTGGTCACAGGAACATGCGGCGGCGAGATCCTGACTGAGGAAAGGGGAAAAGAAGGCTTCGGTTACGACCCGATATTCAGCCACGATGGAATGAGATCGTTCTCGGAGATATCGCTGGACGAGAAGAACGATGTCTCGCACAGAGGGAACGCCATAAAGATGTTAGTAAAAGAAATAGAAGACCTGTTAGGCAAATCTTAATATCTTTAGTATTATCAGCCGTTAGGGGCCTATGGGCTAGCTTGGTATACTTGTGGCTTTGGGAGCCATTGACTCCGGTTCAAATCCGGATAGGCCCACTAAATATCTCTTCGGTTTTGCTATCTGTTAATGCAATAGACCTCCCGACAAAATAACCAAAGAAGAACAAGGACGGGTGGGGCAGTCACGTTACCACAGGGGGGCTGTGAGCAGTTCGTGGCTGTCCCCATTTTTTCGCTATTTATATTTAACTTGCCTAAGCTCCCCCACCTATAGCAAGATAATATAATTATACAAATATTTAATAACTGTTGTCCAACGCATAACGTATGCTTTTGCCTGCTTCAGCCTTATCGCGATCGGCGATGGAACCATCTGTACTTTTCAGGGCAACGCGCTAGAACCTTTTAACTTATGTGTTTTGACAGATAATATTAACAAACATACCTAATATATCAACATCGTTTACTTCTAAGCCTGAAGAAAATAACCCTTCTGAACATATGGATCTGTATCTCACCCTGCCGCCGCTGCATCAGTATGGGGGGGGGGGACTTTGCAAATATTGAGTATGCCAGCATTCTAAAAAATATCATATCTAAAATATATTAAAAATACATCAAGTGGGTGTCAAATAAATATAATATTGATATCAAAAAGATATTGGATATAATATCCAATGGCAAAAGAGTTTTATAATATGTATACGTGATAAAAACTATGGATGTAAGACACGTTCAGATCACGGGGGGGTCTTCGTTTATGATTACTTTGCCTAAGGAGTGGGCGAATTCAGTAGGATTAAACAAGAATGATACAATAAATGTACAAGCACAACCAGATGGTACTTTGCTATTGTTTCCGAGAGGGGTGCAACCTCTTGCGCAAAAGCGTACGTCAAAGAGTATTGATGTCACCGATGTTACGGATCTAAAGTTTATCTATAGAGAACTTATCGGAGCATATATAGCCGGACATACGACCATCATGGTCAAGTCGGCGCAACCTATGTCAAAGGAATTAACGTCAGTTGTCTCTAGCTTTGTACAGACCGCAATGGGCTTAGAAATGATCGAAGCAGACGAGTCGCACATACTTATTGCGAACCTGATCGAACATGAAGCCATTGACATGAAGAAGATCGTAGAGAGAATGGGATCTCTGGTCAAAAACAATGTGAAGGATGTGTATCATGCTGTACAGACCGGCGATTATAGCAGGATCGGCAACATGGCTGTCAAGGATTCAGAGATTAACAGAATATACTGGCTTACACACAGGCAGTATAACATGTATCAAAAGAACCTGACCTCTTTGACAAAGGATGGGCCGTCGATGCTGAAATTCACCGGATGTCTTTTCCTGAGCAGAGTGCTTGAAGGAATAGGCGATCACGTTGTGAGTGTTTCCAAATTCATCTTAGGAATAAAAGGCGGCGGCAGTCCCATAAAGCTTGATCCCTTTGTAGCCGAGCTCGGAGAAAGGATCATAGCAAACCTCGATTTATCCATTAAGAGCTGGATCAATCTTGATATTGAGCTTGCCCATCAAGCGATCAAGGAGGCGGACGAGCTGGTCATAGATGCTGAAAGGTCCATGGTAGGTAATTTGAAAAGCAGCGAACGTTCCAGCTTGAATGCGGTGCTGGAATTATTTACGATTGTAGTAGCTGAATACTGCAAATATATCTCTGAATTCTCATTCAGCGCATCAATGGAATAAAAACAACTACGCAGTATGAACAATGTGGACATACTGCTTTTTTTATCCTTCTTTTTGACCGAATAAATTCATAGCGCTCTTTTCATACCGGAGACATATTTGTACAGTGCCGGTTTTGCTTTGGTCCCATGTTGTGCGATGATACGGACAATGGCACTCCCCACTATCACTCCGTCTGCGAACCTTGAGAACTCCTCGGCCTGTTCCGGTGTCGAAATGCCGAACCCGATCGCAACAGGGACCTTTGCATTTTCTTTTATCTTAGAAACAATGGCGGGAAGATCCGTCGTTATATCGCTGCGTACACCGGTGACCCCCATTGAGGACACCACATATACAAATCCCTCCGCGGCGGCCGCTATGTTTCGTATGCGACCCTCGCTTGATGTGGGAGCGACTAATGTGACAACCTCGATCCCGTGTTTCCTGGCAGGCCGCTTTGCTTCTGCCTGCTCTTCGAATGGCATGTCGGGGATTATTATCCCGCATATCCCTATCTCTGCGCATTTGGCAAAGAACCTGTCATAACCATAAACGAACACGGGGTTGGCGTAGGTCATGAACACCATTGGCACGTACATTTTATCTTTTATCGAAGCAACCATGTCGAATACTCCGTCCAGCCTCGTTCCAGCCTGCAGAGCGCGTACGCTGGCGGCCTGAATGACCTCGCCCTCGGCAATGGGATCCGAAAATGGTATGCCTATCTCTATCAGGTCGGCCCCTGCTTCCTGTGCGGTAAGTATGAGTTCGGCAGATGTCTTAAGGTCTGGGTCCCCTGCCATTAAGTACGCAATGAAGGCTTTCTTGTTCCTGAATGCTTCAGCGATCTTAATCATCGATATCTTCTCCTCTGTATCTGGCAATGGCCGCCACATCCTTATCTCCGCGGCCCGAGAGACAGATAACTATGCTCTTGCCTTTGCCAAGGTCCTTTGCGACCTTCACTGCGTAAGAGACGGCGTGCGCCGATTCTATTGCTGGGATTATGCCTTCCGTGCGCGTGAGAAGTTCGAATGCCTCTACAGCCTCGTCATCTGTGACGGGTACATATTCGGCCCGGCCCGTTTTGTGCAGATGCGCATGCTCCGGTCCTATTCCGGGATAATCCAATCCTGCGGAAATGGAATACACAGGCGCAATCTGTCCGAATTCATCCTGGCAGAACAGAGACTTCATGCCGTGGAATATCCCGGTTGAACCTGTGGCAATTGTCGCTGCCGTTCTGTCTGTATCTACTCCCCTGCCTGCGGCCTCGCATCCGATCAAACGAACGGAGCTGTCGCCGATGAAATCATAGAATGAACCTATTGCATTGGAACCGCCGCCTACACATGCTATCACCGCGTCCGGGAGGTGCCCTTCTGCCTCGAGAATCTGTTTGCGTATCTCCTTCCCGATCACACTCTGGAAGTCCCTGACCATCATTGGGAAGGGATGGGGGCCCATGACGGAACCGAGAACATAGTGGGTATCATATACACGCTTTGACCACTCGCGCATTGTCTCATTCACTGCGTCTTTAAGGGTCATTGTTCCAGACGTTACAGAATGTACCCTGGCCCCGAGCATACGCATCCTGTAAACATTCAGCGCCTGCCTTTCTGTATCCTCTTTCCCCATGAACACCTCGCACTCCATTCCCAGAAGCGCCGCTGCGGTAGCCGCTGCGACACCGTGCTGCCCGGCGCCGGTCTCCGCTATCAAACGAGTTTTGCCCATGCGCTTAGCCAGCAATGCCTGTCCGAGGACATTGTTGATCTTGTGCGATCCCGTGTGGTTCAGGTCTTCGCGCTTAAGGTATATCTTGGCCCCGCCCGCATATTCGGTCAGATTCTTGGCATAGTAAAGCAGAGACGGCCTGCCTGCATAGTTCTTCAGCAGGTCTGTGAGCTCTGTTTGGAATTCTATGTCGTTTTTGTAACGATAATAAGCCTCTTCCAGCTCATACAATGCGCCCATAAGCGTCTCGGGAATGTACATTCCGCCGAACTCGCCGAATCTTCCTTTTTCCATTTAATCCGCCTCTCTTACAAGCTTTACAAATTCTTTTATTTTTGCGGGATCCTTCACTCCGCCGGTCTCCACTCCGCCACTCACATCCATGCAGTATGGGGACAAAGTTCTTACCGCTTCCCAGACATTAGAGGAATTCAGTCCTCCGGCAAGAAAATATGGCATCGTGTCGAATCCTTTCAAAATATGCCAATCGAAGGTTTTCCCGGATCCTCCGCGCTGAGCGGAGAGGTTATCGAACAGAAGATAATCGGAGCCTTTTGGTATCGGTGGGATCGATCCTCCTATCGGGATGGACTTTATCACTCTGCACCCGCAATCCTCTTTCAATTGTTTGATATATTCTGAGTCCTCGTCACCGTGGAGTTGCACCATGTCGATCGTGCCGTTTTTGTATAGCTTCGATACTTTTTCCGCATCTTCGTTAACGAACACTCCCACTGCCTCGATGCGGCCGTCGAGTTTTCCTTTCAGGCTTTTTGCCTTCTTTTCATCTATTTGACGGCGGCTTTCCGCGAACACGAACCCGATATAATCCGGAAGTACGGAATTCGCCGCTTCGATGTCCTCCGGACGGCTGAGTCCGCATATCTTCACTTTGCTCATCGTCTCCCTCTCAGGGCATCCAATGCCGCTTTCTTATCCGACGACCTCATAAGCGCTTCACCGATCAGAACGGCATCGACGCCGTTCTTCCTTAGGACCTCTACGTCCTCTGCCGTGCGTATGCCGCTCTCTGAGACGAATATTATCTCATCTGGAGTGAGTTTTCTCAGTCTTATGCTGTTCTGAGTATCAACTTCGAACGTTTTGAGGTCCCTATTGTTAACCCCTATTATCCTTGCTCCGGCTTCGACGGCCGTTCTCAGTTCTTCCTCGTTATGGACCTCCACCAAAGATGATAGACCGAACTTGTCGGCCTCCTTGATGAATTCGGAGAGCTCTTCCCCCGAGAGAATTGAACATATCAGCAATATCGCATCCGCACCGAAGCGGAATGATTGTTCGATCTGGAATTTGTCGATGACGAAGTCCTTGCGGAGTATGGGTATGTCAACCGATTTCCTGATCTCCTTCAGATATTCGTCCGCCCCCCGAAAGAACTCCGGTTCCGTCAGAACGGATATTGCCGAGGCTCCCGCCCCCTCATATTCTTTTGCTATATCCAGATATGGGAAATCTTCTGCGATCACCCCCTTCGAAGGAGATGCTTTCTTCACCTCGCATATGAATGAGATGTCGGGACCGCGGAGGCTCTTTTCGAAAATAAAATGCTGCCTTTTGACCGAGTTTCCTGTAGGCATTCCCGCTGCCTTATCCCTCTCGACCCTCTTCTTTGTTGAAGCGACGATCCTGTCCAGAATGTTCATTTCCCTGCCTCGTTGGTGGCACGGACGAACTCTTCCAATTTGCGCATTGCGCTTCCGTTGTCAAGCAGTTCCTGCGCCAGCCGGACGCATTCTCTCATAGTGATGTTGTTCTTCCCCATGTATATGCAGCATGCCGCGTTCATAACAACTATGTCCCTCTTCGGCCCTTTTTCGCCGGAAAGGATGTTCCTTGCTATCTCCGCGTTCTCCGGCGGCCCACCGCCGACCAGGTCTTCAATCTTGCATCTGGTCAGTCCGAACTGTTCGGGCGTCACGAAATAACTGTTCAGCATCCCGTCCGATACTTCGCATATCGTCGATGTTTTGGTGAGAGTGATCTCATCCAGTCCGTCATGGCCGTGCACGACCATCGCGCGTTTAACGCCGAGGTTGCTCAGCACTCTCGCCAGCGGTTCAACGAGATTCTCGTCGTACACTCCGAGGAGCTGCATGTTCGCACCGGCGGGATTGGCCAGGGGCCCAAGGATGTTGAATATCGTTCGAACGCCCAATTCCTTGCGTACGTGTGCGACATGCTTCATCGCTGAATGGTAGACCTGAGACAGCATGAAACACATCCCCACTTTATTCAGGACGCGCTCGCTCTGCTCTGCGTTCAACGTAATGTTCGCACCCAGTGCCTCAAGCACATCTGCGCTTCCGCATTTACTGGAGACACTGCGGTTGCCATGCTTTGCGACCGGCACTCCCGCCGCAGCCACAACAAACGAGGATACTGTCGAGATATTGAAAGTGAACAGTTCGTCACCTCCCGTACCCACTATATCCAGCACATCTGTTTTCGGGTGCAGTTTCATGCTCTTTTCCCTCATTACTTCGGCACAGGCCGTGATCTCCTCGATCGTCTCTCCTTTAAGGCGCATTGCCGCAAGGAACGCTCCCATCTGAGCATCTGTTGCCTTTCCGTCCATTATCTGCAGCATCACTTCTTTTGTGTCATCGAGACTCAGGTGCTTGCCCGCGACAATATCATATATTGCACGCTCGATCATTGGAGACCGCCTCCGATCTTCAGGAAGTTCTCGATTATCTTCTCGCCGCCCTTGGTAAGTATCGACTCGGGATGGAACTGCAGCCCGAACACGTCGTAGCTGCGGTGTTTTACTCCCATTACTTCGCCGTCATCCGTCTCTGCTATAACCAACAATTCATCCGGGATAGTAGAACGATCAACCGCCAGCGAATGGTAACGACCGGCCTCGAGCATCGGCGGGAGGTGGCGGAATATCGGGTTCCCGTTCGCAATGTGGACCGCACATCTCTTACCATGAACAAGTTCCTTTGCATAGGTGACCACTGACCCGTATGCTTGGCAAATCGCCTGATGTCCCAGACATATCCCCAGTAACGGGACCTTCCGTTGGAATGCGAGGATCACTTCCTCACATATTCCTGCATCTTCCGGTCTTCCCGGGCCGGGAGAGATGATGATGTGTGACGGATCCATCTCCTCGATCTCCTTCACTGTGAACTTATCATTGAGTACCACTTTTATGTCCGCCGTGAACAATCCTGCAATCTGATAGAGATTGTATGTGAAACTGTCATAATTATCTATAATTAGTAACATCAGAGCCCTCCCGCATCATTCAGCGCTTTCATTACTGCGCGAGCTTTGTTCCGAGTCTCGGCATATTCCTTTTCTGGAACGCTGTCGGCCACGATCCCCGCTCCTGCCTGTACGAACACATTACCTTTCTTCAGCACGGCCATTCTGATGCCGATGCACATATCCATGTTCCCCGTGAAGTCAATGTATCCTATCGCGCCGCCGTAAATTCCGCGCCTCCTTCCCTCCGCTTCATCGATTATCTCACATGCGCGCTTCTTGGGCGCCCCAGAAAGCGTTCCTGCGGGAAGCGAGGCCATAAGCACATCAAGTGCGTCGACATCATCGCGGATCTCTCCTGTCACATGAGAGGATATATGACTAACATGCGAATATTTCTTGATGGCTCTATAATCGCGAACCTTTACCGTGCCGAATTTGCATACCTTCCCTATATCGTTACGAGCGAGATCTACAAGCATATCATGCTCCGCCAGCTCTTTTTCGTCTTTCAGAAGAGCTTCGATCAATGCTTTGTCCTCTTCTTCCGTCTTCCCGCGCGGGCATGTTCCTGCGAGCGGAAACGAACTGACCTCCCCATTCTGTAAAGATGCCAACGTTTCGGGGGAAGAGCATGCTATCTCGACATCATCCGCACGCATGTACACCATGTACGGCGACGGATTGATCGTTCTCAGCATCCTGTACGTGTTGATCAGGCTTCCCTTGAACGGTGCTTTGAACCTGTTGGAAACTACCGCCTGGAAAATATCTCCTTCAAAGATGTGAGATTTTATCTTCAATACCATCTCTTTGAAGTCCCCTTCCGTGAACATCGAGGTGAACTCACCGCATGAACAGTGTTCGTCTTGCGGTTTGGAGCCTGATAGGATCGTCCTTGCGAGATCGTTAAGATCCTGGAATCCTTTGGAGTAGCCGTTCTCTATGTCTTCCACCGGGATGTTCGCAATCACATACATCTTCTGTTTCAGGTGATCGAATGCTATTACCTTGTCGATCAGCATCAGGTGGAAGTCCCTGAACCCTTCTTCATTCTTGGACCTCAGTTTCAGACCGGGGATGCAGTTCTGCACAAAGTCGTATGAGAAATACCCCACGAATCCACCTGTAAACGGCGGAAGTCCAGGAACATTCGGGCTTTTGTATTTTCCGATCAGTTCTTTTACAACCTCTATCGGGTTGCGTTTCTCTTCCTTTGATTCGCGGCCGCTCTTTATTACGACAGTATTACCCGTGCCGTAGACGTTGATTATCGGGTTGTAGCCAAGGAAAGTATAACGTCCCCATCCTTCTCCGCCGTTTACACTCTCAAGTATGAAACAGGAACCCCCCAGACTCCGGATGTTCCTGATTATTTCGATTGGCGTTTTTTGGTCGGAGAATATCTCTAATGCCATAGGCACAAGCGTATAGCCTTGAGACAGTCTCTTCGCGTCTTCCAAAGATGGTTTTATCATTTGATACCTTCCTTTGATTGGACTATTGTAATCATCTATTTAATTATTAGTACATTGATGTATATTATTATACATTATAATAATTATTTATCATTAGAACAGACCTTTTTGTTTAGTATCTCCGGGATCACCTTTGCTTGTGTATGCTCTGTGTCCCTCCCGGCAAAAAGCAGGGTCGTTTCTTTCTATACTTTATCTTATCAACAAAATCATCTTAAGCGGGGTTGTTCGATAATTCTGTTCTGTACCTTTCTCCGAACTCCGAACGGGATATATTCCGACTGTGAAGATCTTTTCACGATCGTTCGTCGGCGCAATGTCCTTTCCCATATGTCAATACCGGCGTCCTCTTTCTTTATATCGCGCGGCTACAACCGATCAACACGCACGCGACAGCCATCTGTCGGATCCATATGTTCGTAAATTCGTTTCATTCGGATCATCATTGTTCGCAGGTTGCTTTTTCTACATCCGAAATGGGTTCGATGATTATGTCCCTTTCCGATCATCCCACGCTCCTACCGCTTCGGGATTGCATCGTTATTTTTGTATTGAGACCGCTTACTGTTCGATAAGATGAAGATCGATACCTCATACAAAGCAGATTGGACCGGCGGCAAGGATGCTGACATGACCGATCCTATCTTGCGCGATTATCACAAATTGCTTTGGAGCAAGCCGCTGCCTGACGGCAGGATGTTCGATCTCACAGTCAGCTCGGCACCGCCTTACAGGCTGTTCCATAGTTCGGAAATCGGTACTTTTTCACTTTCCAGCGATTCGATCGTCCACACATATTCCCGCCTGAAGAATGGGCATATGACGGAAGTGGTCGGTTCATTACCTAAGCATGATATAGATGCTTTCTACGATCTTGTCTGCACCATCGGAGCATATTTGGTGTTCCCATCGAACAAAATAGACAACAAAGCCACAATAAATGTAGAGCGCGGGTTCAACGGCCTCATAAAGGACCGTTTCGACTTTACACTTGAGTGTATAAGGCGCTGGTATATCGGAGAAAAAAATCCATTGCGGGATTGTTTTGACAGATATACCGATTTCTTCAGACTGTTCACTGACTTCCGCGGGTATGTGGAGTTCTTCCTTCTTGACGACATTGTCGACGAAGATGAAAATGTACGTTTTTGGCTCCCGTTCAGAGACTTCGGTTCGACGCCGCCGCTGCCTAACAGTGTGACCGAATACAAAGAATATATGAAAAACGCTTCTGATTTCACAAAAGCACGAAATAAAAGGATGGCTGCATGGGCGATGACCTTGCCCTGAGTGTTTGTTTCTCAAAGAAAAGTTTCAACGAGGCTGTAAAAAGCCTCGTTTAGATGGATCGGTCACATGTTTCGGGGCTGGTGCTGATCAGTCCTCTTCATCATCCTCTTCATCGTCTTCCTCGATGTCTATCTCAAAGTCATCGTCTTCCCATTCATCTTCTTCATCCTCAAGCACATCAAGGAATATATCCAGTGTTATCTCGCGCAACCAGAAGAACTCGTTCTTATCCATCGCTCCTTTTCCTTCCAGGATCTCGCCGAGTTTGATCTTGATATCTATTAGGCCTTTTCTGTTTATTTCAAGCTCTTTTCTGAGTATTTCGCGGCCGGCGGTACCCATGCCGTCTATCATCATGAGGATCTCTGTGGCTTTGATCTGTTCTTCGGTCGGTTCGATCTCTTTTACCTTTGTGTCCTTCTTTTTAGTCATTTTCACAACCTCTCTTTTTTTGCCCTTCTTTGAAAGGACATAGCATTCACATGTACTCATTCGGGACATTTAATCTGTCGTATAATTCACTCTATAATGCCTGTCATCATTGGATCGTTTTGCTGGCTACCGCTAAAAAAGGCGAACGGAGCATAATTCCATAAATGTATTAAAGCACATTACAATTGTTGTTTAGATAAATTCATGCGCTCATTTTTGTCTATGGTTTGCTATAATGATAACAAACGAATGTAAATTGAAAGCAGTAGATAATATCTCAATCAATAACGGCCATTGTGCCCTCAATTGCTTTTTATGTCTCGACCCTGCTGTAATTCTGTATTTACTTTGTAACTTTCATGTTGATTTGACTTTTGACTTGAATTTAACTTTTAGTTTTTTCTAATGATGACCTATCATTTAAAGTATTCAAAAAGTTAAAAAGTTAAACAAAAAAGAAATAAATAACCGATTTTTACAATCTCTTATTTTTGCAGATGAAAGTTATTGATCCAATACATTTAAGTGCTGGCTGTGAAAATAGGTGAGCCCGTCCAGATTTGAACTGGAGTCAACAGCACCCCAAGCTGCAAGGATACCAAGCTACCCCACGGGCCCATAAATTAGTTTGTTTTAAGAGGTTTATCCGAGAGGTGCTATCTCTCCGATGAGGTCTGCGTGGGATACGATCATCCTGCGGCAGCAGTATCTCTCGAACCCCAGGCTGTCCAGGACATCCTTGGGGTTCTCTCCCATTCCTACGCGTTTAACGTACTCGGGGTAGGCGCTTCCAACCACCTTTCCGCATGTGAAACATCTCACCGGTATTATCATGATATCACCTTAACGGTATGACTTCTGCTTCTTGGCACGAGCACCGTGTCCGAGGGGGTTTTTCGGAAGTTTCCTTCTTGTGTCGTTGATGATCAGTGTCCTGTCATACGCTCTGAACACTGCCTCAAGCTCCTCGTCCTTGTAGAAGTCTACGAGTCCTCTTGCGATAGCTGTTCTTGCTGCCGCCGCCTGACCCATGACCCCTCCGCCGTTGACCAATACAGATATATCCACTTTTTCAGCCTTCTCCGGCACGAGGCCGAGGGGCTCCAGGATCTTGAGCTTTGCAAGCTCGGGGCTGTATATCTCCAGCGGCGTCTTGTTGATCGTTACCTTTCCGGTACCTTCTTTGACGGTTGCCCTTGCGATAGCCGTCTTTCTTTTTCCGCTTGTGTTTACGTGCTCCATAGGATCATCTCACATTGGATCCCAGGAATTTTGAAACGGCTCCCAGGGTCGTATATTTGCCGGTGATCTCTCTGATCGCCTCTTCGGGCCTCAGTTTCTCGCATGACTCGAACTGTTTGGGAGTTCCGACGTAAACGTGGAGCCTCCTGTATGCTTCCCTTCCGGTTGTGTTCTGGAAGTGTATCATTCCTCTTACGCAGCGTTTGAAGAGCAGATCCGCTCTGCGGGGGTAGAATGGCCCCTTTCTCTTTGTGGTGTCTCCGTGGTCAACTTTCTGTTTGAAGTAAGCAAAGACCACATCTCTGTTCCCCGTTATGATTATCTGTTCAGCGTTGAGGACCACTACTTCCTCTCCTGCCAGGACCATCTCTGCGATGTTGCTTGCAAGCCTTCCGTAGACCAATCCTTTTGCATCAATGACTGTAACCATACATATCACCTCATGATCCTCACGCCGGAGCCTTTGGGGTTGTTCTCCATGAGCTCTCTTATTGTCATCGTCTCTCCTCCGGCAGCTTTGATACCTGCTGCTGCCGCATCCGAGAAATCGTATGCTGCCACTGTTAATTTTTTGGTTACGCTTCCTGCTGCGAGAACTTTTCCGGGGACAAGTATCGTCTCTCCGTCCTGTGCATACCTTTCCAGTTTGCTGAGGTTCGCTTCGGCCCAGTTCCTTTTCGGTTTTTCAAGCCTAAGCGCTATGTCTCGCCAGATAGCGGCCTCGTTCTCCCTTGTCTTTGCCTTAAGATCGAAGATCAAGGCAACGAGCTGGGGGTTTGTTTTGATTCCACTCATATTCTGACTCTCCCGACACGGGTAACCGTCGTATGAATAGGTTGTTTATAAAACTATCCTGAATTCCTTTTATCTTTTTTCCCTATTATGTGCGTACACATGTTTTAATACCTTCCTGCATTCCCATGTTATTATCGGTGATGCCATGATAAGATTCGGACCTGCCGGAATACCCCTGTCTTGTAAAGGACGAACATTGAAAGATGGGATCGAGGATGTACATAACCTCAGTCTGAACGCACTCGGCATCCAGATGGTGAGGGCGGGCGTTTACGGAAGGGTCCCCAATGAGGAAGAGATAGGCATCAGGATCATGGACATTGAAGAGGGATTCGTCGTTGAAGTGGACAGGGACGGCGAGATAATATCTGACCCGGAGGAGATCGTCGAAGAGGATGATGTCCTTATCTATATGCCGTCCGGAATAACCAACAGCTTCGGCGAACTCTACGGTATCGGAGAGATCGCAAAAAGATTGGATGTAAGTGTTTCACTGCATACTCCCTATTACATGGATCTGGGTATGAACACCGAGATCACCGAGTCGTGCATCGACAACATCAGAAGAGCGGCAACCATTGTTAATGCCCTAGACGGAGATATCGTGGTGACAGGCCTCGGTCTGTACACAGGAAAGATGTCCAGAGAAGAAACGGATGCGAACATCGAGGAAAATGTGGCAACCATTATGGAATGGTGGAAAGACAACAAGATCCGCCCTAAGCTCGGAGTGGAGATCACCGGCCACCAGTCCGCATACGGGTCATTGGATCAGATATTGGATCTATGCGATTCGATTGACGGCATTGTTCCGGTCATAAACTTCCCGCACCACCACTCAAGGACCAACGGTTCGCTTACAGAACCGGAGGATTTTATTGACCTGATTCAGCAGGTGGAGCCGTATTGTAAAAGCAGTATTCACGCCGCATTTGCAGGTGTTGAATACAGCGACGGAAATGAGAAGAGGCTCACCCCTATCAAGAAAGGGGATTTGAAATTCGAACCATTGGCGGAAGCACTCTGCACCCTCAATCCGGATGCGACGATAATATCGTCCTCCCCCTTGCTGGAACATGATGCGATGTATATGAGGATCATTAATGAAAGGGTACTGAGCAAAAGAGTGGCCAAAGCACTTAAAGAGAAGAAAAAGGCCGAACTGGCCGCAGCGGCAGAGGAATGAAACCTTGCGGGAGACGATGGATTATCTCAAAGAGCGCTGTAAGGCGGTAGTTTATTCCATCCCGGAGAGCGAATGGAATGTTCTGATCGACCTCATAATCTCAAAGGAAAAGATCTTTGTTTACGGTTCCGGAAGGTCCGGTCTCATCGGACAGTTGTTTTCCGTGAGGATGGTGCAGCTGGGATTGAACGTACATTTCGTCGGAGACATGACCACCCCGATCATCGGAAAGAACGATCTTACACTATTGATCTCTAACACCGGGCGGACTATGTCCGTTGTTCAAACGGCCGAAATAGCCAGGCGCGTCGGGTCACATGTAGTATCGCTGACATCGTCCGGGACAAGCAAACTTGCCGCCGCCTCCAACACTACAATCATCTTTAATATCACAAAGTACGAGGCCGATTCCAAATTGGCACCGCTGGGTACGATCTTCGAGGATACCGTTCTTTTCTTCTTCGACTGCATCGTACCGGAACTGATGCGGAGACTTAATGTCACGGAAGAGGACATGCGGAAAAGACATGCCATCTGGGTATGATCAGTTGAACACTATCATCGAGACGATTTTTGGTTTGTAGTCATCGCATGAGAAAACAGCAAGGGTCGAATCGGAAGGGTCTATTACGACCGCAAACCCTATCTCCCCTCCGAATAATCCCATGTGCGTCCTTATGTCAACTTCCGAAAGATAACATCCGATACCGAGATGAGAATGGTACCATCCGACAACCGCGTCGCCCTCGCAATTGTCAATAGAGTCAAAAAGTTCTTCAAGATTTTCTTTTTTGAATCTCACGCTCACCTCGTCCGCTTCGAGTTCCGACGTCACGGCATCCTCGATGCGGACATACATCCCCTCATCGTCTTTGAAAATATAACCTGCCAACAGCCCCATGACCTCTTTGTTCTCCGCATATCCGGATTCGGCGTGTTCTGTCATCGCTGTTATCACACTCTCGCTTACAAACAGATTAACACCCTTTACCGGTCTTTTCCTGAATTCTATCTCCGGGGTATCGGAAGAGATTATCTTAGGCATTGCGCCCACCGTAATTGACCTCGGCTTCGATCCTGGGTTTATTCGCCGAGTACCACTTCGCCGCCTCCAGGCATGAGTCCGTACCAAAGGGATTCTTCGGGTTCGGTTCCGATATCAGCTGTTCCACGCCTCTCACGAATGATAACAAAGATGAACCGAATGACCAATCGTCCAACATTTTGACGCAGACATATCCGCCGTCCTCCGGCATCATTATGTTCGGATGGAATATCGGCGTCATCCATTTGGCTCTGGGCCTTTCGTACGGATAGTTCTCGGTAACAATAATGGACAGGATGTGTTCGCCGCTCACCTGATCCTTTGATATTCTTGCGGGGATGTTCTTCAGTGCGATCCTTATTTCGATCGGGAACTCTACATCATCGGGCACTTCTTTTATCCTGACATTAAGGTGAGATTTCAGACCGAGGATCTCGTTGTTGATCCTTTTTATCAGTACCTGTCTCACCAGACCCATCTCAGCTACCGCCTTCCGGGTCTGGGATCATTTCGATCTTGTCATCATCTTTGAGATTGATATCCCCGATCTTCTGTTTCTTGTTCAGAAGCTTGGACCCTTTTCTGAGAACATAAGCTCCCGCGGCCTTGCCCCAGTATTCTGCGGCGGTGTCTATTATGTCCTCGACGGACTCATAAGATTCCAATTCCATCCTTATGGATGAACCATTCATTGTGTTCACTACGGTGACTCTTACGGTCATTTTGATCCCTCTGTAAAGTGGTTCGGACAGCTGCTGTCCTCAGAGATCTCAAGATCCGCCATAGCCCCCGACAGCCCGTCATAATACATGACATTCCTGACGCAGGAATCTCTTCTCCCTGATAATAGTTTTATTGCTTCTCTTACCTGAGTAGCTGCGATTATCGATGTGGTCGTTATCTCTGCTGCGAACTTCGGAATGAAGACGGACCCCTCTCCCGTACATGAGAACCTTTCGTCCATGACCTTCATATGGCTGCTGTTCATCCCGCACTCCAAACAGGGACCTGTTTCCAACACAACTTGCACTTTCCCTCTGAACCCGTCGGTGGCGCCATCGATGTAGGGTATCTTATTGTACCTTGCATGGGAGTTCACATGCAACCTTGCCGTGATGTTGTCCAAACACCCGAATACGAGATCGAATTCCCAATCATCCAGATCCTGTATCTTCGCTGTGATCGGAGTTATCTTTGACCCCGGATAGAGGTCTGCCGCCCTTTCGGCAACAACTTCCGCTTTCTTTTTCCCGTTATCGCTTTCTCTGAAGAACACGCACCTGCTTAGGTTAGAGACAACGACCTCGTCCATATCTACTATTGTAATATCCCTGAAACCTGCCAGCAGCATGCATTTCATTACCTCATTCCCGAGCGCGCCGGCGCCGACCACGAGGCACCTTGCACTCTGTATCCTCACCATGTCCAACCAATCGATCCTTCTCATCCTGTCGAATCTGTCGGCGTCATATTCCCGCACTTTCACAGACCGACCATTTTCTTTCGGTATAAAACGGTTGGGCTGCCAGCTTTCAGCTTAAACCGGCAAGAGAGATTTAAACTATGACCGCCATAATCGGTCAATGTCGATAAGACTGCCCGAACATGATCATTGTAAGTTCTGCGGGGATCCTGTGCCGTTTGACAGGGCATTTTGCTCAGAGGACTGTTACTGGAAGGAACAGGCCAGGATCAAAAAGGATAAGAATAGCAATATTCGATTTGCCGTGATAACGGCGGTGAGCGTCGCGATCATCATCGTAGCTGGCTTCTTCCTAAGGAATGGTTGATTTTCTCAGGTTTTTTGTTTTCGAGATAAGATAAGACCAATGGAACATTGTGCACTCTCAAAAGACCTGCTCCATTCTCGGCTGCAATGCCCGATACGACCGCGGTGGCCTGGTCTTTATCCATATCCGGACAGTATTTTGAGAGGAACTTTTTTCTGGATGGGGCAATTAGTATCGGATACCTATCACTGAACCATCCGCTGTTCTCTATTATGCTCATGTCCTGTTCGGCGGTCTTGCCGAATCCGATGCCTGGGTCTATGATAATATTCCCTTCCTTCATCCCTTTGCCTGTTGCGTATTCCGCTCTGTCCCCGAGGAATCTTTTGATCTCTCCGTTGGCATCGCCTCTCATCGTATCGAAGAGAAATGTCTTAGGTGTTCCGTGCATATGCGTGATGACGACTGCGGCGTCATATTCGATCGCCGTCCTGATCATTGCTTCTTCTCTAAGCCCGCTTATGTCGTTTATCATCACCGCGCCTGCGTTCAATGATGCTTCCGCAACGACGGGTTTCGTTGTGTCTATCGATAATGGTACGTCGGTAGTCGATGCGAGCTCTTCGATCACGTCAATGACCCTGCTCAGCTCTTCCTCGACGGTAACAGCATCGGAGCCGGGTCTTGTGGATTCGCCTCCGATATCAATGATGTCGGCGCCAGACCTTATAAGGAAATGTGCATGCTCAAGCGCATCTTTTTTTGAAAGATATTTACCCCCGTCCGAAAAGGAATCGGGGGTAAGGTTTAGTATCCCAACTATCAACGGACGGCTTCTCGGCCTTTTCCAAAGATCGGGAAATGTACTCATAGATTCTTGTCGACAAGCTCGACCAGGTCGATCACTTTCAGCTTACGGTCCCCTACTGCAGCCGAAAGGTTCCCTACGCAGAACGGGCATGTCGTCACTATGATATTGGCAAAGTCCGCTTCGTCCAGCCTTGTCGAGGCGATCGTTTTGGATTCCGCGGGGAATGCCGATCTGACACCTCCGCCGCCTCCGCAGCAGTGGCTTCCCGCCTTGCTGTATTTCATCTCTTTGAAATTGACGTTGGGGAACTTCTTCAGCACATCTCTCGGCGGCTCGTATATACCGCAGTGCCTTCCCAAGTGGCAGGGGTCATGATATGTGATCTTAACATCGCCCAGGGACTTCAGCTTAAGGTCCTGTTTGGCCAGGAACTCCGACATATGAAGCACCTCGAACGGAACTTTCACATGCTTTGGGTACTCCTGCTTGAACATCCTGTAGCATCCGGAACAAGAGAATACCAGGGTCTCGATGCCGAGTGCTTTGATGGCCTCTATGTTCTTATTCATCAGCCTATAAACTTCGTTCTCGTCGATACCTATCCTCTGAAGGACCGATCCGCAGCATACCTCGTTCACCGTTGTATAGTCCACTTTGAGCTTCTTTAGGATCGAGAGTGTAGCCTTAGAGATCTCTTTCTCCCTGTATGTCGCCGTACATCCGGAGAAGTATCCCACCTTCGCCTTATGAGGCTTCTCTCCGAGGGTCTCGGCGACGGACCTCTTCTCGGAATATGGGTTGTTGTACTTCTTTACGCTCTCTGTCACTGACTTGTGCTTCGGCAGTATGTGGCCGTTCGCCACGAGGTCGCGGCGGCAGGTCTCTATTATCTCGACGATGTCCACATTCGACGGGCAGCGCCTGTTGCAGTCCGCACAGGTCGTGCAGGTGTAAATGTTCTCCATGACAGATGCGTCCGGCTCTATGTCGCCCACAAGCAGACCGTAGGTCAGGATTATCCTTCCTCTCGATAACGCCGAGTCCCAGCCTATCGCTTTGAATGACGGACATACCGCCTTACAGAAACCGCACATGGTGCAGGTGTTCAGAGCCTCTTTCACTTCTTTTATCTGTTCTGCCTTGAAATCTGACATCTTATCCTCTACCTTGGGTATTGTGACGCTTCCGTCCGCCAAAACAATGAATTTCGCATTAGGGTTAAGCCTGAGTGCTTCTCTTACTGCCGCTTCGACCGTCGGGAACGGCTTGATGTTCGCCGCCTCGATCATCTTCGGGTCCAGATCGGTGACCGCCCATATGTCCGCCCAAACAGCTATCTCCGCCATCTTGGCGGCCTTGTGGTACCCGAGCTTGTATTCTTTGCTGAGGTTCTCAAGTACTATTTTAGGATCCTTTGAAGAAGAGAGCTGCGTAAGGAAAGTCGGATGGCCGACACCTTCCCTGCATTTCGAGACCATTACGATCTTGCCGCCTTCCTTGAGTGCCCATTTTCCGTTGTCCAGCGCTTTCTGCGATTGATAGAGATCCACATCCATCGGGTACGGCGCGACGGATATCACAACATCCGCTTTCTCCGGTATGGGGACAGAGAACACTTTGTTCGCCCATTCTACTGCCTTGTCAAAGGCCGGGTTCAGGCTTCCGGAGGCCACCTTATATATGTGCTGATGGCGGTCCAAAACCATCTGGATGGAGAATATCTTCTTGCCCTTGACAACTTCCAATGCGTCCATCATATCTTCATGGACGGGGTTGCCTTTGAGGACCAGCGACTGAGCCTCCTTCCTCATCGCAAGTTTGTGGTTCGTTTCTACTGTGCGGTACGACGCTACTCCAGGAAGGAACGATTTCCTTCCTCCTGTGTATCCGGCAAAATAATGCGGTTCGACGCTTGTTATTATCACGAGGCGGTCGGCATCCACTGCGATCTTGTTGACCTCCATGGGAGTTCCGTTCTTCGATCTGCCAAGGTTCACACACTCGGATTTCTTCGCATCATGAGATATTATCCTGTCCTTTAGGGACGCGTAGTGTTTTCCGAATACGAAGTTGTATTCTTCTTGGGTCATGTCCCTGTGCGTCCCGGTTGCGATAAGATATCTGGCTTTGCGGAGATCCATACGTTTGGAGAGTGCATCCAAGACCTTTGCCGTGGGGGTGGGCCTCGTACCGTCGTTGACAATGAAAACGATATCCTTTCCTCCCTCCAGGAATTTGGCCAGCGAATCGTACCCTATGGGGGCATCTATAGATTCGTTTATCACTTCGTCCGGATCTCTGCATTGAACATCCTTCGGGAAGAAAGTCCCGATATAGTTCTTATCCGGGATGTCTATCTTTTGGACCCCATCCTTACCGTATTTGATATCTACTTTCATTAAGACCAAACTTCGGAATTGTTTGATGTATATTAATTATTATTTGTCTTGAAAATAGAAATCTGCTAACAGAAATTCGTTTTTTGCAAAAGGGTGGGGTTGTAAGGTGTTTTAATGAAGAGGTTTACGTGCTGCGAAGAACGATCTCAATATTGACGCCATCCGGCACCTGGATCCTCATGAGCTGCCTGAGGGCACGCTCGTCGGCGTCCAAATCGATGAGTCTCTTGTGGATGCGCATCTCCCAGCGGTCCCATGTCTCGCTCCCCTCTCCGTCAGGACTTTTCCTGCAGGGAACCTTGAGCTTCTTCGTAGGAAGAGGCACAGGGCCGCGTATGTCGACACCGGTTCTCTGGGATATCCCTTTGATCTGGGCGCATACGCTGTCGACCTTTGCCGGGTCTGTACCGCTGAGAGAGATTCTTGCGCGCTGTGACATGTGTTATCCCTTGTGTTAAGGAAAGAAGGCCTCAGTTGGCCTTCTGGACCTCGATGCACATACCGGCAGCGACGGTTTGTCCCATGTCACGGATGGCGAACCTTCCGAGCGGCGGGAATTCTTTTGCAGTCTCGATGACCATCGGTTTTGTGGGCTCGACCTTGACGACCGCGATGTCTCCCGTTTTCAGGAAGTCCGGGTGCTCGGCCTTTGCCTGACCTGTCTTGGGGTCGATGGTTTTAATGAGCTCGACGAACCTGCATGCCGTCTGGGCCGTGTGGCAGTGGAACACGGGTGTGTATCCGACCGTTATGACCGACGGGTGGTTCAGAACGACGATCTGTGCGGTGAATGTCTTTGCGACCGAGGGCGGGTTGTCCACGGGGCCTGCTACATCTCCTCTCTTCACGTCGTTCTTAGCTACTCCACGAACGTTGAATCCGACGTTGTCGCCGGGGCCTGCCTGGGGCAGCTGTTCGTGGTGCATCTCTATCGATTTTACCTCTCCGGGTACGTGCGACGGCTCGAACATGATCTTCATGTTCGGTTTCAGTATACCGGTCTCGATCCTTCCTACGGGAACGGTTCCGATACCGGTGATCGTGTAGACATCCTGGATAGGCATCCTGAGGGGTTTGTCTGTCTGCTTGGGCGGAACTGTCAGGTTGTTGAGGGCCTGGATAAGGGTCAATCCTTTGTACCACGGCATTTTTGCCGACAGTACTTTTATGTTGTCGCCTGCCATTGCGGATACGGGGACGAACGGAACGACATCGGTTTTGATACCGACCATCTGCATGAGTTTGGACATTGCAGCGACCGTGTCTTTGTATTTGGCTTCGTCGTATTTCACCGCATCCATCTTGTTGATGGCAACGATGATCTGTCTTACGCCGAGTGTGGTTGCAAGGAAGACGTGCTCTTTTGTCTGTGCCTGCGGTCCCTCGATCGCAGAGCATGTTATGATCGCCGCGTCTGCCTGCGAGGTTCCCGTAATCATGTTCTTAACGAAGTCGCGGTGGCCGGGGGCGTCTATGACTGTGAAGTAGTATTTGTCGGTGTAGAATTTCTTGTGTGCTACATCGATGGTAACTCCTCTCTCCCTCTCTTCTTTCAGGCCGTCCATGACCCATGCGAAGTAGAAGGATCCTTTTCCTTTCTCCTCCGCCTCTTTTTTGTATTTCTCTATCAGGTGTGGCTCGATCGCGCCGGTCTCGAGGAGGATCCTTCCCGTAAGGGTGGATTTCCCGTGGTCGACGTGGCCGATGATGACCAGGTTCATGTGCTCTTTGTCTGCCATTTTTCATACCTCCTACTTTATAGGTCTGTTTTGTGCGATAAGGTGTTTATATTTAAAGTTTACAGACCTGAGTAGTAGCGGGCGTCATACGGCTCGGGGTTGAGTCCCTTACGGGTCCTGATCTCCGTTACGACCTTCTTCTGCAGCTCAGGCGGCAATTGTTTGAATCCTGCGTTCTCTGTGGACCAGAGAGCGCGTCCCTGCGTCGATCCGCGTATGTCGGATGCGAATCCGAACATGTCCGCAATGGGGCACTCGGCCGAAACAGTTGCGTCCGACCCATCCTGACCCATCTCCAGGATCGTTCCGCGGCGCTGGTTTATCAGATTGATCGCCCCTCCCATGTAGTCCGGGGGAACGCTGATGAACACTTTTGTCATTGGTTCTCTTATTGTCCTTCCAGCCTCGCACATCGCACCGTATATACCGTCCCTGACGGCCGGGATCACCTGTGCGGGTCCTCTGTGGATGGTGTCCTCGTGGAGTTTGGCATCCATCAGTTTTACTTTCACTCCGGCGACCTTCTCGGCTGCGAGGGGGCCTTTCATCATTGCCTCCTCGAATGACTGTTTTATCAATTCCATTGTCTCATGGAGATACTGGATACCTTTTGTGCAGTCCTCAAGCATGTTGTTGTTCTTGAACATTACAACGCATTTTGCCTCTTCTTTGCTGAGACCGAGTTCTTCCAGCTGTTTTGCGAGCGCTTTCGGGTCCTTGATCTTTGCGTCCGGGTCGATCTCCCCTTTGCGGATGGCATCTGTGATCGTCTGCTCAAGCGGCTCCACCAAGAAGTAGAATTTGTTGTGCTTGTTCGGTGATTTACCTTCGAAGGTGTTCTGGTTGGATCCTTTTATACCTTCCTGGTAAACGACTATGGGCGGCGACGCTACGATGTCCACGCCCTGCTCTTTGACGATCCTGTACTCTGTGATCTCCAAGTGGAGCTCTCCCATACCGGACAGAAGGTGCTCTCCCGTTTCGTTGTTGATCTCGATGTTCAGGGACGGGTCCGCTTTTGCGACCGATCTCAGCACCTCGACCAGCTTCGGAAGGTCCTTCATGTTCTTTGCTTCAATGGCTTTTGTGACCACCGGCTCGGAGTAGTGGGCCATCTTCTCGAAGGGATCCATATCATTCAGTGATGATACGGTCGAACCTGCGATGGCGTCCTTCAGACCCGTGATCGCTGCGATGTTCCCCGCGACGACGCTGTCGGTGGTTATCCTGTCGGCCCCTACCATCAACGCCACGGTCTGGACCCTTTGGGGGTTCGGCATACCGGCGATGTGAAGAACATCTCCTTTCTTAACGGTGCCTGCGAACAGTCTTCCGATAGCTACCTCGCCTGCGTGTGGGTCCATGATTATCTTGTTCACCATCAATGCTGTGGCTCCGTCGTGATCGCAGTGCATCATCTCTTTACCGATCTCGGAGTCGAGGTCTCCTTTCCATATTACTGGTATACGGAGCCTCTGCGCATCTCTGGGGTTCTGGATGTGCTTGATCGCCATTTCCAGGACTACCTCGTGGATGGGGGATTTCTTGGCGAGCTCTTTCTGTCCGCCTTCCCTTCCGCAGTACTCGAACACATCGCTGAATGTGATCTTTGATTTCTGCATGAATGTCGATGATATCGCCCAGTTATTGTATGCCGATCCGAACGCGACTGTCCCGTCCTGGATGCTGACCTGCCACTGCTTGTTGAGCGGTGCGGGAAGGATGTCCGCTATCTTATGGTTGAATTCCGCCACGATCTTTGAGAACTTAGCGATCATCATCTCTTTTGTTACCTGCTGCTCGACGATCATCCTGTCCACTTTGTTTATGAACAGAAGCGGCCTGACCCTCTCTTTCAGGGCCTGCCTTATGACAGTTTCCGTCTGAGGCATTATACCTTCCACTGCGCAGCAGAGAATGAACACTCCGTCGAGTGCTCTCATCGCCCTTGTAACGTCTCCTCCGAAGTCAACGTGGCCGGGTGTATCGATAAGGTTGATAAGATATTCCTTACCTTCGAATTTGTGCACCATTGACGCGCTTGCGGCGTTGATAGTGATCCCTCTTGCGGCCTCCTGCTCATCAAAGTCGAGAACACACTGTTTTCCTGCAAGGTCGGCCGACATCATTCCCGCACCTGCGATAAGGTTGTCGGAGAATGTTGTCTTACCATGGTCGATATGCGCCGCTGTTCCTATGTTCCTGATGAACTCGGGCTGTATCATCAATTCTGTTGCTCTTTTGATATTATCCTCTTTACGTCCCATTTGCCTTCACCTTACAGATCATTACCTGGCCGACTGTGCGACCCTCTCGATCTCTTCTTTTTTAGCGACTGCGAACGAGGTCATGTCGCCTTTTGCCGCCAGCATTAATTCATCGGCAAGGCACTCGTAAATGGGTTTCTTGCTTTTTGAGGATGCTTTGACCACACCTGTACAAACATTGCGCAGGGCGATGTCCAGTCTCCTTTGAGGGGATATGTCCACCGCTTTCGGTACGGATATTCCGCCGAACTGCAGTCTCGTTACTTCTTCGCGGGGTGCCGCGTTCTCCAGCCCCTCTACCAATACCTGGAGAGGGTTCTTCTTGGTCTTCTGTGCGACAATGTCGAATGCTCTGGAGACGGTCTTGTACGCCTTCATTTTCTTTCCGGTGTACTTTTCAGTCCTCATGATGTTGTTTATCAGTCTCTCGACAATGCTGAGTTTGGATTTGCCGAACCATCTGTTCGCGTGCTTACCGCCCGAGTGAGGCACATTTGTGGGTGTGAGGTCTATGTATTTGGCCAATCCGCCATCATTGATGACGACCTCGGACGTGTCGTATTTTCCGAATATAAGTGCTTTCTGAGCAACGATCTCTGACATTTTATTCACCTTACGGGTTTCTCGGTCCTTCCTCTGACCATTTCATTGAGAGAGACGTTGTTGACTTTGATCACTTTGTAACGGACCCCGGGAATGTCTCCGTATGAACGGCCCATCCTTCCGCCGATACCTTCTACGAGTACTTCGTCGTGCTCGTCTATGAAGTTGATAGCTCCGTCCCCTACCGCGAAAGCCGTGATCTGACGTCCGTTCTTTATCAACTGGACCTTTACGCACTTACGGATGGCGGAGTTGGGCTGCTTAGCCTCGACCCCTACCTTCTCCAGCACGATGCCGCGTGCCTGGGCCGATCCCTCCAGAGGGTCGGATTTCTCCCTAAGTTTCAGTACTCTTTTCTTGTATCCACGATCCAGCCAGCGGAATTTCTGCCGGTCCTCTCTCATCTTTCTTGCGGTGTATAGACCTCTACCCAAACGTTTCACCTCATTCTTTGAAGTATTTTGTGCGATAATTATTATCGTATTTAAAGCTCATGCATTGATGCGAACTTTTTGTAGAGTTGGCTAACTCGATTGGATATATAACACCTTTTACAGTGTCAATGATTTTTCGCGTGCGCATGGGGCATCGACAGGGATCTTCAGCGGATGAAGAGGAGCTCCCTGTATTTCGGAAGGGGCCACATCTGATCGTCCACTATCATCTCAAGGTCGTCCAGATATTTCCTTATCTTTTCGATGTTCGGCACCACTCTATCATGATATGCGACCGCCCTGTCGCGCCCTTCGAGCTTTGAGAACTTGTCGCACATCTTGTCCATGCTGTCGCCCATGATCCTGAGTTCGTTTATGTGCATGGCTATCTCCTTGATCTGCCCGACCTCCTGATAAGAGTATTTTTCGAATTCCTCTTCCGTGTACAGCTGTTTGCATTTCAGAACATTGTCCAAGAGCACATTCTGGTAGACCGTGGCCACGGGTACGATGTGATTGTACGCAATGTCGCTCAGAACCCTGGATTCTATCTCGATCTTGTTGGCGTAGTGTTCCCAAGCCACCTCATTCCTGGCTTTCAGCTCGGCTTCGGAGAGGACCCCCGTTTCTTTGTAGATCCTGACGGTCTCCTTCGTTGTGAATTGATCATATACGATGGGGACCGAATTTTCCACGTTCAGGCCGCGGCGTTTCGCTTCCTTTTTCCATTCATCGGAATAACCATTGCCGTCGAAGCATATGTCCTTGCATGATCTGTATGTTTCGCGTGTCTCATCGAGGATCGCTTTCATGACCGGTTCGCCAGCCGCTATCCTGTTGTCCACGGCTTTCTTGAATTGTGCAAGTTGGTAAGCGACAGTCGTGTTAAGGACCGTCATAGGCAGCGCGCAGTTCGCTGATGCACCCACAGCTCTGAACTCGAACCTGTTCCCCGTGAACGCAAAGGGCGAGGTCCTGTTCCTGTCAGTGTTGTCGACAAGGAGTTCGGGTACCTGAGGTATGCCTGTGCTGCGCCCCTTCTTGCCTTTGATCTTCACCATGTCCTTTGTATTCAGCAGTTCGTCGAACACGGCGGTCATCTGCTTACCGAGGAACGACGAGATGATGGCGGGCGGCGCTTCGTTGGCCCCCAGCCTGTATTCGTTGGATGATGATGCTATAGAAGCTTTGAAAAGCCCGTTGTTATCGTGGAGCGCTTTGAGGACATTGGCCATGAACATAAGGAACCTCAGGTTCTCCTCGTCCGTCTTTCCCGGAGAGAGAAGTCCGGCGCCGTCGGTTATCCCTAATGACCAGTTGCAGTGCTTGCCGGAACCGTTGATGCCTTTGAACGGTTTCTCGTGGAAAAGAACTTTGAATTTATGGCGGCCGGCGACCGATCTCATCAATGACATCAGTAAAAGGTTGTGATCCACGGCTAGATTCATCTCCTCATACACCGGCGCGATCTCGAACTGATTGGGCGCAACCTCGTTATGCCTTGTCTTGATGGGTATGCCCAGCTTGTACCCCTCGAATTCCAGGTCCTTCATGAATTCCATGACCCTCGGAGGTATCGATCCAAGATAGTGGTCCTCGAGCTGCTGGTTCCTTGCGCTGTCGTGGCCGAGCAGCGTCCTGTCCGAAAGCATCATGTCCGGACGCTGTGCGTAAAGCGCACTGTCCACGAGGAAGAACTCCTGCTCCCATCCCAAATATGCCTGTACATCCTGACCTTCAAACCCGAAATATTTCAATACATCGGATGCCGCTTTCCTTACGGCGGACACGGACCTCATGAGCGGTGTTTTGTAGTCAAGCGCGTCGCCTGTATACGAAATGAATACTGTGGGTATGCATAGGCAGTCCCCGAGGATGAACGACGGCGATGACGGGTCCCATGCAGTGTATCCTCTTGCTTCGAAAGTGTTCCTGAGGCCTCCGTTCGGGAAAGAGGAAGCGTCCGGCTCCTGTTGGCAAAGTCTGTCCCCGCTGAAATGCTCCAGCGATGTGCCGTACTTGTGCGGTTCCGCAAAGGAATCGTGCTTCTCCGCCGTCCCTCCCGTAAGCGGCTGGAACCAATGAGTATAGTGGGTCGCACCCTTGTCCATCGCCCAGCGTTTCATTCCGGCGGCAACATGCTCCGCCACCGACATGTCAAGCGTCGCACCTTTTTCGATAGACTCGTAAACGACCTTCCTTGTCTCGGATGAGAGATATTTTCTCATCGTCTCTCTGTTGAACACATTGCATCCATAGTACGATGATGTCTCGGCCGCCGGGGGCGTAGCCACCACCGGTTCTCTTTGAAAAGCCTGCTCCACAGCAACGAATCTGCCGTTTACCATAGGCGGTGAGTGCTATTTCATATTAATAAATCTTTCTAAATGATTATAAATTCAAATGTTCATTAGACAAATATCTAATAAATTTGGAAATTATTTGAGTTATTTCGATATTTATCTCATAATAATCGAAATATCACATAATGTGCTGTAAAAAAAGAGCACGTTGTGTATGTTTTCTGTCGCTTTACAGCTGCCGCGGACAAACTTTTAGCGACGGGTGTATACACGATCATTGTAAGTCGTGTAATCGCACTTTTGTTTGAAAGGAGGGGTGCGGTGTGCCTCCTGAAATGGCTTTATAATGCTTACCTGCACTCGCTTCTTCCCGCAGAAGAATACGAACCATACCGGCATGGCCGCGATGATCCGCATCGGGACCAGCACGAGTATGCACAACAGGATGTCGTTGCCGTCGTCTGTCGAGACCTCGCTCTTCACCGCTGTGGTGTGGTCGGACGGTGTACCTTCTAAGCTTACCTGCTCGTGGCTCATCTCCGTTTCGTCCACAACGACCGATGATAGCTTGTACCCTTGGATACAGTGAATACGTAGGTCACGCTGCCTCCCCTCAAACCATCCGACCGCATATTGATGCGGGACAGAACAAAAGAACATTTAATACCACCACTTATACACCCGTAGGCATAAGAATGGCAATCGGTGTTTTCAAATCCGGCGACGAGTTGTTCGACCAAGGCGTGGACCTGATAAAGAGGAAAGAGTTCGCTAAGGCCAGGAGCAATTTCGAAAAGACAATAGCGAAAGGCGGCAAGAATGCGAACCTTGCGGGGATATACATAGACATGATAGATGCGTGTCTAGACAATAATAATCCCGCCAGGTACGAGAGGCTTGCATCGACCCTCGGTAAAGCGAACGGCCCGTTCGAATTCGGATTGACGGAGATAAATCCGGAAAGGGTCGCACTGGAATGCAGTCTGCTTGCGGAACGTATGCAAGTGGGGAGGATACAGGGAAATACATCTGAGATCCTGGAGCAGAAAGGAAATAAATTCCTCGACATAGCCAGAAGGTACCAGGCTAAGATAGGGAACGACTCGATACAAATAAACGAGATCGTCGGACTGCAGGTCAACACGGGGATCAAAGAGGCCCTGTATCTGCAGGCCTGGGGGTACGAGAGTCTTGCTGCCGGAGCTGTTATGTCGGACCCGAAAAAGGCCGCTGAGCTGCTTCAGAACGCATATACCTGCCGCAAACAGCTTGGAGAGGACGGGCAGCAGGACATGAACCTCATGAAAGCCTACTCCAAATCCGTCAAATGCTGGATATGCGGAAGGCCTTCTACCGGAGAAGGCGTCCACTTCCTTGCTATGTCGAGCGAGATCTCGCCGTTCATGAGACAGTCTGATGATGATATCCTAAAATCAGCGCCGGCAGACTATAATTCGGTCTATGTTTGCAAGCCTTGCTACTCTTCCATTTCAAGGAGATCCGACGAGATAGCGAGACGCTATCATGAGCAGGCCATGCAGGAGATGAGGGCAATGGAGGCCAGACTGCAGGCGGAGATCAGAAGCATGAATGCGACAATGATGGTAATGAGACGGTGAACCGATTGGACGATATCGTTATGTTGAGGTGTAAATACTGCGGCGCCCCGCTGGACAGAAAGGCGCTGGAGTCGGACTCCCCGTACATAACATGTTCAAGCTGCGGCACGTCCCAGCAAAGGGTCGATTCGAAAGCATATCTGGAACAGATGATGGGGCAGATACAGTCATGGATCAGCAGGACCCTGCCGGGCGGTTTCTCGATGGCACAGAGCGAGAATGTTGACTCTGTTGCAAGGTACAACATCTTCAACAACAACATCAGGCCCAGAGTGGAGGCTGAATTTTCAGAATATAAGTTCGGTGTGAGTTCGCTTCTTTCAAGCCCTCTCATCGTGCTCCCATTCATGACAGACAGCGGCATTGTCCCCTCCCATACTTCGACAAAAGCGTTCGAATTCGATGCGAGGGTGAAAAGCGTTTCTCCTCTGGCTGTGGATGAGTCCTCAAAAGCTCTGATCGACTCGGCGAACGGGTTGGCATCGGGGTATGCGATGCTCATTAACAACACGAAACTGCTTCAGGAGGACAAGCCGGGAAGATACCTTCTGATGGCGAACAATTTCAACGAGGCTGCAGCTTCGTTCAAGAAGATCAAAGGATACGGTCCCGCCGCTGATCGCTTCCAGGCGCTGGCTGGAATGTGCACCGGGTGCGAGAAACTGCTGAACGGGGACAGCATGGGCAGCATCTCGTACTTCGAGAACGGCCGTGCTCAGCTGGAGAAAGTAAAAACATCGATCAATACCGACCTTACGCTGGGCGTAATGTATCAGGCATTGGACATGGAGATAACACAGGCCAAGATCCTCACGGATATCGCAAGTTTCCTCACCAAAGGCGTGTCAAAGGATCCCATGCAGGTGCTGAACAGCATCAAAAAGATATTCGGTTTCGATTACCAGAAGACCGGGAAGTGGGGATTCTTGCTTGGCAACAAAGACAGGTTCGATGAGATACTGGGTCATCTCGCAGAGGTCCTCAACGCAAAGGGTGGCGGCACGCTTCCTATAATCGCAGGCGCCGGAGAATACCTTATCCCGTTCTGGGAAGTGGACCTGAGGTACAGCTTCCAGACTGGAGCTCTGTTTGCGAAAAAGAGCGTGGAGGTCACCGAGGACCTTTTGATACCCGCGGATTTCGTTATCGACCAGCAATGCCTGAACAATCCCAGGAGCGGGGTCACGGACATATTCTCGATAAGACCCGAATCCAGTATACTTTCTGGTATAAAAGGGACCGAGACCAGCATCAGCGGCGGAGAAGGAATAGGGAAGCTTACCGGGAGCGTAGCGAAGAACTCTCCTGGGTCGAGAAAGGTCGTCGTCCCGTTGAGCACGGAAAAAGAAGCAAAGAAGCTGGTCAGCGAGTATCTTGCCGTTATGACCAGCCAAGACAATAAATTAAAGCTTAGCAATCCGATTGTGAAATCACTCATCTACATACCTTGCGATGTCAGGAACGGCCGCGTCGAGGTCCCAAGCGGATTCGGCAAACTGGTGCCTGAACGCGTCAGAAGAATGGATATATCACAAATGGTTATAATATAAACAAAAGAAGGGAGAAAAATGAACAACAGAACATTGTCGGCGTCGTTGCTGGGTGCTTTCATTATCGCACTGGCGGTCGGACTGATAATATTTGCCGTGACAGATTACGGCATATCGATCGTATTGTGGGTGACCCTGCTGATATTCGGCATCGCACTATTTGCCTTTTCGTTCATGTATCCGAAGGTCGAAAGTAAATTCGGCCCTTCTGAATTCGCTTACAAATTGGTCGTGGGAATAATCGTTGCCATGGTGGGCCTGATGGGAATGCTGTTCACGCTTACGGACATCGATCCTATAATACTCATTGCGATATTCCTGATAGTTTTGGCGGTCGTGATCATAGCGGTCGCACTGATGAACGGAAAGAAAGGGGGAAAGTAAATGTCAATCGATGATACAATAGAAAGTCAGATGAAAAAGAATCAGTCCCTTGTGGAGAGAATAGGCCATTACATCCCCATTTACAGAGGATATAAGGACAAGAACCTCCGCAGAGAGGAAGACAGAGCGGTAAGAACGGAAGTAGCGAGAGTGCTTGAGAGAGTGAAACTCGACCTTGTCACGATACAGAGAGCGACCGTTAACGACCTGGACCTTATGAGGGATACCGAAAGGATCAGAGCGAAGGCCGACCGCTACTACATAGACGTGAAGAAGGCCGTCAACGGTTACAGCGCATTCCATGCGGCGATCAAGATAATGGAGTCCGAACTCGACGAATTGATCGAGTGGGACGCCAAGCTGATGGATAATGCCGCTCTGCTCAAAAAAGAGACCAAAGCGCTGGTCAAGAGGATCGATGCGGGCGAGACTAAGATCAAGGTCCCGCTGAGAGAATTAGAGATGACCTTCGACGAACTCATAGAGGACTACAACGGCCGCGAGACAGTAATGAGAGGATTCAAAGAAGGTGAATGAGAATGGCAGACAAAAAAACAAACGTAGTATTCTGGGCCAACCAGGGGCCTGACGACATTATTTACAGATCGGAGCAGGATGACCTCAGGACCATCACCTCCGTCACCGTTCCGGAGCATGCGGTGGCATTGTTCATAAGGGACGGCCAGTTAATGGGGGTCCTCGAACCCGGAAGACATGTAGTAACATCGGCGAACATCCCATGGCTGACGAAACTATACAATCTGGCACTTGGGTTCAAGGAGACCCCGTTCAAAGTTTGGATCGTCTTCGTATCATTGAAGATGTTCAACGGCAAGTGGGGCATCAGAGGTATGATAAAAGCGGCCGAAGAGTACGAGGTTCCCATCGTCCTTATGGCAAACGGAGACTTCCAATTCAGGGTGAACGACGTTGCCGTGTTCTACACCCAGATCATAGGCGGACTTAACGCTTTCACCACCAGCGACGTCAATTCGTTCATGAAGAGCTTCATCAACGAACAGATAATCCAGCAGCTGAACTCGCAGTATTATATGTCGATCATGAACAACTTGGAGAAGGCGTCGACCAACACCAAGATATTGATCGAACCGTACTTTGCACAGAGAGGGATCGAGCTTCTCGCGCTGAAGATCAACGCCGTGGATACCACCGACGAGGATAGAACGAAAGTGTTCAACTACCTACAGTTCAGCAGCAAGAACGGAGAGGCCTTCAGAAAGTACCAGGTGATGGAGAGCATGGCGGATGCCATAGGGAACTCAACGGGAGGTGCGGCAATGGGCGCGGGGATGTTATTGTTCCCACAGATGTACCAGCAGCTTCAGCAGCAGCCTGTTCAGGGCGTGCAGCCGGGACAGCAGCCTACGAAGGTCATGTGCCCCACATGCGGCGGATTGAATGAATATCCGTACAAATACTGCAACTCCTGCGGACAGCCGTCGCCGATGGTGAGACAGCAGGCAGCACCTGTGACCGCAGCTGCCGGAAAAAGCAACGGAAAAGCATTCAAGAACTGCCCGTACTGCGGAGAGGATCTCGGCGGTCTCCCGAAGACACCGAAGTTCTGCCCGTACTGCTCCGAGCAACTAAACTGAGCCGGCGAAAGCCGGACCTTAAACTTCCCATTTCCAAAACAGAGGAATGGTCAGGGGGACGGCGATTCGTTCTTATCTTTGTGTATTGACCGTACCCACTCCGCCATCCGCCTTACTCTTTCATCCGGGTCGTCAAGACATTTGATGATGTGTGCGTCATACATCTTTTGATAATCATTGTTCATTGCATTCAATGCATTCACTTTCCAGACCCATTTTTTATCGGGCCCCAAATACCTGAATTTAGGAAAAACAACGTTCAGGAGATACTCATCGTCCATATCGATTATCTTCTCCGGCGAAAGATCGCCTGCCATTTCCGCCAAGCCCGGATATTCCGCATCTTCGGTAAAGCGGTTCTTGTTGAAGGGGCATGCGCTCTGACAGGCGTCACATCCGTAGATCCATTTCCCTATCTCTTTTGAAACGGGATTTCCCACAAGATCCACCGTACCGCCTCCCCTTGCCGTCAGATATGACACGCACCTGAGAGGATTCATCGTTAAAGGTCTCGTCAAAGACCGGGTGGGACAGGCGAGAATACATTTGTCGCAATCCTTCGGACATTGTTTCAGATATGACTGTTCAATCAGTTCGAGCTCTTTATCGATGACGAACACATCGATATAATTCCACGAGCCTTTTTCGGTATAGAAGAAATTATTCCTTCTTATCTTCCCGAGTCCCGCCTTTTCCGCCGCGAATCGGAGGGCGGTGACGTCCCGATCGTCTTTGCCCGCAACTCTGATCCCTATGCTTTCCATGTATGCGGTCAGTTCATTTCTTGCCTGATATGCGTCCGAATTCTTGTCTCTCCGGCCGTCGAAGAGATATATCGCCCCGATCCTCCCCCTAACGTTCTCCGGGATCTTGTAATTATTATAATCAAAAACACACACGACAAGGGACCTTGCCCAAGAGAACTTTTCACGCACGTCCGCAAATGAATAGAATTTGTTGTAGAACGCAGAAGATTCCGGGAACTCGGCGATCCTTTCGTCCAGCTTCTCTTTGTATCCCCTTACCGAATCAACGGAAATAATACCGCATTTACTGAACCCCAGCTGAAGTGCCCGCTCTTTGATGCTCGCTGCATAATCCAAAGGATCGCCCTGCCTGCTTATGGGCTCACTATGATGATATATCTTTTCAGAGCAATTTGCGGAAGTGCTTTTTTATCCGTTACCGCATGTAATTCGGTCATGTTAAGCAGTCAGCATCGTGGCGGCGAGAGTTTGTCAAATCCCTCATTGCCGTGGAATCTGCTTTTTTGCAGTTAAATCAGCGTTTTACACAAAAATCTATGTCCACGGTTATCATAACTACGTTATTCGTATGATTTCGTACGAATAATACGTTAATTGTCGAAAGCCTTACTATAAATAGTAGAAATGCCATGTATATTCGGAGGTAAGTGAAGATCGCAAAAAGTAATGCGTTAAAACCCTGCGGCGAAAATGATCCTGTAATAACGGAGATAGGCGTCAAAGAGAAAATCTGGTCGATTGACACTTTCCGCTGTACGTCCTAAGGATGTTTTCGGATCATTTGCAAGACTCAACGGATGACCGCAACAATCCGGCCTCGGCCGGGACCTTTACAACTCCCCTTGCTTCTTCTCACACTTTCATGCTCAAAGGTCTGAATCTTCTCAGTCTCAGTGCGTTTGTCACTACCGATATCGAGGAAAGCGACATCGCCGCTGCCGCAAGCATCGGCATCTGCATCAACACATCAGACCCCGAACCGAGCATGAATGGGAGAATCACCGCCACCAACGGAATGCATACCGCATTGTAACAAAATGCTAAGAAAAGATTTTGTTTTACGTTCTTGAGTGTTGCCCTTCCTATCTCCACGGCTGCAGGCACGCCCCTTACATCGTCGCCCATTATAACAACATCAGCTGCGCCGATGGCTATGTCAGTTCCGGAGCCGATCGCTATCCCGATGTCCGCCTGAGTAAGCGCGGGAGCATCGTTGATCCCGTCGCCGACCATCGCGACATTCTCTCCTTTGACCTGCAGATCTTTGATGATGTTCAGTTTATCTTCGGGCAAGGCCCTTGCATGTATCTCTTCAATTCCAGCGACCCCTGAGATAGCTTTTGCAGTGCCTTCCGAATCGCCAGTTACCATGATCGGCCTTACTCCCATGTCTTTTAGGGATGTCACACCGGACAATGCTGAATTCCTTATCTTATCCGATATCGCAAAACTTCCTGCGAATATTCCGTTCACGGCGACGACGATGACGGTCTTTTCTTCTGCAAAGAGGTCCGGGATCCCTTCTCTGACAAGATCGATGCCTGTGAATCTTTCATTTCCAACAGATACCTCTTTTCCGTCCACTGTGCATCTGACGCCACTTCCCGGCTCAGATGTAAAATCCGATGCAACTGAAACGGCAACTCCTTTCTCTTCGGCGTAGGAGACTATCGCCTTCGCCAGAGGATGCTCCGACCTCGCTTCCGCCGAGGCTGCCAACATTATCATCTCCGCTTCGGGGATCTTCGACACAATGCCGGTGACGCTGGGCCTTCCTTCGGTCAGCGTCCCGGTCTTATCCAGAATAACGGATGTTATGTTCCCTGACCTTTCGAGCACAGACGCGTTCTTGAACAATATGCCGTGTTCGGCAGCCTTGCCTGTCCCTACCGTCACCGCAAGGGGTGTAGCAAGTCCCAGCGCACAGGGGCATGCGATCACCAACACAGAGATCAACACCAACACAGAGAACTCAACACTTCTGCCTCCAAGCATCCATAGCAGGCACGCCGCCACCGCAGTGGACATCACAATCGGAACAAAGACGGCAGCCACCTTGTCGGCGACCCTTGCCACCGGCGCCTTGGTACCTTGGGCATCCTGTATCATCCTGACTATCTTGAAGAGCGCTGTGTCGCTGCCTGTTTTCTCCGCGGTCATCTTGAGACTGCCGTTGATGTTCATTGTGCCGCTGTAAATCATATCGCCTGACACTCTGCTTATAGGCATGCTCTCTCCGGTGAGCATGGACTCATCGATAGACGACGAACCGTCGATTATCATCCCGTCTGCGGGTATTCTCTCCCCAGGTCTGATGATCACTATTTCTCCGAGAAGAACCTTATCTGCGGGAATGGAAACTTCCTTTCCATCCCTGATCACATTTGCGGTGGCTGGCGCAAGGTCAAGCAATCCTCTTACAGTGTCATTGGTCTTGACCTTCGATCTTGATTCGATATATTTCCCTACGGAAACTAACGCGATGATCATTGCGGCGGAATCATAGACCAGAGAATGCAGATAGTGAGGTTCCCCCGAGAAAATCTGTACCGTGCCGTACAAACTGTAGATCACAGCGGCCGTGGTGCCCAATGCGATCAGCGTGTCCATGGTGGGGGCCCCCATAGCCAGAGCTGGATATCCTTTAGTATAGAAGCGGCTCCCCGCAACCAGAACCGGGATACACAATATGAGTTGTATGATCGAATATATCTCGGGCTCGTCGCTCAGCGGGATTTTCAATCCGATCATCGGACCCATCGCAAGTACGGACAGAGGGACCGCAAAAACCACTGCGACTATCAGTTCTTTTTTCGTCCTTATTGCGTTTAGACGCTCTCTTTCCGCAACGGCATCCGGATCATCCTCCAGAACAAAATAACCGGCCTTCCTTATCGCATCGGCTATCTGCTCCCTTCCCGTCTTTGACGGATCGTACAGCACAGATACCACATTGTTGGAGAAGTTTGCGTTGGCCTCCTCTATCCCATCTAACTTCCGAATCGCTTTTTCAATTGAAGCGGAGCATGCGGCGCATGTCATCCCATCCGTTCTGAGATTAACTCTTTCGACATCCGTATTCATTAAAAGAGTCCTTTCTTCACTTTCGCCTTATAACCGGCATCCACTACCGCTCGGATCAGATCCTCGTCCTTCGCCCCGTCATGGATTACCTCGGCGGTCCCCTTTTTAAGATCGACCGTCACTGCCGTTACTTTGTTCACTTTCTTAAGGAATTGATCGACCTTGTTTGAACACATCCCGCACGACATTCCCTCTATTTTTAAAACGGTCTTTGCCATAATTAATGATTCTCTTGGGGATATAACATCGTTTGCCTTTTACTTCGAAAATGAATATAATTTAAACTGGTAACTGCATAAGCAATAAGATCGCATGAAAGAGCTGAAAGATTACGTCAAGACCATACCCGACTTTCCGAAAGAGGGCATAATGTTCAGAGATATCACTTCCGTCATAGAGGATCCGAGGGGTTTCAAATTGGCCGTGGACGGTCTGAAGGCTTTGCTCAAAGGCGTGGATTTCGATCTTGTCGTCGGTTCGGAATCAAGAGGTTTCGTGTTCGGTGCACCTGTCGCTTATGCAATGGGAAAAGGGTTTATTCTCGCAAGGAAAAAAGGGAAGCTTCCGAGAGAGACGATCTCGGAAAGCTACGATCTTGAGTACGGGAGTGCCACGCTTGAAATGCATGCGGACAGCATTAAGAAAGGGCAGAAAATAGTGATAATCGATGACCTGATCGCTACGGGCGGCACTACGGGCGCCGTGATCAAAATGGTCGAGAGGCTGGGCGGAAAGGTCGTCAAAATATGCTTCGTGATGGAACTTGCGGGCCTAGAAGGAAGAAAGGCGCTCAAAGGATATGATGTGGAATCCCTGATAATTTATGAGGGGAATTAATTTCAAAGTGTGTTTTCTTTCAGCATCAGATCGTTTCAATAAAGATTTACCATGAAGTTTACAATGAAGTTTACAATGAAATTACTTGCGCAATATTTCCCATTGCCCGGCCTTGTCGCTGCCAACTCTCCGGATATATTCCTTTCTGACCAATGCAGAGATATGGCTTCTAACCATTCTCTCGCTAAGGCCTACCAGTTCGGCGATTTCACCCGCCGTGTTCTTTGGATTATCCGAAATGATCCCAAATATCTCTTTCTCTTTTTTTGATAATGACTCGGCAGTAAGAGAATGATTATGCTCAACAAATTCTCTGACTGAATTTCTGATCATTCGGAGCATAAAAACAACAAACGGAGTAACATTGTCGGGACTGGAGTTCTGGAGAGCAGAATAGTAATTTTGTTGTTCTTTTTTTACCCATGTTTCCACAGGAAGGTAAGCAAAAACATGTTTCCATTTTGAAAGGATCAGAGATTGCCAGAACCTTCCCATTCTCCCATTACCGTCAACAAATGGATGTATGTATTCAAATCTATAATGAAAGATGCAACTTTTTATCAGTGGGTGATAATCTGTTGTTCTCACCCATTCTATCAGTTCATTCATTAGTGTCGGGACCTCCTTATGTTCCGGTGCGATATGCACGGGAACATTTCCCTTGAAAACGCCAACGCCGCATTTTCTGAATTTACCCTCTTCATCCACTAACAGATACATCATTTCTTTGTGAGCTGCAAGCAGGTCCTTTATGGAATATGGGTCGTAACTATCCATATTGTCATAGGCTTTCAAAGCCCCTTTTACCTCTTGTATCTCTCGCGGATTGCCAAGGACCCTTTTTCCTTCGACAATATCTGTCACCTTTTCCAAACTGAGAGTGTTGCCTTCTATTGCTAATGAGGATTGTATGGATCTGATCGTGTTGGCGCGCCTCAATTTCAAGTCGATTGGTGGAACATCTTCATCCGAGATCTGATCTATTAACAAAGATATCTCGGATACCAGCGAAGATATTTCATTTATAGAATCGAACCTAGGATCGTGAATCACATTCCTACATACATCAAAACCATATTTTAATAATATGTCTCGGTGCTGTTGCGTTGATGTGGGGGGGGGGGATCCCGGTGTACCCTGAATTGTCACTGTATTTGTCACTGTATTATTCATGTTATTTTTCACTGTAAAATTTTGAAAGTTGTCTGGTAAGCCCACCGTAATTCGAATACGTGTCTTCGGCTCCGAATGCTAAAGTTTGATCCGCTACCAAGGGATCCAGGGGCGGCTGTTCCATTGTCAAAGAATCGAAAAACTGAGAATAGTTATTAGAAAAAACTGGGAATTGTATTATGCCGGGACCTTCATTGAGTGAGTGTATGATGTAAGGGGCAGCGATGACCCAGAGTACAAAGGTGTGGTCCACATAATCAGAGTGAGAACGCACTACAGAGGAATGTACTCTGTATTATCTTTATAAGATCCGTCGCACTTTTCAGAGTAAAATTGAGTGAGCCCGCCGTGATTCGAACACGGGTCTTCAGCTCCGAAGGCTAAAAGGATGATCCACTACCCCACGGGCCCGTTTTTAATAGTATGCGTATTGATTATTTAGTCCTGATTAAAGATAAAAACCTATATTGGTTCCTCTATTCACAACATAATGTCCAAGATAATCATGAACCACGGTGCGGGCGGGGAGATCATGCAGGAGTTCCTAGCTAAGCACATCGTATCTCATTTTCCCAAGGCGGGAGCCGATGTTCCGTTGGAGGCCATGGATGATTCAGCCGTTATTGAGGATATCGTGTTCACGATCGACGGGCACACGGTCAATCCGTTGATATTCCCCGGCGGCGACATAGGTAAGATATCCGTTGCGGGAACGGTGAACGACATCTCCGTAATGGGCGCCACGCCTATAGCAATAGCTTGTTCCGTCATTCTGGAAGAGGGACTGGATATTGAGATCGTGGACAAGATAATGGAAAGCATGGGCCGTACATCGAGAGAATGCGGCGTTCCCATCGTAACCGGCGATACAAAGGTCATGGAATCCGGTGCGTTGGACAAGATGGTGATATCCACATCTGCGATCGGGAAAAGATCCAAGCTTTTGGATGATGACCTGAAGGTCGCCTCCCGGTACAGGAAAGTGAAGGACAGATGGTGTACCGACTCGAATCTTGCTCCGGGAGATGTGATAATCGCATCCGGTACGCTCGGAGACCACGGCGTGGCCCTGCTCTCTTTCAGAGAAGGATACGGTTTCGAGAGCGAGATTCAAAGCGATGTCACCCCGCTGAACAAGATGATCGCCGAGGGACTGAAGGCCGGCGGGATCGTTACCATGAAAGATCCTACCAGAGGAGGTCTTGCCAACACCCTGAACGAATGGTGCTCGAAGTCTCACGTTGAGATAGAAATAGAGCAGGCCTCTATACCTCTGAGAGCCGGGGTGATAAGCGCATGCGACCTTCTGGGTATAGACCCTCTCAGCATAGGGAATGAGGGGAAGGTCATAATCGGCTGCGTCCCAAGCATGGCCGATCATGTACTGAAAGCCATAAAAAGAACTCCGGAAGGCAGGAATGCGGCGATTATAGGCACCGTCAAAGAAGGAAAAGAAAGGGTCATAATGAGAACGGAAGTTGGCGGGAAGAGGATATTGGAGCCTCCGTCGGGTGACCCCGTACCCAGAATATGCTGATGTATCAGGATTCTCCTGATATCGATAGAAAGGGATATAAGGCACAAAGTATAACGTCGGTCCAGGCAAAAAAATGGTTACCTTTCTTCCTTTCCCGGGGTACAGGCCGGTTCTGAAAAACGGCGAGAGTATCGAGGACCGCATTTCTCCGCCGTATGACGTGATCGGTAAGGAATATCTCAGGATCCTTCATGAGAACAGGAACAACGTCACCCATCTTACTCTCGATCCAGACCTGGATCGAAGATACAGGAGTTCCAGGAAAGAGCTTGACAGGATGGCGTCCGACGGAAGCCTGAGGCAGGACCCCCCGTCGTTCTATCTCTATGAGCAGATATTCGATGACCATGGCATAAAGAAAACAAGGAGAGGGTTCATGGGCATCCTCAAGACCGAGAGTTATGAGGATGGCAATGTAATACCTCATGAGGAGACATTCTCAAAGATAAAGGAGGACCGTCTCAACCTTCTTCGGGACATGGAAGCTCATTTAGAATCCATATTCGGGATATTCGAAGGATTGAGCCCGGAACTGGACAGGAAGGCATACGATTCCGCGAGGCTGATCTACAGATACATGGACGAAATGGGCGTAGAACACCGTTTCCACATAATAGACGATGTCAACATCCAAAAGCGCATCACCTCTGAGTTGAAGGATCAGAAGATGCTGATCGCGGACGGCCACCACAGGTATGAGACCGCACTCAACTACTCGCTCGAGAACCCCGGCAATGAAAAGAAGAGTTATGTCCTTGCGACGCTGGTCGCAGCAGACGATAAAGGGTTGGTGGTCTGGCCGACGCACAGGCTTGTCAATTCTTCGAATGTGACCATTCAGGAGGCCGAGAAGGCAATAAAAAAGACGATGAGGGTCAAAGAGGTCCCGGAGGATCAGATGGTGTCCGGGATGAACGGCTGGATGATGGGGCTCATGTTCAAGGACGGAAAACGTTTTCTGGCAACATACGAGAACGAAGAAAAAGAGATCTGGAAACTCGATACGTACGTTGTGCAGGAGATGATCCTGAAGAAGATCTACGGCTACGACGAAGGAAGATCGACCGTCGATTACGAGGCGGAGTTCCATAAGGTCAAGAAGATGATGGACGAAAAGAAATTCGATCTTGCCGTTGTTCTTAACGACCCCAGCCTAAAGACCATCTGGGATCTTTCAATGAAAGGAGTAAGGATGCCAAAGAAGACAACATTCTTCTTCCCCAAGATATGGTCGGGCTTCGTGTTCTACAGAATGAACTGATCAAGAACTCCGTTTTGAGAAAGTATGGAGCCGCTGATGGGAATCGAACCCACGACCTACGCCTTACCAAGGCGTCGCTATACCCCTTAGCCACAGCGGCCTGTAGGGTTAGTCAAGTGCGGCATTGATATAAAACTTTCTGGGTTTGAACAAGAGGAGGTAATGTTTTCAGAGTTTTCATCTGAAACTTTATCTTTATAACCGGCATAACACACCGCATGAAGAAGGAGATGAGTTCCTTCGATGTCCGTTCAATCGTTTCGGAGATGGCATCGCTGGAAGGTGCTCACATTGACAAGATATTCCACTGGGGTGCGGGGAACGTCCTTTTCCGCCTTAACGTACAGGGGGACGGGAAAAGAGAGTTGTTCTTCAGAGACAAAAAGTGGCTGTATCTTTCTCCCACCAGACCCGAGACACCGGAAACTCCGACCTCCTTTGCTACATTCCTCAGAAAATACATTACGAACGCCAGGATCGGAAAGACGACCCAGGCGGGTTTCGATCGTGTGACCGTCACAGAAGTATTCAAGTCGGACGGCGAGTACAGATTGATCTTCGAGATGTTCGGCGGTGGTAACGTACTGCTGGTGCAGGACGGAAAGATCGTAAATTGCCTCACCCATAAAACGTTCAGGGACCGTGCCACCCGCCCCGGCGAGGAATATATCATGCCGAAAAGCAGGTTCGATCCGGTTATCTCTTCTTTAGATGATTTCAAGGGCGTATTCAGAACATCGCAATCGGATACCGTAAGGACCTTGGCGACAGTGGTCAACCTGGGAGGCCAATACTCGGAAGAGTTGTGCAAGCGTTCTGGTATTGACAAAAGCAAGCCTTCTCCGGAGGTCGGTGATGATGACCTCGCAAAGATGTATTCTTCCTTGAGAGAGATCGTCGATCGGGTCATCAAAAACGGCGAACCGACCGTTTTCAGAAAGGATGGGGAGATAGTGGATGTCGCCCCCATTAACCTGAAGATATATGAAGACACTGAGCCGGAAAAGGTCCAAAGTATGTCTCTGGCTATAGACGCTCTTCTGAAGGAAATGATCGTGGCCGAAGAGGAAGCTTACGTAGACCCGGAGATGGAGAAGCTCAAGAAAAGGATCCAAAAACAAACCGAAACAGTGGATGAATACAAGATGGAATCCGAGGATCTGAAGAAGAGGGCCGACGCAATTTACATCGAATATCAGAAAGTGAACGACCTGCTCAACGTTCTTGGGAAAAAATCAAAGGAACTTACCTGGGAGAAGCTTGCGGAAGGGGCGAGGAAGATCCCTTATGTGATGAACATCGATCCATCAAAGAACATCGTCACGGCTAGCGTGGCCGGCCTGAAGGTCACCATGGACTACACAAAGAACATTGATGCCAACGCTTCCGATATATATCAAAAAAGCAAGGATATCTATGAGAAGGCAAAGAGAGCGGAGGATGCTTTGAGAGAAAGCATGACCGAGCTAGATAAGAAACAGAAAGGGATTGATAAAGCAAAAGCGCTTGCCGCCGGCAAAGTTCAGCCTACCAAACAGTTCTGGTTCGAGAGGTATAAATGGTTCATCACTTCTTCCGGGAAGCTGGTCATCGCCGGAAGGGATGCGCACTCCAACGATAATGTCGTGAAGAAGCATCTGAAAGAGAAGGATGTGTTCGTGCATGCGGAAGTGCACGGCGCCCCGTCGGTGATATTGAAGGAAGGCACGGGAGCTACTCCCGAGGAATTGAGGGAGGCTTGCGTCTTTGCATTGACCCAGTCCAAAGCATGGGTGGCTGCGCTGACGGAAGGCGCCGCGTTCTGGGCTTATCCGGATCAGGTGAGCAAGACCCCTAACCCAGGAGAATTCGTTCCGAGGGGAGCGTTCATAGTCAGAGGAAAAAGGAACTACGAACACCATCTGAAGATAGAGTTGGGCATCGGAGAGATAATGTATCAGGGCACACGAAAAGTAATGTGCGGGCCTGTTGAACTGTTCAAAGATTCGGAAAGATACATGGTACTGATCCCGGGAAGAGGAAAAAGCGGAAGAAAGGCAGGAGATATAGCAAGGGATTTCAAAGTGCCCGAAGAAGAGATCTCCAGAATATTGCCGCCCGGCGATGTTGAGATCGTTCGGCGCGTATGGAAAGAAGAATGATAGGTGCCCGCACCGGAATTCGAATCCGGGTCAAAAGATCCGCAATCTCTCAGGATATCCTAGCTACCCCATGCGGGCGTATCATTCTGCGGAAAAACTGACTTCAGTTAAATGGTTTCAGACTTCCGGACGGGACAAGTAGCGGGTTATGTATCCGGCTATCCTGTTCCTCATCGTTACGGAGTAAACGTCTGTGAGGTTGTTTACCATCACTTTGTTGTTCTCGAAATCCCTGTTGAACGCCTGAGGGTATTTGTTGAGAAGCTCGATGGCAACTCTCTTGATGTATGTGGGCCTTATTCTTCCCATTTTATTCACCGTTACTGAATCCGATTAAGGAGATTCCCTATTTAAGCTTTATTTGGTCTCCGAGGATGACCGCATGACAGTTTTCCTTCCGGGCAAGGGCCCCTCACACATGGCGGCCCGGCGTCCTTGAAGATCACCGGTGACACCTCTTTGCATAGTGCCAGCATCCTCTCTGCCATCTCTCTTATCTCCCATTGAGCGCGCTCGCAACACCTCATTGTAAAGAAGTGAAGCAATTCTCTCGCATTCATTGTTATCGTGATATTTGTGGTGCATCCGTTCGGTAGCAGATACCTCGCATCTTCCGCAGGTATGGTCTCTGCCAATCTTCTGTAGGCGTCCCATATCTTTTCCATCATCTCTTCATACAGAGCGAGGGAGTCGGGGTCGGCCTTGATCGTTCCAGGTATGACATATGTGGGTTCTTTCAGAGGAACATATCTCTGACTCTGCTGCGAGAACGATGCTATCCTGTGCCTCACCAATTGATGCGTCAGTGCTCTGGACACGCCGTCGACAGAGAAAGTGAACACGGCATGTTCCACCACGGAATGATGACCCAGACCCACTATGTTCGCAAGTGTTTTTTCCGGATCTTTCATTTCTAAAAGGTCGGCGGACGGTTTCTCCGAATAACACGACCTGCCCGCCGCGGCGCATATAATATCTGCACCCTGTGTATATGCAAGCAGCCTTACATTCATTCTGATGCCTCCGCTCTTCTGTTCCAGATGCGAGACCTGATATTATCCATGCTTTCCGGATCCATCATCTCTGCCAGCCTGATCGTGTCGATCTCGATACCATCCAGAATATCGCATATACCTTTGACGTGCACATCTCCCACCACAACAACCATATTCTTGTATTTTTCCGATGAGGTCCTGATCTTTTCCGCCATGAATGCGTTTCTTTCATCCACGAGTTTCTCAACTATTGTGGGGAACTTCTTACGCATGTTTTGTACATAGCTCTCTTCGTCGACAATGAAACGCTTTCGTGTGATCTTTTTTTTACTCTTTCCGAAGAGCTCATCTGTTTTAAGGGAAAAAGAGAATCTCATCCTTTCAGAAAAGGACATGTTCTCTTCGATCTCTTTCATTACCTGCTCCGCATCCTTATCGATGCATATTATATCCGCACCGGCCGTTTTTCCCGCATATATCGCGGCGAGCATCTCATCGGCGCCTCCTGCGTCGTTCTTTTCCGATGCTTTGTTCTGATGTGCCGAGATATCGCCGAGAAGACCGCGACGGTGTTTACGGGTATTGTCCGGTACTTTATCTTCTCTTTTGCCGTTCATCAGTGAAGCGTATCTTCTCTCATCCAACTCCACGAGCACGGCATCCGGCCAAGTATGTTTCACAATGAAAGAGACCTGTTCAGATATACTGACGACATGTCTTACTCCGATCATTGTTATCATACGGCCGCAGTATGTGTTTCTTCTTAATAGATTATTTTGCTTTTGAGCGGCCGGTCAGAAGTATCTTCTTTAATAAAAAAATGAAAAAATGAAAAATGGTTTAAAAGAGGTTTGCGGGCAGTTTAGGAGGTCTTTTTCATTGTTACTTGAGGATTATCTCTCTGTGCTCTCTCCTGTGTTCCATAACCACAATGAGGGGTAAGCCAACCGCTGTGTGTCCGTCCTTGGCCACCGCGGATATGGTGACCACGGAGTTCTTCTTCGCAGATATTCTGAGCTTGCCCTTCGAGTTCGATGACTTTACGCCGCTCTCTGTCTTATCGTCCTTGTCTATCCTGTAGGTCACGACCGCACCCTCGACCGCCTCCTTTGCCGTTGTTATCGTCAAGAACAGACCGGATCTTATCCAAAGCAGGATGAAGAACAATATTGCCAAGATCGCCAGCAGTGCGATGACCCACCATATGGATCCGTGGTTGTTGGTGTCCCCGACGACATTGTCGTTGGGTTCAAGGTGCAGATCCAGATGCAGGGAGCTTCTGACGTCGTCGAAGGACAGTGTCGGCGATGTCTGCACGCTTGGAATATCCCACTCGGCAAAGTAGTAGCCATCGTCTGCGAAAGCGGCCACAGAGACATTCTCGCCTGCATAGAGGGTCACCGTCGTCGTATATACGATGGGGGTTCCGTTGTCTATGCTGTATTCGGCGTGACCTTCTCCTTCCACAATATCTATCGTCAGGGTTATGTCTCCCAGCTCTGTGCTGACTGCAACGCTCTTCACCTTTATGGTATGGTTAGACATCACATTGGTGAATGCATATGAACCGGCATCTATCTGAGATTGAGTCAAACTGTAGAGGCCGTCTATAACTACCTCTGTTATCTTACAGCCTTCCTTAGCCTTGAAAGTGAATGTCTGACTGTCACCCTGGTGCACAGAGACCTTTCCGTTCGGGGTTATGGTGGATCCCGAGTCGGCCATCGCTGTAATGGTATATTGCTTGGGTTCGGGTGTCGGTGGAATGACAGGTTCGGAATTATACTTCCATACGGCGTATACAGTAACGTTGCTTGACACTGTAACGGTCGTTCTCGTCGTGGGAAGTGTGTCTCCTACGGCGTATATCTTGGTGTCCTTGGTCAGGGTCCATCCTATAAAGACTATCGCCCTGCCGTCAACTGCATTGGTGTGAGTGGGCACCGTCGAGGACAGGGTGCATATGTCGCCGGAAAGCAGACCCGTTTCCGGTGCTGGCACTGATGAACCATTCCCACCGTTGGCGTTATAGGTCACAGTGTAAACACTCTCGAGAACATCCGGGATTCCGTTGTTGTTCGTGTCGATTCCCCATACAGCGTAAACCGTCACATCGGCGCTGGTTATCGTTACCGAGGTGACCAGCGAGGATGTTGGGTCGGCGTCCCCGTATGCGAGGACGCCGGCTATCTGTGTGAGGGTCCATCCCATGAACAGCACAGGCGATCCGGAGACGTCGGCGTGGGTCGGCTCCGTCGAGGACAGGGTGTATGTGTCCGGGAGGAGATTGGACTGTGTCGCGGGTCCGTCGGCGTTGCCGCCGTTGACGTTGTAGATCACCGAATATTCATCTTCGAGAACATCCGGGATTCCGTTGTTGTTCGTGTCGATTCCCCATACAGCGTAAACCGTCACATCGGCGCTGGTTATCGTTACCGAGGTGACCAGCGAGGATGTTGGGTCGGCGTCCCCGTATGCGAGGACGCCGGCTATCTGTGTGAGGGTCCATCCCATGAACAGCACAGGCGATCCGGAGACGTCGGCGTGGGTCGGCTCCGTCGAGGACAGGGTGTATGTATCATTGAAGAGTAGGTCGGTGGCTTGCGGAGGTACCGATGATGTGTCTCCGCCGTTGGCGTCATAGGTCACAGTGCAAGGTGCAGTCGATATGACTATGTTGCCGGTTACCGGAACACCGAACACGATCTCTCCGGTACTGTCATCATATGTGTAATCAGACGCCGCAACGACCGAGCCTGCCATTGTCACGATTATCTCGGACGGCAGGGCGTATCCTGTGTCCTCGTTGATGGTTATTGTCGGCTTGGAATCGTATTCAGCTGTTTCCGGGTCTGGTTCCACATGGAGTATGTCTGATGTCACTGTGTAGACGGCCGTTATCACTATGTCGCCGTCTGTCGGGATGAGTAGCGATACTTCTCCGCCGGCCATATCATATGTGTAATCAGATGTCGGGTCGAGGATCGCACCGCCCATTGTCACTACAACGTCTGTAGGAACATCATTGCCGGCTGCCGTCGTGAGGATGATCGGCAACGAAGGAATGTCCCAATAGACCAACACTTCTGGATCTGGGTCTGTCTCGCCTATGGGTTCAAATCCCGTATCTCTTGTAAGTCCTGTCCCATTCGCAGTTACTGTCGCAAGCACATACAGTGTGTTCGGTTCAGATATCTCGGACCCGCTGAGTCCTGGCGATGTCACAGCCGCACGATACATCGTACCGCTGTCGGTGCCGATCACCGGTGCCAGAGTGAAGCTCTGACCTACCGCCCCGAGTATGGGGTTCCATGTGGATCCCCCATCGGTGCTTATCTGCCATTGGTACTGCGGCGTCTGCCCCATGTCGGGATTCAGGGTCGGCTCGACCCAGAATGTCACCCGACCGCCAACAAGCTGGTACTGTGGGTATTGCGGGTCCGTCTGACTATAATAATTCGAACCTATGAAGATGTTCATATCTGAAACTGTACTCTCTGTGTTAGCATCCAGAGAGACCATTTGGACGAACGCCCTGAGTGTGGGGTATCCGCCGTTTATGTTCTTGTCTATCGTCCATGTGGTGTTGAAATTCCATCCCGTTATTGTAGCTAATCCAATCGCGCCCAACCCTGTACCCGTCATTGTTCCGGTATAGTATATCGAGTTGGTGTTGGCTTGAGCATTTGCTAGTGTTGGTTGGGTCATCAGAGTTGATGTGTATCTGCCGGAAGCTTGATTGGTGCCCCTTGCCGGCGTAGCTGTCCCTTGGTCGCGGAGCGGGTTGTTGGCGCCTCCGTCAAACAGCAAAGCAGAGACCGTATCGAGAGAATAACAGTTGAAGAACGACGTACCCGTGTTATCGGCGGGAGCATTGTTGAGTCCGATCATGCCTCCCTTCGTCGTAGCCGGCCCGGTCGCATCCAGCGTGCCGTTGTTGTAGCAGTTGGACAAGATGACATTCCGTGCGTAGACAGAGGCTAAGCCCACTATTCCTCCCGTTGCCCTCATGTTAGCCGCACCGGTACCCGTAGAGGTCATAAGCCCCGTGTTATAACAGTCAAATATTCTGCATGATGCATAATCCACTTCTCCGACGATGCCGCCTGAGAAGATGTTGAATTGCGAATTCGCTTTGATGTTCCCGGTATTGTAACACTGTTGGATCAGCGGTGCGGGTCTCCCGCCGTGGCTCGTTGAATTTATCTCACCGACTATGCCGCCCACTTGGGTCGAGCCGTTGCTGCCGGTAAGATAATAGAATTGATTATCCAGAGTGCCGGAGTTGTAACACCTGACGATCGCCGGTGAGGCCATGACCGCATTGTCTGTTTCAAAGAATCCCACTATTCCGCCAACGCGTATGTCACGGTATGTGGACTTGCCTGTGATAACACCGGTATTAAAGGAATCAGATATTTGGAATGAAGATATCAATGGATTTACGTAACCTGCGATGCCTCCGACAAATATCGCATCGCTACCGGTTCCCGGCACGTTCGCTACAGCGAAGATCGCACCGGAGTTATTGCATCCGCGTATGGACGAGAAACGGCTGCATCCTATTATCCCTCCTCCGGCAACATTCCTTCCGTTGGCTGTCAGACCGACGACCCTTCCGCCGTTCCAATTATCTTCAATAATAGAGGGCGTCCCAGTAGTGCCGGTACTGTCAGTTCCTATTATTCCTCCGGCGCTACCCATGTCCGTGGAACCGTTATCTGCCGCCGAAACGTAGATGGAATTGTAGCAGTTCCTTATGGTCGATCCGAGCGAAACGCCCACTATGCCGCCAGAGTACGACTCTTCCATCGATGCCGCGAATGACCAGCCCGCTCCGTTCCTGTCCAGAACATTTCCAAGATTAATTATCGTTGCGCCTTGGGCGTATGCGAAGAGACCACTGACCGCAAGGGTCATATCGAACACTGCGGAGTTCATCCCGTATATGGCATGACCGTTTCCGTCAAGGGTTCCCTTGAAAGGCGTGGAAGCCGTACCTATCGGAGTGAAGTTACCGTTGCTGTTGAAGGTAGTGTTCAGTATTGTGTGGTATGGGTATGCGGGATCCGATGGATCGGACGGGCCTGCGACGAAGTTCGACAATCTTGCGAGTGCGAACGTGTCCCCGTTGCTCAGCGTACCTCCTATCATAAGAGTGTAATTTCCCAACATGACATCGTTAAACGTCGCGGTAGCGGTACTGTTATTGAAGCCGACCATTTGTGAGTTCACTCCCGCGCTTCCCATTACGATCGAGATGCCGGCGGGCAGCGTGAGCGTCACGGTCATGCCCTTTGTTCCGTCGAATACCGCAAGTATTCCTATGTCTATGCCACCGTTCAGATCCTCGGTGCCAAAAAATATGTCATTTGCAAGATAGTATTGTGCAGTAGGATCGTTTACGACAATATCTTGTAGTTCCTGTGGCGTGCTTATCGGTGTGCCTGAAGGCACACCTTCACTTGTGCTGCCGTATTCCATCAGACCGATCGGTACGATGGTCACAACCAACAAAGTTAGTATCATTACAATTAAAGCTATTCTGCTCTGCTCTCCGATTATGTACTTTAACATTATTTCGAATGCCCCCCGTGTATATTCTGATATATATTATAGGTATTATTTATATTAGATACCTTTACCAAAAAAATTTTTACAAAAAATTTAGTTAAAAAAACATATCGTTGTAAACAAAAGAAGAGCAAGCACCTGAAACTTTTTGAAAGCACACATCCACTGCTCCCTTGATGGGAACTTTAACTGCCAGATGGATCGAAAGCATTCTGTTTCTAAGCATAAAATGAGATACAGAGTAAATTAAAAGAGAGTTTATAAAAAGTTTAGGCTGTTGTTTCCGGGCGTCTTACTTGAGAATCATCTCTCTGTGCTCTCTCCTGTTCTCCATTGAGACGATCAGAGGCAGACCTGTAGCGATGTGTCCATCCTTTGCCGCCATGGTTATGGTGACCGTAGCGTTCTTCTTCGCGGGTATCCTGAGCTTTCCTCTGGAGCTCGAAGACTTGACCCCATTCTTTGTCTTGCCGTCGTCGTTGACTACGACATAGGTCACGGCCGCGCCGTTCACTGCCTCTCCTCCCATGGTTATGGATAGGAACAGACCGGCCCTTATCCACAGCAAGAACAGCAAGAACAACGCCAACAAAATCACAAGGATCAGTAGGCCAATGATCCACAATGCTGATCCGTCTTTGTTGTCGACTGCGCCGGTCACGGCGACCGTGAAGTACAGGTCGAGGTGCATAGATGCTCTGACATCGTTGAAGGAAAGCGAAGAGTTTGTCTCTACGCTCGGTGTCTCCCACTTAGCAAATTGATAGCCGTCCGCTGCGAACGCCCTCACCGCAACATTGTCGCCGACCTGTAAGGTCACTGGGCCAGTGTATCTGGTGAAGCTTCCGCCGTTTATGCTGTATTCTGCATATCCGTCTCCTTCCTTGATGTTAATCGTCAAAGTTATGTCGCTGGTCCTTGAGCCCACTACACTCTTCATCTGAATGGTATGGTTTGACATAACATTAGAGAAGGTGTATGATCCGCTGTCGATCTCTGCCTGTGAGAGGGAGTACACGCCATCTATCCATACCTCAACTATTGTATAGCCATCTTTCGCGGCGAAAGTGAACGTCTTGCTGTCACCCGCCTGCACAGTGATTCTTCCGCTCGGGTTAATGGTGGAACCTGAGTCGGCGGTCGCGGTGATAGTGTATATCTTGGGTTCGGTCGGTCCACCAGATGATCCGAACACCGCAGATATGATGTCGCCATCAGCTATGGTGAAGGTCTTCGGGTTGGTGTTGTCGCCTACTCCGTTCTGCAGGAAGGTCACGGTGCCATTGGGCACAGTGGGAGTTCCTGTAAACTTCAGATTGGTTACAGTGTCAGGAACTGACAGCAACCATGTTCCGGGGCCTACGAACGGGTCAGGGAATCCATCAACCGCGACACTGCCGTTTCCGGTGACGGTGAGTGTGATGTTCTTCACATCATTTACTCCATCCTTCTCGTCGAATGTTGCGGTTATGGTGTCATTCTGGACCACGGTGTAAGTCATCGGACTGTACCTGGACGCCGTTCCGCCGTTCTGGTCGAAGCTGAAGAAGTTCCATCCCGCTACGTTGGGGTCGGCGGTGAATGTGATGTCCGCGGTGGTGGCCGGTGAGACCACGTCCATTGAGATCAGCCAGGAACCGTCTCCGGTGAAGGTGTCGGTTCCGTTGTCAACGTCTCCCTTCCCTACGATGGTCAGGGTGTAGTTGATGGTGTTCATTCCGTCGGTCGTGTCGGTGGTGTCCTCGAAGGTCGCTGTGATCGTATCGCCCTGGGCCACGGTGTAAGTCATCGGACTGTACCTGGACGCCGTTCCGCCGTTCTGGTCGAAGCTGAAGAAGTTCCATCCGGTGACGTTGGCATCCGCCTCGAAGGTGACGTCCGGGGTGGCGATCGGCACCGACATGAGCCATGTTCCGGGGCCTGTGAATGTCGCCGTTCCAACGATGACGTCTCCCTCTCCGACTATCGTCAGGGTGTAGTTGAGCACGTCGTTCGTTCCGTCGGTCTCGTCGAATGTTGCTGTTACGGTGTCTCCGTCGGCTATGGTGTATGTGACGGGGCTGAAGGTGTCCGCAGCGCCGTTCTGGTCAAAGCTGACGAAGTTCCATCCGGTGACGTTGGCATCCGCCTCGAAGGTGACGTCCGGGGTGGCGATCGGCACCGACATGAGCCATGTTCCGGGGCCTGTGAATGTCGCCGTTCCAACGATGACGTCTCCCTCTCCGACTATCGTCAGGGTGTAGTTGAGCACGTCGTTCGTTCCGTCGGTCTCGTCGAATGTCGCCGTTACGGTGTCATCCTGAGCTATGGTGTATGTGACGGGGCTGAAGGTGTCCGCAGCGCCGTTCTGGTCAAAGCTGACGAAGTTCCATCCCGATACGGTTGCAATCGCAGTGAAGGTCAGCTCATCGATGCCGAACGGAACGAGTATCTGATAGGTTCCAGCCCCGTTATATGTCTCATCAAAGTCTGTTCCCCCGGTTATCTGTACAGAGCCCTCCCCGTCAATGATCAATATGATCATTGTTCCTGGGTATGCGATCAACTGATCAAGAATGGTCGTTCCCGCAGGATATGCTCTTGTGAAGATCTGATAATCAATTGGCGACCCATTAGGAGTGTATGTCGAGGAGTAATCGGACACTGTACCGGAAGGACTTCCATCTATGAGGATTATCACTTCTTTCGCATTTAGTGTTGGAGCCGTCACGGTACCGTTGTCCCAGTCATTGCCGAAAGATACGGTGGTTGACTGAGGGATGTTTGATGCACCCGTGACCGTAGCATATGTCAGAACGCCGTCCACAAGCTGGCCGACGAAGTCCAACGTGCCTCCGGCTGTGCCCATATTGAAATTGCCTTCGATACTGCTGCCTACGCCGAATGTGACATCGTTTGCTACGTTTGCAAGTGATACATTGCCCTTGATTGAGCCATAGTTAGAGAGATCAACATAGGCGGTTGCAAAGAGCCCGTTCGCTGTGCCTATTATTGAGCCATTGTTCACAGCCGTTCCGCCGTTGTACATGATGACGCCGGCGCCTACGCCGCTGATTACGGATGATCCTGTCTCATTAAAGATCTCTGAGCCGAGAGCTGTAAGTGTCCCGTTACATATTATCCCCGTACTGCCGAGGCCGGTCCCGCTGATCGTGTTAGAATTGTGGACTGTTCCCGTATTCATATTTATGCCGGAGGATTCTCCTTCTATCGTTCCCTTATTGGTGATCTCGATGATCGAATCGGAATAACCCATAAATGCTATTCCGCTTGTTCCGAGACCGACGATCGTACCATCATTTATTACGCTGGAGTTTCCGTTGGCGATAATACTAATACCGCTGTTTTTACCTGAGATCGTTCCGGGGCCGCTGCCGCCTCCGGGGGAGGTCTGGCTGTTAATTATATTAGTGATTCCGTAACCGACATAAACGCCATCATAAAGATCGCCTATTATGTCACCATAATTATAAACGCTGCCTCCTCCCGTAAGGCTGATGGCCTGCCCGCCTTTGATCACGCCGGTGACACCGTTCGTGACGGTGACGACGCCGTTGCCGATCACACTTTCAGTTTGAGCACTACCAATTGGCTGGCGATAGATATATGCTGTGTTGGTAAATTCGCAGCCGTTGGGAAGATTGATTCTGCTGTTTATGTTGTTGTTCAGAATACCTATCGCACCGGTCCCTTCCGGTTGTGAGTATATCGAGAATGTGTCGGTGAACACGTTGACGAAATCTGCCAACGACAGAACGCCATCGTTCCCGATGATTATGCTGACACTGTTGCTTGCTGCAAGATCCCTGATAGCGAGCCCTGTGAGGTCTATCTCCGTTCCTTCCGGCACATAATACCATGTGCCGTCGGTGCCGCCTGTATTGGTATCATACAATATGCCGTTGCCGGAGCTTCTTTCGAAGAAGATATTGTCAATATAGATAGCTGTGTGTGTTTGCGTGTTCCCGTCCACATCAACATATGGGATTTCTTCTTCTATGACCGCGATCAGCCGTTCCGGCTGCGAAAGTACTACAAAGTCATATACTGGGTCGGGGGATACCGTGCTGTATGTGCCATATCTGTATGCGTTAGCGGTGTTTACGACAGTGTTGGCATCGATAAGGACTATAGTCCTAAGATCGTAATCAGACGGTAATCCGTCAAAGCTTACCAGGGCGCTGCCTATGTTCGCAACACCGCTGACAGTGGAATATTTGAGTGCACTTGTGGTCAAAGATCCGCTCGGGTCTGTGAACTTCAGCGTACCGCCGCCTGTACCCATAGTGAAATTGCCTGTGATAGAGCTGCCGGCTCCGAAAACAACATCGTTAGCAACGTTATCTAATGTAACGTTACCGATGATTGAATCATAGTTGGATAATTTGACCGTTCCTACCGACCATACTCCATAGTTACCGCCTGATATGACATTGTTGTTGGTAATGTTTCCTCCCGCCTGGAGACGGATGCCGATGGCATTGACCGAGCCGGTGGTCGTTACATCTATCCGGCCGTCGTTGATTATCGTCTCGCCGTTGGTGCCGCGGATACCTATCATGTTGGAATTATATGCTCCGGAGACCGTGATGTTACCGGCAGAGGTGTTCTTAACGGTGCCCCCGCTGAGAGTTATCCCATAGAGTCCTGCGGTTATATTGCCGCTGTTCTCGATGCTTACATTGCCCAAAGAGATTATTCCTATCGACGGATTCCCGCCAGGGGTCCCGTTAGCGATGATGTCGCCGGCGTTGATGACCGATACACCCGACGTTGATATACCGCCGGTGCCTGTGAGCTTGCCGCCGAGAGCATTCGTTATTTTGGAACCGGAATAGCTGCTCTGTATCGCATAGCCTGTCGATGACTGGACATCGGCCTCGTTATAGATATCTCCGCGCGAGGAGTTGATGTATTGGATGGCATACGGGCCCTTTATCAGCGCCCTGGTCCCGTCGGCGTTGACGTAGTTGAATGTGTTCACGGCCGTGGTGGCATATGACGTATCGATAAAGATCGCCGGGCCTTTTTCGGCCAATATCTGACCGTAGTTATAGATATTGCCTGTCGCAGATTGAGAGTAACATATGGCATTGCTTGTACCGGTGCCTGCACTCTGTTTGATGATCCCGGTCTTGTTGTTGGTGATGGTACATACGCTTGTTGTGATAAGCCTTATTCCGTCTGTTCCGTCTATCGTACCAGAGTTATCAATTTCGACGTTACCGCTAATGCAGTATATGCCCGTACTACCAAGGATCTTGCCGCCCTCTTCGTTCGTCACTGTGGCATTGCCTCCGATCTGGATACCTGCTCCCGTACCTGCTCCCATATCAGCCTTTATTATTCCGTAGTTATCGACCATGCCGCCGACGGTAAGGTTTATGCCCCCTCTACCCTGAATTATACCGGTGACACCATTGATAATATCGATCTGACTGCTTGCATTGATGCCCATGCTTACTACGGCTCCGTTGGTGCTGCTTGGGATGTTTATGCTCGCCGTGTTGATCACGTTGCCTGCGGCATTCACTCCATATGCGCCTGCGGCCGTAGATGTCACTACACCAATGTCTCCTGCATCGACACCTGCGCGTGTGTTCGCATATACCGCGGCGGAGCTTCCGGCTGGAACTTCGACACCGTTGCCGCTTGTCACGGTCACTGTGCAACTGTCCCTTACGATCAGGCTGACATCACCGGACATCGTTATTGAATTGCTAAGCGTGACATTTTCCGTTATATAGTACCAGCCGTTGTTCGGGCTGCCTGTGTTGTCAAGGATGAAAGTACCCATGTTGTCAAAATCAGCCTGGCTTAATGTAAACACCTGATTCGGGGCCTGTTCCTGACTTCCGTCGATAAGGACATAGTCCGCTGTTACATATGTGAGCTTTGCGATCAGATCCGTTTTTGAATTTGCCGCAAGTATCGTGAACTCCTCGCCATTGAAAGTATAGCTGACGTAACGATAAGTTGCCATCGAGCCTCCGGTGGTTCCCTTGATGAGAATGATCTTGTCATCCAACCCAATGGCGGGCGGGGATGTCCACCCATTCCCGAAGGTCACAGTCGTATTGAGATAGATCTTGGTCGTCCCTGTGACCGTGGAATACTTCAGGTTGATGTCGGGTGCGCCTGGGAAATCGAGCGTCGAGTTGCCGTCACCTATGTCAAAGTTGCCGTCTATCTCGCTGCCGGTAATGAACGTTACGTTGTTCACAACGCCGGAGAGAAGAGTGACATCGCCTGTGATCGTGCCGTCGTTGAGAAGGACGGTCGGGCCGCCGGCGGACGATATACCTATGCCGCCGATGCCATTTATGGTGTCGCGATTCTCTATCGTGCTTTGGGTACCTAAAAGATATATGCCGCTGTTGTTGCCTTCTATCAGGCCGTCATTGAGAATATTGATGCTGTTGCTGGTAGCGGCCGTGGAAATAGCAGCGGTTCCTCCGATTATTGTCCCGGAGTTGTTGTTTATGATTCCGTCCCCATTGATAGATATACCCTCAGACGCACCTTTTATCTGACCGCTGTTCGTTATCTCGACGTTGGTGGTGCTGTTGATAACAGAAATGCCCTGCTTACCGGTTGCGATAATATCTCCTGTATTATCGATTTTATTTACGGAGCCTCCTGTCAGAATGATGCCGGATGATCCGTCGATGGTGCCATCGTTGATTACCCAGACATCCTTGTCTGAAACTATACCATAGTTATCGGTTCCGGTGATCGTGCCACCGGGTTTATTGGTTACCGTTCCGCCTGCACTGAGGTATATTCCTATGGACTTGCCTGTTATCGTATTATAATTGGTGACCGTCATAGTCTCCACAATGCTCATAGGAGAGAATATGCCATAGCCGATTGTCCCGGTTATGCTGCCGTAGTTGGTCACTGTTCCGCCCCTTGCGAATCTTATGCCGTTTTCGTCACCCATGATGGTACCGTAGTTTACGATCGTCTCATTTACGCCGTAGCTGACTCCCACCGATGCCGGCATTGTGCCTCCTGCTGCATATATTAAACCGCTGGTTTGGTTATTGACATTTCCTCCAACCGGCAGATATACCCCCTGGCTAACACCCGTTATTAATGCATAATTATTGACGTCTCCCCCTGCGTTGAGATATATTCCGCTGTTGCCTCCCTGAATGCTTCCCAGAGGTACCGTTGACCCTACATTGTTGGTGATATTGGTATTGGCTCCGTTTGAATATATGCCGTTGCCGTTGAGACTCGCAATGACGCCTGTATTCGTTACAGTTCCGCCGACCGCAAGATTGATCCCGGCCGTACTGTCGCCGTGTATCTCACCATCGGTATTGGTAACGGTCACATTGGCCTGGGCGTCGATACCGATTTGACTGCCGCCAATGTTACCGGTGTTGGTGATCGTGGTTCCTGCGGCCGCAGCTGTCACACTGATCCCTTTGGTTCCGCCCGATATTACACCACCGCCGGGTGAATTGTTATTTGTTATTTGGGTGTTGGGTCCGTTTGTATATATTCCAATATCACTGACGCCTGTGATTAACCCACTGTTTGTTACCGTTCCGCCGGCAGCAAGATTTATACCTGTCGTGTTGCCTTGTATCGTTCCGGCTGCGTTATTTATAACTGTCACGTTGGGAGTGGCATTAATACCATAGGTGCCTCCCTGTATTACTCCGTCGTTAGTAATGTTGCCACCGGAAGCCATCACATTGATGCCATTGGTGCTAGCGTAAATCTGACCACCGAGAGTGGAAATGGAAGTACTAGCAACATTTGTTCCAAATATGCCGTAGTTGTTGACAGTGGCTATGCCACCTTTGTCCCCTGTGAGAGTTACGCCATTACCCGATGAAGTGTTTGTGATTATACCATAATTATTAAGCGTACCGTTGGCGGTGATCGCAGCATTGTTGTTGTCGCTGAAGAAAAGATTGCCAACCTCGATGGTACCTACGTTCTTCAGTTTGGCGGTACCGTTGAGTTGTATCGAGGGAGTGATAATTTTGGCATCACCTATTCTAACGGTAGAAGCGGTTCTATCGATGGGTTGAACGTAAATATTTAATGTGCTTCCATTTGCCACAGTTATCCCATTTGTAACTGTCAACGTAAATGTCCATACTGAGCTGCTCCAGAGAATAATATTTGCAGTACTCCCACCACTGACTGTGATTGAATCTACATTTATGTTTCTTGCTGTAACCGGGGCTGTTGCCGTGGTATTACTTGGAATAAAATAATGCCAACCGTTTGCATTTATAGTCATGGCAGCTTGATCGCTGCTGTATTCTGTTGTTGATGCAGGCGATTGCGTCATACTACCATTTTCAACACAGTACCAACGCGCAGCTGCATCACTTGTCGGACTGTATACGGCCGCAACCATCGCCAATACCGCCAACGCAACTATCGCTGTCATTATCAACTTGCTTTTAGGCTTTAAAATATCCTTTGATTTAACACCCGCCACTGTTTCTCCCCCACTTTAACTGATAAAGTAAACACAGTATGGCGTTCTCTTTAAAAGATTTTACCACTTGTATATTTTTCTAAATTGATATATATTGTCACAAAAGCAACCCTGCATACTGCTCGGTTAAAGGGATCCAATATCCGTCTTCCGAGATATGATATTCCTTGGCATGTCTTGTTTCTTCGGCTAAATTCTTTTGATTACAGAACCAAAAATCCGCCCTCATTAAAAGTTGGTCTGTGATATTAGTTTACCACAACAGAAAACCACAGACCGTATGTATGATGGGCGGCAAGGTTATAAAATAACCGATTTCCGGTGCGTACGGAAGCGGTCCTCTGTTTTGGAGGAGGAACGCATAGATGAAAATAGCGATCGGGATAGATGTGCATAAGGAAAAATGTGCGGCGTTTGCAGTGTACGCAGGCAAAGAAGAGCCGAGAAAGAAGAACCTGGATTTTTTGGAAAGATTCAACGCCGATTTCCGGAGGTTCCCTTCGGACGCTGCGGGAATGGTAGGACTGACGAACCGTCTTCACGGTCAGGATGCGTATATTCTGATAGAGAATTCGACCAAGTCTCACGACGTCTATTGGATGCTGACCAATCTCGGGTTCAGAGTGACGGTGGCCCATGCCGCCGACCTGTACAGGATAACCAGGTCCAAAACAAAGAACGATGATAACGACGCTGCTGAACTGGCGGGGTATATGCGCAGGCGGCTGATGGGGGAGATCGAGTTCGCCGTCGCCCATATGCCTTCGCGGGAGGTGCTGGTGCAGAGGGAATTGTGCAGGTTCGATATCAACGACAGGAACGATCTGACCGCTTTGAAAAAACAGATCAGATCCCATCTTCTGATAAGAGGAATGAAGCTGTCCCGCGATTACTCCGACATCACCTGTGTTCTTGCCCTCAGGGAGCTGAAGGCAACGGGGGACCACATTCTCATTCTGGATGCGGCGAAGGCCGAGAGTATCAAAGCGAGGAAGTCTCAGACGGAGAAGATGATCCGATACAGGATGGAAGGCAACAGGATGTTCGATATCGTTTGGTCGGTCCCCGGATTCGGTATCCTGTCTGCGGCGTATGTCACGTGCATGGCCGATGATATGACACGTTTCGTGGATGGGCGGGCATTCGCCGCATCTGCCGGTATAACTCCCAAACTTGACGAATCCGCCGACAGACCGAAGAACTGCGGGATCAGCCGCAGAGGGGACCCAGAACTCAGGAGGCTGTTGTGCCAGGCAACGTTCGTTCACATAAACCATGCGGACTCGTTCATATCCGAGAAATACAAACGTCTGAAGGCCAACGGCAAACATCACAACGAGGCGTTGGTGGCATGTGCGAATTCCATGGCCCGTATGATCTGGGCCATGGTGACCCGGGACAGGAAGTATTCCGCAGACCCGACAGTGATGGCTGTGACAAGATATCTCGCCGATTCCGACGAGATAGAGGATGAGATGGAGGCAGCGCAGACAGAATGATCATGAACGATCGGGATGCGGTGAAGCACAGCCGGACGGGAAAGGATGTCGGCTTCTTTTTGGCCTTCGTGGTCGCTTAGAAAATCGATACAGTATCGTCGGGCATATCGGGAACGCGGAAATGGCCTTCGGGGCCGGGCAATAAATCGATGATGCGGAACTGCGGGGGACCCGACCGCATGGGTTAATGGATATCACAGACCGATGCCTCCACGGTCGGCATCGGAACATGGGGACGACCTTAGGTTGTTTTTATGGGTAGGATCAGCGGATGCGGTAACAACCTTTATCAAAAACGAGTGGCTATAGTGGTGACAGACCAACTTTTAATGGAATAAATGAACGCCCTCCCCCCTTCATTTCCAGTGGAAAAAGAAAATAATGAATGATGTTATCAGATTCACTATGGATCAGACCTTTTTATTATCTTCCTGTTCTTTCCACAGTGTTGTCTGCTTTTTTGATTTGTGCTTTTGAAGAGGTTCAAAAAGTTCATCTTTCTTAACAAAATCAATTATGTCTTTGTTAATATTGAGTTCTATTTCCCTTGTTCTTCCATTTCTCCCGAATGATTTCACCCTTGCATGAATTATTCCCAACATATCCAACTCTGATATCAGATCAGCCACTCTTTTTTCCTTCAAGAGATTAGCGCTGAGAATGTCACAATTTTCCTTATAGATAGAATAAACATTTCCGGTTGTGATTATGTCTTTTTTTTCATGAAGTTCTATTATACTTCTGAGAACTATCTTTGATTGAACGGTTATAGTTCTTATAACTTCAATTACGGCATCGATTTCTATCTTATTCCTCGCCGCTATAACATGAGCCTCTGTTACCGACGTGTCTCCGTTTCTTTCTGCGATCTCGGCCGATACTCTTAGAAGATCCAGTGCTTTCCTCGCATCGCCTGAATCCTGTGCGGATATTGCCGCACAACGCGATATTACTCCGTCACCTATTATTTCAGTATCAAATGCGAGTTCTGCTCTTCCCCTTAATATATTCTGAAGCTGTTCTGCATTATAAGGTGAAAAAATAACTTTCTCTTCACCCAATCTGCTTTTAATCTTTGTGGATAGGAGTTCAGTGAATTTTGCATTATTTGTTACTCCGATTATAGATATCTTTGATTGTTTTAAGATTTCATTCATCGTTGTCAAGAAATAGAATATATCGTCACCATTCTTCTGAAGTATTCTGTCTATCTCATCCAGAACAATGATGAATACCTTGTTCTCTTTATCGATATAACTTATCATTGTATCATAAACTCTATCAAGACTCCAACCTGTGGGAGGTATTCTGTTCTGATCTATGATTATTTGATTTGAAATGTTAAAAAGAATTCCATATGGATTATCTACGATCTCACAATTAACATAAATAAAACTGCAGTTCTCTTCTTTTGGATCTTCTTTTTTTAGTTCTTTTCCTATATAATTCAGAACTGCGGTCTTTCCTGTTCCTGTCTTCCCGGTAACAAGTATATTTGATGGTTTGTTCTTGTAGAGAGAAGGAGTGATTATTTCAACAATATTCCTGATCTCATTTTCTCTGTGAGGGAGTTGATCCGGAATATATGTTGTTTGGAGGATATTCCTATTTTTAATGAGCTGTTTTCTTTTTTGTTTCGACTCATCAAATATCCCCATTTCATTCCTCCGTTACTAAGCCCGACTATGTAGCTTTAAGACTGTTATAATGGTTTCTTTTTTTGTAATAGAGAAAAACAATGATATTAGTTTTATAAGA